>NZ_PVBQ01000003.1 GCF_002980525.1 Sphingobacterium haloxyli
AAACAGAACATGCCTTCCGGTCTTCCCAAAACCATTACAGAATCAGAAAAACAGAAAACCTTCGATAAAAATATTGGGAAACCTCCAAAAATGAAAAAGCCGCCTCAGTTATTTTTGAGACGGCCTCCTTCCTTAACATCTAGATGCCGCATCCGAATGTTTTACAACTGTACGAACTTATTCTTAGTACTATCCTTAATGTAAAACATTCGAAGCGGCGAGGTTTACCTTCGGTGAGCTCCACTTCGTTCCGGTTTTGCTTCTTTTTCACGGGGAAAAAGAAGAAGAAACTAGTACAATGTAAATTCTACGCGACGGTTTTGCTGTCGGCCATCGGCAGTAGCGTTTGTCGCAATTGGTTGTGTTGGGCCATACCCCGTAGCTTCAATACGGGAAGCATTAGCTCCTTTAGAAACCAAGTATGATTTTACGGCTTCGGCACGCTCTTTCGACAAGCGCATATTGGTTTGCATAGAACCGGTGTTGTCCGTGTGTCCAGCAAGTTTCAAACTAAAGTTTTTCTCGATGAGTAGGGTAGCTACCCTATTCAATGAAGGGTAGGAGCTTGAACGAATAGTCGATTTTCCTAAATCAAATTCTAGGTTTTTAATGGCTTCATCGACTACTTTTCTGTCTTCTTCCGTCACAACAATCTTTTCAATTACTTTCGTTTCATTTTTCATTTCCGGAAGGGGGCAACCAGAACCATCTACCTTAACACCAGCCGGTGTATTTGGACATTTGTCGAATTTATTTGCAACACCATCGCCGTCATCGTCTTGTAGGTCGTTGTTTAAACCAGCAAGCTGTGCAGACAAGGCTTCGTTTGCTTGTTTTAATGCATCGTTTTGTGCCTTCAGGTCGTCGTATTTCACGGTGTAGTCGTTGACCAATGTGGCAACGGGATTAGAGTTGTTAAGTGCAGGTTTAAAACTATTACCTAATGCGATTTCAAGCCCGGCATGTGCGTAAGAGAACAGGTCATTTTTAAATGTACCACCTGCTTTTCCATCGAAATGCTGATTTGCCCAGTTCAACTGATAGCCTAGATCAATGTTAATGCCTCTGGCAACAGCAAACTTGAGTCCGAAATCCGCGGGTACATACAGTTTGGTCGTCGCATCATGTGTTGTGGCAGCGCCATCTGCGTCTGTCACTGTTGTTTCAAAGTTCAGGGCACCGATACCTACTGCGAAATAGGGTTTGATAAAGCTATTGAAGAAGCGCCAGTTGGTATTGGCCATTGTCCACTCTCCAGATAATGCAGCCGACCAAGGTGTTTTTGCTTCAAATGCGGCGATACCTGTTCCGGTGACATCTTCATTTTTTCCAGCGACTTTTCCACCCATATATTGGGCTTTTAGGCCGAAAGAGGGGGAAATTTGCTTTTTAATATAAGCGCTATACCCAAGGTTGTGTTCTAATTTGTCGAAACCGTCTTGGTTGAAACCGAAGATATTAGACTGGTTCAATACACCTGCATTTAACCCCACTGACCACGTTCTGTATTGAGTTTCGGAGCCGAGGGGAGTAGTGCCCTCAATACTACCTTGTTTTTGAGCCTGGGCAACAGAAATAGTGCCCAAGAAACTGGCCATACCAACGATGGCTACATTTTTTAAGTTGAAGTTCTTCATATAAGACTATTAATAATATTTGTATATCAACATGCGCTGCGATGCAATTGTTTGCCAAAAGTAGGCCGGAAACATGAATGTTGTGCGAAAAGCATCCAGAAAAAAAACGCTTGTAGCATAGCGGCTACAAGAGAAGAGAAAGATGTCATACGAGGCGTTTTAATAAGCGCGTACCGGAGCAAATAAAGTTGGTATGGTCATATTGTAAGCCATCTTCCGCACAATGTTTTCTTCGACCAGCTTTCGGAAAATACTTTTACGGCTACGGGTAATAAGTAGGAAATCTATCTGCTCGTCTATTAATACATTAGAAATAGCGTGTGATACATTTTCCGCGGCTCGATTGTATAGCACTTGTGGCTTTATGGTATAGGAAATGTTCTGTATTTCAGTTCGGTTGATTATCTCTTCAATCCAGCTTTTGAATTGTGTATCAATATCGCTGATACGTCGGTCATCTTTGTTCACATAAATCAATACAAGCTCGAAGTCGGCGCCAATAAGCTTGATAGCGTGCAGGAGTACCTCGATTTCCCCCTCCTTAAAGTTACAGAGTAAACCAACTCTGTCTTTCTTGAGTTTTCCAGTGTTTTGCGGGACCCCAAGTACGGGGGTTTTCGTATTTAAAATGACATCATATGTATTACTGCCTAGAAATACTGCTTCCAATCCGGAAGAACCTTTTGTTCCCATAACAACGGCATCGTAATTGAATGTGGCAGTCACTTTACTGATCTCTTCAAACAGATTACCCTCTTTAAATACACTGTTGAATTTAATGTCGGGATATTCACTATCGAGATTTGCTAAGAGCCTTTTCATCTCGTTTTCCGAAATTTTTACCTGTGGATCTTCAATAGGGTAGGCTTGTCGGTTTACATACGAATTGGAATGGTGCGTGAAAACATGGATAAGGTCCACTTCTTGTTTTCGTTCATTTTGCGAAATGACCCCACAAGCATACTGAATAGCGGTTAATGAGTGCTCGGAAAAATCAACGGGTATTAATATTTTGTTCATGATATAATTGTTTATATTGTTTTCCCAAAAAAAGCAGGCTTTTGCAGTCGCAATGTCATGGCTTTGGATACCGACGAGGTGAACAATCTTTCAAAAAAGGTTTTTCTAGTCTTTGAAACCAAAATAATGTCAATGTCTTGCACATCAATCAATTTACTGATAACCTCCGGTATAGTATCTTGATCCTTATCTTCTTTTAACGTCGGAGCTATTATTTTGGTCGTATGTCTCACCGCGGAAAACTCGTCCACATTAAATCCCCAAGAATCTAATCGGTTGTTTACGGAGGTTACGCTTTCACCTTCCTTGTAAACATGTATGAGTGCCACGTCGATCTCCTGTTTGAAAATATGGACGAACTCTTGAAGCGTCGTCAGCTCCTCTTGCTTGAAATTGGTTAGCAGTCCCACCTTTTTTATCGCTGTCGTGATATGGATATTAGGTATGACAATGACTGGAATAGGTGATTTTGCTACAATCAACGCCGTGTTGCTTCCCCAGAATATATTTTTGTTTGCCGATGCTCCTGTAGTACCCATGGCGATAGCGACGTAGTCTCCCCTTTTTGCCTCCTTGAGGAGTGCCTCCTCCAAAAGCCCCCGATCATTGTGATAGGATATAGCTACGTCAGGATATTGAGCTTGAAGCCTGCCTACCCAATCCTTAATAGTAAGGTCGGCCTTTAATAAATCAGATTCCTCTTGGTCTTCTTCTAACTCGTTCTCCTCGAAACCCGATGAGACTGCCGTATAGAAATGAATAACGTGCAAGCTATAATGATGCCTTTTTGCCATATCTGCAGCATACCGAGCAGCCAAGAATGCATTTTCTGAAAAGTCCGTTGGTACTAAAATTTTCATTAGAATAATTTATTTTCATTGGTAATGAAGCTTGCATGGACCAACGATCCACATCTTTTTTCGGAGTGGTAGGTCATGCAGGTTTCTTCATTAGAAGTTGATGTTACTGTATAAAAGTACAAATAATATGTGGTTTTCAGAATTTAAAAGTTCGTGATTGGACGAGTGGAATACTATGCATTGTGAGAGCAAGCATTTTTAGCTATTTTTGTACCTCAAAATAAGTATATATTAGGATTCCATGACCAGTAAAGAAATACGCGAAGCTTTTTTAAGTTTTTTTAGGGACAGGTCCCATCACGTCGTGCCATCAGCTCCCGTAGTTGTTAAAGATGATCCCACGTTAATGTTTACCAACGCAGGGATGAATCAGTTTAAAGAGATTTTCTTGGGAGAGGTACCGGTAAAATATTCTCGTGTTACGGACACGCAGCGCTGTTTACGCGTATCGGGGAAACACAACGATCTGGAAGAGGTCGGTATCGATACCTATCATCACACGCTGTTTGAAATGCTCGGCAACTGGTCTTTTGGTGATTATTTTAAGAAAGAGGCCATCGCGTGGTCTTGGGAATTGTTGACGGAAGTGTACAAGTTGGACAAGGACCGCTTGTATGTGACGATTTTTGAGGGTGATCAGAAAGAAGGACTGGAGCGGGACCTAGAGGCTTACGATCTGTGGAAAAACCACGTAGCAGAAGACCGGATCTTATTGGGGAACAAGAAAGATAATTTTTGGGAAATGGGAGAGACGGGGCCGTGTGGTCCGTGTTCAGAAATCCATTACGATATGCGTCGGGATGAAGAGCGTGAAGCGGTAAGGGGACAGGATCTGGTCAATGCCGACGATCCGCAGGTTATCGAGATATGGAACCTGGTATTTATACAGTTCAACCGTCTGAAGAGCGGGAAATTAGAACCGCTGCCTGCCAAGCATGTAGATACAGGCATGGGTTTTGAGCGTTTGGTCCGCTCTATCCAGGGGAAGACATCGAATTATGATACCGACGTTTTTCAACCTATTATACAGTTTATCGCAGAGAAGGCAGGGACAAAGTATGGCGCCGACGAAAAGATGGACATCGCCATGCGTGTACTGTCCGACCATATACGTGCCGTAAGTTTCGCTATCGCGGACGGACAGTTGCCTTCCAACAATAAGGCAGGTTATGTTATCCGACGTATATTGCGAAGGGCAGTGCGCTATGCCTATACTTTCCTCGGTTTCAAAACACCATTTATTAATGAACTGGTGCCACTTTTGGCAAAGCAGTTTGAAGGCGTGTTCGACGAACTTATACAACAACAGGGCTTTGTACAGAAGGTCGTGCTGGAAGAGGAAGTTTCTTTTTTACGTACACTGACCACCGGGATACAGCGATTTGAGAATTACACCGCAGAGCATAAGACCATTGACGGTGATTTTGCCTTCGAACTGTTTGATACCTATGGTTTTCCTGTTGACCTCACTGGGTTATTGGCACGGGAGAAAGGTCTGCATGTGGATATGGACGGCTTTCAACGTGCCCTACAACAGCAAAAAGAACGCTCGCGTGCCGCAACGGCCATCGATACCGGCGACTGGGTTACGGTATCGGAAGGGGATGAAACAGATTTTGTGGGATACGATGATCTGGAAGCGACCACGCAAATATTAAAATACCGAAAGGTAACTACAAAGGGAAAGCAACAGTATCAGCTTATCCTTTCGGTGACGCCATTTTATGCGGAAGGAGGAGGACAGGTCGGCGATACGGGACTGCTGGTCTCTGAAGCGCAGGAAAAAATTTATGTTACGGATACCAAAAAGGAGAACGGTCTTATCGTACATTTTGTGAAGGAACTGCCGTCGGTGCTGGTAGGAAACTTCACTGCAACAGTAGATCGTGACAAACGTATCGATACGGAGAATAATCATTCCGCTACTCATTTATTGCATGCTGCGTTGAAGCAGGTGCTAGGCGACCACGTGAACCAAAAAGGTTCGTTGGTATCTCCTGATATCTTACGTTTTGACGTTTCGCATTTTGCGAAAATTACCACAGAAGAACTAAAGCTAGTCGAAGACATCGTCAATGGAAAGATTCGCGAGAATATACCGTTGAAGGAAGAACGCGATATGCCTTACCAGCAGGCTATCGAATCAGGAGTGACAGCCCTGTTCGGAGAAAAATATGGGGATCATGTGCGAGTGGTTACTTTCGATAACTGTTTTTCAAAAGAGCTCTGTGGAGGTACACATGTCCGTGCCACCGGTCAGATTGGATTTTTTAAGATAGTTTCGGAATCCGCCGTTGCTGCAGGCGTACGACGGATTGAGGCAGTTACTGGGTCGAAGGCCGCGGCGGTAATCCGTGAACAGTTTGAGTTAATCGATAGTATGCGAGAACTGATGAACAGTCCTAAGGATTTTCTGTCGACACTCGAAAAGGTGCTGAATGAGAATAACGAGCTAAAGAAGGCGGTCGAAAAGCACATTCGTGAAAAATCATTGCGGATGAAGCAGGAACTGGAAGACAAGATGGAAAAAATCAATGACATCAATTTTTTATCGATGATAGTCGATCTTCCTAGTCCGGACGCAGTGAAAACACTAGCATTTGCTTTGAAAGGCGCTATGGATAACGTGTTTGTAGTTTTGGGTGCAAATATTGACGGAAAGCCAAGCCTGACCGTTTCGATTTCCGATGGGTTAGCGAAGGAGCGAGGGTGGAACGCAGGTGCGATTGTTAAGGACTTAGCAAAAGATATTCAAGGCGGCGGCGGAGGACAGCCGTTTTTTGCTACGGCCGGAGGAAAATTAGTTGAAGGCCTTCCGAAAGCAATCGCGAGGGCCAAGGATTTTGTGAAATAACACAAAATGATAGAAATGAAGAAAGCTATTGGTTTACTTGTTATATTGGTTGCATTGTGTTGTGCGTGTTCGAAGACGGATGTAATTTATGTGTCTGGCCATATTGACAACCCTGGAAATGTGAAGGTTATTGCTTTTTACGAAGGTGATAGAAAGTTGGACTCTGTTTATCTTGCAAACGGGAATAAATTTAAATTTGAAAGACAGGCGACGCAGCCACGCTTGCTTTCTATTCAAGTAGGAAACAATAAGTACCCCGTTATTTTAACCCCCGGAGAACCATTGGAGTTTGTAGCCGATATGCACAATCCAGAGGACTATCAAATAGAAGGCTCTGAATTGACCTCTGCATTAAAGGCATTTGCTCCTTACCAACGTCGGAAAGAATTCGTGCAAGACTCCTTACAAGGTGCTTTTGTTAAGGCTACCTTAAATAAATCAGCGGAAGAGATCGAAAGTTTGCGCTTTGCGTATTTAATGGAGTTTAAATCCAAATTATCATTGTATACACAACAGGTAATAACATTTGCAGAGCAACATAAAAATCTAGCAGGGTTTTATGCTATCAGTACCTTAGATCCAGATATTGCGGAGTCGGAGATCATCAGGTATGCTGATGAAATTGAGGATGAATTTACGGATAATCGATACGTCTCTCAATTTAAAGAAGAAGCAAAGAAACTAAAACGATTGGCTGTAGGACAGCCTGCGCCCGAAATTAAATCATTTACGCCGAATAACAGGACAGTGAAGCTTTCTGATTTCAGGGGCAAATATGTGTTGGTGGATTTTTGGGCTTCTTGGTGTGCTCCATGTAGACAAGAAAATCCAAATATTGTGAAACAATATCACGCTTTCAAAGACAAAGGATTCACCGTACTGGGCGTATCGCTCGACAATAATCCAGGCAGTTGGATGCGCGCCATCGAAGCAGATCAGTTAGAATGGACGCAGGTTTCAGATTTACAGGCATGGAGCTCTGATCTGGTTATAAACTATCGAATCAAAGCTATTCCTACTTCTTATTTAATAGATCCAGCAG
Organism: Sphingobacterium haloxyli; assembly: GCF_002980525.1. GTDB lineage: Bacteria > Bacteroidota > Bacteroidia > Sphingobacteriales > Sphingobacteriaceae > Sphingobacterium > Sphingobacterium haloxyli. The sequence continues at coordinate 7,414 of NZ_PVBQ01000003.1, forward strand.
GGAAAATATTAGCTAAAAATTTGCGAGGGAAGGAACTTGAAACATTTTTACAGCAAACTTTAAATTAAAATAACATTTAACAACTGTTAAGTGGTTAACAATTTGATAACATATTTTTAACGTTGTCTTACCATTTAGTACATAATTTAGCAAAAAAACAATAATGAACGCCAATCAAAAAATACTAGTGGTAGATGATGAACGAGATATCGTCGATTTAATATCCTATAGTCTTGCAAAAGAGGGCTATCAAGTTTATCAAGCGTACAATGGTAAAGAGGGAATAGAAGTAGCAAAACAGGCTAACCCTGACTTAATTATCTTGGACGTTATGATGCCAGAAATGGATGGAATCGAAGCTTGTCGCTTAATGCGCTCTATGCCAGAGTTTAAACATACTTTCATGGTTTTTCTTACTGCCAGGAGCGAAGAGTATTCTGAAATCGCTGGTTTTAATGTGGGTGCCGACGACTACATTGCGAAGCCTATTAAACCACGTGCTTTAATGAGCCGCATCAATGCTATACTGCGACGTAATAATACGGAATCGGGAATTGATCACGCAGATAAACTTGAAATCATGGATTTGGTAATCGATAGAGATTCCTTTTTAGTATATCGCGAGGGAGAAAAGATTGTTTTGGCAAAGAAGGAATTTGAGTTGCTCTATCTTTTGGCTTCGAAGCCAAATAAGGTTTTTACGAGGGAGCAGATACTAAAGGCTATTTGGGAGGATTCTGTTGTGGTCACAAATCGAACCATTGACGTGCATATCCGTAAGCTTAGGGAAAAAATCGGAGATCATTATGTATCAACCGTTAAGGGAGTAGGGTATAAGTTCGAAGTATCCTAAAAAATTCGATCCGTCAACTAACGGATCGAATTTCATAATTACTCGTATAAACTATCGAAAAAAGTAGGCTTATCCAATTTGACCGCTATACGGTAAGCGGCGTTTATTAGTCCTACATGGCTATACGCTTGTGGGAAATTGCCCCATTGGGAACCGTCATCTTCGTGAACGTCCTCGCTGAAAAGCATGAGATGGTTGGCAAAGGATAAGAGCTGTTTAAACACTTCCTGTGCTTCGTCTAACCGACCGACGCAGGCTAAAGCTTCTACATACCAAAATGCACACACGAGAAATGTCGATTTTGGTTTCCCGAAGTCGTCCTTGTGCAAATAGCGGTAAAACAAACCATGTTTACCTTTTAGCTCTTTCTCCAATTGCTGAAGATGTTTTTTCGCCTTTTCTGATGAGGGATCTAAATAGTTCATCATAATAAGCTGCAGCGTAGATGCGTCTAGGCTTTGACTTTCGGATGCATTGGTGTACACTTCCTTCTCTGTATCATAGCAGCTCTCGATATGCTTTTCTGCCTGTTCGCGAATCGTATTCGCTTGCTGCTCGATGTCTTTAAAACCATATTGTTTGGCAATTTTAAGCGCCGCCGTAGCGCCAGCCCACTGGAATAAGTTGGAGTAACAATGACGATTTTGGAAATTCCTGAATTCCCATATTCCTGCATCTTTCTCGTCGATGGTCTGTGCCATTTTCTGAAGAATAAGATGCGTCCAAGATTTTGCTGTGTGTAAGTTTTGGTGGCGAAAACGATGGTCAGAAAACAACGGGAGCAACGCAATAAGCGCTTGTCCATATACGTCGTTTTGGATGTGTTCCGAAGCTTGATTGCCGACCCGGATAGGTTTATTTCCAAGATATCCATCCAAATATGGAATGGTATACTCTTCTAACTCTGACTGCCCCATAATGCCATATAGCGGCTGCAGCCTGCCTGTATCATTCTGACTGATATTGGCGATATAGGAAGCGTATTTCTCCATTTCCTCGAACTGCCCCAAATGACTGAGTGCGGTTAGTACATAATAGCTATCACGCAACCAGCAAAATCTATAGTCCCAATTGCGTCCAGATCCTGGGTATTCCGGCAAACTGGTCGTACTTGCAGCGATGATTGCTCCTGTATCTTCGTATTGGTGCATTTTGAGTGTGAGAGCTGATCGAATTACTTCTTTTTGATAAAATGCAGGTATAGAGGCGTGTTTTACCCACTTATGCCAGTATTCTTTTGTGCGTAAGAGAAAGTCTTCTGCCGTACGGGCAATAGGGGCCTCAAACGGACTTCCGTAGGTTAATATCAAGTAAACCGGTTGACTCAAGACATGTGTGTTGTCGTCAAAAAAGTGGCTGACCGGCATATTTGTCGCGAGACGTATCTTTATGTGTTCCATTTCAAATTGAACATGGTTACTGCCTCTATACCGATGGAATGACTTACCTCCATATTCGTAGGTGGGGGCGCATATTACACGGATTTTCGGATTACCTCTCATCGGCTCAACTTTTCTAATCAATGTTAACGGCTTATAGTAACGTTCATATTGTTCAAAACGAGGAGCAAAATCCGTGACCCGATACGCCCCGTCCTTCGTTTCTATTTCGGTGCATAAAATGTTTGTATTCTCTAAGTAGAATTGTTTACTATTTGTCGGTTCTTCGGTAGGCGAAATGCGGAATGTTCCTCCAAGCTTTTTATCCAATAGACTACCAAACACGAAAGAATCTTGAAAGGAAGGCCAGCACAACCAGTTTATGTTGGTGTCGTGTTCAATATGCGCAATATAAGCACAGTTGCCTATAATACCCGAGTTATATTTATGCCTTGTCTTTTGGTTCATATTTTTATTGTTTGTGGACCTGATTTGGAATGCTGTGTGGACTCAATTTTTTCAACGAAGTAGTGAACGAGGTTTACCGCGTCTTCTTGGCTTTCTACGTAAAAATGTGCTTCCGACTTTTTATTTCCTACCTTAACCGTAAGGGCCGAAGAAGGAAGCTCGATAAACATATCTTCATCGGTTACATCATCGCCCATTGCAAAAATGAAGTCGGGTTGATAATGGTTCACAATTTCGAGAGCTGCCAAACCTTTGTTGACTTCACCGTTTTTCACTTCGATGACCTTGTCACCTTGAAGCAGCTGCAGCCCGTGTTGCGGAATTAAATAGCGAAGGGAATCAACCAGTTCCTGTGAGCGAAGCTGTCCTAGCCCCTGTTGTGCCTTCCGGTAATGCCAGGCCAGTGAATAGCTTTTTTCCTCGACGGAAGCACCCGCTGTGATATTTGCAAATTTTGTCATAATGTGTCTTACGGGGATTTTCCAGCGTTTGGAAAGCTGTGGGCGATGAGTCCACGTGTGTGAAGGATAGTTCGTCCATGCGCCATGCTCCGCCACGAGATAGTAGTCTTTATTGCCAAACCACCGTGTTAACGTTTCGCGAGGACGGCCACTAATAATGACAATTTGATTCTCATCATCCGACTGTAACTTCTCTAAAATACGATAAAGCGAAGTGGTCGGGGCGGCATCATCCGCGTCTTTGTGGAATCCAATTAAAGTGCCGTCGTAGTCCAAAAAGAACAACCGCTTCTGGCTATTTTGGTACTGATTAAAAATCATTTCCCTAACCCCTTCGCGTACCTTGCGCGACATCTCGTTCTTCTGGATGTGTTTGATTTCCCGCAAGCGATTAAAAAACAACCTGACCCAGTGGTTGATATTAAATTTCTTGACGATGGCGATATTAGCGTCCATACGTTTTCGCTGCTCCTCTTTCGGCATTTCTAAGGCCTGCACAATTGCTTTGCTGATTTCGTCAATTGCGTTAGGGTTAACTTGAATAGCGTCTAGTAACTCTTTGGATGCGCCCGCTAGTTCGCTCAGGATAAGTACTCCCTGCTTATTCTCCTTACTGGCTACATATTCTTTGCAGACGAGATTCATTCCGTCACGCAGAGAAGTGACCAAACAAACGTCCGCGGCGGCATACAATGCGGATAACTCCTCCACCGGATAAGTGTTGTAGTAGTAGGCAATAGGTGTCCACTCGTTAGTACCGTATACGGCATTGATGTGCCCGACGAGCCGATCGATTTCGTCGCGAAGTCGCTTGTATTGCGGGACGGTGTCGCGAGATGGTACAACCAGCATATAGAGAACGACTTGATTGTTATATTGTGGCCAATTAATCAAAAAGTTTTCGAACGCATAGAGGCGTTCGAGTATGCCTTTACTATAGTCTAACCGGTCGATGGAAAGAACGATTTTCCGGTTGTGATAGTGCTCTTTTATACACTTCACGCGCGTCTGCACCTCTTGGTTTTCTGCCAACGCGCTAAATTTGTCGTAGTCTATGCCCATGGGATAAACTTCAATATACACACTTCGGTCGCCTATCTGTAAGCAGTTGTTTTTGATAGTAAGCCCTAAAATATGGGTGCCAGCATTTAAGAAATGCTGTGTATCGTTGTAAGTATGGAATGCGATAAGGTCGGCCCCTAACACGCCTTCCAATAATTCATCCCGCCACGGAATGCATCGAAAAATTTCGTCAGGTGGAAAAGGGATATGCTGAAAATAGCCGATGGATATGTTTGCGTCGCCCTGACGGATTAACCTGGGGAGCAACATCAATTGGTAATCATGAATCCATATTTCATCTTTGTCATTAGGCTGCTCTGCCCACACAGCGTCGCAAAACGCTTGGTTTACTTCTTTGTAGTACTGCCAGTTTTCTTGTTTATAGATGGCGTAAGACAGGCGATAATGGAAGATAGGCCATAACACTTCATTGGAGAACCCTTCATAATACCCTTCGATCTGTTCGGGAGTGAGAAAGACAGGTATAAGGTTGAGCTCCGCGAGTCGTTTGCGGATGATTTCCTTTTCTTCTTCGCATTCGGGGATATATCCCGGCCAGCCGATCCAAATATTATTGTCTCGTTTGTAGATAGAGCCTAACCCGGTTGCTAAGCCTCCTTCACTCTGAATAAATTTTAGTTCTCCGTCATTTTTTTCTATGCGTATTGGCAATCGATTTGATACAATTATTGTTCTTTTTTTATTCATGTGGATGTTTTTCATGATAATACTGGGAAAACCTCTAAAAATTAATAAGAAGTCATAAGAGTAACCTTTAAAAAGAGGAATTGTTTTGGAAAAATTTATTCATCCTTACAAGATAAAAGGTCAATTTTCTAAATTGGTTAACACGAGAAAGCCCCTCTATCATTGATAGAAGGGCTTTTCTGTACCCAGCGCCGGAGTCGAACCGGCACATCCGAAGATATTGGTGTTTGAGACCAACGCGTCTACCAATTCCGCCAGCTGGGCTTGCTGTTTCCTTGTTTGACGTTGCAAATATAGGAGATGTTTTAGTTTTTTCAAAAAAATATTGTTACGTTTTTATAAACGAACTGATTTTGACCTGCTTATTTTTTCTGACAGAACAATCACAGTTAACATTATTTAACGCGTATCAATTAAACGTTTGTGTGGATCTAGCATCTATTCTTTAAAGAAGAATAAATAATTGTTCACCAAAAATACGGAGCATATGAAAAAGACGCTATCATTAGCAGTGTTATTTGCAGGGATTAGTTTAGCAACATTTGCGCAGGAAGAAAAAGGTACGAGACGTCCGATTACTAAAGACCGGAAGCCGCGGATGGAGAAAAGGATACACGGTACACCGGAAGAGGTCGCCAAATTGAAAACAGTGCGTTTGGATAAACATTTAAAATTTACTGACGCGCAACGAGCAGAAGTATATGCTGTACAATTGGCGCAGGCAAAACAAGCGGCAGTTCACCGCGAAGAAATGAAAAACTTGCATGATAGAAAACGTGGGGATATGAAAGATTCCCGAGCGAAAATGAATGAAATTTTGACAGCTGAGCAGAAAGAGCTGTTAGAGAGAAGTTATGCGCAACGTCATCAAGGAAACTTTAAAGGAACGAAAAGGGAATTCAAGAAAAGAGGAATGATAGAAAAGAAAATGACGGGCGCCGAAAATACGGAAGGCTAACATCGTAGATGTTCGTATGTAGTTTAGTTTGTGTTAAGGAACAAGGGGCAGCAACAGCCCCTTGTTCCGTTCTGTCATACCTGCTTAATAATCTGCACAATTAACGGATACGTATTTTTCAACACGACATCAAAATTGTCTCTGTCGATCCAGCGGGCATCCGTAATATCTTCTTCACTTTGCGGGCTCAACTTTGGTGATTTGTTTACCGCCATCTCATACCAATTTGTCTGTTTCAATACAAGGTTTCCGCGCATGGTGTAGATGTGGTAGGTCGTTTGAAGCTTTGGGCCTAAGTAATTTATACGAATGCCGCACTCTTCTTCTACTTCGCGGATAGCAGCTTCTTTCATCTTTTCATTGTTCTCTACTTTACCTTTGGGTAAATCCCATTTTCCCAGTCGGTGTATAAATAGGTACTCGCCATCACCATTTTTGACCAGTCCTCCCGCTGCTTTGATAATTTCGAGACCTTGTAAGACGGATTTGAAAACTTTCTCAATATCACGGTGTATATACAGATAGGTAATACCTTTTGTTGTTTTATGTTTGGACGCTTGAAAAAGTTTTTCGAGATCAATGTCTTGTAAACCAATTGTTTGAACATTCGGTAATTTCTTTGGAAGAAAATCGGCTAAAATAAGCTGACATTCGTTCATATAAATTTTATAAATTTGCGCCATGAATAAGTTAAATGAGGTTGAACAAAAAATTGCTGAATCCTTATTGCAAATTAAAGCAATAAAATTACAACCTAAAAACCCTTTTGTTTGGGCGTCAGGTTGGAAGTCTCCAATTTATTGTGATAATCGTATTGCATTATCGCATCCGGCAATCCGAACTTATATTCGCCAACAACTGTCCCAGTTGATTCAAGAGGAGTTTGGAACCGTCGAAATGATATCAGGTGTGGCAACCGCGGGAATACCTCAAGGCGTATTGGTCGCTCAGGACCTTGGTTTACCCTTTACGTATGTCCGCAGTAGTGCGAAAGACCATGGTCGTCAAAATCTTATTGAAGGAGAAGTTGTTAGCGGACAACGTGTGGTTATCGTAGAAGATTTGATATCTACCGGTAAAAGCAGCTTGTTGGCTGTCGAAGCATTACGCGAGGCGGGATGTAACGTCGTAGGGTTAGTTTCTATCTTTACCTACGGATTTGATCAGGCGGTTAAAAACTTTGCGGATGCTAAATGTCCGTTCTTTAGCTTGTGCAACTATGACGCGCTTATTAATGTAGCTGTTAACAACGGCTATATTTTGGAATCAGACGTAGCGCTGCTAGAACAATGGCGGAGAGATCCTTCGACGTGGACCGGACAATAACGTATTAAAAAACGAAGCATATGACTATTATTCAAAACAGTGTTGATATTCATAGGCCTATAGAAGCAGTCTATGCATTTTTAGCTGACATGAACAACCATGAGCAGTTGATGCCCGACAATATCTACGATTGGTCGTCAACGGAAGACGAAGCTCGTTTTACGATCAAGAATATGGCTAAGTTAGCATTGAAAATCAGCCAACGAGTAGCAAATAAGGAAATTATTTGCATCCCAATTGAGGAAGCACCGTTTGCACTTACTTTAAGGTGGAAATTGGACGATAAAGGTGTAGAAACTACAAATGCAACGTTTGTGATCGAGGCTGAGCTTAATATGATGATGAAGATGATGGCTTCCAGCCCGCTTCAAAAGCTGGCCGACCATCAGGTAAATACATTGAAAAATATACTTGGATAGCATTATTCATTTGCATACGAAAATCGAATCCCCGACGAAACGCCGGGGATTTTTTATTTACGGTGATAATTATGTCATTAATCGGCGATGTGTTTAACAAGACCAAAGAGTTTTGTACATTTGCTGTACGAGAGTTTATAATCAATCGCTATTAGATGGAATTACAATTAAAACGCCCCTTGGCCTTTTTTGATTTGGAAACTACGGGGGTTAATATTGCCGTAGATCGTATTGTTGAGCTATCCATATTAAAAATATCGCCAGGAGGCAAAGAAGAGGTATTGACGATTAAGGTTAACCCCGAAATGCCAATACCTGCTGAATCTTCTATGTTTCACGGAATTTACGATGATGATGTGAAAGATTTTCCTCCGTTTAAAGAACGAGCAGAAGAAATCAGGAATTTTTTGGGAGATGCTGATTTAGCGGGATACAACTCGAATAAATTCGACGTACCTATGTTGATGGAGGAGTTTTTGCGTGCTGGGGTAGATTTTTCGTTAGAGGGAAGAGCGTTCGTCGACGTGCAGAATATTTTCCATCAAATGGAACAACGTACATTGAAAGCGGCCTACAGGTTTTATTGTGATGCATCATTAGAAAATGCACATACAGCAGAAGCCGACGTGCGAGCCACATATGAGGTATTGAAGGCCCAACTATCAAAATATGAAGGAGTGGCTTTTGAAGATAAACACGGAACGGTAACCACTCCTGTAGTGAATGACGTGGAGGCATTGCACCGCTTTACAAATCTGAGCAAACCGGTAGATTTTGCAGGACGCTTAGTATATGACGAGGAAGGCGACCCGTGTATCAATTTTGGTAAACACAAAGGTAGAAAAGTTGTTGATGTGTTTGACGCTGAGCCTAGCTACTATGCATGGATGCAGCAGGGTGATTTTCCAAGATATACAAAGAAGGTGCTCGAAAAACTATGGAGTGAACATCGTGACAAAAGAAAAGAGCAGCAACAAAAGAATCAACCAAGCCGGGTAGAAGCTAACAAGGAACGTCCGCGTAAGGATCAAGCACCTGCTAAACCCATTACGAATGATATGCTTAAGCAGCTCCAGGGGAAGTTTGGAAAATAAGTTTTAAGCGATAAGTTAAAAATGGCGCGTGGTAAGTTGCTCATAATAGGCAAGTCAATCAATCACGAAGCGCGAGTTACGAACAACGAATTAAAAAAATGACAAATACGGAAGAAATGGAACACTTACAGTGCCTGATTGTCGGATCAGGACCTGCGGGTTACACGGCAGCTATTTATGCGGCTAGAGCTGATCTGAATCCCGTAGTATACACGGGCATTGTCCCTGGGGGGCAATTGACACAAACGACGGAAGTGGATAATTTCCCAGGGTATCCCCAAGGTATCACCGGTCCTGTTTTAATGGAAGATTTAAAGAGTCAAGCGGAACGCTTCGGAACAGAAGTGCGTTTTGGCTATGCGACGAAGGTGGAGTTCTCGGAAAATGGCGGTGTACACAAAGTTGAAATTGACGGTTCGACTTGGGTTTCTGCAGACACGGTTATTATCGCGACCGGTGCTACCGCAAAATGGTTAGGGTTGCCATCAGAGGAAAAATATAATGGATTTGGTGTATCTGCCTGTGCGGTTTGTGACGGCTTTTTCTTCAAGGGTCAAGATGTGGCGATTGTAGGCGCAGGAGACACTGCGGCGGAGGAGGCAACATACTTAGCTAAGTTGTGTAGGAAAGTTTATATGCTGGTGCGCCGAGATGAATTTCGGGCATCGAAAGCGATGATACATCGTGTAATGAATACGCCGAATATCGAGGTATTGTACAATACCGAGACTCAGGAAATAGTGGGCAATGAAACAGGTGTGACCGGCGTGCGTGTTATTAATAATCAGACACAGGCAGAGCGTCATTTGGATATCACGGGTTTCTTCGTAGCAATTGGGCACAAACCTAATACAGAATTATTTGCAGATATATTAGATATGGACGAAACCGGTTATCTGATTACAAAGTCCAATAGTACCGCGACTAATATACCGGGCGTATTCGCTTGTGGCGATGTACAGGATCATATATACCGTCAAGCTGTTACAGCAGCAGGTACAGGCTGTATGGCGGCGTTAGAGGCCGAACGTTATTTGGCTGCTAAAGAAAGTTTTGTAGAAGAATAACGAACAGGTAGTGGTGTGATACTTACACCACTACTTTCTATATCACCTTAAAAAACTGTAAAGCATTCCAAATACCGTTATCGTCGACGTCCGTTGTAATGTAATCTGCGATTTCTTTTACCTCTGGGTTTGCGTTCCCCATTGCCACACCGATAGCGACGTGTTTTAGCATGGTGATATCATTCCCGCCATCCCCAAACGCCATAGTCTGCGAAACATCCAGGCCGAAATGTTTACAGAAAACATCGATCCCCACTTGTTTACTCTGACCTTTCGCATTCACATCGGCGAAAAGAGGAGTCCATCTAGACGCAACCGAGTTAGGCATGACGTTTTTCATAAATAGCTCCTCGTCTTCCGGTCCCAAAAAAATATTGGTTTGCAAAATGCTCGAGACGTCTATGTTCTGTAGATCTACGGGTGGGGGGACAGGCAAGTTTAGATGTGCGTACATCCCTGCAACTTCCTGTGTGACATCGTGAATGGAGATTTCTTTTTCAGACATCAACGAAAAACTCAAGGCATGATCACGGCTATATGCTAGCATGGATTCGATATCATTTGCCTCTATGGCTCTTTTAAACAGGAGGTCTCCTTGTTTCGTGACGCAATACCCCCCATTAAAAGTAATGAATCCGTCGAAATCCAGAAACTTAACATGGTCAATGCTATTAATAGACCGACCGGTTGATAAAATGACCTTAATTCCAAGTTTTTGCAATTGTTCAATTGCCTTTCGGGTAGAGGTGGGGACTTGGTGTGTCTTGAAACTTAAAAGGGTACCGTCTATATCGAAAAAGACAGCTTTGATTTTAGGATATTGCATAATACAAAGGTACGATTTCTTTATATTCCCTATCTTTGCGCTATGGATAATTATGCCGCTTTTTTTGATAAAATTCGAGAGTCGATTCAACAGGAGGAATTTATTAAGATTTCTTTAGGAGATTATAATGGCACAGAATTGTACTTGAAAAATGTATATATCAAACCGGTTATTATAAAGCGGGAAAAGAAGTTATCCTTTGTTTTTCGTTATAAGACACAAGACATTACGCAAAACTTTGAGATCGACACAGGTATCGTGGAAATACAAGGGCTTTTGAAAGTAGAAGGATTTCGGGTGGCAACTTTGTTCACAGAAACGGAAAACCTATTATGTCAATTTACTAAAAAGGGAATATGGTCTCTCAGAAGGGAGAACCCAACTGCTAAGAAACCGGTTATTCTCACCCACGATAAACAGAAAGTACGGAAGTTGGATAGCACGGACAAAATTTATTTACGCGAGTTAAAATTGGCGGATGCAAAGGGGAATGTGTATAAAAATGCACAAGATAAGTGGAAGCAAATTAACCACTATATAGAAATATTAAGTGCCATATTACAACGACTACCGCAGAAAGATACGTTAAATGTTGTCGACATGGGCGCGGGAAAAGGTTATCTGACTTTTGCTTTATATGATTATTTAGTACATACGCTTCAAAAGCGGACCTCCCTAGTGGGGGTGGAATACCGTAAAGATTTAGTAGACCTGTGTAACCGAATTGCCGTGAAATCGAATTTCAAGGACTTGCTTTTCATGCGGGGGGCGATAGAGGATTATCAACCCCAAAGTGACCTCGATATCTTGATCGCTTTGCATGCTTGTGACACAGCGACCGACGATGCCATTGCCAAAGGGATTAAACATGACGCAGATCTTATTGTGGTCGCACCCTGCTGCCATAAACAAATCCGTCGGGAAATGGAAAAGAACAAAACAAAGAACGAGTTTGATTTTCTGCTTAAACATGGTATTTTTATGGAACGCCAGGCGGAAATGGTCACCGACGGCATACGGGCGTTGATTATGGAATATTTCGGTTATCAAACTAGGGTCTTTCAATTCGTATCGGATGCCCACACACCAAAAAATGTGTTGGTGGTAGGCGAAAAAAAGACCACGACCGAACAAAAGCGACAAGAGATTTTGGGAAAAATAAAATCTACCAAAGCCTATTTTGGTATAGATTATCACTACCTAGAACGGTTGATGGGACTGTCATGTTGAAGCTAGGTCTACAAGGTAACCTTTACCCCAGCATAATAATTCCGGGTAGGAGCGGGGTTGAAAAATCGATCGCCAAAAGCATTAATATCGTTGCCTAAACTATAGCTTTCGTTCAAGAGATTGTCCACGCCAGCGAAAAATTGCAATTGTCGCTTGTTTTTTAATCGCGAATTCCACGTTCCTTTGGCTTGTATCAAATGAAACTTTTCGGAAAAAACACTATTCGCATCATTTAACGGCATGGCAGAAGTGAAATTATGGGAAATATTCAATCCAAATTGTTTCGGGAAAGCCACAACTAGCGTATTTGTCCAAACCCAGTCTGGTACTGCCGTGACCTTATTGCGGGAAAAATCATTGTCGTCTACGCTGTATTTCCCGAAACGGTAATGACTATAGGAAACACTAGAATGTAGATTTAGGGCCTGAATAAATCTTTCCGTTTGGGGCGCCAGTATATATGCCCAAACCGCGGCTTCGATACCTTTCTGTTTCATTTCGCCCGCGTTGATAAAATATTCCGCACCATTTTCCCGCAATTGGCGAACAATACCATTTTGCATATAATAGTTATAAAAACTAAGATCAGCGATAAATCGTCTACTTTTTGTTTCCAAACGCGCGCCGATTTCATAACTAGTGCCTTTTTCTGGATCTAGTTCAGTATTGATGATATTGTCCGAAGACCGCACCTCCCCGATGGTTGGTGGAGAATATCCTTTGGAAATAGAGCCCCGAAACGCCAATCTATCCATTACGAGATAGGAAGTCGCTATCCTTGGCATCCATATACTCCCGAAATCGATAGCACCGCTTGGATTTGTTATCTCCGGATAGTGTTGACGATAGGTTATTTTCGACTGGTTTAATCCGAGTGAGCCTTCGATCGTCCATCGTTGATGTAGTTTTGCCATGACCCTGTAGAAGAAGCTACTTTGTACATTATCTAAGTTATCTTTTGCCTGCGGAGATGTGGAAATTCCCCCTTCGTTATTGTAGTTGTCAATCTTATTCCATCCCTTTTGTCCTTCAAAACCAAGTTGCATCTGCCATTGAAACTGCGATTTATCTATGTTTCTATATGAAAGGTAGGTACGGAGTCCGAGGTTGTTCTCTTTCCGATATTCGTAATTGGTAATAAACGGATTTTCGAAATCGGTATTAGAACCGAAAATGCTAATCACGTGAGAAAGCTTGTCCGATACCTGAGCATGGTGTGCAATACCACCATAAAATGTTTTGTTGTAAATACCTGCCTGTTGCTCTTTAGCTCCTGGATTACGACCAGCTGCCGGACGAGACATACGTGGATTTTCATTCATCTGTGCTTGTGTCAGTCCGCCGGGCGTACGATAACCTAAATCGCTATACAGAGCAAAAAAACGAATTTCGTTTCTAGGCATGTATTTCCAACGATGCGCCGTTTGGAACGTTTTCTTATTCAGTGCCGTATTATCACGGTATCCGTCTGATCGTGTAAACGACTGATCGAATGAGAAGCTGTAATTATCCGTCACGTTCCGCTGTATAGAAAGCTGTTCTTGAAACAAGCCAAATGATCCACCACTTAATAAGACAGAACTACGATTTTTGCGCACGTCGAAGCCGTTTGGGGCAATGTTAATAACACCACCGGAATTAGCACCATACAAAGAACCATCCGGACCTTTAATGATATGTATAGCATCTATAGCCGCTGGGTCGAGAAGGTTCAGATAGGTATTCCCTCCCGCGTCGGTCAGGGGAAAATCATCCACATAAATTTTTGCATTTCGGATCCCAAAAGCAGATCGGATAAGACTCCCCCGCATCGCCAGACGATAGCTTCCTGGCGAACGTTCTTCCATCCGCACACCTGCTACGGTGTTGAGGGCAGGAAGTAAAGTCGTAGTTTGTTGAGCTTCTATAAGCCCTGAGCTTATCGTTTGTGCTGCTGACGTTAGTTCCAGAATAGGTTGCTTGCTGAAATACGCATTTATATCGACGGGATTAATTTCTTGCCGAGCCGATACGCTGTCGGTTGTTTGGCTCCAAACAGCAAAAGGAATGTATAATGTGATGGTAAAAAGAAAAAATCCAAATTTAGATAGCATGTGTGTCTGATTTAAAAAGCTTCGTTTAACCCAAGAAATAAACCACGCTGACCGAATCGACCAATGGCATAATCAATACATAGATTTGTTCGGGTAGCTTTATTGAATAGCACACGTAGCCCTGTGCCACCCGCTGGCTGCCACTGCTGGAACAGCTTTGTGCCCAGCCGATCGTCGGCCGTTTGGACATTAGCGAAGACAACTCCGCTTAAGAACTGATTCCGCAAAATAGGAAATCGGTACTCCACTTCGGAGTAGAAAAAGGAATTTCCTTTGAAATAGCCATTGGTGTATCCGCGTCCGGTACGCGCAAATGGATCTTTTCCTGTGCCGGGAAGGTCAAGATAAGCTTGGCTGCCCCCGACGTTATACGATCCCCAATGCCAAAATGCCAATACGTGATTGGGACGATTTTGTGATAATTGCCAGTACTTTCTGAAATCGGTTTGCAGCTGGTAGGCGTTTTGGGCGCTTGCCATCCATTTTTGGCTCATTCGCAAAACAACATCAGCGTAAATGCCCTTATAAGCATTGTTAGGATTATCACGCGTCATGTATTGCCAATTGAACATCAATCCATTATTGTTATATTTCTCCGCATTATAGCCTGTCAAGTCGCTATATACCTCTAAAGGAGTAACTTCATGGTTGCCTAGCGTATATACATTACGTTTTAATTCAAAAAATATTCCTGCACCGACAAACATATTTGGTGACAATCTTTTGTAAATCCGTTCATTAAGACCATAAACCATAAATTGGTTGACAAAGCGCGTACGGTCCGGGTTATTAAGCGTTTGTTCTTCTGGAATATCGGTTTGCACCACATTCCCCATGCCCATACCGTAATCTAGTCCCACGCTTTTAGCAATAACAATTCCCCCCTTTAAATTCCATTTATTTCTGGGGGTGTAAATATCGTGCATCAAGTAACCGTAGACGATTCCTCTTGTGGTATAGCTTAGCGCGGTAGCAAATGTTGACATGGTCGTGTTTTCTGGATCTCCTACGTACACGCCGCCGAAAACTTTTGCTCCAATTTGAAAGCCAATGCTGGGGTTATAATTGATATTCGGAAGAATGGAAATCCCGGAACGTTTTTTGGAAACCCGGGTTGTCGTATCATGGCGGACGAACCTAATAATATCCTTTATGCCGTCCCCAATATCATATAGATGGTCAAAAGTCTGCGTTGTAGTGTCTTTTGTATCTTGTGTGCTGAGTGTGTCTTTCAATACTACCTGTTGCCCAAATAGCCCAGAACAGTAAATAAGGAGGTAGAATAGGAAGACCCACTGTTTATGCATCTCACAAAAATAAAAATATTCGTTATACTTTTTTGATTTATAACGTTTTATTCGGCTTCTAAAAGTTGTTTTTCATGTAATTCAAAGTATTCCCCTTCTAAGGCCATCAATTCCTCGTGTGTGCCTTGCTCGACAATACGGCCTTCGTCCAATACCAGGATATGGTTGGCGTTTTTGATAGTGGAAATGCGATGGGCGATGAAAATAGTCGTTTTATTCCGCATAATACGACTAAGATTATGGAGAATTTCTTCTTCAGTTTTGGTGTCGACCGCCGAAAGACAATCATCGAAAATGAGTAGCTGTGGGTCTTTAACAAGCGCCCGCGCGATAGACACCCGTTGCTTCTGGCCACCGGATAACGTGAGACCACGCTCGCCAATCGAGGTCTGAAAGCCATTGTCGAAATTCACAACGTTGTCGTAGACCGCCGCATCTTTTGCCGCTTGCTCCACCTTATCTTGTTCTAATATATCTAGGCCAAAAGCAATGTTATTCGCAATCGTATCTGAAAAGAGGAATACCTGTTGTGGTACAAAGCCGATCTGAGAGCGCAATGCCTTTATTTTTATTTGTTGTAACGGTGTGCCGTCATAATAAATGTTGCCTTGGTCAGCATCATACATACGTAATAGTAAGTTCGCTAATGTTGATTTTCCTGAACCTGTTTTTCCGATAATAGCTAGTGTTTGTCCGCGTTTTATGGTAAACGATAAATTGTCTATTGCTTTGATACCCGTTTCTGGATAGGTGAACGAAAGATTTTCTACACGTATATTTCCTTGAAGTGTAGGAGTCGTATCACCGTCTTTAATTTCGGGTTTTGTTTTTAAAAACTCATTGATTCTTTTTTGTGATGCTGCAGCCCGTTGGAATAAGGAGGTTACCCATGCTAACGACATTGCAGGGAACGTGAGCTGATTGACATACATGATAAACTCAGCTATGTTTCCGGCAGTAATCGTTCCGTTAGTGACCTCGATACCGCCAACATATACGGTGATAATGGTGCTGAAACCGATTAGGAAGATAATTAATGGAAAAAAAATGGCTTGTACACGTACGAGATCAAGTGACACCCTATTGTAAACGTTACTTTCGTTCCTAAATATGTCCATTTTCTGGCCTTCGCGGGAATAGGTTTTGATGACGCGAATCCCCGAAAAAGTTTCCTGCACGAAGGAAGACAGGGTAGATAGCTGCCGCTGTATTCTTTCGCTTCGTTGATTAATAATCCTATTTATAAACAGGATAAGTGCTGATAGAATGGGGATCGGTAGCAAGGAATAGGTGGCAAGTTTTGGATTCACATTATACATGGCATAGATAATCATGACAGACAGTACCACGGTGTTAATTGCGTACATGATGGCTGGCCCTAGGTAGTTTCTGACCTGATTGACGTCCTCTGTGGCACGATTCATCATATCACCAGTATTGTTCTTCCTAAAAAAAGAAAAATCCAGTTCCTGATAATGATTGTAAATCTCATTTTTGAGATCGTACTCGATATGTCGTGACGTAAGGATGATTGTCTGGCGCATAAAGAATAGAAAGATGCCCCGTAATAAGGAGAGTGCCAGGACTACAATACCAAAAAATAGTAGGCTGCTGCCGAATACCTGGTACACTAATTCTTGCCTATCAAAACCATCATATAACCGATAGAGATCGATGTTTTCCTTCACAAGGTCAAACGCTTCTCGGATAACGACCGCTGGTAGGATGCCAAAATAGTTGGATATAATGACAAATAATACACCGGGAATGAGTTTCCAACGGTATTTGTAAAAGTATTTATTAAGATAAGCCAACTCCTTCATTGGAAACAAATGTAAGGCTAAAATTTGAAAAAATATTCCCTACTTTTGCAGAAGCAAAAAGTATTTAATATACGGCGTTTAAGCAATGTTATGGAGGTAAACGATTCTTCTGTTTTTGACAAGATGGCCATTTCTGGTCATCAAAACTTATTTTTCTGCCAAGATAAAGCGGTACAATTGCAAGCAATTGTAGCCATTCACGATACGACATTAGGCCCTGCGATTGGCGGTGTTCGCATGTTGCCATATGAATCTTTAACAGATGCCGTTGACGATGCGCTGCGCCTGTCAGAGGCAATTACCTATAAGGCTTCGTTGGCTGGACTTAATCTGGGAGGGGGCAGCGCAATTATTATTGGTAATCATCGAACAGAAAAAACAGAAGTTTTAATGCGTCGATTCGGAAAGTTCATAGAAGGACTTAATGGAAATTTTATCGCTTCGACGGATATCGGTACGACACAGAAAGACTTAGAATACATGTTGTCTGAGACGGACTACGTAGCTGGTTTGCCGGCGTCTTTAAATGGAGGAGGAGACACAACGATTTTTGCGGCGAGGGGAGTTTTTTATGGTATCAAAGCAGCGGTAAAGGAGTTATATGGAGATGACGGGTTGGCGGGTCGAAAGATTGCGGTACAGGGTGTCGGGGGCGTTGGAGAGCAATTGGTTGCTATGTTACGCGCGGAGAATGCACGCGTCTACGTTTCGGATATGACCGAAGAACGCAAGATGAAAATAGCAGCGAAATATAAAGCGGAGCCAATTACCTACTCGACTAGTTTCGAACTTGATGCTGATGTATATGCGCCGTGCGCATTGGGAGGGACCGTGAACCCCGAAACAGTGCCACGTATGCGTTGTCGGATTATCGCCGGGTCTGCCAATAATCAGCTGAAAGAAGAGGGGGAAACGAATAGGTTGCTTAAAGAACGGGATATTTTATATACACCCGATTTTTTAATTAACGCTGGTGCGTTAATTAGTTGTTATTCTGAGCTAGAGGGATATGGCAATGAACGTACAGAAGCGTTGATTAAAAATATCTACAATGCAACCCGTCATGTCATCCAAAAATCCATTGAAGATGATATTACCACACACGAAGCTGCAAAACAATTGGCGGAAAAGCGTATATTTGACATCAAGAAAATCAAATAGCGTAAAGCGTGGAAAAGTATAATACGTTCTTATTTATATACAATCGTTCTTTAAATTAAATTATGCTTAATAGAAGGCACCTTAGGGTGAAAGTTATGCAGACGCTATATGCGTTTAGTTTATCTCAGGATAAACAAGTGAAAGATTTCGAAAAGATACTCTTGACAAGTGTTGACGAAGTTAACCAAATGTATATTTGGACACTGAACCTGCTTGACGAAGTTGCGGAATACGTACTAATCGATGCGGAGGGGAGGGCCAATAAATTTTTGCCAACCGAAACGGATAAGATCTATACGACGAAATTAAATAGTAATAGTTTTATAGAGTCCCTTCGGCAAAACAGAAGTTACCTGGAAAACGTAAAGAAATATAAGGTCTCTTGGACGTTCGATCCCGAAATAGTACGTTCTATCTTCGCGCAATTGAAAGGATCACCTGAATATATGGCTTACCTGCAGCAAGAGGATAGATCTATTGCGGCAGAGAAAGATATTATCAAGTTTATCTTTAAAAAAGTGATCTTGAAGTCGCCTGAAATTGAACAAGCTTTCGAAACAAAATTTATCAACTGGCCTGTGGACAAAGAAGTGTTGCAAGCTATGATAGCTAAAACGTTCAAAAACTTCAGCAGTGAAAATCCGGGGCAAAACAAATTAGCTGATTTAACACCTAACTGGGATGAGGATCGGGAGTTTATCGTGGAACTCTTAAAGCAGACTATTCGTTATGGGGATGAATATCAGCAGCTTATATCTGTTAAAACAAAGAACTGGGAAGCAGATCGTATAGCATTAGTCGACACGTTATTGATGCGTATGGCAATTTGTGAACTAATTAACTTTCCGACGATTCCGGTGAAAGTTACGATCAACGAATATATTGAGCTCTCAAAGGCATTTAGTACGTCAAAGAGTAATACATTTATCAATGGTATTTTAGATAAAATATTCGCCGAGCTGACTCAGCAAGGACGGATCCAAAAAACGGGTAGAGGACTTAAAGGTTAATATAATGAATATAATTAGATCTTTTTTTATTTGTGCTGTATTAGCTACTTTGGTTTCTTGCGGGAACGCTGGTAACAAGGACGCACAAACGGTTGATACGGCAGCTAATGAATCTGCTAAAGGAGGTAAAGTTGAATTCAATGAGCCTGTCTTTGATTTTGGAGAGGTGAAAGAGGGCGACATAGTAGAAAGGATATATACTTACACGAACACGGGGACAGCGCCCGTAATCTTGTCTCAGGTTTCTGCGTCGTGCGGTTGTACGACACCATCGTATACGCAAACTCCTGTCCTTCCAGGTAAATCTGGCGAAGTAAAGGTAAGCTTTGACAGTAATGGGCAAGTGGGCAAACAGCAAAAAATTGTAACAATTGTTTCAAATGCTGATAACCGGGTCACAACCATTCAATTAAAAGGAGAGGTTTTACCGAAATAAGGATAAATGTGCTTTTAGTAAAAAAATAGTATTGTAACTTTTAATTTTATATATAATATGATAACTACGTTATTGCAAGCGACACCGGGAGGCGGTGGATTGATGAGCTTCCTACCTATGATTCTAATTGTTGTAGTATTTTATTTCTTCATGATCAGACCACAAATGAAGAAGCAAAAAGACCATAAAAAATATATCGAGGAACTAGGCGTAAATTCAAAAATTGTGACTACAGCGGGTATCCACGGACGTATTGTAGAGGTTAGTGAAACGACGTTTCTTGTGGATGTTGGTTCGGGAGTGAAAATCCGATTCGACAAATCTGCCGTTGCTTTAGATGCTTCGAAAGCAGCAAACGGTGAGACGGTAAAGAAATAAAATCCGTTTGTGCAACATAAAAAAAGAGAGCGTTTCAGTGAAACACTCTCTTTTTTTATAGTATTAATCTAATATTGTTTGTACAATCCCATCCTTGAGCTCTATTGTCACATCCGGATATTTGAAGTTTGCACAAATTTGTTTTTGCATGAACTATTATTTCAAATATCCGAAGTGACGCTTTTTTGTTTCCTTTTTTCTAAAAAAAGGAAAATTAAAAATCACTATTTTTGTCGTTATGATACAACCGCGCATCACGAAGATAAAACGTCGAAAAATCGCAATATTTTTACGGTGTTTGGGTATTTCATTTATTGCGTGGTTGCTATTTGCCGTATCCACGGAACAAATATTTCGTATCGATGCGGGTATTTCCTATGTGAATATTCCGGAAAACAAGGCATTTCATCCATTACAATCGGATACAGTCAGTATCCGGATGCGAATGAGCGGTTGGAAAATGTTCATGAAAAGACTGCACCCAGATACGCCACATGTGCAAGTGGATTTAAGCGGGCTAAAAACGAGGAACTATATTGTATTTGCGAATCAATTGGGATACATTAACCGACAATTTCCTGCAGATAACCAAGTGATAGGCGTAATACCAGATACATTGTATTTCGACTTTTCTAAACAGACGCAACGAAAAGTGCCAATCCGCCCACTATATGATATACACTTTAAAAAGCAGTACGGCATCATAGGTGACATGCGGGCTAATCCCGAGTATGTGACTGTCACAGGTCCATTGGAAGATGTTGCCAATATAGATTATTTGGAAACTGACACGATCCGAGGTACGGAAGTAGCAACAGATGTTCGCACGATTGCCTATTTAAACAAACATCAAAAAAATAACATAACGATTTATCCTACGTTTTCAGAGATTACCATTCCGGTGGGAGAAATTACGGAAAAGGTGATCGAGCTGCCACTCAAAGTGGAGAACGCTTCGCGGTATACTTCCGTTCGTACCTTACCAAGCAAGATTAAAGTTACGTTTCTGGTGTCGTTGAAAGACTATAATAAATGGTCGGCAAGGGATTTTGAGGCTATTGTAGACATGGAAAGTTGGGAAAGGAATAAAGTACAAAATCTGCCTGTAATCTTAACGAAAATTCCTGAACACTGTCAGGTGATTAGTATAGAGCCACAAAACGTTGATTTTTTTGTAAGGAGATGATATGGGATTGAAGATTGGCATTACTGGAGGGATAGGTTCGGGAAAGAGCTACATAGCGCAAGTCTTCAAAGCGCTAGGAGTACCATTTTACGATGCGGATAAAGAAGCGAAAGAATTAATGAATACGAATCCAGCTATCATACACGCGTTGATATCGGAATTCGGAAAAGCGGTTTATGATATAGAGGGCCGTCTGAACCGCGGTTATTTGGCCTCACATGTGTTTCGAGATAAAGAAAAACTAAACAAATTGAATGCGATTGTTCACCCTATCGTAATTAAGCATGGAGAAGACTGGACATTATCACAAAACTTTCCATATTCATTGAAAGAAGCAGCTTTGCTCTTTGAAAGCGGTTCATATAAAAAACTGGACTATACCATCTTGGTGACAGCACCAATAGCTGTTCGTATAACACGTGTTATGCAGCGGGATGCTATAGCAAAGGAAGAGGTGATGGATCGTATAAACGCGCAACTGCCCGACGAAGAGAAGCAAAAACTTGCTGATTTTACAATTATAAATGACGGCTCAATCCCCTTACTTCCGCAGATATTACCGTTACACAGCCAGTTTCTAGAAGGGCGAAAAGTATGAATGAGATTTTGGATGATTTTTTAGTAAGAGATGATATAGGCTACTATTGTCGATATGGAAACTTTTATATAGATGCTATGCACCCCGTTGCAAAAAATATCATATCGCATGCACACGGCGATCATGCCACCAATGGGCATCAAAAAATGTACGCTACGGCTGCCACATTTGCATTTATGAAAAATAAGTTTGCGAAAATGGTGATAAATAATCTTGTAGAGATAACGTTCGGACGTTCCTTTATGTTAGAGGATGTACGTGTTACTTTTTTTCCTGCGGGTCATATATTAGGTTCTGCACAGATTTTGATGGAATATCTAAGGGTGAAATATTTGTATACGGGAGACTATAAACTGCAGGAAGATGCCACTTGTGAACCGGTCGTATTGTCAAAAGCTGATGTGCTGATCACTGAGTCGACCTTCGCGAATCCTGCCGTATCCCATCCAGACGTTAAAGAAGAGATTTTAAAGTTAAAAGATAAGCGAAGTAATATTATGCTTGGATGTTATACATTAGGCAAAGCGCAGCGCCTAACGGCATTAATTAACGATTTATTACCGGAGAGAGAAGTGTTGGTTCATCATAAGATGTATGCTGTTCATAAATTATATAATGAATTGGGATATAAGGCACTTCGCTTTACCTTATATAATCGCAAAGTGATGAAAGAGGGGAGTGCCAACAAAATCTATTTGGTACCTCCGCTTACGTTCAACAGCTATTTTAAAGCAAAAAACGTATTGAAAGCATTCGCCTCCGGTTGGGAGCGGTTACAAAAACAAAACGACATCGAGTTATATATTTCTGATCACGTAGACTGGAAGGATATTCTGTATTTCATTGACAAAGTACAGCCGAAACAGATATGGACAATCCACGGGGATGGGAAATATTTAAAAAAACATTTCGCCGGGAAACTTATTGTCCGGGATATAATAGCGGTTTAAAAATCGGCATTTTTCTTGTAGTAGTTTAAAACGAAAGAAAAAGCGTTAACGTATGAATCGATTTTTTAAGACAATAATTGCAGGATGGGGAGCTAAAAAATTGGGCCTTGGTTGTTTTGGAACAATTATCGCATTTATTATTATTTATTGGCTGTTAGGATATTTATAAAGAGGGCAGTGCCATAACCAATGCAATGCACCGCCCTAATATCTATTTAGTGCTTAAAGTGTCTTACACCGGTTGTGACCATCGCCACACCCTTTTCATTGGCCATCTCAATAGATAGCTGATCCTTGATAGATCCGCCCGGTTGTAGTACTGCTGCTACTCCTGCATCGCCCGCTATTTCAACGCAGTCGGGGAATGGGAAAAAGGCATCAGAGGCCATTACACTCCCCTTAATATCGAAACCAAAAGATTGTGCCTTTTCAATAGCTTGTTTTAACGCATCCACGCGTGATGTTTGCCCGACACCAGAAGCAATTAAGGTATTGTTTTTAGCAAAAACAATCGTATTTGATTTTGTGTGCTTTACAATCTTATTCGCAAAATATAAATCGTTTAATTGCGCTGATGTTGGTTGAGTTTCGGTAACCGTTGTCATCGCGTCAGGACCTTCCACAGTGTGATCTTTGTCCTGTACGATAACGCCGTTCAATAACGTTTTGAACTGTTCTTTAGGCAGCTGGACATCCTTGCGTTTTAAAATGATGCGGTTTTTCTTTGATGTCAATATGTTCAGGGCATCCTCCGTATAAGAAGGCGCAATAAGTACTTCAAAGAAAAGGTTGCTGATTTCGTTCGCTGTTTCTTTATCAATCTCTCCGTTGGTAATCAATACACCTCCAAATGCCGAGACAGGGTCACATGCTAAAGCATCAGTCCACGCTTGTTTAATAGTAGGGCGAGAAGCAACACCGCAGGCATTTGTATGTTTTAGAATGGCAAACGTAGGGTCGTCAAACTCATCGATGATAGCAACGGCCGCGTCTACATCCACTAAATTGTTGTAAGAAAGCTCTTTTCCGTTTAGTTTGTCGAACATAGCGTCCAAATCACCGAAGAAAGTTCCTTTTTGATGCGGGTTTTCACCGTATCGCAGTGTTTGTGCTTGTTGAACTGATTGCTTAAAAACAGCAAGCGGATTTTCTTGATTGAAATAATTGAAAATTGCAGTATCGTAGTGCGAGGAAGTGTTAAAAGCCCGTTTCGCAAATTCTCTGCGCTGCTCCAATGTAGTTTGTCCCTCTTGTGCAGCTAAGATAGCTTCAAGCTCTTGGTAATCACTTTTCGATGAGATAATAACCACGTCGTTGAAGTTTTTCGCGGCAGCACGGATTAAAGAGATACCGCCGATATCTATCTTTTCAATAATATCTTGCTCCGAAGCGCCAGAAGCCACTGTTTCTTCGAATGGGTATAGATCTACTATGACGAGGTCAATTTCGGGAATTTCGTATTGTACTAACTGTTCTTGATCGCCTGCTAATGGTCGACGTGCTAATATGCCGCCAAATATTTTTGGGTGTAGTGTCTTTACACGGCCACCTAAGATAGAAGGGTAGCTAGTTAAATCTTCTACCGCGACAACGTCGACTCCCTGCTCACGGATAAATGCTTCCGTACCGCCTGTAGAGTAGAAAGTAACTCCGTATTTATTCAGTAGCTTAATGAGGGGGGCTAAGTTGTCTTTGTAATATACCGACACCAAAGCATTTTTAATTTTAACAGGATGATTCATATGTGTAAACATTATTTTTAAGGGCCATATGGAATATCCAGATTTCCTACGGAGAGCTCGCTACGCTCAGTTATACTCATTTGCATTGTAGTGAACATGGATATTTCATCGCTCTATTTTTGGAGTGACAAAGATAAGAATTTAAGTGGTGGAAAAAACATAGCCTTTTAAATTTCACGGATATTTTCTAAATTTAGCCCCACTCAATAAAAAATCAGATGCTTTCAGATATTCATAATTTTACCTGTATACATATTAAAAATATAAAAGTAATTAAGCTCGTTTGTGTTTTAGTTTTATCGTTTTTCGCCGCGTGCGGTGATGTAGCCAATACAGAGCCCAATACACTGAGCGAAAAAGAGAAAAACGAAGGATGGGAATTGCTTTTCGATGGGCGATCTTTGTCTAATTGGCATGTTTATAACCGAGGGAATACGCCGTCTGCTTGGATAGTACAAGGAGGCGTCCTTTATTGCGATCCCAACAGTGATCTCAAAAAGGCGGATCTGGTCACAGACGAAGAGTTTGAAAATTATGAACTGACATTTGATTGGCAATTGGAGAAAGCGGGCAACAGTGGTGTTTTTGTGAACGTTCAGGAACAACCCCATATTGATGCAACCTACCATTCCGGACCGGAATATCAGCTTCTGGAAGATTCACATGCCGACTTTGACAAACCGTTGAAACGGCCTGGCTGTTTATATACGTTTTTCCCTCAGAAGAACTTTGTAAAAACAAAAACAGTGGGAAAATGGAACCATTCCCGGATTAAACAAATAAATGGAAAAACGGAATTCTATCTTAACGGCAAGATGACGGCTCAAGTAGATTTCAATTCGACAACATGGAAGAAGTTAGTCAGCAGTAGTGCATTTAGGGATTATCCAGCATTCGGAAAACATAGCAAAGGACGTATTGCGCTACAAGATTGGTCAAGGGGAGTGTCTTTCCGAAATATTAAAATTAGACAGCTATAAAGAACAGTTTCGGCTGTTAAAAACAAAATAGGGGAGACGGTATTATTCCAATTTAATTATATTTCTTTAATAGATTCTCTATGATTTTTGGAAAATATTGATGCTCTAATTGCTGTCCTTTAAACTTGATAACTTCCAATGTGTCCTCCGCTTCAATCTTGAACTTAGCTTGGTGGATGATTTCCCCTTCGTCGAAGTTTTCATTCACGAAATGGATGGTAATGCCATGTTCTTCGTCTCCGGCTGCAAGAACAGTCTTATGAACAGTATCGCCATACATTCCCTTTCCTCCATATTTAGGCAGTAAAGCAGGATGAATATTGATGATTTTATTTGGGAATGCTTTCAAAAGATTTTGAGGAACTAACCATAAAAAACCAGCTAGAACAACCAGGTCTATTTCCAAACGTTTTAAAATATCAATGATCTCTTCCGTTTCATAGAAAGTTTTCTTGTCAAAAACATGAGATGGGATTTCAAAGTTGTCGGCACGTTGTAGAACGTAGGCTTCAGGATTATTGCTCAACACCAAAGCTACTTCGGCCAGATTGGAATACTTAAAATGCTCCATAATTTTCTGTGCATTCGAACCCGAGCCGGAAGCAAAAATAGCAATGCGTTTTTTCACGATAATGTGTCTTTTATTTATTAAGTTGATTTTTTACCCAAACTTAGGCAATTTTTCGGATACTTTCCAGTGCGCGTTTATCTTTCTAATAAAGCTCTTGCCTATTCCCCCAACAATTTTTCCATGATTTCCTTACTGATCGGATGCACGCTTTCGGAGGCATTGGATAGAATGACCACCGCTGTTTTGGTATCTGGAGAGATGCCTATAAACGAACTGCTGCCTGCCGTTCCGCCCGTGTGATGGAAATATATTATACCGTCAAGCATGCTCATGTGCCAGCCTAAGCCAATATCCATATTATCTGGCGTAAAAAAAGTGAATTGTCTCGTTAAGGCCATCGCGTTCTGTAGTTCGTTTTCTGGCATTTTGAATTGTTCGACCGCAAACAGCATAAGATCGCTAATGTTGGATTTTAATCCGCCAGCACCTATCATTATTTTCCAACTCCACAGGGGTGTGCTACTTCCTTGTCCATCTAATCCTGAGAGAACTGTATGCTCCTTTTTTACATTTGGTTTATCGATTGTACCGGTAAGCTGTAAAGGATCCAAAATTATCTCTTGTAGACATTCCATGTAAGATTTTTTCTTGATAATAGCAATCAGCTCGCCCAATAACCCATAACCAACGTTGCTATATTCATATTCCAAGCCCGGCTCACGCAGCGGTTGATAGTGCTTTAGATAACTAAAAAGTGCTTCCTGATCATAACGTGCAAATGGGTCTTTTTCATTATATCCAGTAATCTGGTTCCAGTTATCGGCCATACGCGGAAGTCCGGATGTGTGGTTGGCCAGACTTTTAAAGGTAATTCCTTTCAATGACGGATTGGAAGAAACTGAATCAGGGAGGAAGTGTGCGATGGAGTCGTCCAACTGGATGATGTCTTTCGTGACGAGATCAGCAAGCAATGTCGCTGTGAATACTTTGGTTATCGACCCTATTTCATACAATGTGTTTTCTGTGGGAAGTGTATTGTTTCCCTTCTCGGTTTCACCGTATAGGAAAGTTTTGTATTTATTTTTGTGAAAAACAGCCACAGCCAAAGACTGTGTGTTCGCTTTTTTGATATAGGTGTGGGCTACGGAATCGATGTAGAAATCTAAGGGAGTTTCTTTTTCCACTTGACTAATCACTTCTTCTTTCTCCGGTGTTTCGAGTTTCTCGGTCCTATTGTCTGCCGCCGCAGTAAAAGCCAATGCGGTATAATGATATGTACTGTCTACGGCTAGTTTAGCGAGTAATTGACGTTCTTCTGTAAAATATACCCGATAAGTGGCTGTTTTACCTTTAAAATCTTCCACTTCCACATCGGTTATTCTACCTAATTGGTAAAGATTCTGCAGCATAAAGGAGAGCTGGTCCTTGCTAACTTGTGCTTTAAAACCATCGGAGCCAAGATTATAAATAGAGTCTGTCATTTGCATATTAATGAAAAATTCTATCTTATTGAAAACAGCTCGATTGGCTTCTTCTGTCCTCGTTTGTCCCAATCCCGTCAGCGCGGTGCACATCAACAGTAAGAAAAATAACTTCCGAATCATGCGGCAAAATTACAGAAATATCCCCTTCTTATAAAACACTAAACCGTGTAATGATAAAAATACATATGCTAGATGGCCATTAAAAGACAAATATTTAGATGAGAAAGAAAGCTTTATAAGCCAATGACTTGTTTTAAACGCGCATATCCCGATTTACTGATATTGATTTTTTCCCCTGTTAACAATGTGGCGATGTAGCTTTCTTTTTCCATCGGTTCAATTTTTGCAAGTTGATCTACTTTCGCGATAAACGAGCGATGTACCCGTACAAATTGCTTGGAATCCAACTGTCTTTCGAAAGAACTCATTGTCTTGTTTTTTAAAAACATGCCGTCTTTCGTGTGTATTTTGACGTAGTCGTCGTATGCTTCCAGATACACAACGTGTTGTACAGGGATTATCTTAATTTGTGAGCCATTTTTGACAACGATGCGCTCCAATGTTTCTTCATCTCTAACAGCGTCGATTTTTGCGGAAGTTTCCTTCGGAGTTTGGCCAAGATGTCTATTTTTGAATTTTGTTAATGCCTGTTCGAATCGATCTCTATTGATGGGTTTTAGAAGATAATCAATAGCGTTTTTCTCAAAAGCTTTAATAGCAAATTCGTCAAAAGCTGTTGTAAAGATGACGTTGGGCATCTCGTCTAGAATCTCCAACATTTCGAATCCTGTCAATTTTGGCATTTGAATATCCAAAAAAATAAGATCAGGACGTATCTGTTGAATCATTTTTGCGCCTTCAAAGCCATCTCCGCATTCAGCAACGATTTCGACATCATGGTGTTGTTGCAAATATTCGGAGATAACCATGCGTGCTAAAGGCTCATCGTCTATAACGATAATCTTAATCATATTGTGGAATTTTTAGGGTTGATGTAAATATATGGTCTTGAATAGAGGTTTCCAATAAATCTGTACGACTATACAGTAAGAACAGTCGACGTTGGATACTGGAAAGCCCAAAGCCGGTGCCCTTTCTGCCCTCAAACTGATCGGAATCAAATGGATTTGTAATCTTTATATACAACATATAGTTTTCTATACGGATATCAATCGTGATTTCGACTTCCCCAATCACGTTATATAAACCAAATTTGATAGCATTTTCTAATAGCGGCTGGATAATCATTGACGGAACTTTCGCGTAATTTGCTTCCTCTTGCAAGTGGAATTTTGTCGTTAAGCGATGCCCGAAACGTACTTTCTCAATATCAAGATATAGTCGTAAATGGGCGATTTCATCCGTAAGCGGGATTAGTTGTTTATCATCTTTCCGCATCGTGCCACGTAAGAAATCAGAGAGTTGGAATGTCATATTACGCGCTTCGTCAGGCTTAATGCCGATAAGAGCGATGATTGAGTTAAGGCTATTAAACAAAAAGTGCGGTTGAAGTTGTTGTCGCAAATTATACAATTCCGCATCCCGCAGTATGCGTTCTGACTCCTCTTTTCTTTTTTTATTTTCCTCATACTCTTCCTGAATATTCCAAAAAACATTGATAATTGTTACACACAGTAATAATAGAAAGTTAATGATAAAGCGATAGGGTAAAACTTGGTAAAAACGCGACAACGAGAAATCGTCAAAAAACTGATTTAGGAAAAATATAGACAATCCGATACTCACAACGGTCAGAACTAAACAGATTAATATAATTTTCACATATTGATTTTTGCGCGGTAAATAGAACTGCAACGTGCTGTAAATTAGATAACAACAGATGGTGACCGAAAGCGCGCCCACTATCGGCTCATAAGGTGCAACCGCTTTGGGACTAAGGTCCCACCATAATAGGAAATAAGAAACAGCAAAATACAAAATGCAGATCGTCCATGCACTAACATGGATTAGACGGTTTTTTGTCGTTAACTTAAACGTCATTTACATTAACTGTTTTTTATAGTGATGTTTCCAAATATAGATGTACCGGTAATATACAGGCATTTGTTCTGATCCGTTACGTTGGCCAATATCACACGACGGTCGTCGTTCTCGCTCAATATGCTTGAAGCCGTTGTTGCGACGATCCAATGCGGAGGGACAATTATCTTTGTGCTTCCGAATAGTTGAAACACATCTAACGCTACCGGTTGCTGTATATCAGCCTGCAGTAAATTAATTTCGGTGCTACCAAAGAGATTAGTCATAGTGCCACCGCGAAAGTTTTTCGAGAAAATAATTTTTTTTGCGTAGCCAAATATAGACTCTACTTTAATGTAATTTTCCCCTTCATATGTATATGCCTTTTTTGTCTGTTGTTGATCATCAGGGTATCCGTCACGCGGTCGTTCGAATGAGGATTTATACGCATCGGCAGGTTCATTAGCAACATCCACACGCTTGTCCCAATCGAATTCATCTCTATCGGATGGCATGGGTGGCGGCAAAGGTGGAGGGGGCTGATTACGGTTACGCACGATAAAATAGATGCCAATCGTAATGGCTAGTATAGGAATAACGACACCACCAAAAGAAAAGTCGAGTAACCGTCTGAGGAAGAAAAGTCCACCTATGGCAATTAAAACGATCGAAGATTTCTTTTCAAATTTAGAATTTACGCCAATTACTATCCCGATGATAATTAAAATCATTTCCCAACCGAAGATGTTTCTCGGGAACGGAAAACCTAGATCCAGATTACGCATCAAGAGAACCATGCCCAAAAATACGATCGCAAACCCAACGATATTGGCACTTTTATTATTGCCGCGAGGGGGGGTAGGGGGCGGTGTTTTATGATCTCTTTCTCTTTCCATTACTACTAGTATTTTTATATTTAATTCAAAAGTAGCGCAATACTTAATAATAGTGCAGCCAAAATAGGTAATACAACGCACTTTTTCGGTAAACGCCGTTCTTTTTTCGGTGAAACTCCTATTAACCGACGTTCGAAAAAAGAGACAAATGATAGCTGCCCGTTGGATGATAAAGGTTTTTTTTAATTAAATTTGGAAACATGAAATTATTTATTATATATTTATAGCGAAAAAGGATTTAAACTTAAATACTTACAATACAATACTAATGGGAGATTTTGAAAACAAAGAGCGTGAAGAAGTATTTTCAAAAAAGGTGAGAGCGGGAAAACGTACTTATTTTTTTGATGTAAAAGCAACTCGTTCGAACGATTACTATGTAACCATCACGGAAAGCAAAAAGCGTTTTGAAGATGGACAATTTATTAAGCACAAGATTTTCTTGTACAAAGAAGATTTTGAGAAATTTGCTGAAGGGTTGACAGAGGTTGTGGACTATATCAAGGCTAACCAAGAAGTTGTCGAAAAACGTTACGAACCGAATCAGGAAGAGTCCGCTGAATATGCGCAGAAAGATAACTATTCTTTCTAACGAATTCGGACTTAAAAACATACGAAGCCACTATTAAGTGGCTTTTTTTATTAGATTATTATTAATTTCGTGGCTTCATCAGCATCCATTATGAATAAGATTTTAGTAAATTCGCTTATAGGGCTTCTCTTTGTTACACAGTTACAAGCCCAAAAGAAAACACTAAGTTTCGCTCAAGCCTGGGGACAGGAGGCTTCGATTACAAAACCAATTAACCAATTTAGTGGTTGGGCAGATAACAATCATTATATCGAACGTGATATTGGAGACGGAAAGCTTTATCAAGTACACGTTAAAACAGGTCAGCGGACTCCGTATACAGCACCTATAAAATCGGATACGGAAGTCTTCGTCAAGGATAAAGACATATATATCCGTTACGGAAATGACGAAGCCAGACGTTTGACCCAGTCCCCTGACGAGGAAGAAAAGAACCCGACGTTATCGCCGGACGGGCGTTACGTAGCGTTTACGCGTAATAACGATTTATATAGTGTAAAAGTGGAAAATGGAAGTGAAGTTCGTTACACTTCAGATGGTACAGACGTAATCTATAACGGTTGGTCATCTTGGGTATATTACGAAGAAATCTTAGGGCGCCCCACCAACTACCGTGCTTTTTGGTGGTCACCCGATAGTAAACAACTAGCTTTTATGCGCTTTGATGACACGCAGGTACCGATGTTCCCTATTTATGTTTCGAAAGGGCAACACGGATATTTGGAGGAGACACGCTATCCCAAAGCAGGGGATCCTAATCCTGAAGTAAAAGTAGGTTTTGTCAAGGTGGAAGGGTCTCCGGTGGTTTGGGCGGACTTTAACGAAAAAGTCGACCAGTATTTTGGAGAGCCTTACTGGAGTTTTGATAGTCAGTCGATTATGGTGCAGTGGATGAATCGTGACCAGACGAACCTGAAATTCTATTCCGTAAATCCGACCGATGGTAATAAAAGCGAGATATACGATGAAGAACAACCTACTTGGATTAACCTTGACCATAGTGAGCGCATAACCTATTTGGCAGACAACAAGCATTATATTTTAAAATCTGATCGTACAGGATGGGCTCATTATTATCTGTATACTTTGGATGGTAAGCTAGTTAATCCATTAACATTTGGCAATTGGCAAGTCACGGCGTTGGAGTTGATAGACGAAAAGAACAAGGTCGTGTACTTTACAGCGCGTAAGGAAAACTCAGCCACTGTAGATCTATACCGTGTAGATTATACTGGAAAGCGATTAAAACGGTTGACATTCGGAGATTACACGCATCAAGTAAAAGTTTCGCCAGATGGAAAACATTTTATAACCAACTATTCTAATGTTTCTACACCCAACAAAGTAGCATTAGTGGATAATAAAGGTAAACTGATAAAAGAATTGGCAGACAGTAAAGGAAGTCATTTTAACGATTATAACATCGGGAAAACTGACTATTTTACCGTCCGTTCAGAAGACGGAAAATTTGAGTTGCCGATTATTATGACGTACCCTGTCGATTTTGATGAAACTGAAACTTATCCGGTCATTATGAGTATCTATGGCGGCCCTGACGCCGGTACGGTGCGGAACACGTGGAAAGGGACATCTAACCAGTACTGGGCGAAAGAGGGGGTCATCCAAGTTACCTGTGATCACCGCGCGTCTGGCCATTTTGGCAAACAAGGTGTGGCTTGGATGCATAGAAACCTAGGCAAATGGGAAATGACAGACTACATTACCATAGCAAAATGGTTAAAAGCTAAACCGTGGGTAGCCGAAGATAAACTGTTGATTACTGGGCATAGTTATGGTGGTTATATGACCTGTCTGGCATTGACAAAAGGTGCTGATTATTTCGATTATGGGATTGCGGGTGCCCCTGTGACCAGTTGGGAGCTGTATGATACGCATTATACGGAGAGATGGATGGACACCCCCCAAGATAATTCACAAGGATACCAAGCGGGCTCGATATTGACGTATGTAGATAAATACAAAGGAGGGCTGCGCATCATGCATGGAGACATCGATGATAATGTACATATGCAGAATACGATGCAACTGGTAGACGCGTTGACAGATAGGGATATTCCGTTTGAGTTGATGATTTATCCGGGTAGTCGTCATGGATTTGCACGTTCTAAATCAGCTTATGATTTTAAAGAACGGGTACGCTTTTATTATCAGTATCTGTTGGAGAAACCTGTGCCAGAAGATTTTAAATAGTATATTACTTATCATCGTTTTTTTCTTTTCGGTATTCGTGAATGCAGGGCATTTTCTTTAGGTTTGCATAATTATTTTTCAGCATGTTACAGCATTTGAAGCAAAGCACATTTAAGGCAAACGATGTTCTTATGAAAGCAATAGCTATCTTGAAAAGCCATTATTTTTCAATTGCGGGGCTTTGCTTGTTGTTATTTATAACATCCAGCCTGTCATCCTATTTAGCATTTACGTTGGGAGACTCAAGTGGAGGCGTGGTTAAGGGGGTGTTGTGCTTTGTCTTTGTGACATTATTTTTCGGTACGCAATTGGTGCTTATAAAAAGAGCCTTATTACTTGCGCAAGGAGTTGAACATACAGATCTTAAAGACTATATTCCATCGGCAAAACAATTTGTGAACTTTTTAATGGGTTTCATTCTATATTCTTTCCTATTGGGAATAGTTTATTTACTTTCCTCTACGCTAAGTTTTCCTTTGCTGTATTTAGGGGCGGATATGGAAACATTGAGTATGGAAGTTAATCCGTTTCTCACGGGCTTGATTATGATGTTCGTATTGCTTCGGATCACTTTTTTTCCTTATTTTATCGTAGATAAAAAGCATGGTCTTTTCCGGGCCTGTCGTTTAAGTATCGCGCTGACCAAAGGCAACGTTATTAATTTGTTATTACTAATGCTGATCGTGGGTACCGCATACATACTTCAGGTCTCATTTGAATATCTAGGGTATTTTATTATAGCCAAAATCTTTAGTGCAGTCAACACTTTTGTGATCATACCATCCGTTAGTTTGGTTATGGCAGTGGCCTATCATAATATGATGAAGGATTATAAGGGAGGAGATGACCCACAATTATTAAAAAATATAATTTAAACACGCATTTTGAAGAAGAAGAATATCGCGATATTAGGTTCTACGGGAAGCATAGGTACGCAAGCCTTAGACGTAATAAAGGCATTTCCGGATATGCTCGAGGTCTCCGTGTTAACTGCGAGTGTAAATGCTGACCTGTTGATTGCTCAATCGCGAGCTTTTAAACCTAAGGCCGTGGTCATTGCTTGCGAGACGAAATATGCGCAGGTTAAAAGCGCCTTGGATGGCCTGGGGATCGTCGTATATACTGGAGATAAAGGGCTGGAGGAAGTTGTACAGCTCGAAGAAATAGATATGGTTCTCAATGCCATTGTAGGATCAGCAGGTTTGCGACCTACGGTCAAAGCAATAGAACGAAAGAAAGATATCGCGTTGGCAAACAAAGAAACGCTGGTGGTAGCGGGTGCGTTGATCATGGATTTGGTCCGTCAATATGATGTGGCAATGTTACCGGTAGATTCCGAACATTCCGCTATATTTCAGTGTCTGGTAGGAGAGCAAGATAATCCAATAGAGAAAATATATTTGACCGCCTCAGGCGGGCCATTTCTAGGGAAAGACCGCGATTTCCTTACTGCCGTTACGAAGCAGCAAGCATTAAAACACCCTAATTGGGTGATGGGAGCCAAGATAACGATAGATTCTGCGTCGTTAATGAATAAAGGGCTCGAGGTCATCGAAGCAAAATGGCTTTTTGATTTGGAAGTGGAACAGATTGATGTAATTGTTCATCCACAATCGATTATCCATTCCGTGGTACAATTTCAAGACGGTTCTATGAAAGCACAGATGGGTCTGCCAGATATGAAATTGCCGATTCAGAATGCATTGACCTATCCGCGTCGCCAGTCAAACTCATATGAACGTTTTAATTTTAGGAATTATGCTTCTTTGACTTTCGAAGAGGTGGATAAAGATACTTTTCGTAACTTGGAACTCGCATATCAGGCTCTGAAGGATGGGGGGGACCGGCCTTGTGTATTGAATGCTGCAAATGAAATTGCTGTCGCAGCGTTCTTGGCAGATGAAATTTCCTTTTTAGGTATGAGTGATTTGATTGAAGCGACAATGTGTCAGCAAAAGATAGTGAAAAAGCCCTCTTTGGAGGATTTGTTAGCAATAGATAGCGAAACACGTATTGTGGCACGAAGTTTAGTGAAATAAGAAAACGAATATTTTTAATATGGCCAACAGTAATGCCACTCAAGGCCGATAGCGTTAGTTTAATAAATGGGAACATTGGTAATGATCGGACAGGTTGTTTTAGGTCTGTCTATTTTGATAATATTGCACGAGCTAGGACACTTTCTAGCAGCAAGAGCATTCGGGATTAAAGTAGAAAAATTCTATCTTTTCTTTGATGCATGGGGTGTTAAACTTTTTAAGTTTACTTATAAGGGTTGCGAATACGGGATAGGTTGGCTACCGTTAGGGGGGTATGTAAAGATCGCTGGTATGATTGACGAATCAATGGATACTGCGCAGCTAAAGCAGGAGCCCCAACCATGGGAGTTTCGCTCCAAACCAGCTTGGCAACGTCTTATTGTCATGTTAGGCGGCATTATTGTTAACGTAATTGTTGGGATTATTGTTTTCTGGATGTTGGCGTTTAGCTATGGAGAAAGCGATGTTGATAATAGTAAATTGGCTTACGGCGTAGTTCCGGGTATTATCGGAAAGGAGGTCGGTATCCAGCCTGGAGATAAAATTTTAATGGTAAACGGTAAACCCGCAGTAGCCTTTGGCTCGGACATATTAAGCGCAGAAGTTATGATGGGTGATGCGGTTTTGACAATAGAAAGACAGGGTGATCGTCAAGACATAAAAATGCCTTCCGATATCCTAAACAAGGTGGCGGAGCATAAAGTAGTTGAATTTGCGGAACCTCGTCGCAAAATGAAAAGCGTCGGTAAGATTGAGAAAGGGTCGGAGGCCGAGCGTATGCAGTTTCAGGTCGGTGATAGTATTCTTGCTGTGAATGGTGCGCCAACAATATTTTTTGATCAGTTCTCTGAGGAGATTAAAAAGAATGTTCATAAGCCGATAAACGTTAGGGTTATGAGAGATGGCCAAGAAGTGAGCTTAGCAGGTCGGGTGGACTCTACGGCGACAGTCGGTGTTTCACTGATCACCGAAGATTTACCCATCATTGCACATACATATGGCTTCTTAGAATCCTTGCCTATTGGTACAAGAAGAGCTTTTGAAGTTATCACCGTTAATATCAAAGGGTTTGGTAAGATTTTCAAAGGTGACGTACGTGCGGATAAAGCCCTGTCCGGACCTGTAGGGATTGCTAAAATGTTCGGAACAGAAGTGAATTGGCATAAGTTCTGGGGACTAGTGGGGATGCTTTCAATGGCGCTGGCTTTTATGAATCTTCTGCCGATACCCGCCTTGGACGGCGGACACGTCTTATTCCTGCTCGTTGAAATGATTCAGGGTAAACCTTTAAGTGACAACTTCCTTGAGAAAGCGCAAATGGTAGGTTTCTTTATTCTGATTGCCCTCATGCTATTTACGCTAGGAAATGATATTATAAAGTGGTGATTCGTTGTTTTCTGACCCTTCGGGACGCGTCGCAACTGGAACGCTCGCTCCGCTCACGCCCCTGGGTTGTTCATGCGTACCAAAGGGCCTTAAATGAAGCTATCAGGTCATTAGTAGTTCGATGTCTAAGGAATTCTTTTTAAACCTGCTGTGGAGTAAGCCTTGGAGCAGCAAGCAAAGCGCAGCGGGTCCCAGCTTAAGAGCAGCAGGTTTAAAATACCGAATCGAGATCACCATTAAAACACAAACCGAGTGAAACGAGCTCATCTATACAATTGAGATCTAACACGCATAGATCATTATTTGAATGAAAACAAAATATAAATGGACGGAAAAACAAGAGCAAATATAAAACCGGGAATGCTGGTAAATATTGTATTGAAAAAAGACCAACGTACAGGTATCTTGACAGAGGGTATTGTAAAAGACCTACTTACGTCTGCGCCGTTCCACCATAGAGGTATCAAAGTCAGATTAGAAGACGGTCAGATTGGTAGAGTACAAGAGATACTGGAATAGGCATGAATTAGCGATGTACTCATCATTTATAATTTGTAACCCATCATTTGTAAAAACACATTTTAATGTTTATCTTTGTCTCCCGTGAAAAATGAGGTAACATATCTCGTCATAATATCGCAAGGCTTCGGTGGTAACATCGATCCCTATCATATTTGAATTTTATTTAGCCCGTTTGGGCTTTTTTTATATCCATAACGGAAAGAAACATTACAGCATAACATTAATAGAGAAATAAGAGAATGACCAACTACAGCAAACTACCAGCCATTTTGGTGCTTGAAGATGGAACGGTTTATCACGGTAAGGCAGCCGGAAAAATCGGTACAACGACAGGTGAGATCTGTTTTAACACAGGGACGACCGGTTACCAGGAAATCTTTACAGATCCATCTTACTACGGGCAAATTATGGTAACGACAAACGCCCATATTGGTAACTACGGAATAGACGAGGACGATACGGAGTCTAATAAAATTCAGATTGCCGGCTTGGTCTGTAAAAATTATAATATCAATTACAGCCGTCAGATGGCTGATAAATCTATTCAAACCTATTTCGAAGAAGAGAACTTAGTTGGCATTTCGGATATTGACACACGCTCATTGGTACGTCACATACGCGACAAAGGTGCGATGAATGCCATTATATCTTCCGAGACGCTTGACGTCGCGGAATTAAAGGGTCAGCTGGCGCAGGTCCCGTCCATGGAGGGATTGGAGCTTTCTTCTGTCGTATCGACCAAAGAACCCTATTTTTACGGAGAAGAGGGGGCACCTACGCGCATTGCCGTTTTGGATTTAGGTATCAAAAAGAATATTTTACGCAACTTCGATGCGCGCCAAGTCTATGCAAAAGTATTTCCAGCAAAGACGACATTTAAAGAAATGGAAGAATGGAATCCTGATGGATATTTTATATCCAATGGTCCTGGCGATCCAGCAGCAATAGACTATGCTATCCAAACCATCAAAGAAGTCGTGGCAGCGGATAAACCGATGTTTGGTATATGTTTAGGTCATCAAATGCTAGCACTAGCGCACGGGATCCGTACCGAAAAAATGCATAACGGACACCGTGGTATAAATCACCCGGTGAAAAATATAATCGCTAATCGTTGTGAAATTACCTCACAAAATCACGGTTTCAGTGTGGTAGCGGAAGACCTCGAGAAATCTGATAAAGTAGAGGTGACCCATATCAATTTGAACGATAAGTCAATCGAGGGGATTCGGTTGAAAGGAAAGAAAGCCTTCTCTGTGCAATACCACCCTGAGTCTTCGCCAGGCCCTCACGACTCACGTTACCTATTTGATGATTTCATCGCAATGATTAAAGCGTGATAGGAAAAGTAGGGACTACGTAAAAGTAATGTTGTACAGCATAATTGAAATGCATACATTTGGTCATGCTAATTATAAAAGCTATCTTGATGTTGGTTATACACTAAGATTGAAAAAACGAATATAAGAAGATAAAAAAATGAGTTTAATAATTGATGTTCATGCGCGTCAGATTCTTGATTCGCGCGGAAACCCGACAGTTGAAGTAGATGTAACTACGCAAAATGGTTTTGTTGGTCGTGCAGCTGTACCTTCTGGTGCTTCTACCGGTGTACACGAAGCAGTGGAATTACGCGATGGTGATAAAACGAGATACTTGGGTAAAGGCGTTTTGAAAGCAGTAGAAAACGTAAACACAAAAATTGCCGATGCACTTAAAGGTGTCGATGTGTTTGAACAGAATACAATTGACAAAATCATGATTGATTTGGATGGTCTGGAAAACAAGGGAAGCTTAGGTGCGAATGCTATACTCGGTGTTTCGTTGGCTGTAGCCAAAGCCGCTGCCCAAGAGTCTCATCAACCACTATATCGTTATATTGGAGGCGTAAATGCAAATACCTTGCCTATTCCGATGATGAATATCGTTAATGGTGGTTCACATTCCGATGCACCGATTGCTTTTCAAGAATTTATGGTTATGCCCGTTGGTGCTCCTTCATTTTCGGAAGCTTTACGGTGGGGAACGGAAGTTTTCCATAACTTGAAGAAAATTTTACACGATCGTAATCTATCTACCGCAGTAGGAGACGAAGGTGGTTTTGCGCCAGCATTTGATGGTACGGAGGATGCTGTAGAGACGATTTTGAAGGCAATTGAAACAGCAGGTTATAAACCAGGTACTGATATTTGTTTGGCACTAGATTGTGCTTCTTCGGAATTTTATGTAGACGGTAAATACGATTATACGAAGTTTGAAGGTTCGAACGGTGCCGTTCGAACGTCTGCGGAGCAAGCGGCATATTTGGAAGAACTAACACAGAAATATCCGATAATTTCTATTGAAGATGGTATGCAAGAAGACGACTGGGCTGGTTGGAAAATGTTAACAGATAAAATCGGTGACCGCGTACAATTGGTAGGTGACGATTTATTTGTAACAAATACCAAGCGCCTACAACAAGGCATCGACAGCAACACCGCAAACTCTATTTTGGTTAAAGTAAATCAAATTGGCTCGTTGACGGAAACAATTAATGCCGTCTCATTGGCACAAAATTCTGATTATACTTCCGTGATGTCTCATCGTTCAGGAGAGACCGAAGACTCTACGATTGCTGATTTGGCTGTCGCATTAAACTGTGGGCAAATCAAAACAGGATCAGCGTCGCGTTCCGATCGTATGGCAAAATATAACCAGTTATTGCGCATCGAAGAAGAATTGGGTGATAATGCACGCTTTATCGGTAAAAATTTCAGATACGCGATTAAATAATTAAAATAAGCGGAGGCACGCCTCCGCTTATTTTAATTTATATTACCTTTATACTGGATTTTAAATTTGCGGTTTTATGGAACGGTTCCTTGCTTTGATTCAGAATAAGTACCTTATCGCGGGTATCGCATTTTTTATTTGGATGTGCTTTTTCGATCGATACGATTTCAGTACCCAATTCTCCTATCAGCAAGAAAGGAATAAATTAGAACATGAAAAGCAATTCTACGAATCTGAAATTACGCGGATAGAGAAGGCGATAAAAGATGCCCAATACAACCCCGGCGAAATTCAACGCATAGCAAGAGAGCGTTACAAAATGAAAAAGGATAACGAAGATGTTTACGTCATCCAATACGTTGAACAAGAACAATAAGAACCTAGCTATTAGAACTTCAAATGTTTAACGGTCAACCCATTATTGATCAGTTGCTTTAACGCATCGATACCAATTTTTAAATGGGTTTCCACGTATTTTTCTGTTACCGTAAGATCGCTTTCAACCGTTTTAACGCCATCTGGTAACATCGGCTGATCTGATACCAATAGTAGCGCCCCCGTTGGAATTTTATTGGCGAAACCAACACTAAATATCGTCGCTGTTTCCATGTCGACAGCCATAGCACGTATACTCTTCAAGTATTTTTTAAATGCTTTGTCGTGTTCCCATACACGCCTGTTGGTCGTATAAACCGTACCCGTCCAATAATCAAGTGAATAATCTCGGATTGTTGTGGAAATCGCTTTTTGCAAAGCGAATGCGGGCAGTGATGGAACTTCAGGAGGGAAATAGTCGTTGGACGTCCCTTCACCTCTTACGGCAGCGATAGGTAATATAAGTTCCCCAACAGGAATTTTCTTTTTTAATCCGCCCGTTTTTCCTAGGAACAGCGCGGCTTTCGGAGCGATAGCAGATAAAAGATCCATCACCGTAGCGGCCATAGGGCTTCCCATACCGAAATTGATCATAGTTATACCGCTAGCTGTACACGCTTGCATGGCCTTGTCTTCGCCATAGATAGGCGCGTTGTCGTGCATTTCGGAAAACATCTTGACATATTTCGAAAAGTTTGTCAATAATACATAGGGCTCAAATTCCTCTAGCGGACACCCCGTATAACGAGGCAGCCAGTTTGCAACAATGTCTTCTTTCGAGTTGAGTCCCGGCGTGACCGGCGTCTCAACTGTTTTTTTCTTTTTTGTCATAAGCGTTTTTCGATTAGTGAACAATGGCCGCAAAAATTGTTCTAGACGTTTAAATGCGTTATATAATATACAAAAAATCCCCCAAAATTGTTGAGGGATTTCATTAAAATAAATTATCAGTCAGAGGCAATGAAGCTTGCATCAGCTGATTTATGACCTCTAGCAATTCATGCAGGATAGCGCTTTAAGCGACGTGTAATTTTTTTATGTCTGATTTTGCAAACTTCTGCTTAG
Organism: Sphingobacterium haloxyli; assembly: GCF_002980525.1. GTDB lineage: Bacteria > Bacteroidota > Bacteroidia > Sphingobacteriales > Sphingobacteriaceae > Sphingobacterium > Sphingobacterium haloxyli. The sequence continues at coordinate 48,825 of NZ_PVBQ01000003.1, forward strand.
CGTAATCGAGCGTAATGTGCAGGACTGTTGCATTCTCTTCCTCCTTACTTGTCGGTAATTCAAACATCGCGTCAAGCATGATGGCCTCGCAGATACTGCGCAGCCCGCGGGCGCCTAGTTTGAACTCCCACGCTTTGTCTACAATGAAATCATACACATCTTTGTCGAAAACCAATTCAATATCCTCATACTGAAATAGTTTAACATATTGCTTTATTAAGGAATTTTTAGGCTCTGTCAAAATACTTAACAGGGTCTCTTTATCCAACGGATTCAAATACGTCAGTACGGGCAAACGACCAATTAACTCAGGAATAAGCCCGAAATTCTTCAGGTCCAGCGGCGTGATATATTTATATAGGTTGTTAAGATCTACATCTTGCTCTTCCTCTTTCATTTTATATCCGACGGTTTGCGTCCGCAAACGATTGGCTATCTTTTTCTGAATGCCGTCAAATGCTCCTCCACAAAGAAAGAGGATATTGCTGGTATTAACAGAAATCATTTTCTGGTCGGGGTGTTTACGGCCGCCTTGAGGTGGGACGTTAACGTTCGTGCCCTCTAGAATTTTCAATAACGCTTGCTGAACTCCTTCCCCCGATACATCTCGCGTAATGGAAGGGTTGTCGCTTTTACGTGCAATTTTGTCAATTTCATCGATGTAGATGATCCCCCTTTCGGCAGCTGCAACGTCATAATCTGCAGCTTGCAATAAGCGAGTTAAAATACTTTCTACATCCTCGCCAACGTAACCTGCTTCTGTTAAAACAGTGGCATCAACGATACAGAACGGAACATTCAATATCTTCGCGACTGTTTTTGCCAGTAAAGTTTTTCCCGTTCCAGTTTCGCCAACAATGATTAGGTTTGATTTTTCGATTTCAATTTCATCTTTATCCACTTTTTGGTTCAACCGTTTGTAATGGTTGTATACGGCAACGGAAATTACCTTTTTTGCATCATCTTGCCCAATTACATATTGGTCAAGATGTTGTTTTATTTCGGTGGGACGAACCAGTTTTAAGGCGGTTTGCAACGATTTGCTTTTCCGTTGTTTTAGCTCTTCTGCCAAAATCTCACCCGCCTGCGTCACACAGCGATCACAAATATGGGCCCCGTCACCCGCGATAAGCATCTGCGCGTCGTTCTTACTGACACCACAAAAGGAGCAACGGACATCCCTGTTATTAATCTTACTCATTGATTAATTGTTATTTAACTTCTTTTTTGGGTAATAGTACCTCATCAATCATACCAAACTCTTTCGCTTCTGCCGCTTTCATCCAATAGTCGCGATCAGAGGACTTTTCAACCCATTCGTATGGTTGACCCGAATGTTCGGAAATGATGGTGTACAATTCTTCTTTTAGCTTCAGCATTTCGCGCAGATTGATTTCCATATCGGCGGCCACGCCCTGCGCTCCTCCAGATGGTTGATGAATCATTACACGAGCGTGCCTTAAGGCAGCACGCTTGCCTTTTGCGCCTGCTACTAACAAGACAGCTCCCATGGAAGCTGCCATTCCGGTACAGATGGTGGCCACGTCAGGCGCTATATACTGCATCGTGTCGTAAATGCCTAATCCTGCGTATACACTGCCTCCAGGCGAGTTAATATAAATCTGAATATCGCGTTGGGCGTCGGTAGACTGCAAAAATAATAACTGTGCCTGTACAATATTGGCGACCTGATCGTTAATAGGGTCGCCTAGAAAAATAATGCGATCCATCATTAAGCGCGAAAACACATCCATCTGGGCGACATTTAACTGACGCTCCTCAATAATATAAGGTGTAAGATTTGTTGGCATGTTCTGCACACGCGAAATAAAACCATCTACATGTTGACTCCCTATACGATGATGCTTGATAGCATATTTTCTAAATTCGTTTTTATCGATATTCATACTGTTCTATTTTTTCTGTTTCCAAAAGACTAATATAAAACTATAATTTCAATATGCTCTACAAATTTAGAACCGAATTATAATTTGGCAGTTCGGGTAAAAACTCAAACCTATTTTCTTCGAAATGTATTTTGCAATAATAATGCTGTATGCCATTGCTGACAACGAGTAGCGGTATTTTATAGATGCTATTGTAGTTGGCAATCTGGCGGAATGCCTTATCGGTAATTTTGACAGTAGGTGATTTGAATTCTGCCAAAAGCATTTTTTCTCCGTTATTGTTAAAAACTACTAAGTCGCTTCGTTTTTGCAATGCGTTCAGCTTGAGTCCTCCTTCAACACGCATTAGCGATTTCGGATAACCTTTGTGCTTATGGAGGTAATGGACCCAATGCTGCCTTACCCATTCTTCCGGTGTAAGCACCAAATCTTTTCTCCGCAGTTCATCGAAAATAAACAACTTGTCAAGCTTTTGCGTTATTCTAGAAAGATACGGGGGTAAATTCAACGGAATCGGCTCAAACATAAACAAAAATAAAAAATTAAAAGGGAAAAATGAAAAATCTTCCACCACCGTCAATGTGAACATTTAACAAACCCAGTTAAAAAACGTATTTTCGTAACGTATGAATGCAAATACAGTTGTATCGGATATCAAGAAAAGAAAATTCAGTCCCGTGTATCTTCTTCATGGGGACGAATCGTATTATATCGATTTGGTAAGTGACGCATTGGAAGAGGAAGTATTGAATGATGCCCAAAAAGGGTTTGACCAAACCATATTGTATGGAAAAGATACGAGCGTCATAAATGTAGTGAATGCGGCAAAACGGTACCCGATGATGAGCGACTATCAGCTAATTATTATTAAGGAAGCGCAGGACCTGAAATGGAAGACGGAAGAAGACTTATTATTGAAATATCTGGAGAACCTGACACCCACTACGATACTGGTATTTGCTTATAAGTACGGTAAATTCGATAAACGCAAGAAAGTTTATAAAGCTATCGAAAAAACAGGGGTTGTTCTAGAGTCGGCCAAGCTTTATGAAAACAAAGTCGGGGAATGGGTTACCGAGCAGTTTCGTGTTGCGCAACGCCAGATTCACCCACAAGCTGCCGCTATGATGGCGGAGTATTTGGGAACAGACCTCTCGAAAATCGCGAATGAAATCGGTAAGCTGATTTTAAATGTCCCTAAAGAACAGGAAATTCAACCACTACATATCGAGCAGAATATTGGGATAAGTAAGGATTTTAATGTTTTCGAGCTTCAATCTGCGCTTGCAAAAAGGAACACGGTAAAAGCCATGCAAATTGTCGATTATTTCGCTGCAAATCCGAAATCGAACCCAATGCCCGTTGTTATCGGAAATTTAGGAAATTACTTTACAAAGATATTAAAGTATCATTACCTGCCGGACAAATCACCGCAAGTCGCCTCAAAGCAACTCGGTGTGCACACCTTTTTTCTGAAAGAATATGAAATGGCTGCACGCAATTTCAATCGGAAAAAGACATTTGAAGTCATCCAGCACTTGAGTACTTATGATTTAAAAACCAAAGGATTGAACGTAGGGCCATTTACCGAAAGTGGCGAGATGATCCGGGAGCTCGTGTTCAAGATTTTGAATTAGCGTCAACGTCATTATCGTCTTTGGGTAGTTCTTCCGATTCGTGAATTTCCTTATACTTCATCGTGACAGTTTCGGGGACGACTTCGGTGTCGACTTCCGTTTCGACCTCTATCTTTTTTGAAGTTTTAGGTTTTCTGACTACACCCCATTTCATGAGTAGAACCTGCGTTGAATTTCTTTTTAGATGTTCCTTCTCCGGCTCGCCTATTAAGAAACCAAAAGCTTCCATAGAAGGGATTGCGTCAAAGAGGACCTTAATAGTCGCGGTTAATGGCAAAGCAAGGATCAAACCGGAAAGTCCGAATAACATGCCTCCTAACAGGATAGCGATGATCGCCATCAACGGATTAATACTAACCTTACTGCCTACGATATTTGGTGTTATAATATTCCCTTCCAAGAACTGCACGACCTGAAACCACGCGATGACACCGACGGCGTACCACGCGCTATCTTTTACCGCTAATGCAAATAACGCCGGCAAAATTGACCCAATCGCAATCCCGATATAGGGAAGGAGCATCAGTAAGGAAGCTAGTGTGCCAAAAAACCACGCATAACCGATGCCCAAAGCCATCAAACCGACGGTATTCAATACAGCAACAATTCCCATTACCGTGATTAGGCCCAATAGATAACTTTGTACAACGTCATATATCTTGTTCAAGGTCGTGTCGACTTTGGTGTGCGGAACACTTTTAAATGCTCTAAAAAAGAATTCTCGAAAGAAATCGCGATAGTATAGCAAGAAAAAACTAAATAGCGGTACTAAAATAACACCTGCAACCATATTGCCTATAGAACCAAATGTTGCCGTTATGACGCTGCCCGCGTTGGACGCTAATTTATTGCCTTGGTCCCGTAGCTGGTCCATTATCTCCGTGCGTTCAATACCAAAACTTTGTTCAACCCAAGCCTGTGCCCGTTCTAACGAAGACATCACCTTGGCTGTTATGGCAGAAGCATCTTTGCTGATGACGATACTCTGGTGGACAATAAACCAACCGAGTGTCCAGATGATTGCAATGGCGATAAGGACCGAAAGTATTGCGGCAAACGCTTTGCCTAAACGCATGCGTTCCAGAAAACGAGCAAGAGGAAACAATGAAATCGAAATGAGAATGGAGAACAGAAGCGGAACGAGGACACTTTGTGTAACGTACATGAACGCTAGCAAAAGTGCCATAGCTATGAGGCTCGACGCTAAATCAAGCGAATAGGGGTATTTTTTAGAATTGTTATCCATCTTACGGTTTTTTAATTGTATACAAAACGATTAACGGCTTCTTTTGTTTCTTAGATCCCAACGAAGCACATAAAAAAATGCTAAAAATATAATGATACTATTGAGTATAAATATAGTAGGAATTTTGCTAATCTCATCATGATAAATATATCCTGCTAGCAGTGCACCTCCACCGATACCTATCTCTAAAGCAATATACATTGTCGCCATCGCCTTCCCCCGATGTTGTGGTAGACTGAGATCTATTGTCCAAGCATTGACGGCCGGTGACAGAATACCGCTACCTATGCCGTATACTATGGCGCCTAAAATCAAGCCCTCTATAGACTTGCCTAGTCCCAGGAGCAGTAACGAAATGGAGATAACGACGATTCCCACATACATGACGCGTATCCGACCGTAACGATCCGATACTTTGCCGGAGATAAAACGGATACTGATCGAAGCAAGGGTATAGGCAGTAAAAAACAAGCCCTTATTGCTGATACCCAAATAGTCGCTCCAATCTGGTATCAATGTAAGAATTACGCCGTATCCCGAATAGGAGAGCAGTGTTACGATACCGGCCGGAACGGCACGCCACTCGATAATCTCTCCGCTGTTGATCCGAAGCATGCTCAAGGAGAATTTTTGTTTGTCAGCCAATGTTTCGCCCATGCGCATTACGATGAGAATAGAAAGCAAGGCAAAGGCGGATGAACAGTAAAACATAAACTCAATACCATAATCTTTAGCGATGTAGCTACCGATAGCAGGACCGATGGCACTACCAACCGCAAACGCAAGGCCATGCATCCCTAGGGCTTCTCCCCAACGACTTTGTGGAATGATGTCGGCAATATAGGCTGCTGTCGCCGTGGGCTTAAACCCCGTCGAAAAGCCATGGACGAGCCGAAGAAAGAAAAAACCGGCTACTGAACTTAAGATAGGATACAGGAACCCACAAACAAAACAGACAATAGAGCCGATAGCCATTACAGGGACGCGCCCCCAACGATCTGTCAGTTTGCCGCTGAAAGGACGGGAAATTCCTGCTGTTAACGTAAAAAGGGCGATGATTAGCCCTTTATGCTCTGCTCCACCCATCTCACTAAGATGGTTAGGTAATTCGGGAATAATCATATTAAAGCTGGCACAAAAGAGCAGGGAGCTTAAACACAATAAAATAAATGGTAAAGTATATATCGATTTGGATCCGTCCACGTTAGTCATTTCCCAATTTTTGTCTTGCGATCTCGGAGCAGAACACTGTGGTAGCGACAGCGACGTTTAACGACTCCGCATTCCCGATACGTGGAATGGTAACTGCAACCTTCACTTTATCTATAATTTCTTTGCTGATGCCATTTCCCTCGTTCCCCATAATGATGAGCCCGGCATTTCCGAATTTTGTCTCGTATACAGATTTTCCATCAAGAAGAGCTCCATAAGTGGGCATATCGGCCTGATTTATGAAATCCGTTAACGGTGTGTAGTATATTTTAATGCGCGCCAACGAGCCCATTGTTGCTTGCACAACTTTGGGATTGTACGCGTCAACGGTGCCCATAGAGCAGATAATGTGGGTTATGCCGAACCATTCAGCGGTTCGGAGGATAGTTCCTAGATTTCCCGGATCTTGTATATCATCCAGAAGCAGGCTGTGTTGCTGCTTTAAGCTGGCCCAATCGAAGCTTTCGGAGGTTGGTAGATGAACGAGTGCCAGTACCCCCTGTGGATTGCTCAAACCGGAAATTTTTTGAAATTCGTTCGTGGTAATCGTTATACATTTTAATTTTTGCGGTAAATTGCCCATTTTTGTTCGAGCTTCCGCCGTGGTGTATAAGCTGTGGATTTGGTATTCAGAGGATAGGAATTCGAGTACTGACTTCACACCTTCGACGATAAAAAGTCCATGCTGTTTGCGAAACTTTTTATGTTGCAATGACGTAATTAAACTAATTTGCGCTTTTGATAACATTGCTTAATGATTAATAAGTACCGTTTTTTTGTTTGTGCAAGTATAATGCTTTTGTTGCTATTTTTTGCATCCTGTCGTTCGGCGAGATACTTAGAAGAGGGGCAAGCGTTGGTGACGGACGTGGATATCACGGGCGTTCCTCCGGATATAAAAGAAAGGGCGGCGGCTTATATATCAAATGAAATCAAGCCGAATTCGAGACTAAATCTCACGATATACAATTTTTTCAATACACGGAAGGGGAAATACAAACAGGAAAACAGACGGAATGTCGGAGAACCTCCGCACGTACTCGATTCATCCTTGGTGGAACTGTCTGCACAACAAATTAATAGGTATCTCCAGACCAAGGGATATTTCAATGCATTTGTAACGCCTCAGGTCGACGTGAAAAAAAAGCGAGCCCATATTGATTTTCATGTTTCGTTGGGAAAGCCCTTTCTGTTTGGCCATATCCGCTATCGTGCCGACGATCCCGCGATTGAAGATATATACGTACAAGAGGTAAGACCGAAATCGCTGGCCAAAACTGGAAAGCAGTTCGACAGCGCAGATTTGCTTGATGAGCGCGAGAAGCTGTATGAAAAATTGAAAGAACGCGGGTATTATGATTACGTGCGACAATACATGCGGGTAGGGATTGATACAAATACTGTTTCGAAACAAGCTGACCTCCAGGTAGAAATACAAGATCCAACGGATAGCACACGGCATGCCGTTTACCAAATCGATAGCGTTTTTGTGAAAGTAATATTGCCGTACGGGCAGACCAGTACAAGGGACCCTCATTCGGTTGTAGATACGAACCTACGGATCACATATAACGACGAAACTGGACGCTTTCGGCTGAAACCATTATCCAGGTATATGTATTTGCTGCCAGACATGCGCTATGATCTCAAGAAAGAGAATCAATCTTATGACCGCCTTTACGAAATGAACGGTTTCAGGAACGTGAAAATTAACCATCGAAAAACCGGGAACAATCGGTTGAATACATTTTACGAACTAACCCCCCGTCCGGTTATGGCGAATCAAGTAGAAGGCGAGTTTACGTTTAGTTCGGGTATGAGTGGTTTCAATGTCGGGAATACCTTTTCACATCGCAATGTCTTTGGTGGTGCGGAACAACTGGAAGTAAAGATGCGGTATGGTGTGTTATTTGATCCTCGTTTGGAAGGGAGTCTTGCCAATAAGATTTTTAATAATGATTTTCAAGTAGGGGTCAATCTTATTATTCCACGCCTGATGATTCCGTTTGAAAATTCCAGTACCGGAACCTATGGTTTGCCACGAACCACCTTTTCCAGTACACTGCAATTTTTTCAACAGGACCAAACCTATTCCAACAGGTACTTTACCAATTCCCTGAATTATATATGGTACACCAGTCCGCGTTCACAACATAGTTTAACGCCGGTTTCTGTTGAGTACCGGGTAGGAAGGTTAGATGAGGCATTTCAACGGCAATTAGAAGACGAAGGTTATTTACTCTATGTCAGAAGTAATAACCGAGAGTATTTTGGTTTAAGTGCGCAGTACAATTATACGTATAACGCCACGAAGCTTTTAACTAAAGAAAATTTTAATTACTTCCGTGTAGGGTTGGAAAGCAGCGGAAACGTATTGGGGGTGCTAAGTGACGTGTTGAAGTTGAAAACATCGACCGAAGGCGAGCGCCTGCTGTTTGGTGTACCTTACTTACAGTTTGCAAAAACGGAAATCGATTACAGATGGTACCGCCATCTGGGGGGCAACAAACAATTTGTGTTGCGATTCAACGGTGGTGTCGCTGTTCCATATGGTAACAATTCTCAGTTATTGATATTTGAGAAAAGCTTCTTTGGGGGAGGGATGAACGGTATTCGGGCGTGGCAAGCACGGACGTTGGGACCTGGTAATTACAACCGGGCAGATTTACCGGAACGTTTACGACTAAACTTGCGGAATCTGGACCAACTGGGTGAGCTCAAGTTGGAAGCAAACGCCGAATATCGTTTCAGGATGCTGAATAATTTTTTGGGTGCGAAGCTGAACGGAGCGACATTTGTAGATGCTGGAAACATTTGGTTGCTTAGAGATAATGAAATAACGACTAATGGTACGTTCAAAGCGGATGAATTTCTTTCACAGATTGCTCTTGGTACGGGTTTTGGGGTACGGCTAGATATGGACTATTTTATTATTCGTTTGGATGCTGGATTAAAACTGAAAGACCCGCAATTTGCCCAGGGTGAACAATGGGTGATAAAAGAGTTGTTTAACAGTCGTGAATTTAAACAAAATTATTACCAGACACATCGCCCCGACCGCTATAATTTTATCCAATACAATTTCAGTGTTGGACTGCCTTTCTAGATCAAATTCTTTAACGCATCCAGTATACTCTCCATAATATCGGAGAAATCCAATCCCTTTGAAAAGTGAAAATAGGCATATACGAGTGCCAGAATAACGAAGGTCGTGAGGAATCGCCGAAATATATAGGCTATCAATAATACGGCCAGCGGGATCAATAGTAGGAGCAACCCGTTAATTTTAAACGGCCTAAGTTCGAGGTCCTTCTTATGGATGTAATACAGCTTGCTAACCGTCTTCTCTTGGTTTTTGTGTTTAAAGAACACAAATGTAGAAGATTCTACCGGATGTTGCACAACGCCAACCCCATCGTGAAATTGGAGATCTTGCTGAAAGCCATTGAGGTTGAACACAAATGTGCCATTGATACTTTCCTGAGGCTGTTCAATACTATCAAGAGCGATAATGGCGAGCTTGCTATTTTGGGTGAGGTTTTCCTTTACGATAAAATTGTCAATACGTTGTGGTTGCGCCTGTATTAGCGATATAGATGTTAAAATGAATACGATAATTTGAGTGACATGTTTCACGTTGGAAAATAAAAATATCTTTTGCAATAATAAGAAAAACTCTCCACTCTCCATTTTCAATTATCAACTTTCTTCCCTACCTTTGTGAAAATAAAAAAGATATAGACTGATATGGAAAATACAGTGTCTCAAAGACCCGCAAAAAAGACAGACAATAACGCTAATCGCACGGAATATTACGTACAGTTAACGGTTGCGATTGTCATTGGTTTGGTAGGTGTATTCATCCGGTTTGTTCCTGATGTTTTGCCTTCGTTGGATCAGATGACTTTTATGTTTTCGCTAATAGCAAATTTGTTGGTTGTGGTAGCGTCGATCATAGCATTTAAAGTAGTATTCGAGATTTTGGGATTTGGGAAAAACAAAAGCTAATTTTTCTGTTTTCAACAATTAATAAAACAAAAGCCTGGACATTTTCGTCCAGGCTTTTGTTTTATTACACTAAAATCGACCAGGTACTCCAAGGGATACGGGATAGGATAAAAATCAAACCAATGACGTAAAAAACCAAGACTGTTCTATTGGCTTTTTGGCTGTCTGCTTGTTTTTTTGCTTTGGAATAACCTATAGTGATTAAAATAATGGCAAGAAGCATCATTAACGGGTGCTCCAAAAAATAAAGACGTGATAGGCTATTCTTCATATTTTCGCCGGAAAAAGACTGGATACCCAGTGGCGATACAAAATAGATGATTAAGCCCACGACGAATTGTAAATGTGCTGAAATAAGACCCAGCAGCGCAATCTTGCGGTTATACGTTTTTTTTCCTAGATAATTTGCCAAAGTAATCACGATGGCAACGACTAATGCCAGCAGCAGTATAATAGCCAGCGTCGAATGTAGATGTCTCATTCCTGTTAACATGTTTGTTTGTATTTAATTGTTCTCTCTCTTAATGACTTAGTGTTATAACTCATCACCCCTTTAAACGATTGTCTCCTATTTCCTTAAATTCCGACTTAGGCTTAAAGTTAGGGAACGTGTTTTCCATACTCATGGTATATCCGATATCAAAAAATAGGCGCACATCTTCAATAATGCCGCCAAAATCCCAGTTGTCATCCACTTCGTCCGCTACCGTATGGTATCTTCCGGCAAGCGCCTCTCTTCTACGTTCAATATCGGCTGTATCAGTCGAGACAAGTTCGCTTCCCGCACCCATGAAAAGCCCTGGAACGCCTGCTTTAACAAAGTTGAAATGGTCGGAGCGGTAGAAACCTCCAGAAGTTGGATCACTTTCGCCTTTCATCACACGGCCAAATTTGGCCGCTGATTTTTCTACGTAATCCTCAATTTCTGTTTGTCCGATACCTACCACGGAAACATCTTTGGTCGGCCCTAGCGGACTAAAAGCATCCATGTTGAGGTTAGCGACAGTCTTAGCCAATGGATAAATAGGATGTTGTGCGTAATATGCCGACCCCAATAGGCCCTCTTCTTCTGCTGTTACAGCTAGAAAGACAATCGAACGCTCCGGTTTTACTTGCGCTGCTTGGAAAGCTTTCGCTATCTCAAACAAAGCTGCTACACCGGCCGCATTGTCAATCGCACCATTATAAATAGCATCGCTGTCGACAGGCTCACCCACACCCAAATGGTCCCAATGTGCTGTATATATAATCACTTCGTCCGGTCTCTTTGAACCTTCCAATTTTGCAATAACATTATTGGAAGTTGACTTTCTAAATGTATTATGAATACCTACCGATGTCGTTACATTCAATGGTACAGCCTTAAACCCTGGCTTCTTAGCATCTTCCATAATATTCGGTGAAACCCCGGCTAGCTGGAAAAGCTTTTTTGAAGTTTCATTGGAAATCCATCCTTCAAACGCGGCAAATGAAGCGCCGTCGTCCTCTGATATCAATTCGAGTTGCGGCCCAGACCATCCTGATCGCACGACGTTCCATCCGTAACTTGCCGCCTCGGTTTCATGGATCAACAGGATACCAGCAGCACCCTGCCGGGCAGCCTCTTCGTATTTATATTTCCAACGGCCATAATACGTCATGGTGTCGGCTTTAAATAGGCTGTTATCATATCTGCCTGGATCGCTCACCATGGCGACCACTGTTTTGCCTTTGACATCCAGCCCTTCGTAATCGTTCCAGTCAAACTCCGGAGCAACGATCCCAAACCCTACGAAAATCAAGGCTGATTCAGATACGTCGATATCGTCTTGTAGACGTCTGCTGCCAATAACATAATCGTCGAGATGATTTGCTGAAAGGGTGCCGGACTCGCCTTTGAACGTTAGCACTTTCGTTTTTGGTTCAGACGCGATTTCCACTAGAGGTACTTCTTGGAAATATGATTCACCATTGCCCGGTTGCAACCCTAAATCTTTAAATTGCTGCTCGATATATTGTACAGTCAATGTATCGCCCCTTGTAAAAGGCTTCCGGCCAAGAAACTCATCAGAAGAGAGTTTGATAACATGTGCTTTGTAGGTGTCTTCTGTGATAGCAGATAACGCTGTCGAATCAAGCCCATCTGTATTATACCCGTCTTGTTTGCCCTCTTGACAAGAGAATAATATGCTTATAAGAGCAGGAATCAGTAGTAAATTTTTTTTCATCATATATGTCGAAAGATTATGCGCGTTTAAAAATACGAGATTATTTTTTAATACCGCCAGCTTCCTTAATTAAAATGACCTCTGCAATAGGTTGGATGAGAAAGGTACGAGCTGTACGAAGCTCTACACATCTATATCGTTTTCTGAGTTTTTCTCTCTTTTGGAAAATACGCCCGTCCGCTAATGAAAATATACTATTCGTCGGAATAGATTCTATGGTTAGCTGCTCGGTCGCATTTTCGTCGTATTTTCTCAGTGTACGATGTAAGCCGATGTCCGTACAGCTGGAAGCTGCGGGATTGTCCATGTATTGGGCGATAGCTTGTCGAATGTCAGCGGGGAAAATATCCAATTGGAGAAAAGGCGCCATAAGCTGTTTGTAGTGGCCCTTCCATTCTGCACCATGTGGTTTCACTCGTTGTTTGTGTTGTTGCCATGTTTTGAGGTGTGCAAATTCATGTATAGTCGTGATTAGAAAAGCATAGGGATTGAGATCGTAATTCACCGATATTTTATGTGGAGCGCCGCGGAAGGGTGCGGTGTAATCGCCAAGTTTTGTTTTGCGACTACGCGAAATCCTAAATTGGCAGCCTGTATCATTGATCCATGCGGAGATAATCGGAGCAGCAAGCTCCGGCATATATAGACTAAGTTGTTTAGAAAAATCTGGCATGTCCTACAAACATATAGATTTTTTATAAAATATTATTTCTTCTTTTCGTTGCTAGGTTAATGCGGTTATGATTTTCAAAAAAATTGAAGGTTTTCTTTAATCATGATTTTCGTGTTCTTTTTTACCTCAAAAAAGAACCAAAAAACTCGCCGCTGAAAAATTTTGATGGGAGGAATACTGCAAAAATAGATATGTCTACATATTTCAAAATTTTTGAGGCGGCATTAGCGTTTAAGGAAGGGATAGTACAATTGCATGATCCCTTCCTTAACCTTCAAGGTCGCCTCCGGATGTTTTACAACTGTACACATTCATCCTTAGTACTATCCCAAATGTAAAACATCCGCAGCGACGCTTTTTATGAACTAGTGTTTACTTTGGTGTTCATGAACTCACTCCGTTCGGTTTGCGCAACTTTTTTCTAAAAAAAGTTGCATAAAGAAAACCTTCGTTTTACATCACAAAATTTCATTTTATAGAAACAAAAAACAAAATCATTATCTTTGGTACCACGAACGAGACGCCATGCTAAATAGACTTTATATCAAGAATTACGCATTGATTGAAAACCTGGATATCCAATTTGACACCGGGTTGAACACTATCACTGGAGAAACCGGAGCAGGTAAATCCATTATAATGGGTGCGCTGGGACTGATATTGGGCAATCGAGCGGAAGGAAAGCACTTCTTTCGGGATGATCAAAAATGTGTGATAGAAGGTTTTTTCAAGATAGATGCTTATGGCTTGCAAGATTTTTTCCAGGACAACGAGCTGGACTACGATGCCGAAACAATTATCCGTCGCGAAATTTCAGTCGACGGCAAGTCCCGTGCTTTTGTAAACGATTCCCCTGTGACCCTAAATATACTCAGGTTGTTGGGCGAGCAGTTGATCGATATTCATTCGCAGCACGCTACTTTACAACTGAATACCGAACGTTTCCAGTTGATGGTATTGGATAGTGTGGCAAAAAGTCAAGGGATTCTACAAGATTATAAACGAAACTTATCACAATATAGGCGGCAGCAGGAATCCTTGGACCGTCTGCGTGAAGACATTGCTAGTACAAACGCCGCATTGGATTTTAACCAGTTTCAGTTTGATGAATTAGATCAAGCCAATTTAGCAGAGGACGAGCAGGAAAAGTTGGAAACGGAGTTGAGTCAGTTGGAAAATGCAGAGGAGATAAAAAGAGCATTGTTGCGTGTTAGCCATCTGCTGGGTGAAGGTGAACATTCTGCTACTTTTTCGTTAAAAGAATCTTTGCAACAGCTCCAATCCGTGGAGCGTTTCATGCCACCGGCGGAAGAACTAGCGAAGCGTTTGCAAAGTGTATGGATTGAAGTGAAAGATATAGCGGACGAGGTCAGCGCCAACGAACAGGATGTATTGATGGACGAAGGCCGACTAGTAGAAGTCACTGAGCGACTAAGCCTATTGTATAGTCTGCAAAAAAAGCATCGGATGGATACCGTGGCAGAACTCATTACGTTACGAGATGAACTAGAACGAAAAATTCTGGCCGTGGCTAATCAAGGCGAACAATTAGCTGCTTTAGAGGAGGACGTCGCCAAATGTTTGCAAGCTTTGAAACAGACCGGAGAACATCTGCACCATGCTAGACAGCAGGCGGTGAGTAATGTGGAGTGCCATGTACAAGAAGTTTTAGCAGAGGTAGGCATGCCGAATGCCCAATTAAAGATAGAACTTTCCTTACTAGAAGTCGATAAATACAAAAATACAGGTGCGGATGATGTCCAGTTTCTATTTTCTGCCAATAAAGGGCAACCGTTGCAGCTTATACACCGTGTAGCATCCGGCGGAGAACTCTCCCGTGTGATGCTCGCTGTTAAATCACTTGTGGCGGAAACGTCTGCATTGCCAACAATCATATTTGATGAGATCGATACGGGTATTTCTGGTGAAGTTGCCTTAAACGTAGGGGAGATTATGGAACGTCTAGCTGGCAACATGCAAGTACTCGCCATCACGCATTTACCCCAGATAGCTTCCAAAGGGCAGGCGCACTTTAAAGTCTTCAAGCAAGATCAGGAAGAGAAAACGAAGACTGATATCGCGCTGTTGAACAAGGAAAATCGTATCCTAGAAGTCGCGCAAATGCTCAGTGGCGCAAACCCGGGAGTGTCGGCTTTACAGCATGCGAAGGAATTGCTTGAAAGATAATAGATCTTCATGCCGCAACACGTGTTGCAGGATGCTGAATTAAAACAAAATAAAAGATATATTTTTTTATTGTTAAGCGAATAATTAATGGTTATATTTCTTTAATGCAACATTAAGTTTGTGTTAAGTGGCTGAAGTACTCATATTATATATATAACTTTGTCACGTTAAATTTTGAAACAAACAACAAACTAAAAGTTGATTATGAAGAAATCTTTACTCATCTTCGCCTTGGCGCTGTCAAGCTATGGGGTAATCCATGCCCAAGTTACCACGAGTAGTATCCAAGGAGTAGTGACTCAGTCTAGGGGGCATGCTACAGTCGGTGCTACGATCAAGGCAACCCACGTACCTTCTGGAACTGCTTACACAGGTTCTGCTAATGAGGCGGGTCGATTTAACTTGGCCAATATGCGTATAGGTGGCCCTTACCGCGTAGAAGTGACCTATGTAGGGCAAGATCCGGTGGTTTATGAGGATATTTACTTGCAACTAGGACAACCTTTTGTCTTAAATCCTACGTTCGCGGACAATATGATGACGTTGGATGATGTTGTTGTTACGGGGCAACTAACGAGGAGTCAACGAACCGGAGCTTCAACGAGCATTGGTCAGAAGCAGTTGAAAGAGCTACCACAGGTAAACCGTAGTATCACGGAGTTTATGCGTTTAACCCCACAAGCCAACGGTACTTCGTTTGCGGGTCGTGATGCGCGCTACAACAATTTGCAGATAGACGGTGCCAACTTTAATAATGGGTTTGGTTTGAATGATAATCCTCTCCCCGGCGGAAATTCCCAACCGATCTCACTAGATGCGATTGAGGCTATCTCGGTAAATATTGCACCATTTGATGTAACGCAATCTGGTTTTACAGGAGCTGGTATCAATGCCGTTACTAAAAGCGGTACAAATAAAATAGAGGGAACTGCTTATTATTTTCTTCAGAACCAGAATTTACAAGGTTATAAAATTGGTGATGTAACAATAGAGAAAACGGATGCGGCGAAGCAAAATTTTGGTTTTAGTTTGGGAGGTCCCATCATTAAGGATAAGTTGTTCCTTTTTGTGAATGCGGAACGTGAAATAGCTACAGGAGGAAATGCGTCTGGCGCTAATTTGTGGCGTGCATCAGAAAACGGGATAGCCGATCCAGAGAACAATATAGCGAGAACAACACGTGCGGATTTAGAGGCTGTCCAGAGTCACTTAATCAACCAGTGGGGGTATGATCCAGGTCGTTACGAAGGTTATGCAAATGAAGCGGAGCAAGCGAGTACTAAGTTTTTGGCACGATTAGATTGGAATATCAGTGACCGACATAAACTTGCCCTTCGATACAATCAAGTAATAGGAGAATCCATGAATGTAACGAATGCTAATTCGGGACCACGACCTAGGGCTGACTTCGACGCATACGGCCGTGTGGGCCAAAACTCAATCGCCTTTGAAAATGCTAATTACGGGTTAAAAAATGTCGTGCGTTCCATTACAGCCGAGCTTAATAGCAATTTTAACTCAAGATGGAATAATCAATTTCTAGCAACTTATACACGTATTCAGGATACGAGGACTACACCAAGCGACCATTTGTTCCCATTTGTCGATATTGGGGATGGTAGTCATCAAGATTTTTTGGATAACCGAGATGAGAAACAAATCGCTGAAAATGCGCAACCGGGTTTCCACAATAATTACATGAGTTTTGGTACCGAATTGTTTTCCTATGATAATGACGTTATTAATAATAACTATTCCTTTATTAATAACTTAACGCTACAGGCGGATAAACATACGTTTACTTTTGGTGGTGCGTTCGAAATACAAAATTTTGGAAATAGTTATATCCGTATGGGGTCTTCTTATTACCGCTATAACTCTGTTGAAGACTTCTTGTCCACGGGGACAGCTAATGAGGTTGCCCCAATTATGTTTGGCTTGACCTATCCATACGAAGGGCAAGACACTTATTCTAGAGTAAACTTCGGATTGGCTTCGCTTTATGCACAAGACCGGTGGTCAGTAGCTGACAACTTAACGTTGACATATGGTATACGTGCAGAGTTGCCGATTTATATGAATAAACTAACGGCGAATCCTTCGATTGATGAGCTGCAGTTTTTGGACATCAACGGCATGCCTAAAAATTACAGCTCTGGCAAATGGCCGAAATCAAGGTTGTTAGTTTCTCCCCGATTAGGTATTAACTACGATGTCTTTAAAGACCGTTCTTTGGTGTTGCGTGGAGGAACAGGATTCTTCTCCGGTCGGGTTCCGTTTGTGTGGTTGACGAATATGCCAACAAACGCCGGTGTATTGCAAAATGTAGTCGAACCGGGATCCTACGGTGATGTACAGGGATGGATTGGTAATGTTCGTTTTAATCCCGATCAGTATTATCACTTACATAACGTTCCTCAAGGTGCAGAAAATGTGTTTATTCCTACGCCTGAGTCAGGGGCACCATCTTCGTTTGCCTTAGTTGATGACAATTTTAGAATGCCTATGGTTTGGCGTACCAGCATTGGTGGAGATTACCAGATTCCGAATACGCCACTCGTGTTGACAGGTGACTTTATGTATACGAAGGATATCAATGCGGTATTCCAGTTTGGAGCAAATAGAACGCCTTCAGGTGCGGCCCTAGATTATGGTTCATCTGGCGCTGTTGGTGATTACGGTGACAACCGTGCGTTTTACCCAGGTGGTGTTAATGCAGATGGTCGCTATAACAGTGCTATCGGTGCCAACAACGCGACAGTACTGACGAACACCAACGTCAAAGGACATTCTTTGAGTGCTACCTTAGGTTTGAGCGTTCCGAATTACAGAGGTTTTAGCGGAAGTTTGTTTTATACCTATTCCGATGCGCGTGAGGTAACAAGTAACAGTGGTTCAAATGCAAGCTCGGCTTGGGGTGCTTCGGCCAATATCCACGGTCCTAATGATCAATTCTTATATAAATCGAACTTTGCTATTCCACACCGTTTAGTCGCAAATCTAAGTTATCGTATTGAATATGCGAATGCCTTGGCGACCACTGTCGGTGTATATTATAACGGAGCGCACCAAGGTCGGTTCTCGTATATTTATTCTAACGATTTAAATAATGACGGTATTACTGCGGACCTACTTTATTTGCCAAAACAATCCTCGTCACTTAATTTCCAAGATTACACTATAACCTGGATGGACGATGATAATGTGGAACAATCTAAAACGTTTACTTCGGCTGAACAATTGCAAGCGTTTGATCAGTTCGTTGGTAACAATGGTTTGGAAAAATACCGTGGGGAATATCTTCCGCGAAATGGTTTTTTGCGCCCTTGGTTGAATCGTTTTGATGTACGTGTTCTTCAAGACATTTTCACCAATATCGGACCACGTAAGCACACGTTGCAATTAAGTATGGATGTGGTTAACTTAGGAAATTTGTTGAATAAATCTTGGGGGGTTCAGGAGAACCTAAATACTGCTCAACAATTACTAGGTAGTGTAGGTAGTATTGGTGCTGACGGTGTTCCTACTTTTAGAATGAATAATGTCGATCGAGAACTTCCTACTTCTGCTCCGTTTCAGAATGCAAGCACTTTAGGAACTACATGGCAAATGCAGCTGGGTGTTAGATATATCTTTTAGATAACATTGAAGCATTAATACAGAGAGCCGCGACTACAGTCACGGCTCTCTTTTTTTTGTCAAGCATGGATAATAACGCTAGGGGGCAGGTTCCGAAGCCTCTACGAAATCCGATCTGAAGTAGTAAAATCGGAAAACGAAGTAAGACTATCCAGCCTTTTATCGATTGGATAGTGTTGCGCCACTACCTTTTTCTCTCCGGTGGCTTTATTGAAAATAACATCGAGCCGTCCTAGGCGTATGCCTGCAAAACCAACTTGGTTTATCCAAACCTCGTTACCATCCAGATCGGGCACACGGGTAGGTTCATTCAGAAATGTGTGTGTATGCCCACCTAAGATAATATCCACATTCCGGCAAGCAGCTGCAAGTTTTATATCATCCACCTTGTCGTCTTCATATTTATAGCCTAAGTGGGACAAACAGATAACCAAATCACATTTTTTGTCTGTTTTCAGCATTTCAGCGATATGGTTCACTACTGGAATAGGATCTAAGTAAGTCATGCCGGCATGTGCGCTTGGATCGACTAGGCCCGATACATCAATACCGACGCCCGTAAGCCCAATGCGAATACCGCCTTTTTTTAAGATGATATAGTCTTTTGTCCGGCCTTCCATGGCCGTTCCAGTAAAGTCATAGTTTGCCGCTAAAAGAGGGAAATTAGCTTTATCAAGGTGCTTGGCGAGTCCTTCTATCCCGTTGTCAAACTCATGATTGCCGACGGTGCCTGCGTCATAACCTAGCTTGGACATCAATTCCAGCTCCAGCTTCCCCCCGAACATATTGAAATAAGGTGTGCCCTGAAACATATCTCCCGCGTCCAATAAGAGCACATTTCTTTCCTCCTGACGTATATTATTAATGAGCGCACTTCGCCGTGCCACACCACCCAACCCTTGGTTACGCGAGCCGTCCATAGGAAAAGGCTCGATGCGGCTGTGTACGTCATTTGTATGGAGAATCGTCAAACGTTTCGTTTTCAGGCCAGCAAATGTGTCAAAGGGATAAGCACCGAGTGTCGCTAGCGCACTAAGTGCCAACGACTGCTTAATAAAACGTCTTCTATCTAATAATTTGGACTCTTCCATCGAGTTGTGCTTGAATGTTTTTTCCTTGTGTTGTGCGGGACGTAACGTATTCCATCAATGTTTCGCGAATACGTTGTGGATAGTCTGACCGGGCGATTGGGTTGTCGAAGCAGGAGACATAGTCCCCGCCATTGGCAAGATAATCGTAGGTCGCCAGTTTGTAGGTCGCCGCGAGGTCGACCGGTTTCCCTTGGATCAAAAGCTCTTTTACTTTTTTATCTTCGATGACCAGTTGGATGCCGCTCACGGGCTGGCCCCCGGTCGTTGCCATATATTCCGCCCAGCGGAGCATATCGCCTCCACTTAAAGTGAGAATGGTCAACGCATTTTCGAAAGGCATAATCTCGAAGATGTTGCCTACAGTGATATCGCCAGCACGGAGATCTGCCCGGATACCACCTTTGGTTGCAAAGCTTGCGTGTACCTCCGGATCGAGTTGTTTCCCTTTCCATAATAATGCATCTGCGAAAAAGTTACCGAGCAGACTCTGTGCGCCGCGTCCGCGTGGGAGTTCTTGTGCAGCGAAACCGATTACGCGATTCATCTCCATCTCTAACTGTTCTTTATAAGGCGCGTAATAAGCCAAAATGCTGCTGTCAGCAACAATCGTCGTGTCTACCTGATAATATTGACCGTTACTTACTTGGTGATAACGTTGTGTTTTGCAGGAAGACAGCAATAACGAGGCAGATAGAAAAAAACACCATAATAGTGCGCGATTCATACAGTTCGAATTTTCGATAAAGCTAAATATTAATAACAAAAAAGAGAACATTTGGCGTTCTCCTTTTTGTTATATTTTAGTTAAAGAATAGTCACTGACATAATTTTAAACATGCTGTCCCGAATGTTTTCCCTCTGCGTATTCTTCGACAATTTTTTGGTTAAAAGCAGGAAGGTCATCCGGTGTACGACTGGTTACTAATCCTTGATCAGTCACTACTTGGCTGTCTTCCCAGTGTGCCTTTGCATTGATTAAATCCCTCTTTATTGCGGCAACTGAAGTGAGTTTACGGCCCTCGACCACCTCCGCATCGATTAGTACCTGAGGCCCATGGCAGATGGCAGCAACAGGCTTTCCGGCTTGGAAGAAATCACGGACAAAAGAGAGCGCTCTTTTATTGGTCCGCAATTTATC
The DNA here is from genome assembly GCF_002980525.1 of Sphingobacterium haloxyli. Taxonomy (GTDB): domain Bacteria; phylum Bacteroidota; class Bacteroidia; order Sphingobacteriales; family Sphingobacteriaceae; genus Sphingobacterium; species Sphingobacterium haloxyli. The sequence continues at coordinate 69,770 of NZ_PVBQ01000003.1, forward strand.
TGGATTGATTACGCCTCCAGGAATCAGCAATCCATCATAGTCATCGACCCTTGCCTGATTTAGTGGCATATCAACCGAATACTCGTCAGCCCAGTCATCGCCTTTTTTCGAACGTACAACTTTTTCTCGTGGAGATACAATATCCACCTGTGCGCCCTCATTTTTCAAAGCGTCCTTTGGACTCGTTAGCTCAACTTGTTCAAAGCCATCTTCTGTTAATATGGCGATTCTTTTTCCATTTAGTTTTCCCATAGCACTTACCCTTTTAATTTTAATAAGACATTGTTCAATCAGATAACAACCAAAGCATTATCTAGTTCTAAAAATTTAAAAATACTCGACTGTTTTATCGCTCAACACATCGTCATCATTCTAAAAGACGAAAACTACGTAAGAAGACGTAATTCTACGTGTTTTCTAATCCAGTGGAAACAAGGACGCCCTTTTGCGCATTCTATCAAAAAGGATAAACTCACCTTACACATAAATAAACGAATAAGATGATATGCAAAGAGATGGAATAAACAAGAGTATTTGGCAGGAGACGACGTTTCCTGAACTGCCCAAATCGCCGATTAGGGAGCACGTCGAAGTAATTGTTGTAGGCGCAGGGATTACGGGACTTACAGCTGCATTAAAACTCAGAGAAGCCGGTAAGGGTTGTGTAGTCATGGACGCAAATACAGTAGGATTCGGTACCACGGGAGGTACATCCGCACACATTAATACGGTACTTGATACGCCCTATACGGATATTATTGAACAGCATGGTTTAGAAGCAGCACGCACTGTGGTTGAATCCACACGAAAGGCCATATCGATTATCAAGGAAAATAAAGAACGCTATAAGATTGAATGTGACTTTGCTCCTTGTTCGGGCGTGATGTATGCACAGAATGAGGAAGAGAAACAAATGCTCATAGCAATAAAAGACGCATTGGCTCAGGTTGGAATTCCCTGTTCTGAAGTGGACAGCATCCCGGTTCCGGCTTCGTTCGTGTATGCTATCGAATTCGAAGAACAGGCTAAGTTCCACCCCACAAAATATCTTGCTGGGCTTGTAAGTGCATATATCGGTATAGGTGGGGAAATCAGAGAAAGAACCGTCGTACAGCATGTAGAAAAGGTAAACGATGTGCTTCAGGTGAAAACCGATAATGGCCATGTTCTTTCTGCGGATTTCGTTTTGTACGCTACGCATACGCCGCCTGGTGTACAGGTAATGAACTTCCGTCTGGCACCCTATCGAAGTTATATACAGGTGTGGGAGTTGGAGCGCGAGATAGATTGCCCGGAAGCGTTGGTTTATGATATGCAGGAACCTTTCCATTATTTCAGAACCGTGAAGCAGGAGAGCAGGTCTTATCTTCTAGTTGGGGGACAGGATCATAAAACAGCACACCATGATAACGAGACAAACAATTTTCGCGAGCTGGAGGCATATATTAGAAGCCTCTATGTCGTAAATAAGAAGATATATGAATGGTCGTCTCAATATTACGAAAGTCAGGACAAGCTGCCGTTTATCGGCTATTACCCGGGAAAGCGCCACCACAGAGAGTTGTTATCTACAGGCTATGGCGGAAATGGAATTATTTTCGGGACGTTAGGTGGTGTCATGATGGCAGAGCTCGTCGTACACGGGCAAACGGATTTTCAGGATATTTATTCGCCGGGTCGTCTGGGGCCGTTTTCAGCGATTAGTGACCTGCTTGTAGAAAACCTCGATGTAGCAAAGCATTTTGTAAAAGACCGCTTTTTTCTGGAAGAAATAGACGAGCTGGCAACGTTAAGCCGCGGTGAAGGAAAGATTTTGAATTACAAAGGGAAAAGAGTTGGATTGTTCAAAGATGAGCAAGGTGAACTGTTTGCCGTAGATCCGGTATGCCGTCATGCGGCATGTATTGTAAAATGGAATAACACAGAACGGAGCTGGGACTGTCCGTGCCACGGGGCACGATATGCCCCAGACGGAAGGCTGCTGAACGGCCCCTCAGTTGCGCCGCTGAGCCAGCTACTTCTTACGCCTCCAAAGTGATCTTTTAGCTTTTTTATCGCTCCCTATTAAATAGCCGTAAGGTTGTAGGTTGGGAATACGGTCGCATATAATCCTTATCATACCGGTAATGGGGATTGCTAGGATCATACCCGGTATACCCCATACCGCTTCTGCTGCTACCAAACTGAAGATGGTAAACAGCGGATTGATATTAACCTCATTTCCCACGATAAGGGTTTCCAAGAAATACGTTTGAACAAATTGAACGAAACCATATATCAGTACAACACCTAAGATCATATCCGTCTCGCCTCCTTGAGCAGTCACGCCCAATACCGTTACCGCCGTGCCGGTTAAATTCCCTATGAATGGAACTAACTCTAGTATGCCGCATATCACGGCAAAAAACAGTGCATTCTCTACGCCGATAGCCGTGAATCCCACCCCGTACAGGATCCATAATACCACGATCATTTTCGCAAGTCCTGTCATGTAATTGGCAGCCACTTTGCTTGCCGAATCAACGATTTCAACGGTTTGCCCCCGATCTTTGGATGGGATTATTTGGAGCAGAAAAATTTTCAGCCGAGCACGGTAAAAGAGTAATAGGAAGGTATAAACCAATACCAAGATGACGTCAACCAGCAGACTGAAAATTCCAGATGCAAGCTGCTGGACCGTCGAACCGTTTGTAGACTCTCCTTTCATCTGCTCTTCTGCGATAGCTTGCTGTTTAGCAGGATCGATGTCTAACCTTTCCTGTATCCAGTGTTGTAAATTTGTAACCACCTGCGACAGGTTTTGTTTCAGCGAACTAATTTGCTCTGCGAAATTTTGGAATTGCCAACTCAAAAGGAAGCCGAGTCCCACAAGACATAGTACAAGGATACTTACCATGGTCAGTGCACTTGCCCATCGCGGCAAACCTTTCTTCTCCATTCTGGTGGAAGGACCAACGAATAACATAGCGAAGATGCAGGCGATGGCTAGTGGAGCCAATATGCCCTTGCCATAATACAAGATTATAACGATTAATACAAAGGTGAACGTTAATTGTAATACGCTAGAAATTGATTTCCCCATGAGCTTCGACCGATCTATTATTAGTAATTGTCAATGTCGCCGAGTCCCTCGGTTAATGCTTTCCATTGAGGAAATGACGCGCCCATTTTTGCGCCTAGGCCTACCATAAAATTACGTAAGTTGTCCAGTATAGAGGTATTGTCCGTATTGACTATTTCATTGCGTCCGGCGTAGTGTAAAGAAATATGGCCGCCTTTTTGTTCCACAAGAAAAGAGGAAGTCGCCAACAATGTAAAGAAGTGTGCGGTATCGGTATTATCTTGTGTTGGGTCGGGGCAGGGCCTTAACGTCAAAAGAATACTAGCGCCTTCGACATCCGCAGTTTCCGTAATATCTTCTACGCGTACCCAGTCATAGCCTTTTGCCGAAGGGAGTCCCGGACCCGGAATGTCTATTCGAATGTAATCGGCTTTTTGGACGGGGCGCTCGATCGGATTACCAGATTTATCCGTAATGGTAAAAGTGGCCGAAGGCGCCTTTGTTATTTCGTTCCAACGATTCACGTTCAATAACCTGGATCGTATACGCTCAAAAAATCTAGTGGCTTCTTCTCGGGAAGGGAGTTCAACGGTTTTGAAACAGTCTAGGGACTTACCCTCGACTTGTTTCGGAATATTCTTTTCCATAAGCTTATATTTTAAATACTGTTTTAAAACGTTGGCTACTACTTGTTATTTGTAATATCATCGTTATCCTCCAGATTGCTGATATCTATGTTTTCCTCTTCGGAATCAGCGGGCGCAGGCGATCCTTCTGTTTCGTAACTCCCATCTGCTTGTTCACCGCCATTCGCTACACGATCGGCTTCCTCTTGGAGAGGTTCTGCGTCCACTAGGTCAGAATCCCGGAGGTCATCCGTGGGTTTCTCGCGGTACACATCATCCGCACCGCCAATAATAGGGTCTTTATTAATTTCTTGGCCTGCTGCGTCGCCAAATTCATCATCTGTGTCTTTCGGAGTATTCATAATGGTCGCTATTATAAACCTGCGTTTTCCAAACTTAATTCTATATCTTGCTTTCATCAGTTTATTTATTTTTATCTATATCTCGCACGTGTTGTTTATTTACTAATGAACAGTCGACTTGCTTTTATGTTTAGGGAGATTGCACCCGACCCTCCCAAGAGATCTTATCTACTCTCTCTAAATAGAACATAACAAGCCAATAAGGTAGCATTAACGAGGACAGAGAAGGCGTTGGATAAAATAATAGGCCATTCGAGAAGCATAACTCCGTAAACGACCCATAGAGATACGCCTGTGAGCAAAATAGCGATCATATAAGGGGACAGGTTTTCGACGTCTTTTTCCTTTATAACCTTAATCAATTGGGGCAACATCGAAATAGAGGTCAGTATTCCGGCCGCAATTCCAATTATAGTTTCCATATCTCTTTATTAGATGCGCGAACTTAACTAAGAAAATCAAGTATATGCTCTCGCACCTCTATAGTGAGGGAACCATTGGATGTGGATACGCATTTGTCGTCGATATGGATAGTTTTATTAGTCGACCGAATCTCAAACCTTTTCGCCCGGATTGTCTGAAAATCAAAAGATGTTGCTTCCCCCTTAGTGATCTTTTTGACATGTAGTGCGAACGCCTCCCGTTCTTTCTCGGAAATTGTAACCAGATCCAAATAGCCATCGTCTATTTGCGCTGCAGGGGCCAGTGTAAGGTTGGGGCCGATTGAGGGGATATTCATCACCTCCAATAACAAGTACCTATCCTCATAGGTTTTGTCATCTGCGCGAATAGTGTAAAGATGTGCCTCTGCTGTTTGTATAATTTTATACAAGTTCTCCAACGCTAACTTTAACTGATCGTCCGTCGTTTCTAATTGACTGAGGTCGATTTTATCCATTGTTTGGATGAGGGACGGAAATATGCCGTACCCGGCACCTTCAAGAAAAAAATCAGCATTTCCGTCATATGCGATGGTGCCCATATCAAACCGTTGATATTCGCCGTTTTTCCAAGCGTTCACATGATTTTCGAAACTGGTTTCTTTGTTAAGTAATAATGTTTTAGATAAATTGTTTGCAGTCCCCATTGGCAGTAACGCCAAGGTCGCCTTTCTTTTCGCAATGCCCTTTTCGAAGAGTTCTTTAACGACTTTGCGCACCGTACCGTCGCCCCCGGCTACGACGACAATATCTGCCTCGTCAATTTGGTCCTTCCACCGCTCATCTTTTTTGATCAAATAATAGGTGCAACGATAGCCCTCCTTCTCGATAGCTCTCATCAGATCGGACTTAAAGTGATCTTCGTCGCCGGCCTTAGGATTATGTAATAAGATTACTTGCTTCATATATGCCATTTTAATAGGAGAACATTTTGAGGTACTCAATTGTTGTTAACCTAAGAAAATAAACAGCGAAAATATTATGAGAATTTTAGTGACAAATGATGATGGTATATATAGCCCGGGAATTTCCGCCTTGGCGAAAGTAGCAAAGAACTTTGGAGAAGTGCGCGTCGTTGCGCCGGATGTAGAGCAATCTTCTATGGGGCATGCGGTCACACATTCCAGACCATTAGGTTATAAAAAATCCCCTATTGAGTTCCCGGATATAGAAGCTCACCGCGTAAATGGAACGCCTGCCGATTGCGTAGCGATGGGGATGCATCTTTGGAAAAATGTGGACGTAGTTCTATCTGGGATTAATATGGGGCCCAATTTAGGAAATTCCATGTGGCATTCTGGGACACTGGCGGCAGCGAAACAAGCCGTATTGTTTGGTGTTAAGGGAATTGCACTCAGCACCCCCGTCGGACGGGATGAGCCCGATTTTGAACACCTCGAGACATATGTAGCGAAGACACTAGAACTTTTGCTGGCAAACAGTGAACTTGCACTGTATAACGTTAATTTTCCTGCGGACCCCACGGATATTGTATGGACCAGGCAGTCCGTCCGGCTATATGACGGTACGATTATTCCGGGAACCGATCCCCTAGGCAGAAAACACTATTGGTTTACAGTGAGCCCACTGGATCCCGCGGAGAAAGGCACCGACCGTTGGGCGATAGAGAATAATATGGTTTCGATCACGCCGTTACGCTTGGACTTAACAGATGAAAAAAAACTCAAAGAAAAATCTCCTTCTTTAACATAGGACGAAAAAATAATTGATTTTACAGCAATTATATATATTATTGCATCCATTCGATCGATCAAGAAAGAGCATTAAATGGAAAACAGCAATAAAAGTCTAAATTTAAGTAATCGGTTGCCTCCTGTAGTATTCGGAACAAGTGGATTAGGCAATTTATACGTAGAACTGCCATTCGACGAAAAGGTAGCTATTGTTAGGGAGTGCGTAAAATACGCTCCAGGGAAAGCGGTTTTTGACACAGCGGGTAAATACGGTGCTGGCCTCTCCTTGGAATCAATAGGGAAGAGTTTAAGTCGGTTGGGCGTCGCACCTTCCGATGTGCTGATTAGCAATAAGCTGGGTTGGTACCAAGTGCCGTTGACCACAGCGGAACCGACATTTGAACCCGGCGTATGGAAGGGCCTTAAAAACGATGCGGTACAGCAAATAAGTTATGATGGTATCTTATCGTGCTTTCATCAAGGAAATGCATTGCTGGGCGACTACACAGCGCAGCTGGTTTCAGTGCATGATCCGGACGAATATTTAGCTAAAGCGCAGTCTCAGGAGGAAGAAGAGGAACGTTATCAAGATGTTCTAGATGCCTATCGCGCCCTTGCGGATCTGAAAGCGGAAGGGAAAGTTGCCGGCATCGGGGTAGGAGCTAAGAATTGGAAGGTTATCCAACGTATCGCGAATGATGTTATGTTGGATTGGGTGATGATAGCAAATAGCCTAACGGTACATGATCATCCGAAAGAGCTTATTGATTTCATAAAAGCATTGGGAAGAAGAGGGGTCGCTGTCATTAACTCTGCGGTATTTAATGGGGGCTTTTTAGTGGGAAGCGATTATTACAACTATAAACTTGTTGATAAAAATAGCGAAGAGGGGAAATCGCTATATGCTTGGCGGGATAAGTTTTGGGCGTTGTGTAGTAGATTTAATATACTGCCTGCGGAAGCGTGTTTTAACTTTGGCTTTAATATCGCCGGTGTTGGCAGCGTAGCGCTTAATACTACGAAAGCAGAAAAAGTTCGAATCAATGCCGCAATGGCGACAAAAGAAATCCCTGCTGATTTCTGGCGCGTTATGCGAGAAGAAGAGCTTATATAGCAAAACAAGAAGGAGAATGTTAGTGCATTCTCCTTCTTGTTTTGCTATAAATTAAAAGCGATTATTATTTCGCTTCTGCCGCTAATTTATCCAAAATAGCGTTATTCTTCGTGATTTGGCTATGCTTCGGCATTTGACTTCTTGAGCCTAATTCCACATTGCGACCTAATTTTAAAAACTGTACTTCCACACGTGAAGTAGTTTTATTTCTTCTATCTTTTCTTTTTAAACGTGTAACTCCCATGGTTCAATTTTTTTTATCTTTAAAAGCGAGGTCGGAAGCGGATTCGAACCGCTGTAGGAGGTTTTGCAGACCTCAGCCTAGCCACTCGGCCATCCGACCCTTTTCCCGTTCAAGGGAATGCAAAAATAAAGTTTACTTTTGATATATCCAATAAATTGAAAATTAAAAATAAAAAACCAACGTGGTGACTGTGTAAATAGCTGATATGTAGTTCTATATAGTTGTATGGATTTCTGCTTTCTTTTTTGGTCTGAATATTGTGTATAACTATCTGTAAAAACAAAATTAAAAGAGTATGAAAAAGATTTTACTTTCATTAGGAGCAGCATTTTTATTGGCTGCAGGCGCGCAAGCCCAAACGTCTTGGGGTTTGAAAGCCGGTGTTAACTTAGGTAAATATAGTAACTTTGGTGATGATCAAAAGAACAACACGTCATTTCACGTTACGGGTTTCGCAGACCTTCCGGTAGCACCTAATTTTTCGATTCAACCGGGAGTATCCTTGCAAGGTAAAGGAACAAGGTTTTACGAAGATTATGACGGTATTGCGGGAGCTGAGTTCTCTCGAAATGTTATGTCGATAGAAGTCCCAGTAAATGCCGTGTATTGGATTCCAGCTGGAACAGGGAGTGTGTTTTTGGGTGCGGGTCCGTATATAGGATTTAACGTCAGCGGAAAAGAAAAACTAAAAGGAAATTTGGGCGATTATAATGGAACGACTGAATGGGATTTGAATTTCTCTGGTGATAATAAAGACATGAATGTTATCGATGCAGGTGCAAATTTTATGGCGGGGTATAAGCTGTATAATGGTCTGCTCATCAACGCAGGATATAACCTTGGTTTGACGCAATTAGTGCCAAATGCAGATAATAACGTGTCGAATCGAGTTTGGTCCTTCGGTGTCGGCTTTCAGTTTTAAGAGAAAAGAAACGAGAAAATAAAAATAGGCTGTCCAAAGGGGCAGCCTATTTTTATTTTGAAATCTCTATCACATCACACTTTGATTTCCACTTCAACACCCGAAGGTAGTTCAAGTTTCATCAACGCATCAACGGTTTTAGAGTTGGACGAGTAGATGTCCAATAATCTTTTATAAGCACACAATTGGAATTGCTCACGTGCTTTCTTGTTAACGTGTGGTGAACGCAAAACCGTATAGATCTTTTTCTCTGTAGGCAATGGGATAGGACCACTGACAACTGCACCTGTAGGTTTTACCGTTTTTACGATTTTCTCAGCCGACTTGTCTACCAAGTTGTAATCGTAAGATTTCAATTTAATTCTGATTCTTTGGCTCATTTTTATTTGTTTAAATATGACTGCTGATTAGAGCTATTCACAACCAGCAGTCGGTAAATTATAATTAATCTTCGATAGCTTTGATCTTACCTTTAGATTTAGCGATTACATCGTCCTGTACGTTACGAGGTGCTTCTGCATAGTGATCAAACTCCATAGTAGAAGTTGCACGGCCAGAAGTAATCGTACGTAACTGCGTTACATAACCGAACATCTCTGAAAGCGGAACGTGTGCTTTGATAACTTGTGCGCTACCGCGTGAGTCCAAACCTTGCATTTGACCACGACGACGGTTTAAATCGCCCATTACGTCACCCATGTTTTCTTCTGGAGTCAAGACTTCTACCTTCATGATAGGCTCCATCAAAACAGGAGAACATTTAGGTAATGCATTACGGTATGCCATCTTAGCAGCTAATTCGAATGATAAAGAGTCAGAGTCAACCGCGTGGAACGAACCATCGATCAACCGAACCTTCATGCCCGAAAGTGGATAACCTGCTAATACACCATTGTTCATAGAGACTTCAAATCCTTTCTGTACCGAAGGGATGTATTCTTTTGGAATAGAACCACCTACGATTTCATTGACGAACTGAAGCGGCGATTTAGTCGGGTCAAAATCTTCATCAGCAGGTGAAACCACTACTTTAATGTCTGCAAATTTACCGCGACCACCAGATTGTTTTTTGTACACTTCGCGGTGTTCTGTCGTTCCGTTGATAGACTCTTTGTAAGCTACTTGTGGAGCACCTTGGTTAACTTCCACCTTGAATTCGCGCTTTAAACGGTCGATCAAAATGTCCAAGTGAAGCTCACCCATACCAGAGATAACGGTTTGACCTGTCTCATCATCCGATTTAACAACGAATGTAGGATCTTCTTCTGCTAGTTTTCCCAACGCAATACCTAATTTATCGACATCAGCCTGTGTTTTAGGTTCGATCGCCAAACCGATAACGGGCTCAGGGAATACCATAGACTCTAAAACGATAGGGTTCTTTTCGTCACAAAGGGTATCACCGGTTTTGATATCTTTAAAACCAACTACCGCACCGATATCACCAGCGCCGATTTTCTCAATAGGATTTTGTTTGTTCGCGTGCATTTGGAAGATACGCGAGATACGCTCTTTGTTGCCAGAACGGGTGTTCAAAACATAAGAACCAGCATCTAATGTACCAGAGTAAGCACGAACAAAACATAGACGGCCTACGAATGGATCGGTAGCAATTTTAAATCCTAATGCAGCGAAAGGTTCTGCTTCAGAAGGTTTGCGGGAAATTTCCTCTCCGTTACGTGGGTCGGTACCTTTAACGGCTTCCACATCCAATGGCGAAGGCAATAATTCCATTACCAAATTGAGCATTGTCTGTACACCCTTGTTTTTGAAAGATGAGCCACACACCATTGGTACGATAGCATTGTCTAGTACAGCACTACGTAGAGCGTTAAGGATTTCGCGCTCCGTCAATGAATTCGGATCATCAAAGAACTTCTCCATCAACGACTCGTCATAAGAAGCAACAGCTTCTAATAATTTCTCGCGATACTCTGCTACCTCGTCTGCCATATCGTCTGGAATAGGTACTTCGGTAAAGGTCATACCTTTATCTTCTGTGTTCCAAACAATACCGCGGTTGTTGATCAAGTCAACCACACCTTTGAAATCGTCTTCGGCACCGATTGGCAATTGCAATGCAACCGCCTCAGAACCCAACATTTCTTTTACCTGTTTTACAACTTTCAAGAAATCAGCACCGGAACGGTCCATTTTATTAACGAAACCGATACGAGGTACTTTGTATCCATCAGCTAGACGCCAGTTTGTTTCTGACTGAGGCTCGACGCCATCAACTGCGGAAAACAAGAATACTAACCCGTCCAATACACGTAATGACCGGTTTACCTCGACAGTAAAGTCAACGTGACCAGGGGTGTCAATAACGTTTACTTGGTACTTCTTGTCGCGGTAGTTCCAGAAGACCGTAGTTGCAGCAGAAGTAATCGTGATACCACGCTCAGCTTCTTGCGCCATCCAGTCCATCGTAGAGGCACCTTCGTGCACTTCTCCGATTTTGTGGTTAACACCAGAGTAGAATAGAATACGCTCTGTTGTTGTTGTTTTACCGGCATCAATGTGAGCAGCGATACCGATGTTTCTTACTAAACTTAAATCTTTTGCCATTTTGTTTTTAAATGAAATTACACAGATCAAAAAAGGATTACACAGATTTCAATTATATCCATCTGTGTAATCCTTTATAGCTGTGTAATCAATTTCATGATATTAAAATCTGAAGTGTGAGAACGCTTTGTTTGCTTCCGCCATTTTATGCGTATCTTCTTTCTTCTTCACAGCAGCACCTTCACCTTTAGAAGCGGAGATGATTTCTCCCGCTAGTTTTTCACGCATCGTTTTTTCACCGCGTTTACGAGAGTAGGAGATTAACCATTTCATACCCAAAGCAATTTTACGCTCTGGACGTACTTCCATCGGAACCTGGAAGTTAGCACCACCAACACGGCGAGATTTAACTTCTACAGCAGGCATTACGTTATTCAACGCTTTTTTCCAGGTCTCTAGACCGCTCTCTTGTGTTTTTTGTTCTACTATTTCTACTGCATCGTAAAAGATGGAATAAGCGATAGATTTTTTACCGTCTACCATCATGTTGTTTACGAAACGTGTTACCTGAACGTCGTTAAACTTTGGATCAGGTAAAATGATTCTCTTTTTTGGTTTTGATTTTCTCATTTTCTTTCCCTCCGTTTAATTATTTCTTACCTTTTGCCGGAGCTGCAGCTTGTCCTGGTTTAGGACGCTTAGTTCCGTATTTAGAACGACGTTGGTTACGACCGTTAACACCAGAAGTGTCCAATGCACCACGAATGATGTGGTAACGAACACCTGGTAAGTCTTTTACACGACCTCCACGGATTAACACGATAGAGTGCTCTTGTAAGTTGTGTCCTTCACCAGGGATATAGGCGTTCACCTCTTTACCATTGGTAAGACGTACACGAGCTACTTTACGCATTGCTGAGTTTGGTTTTTTAGGGGTAGTAGTGTATACACGTGTACACACACCTCTTCGCTGTGGACATGAGTCCAACGCTGGAGACTTACTCTTGTCTACCAGAGCTACTCTACCTTTTCTAACTAATTGTTGAATAGTAGGCATTTACCTGTTTTTGTTTTTTTAATTCGTTTAAAATTAATTTTTAAGTCTGCAAAGATAGCGATTCCCTTTTGAATAATAAACAGTTACGTGTGTAAATTTTAGAAATATATTAAATAGCATCTACTACATCTTCTAACGCACGACGGAGTTTGGGTTTAACGGTAGGTTGGTTAAAATCAGCGACGTCTCTACGACCGATAGCCACAGCAAATAGTGCTGTATATCCATTGTGCCGTAACACCTTGTTGTATTCGTCCGGTTGGATGCCTTCCATGGGTGTCGAATCAATACCCATGCTGGCGCACGCGGCGAGGAAAAACCCTAACGAAAGATAAACTTGATGCTGCATCCAGTTTTTTATACCCGCTTCACCTAGTGGTCTTACATGTTGATTATAATAATTTACGGCGCCTTCAGGTAATTTACATAGGTTTTCATTTTCAAACTTTTCTACGCTATCAATCACATTGAATACGACCAAATGGCTTGCTTGATTGATTTTTTCCAAATTGTGATACGATATCGACGCTAGTTCACTTTTTATTTGCGTGTCCGCGATGATTATGAATTTCCACGGTTGACTGTTGATAGAGGAGGGGCATAATCGCAGGATTTCTTTTAGCTGTTGAACAACATCTTCTGATAGTTTTTCATTCGGGTTGTATTGCTTCGTGCTATACCTATTTTTAGCGATGTCTAAAAAATGCATACTTTGGAGTGTTGTTAATTGTTATTTTTAGCAAAACTAATTATTTCGTCTTTTGGATGCAGATACGATATGTTCAAATAATGTAATTTCTATATAACTTTGTTTAATGCTTCAGCTTGTAAAATATAAATGGGAAGATTTTCACGAGTACTGTATCTTAGTTGCGGACGATCATGTTATGAAGTACATCACTGGAAAGGGGATGTCGGAAGAACAAGCGAGAGAAAAATTTGCATCGATCATGCAGATTAATGAAGAAGATGATTTGCTAGGATATTTTAAGGTTCTTGATGACGCCGCTGGGTTTATCGGAGACTGCAAGCTGGTAAGATATAAATATGACGGTGCTGTATTAGAGATCGGATACCTGCTTCAACAAACATTTTGGAAAAGAGGTTTTGGTACGAAAATTTGTGAAGCGCTTTTGGGACAGGCTGAAAAGATAGCCCCCTATAAAGACGTGATTGGGATTATAGATCCTGATAATATTGCGTCAAGACGACTTTTAGAAAAATTTGGCTTCGAAAGTTATTTTGTTGGCGAGGAAGGCGGAGTCTCTACAGAAAAGCTTATTTTCCGTAGGTAGTCATTAGGACATGGCCATGCTCCATATAAAGCTAGGGTTCTGGACGTTTTCAAGTGCTACACTTGGCACGAGCCAAAAAAGTGACGGGTAATTAAACCCTGATCGCTTCTGGACTGTCTTAAAGATAGATATATGCGACAGCAGGTTGAACAAAAAGAAAGGAGAAACCATGAAAAAGTTTACAATAATTGCCTTTGTACTGTTTTTTAGCACAGTAACCTTAACCGACACCTTTGCTCAAGGGCGAGGGAACGGAAAAAACTTTCGAAAGGAACGGAAAGAGTACGTGAAGTACATCGAGAAGCGACAGAAAGACGCTCGTAAATATGCGAAGAAGCAAGATAAGGCTTATCATAAATATTACGAGAAACGGGAAAAGGAATACCGTAAATATGTCAAGAATCAGCGCAAGCAATATCGCGACCATGATAATTGGTATTACGGTGAGCGTTTTCATCATCGTCCGGACTACGTATATTTTCCGGAGTATCGCACTTATTATGATCCTTACCGCAGGGGGTATATTTATCGTAGGAATAGTGCATGGGTATTTGATCACGTGATGCCACGGTTTATGGTTGGGGTCAATCTTGGCCGGTTAAATGTGCAATTCATGGCTGATTTACCGCTTTAAGAAAAAGCGAAGTGATGGTTCTTAGGGCGCACATTAAGGGGGTGCGCCCTATATATAGAAAATGTCATTGCTGGCGCTTACTACGACATGAGCGTAAAATCAATTTGCCTCTTTTCCAAATCTACTTTCTTAACTTTGATACGTACTTCGTCACCAAGCTGATATTTCTTTTTCTTCCGTTGACCGATGATGGCATAGTTTTTCTCATCAAGTGTATAGAAATCGTCAGTGATGTCGCGTAAGCGTACCATACCTTCACATTTGTTTTCTTGAATTTCCACGTACATGCCCCACTCGGTGACACCCGATACGATGCCTGTATATTCTACGCCGATTTGGTCTTCCAAGTACTCGGCCTGTTTGTACTTAATGGAGGCGCGTTCTGCTTCAGCAGCCTTTTTTTCCATTTGAGAGGAATGCTCCGTCATTTTTTCGTAATGCTCCGCGTTAATTTTCTTTCCACCATCCAGATAAAATTGCAACAAACGATGTACCATCACGTCCGGATAGCGACGGATAGGCGAGGTGAAATGCGTGTAATAATCAAAAGCGAGTCCATAGTGGCTGGTACTTTTGGTTGTGTAAATAGCTTTTGCCATCGATCGGATGGCGAGTGTCGTTAACATGTTTTGCTCCTTCGTGCCTTCGATCTTTGTCAAAAGTGCATTTAGCGATCGCGCAGCCTCTTTATCTGTTTTAATAGTGAGCTTGTGTCCAAATCGTAAAGCAAACTGGGAAAAAGTGGTCAACGTTTCCAAGTTGGGCGTATCATGGAATCGATACACAAACGTTAGCTTATTTTTACCTCTACCTTGCTTACCGATGTACTCGGCAACCTTGCGGTTGGCTAGAAGCATGAAATCCTCGATAAGCTTATGTGCATCTTTCCGCACTTTAGTATAGACGCCCAAGGGTTTTCCTTTTTCATCAAGGTGGAATTTAACCTCCTCACTTTCGAAGCTGATTGCACCGTTCTTAAATTTGCGTTCTCGCAGAATATAGGCGAGTTGATTTAGTTTTAGGATTTCGGCTGCATGATCTCCGCTTTGGGTCTCAATAACCTCTTGTGCTTCCTCGTAACTAAAACGACGATTAGAATTGATAACGGTGCGTCCAAACCACTGGTTTAATACATTTGCTTTGTCGTCCATTTCGAATACAGCGGAGAAACATAATTTGTCCTCATGCGGGCGCAACGAACATACGCCGTTTGACAGACGTTCGGGAAGCATTGGGATCACCCGATCAACCAGGTATACGGATGTGCCCCGTTCAAAAGCTTCTTTATCTAAAAGGGAATCTGGTTGCACGTAGTGAGAAACGTCAGCGATATGGACGCCGACTTCGTAATTTCCATTATCCAATGTTTGGAAAGAGATTGCATCGTCAAAGTCTTTTGCATCGAAAGGATCTATCGTGAACGTGAGGATATCGCGAAAATCACGTCTTTTCTTTATTTCGTCATCGGATATTTGCTCTGAGATAGCGTTCGCTTCGGCCTCAACTTGAGGCGGAAAAGACAGTGGGAAGCCAAAGTCCGCGAGAATGGCGTTCATCTCCGTGTCATTCTCGCCTTTCTTACCTAGGATATTTTTCACCCTACCGATTGGATTTTTGGCATTCTTCGGCCATTCTACAATCGAGACAACAACTTTTTCTCCGTGTTGCGCGCCGTCTAGATTGTCTAGCGGGATGAATATATCGTGGATCATCTTTCGGTCGTCTGGTAGAAAAAATGCATACGATTTGGAGATGTCTATCGTTCCAGTAAAATCTGTTTTTGCCCGTTGGATAATCTCCACTACTTCGCCCTCTCGCTTCCGGCCTTTTCGTCGTTCGTAAACGTGCACCTTTACGATGTCATTGTGTAATGCCTGCCGCAGCTTGCGAGGCGCGATATGAATGTCACTTTCAAGTTCATCCTCCGGGACGACATAAGCCGAGCCATCGGCTGTCATGTCGACCTTTCCTTGGATGTAGACATTCAACTGGCGCAACTTAAATTTGCCCCGCTCCACTTGCAGGAATTTGCCGGATTTCGATTCGTCAGAAAGAATCTCGGCGATTGCATTTTTTGAGTCGCTTTCGCTAAGGTTAAGTTTCGCAGCTACCTGTTTGTAATTGAGTGGCGTATTATTTGATTTTTCGAATATGTCAACGATAAGATGAGTCAGTACTTCTCTGTAGGCGTTCTCTTTTTTTTGTTTCATGTGTTTAAAATTATTGCTTGATGCTTCGCTCTTTTATAGCATCCATCGATAGGAGAGGGATACTATAAAAGTGCGCAAGCGTATTATAGCGATATGCTCTTTATATAAACTAAGATACATAAAAAATGTTCTTTATGTTTATTTAGAATCAAAGCATTTCCTGTCTTATTTCTTATCGTTATGTTATCATTTAATTTACCAATTATAATTTATTGATAATGTTTAATTTAAAATTGATTTGTGCTAAAATATGCGTTGTCTTTAGTTTGTTTTTGACATGGTTAGAACGATTTTTTTGAAAAAACGGGATAGCAAATGTCGAACTGCTAAATTTATTAAGTTGTCTTTACATTTATTTTAGCGTAATTAAAATGCTTATTGCAAGTGTATTATATAAGTTATGTGTTTATTTTTATGTCTTTATTTTTTGGTTTTATCACGGGGTTAGTTTACATAAAAAAAGCTTCCCGAATTCAGAAAGCTTCTTTTATATAAGTATATGTTTTTTGGTATTTAATCTTCTTTTTGGCAGTTTGCACATAATCCCACGGCGTTTATAGCGAGGGAATGGAGTGCGAAATGAGGAGGCAAAGTGATTTTTGGAAGCGATACTTCGTCCAAGCAAAATACGCTATTACATACCGAACATATGAAGTGGATATGTTGATCGTGATGGTGGTTTTCGGTGCAGTTAGAAGTGCACATTGCATAGGTCGCTGTACCATTTAAATCGAATATTTTATGGACAATTCCTTTCTCTTCAAAGCTCGATAATATGCGATATAGTGTTACCCTATCAATATCTTTTCCTACAATTTTTTCTAAATCAGGCTGTGATATGGCTGCATTTTTGTGCGTTATTTCTTCTAAGACACGCAACCTTTGGGAGGTTACTTTGAGGCCGTTTTCCCGGAGAAGGTCCGGAAATTCCTGTGTGTTTTGTTCTTTTTTTCCATTCGTCATGATAGCCGTAAAGTTACGAATTTTATAGTCTTTTTTACCTCAAAAAGAGTGCAGATCAACCGGATTGGAGACTCATAAAAAAAGCCTCTCCAGATAAAACGGGAGAGGCTTTCATCATGAAATATATTATTTTACTTTCCTGCTGCCTTTGCGTGGTCCGCTAAAAATTGCGCTAAGCCGCTATCGGTTAACGGGTGCTTTAATAAGGATAAGATAACGGATAAAGGTCCTGTCATTACATCAGCTCCAATCTTCGCACAGCCTAATAAATGTGCGCTATGACGTACGGAAGCCGCTAAAATTTCTGTTTTGAAACCGTAGTTGTCATATATGTGACGAATTTCTTCGATTAAACCTAGACCATCTACAGAAATGTCGTCCAATCTGCCGATAAATGGAGATACGTATGTTGCTCCCGCTTTGGCCGCCAATAGCGCTTGCCCAGCAGAAAACACGAGTGTGCAGTTTGTTTTGATGCCTTTTTGGCTAAAATACTTAATAGCTTTAACGCCATCCTTGATCATAGGAACCTTCACAACAATTTTTGGATTCAAGGCAGCCAATGCTTCCCCTTCTGTGATGATATTGTCAAAATCTGTAGCGATAACCTCTGCGCTTACATCACCATCCACAATGTCGCAGATAGCTTTATAATGATTAATTACATTCTCTTCCCCACTGATGCCTTCCTTTGCCATTAAGCTGGGGTTAGTCGTTACGCCGTCCAACACGCCAAGGTCTTGTGCTTCTTTGATCTGTGCTAAGTTTGCGGTATCGATAAAAAACTTCATGTTTATTAGATTGTTTTATAGTGATTTAAAATATTTTAAAACATAGTATACATAAGTATGTTACAAAAGTAATTATATTATTCTCAATCTGGTTAAGTTTAATCAAAACATTTTTTCGGCCGTTCATGGACATATTTAGATCGCTTTCTTACCCCAATTTTCGACTGCATGTCATAGGCCAAGCGATATCACTTTTGGGTACCTGGATGCAACGGATAGCTATCAGCTGGATGGTATATGAAATGACTAATTCCGTATTTTGGCTCGGTTTTGTTCAATTTATTGCTTTGCTTCCGTCATTGATCCTTTCCCCATTTGTCGGCTCGTTTGTCGATAAGCACAGGAAATATAAGCTGGTTTTTCTTACGCAGATTGGTTTGATGCTACAAGCTGGTATTTTAACACTAGTGGTAGGATTGCAGTTACAAACTGTTCTTCTGTTATCTGTGTTAGGTTTTATACAGGGAATCATTAATGCATTCGATGTACTCAGCCGCCAGTCATTAATGATATCGCTCGTGGATAACAAGCGAGATTTGCCTAATGCCATAGCGTTAAATTCGTCTATTTTCAACGCCGCAAGAATGGTGGGGCCTGCCATTGGCGGTATTTTGTTGACCAGATACGGCGAGCTCGTGTGTTTCGGTATTAATTTCATCAGTTTTGTCCCGGTCATCATCTGCCTTCTGCTGATGCGTGTAAAGGAGGATCGCTCAAAGCTTACTAAAGAAAGCCATTCGCAAGCGCTTATTGAAGGATTCAGCTATGTGCGGCGTTCTCCGCATATTAAATCATTGATTATTGTACTGGTATTTTCTAGCTTATTCGTTATCCCTTATACGTCTTTGTTGCCGGCCATCGCTAAAGACCTTTTTTCGGGAGATGAGTCCACTTTCTCTTGGTTTGAAAGTGCCGCCGGTTTTGGCGCGATGATCGGTGCCATCAACATGGCAAGATTAAAAACAGGTGAAAACCTTCGGTACCGCGTATTGTTTTCTGCTTTTCTCATGGGCATAGCACTTTGTTTATTAGCATTTGCCCGGTTCCTACCGTTGGCTTTGGTGTTTACCATGGTGGTTGCTTTTGCGATGATGATGCAGAATTCGTCCATAAATACGTATATCCAGACGCATGCGGTTCCAAGCTATCGTGCGAGAGTGATAGGTTATTATGTTATGGCTTTCCAAGGCGTCGCTCCTATTGGCACGCTGTTAATTGGTGCGATGGCCGAATATATCGGAATCAAGAGCACGCTATACTTTATGGGGACAGTTGGTGTTATCGTTGCGCTAAGCTTTTATACCTATCTGCGGCTACATATCCATCGAAGACTGTTTAAGAGAATATGATCGATCTTATCAAAAGAACAGCGAGGGTGCTTTATTTTTAAATCGGTAGCCGAGACCCAGCATCAAATAATTTGGCTCGTGAAAATCTTTCAAATTATAGCCGATATGCAAGAACGAATTTCTAGTGGCTGCAATCTTAAGTGCAAATGTTTGGTGGGAACCTCGGAGGTCTCCGCCTCTATGCAGCAGGTTACCTCCTAAGCCGATACCGATAGTGAAAATCGGCATGATATATTCAGCTCTCGCCGACAGGCCTATAGCTAATTGTTTGTCGATAGATGGCTTAAAGAATTTTTCTTCAAGGGCTGCCGAAAAGTAATTTTTTGTGTAGACATTCGCGCTGCCGTCGTATACGGCATCTATAGAGACGCCAGCCCGAAATCTATAGCTTAAATTATACATTGGACCAAAATACAACCCCAAAACAGGATATTGGTGCGGCGAAGGGACCGGTTGTCCGATGACTTCGACTCCTTTTCGACGCCACGAACCGAAAAATACCAAATCATAGTGGATGTGTTTGGGGTATTGCGCAATCAACGAATCGGGTATTTTGGGACGCTTCCCGGCGACTGAATATCGTTTTCGAAAATCATATAAAAAACCTATCTTCAATCCGATCGTGTTAAGGCCAGCATTAGGGAAATTTGTATTTCCATTTGAAAAATGAGTGAAATCGAAACCCGTAGCCAAATCTGTATTCTGCGTTAACCTCCATCTCAAATATAATCCGGCATTTAAATAGGCATTCGTTTTAGAGCCAATTGCGACATTGTAGGTATTGTGCTCAAAATCGTGTGGCTCCCAACCGGTCGATAAACCGAAATTCCATTCATAGTCTAATGCTACATTCGGACGAAGCTGTGTGATCTTGGAGCGCTGGAAAAGGTACATTGTATTAGGAGCTCCTAACTCTCGGTGGTTGCCGAAACTGTAAAAAGACACCCCTATTCCCTGGTAGGTATGGGGATAAATTTGATCTCCCAATGAGCCATTTGGAAACCGGAATGCGTATTTGATATGTCCGGATAACGCGTTTCGAATAGGTTTTCGCTGATCATTCAATCCAGCGTAAAAAGGTACGGTAGGCAATACGAAACCGGGGCGAAGTTCCACCCCAAGATGATGGACAAATCGTCCAGCACCATTCAGCTTATGTGCAGTATCAATCGACAGTGTGTCTCGGGACAACCCGCTAACTGGGGAAATAAGCAATAAACAGCTGGAGACCGATACATAGCTAAATAACGATTTTACACCCGAAAACATAGGTCAACTTCAACTTACTTTACGGTCCCGTAAGGTTAAAAGCTGTTTCCGATAGTCGATACGAGCAGCATAAGTAACTAGGATATCTCCCCCCAACACCCCAATAACGGGAGGAAGGCCCATTTGTTGGTAAGCATAATTAACCGCGCTTAAATCTAGAACCGCCGTTATAAATTTTCTTACTTTCCAGGTACCTATCTCGAAAGTTGGTAGTTCTAAGATAAAACTTTCCATGGAATTTGTACCTAATCCAGTCGAAACGATATTAGTAATTTCAATTTTTTCCTCCGGAATACCTGATTGGAGGAGTGTCGTTTTGTCAAGAACGGTTTTTGATGCTCCGGTATCTAATACCATCTTAAAAGATTGATCAAATAGGCAAACATCGATCAATATATGATAACCATCGCCTTGTAGTTCCAATATTTCAAACGGAATTTTTTGCATGGGTGTAAACTTAGATAAAATAAATATAAATTAAAACCCACGCAAAAAGAGCCTTATATGATATTACTATCTTTCAACACTTGGTTCATATTCCTTACGGCATTTGCACTATTTTTGAAAAGCGCTTCTTCTTCTTCTGACAACTCTAAAGGAACGATACGGTCCCAACCTTTTTTATTAATAATTACAGGAACACCAATATTGATATCTTCTTCGCCGTATTCGCCTTCTAGGAAGACAGATGCTGTAAATAATCTATTTTGGTCGCGTACAATACTTTCTACCATCGCCGCCGCTGCCGCTCCGGGCGCATACCAAGCGGAGGTGCCAATCAATGCCGTAAGTGTAGCTCCACCCACCATCGTTTTTTTAACGATGGTATCTTGTTCTTCTTGCGTTAAGAAATTGCTGACAGGGATACTGTTCCACGTGGCGTGATGAATAAGGGGAATCATAGTAGTGTCACCATGTCCACCTATTACAATTGCATTCAAATCGTTCGCCGAAGCTTGTAGCTTTTGGGAGATTTGATATTTAAAGCGCGCTGAATCCAGTGCGCCACCCATACCAATAATCCTGTTCTTAGGCAGACCACTCGATTTTAACGAAAGGTATGTCATGGTATCCATCGGGTTAGACACAATGAGAATAATTATGTCGGGGGAATGCTTTACTAAGTTCTCCACAACAGATTTAACGATGCCAGCGTTGGTTCCAATGAGTTCCTCACGTGTCATCCCCGGTTTTCTGGGTATACCAGAAGTGATGACCGCCACCGTAGAACCTGCCGTTTGTGTGTAATCGTTGGTTACTCCTTTTATAGTGGAATCAAATCCTAAAAGTGCTGCGGTTTGCATCATATCCTGTGCCTTGCCTTCTGCGACACCTTCTTTGATATCCAACAGCACAATTTCTTCTGCAATATTTCTTCGTACAAGATTGTCCGCTGTCGTTGAACCTACAGCCCCTGCTCCAATAACTGTTACTTTTGTCTGCATATTTTTTCTATCTTTTGTTGTGGTAAAGACTTGATGTGTAGATAAATGTACGGAAAAGAGCGCAAAGACAGAAAACTTTTGATTTTTAACTTTTGTGCATCACTTATAACTCCGTTAAAACGGATAACCAATGGCTAAGTTAAATACCAGGTTGTTACGACGCCATTCGCGATCTCTAAAATCAATGTATTTGAATACCCAGCGGTCTCCCGGATCTCGATACGGCACACGTACTGGTATCGCACAATCTGTACGGATAATCAAGAAATCCAGGTCAAGACGCAAGCCTAAACCTGCGCCCACTGCCAGTTCTTTATAAAAGTCCTTTGTTAGCTTACCCCCAGGTTTATTTTCATCCGCTCGTTGCAACCATATATTCCCAGCATCTATAAAAGCGGCCCAATGCAGCATACCAGCCAACTGTGCCCGATATTCCGTATTAAGTTCTAGTTTGAAATCGCCAGTTTGATCGGCGAAGAAATTATTTTCGCCCAAGTTTTCCGGGTAGGCGGTTCCAGGTCCTACTGCCCGAGCCCGATAAGCACGTAATCCGTTAGGCCCGCCGGAGAAATATTGTTTTAAATAGGGAAGTGAGCGTGAATTTCCATAAGAATGACTGGTGCCCACCATTACTCTAGAAGCGAGTTGGGATGTAGACGACAACTTCATATAATGACGAAAATCAGCTTCGGCTTTGATAAACTGGGCGTACGGTGTTCCGAAGATCTCTTTGGCACCTTCGTCATAATTCGCTCCCTGAATTAATCCCAGCACATTCCCCGATGTATTTAAACCCGTTTTTACGTAAAAAGTATGTTTACGTGAAGCGTCCATAGAATTGGTAAAGGTATAGGAATAGTTCGGCCCGAACGAAAACTGTGGATCGACGATATGGCGTAGGGTAGGAACGGTGTCCATTTGTGCTCTATATTCATCCGTGATATTTCGGGGTTGTACGTAGATAATTTCAGCAACTGCCAAATCGTGTTGCTTTTGGTCATCTTCCTTCCAATTATAGCCGTAATTTATGGTCAGCGAATTAAGTGTATATGCGTTTCGCCGATTCAAAAACTCATAGCCAACCTTCGCATACGTTTTGGGGATGTAACGTCTCGAGGGCGCCCACTTGTAGGGTGATAACAAACGCGGCCATACAATGCCCACTTCGGTTCCGTAACGTATATATGCGGAATTCAGATTTACATTTCCCCCGGTCTGCGTTTCGTAACCGCCGAACACACTTACAGTAAGTGTCTCAAACCCTTTGAAGGCATTTCGAAGCGTCCAATGGGCGTTAGCTTCCGTACCATTATACACGGAAGCCGTTTTTGCAATCACCTCAAAACGGATCGACTTTCTCTGCATCGGAGTTAAATGGTAATAAACATCCATCGTATTGGCTGAATCAGGACTGTCAACAAATGTATTTTTAACAAATTTAAAAGCGTTGAGATTAACGAGGTGACTGATCGTCCGGTTGTGTTCCCAGCGTGTATAGGTATCTCCTTTGTTAAAGAAGATATGATTTGCTAATACTTTTTTACGATACGTATTTTGCGGATCTATAATATAATATTGGTTGTCATACAAATATTGTGGCCTTGGTCGGGTTGTTTGGAGACCTTGCGTTGTCTGCCGATAATTTGGGTAAATGAAAATATTTCCTATTTTTTGAGGCTCTTTCGCTCTCTGTGGGGTTTCAGGCTTAACTTTCAAATACATGTCTACCTGGAAATTTCCCTTGCTACTGTCCACCTCCGCCAATAAATGGTCGGGCGAAAAATAATAGTATCCTTTGTTTTTTAAGTCATTGTCGATGCGGTCTCGTTCGTTGAGAATAACATCTAAATTGTAATTGCTTCCGACATTTAGCAAGGAACGAGATTTTGTGCTCAAAATGTCTTTCCCCAGTTGCTTGGTCGAATCGACCTCGAAATCGACCTTGGCGATACGATAAATCTTCCCAGGAAACGCATTATAGGTGACCTCTGCCAGTTTGCCATCGATTGTAGTATCTGATGTGACGTAGGCGTTAAAGAAGCCGAAATTCTCCATCCGATTACGCAAGAGATTTTCGTTGTACTCTCGGTTTACGTCACGGAGTAGCACTGGCTCTTCTCCCTGATTTCTTAGCCACCTGTTGATGGCGCCCGATGACGAATCTGGCCCTCCTCCCATATTGTATAGACCTAACTTGAATCGAACACCCAAGAACTTTTTGTTGGGTCTGGGCCTGAGCATTTCTTCCAAATGTGCTTCAAACGCTTCTTTGCGTTCGTTCGGAATACTATCTTGTGGATGGATGATTACGTGCCCTTTATTGTAGAGTTTTTCATCCTCGGTAAGGTATTTGGTGGGATTACAGCTAATCACGAAGATCATTGCAGTTATACCCATTGCGACTCGGCGCGAATTAATCATCATATGACCTCCTTTCTTCCTCATCGTCCCGGATGGCGGCTGATGGAGTGACGGAACCAACCGGCTTATTTGTTGTAGAGCTGTCGGTCCTATTTTCTTGACGTTGCAAACGTTCGTTTTTCTGGCGTTCCTCGATGCGTTTACGGAACTCTGGGCTATTCTTCATTAGGCTATCACGAATCACTAGGCGTACGCTATCTCGGTAGGCGGAATCGGTTTCCATCCGCTCTATATCAAACCGGCGGCGAAAACCCCGGCTATCTGTGTTGTAGTATTGCTCTAAAGCGCCGGAACTCATGAAAAGTTCTTTGAACTTGTCATAACTCATCGTAATGATAAAACCGATACCAGTTTCGACAAATTGTCCCTGCAACGTTGCTTGATATTGATTTTTCCGGTATACACGAGCGAAGTAGCGCCCATCTTTTGAAAGTTGGTAATCCAGTGAAATATCGCCCGCGATGTTAGATGCTTTTTCTCCTGGGCGTGTATTTCCTTCGACTTCGAAGTTGGAACCTATCGTAATTTTTAAGCGATCATCAAATAACATCTTGGACACGCCCACGTTTAAGTCCGTCCGTGTTTGCGCATTCCCAGTTAGATAATCCTCTTCTGATTGCAGATTGAAATCAAGTTCCACCCCTTTAACAAGATCGGACGCTAAATTATTCAACTGGCTACTCAGGAACGAACTGACGGTGTTCCGTGCCATTGCTTCAGCTCCGCCACCGCCCGAAAGGCTCTCAAATGGATTGGCGGACATGAAACGTCCTAGCGCGATTAGTGAGAACACTTGCTTATTCAACTCCGCAGGATCCTCCCGTATATTGGCCAAAGCAATGTTAACTTTACTTACGACATCTTGTGAAACGATAGCGTTATTCTCGTCCAGATCAATATCAAAGTTAATTTCTGGTTTGAACAGCTCGCCGGTGAGAATAAGCTTTACGTCGAAAGGAATTCGTTGTTTATACAGGTTTGGGCTTTCGCCACCAAGTTGAGATTGTACGAGTTCCAAGGTGGGAAAACGGTTTCGATATATGGCGGTAATATCCATACGGGCATCCAGTGGATCGCCATTCCAAGTAATGGTGCTCCCTTTTTGGAAGAGGAATGGTTTCGAAATCGGTCCCAATGAGAATGTATAATCTCCCCTTTCTACGGTATAGGTGCCTGACATCGTGATTTTGTCACTTGCATCAATGGTAGCGTTCAACTCTGCCACGCCTTGTATGTTGAGTGCATCTTGTGTGCCTTCGTCTAATATAACCTTAAATTTTGCCTCGGCGTCGGTAGAAAGATTGAGGGCGATGTCCATGCCGGACAATTGTGTAGCCGTTGTGATAGAGTCTAATCGGGCAAATACATTTGCACGGGCCGTATCAGAACGATTGACAAATTTGACGACGCCGTCCCGCTGCGCAATACCAGGGTCGTCATTTGGTACGATGAATACAAAATCGGTGTTTTCATTGACCTTAATGTCGCCATCCACACGCGGTTGGTCTAAATTACCACGTACACGCAGATTCGAGGTCAAATATAGTTTGCCGAAAAATAAATCGTTGTCTTCCCTCGTTGAATTAACCGCGGCAAAGTCGTTCATCGTCAAATTCAGATTGAAGCTAAAGTCCGTATAGGTGGTGGTAGCAATAGAACCGTTTAATAATGTGGTGTTACCACGTAAATCTTTGATTTCAAATTTTTTGAATTGAATGCCTTGATTGTTGAAGTGGATAGTTTGGTTGTCCATTAGGAAATCTGCATTCAACATTGCCACATTCAATTTGCCGTTTTGGAACGTGAGTCCACCGTTAATTTTAGGCGCATCGACAGTGCCTGTGATTTTTAAATCGCCTACCAAATCGCCCGCACAATCTTCTAAATAACCTAGACTAAACGCCTGTATAGTCGTCATTTTCATTGGTTTTAGCGATAACGTTGCGTCGATAGAAGCGGTCCCGTCTGGCGGACTGATAAAATCACCTATGAGTTGTACGTCGTTACCGTTTCCTTCAATTTTCACGTCAGCAGAAAACGTGTTTTCTTTGATATTATCTACTTTGACCAATATATTGCCCACGGTGTCTTTTCCGAAGAAAAACTTATCAATAGTCAGATCGGAAACAAATACGGGACTGCCCTCTAGTCGAGATACGGTAGCTGTACCATTAATACCTCCTCCCAGATCGAGCATTTCGGATTCCAACATTTGTGTAAAAGTCTCGATTCTGAAATTGTTAAAGGTCACATCGATAGGTGCGTTCGGTATAGAATCTCGTGATTGGACAAGAAGCTCCTGTCCATTATTCGTTAAACGGAAGTTGCGGGCGTGTACGCCGCTTTCACCAAAACTAATTGTATTCGTGGTGTCTATATGCCAATCTTCATAATTTAATTTTAATCCATCTTCATGTAACCTGAAAATAAAGTTATTTTCTTCAGCTCGTAACCCGGCGCCTAAATGATACTGCTCTTTATCTTCCTTATCTTTTATCCACAAGCCAAGGTCAACATTGTTTTCCACGACACTACCACTTGCTACCGTATTATTCAATTCGATATCACCCATTTTAATTAGGTGAATGAGTGCTGAATAATATAGCGTGCTATCAAATGTCGTCAAATCGACGCCAACATCTTCTATAGTTGTGCCGCCGTATACAATTTTCGGTGCGATCAATTTTGCCATAAAATTCTGTGTAGCACTGTTGAATGTACCATCTAAGGTAATATCACGCATCTCTTCTAAGTCCGGAAGGAAATCCCGGATGAAGCGGGAATTATTAATTGTTGCACTAAACTCAAACTGCTGTGGGGCATACGAAATGGTGTCTTTTGGTGTGCCACTTGGATTATAGTATATCTGTATGATATCTTGTACTGCGCCACCCAATGCGGTAAGTTGATATTTGCCAACCATGTGTGCCTGAAGAAATTCAGATTTTAGAATCAGTGTATTCTTACTGGTATCTGCGGATGCCACTAAAGAGATGCTGTCTAGTGTATAGCGAGCATCCTTATATGCAAGGGACGAGTTGGAGACAACAATCGAACCGTTTAGGAAATCTGGATCGGCCGTTTCAAAATCAGCAACAATCTTTCCGTGATATCGAAAGTCGTCTTCCATCAATTTAAGGTTCCGAACGTTAACACTATCGATCATCAGTGTTGCCTGTACTTTTGGGTACTTATTGCGCATGTCTGCCGCGAAATCCATGTTGAACTGTATATTGGGATCTGGACTGTTTAGCGTACCCACGATATCACCGCCTTTAGCATCTACTTGCAACTGTATATCACGATAAGTGTAACCCATCGCATCCAAGTGATTCAAACGACCATCTACAGCCGCGGTCATGTCCTTGGGGTTTAGTCCAGTGCCAACTACATTCGCTTCCGCAGATATTATACCTAAAACAGAATCTTGATTTAGGATGTTTCCAATGTTCAAATCGTCAATGGATACATATGCATTGTATGTCGTATCTGTTCCCATTTGCATATTACCATTCACCGTAGCGTTGCCTTTCTCGGTAACAAGACTCATGTTCGCATCGAAGCCAGACATACCTCCTTTGAACGTTCCCGATAGGCTGATGGCATTTGGAAGTTGTAAGCTGTCAGGCATCAAAGATTTCGCAACTAAACGTTCTATATCCGCTCTACCGGTCGTAAATTTTTTAAGATTCAAGTCGATGTAGAGTTTCTCTGTATCAGGTAGCCCTCTAATGGCTGCACTGGCTACTACGTGGGTGCGGTCTAATGTTTTAAATTCAATATTGGGTATAGTGAGATTATCCATCTGGCCTCTTACACTACCGTTGATGTAAAAAGACCAAGTCAAAAGTGGCTTCATAACCTCCATGGTGTCCAAGTCTGGTACAAAATAGCGGATATCGCCCATATCGAGTGTGGAATTTTTGATGTTAGCTTCTACAAATACTTGGCTCGGATTTTCTGTTAATGCGTCAAGCGACGGATAGGTCAGTTTGATATAATTTCGGATAGTAGTCTTAGGCGTTTGGGCAATGAAATTTTGGATTTCTACACCCGAATTATGATACACAAAGTCCCCCTGCAACTTTTTAATGGAAAAGCCAGAGTGATCCGCCATCGAAAGGTTTTTTAATGAACCGGAAATAGAGTCGCTGGAGTAATAGAGGTCATCAAGCTCCGCTAGAAAATCACTGATTTTAATGTTGAAATAATCGAATCCGTTCATGCGTGGTTCGTTATCGTCTTTAAACCAAATATTCGTTTTATCGATAGTCAATCTGTCGGCAGAAACAACCCAGTTCATGGAACTGCTGTTAGATGTGGTATCTGTTTCTGCCGCTACGATGGGTTTCGACGTTAAATTCCCAAATAGTACCTGCGAATCAGACTCGTCTAAATTAATTTCCCCTAAACGTACAATTTCGTTGTTGAGATCTATTTCTTTGATGTCCGCAGTTAGCTGCCGGATATCAAATCGGGTATCCATGGCGGTCGATGAATCTTGGTATTCTACGAGAATATTGCTCAGGTTTAGATTCTTTATTTCGAGGTCCGGAAGTAGCGACGATTCTGCGACGGAGGCATCTGTAATACCGAAATCGTCTGCTGAAGGAGCTTCCCCTTCACCCATAGGGGCCCATTGTTTAACCAATGCTGTCAACCCGTCCAATCTGATTGTTGGCATCGAAAATGCCATATTGTTAGTCAAGTCAAACCTTTTTACTTTCGTATCGAAATGCTGCAACCGGATGTCCGCACTCGTTCCGATAACTTCATCGTGATAAACGAAATGGAGGCGCTCAAAAAGTACGTCATTGATATCAAAAACGAGGGCCGAGGTGGTATCAGTAGCTGCTGTGCTTTCTTCTTCAGAAGCGAACGCTGCTACAATATAATCAAAATTAAAGCTACTATCGGGTAACGTGCGGTTTATCTTCGCTGTTATGCCCTTTAATTCTAACTGCTGGACCTCCACCGTGTTTTTCAACAATTTAAACATATTGATATCCACCAATAATTTTTCTCCAGCAACTAACGTGTCCTTAGATTGGTCTTCAAAATAGACGTTTTCCAATACGATTTTCTTTGGAAAAGTGATATTGACATAGCCAATATCGACCCGAGTGCCAATCTTGTTTTCCAGATAGTTCGTAACTTTGCCAACTACATAATTTTGAACCGCCGGCATTCGTATAAGAAAAATTATAAATAGCAGAAGGGCAATAATACTGCCGATAACCCATAATATTGTTTTTAAAGCTATTCGTCCGAATCGATTCAACGTGATTTTTTATTAAATTTTATAAGACTTTGTCGTGTATACCTCTTTATCAACAAACGTCAAAAGAGTTGAAATGTTTATTACTACTCACAATTATTGCTTACATGAGTTACGAACAAAGATAAGGTTTGTCAACTATTGCCGATAAAAGAGTTAGAAAAAACGTCAAGAAATAGAATTAAAAACCTAGTTTTTAGGGTGCCGCGTAATGAATTTCCAAAATCTTTCCTAATTATGTCCGTAATATCGTAGTTTAGTTTAACAATGAAAGTACTAATTGTAGAAGATGAAACGGACCTCTGCGATGTGTTAAAATCATTTCTCGAGGCCGAAAAATATATGGTGGAAACCGCTAATGATTACGCTACCGGGTTGGCTAAATTGGTTAATTATGACTACGACTGCGTGTTATTAGATATTATGCTGCCTGGTGGTACCGGAATGCAGCTGTTAACTGAGCTGAGGGCATTGGGAAAAGACGGCTCGGTCATCATCATTTCGGCTAAAGATTCCGTTGAGGATAAAGTAGAGGGCTTGGGATTGGGGGCCGACGACTATTTAGCAAAGCCTTTTCATCTGGCAGAACTACTGGCCCGTATCAAAACGATAATCCGAAGGAGAAACCATCACGGTGAACAAGCCATTCAGTTTAAAGATATTAAATTGTTTCCAGAAGAACGTAAAGTTCTTGTGGGAGCGGATGAATTACAATTAAACCGAAAAGAATACGACTTGTTATATTACTTTATGATCCGTCCGGAAAAGCTCATTACGAAAACGTCACTTGCCGAAGCCGTCTGGGGTGATGATGCCGATCAGTCGGATAACCTTGATTTTATCTATTCCCAAATAAAGAATTTACGACGAAAACTAAAAAACTATCAAGCAGAAGTCGATTTTCAGGCCGTCTACGGCGTGGGCTATAAAATGGTATAATACGATGCAAGTCTCTCTTAAGAACTATACCTTACGTTATTTGAGCATTGCTTTCCTGATGATCATCACCATTTGGGCAGCTTTATTCTATGCCTTTATTTTGGAAGAGGTCTACGACAATGTAGACGACGGACTGAAAAACCAAAAGATATTGATTTTAAGAGCGGTTTACGAGGATCCCGGATTGCTAGAAACAGATAAGTACGGTATCAACCAATTTCGAATTACGCCTGTAAGCGACGACGATGATTTTTCGGAGCAGAATCAACTGAACAATGAGTTTTTCTATATGCCATATGATGACGAGATGGAGCCCTACAGGGTGTTGCGGACGGGGTTTTATGCTCCAGACCAAAAACCATATCATCTGGAGATCCGCACGTCCACAGTAGAGGAAGATGATTTGATACTTAACCTGACCACTGCGCTCATCGTTTTATATCTTGTGCTTGTTTTGGGAGTATATTCAATCAATGAATTAGTTCTGCGACGAGCTTGGCGCCCATTTAATATTATTTTAGAAAACCTAAATCTCTACCGCTTTGGAAAAAAAGATGATCTGAAAGCCCTGTCCACGAATATTGTGGAATTTAATCAATTAAATAAAGAGATACATCGGATGTGGCGCCGAAATGAAGAAGTGTTTGATGAACAAAAGCGTTTTATCGAGAATGCAGCCCACGAGTTACAAACGCCCTTAGCTATCACGATTAATAAATTGGAAATGTTGATGGAGGACGAATCACTGTCTGAAAGCCAACTGACGCAGCTAGCTGCTTCGAAATCGTCGTTGCGGCGGCTTGTAAACTTGAATAAAGCCTTGCTGATGCTATCAAGGATTGAGAATAAACAGTATAAGGATGTTGATAGGATCGGGCTGAATCAGCTCGTGAAGGAGATCAGTGAAGACTATAGGGATTTTTTATCGTTTAAAGGTATAACGCTGCAAGTCGAGGAACATGCGGTTTTTGATGTGTCGATGAACAAAGATTTGGCGCTTGTACTAATCTCAAACTTATTCCGGAACGCTTTACGATATAATATTAAAGGCGGAATCATATCCATATGTATAAGGAAGAATCAGCTTTCGTTGGCTAATACGGGGAGCCAGAGCCCGCTAGATCAAAAAAAGATTTTCAGTCGCTTTCATAAAGGTACGCAAGATAGTCAATCAACTGGTCTGGGGCTTGCCATTGTAAAATCTATCGTAGATACCTACCCTGAGTTGTCAATCGATTATCGCTTTGAGGGAAGTTGGCATGTTTTTTCTTTAGAAAAACCATGATGGACTAGTGGAATGGCCTCATTCCCAAAAGTTTCCTAAATCAATTGAAATCTTTGTGTTAGTAAAAACGTACTGGAATGAAATCGCTATTAAAAATAACCTTGTCCGTATTATTGTTGTTTATGATAACAGCCGCTTCTGCACAAGACAAAGCTATATCGTTTACGAAGTTGCCTGCTAAAGCGCAAGCATTTGTGAAAAAGCATTTTTCGGAGAAAGAGGTCGTTAAGGTTTCGATGGACACCGAATATCTTTTTAAGAAGGAATATGAACTTACCTTAAAAAGTGGCTCGAACATCGAGTTTGATGCCGACGGAGTATGGAAAAAGGTGGAAATGAAAAAGAGCGCTGTGCCAGCTATACTTATACCGGCGAACATTTCTCAATATATCCATAAGAGCTTTCCGAATACGTTCGTGAAAGGAATAAAGAAGAATAGGAATGGGTATGACGTTGAAATTTCAAACGGACTTGATTTGGAGTTTTCAAACGAAGGCAAATTTATTAGGATAGATGACTAAATTATACTCCCGGACGCTGTAACTGTCTTTCTAACCGTCGAATGCGGTTCTTGTTTTTTCCGTCTATACGGGAAGCCACCGCCCAAATCGCTGCTGGCAGCCACCCGATTAGCGTAAACTGCAAAATAAGGCAGATAAAACCAATTAATATTTTCCCTCTTAAAAAAAAGGATAACCATGGAAACAGGACTGCTATCAATATCATAACGTATTGTCTAATTTTTTGTAATTCGGTTGCTTAATAAGGCTTGTCGTTGTGAACAGATTTCTCTTTTTTGCCGATCCGCTCGAAAGTAATGTTTATACCAAAAGCCAAAGCCAAAATAATACCAATAACGAGGGCGAATGGAACAAGTATAGCTACAATAAAAGCGACGACGAATGGAAGTCTAACATATTCTTTACCGGTCTTTGAAGTAACACTGACCTCGTTTTCCTGAATCCAGTCAACAATTTTTTGAAATGTGTCGGAGATGCTCCCACTGTTTAACGAGTATGTTTTTTTCGTTTCCATGTTTCTATTTTTAATGGCGTTATTTTTATCTCTGTTTGTATACTCCAAAGATAAGCTGCTTGTCAAATATAAACGATATAGAATAGGTATGCTAGCAGTATCTCTCGGTAAAAGTAGTGTACCAATCGGTAAAAATACACTAATTTGTGCTAATATTTTCCGTTGCGAATTGATCTTCCTACGGTATTAATAATTTTTTTTACGAAAAATTAACCGCATCAAGAAACCTTTTCCAAGGAAGATTGTTCTAAGGAGGATATGAATGCTACAAAAATTGGGTGGCTTCATCGCCGCTAAAAAACGAGGTGTAGAAACATCAAATGAATTAGGTTATGGAAGAGAATTTTGACGTACCCCAGAGAAGCCAAGAAAGCATACAACGGGGGATGATGCCAAACGAATCGTTTCTGATGTTCATGGTCGGTTTTGTACTGTTTGTCTTTAAGCTTTGTAAACCTTAAGACACCATAAGAAGATTGGATAGGATGAAATTAAAATAGGGATTTCAGTTCCCTATTTTAATTATTTTACCAAAGTTTGTTTACGACGAAGGAAGCCTCGGCTCATTCACAAAATACCGAAATACCTCTGCATTCTTTTCCACCAGCCATTCATAGATTTTCGCTCCATGGCTGAGCCGTTTTACCCCCCATTGATGTAACGTTTCCAGATCAGGCAATTTATCAGTTAAAAAAACATTGAGTGGGAGTTGTGTAGATGCAACTAATTTTTCAATATCTTCTTTTGTTTCCACAAGTGGAATAAAGAGTCCGTCCGCACCCGCTTCTTGATATAACGCAGCTCGTTTAATAGATTCTTCCAGTGCTTGGGGATGCCCTGTCGTGTATGTGTCAGCTCTGGCGTTGATAAACATGTCAGGGGTAGCGGCTTTAATTGCGCGTATTTTATCGGCCAACAACGGAGCATCCAATAGCTTTCGTTCACCCCCTATGACTTTTCCGTCTTCGAGGTTGATTCCTACGACGCCTAGATCTGACAGCTGTCGAACATATCCGGCGACGGTATCGGGGTTATCATCGTAACCGGCCTCGAAATCTACCGACACAGGAATATCGACAGCGTTAACGATACGTTCAATCATAAACAGTATTTCGTCCATCGATATTTGTTCTCCGTCTTCATGTCCTAAAAGATTAGCAATGGCATGACTAGAACTTCCCAATGCTTTAAAGCCGGCATCTTGTGCTACTTTCGCACTTTGGGCATCCCATACGTTTCCTAATATTAATATCGATTTCTCCTGATGAAGCTGTTTAAAAATAGTCTGCGACATAATCATGTGTTTTACTAGAAGAACAGCAGGGAGGCCATTTGGTTTTCTATTTACTTGATTTTACCCCAAACTTATAAGGCTCTCTGCGAGAATCTTAATCTTTGCTTCGGCGTCGGCCTTTTTGTTACGCTCATTTTCCACGATTTCCGGTTTGGCATTCTGTACGAAACGCTCATTTAACAGCTTTTTGTCTACAGAAACCAAGAATCCCTGGAGATAAGCTATCTCTTTTGTAATGCGTTCACGTTCCGCTTCCAAGTCTATATTTCCAGTATCCAATTTTACGTAGCATTCATTCTTTCCGGCTAGGAAGCTTATAGCCCCTGTTATCTTCTCCTGTACAAAGTTCAACTCCGAAACATTCGCTAATTTGATAATACTATCCTGATACTTCGTGAAATCAATCTCTGTTCCGTTAATGGCCAAGGGCAAGGTCGTTTTCGGTGACATCCCCTTGGAATTTCGCACATTGCGCACTTCCGAAATGATTTGTTGAACGATGACAAATTCCTTGATTATTTGCTCATCGTAAGCTTGTACGGTAGGATATTGGGCCACGATAACGCAATCTTGAGCATCGCGTGAGCCAAATAATTCATCATGCCACAATTCTTCTGTCAGGAATGGCATAAATGGATGTGCCAGTGTCAATACATTTTGAAAAAGAACTTTAGCCTTTTCGAGCGTTTCCTTCTCAATGGGCGTTTGATACGCTGGTTTCACTAATTCAAGGTACCAAGCACAGAAATCATCCCAAATCAATTTATAAGTCGCCATTAAGGCATCAGAAAGACGATAATTAGCAAAATGTTCATCAATTTCGGCTACCGCTTGGTTGAAACGGTTTTCAAACCACAACGCTGCCGTTTTTTGCGCGGAAGTAGCCGGTGCATCTGTACTTTCCCAACCTTTCACCAAACGGAAGGCGTTCCAAATTTTATTAGCAAAGTTTCGCCCTTGTTCGCAATAAGCAACATCAAACATGAGGTCGTTGCCCGCAGGAGAGGAGAGAAGCATACCTACGCGTACCCCATCGGTACCATATTGTTCCATTAGTTCAATGGGGTCGGGTGAATTGCCTAATGATTTGGACATCTTTCGACCCAATTTGTCACGGACGATTCCGGTAAGATATACATTTCGGAATGGAGGGGTCTGCGTGTACTCGTGCCCCATAATAATCATACGCGCTACCCAAAAGAATAGAATCTCCGGTGCGGTTACCAAATCATTAGTAGGGTAGTAATATTTGAAATCTTCATTTTCCGGATGACGTACACCGTCGAATACAGACATCGGCCATAGGCCCGATGAAAACCAAGTGTCCAAAACGTCGTCTTCTTGTCGGATACCGTCTGCAGACTTCCCATCTGCTTCAAAAGCTTCCTGGGCTTCTGCCTCGGTTTTGGCTACCACCCACTCATTCCTTTCGTTGTACCATGCTGGGATACGTTGCCCCCACCACAATTGACGGGAAATACACCAGTCTTTTACGTTTTCCATCCAGTGCTTGTAGGAAGCAAAGAATTTTTCAGGAATCAACTTAATTGAGCCGTTCTCTACAT
Source organism: Sphingobacterium haloxyli (assembly GCF_002980525.1). Taxonomy (GTDB): domain Bacteria; phylum Bacteroidota; class Bacteroidia; order Sphingobacteriales; family Sphingobacteriaceae; genus Sphingobacterium; species Sphingobacterium haloxyli. The sequence goes on from NZ_PVBQ01000003.1 coordinate 105,571, forward strand.
ATTCTAATGCCGGTCTCGCCAATTCGTTCATTTTGCAGAACCATTGCATTGAGAGCTTCGGTTCTATAGCCGCATCGGTACGTTCGGAGAAGCCTACTTGCGATTTATAGTCTTCGATCTTCTCAATCTGACCAGCTTCTTCCAGCATCTTTGCAGCTTTCTTACGTGCTATAAAGCGGTCTTCCCCAATGAGTATTTGTGCCTTTTCATTCAATGTCCCATCGTCGTTCAGAATATCGATAACAGGAAGGTTATGTTTCTGCCCTAACTCGTAATCATTGAGATCATGCGCGGGCGTTACTTTTAAACAACCAGTACCGAATTCCATCTCCACGTATTCGTCTTGGATAATAGGAATTTCGCGGTTTATTAAAGGAACAAGGACTGTTTTTCCTTGCAGATGCTGATAGCGTTCATCAAGAGGATTGATACAAATGGCTGTGTCTGCCATGATTGTTTCGGGACGCGTAGTGGCGATGATAATATAATCTTCACTATCTTTGACTTGATAGCGAATGTAATATAGTTTTTGGTTGACTTCTTTACGGATAACTTCTTCATCGGAAAGCGCTGTTTTTCCTTGTGGATCCCAGTTCACCATTCGTACACCACGATAAATATAGCCGTCTTTGTAAAATTTAATAAACGTATCGATAACCGCTTCGGACAAATCGGAATCCATGGTGAACTTCGTGCGCTCCCAGTCGCAAGATGCACCTAATTTTTCTAATTGTTTTAAGATGATACCGCCATATTTTTCTTTCCATTCCCAAGCGTGTCTCAGAAAGTCCTCGCGACTCAAGGATTCTTTATCAATGCCTCGTTCTTTAAGCATAGCAACAACTTTAGCTTCGGTAGCAATAGAAGCGTGGTCAGTTCCCGGTACCCAACAAGCATTTTTGCCTTGCATGCGTGCACGACGGATCAATACGTCTTGAATGGTATTGTTTAGCATGTGTCCCATGTGGAGAACGCCCGTGACATTTGGCGGTGGCATGACAATAGTATACGGTTCGCGCTCGTCAGGTGTAGAACGGAAAAAACCATTCTCCATCCAATAAGAATACCACTTTTCTTCCGCTTCTTTAGGGTTGTATGTTTTTGCTATGCTCATTATTGTAAATCATTCAAAAATCGAAACGCAAAAATACGGAATAAAGAGCAGATTGCGAATATCGGACAACGTGTATTCCCAAATAATAATGTAAATTTGAAATTAATTTTATATTAAATTATTGTAAATAAGATGGAGGTAAATGTACTTTACCCGTATGTTGCTTGTAGGTTGATTTTTTGCTTTGCTGATGAAAAATAGGTTATCTTATAACTTGGTCAATACTTTTTGGCTGCTGGTTATCCAGTTTTTCCTGTTACTAATTTTATATACCGTGTTGCGGGCAGGATTTTATACATATAACAAGTCGTTGTTTCCTAGTGTGGAAACGGATGATTTTTTTCGTATGCTGTGGGGAGGTGTAAAATTTGATGTGGTAGCCTTGCTTTACCTGAATATGCTTTACATCTTGATGCAGGGCATACCTTTGCTTTTCAAATACACGCGCTCTTACCAGAAGGCAGCCCAATGGCTTTTTATCATCACCAACAGTTTGGGGGTTGCGTTAAACCTGGTTGATTATGCATATTATCCGTTTACCTTAAAAAGAACAACAGGTACGGTGTTTAGTCAGTTTGCTAACGAAGATAATCTCACTAAGTTGGCTTTTGATTTTGTGTGGGGGTATTGGGGACTGGTGTTGTTGTTTGTGGCTTTGATCTTTGTGATTAGGGCCGTCGCACGTATAGTTATCGTATATCGTCCGGTAAAGCTTTCGATTCCGTTTTACACTGCCCATGCGATGCTATTCTTAATGATTGCTTTCTTATTTGTAGGAGGGGTACGTGGAGGATGGGCACACAGTACGCGTCCAATCACGCTGAACAATGCGGGGGACTATGTACATAGCCCTGAAGAGATGAATATCGTACTGAATACACCTTTTAGCATACTGAAAACGTTGAAGGCGGTTCAGTTTAAGGAAGTTCACTATTACTCGGAAGAAGAATTGGAGCAAATTTATCCTGTTATTCATCGGCCCAGTGATACAGCTGTTTTTAAGAAAGCGAATGTGGTGATCTTGATTTTAGAGAGCTTCGCGAAAGAGCATATCGGAGCATTAAATAAAGATATACAAGGTGGAAATTATAAGGGGTATACGCCATTTTTGGATTCGTTAATTGCGGATTCGTATACATTTTCAAGAACATTTGCAAACGGACGAAAATCCATCGACGCATTGCCTTCGATTATTACGGGGATTCCATCCATAGGGGAACCTTTTGTACTATCGATATATTCCGGAAATAAGACCACAAGTATGGCAAAGTTATTGGGCGAGGAGGGATACGAAACAGCATTCTTTCATGGAGCACCCAATGGTAGTATGGGGTTTTCGGCGTATATGCGACTGGCAGGAGTTCAACATTATTTTGGTAAGGACGAGTATAATAACAACAAAGATTTTGATGGGATGTGGGGAATCTGGGACGAGCCTTTCATGCAATTTATGGCAAAAGAACTAAATAATCTTCAACAACCCTTTTTCGCCGGATTTTTCTCTTTGTCATCTCACCATCCCTTTAGAGTACCTATCCAGTACGAAGGGAAATTTCCAAAAGGTCCTCTTCCTGTACAAGAACCTGTAGGCTATGCCGATTACGCTTTGCGGCAGTTTTTTCAGACGGCTTCGAAAATGCCATGGTTTGACAATACATTGTTCGTCATCTGTGCCGACCACGCGACCGTTAGTCATTTACCCGAATATAAGACATCAGCTAATAGTGTGGCTATTCCGATTGTCTTCTATCATCCGAGTAATAAAAACTTACGCGGCGTTTCGGACAAGTTGGTACAACAGATCGATATTATGCCTACTGTAATGAATTATTTGGGTTACGACAAGCCCTATTTTTCCTTCGGATTTGATGCCTTTGCCGATAATAGTAGTAATTTCTCGGTCAATAATATTAGCGGCACATATTGTTTCTTCCAAGGGGATTATTTTATGACCCACAATGGAGAGAAACCTCTGTCCTTGTTCAATTTAAGAGTAGACCGCTTGGAACAAGAAGATGTATTAGCCGAGGAAGCACAGGTTGCAGACAGCTTAGAACGTAATTTGAAAGCCTTTATTCAGCAATACAATAACCGTATGATACATAATAATTTGGTTGCACCTTAAAGCGAACGTGTGTTTACTAAAACAACGTTTTGCCGAACCTATATCGCAGGGTAAAAGCTTGTTGGTTGCTGACTTGATCAGGAGCGAAATGGAAAGAAGCTGTGAATTTTCCTTCCAGATTTCGTTTTCTGAAAGGTATCCAGCCCAAATCAAGGCGATTGTACGTATCCCGGTGATAAAACGAATCGCCATTGGGAAGATGCTGTGGGTCGCCCAGATATATGGTGTTATTTAAGAAGAATTGTTTGTAGCCTAGATGAATATTTGAAATGAAGCCTTTGGCTACGCGGAGGTCGTATTCCGTGCGTACGCGGTCAAAACCGACGGCGGCGCCCGCATCTATAGTCAAGGAGTCCAAAAAAGTCCTGTTACCTAGGTCGGCGCCCACCCTTAAAAGTACTATTCCATTGTCTTGAATATGCTCGTCCATTTCGTCATTGCTAGTCAATGCATTGTGATAGAGGAGTGCATCATCCGCGACAAAGAAGCTCCCAAAAGTATATTTCCCAGAAAGTCCAACAATAAAACGTTCACGATGCCGAGGGCTTTGTTTGCTCAGCCAATCGATATAGATAGCCTGCTTGATATGTTGGTTCTGAAATGCAAAATACATGCCTTCTATATTCGGACGGTCGTACATAAACGTATCCGCCAGTACCATCTTGGGTAGGTCAGCCAGCCGTTCGTGACGTGGCAGGAGACCTAGAGCAAAATCAATATTTTTGTTCTTGAAATTATAATAGGCAATAGGGGATACGCGTTCCTTGTTTTCGCTATGCATACCGAAATCCTGATTGTAGTGAAGTCCGCCGTAAACACGATGGTTGCTGTCCAATTCAAAATAAAGCTTAGGGGATAAGATGGCACCAAAGAAAGTTTTGTCCTCCGTGTAGATAGATTTGTACTCTCGGTTGTCGGCATAGCCAAAAAAATCGACTTCTAAACCGATTTCTTGTGCATCGGATATAAAGGCGATCTTACAACATAAGAACGTAAAAAAACCTATGACGCGTAGAAATTGTTTCATGAACGAATGTGTGCTAAGAAAACGTGTCTCAGAAAAAAGGTCGTCTCTACGGGAGAAGACGACCTTTTAGAGAATATTGGTGGATTTTACACTTCTAGTAATAGCCGTGCAGGGTCTTCCAGTAATTGTTTTACACGAACAAGGAAACTCACGGATTCGCGGCCATCAATGGTGCGGTGATCATAAGATAATGCGATATACATCATCGGACGAATAACCACTTGACCATTTTCAGCTACCGGACGTTGCACGATATTGTGCATACCTAGGATAGCGGATTGAGGTGCATTGATGATTGGAGTCGACATCATCGAACCAAATACACCGCCATTAGTGATCGTAAACGTTCCGCCAGTCATTTCCTCGATAGTCAATTTGTTGTCGCGTGCTTTTGTCGCTAAGTTGATAACTTCTTTTTCAATTTGGTACAGGCTCATAGATTCAGCGTTTCTGATGACCGGAACCACCAAGCCTTTAGGAGCAGAAACCGCGATAGAAATGTCAGCGAAGTCCGAATATACGATTTCGTTTTCTTCGATACGTGCATTAACCGCCGGCCATTCTTTTAATGCCATGGTTACGGCTTTCGTAAAGAATGACATGAAACCTAAACCAACACCATGTTTTTCTTTAAAAGCATCTTTGTATTTTGAACGGAGGTCCATGATTGGCTGCATGTTTACTTCGTTAAACGTCGTTAACATAGCCGTTTCATTCTTCACGCTTACCAAACGTTTCGCAATTGTTTTACGAAGCGAGGTCATTTTTTCCCGACGCTCATTGCGTGACCCCGTAACAGTGACCGGTGCCGAAGATGCCGGCTCGGAAGCAGCTTTGTTTTCTGCTTTAGACGTTGCAGGTTTAGCTTGTGCTTTCTCTGCATCTTCTTTGGTAATACGACCATCTTTGCCCGTGCCTTTGATTGTTGATACGTTGATTCCTTTCTCTCTCAATATTTTAGCCGCAGCCGGAGACGCTGTTCCCGCTGCGTAGGAATCCGAGCTTTCAGCTTCTTCCTTTGCCGGCGCAGTTGTCTCTTCTCTTGCAGTAGGAGCCTCTTCTTCTTTATCTGCACCTCCCGCCGGAGCATCCCCATCTTCGATGCTACATACTACCGCACCAATTTCTAAAGTATCACCCTCTTGTGCAATAATTTTGAGAATACCTGCTTTTTCTGCTGGTAATTCAAAAGTTGCTTTGTCGGATTCCAATTCAGCGATGTTTTCGTCCATTTCTACATAATCGCCATCTTGTTTTAGCCATTGTGCCAAGGTCACCTCTGTGATCGATTCTCCTACGGCAGGTACTTTGATTTCTAAGCTCATATTTTTGTTTTCTATTATATCAACAACAAGGATACTTGTTAATATGTTTTATATTTCAAACCTAAATAAATTCATTTTTATATGCAATATATCCACCTCAGCATATAAGTTAATTTATTTCGCTTTCTTCAGCCATCAAGGACTATTTTAAAGAAGAAATGCGTTATTAATTATCTCCGTTTGTTGTGCTAAGTGCCGTTTCATATACCCCGTCGCAGGCGATCCGCTTTCTGGACGAGCTATAACGCGTAGGTTCAGTGACGAACCACTGAGTTTACGGCAATAAAAAGGCCACGCGCCCATGTTTTCATTCTCTTCCTGTACCCATACGAACTCTGCTTTCGCATATTTTTTGCGGAGGGCTTCAAGTTGATCGTATGCAATAGGGAATAATTGCTCGATACGTACCACTGCAACATCTTTACGTTTATCAGCGTCTTGTTTCTCCAACAAGTCGTAATAAATCTTGCCCGAGCATAGCACGACACGTTTTACAGACTTGGCTGCTACGTTCTCATCGTCTATTATTTCTTGAAAAGCTTTTTGTGTAAAATCGGTAAGGGAAGAAACAGCCTTCGGATGCCGTAAAAGGCTTTTCGGCGTTGCTACAACCAATGGTTTACGGAAGTCGCGATGAAGCTGACGACGTAACAGATGGAAATAGTTTGCAGGTGTTGTACAATTTGCCACAATAATATTATCGTTCGCACTTAATTCCAAATAACGTTCTATGCGACATGACGAGTGTTCAGGTCCTTGCCCCTCCATTCCGTGAGGAAGTAGCATAACAAGTCCATTGGAGCGTTTCCATTTTGTTTCTCCCGAGGAGATGTATTGATCAAATACAATCTGCGCACCGTTAGCGAAGTCACCGAATTGAGCTTCCCAGATTGTCAGCGCGTTTGGATTAACCGACGCATAACCGTATTCAAATGCTAATACTGCATATTCTGATAATAAAGAATTGTATATACAGAATTTGTCTCCACCTTTTAGTTTCGACAGTGGTGTGTAGGTCTCGTCTGAATCTTCTAAAGTTACGACAGCATGACGATGAGAAAAGGTACCGCGTTGTACATCCTGTCCGGAGATACGCACGCGATAATCTTCGTTCAATAGCGTAGCATAAGCCATGAGCTCACCCATTGCCCAGTCATATTTGTCTGTTTCGATCATCTTTAACCGGTCCTCATAGACTTTGGTGATCTTCCGGAAGAATTTCTTATCTTTTGGCAAAGTGTTCATTTCTTTTGCCAATTCTAAAAATAACGTTTCGGTAACTTTAGTGATTACCGGTTTGTCAATATCAGATTGTCTTGCCGGCCGTAGCCCTTTCCATGCCCCCGCAAACATAGGGCGTTCGTCACTAATCTCCTCCACTGCTTTGGCCGCATCTAATCGGTCTTGTAAAATGGCACGAAAATCTTTCTCTAACGTTTTAGCGTATTCAGCATTGACAGAACCTTGTTTGATAAGCTTATCTACATAAATAGCCAAAGTGTTCGGGTGTTTTTCGATAAGCTTGTATAACGAAGGTTGTGTAAATTTCGGTTCATCTGCTTCATTATGACCAAAACGTCTGTAGCCCAAAAGGTCGATGAATACATCAGTTTTGTATTTCTGCCGATATTCTACCGCGAGATTAATAGCATACACCAATGCTTCGACGTCGTCACCGTTGACGTGGAAAACAGGAGATAACGTAACTTTCGCGATGTCTGTACAATAAGTCGACGACCTACCATCTTTATAGTTGGTAGTAAAACCTACCTGGTTGTTGATCACAATATGAATAGTACCACCTGTTTTGTAACCATCTAGTTTGGACATCTGTATGGTTTCGTAGACGATGCCTTGAGCAGCTACAGCAGCGTCCCCGTGGATAAGAATCGGTGCTATCTTCGAAGAATCGCCGCCATATTTCATATCGATTTTAGAGCGTACCATACCTTCCGCAACGCCATCGACGGTTTCTAGATGAGACGGATTTGGCGCAAGACTAAGGTGAATGTTCTTTCCCTCTTGGCTCGTGATATCCGAAGAAAAACCCAGGTGATATTTTACGTCGCCGCCAAACTGTGTTTCGGGATCCGCTTCGTACATTTTCCCTTCAAATTCAGAGAATATGGTTTTATAAGGCTTACCCATAATATTGGACAGTACATTCAAACGGCCACGATGTGCCATTCCGATAACAAATTCTTCAATACCAAGCGATGACCCTTTCTGAATAACAGAATCTAACGCAGGTATCAAGGATTCGCCACCTTCTAGCGAAAATCGTTTTTGTCCTAAAAATTTTGTACCCAAAAAGCTCTCAAAAATAACAGCCTCGTTTAGCTTCTTTAAAATACGTTTTTTGCTTTCTATCGGGAAGTTTGGCGTGTTTCTATCCGCTTCCATCCGATCTTGTAGAAACTTAATTTTTTCCGGATGGCGGATATAGCGAAATTCTGCGCCGATAGAACGACAATAAGTGTCCTCGATAAATTGACGGATGTCTTTGAGTTTAGCAGGGCCGAGGCCTATTTCAACACCCGCGTTGAAAACGGTTTCCATATCCGCTTCGGATAAACCGAACGTTTCCAGTTCTTTTCCCGGAAAGTACTTGCGGCGCTCACGAACAGGGTTGGTTTCTGTAAACAAGTGTCCACGGTCACGATAACCATGAATCATGTTTAATACTTTGATTTCTTTAATGGTGTGTTCGGGAGTTTGTTCGGCAATGGTTTCTCCTCCGTAAGCTTGTCCGAAATCGAATCCTTCAAAAAACTTTTGCCAACTGGCGTCTACTGAATTTGGGTCTTCCTTGTATGCTTGATATAACGAGTCAATATATCCGGAATCTGCGTTACTCAAATATGTTAATTTATCCATGAGGAAATCTTACGTATAAAAATTTTGTCCAAAGTTAACAAATATTAGATATTATGTCATGGATAAATGCAATAAAAAACAAGTTTAAACCGGGGATAGCGGTATATATAGAAATAATATGACACTGCGCTGTGCCTGTAGGGAGAACATGTGTTATATCGTCCTATTTTATTGTCTTTTTTGCTCGATAGTTTTTCTTGAGGAGCTCTTCCCAGGATAATTTTAAATTATCCTTAGAACTGGTGCCATATCCGGCAAAGTGAAGCCAATACCCGTATGTCGTTGCGGGCGCGTAATCCAATAAATATTCTTCAAAAAAGCTTGCTCCAATCAAATGATTGACGTTCGATTCTTGGAGCATATAAGCGGCCAAAATTTCTCGGTATTCATACGGTAGATTGCCTGTTGTTTGCAGGTCATGGATAAGTTCATTAATGAGAGGGGGATGGCTACCGTCACGTATAAATACTTTTAAAGCATCCCCAGGGGCAGTCGGAGAGCTCGCGTTCGCACCGTGCGGCTTGAAAAATATATTAGGATATTTCTTTAACATAAATCGAAAATAATCTCGCCATAACAGTCGTGCCAGTAATCTGTCGTACTTCTTTTTTTTCGATGGATGGTAATGTGTTTTGATTTTATGATAGTAAAAAGCTGGCGAAACGGCGCCATTTGCTATATAGGGAGATATAAAATTATAATCATTTACGTCATCATAATCTGCGGAAAGCGTCATTTCGATCATTTCCAATGCTTTTCCCTCCCCCCCTTGTAATGGTGCTTCTATGTTGTTTAATGACACTATGACTTCCTGCGAAAAGCCTAGCTCTTCCAATGTTGGTATGTGGGTCGTTTCCAAATGGGGGTGGGTCGTTATACGGGAGACGGGGGGTAGGGCAGGTCGCACGAAACTCTCTTTTTCTACTTTTTTCTTGAAAGAGTTGAAAGAGTCCGGGATGTCTCTAATAGGGATGGGTAAGTCCTCTTTATGATATAGGGTATGTCCTATAAAATGCTTTAAATTAATTTTTTCTTTCCAAAGCGCTTCCTCTACCCGTTCTGAAATCCTTGTTTCCCGTTGGGCTACCTCCCTGTGGTGATACACTTCGGTTACTTCGTATTTGGCGCAGAGTATACCTATTTCATCCTCTGGTTTACCGTTAAAAACCAATAAGTCGGCGCCTATTTCTTGTAGTGTAGATTTAAGATGGGTAACAGAATCTAAAAGAAATTTGGCGCGGATAACACCAGTGTTTCGAAATCCTAGTTCGTTTGTTTTAAAATAACGGGGGTCAAAAAAATAAACCGGTATGACAATGTCGCCCTTTTGCACTGCTTCATGCAGAATTTCATTATCGTGGACACGCAGATCATTCCTAAACCATACTAAAATTACCTTTTTTGTCATACGAGAAAATGCCAAGCGGAAATGTTAACGATTGACGCAAAGATAGCGTAAAATACGGTCCGATTTCGTTGTACGAGGTCTTTTTACAAAGAAGAGACAAATGAAGAAGAAAGTTCCGTGGTGTACTTTTTTGTAACAAATAGGTTTTAGTGTGAACATTCACCGTTTTATTGTGTTATGAAATCAGATGATTATATAACTGAATTTTTATGAATATACTGATCAGCGGACTCAATAATTACGTGGGGCGGCGATGTACGAATCTGATGGCCGATGAAAACTTTCATGTGTTCGCTATCACGAGAAACAGAGCCCTGTTCGAAAAGCGTTTGTCGGAGCCTCTACATGCCGAAGTGTTTGAGTATGATTTACTCAAAGGGGAAACAGATGGCCAAATAAACGTGCCAGATTTGAAAGCATCGTTTTACTTTACGCAGGTTCCCACGCTAGACGATATAGTTAACTTGCGCGTGGAATTATTATGCCTGCGCAATTTCATCCATCTGGTTAAGCGTATGGGGTGTAACCGAATAGTCTACGTGGCCCGTTTAATGGATAAGCAAGCGTTAGAGCCCATTTTGAATTTGCTAAAGGAATTCGCATTAGATTACACGGTAATCTTAAAAAATATCGTTTTAGGGAAGGATTGTCTGCTTTATAATGTATATCGTAGTATTGCGAAAAAAAGATTTGTCTTTTACTCGAAGAGATATGGCGGGAATCTGCTACAGCCAATAGGTGTAAATGATTTTGTACGTTGGCTAAAAGCTGTTTTGGACGTTCCTGCTTTCCATTATACCGTATTGGAGGTTGGTGGGGCAGAAACGATAACAGCGGTAGACTTATACGGGGTGTTTCGCGACCTAAAATTAAAGTTAGCTTCCCAAACCGTAGTTTATTTACCGCATTGGCTGCTTAACTTAATATCCAAAAGGAGCGTGGCGAGCGATACTGCAATGGCTGAGTTTCTTCGTGGTATCCAGGAGGAAAGTGTGGTAGCTAATACTTGGAAAAAACATCTTTCCTTTACTTTCTCTTCAATCGAACAAATCCTTTTAGCAGAGTAATTTTTCGTCTATTGCCCGTTTTCCGGTTATTCTGTTAATTTTGTTGCTTATTATATTGCGCAAGACATGGGATACAACAGTTTGGCAGCGTGTGTCGCTGATTTGGAACAACACGGACATTTGATACGCATAAGAGAAGAAGTAGATCCCCACCTGGAAATGGCCGCTATCCACATGCGGGTATTTGATGTCGCTGGGCCGGCGCTTTTCTTTGAGAATATAAAAGGGTCAACATTTCCTGCGGTTTCCAACCTCTTTGGGACGCTAGAGCGCTCAAAATTCATGTTCCGTGATACGTTAGACCACGTAAAAAAATTGGTTGATGTAAAGATGAATCCCGCGTCAGTATTGAAAAACCCTTTTGATTATGTCGGTTCGTCCGTGGTAGCACTTGGTGCACTTCCGTGGAAGAAAAAAAGTAGGGCTCCTATATTGTACGGACAGACGGAAATATCGGCTTTACCCCAAATCATCAACTGGCCAATGGACGGCGGTGCGTTTGTGACCATGCCACAAGTGTATACAGAAGATATTTCACGTCCTGGCATTATGCAGGCTAATCTAGGAATGTATCGTATACAATTGTCTGGTAACGATTACGCTGCTAATAAGGAGATCGGTCTTCATTATCAATTACACCGCGGGATCGGCGTACATCAAACAAAGGCGAACCAGCTCGGTATGCCCTTAAAGGTCAGTATTTTTGTTGGTGGTCCACCATCGCACGCGCTGTCAGCCGTAATGCCATTGCCCGAAGGACTTTCCGAGATGATTTTTGCCGGAGCGTTAGGTAATCGACGCTTTCGCTATTTTTATGACGACGAAGGGTTCTGTATTTCAGCTGACGCTGATTTTGTCATAACTGGCACGGTGTATCCTAACGAAACGAAGCCCGAAGGTCCCTTTGGAGATCATATCGGTTATTACAGCTTGACGCATCCCTTTCCGCTTATGAAAGTACATAAGGTTTACCACCGCCGGAACCCCATCTGGTCATTTACGGTTGTCGGTAGGCCGCCGCAGGAAGACACAAGTTTTGGTGCGCTGATTCATGAAATCACAGGAAATGCAATTCCTCAACAGATAAGTGGCCTTCATGCGGTTCATGCCGTTGACGCTGCGGGGGTACACCCGTTACTATTTGCTATAGGAAGTGAGCGCTACACACCGTATCAAGAAGTGGATCGTCCACAGGAAGTCTTGACGATTGCCAATCAGATATTGGGGACAAACCAGCTTAGTTTGGCGAAATATCTTTTTATTGGCGCTTATGAAGATAACCCCGGGCTGGATATCCACGATATCCCCGGATTTTTCATGCATATTTTGGAGCGCATCGACCTAACCCGCGATTTACACTTTCTCACCAATACCACCATTGATACCTTGGACTACTCTGGGGATGGGCTAAATGCTGGTTCGAAAGTCACGTTTGCAGCTGTGGGAAACAAAAAACGGGAGCTATTAAGGAATATTCCGGCAGCTTTAAATTTTCCTAGACCGTTTAACCGGGCTAAAATGCCCCTGCCCGGTGTCGTTGTGGTCGAGGGAGCGCTGTTTACAACATACGCTGATGAGGGAAACGTAATTGACGCGTGGTGTAAGGAAGTGCAATCGCAGGATTGGGCCGGCATTCAGCTAATTGTGCTAGCAGATGACGCTGGCTTTACGGCGGATAACATGAATAACTTTATTTGGGTGACTTTCACACGTAGTAACCCCGCCTATGATATTTATGGTATTGATAGTTTTACCTCCTTTAAACATTGGGGGTGCAAAGGGCCCGTAATCATCGACGCGAGACGTAAGCCCCATCACGCGCCGGATTTGATCAAAAATGAAGCAGTGGAGCGAAGTGTAGATCGTTTAGGGTCAAAAGGCGGGTCTTTGTATGGCATTATATAAGCACCACGTATTTCGAGGTTTAGATCGTGTCGGGGCAAGGTGGATGTCAATTAAATGCTCGTTTTGATATTATTTTGATAAACAAATAATTGTTTCTTTATTTTTTTTTCAATGAAAGTTAAAAAACGTTGTTAATTTGATTTTTTATATGTTTCTTTGTGTTATTACGCTAATGCATATTAGTGAACAGTATTAAAAATTAAATTTATGTGTGGAATTGTTGGTGCTTTTGAATTAAAGCCATTCTCTTCGGAGAAGTTAAGACCGCAGGTTCTGGAGATGTCGAAGCGGATTCGCCATCGCGGACCGGATTGGTCGGGTATTTTTACCAGCGAAAAAGCTATTTTAGCGCATGAGCGGTTGGCTATTGTCGATCCTAAATCGGGGAGTCAGCCGTTGTTTAGTCCGGATAAGAGCGTTGTCCTTGCAGTGAACGGCGAAATATACAATCATCAACAGCTCCGCAATACGCTGCCTAATTACGAGTTTACCACACAGTCGGATTCGGAAGTTATTTTGGCGTTGTATCTGGCTAAAGGTCCTTCGTTTATAGAAGACTTGAACGGTATATTTGGTTTTGCGTTATATGATTCTCGTGACAACTCTTGGTTGGTGGCTCGTGATCATATGGGTATCATTCCTTTGTATTATGGTAAAGATGAACAGGGACAACTCTTTGTTGCGTCGGAGTTGAAATCATTGGAAGGGTTTTGTGTGGAGATGGCACAATTTCCTCCAGGGCACTATCTTTCGAGTAAAGATGGGGGGGAGCTTAGGAAATGGTATATTCGGGAGTGGGAGTCTTATGACATAGTGAAAGATAACGAGACAGATTTAGTCAAATTACGACAGGCGCTTGAAGATGCAGTACAACGGCAGCTTATGTCGGATGTTCCATACGGCGTACTATTATCTGGTGGCCTTGATTCATCGGTTATCGCTGCTGTCACGAAGAAATTTGCCTCCAAGCGTATTGAAACAGAAGGGAAGGAAGAGGCGTGGTATCCACAACTGCATTCCTTTGCTGTAGGCCTAAAAGGGGCCCCCGATCTAATTGCTGCGAAAAAAGCAGCTGACCACATTGGTACGATCCATCATGAGATAAACTTTACGATTCAAGAGGGGCTAGATGCCATTCGAGACGTTATTTACCACCTCGAAACCTACGATGTGACGACAATACGTGCCTCAACACCGATGTATCTTCTATCGAGGGTTATCAAATCCATGGGGATTAAAATGGTGTTGTCGGGCGAGGGGTCGGATGAACTTTTTGGAGGGTATCTATATTTTCATAAAGCGCCCAATGCTCAGGAATTTCATGAAGAGACTGTTCGAAAACTGAACAAATTGTACTTATACGATTGTTTGCGCGCGAATAAGTCGTTGGCAGCGTGGGGTGTGGAAGGTCGCGTGCCGTTTTTAGATAAAGAGTTTATGGATATCGCCATGACGCTTAATCCAGCGGATAAGATGATCAAAGACGGGCGAATGGAGAAATGGGTGGTGCGAAAGGCATTTGAGGACTATCTGCCAGAAAGCATAGCATGGCGACAAAAGGAGCAGTTCTCTGACGGTGTGGGGTACAGTTGGATCGATACATTAAAAGAATTGGCAGAAAGCAAGGTCTCGGATGTTGAGTTCGATATAGCGGCAACACGCTTCCCTGTTAATCCACCAAAAAATAAAGAAGAGTTTCTGTATCGTTCCATTTTTGAGTCGCATTTCCCTTCGGAAGCCGCGGCCCGAACGGTGCCGTCTGTGAAATCGGTAGCGTGTAGTACGCCAGAGGCATTAGCGTGGGACGCGTCTTTTCAGAATATGAACGATCCCTCAGGAAGAGCGGTAGCCCATGTGCACAATGATAGTTATGAAAAGACATCGAAGCCGTTAATCTAGGACTATTTAGTGCTTTTTTATTTTGTTTTGTAGAGATGTGAGGTAGCACATCTCTACCTTTTCGTCTTAGGCTATAATGGTCTAATCCAGATGTTTCGGAAATTGACCAAATCGCCATGATCCTGTAAGATAATAGGCCCCGCACCGTGAGCTTGCATCTTGGGTAAACCTATATATTCTGTAGTCCCTTCGATAACGGTATTGTTTTGCACAACAACTCCATTATGGAGTAACGTAAATGTGCCTTTACTGATCAGCATACCATCTTTATTGAATCTTGGAGCTTTGTAAATGATGTCATATCGGTGCCATCTGTCTTCTGGTGCCCTTACCTCCACTAACGGAGGTCTTTGCTTATATAGACTTCCGGCCTGACCATTGACGTACGTGGGATTATCATCGTTATCTAATATTTGAATTTCATAACGTCCCTGAAGGAAGAGGCCACTATTTCCACGTCCCTGTCCCTCGCCTTTGATAACAGCTGGACTTTTCCATTCTAGATGAAGTTGGAAATCCTCAAATGTTTGTTTAGTCTGGATGTCGCCTGTTTTGGGTTTAACAGTCAAGATGTTATTCTCTAGTGTCCATTCAGCCGGTTGTGTGGGGTTGTCACGACTCACCCAGTGATCGAGTGTTTTCCCGTCGAATAAAACAATAGCATCGCTAGGTACTTGGTTGTGAACTGTTACGACAGGAGGGTTAGGTGAGTAAAATTCGGTATCCTCCGGTTTGAATTTTGTCTGTGCCATACTACTAATGGATAATGTTAGAAATAGCAATGTGCTCCCTAATTGAATCTTCATCAGATGTTATTTTACGTTTAATTAAGCAATAATATGTATTAATTTTTACATTTTTCATTTTTTCATATGTTTGTATATGGGTTCTATCACACAAGAAGTAGCGCTTCAGAAGGTGCGCTTCTTTTCTCCAATCGGTTATTACAAAGAAGAACGTATCTTGGGGAACGAGTTTTTCGTGGATGTTGTCGTTCGCTTTCCGTTCGGCAATGCCAATACGGAAGATTTATCAAATACAATTAACTACGGAGAACTTTACAATCTAGTATATGAGGTCATGAAAAAAGAACGTAGGCTTCTCGAGTCCGCCGCAGAAGAAATTCTTTCTAAAATACAAAACCGCTATCCCTTTGTTGACGAAGCCCGAGTGTCTGTTCATAAAACGACACCTCCGTTCGGGCATGATCACGTACAAGCTAGGGTCTCTTTATGTTATCATAGGTGACAATATGGCGTTTTAAATCGTTTTTTAATGACAAAATGTCTTTATATTCATTTCTGTATCATTCGGTATAAGATTTGATTTGAAGGTAAGTACATTAAAAGAAATTAAAAAATAGGAGGATACAAAAATGGCATTAATTAAGTTTCCCAACAGAACTATCAATTCAGACGCAGTTAACCCTTATGTTAACAGCTTTTTTGATAACTTTTTCAACGATTCATTTATCGGTGATCGGCTTATTACACGTGTACCTGCAGTTAATATTGCGGAAACTGAAAAGTCGTTCAAGATAGAATTAGCGGCTCCGGGACTACAGAAATCAGATTTTAAAATCAATGTGGATAAAAATATGATTACCATTTCCGCAGAGAAAAAAGAAGAGACGAGCAAGGGCGATAAACTCTATAGTAAAAAAGAGTTCAGCTATACATCCTTTACGCGCTCATTTTCACTACCTGATTCTGTAAATTACAATGAAATCGAAGCGGAATATATAGACGGTGTTTTGCAAGTGACCGTTGGTAAGAAAGAAGACGCGATCGTTGCAAAAAGGCTTATCGAAGTGAAATAATAATTGTAAGTAGTGTAGTAGTTTAAGGTGAGGGAGAGCCTCTGCAGATTTTGCAGGGGCTTTCTTTTTGCCATTTTTTTATGTCATCGTGCTGGCTTTTCTATATTTTTCGTTTATCTTTGCTACATTATGAAAATTACTTCTCTATATCGGGTATTGACTGAACGCAACAGAATAGCGTAAGCACTAGGCATCCACTATGTCTCGATAGCCGTTAAAATAAGCCGTTCCGCGCTTGTTTTATCCATATTCTCATTTTTATTTTTGATTACAAAACGTCAAAAGATTACGTTTTATACAGAAAGTTTATGCAAGAGAAAGAAAACTGGAAAAAGAAATTCCTCATTATATGGATTGGGCAGTTCATATCATTGATTACGAGCTCAGCCGTGAATTTTGCTATTATTATTTGGTTGAGCATCGAACATGGCTCAGCTGAGGTGCTTGCTTATGGCGCTATTGCAGGAATGTTGCCTGCGGCGGTTATCGGTCCGTTTGCAGGAATTTACATTGACCGCTGGAACCGGAAGAAAACGATGATGTTTGCCGATGGTTTCGTAGCACTATGCACGTTGGTCATGTCGATTAGTTTCTATCTTGGATATGAAAGTCTTATTCTAATATATGCTATGCTCGCGCTGCGTTCGGTAGGGTCGGCTTTCCATATGCCCGCTATGCAGGCATCCGTCCCCATGATTGCACCAGCGGGTGAATTGTTACGAATCGCGGGCGTGAACCAGATGATACAATCAATATCCGCAATTGCAGGTCCGGCATTAGGAGCTTTAGCAATTACTTTGATGTCGATAGGCAATGTCTTGCTATTGGATATCGTCGGTGCCACTGTCGCTATCACGGCGTTGCTGTTTGTACATATCCCGAATCCGGAAATCCCTGAAAAGGCAAAAGCAAGTTTTGGACAGGCGTGGAACGACTTAAAATTGGGATTTAAAGCGATTTTGGATAACAAAGGGCTGACCTGGCTTTTCGCTTTTTCTACGATCGCAACCTTTTGTATTATGCCTGTGGCTGTATTGTTCCCGTTGTTAACCTTGCAATATTTCGGTGGAGGCAAATGGGAAATGAGCATAGTCGAAATGGCTTGGGGAATCGGCATGTTGGTTGGGGGGAGCGTGTTGGGGATCTTTAAGCCCACGATTCGGAAAGTCGTGATGATCAATATGACTACCATTATTTTAGGGATAAGCTTAGCATTATCAGGTGTTATCCCAACGCATACGTTCTGGATTTTGGTGGGATTAACAGCTGTAGGAGGCATAGTAGCAACGATTTATAACGCGAGTTTTATGACCGTATTGCAAGAAGAGGTACGTGCCGAAGTGATGGGACGTGTCTTCTCCCTTTATTTCAGTATGGCCATCATCCCCACCGTCATCGGACTGCTTGGAACCGGATGGGCAGCAGATTTCTTTGGTGTAAACAATATTTTTATTGCTTTAGGGAGCATTATTGCCCTTGTTGGCGTGTTTTCTTTCTTTAATCGCTTTGTTATGGAGTTGGGGAGAAAGGATTCGCGTTAATCATTATAGTTGTGAAGTCCCTCTAATAGAATTAAAAGCAGACAGCGTTGTTTTCATGTACACATAATATTGATTATCTTCGATAATTGTCTTTTGGTTTTATAACAAAAATATCATCGGTTAGCTTATGATAACGTACAACACAGCAGCTTTGCTCTTTCCGGCTATCAGTTTAATTATGCTGGCGTACACCAATCGTTTTTTAGCCTTGGCTGCGCTCGTGCGGAGCTTACATGCTAAATATCTCGAACACAATAAAAAAGGTGTACTGCAAGGTCAAATCGGAAATCTTCGCTATCGACTTAAATTATTGCGACATATGCAAGGTGCGGGCGTGGTGAGTTTTATAAGCTGCATTGTGTGTATGTATGGCATCTACTTAGACAATGTATTGGTAGCTGAAATCGCTTTTGCAATGAGCCTTTTGTTTTTTACCATATCGTTAGTTATTTCTTTCGTAGAAATTCAGTTGAGCAATAAGGCCCTGGAGCTTGAGTTGAGTGACATGGATGCTGGAAAGGTCGACAATCATCTAACCTAGATTCGCGTTTGTATTATGATACCTGTTTGAGCAGGGAGATCTGCGAAACGGTCGGTCAGTATGGCTGAAGAAAGGCCGCCCCATTTGCGCTCGGCGGTATCCCACACTTTTTCCCACAGTTGATCTTCAGGAATAGCATAACGCTGCGTGCACGATGAAAAATTGAGAATGCAGATCAGCATTTCTTTTTTATATTCAAAACGCAGTACCAGCGAATCTTTCTGCAGGTCACTAAACACATGTAGATTTTCTCTTTTTAGAATCTGAAATACGGTATTCGACTTTCTCAAAGCAATCAGACCTTGATAATACCGTAACATGCGTTGATGCTCTGCTACAGCTGTCTCTGTCCAATCCAATATACTATCGCGAAAGGTTTTTACATCCTGTGGATCGGGCACCTCTCCTTCGCCGTGAAAATCAGAAAACTCTTCGCGACGGCCTCTGCGGACAGCAGTTATTAGTTCAGGATCGGTATGGCTTACAAAATAATAGAAAGGCTTTCGTGAGCCCCATTCTTCGCCCATAAACAATAAAGGGATAAATGGGGAGACGATTACGGCCATAGCCATTAAACGTTGTAACTCGGGTGTAAACAATAAACTGCTTCGTTCACCCAGCATACGGTTGCCGACCTGATCATGGTTCTGTGAGAAAACAATGAATTTCTCTCCTGGGATCCCATCAGCACTGCTGCCGAAAAACTTGTGACGGTGGGTAGAGTACTGACCCGTAAATACATAAGCTTGCTCATACGCCTTGGCAAGATCTTCGACGCCATTAAATTCCTTATAATACCCTTTTTGTTCTTCGCCGGCGGCGACACGTAGAGCGTGGTGGAATTCATCAAGCCATTGAGCATCTATGGCGAAACCGTTCCGTTCCAGGGGCTCTAAAAAGCGTTTGTCGTTCAGATCACATTCCGCTATCAGATAATGTGTTTGCCCAGTTTCACGCATCAAAATGTCTGTTGTCCGTCTTATATCCTGAAGTATGTGCGAAGGACTAAAATCCTTTATAGCGTGGACGGCGTCAAGACGAAGTGCGTCTACGTGAAAATCACGGAACCACATCCGTACATTTTCACAAACGAAGTCTCGTACGCCATGATTCCACGAATCGTCATAATTGACTGCTTTTCCCCAAGGTGTATGGTATTTTTCCGTAAGATATGGGCCATATTTCTCTAGGTAATTGCCTTCCGGGCCAAAATGGTTATATACAACATCGAGAATGACGGCTAGCCCTTCTCGATGACAAGCGTCTACCAGCCGTTGCAATCCTCGCGCCCCACCATAAGCGTGTTGTACCGCAAACAAAAACGTGCCATCGTATCCCCAATTTCGCTCTCCCGGAAACTGTGCTACCGGCATGATTTCTATTGCTGTTATACCTAAATTCTTGAGATATGGTAAGCGTTCGATGACACCTTCAAAATCGTGTGAGGGAGAAAATGTTCCGACATGTAGCTCGTAGATAATGAACTCAGCTAAAGGTGGACATTGATAGTCTTGATCAGTCCAATCGAAATCAAGATCCGCAACCGCCGATGATCCATGCACGCCCTCCGGCTGGGACCGCGATACCGGGTCAGGTAGCGCTTCGCCATCAACAACAAAGTGGTAACGCTGGCCCGCAACTATATCCTCATGCTCCGCAAACCAGTAACCATAGGCTTGCTGCGACAAGACGATATCTTTATTAGGTTGATAGGTCCGACATATTATGCTTTCGGCTTTGGGAGCCCATACTGTAATTTGGGCTTTATTTTCCGTAAGCGTAACGCCTAGTGAGGTTGTTCTCTCGGTATTCATATGCATTTTAATGTACTATTTTTAAGCAAGGATAATGTTTATATTTCCGTTGACATCAAAACAATAATGGAGCGTGCTGGCACCGTAATAGTATGAGCAGCGGCATATGTGTCAAGGGCGCCGATAGTCTCTATATTGGTGTCTAACACCATTATCCATTCTTTGCAGTATTTTGCATGCGGTAACTTATAGCTGATATCTTCCCAATAAGCATTGAACATGATATAGAAACTGTTGTCTATGATTTTAGTTCCATCGTCGTCTGACGTACGTATACCATTACCATTTAGAAAAACAGCTAAAGATCTGGCGAAATCATTTTGCCAATGTGATTCTTCCATTTCCTGTCCTTCTGGGTTAAACCACGCTATATCTTCCAAACCAATACCCTTTATAGGAATACCTTGAAACCATTTCCTTCGACAGAATGTGGGGTGTTCTTTTCGAAATGTAATTAGTTGCCGGGTAAAATGCAGCAATTTTTCATCCTGCCCGTTCCAGTCAAGCCACGATATATCATTGTCTTGGCAGTAAGCGTTATTATTACCATGTTGGGTGCGCCCAAACTCATCGCCCGCCACAATCATCGGAACACCCTGTGAGAGGAACAATGTCGTCAGCAGGTTTCTTTTCTGTTTTGCGCGTAACTTATTGACTTCCTCGTCTTCTGTCGGACCTTCTACGCCACAATTCCAAGAACGGTTGTGGTTGTCCCCGTCTAGATTATCTTCTCCGTTCGCTTCATTATGCTTCTCATTATAGGAAACAAGATCGTGCAAAGTAAACCCGTCATGGGCCGTGATAAAATTGATGCTTGCTGTCGGTCTACGGTAATCCCCTTGGTAGAGATCGGACGACCCTGTCAATCTATCGGCAAACTCCCCCAGCATACTATCTGCGCCGATCCAATAATCACGCATACAATCACGGTACTTCCCATTCCATTCCGCCCAACCTGGAGGAAATTCGCCTACTTGATAGCCGCCTTCTCCGATATCCCACGGTTCGGCGATGAGTTTTACCTGAGAAATAACAGGGTCCTGATAGATGACGTCAAAGAACGAGCTTAGTTTATCCACGTCGTACAACTCGCGAGCAAGAGCGGACGCGAGGTCAAATCTAAACCCGTCGATATGCATCTCTAGAATCCAGTAGCGTAGACTATCCATAATTAGGCGCAGCACATTGGGTAGACGTGCGTTAAGCGTATTTCCTGTGCCGGTAAAATCCATATAGTAACGAGGATCCTCGGCGAGGCGATAATATGAAGCGTTGTCAATGCCTCTAAAAGAAAGGGTTGGGCCCATCTCATTGCCTTCACCTGTATGATTATACACTACATCCAATATCACTTCTATTCCGGCGCGATGGAGCTCCTTCACCATATTTTTGAATTCGATAACTTGCTCTCCTTGACTGCCAGTTGATCCATAACGAATGTCCGGCGCAAAAAATCCGATCGTATTATAACCCCAATAATTCGTCAGGCCCTTTTCGTGAAGATGTCGGTCAGTAATAAAATGATGTATGGGTAAGAGCTCTATCGCCGTTATCCCCAGCGACTGGAGATAAGAAATAGTTACAGGATGGGCCAAGGCAGAATAAGTCCCCCTTATTTCCTCTGGGATTTCGGGATGCTGTGCAGTAAATCCCTTAACGTGTGCTTCATAGATAATACTGCGATGCATAGGGATCCGAAGCGGTGTATCACCTTCCCAGTCAAACGTATTATCTATCACGACCCCCTTTGGAATAAACGCTGCACTGTCCTTCTCGCTAAAGCTTACATCCCCCTCGGGATGCCCTAGCTCGTAACCGAACAGCGCATCATCCCAGCGTAGTGTACCCGCTATCGCTTTAGCATAGGGGTCTATAAGGAGCTTGTTGGGATTAAAGCGATGCCCTTGCTTAGGTTCATAAGGTCCATGCACTCTATAACCATATAACTGTCCAGGACCGACGTCCGGGATATAGGCGTGCCATACCTGATGCGTCCGTTCTTTGATTTCGATTATCAAAGACTCCGTTTCATCCGTTGCGTGTTCAAAAAGGCAAAGCTCTACAGCCTCTGCATTTTCCGCATAAATAGCAAAGTTTACGCCGTTGCCATCGTAATTAGCTCCTAGGGGATAAGGCGACCCGACAAGTATTTTCACATTCATTTTTTTATATTTTTCTTATTATCATTCTTCATATCCGGTCGTATAATTTCATGAGGCCGCGTAATTTTGTTTTGACACGGTCATGAAAAGCATCTTGGGGTGCCATCCAGTTCCAGTTGCCTATAGCCCTTGCCGGATTATTCATGCGATGTGTTCCCGGAAGGGATACAAGGTCCTGCATAGGCACGATTGCTGTATCCGCTACTGAAGCGTATACCATTTTCAACATAATATCAGCTATGTTTGTTTTGTCGGTCGTAATGGATGTATACATCGAAATCCGTTCCTTGGCCGCATCGTCCAACTCTTCATTGAACCAGCCCACTATTGTATTATTGTCGTGCGTACCGGTGTAAGCGAAGAAATTGCGGTCGTAATGATGTGGAATATGAGGCGACGATGCCATATCGTCGCCGAATGCAAACTGAATGACTTTGGTTCCCGGCAATCGAAAAGCATCTCGTAACTCGTAAACCGCGTTATCAATATCGCCCAGATCTTCGACAATAAAGGGCAGCTTGCCCAATTCCGATTTTACTTTGGTGAAAAATTCTTTTCCCGGACCCGGTTTCCACTGACCATTTTTGGCGGTTTTGTTCCCCGCGGAAACCTCCCAATATGCTGAAAACGCTCTAAAATGATCCAGTCGAATCTTATCAAAAAGCTTGCAGTTATGCAATAACCGAAGCATCCACCATTTGTAGCCATCTTGTTTGAGTGCTTCCCAATCGTACAACGGCATACCCCAAAGTTGTCCATCCGCGTTGAAATAATCTGGAGGTACCCCAGCTACGGATTTAAGACTTCCATCTGATTTCAACGAAAACAAGTGAGGGTGTGCCCAAACGTCGGCAGCGTCATGGCTCACATACATAGGTACGTCTCCTAAAATGCGCACGCCAAGTTCCTGACAATATTTTTTTAGTTTTTTCCATTGACTGAAGAAAACATATTGCGTCCATTTTACTTCCTGAAGTTGTGTTTGATGCTGGGCTTCGAAGTTAGCAAGCGCTTCTGGATTACGAGATTTATATAGCTCTGGCCATAGATACCAAGGAGCCTGCGAATAGGCGCTCTGTAAAACGACGAATAATGCGTAATCATCTAACCAGTATGCTTCTTCCTCGCAAAAACAAATAAAAGAAGAATCCTTCGCAAGATCTGCCCGTTCGAAGGCTATATGTAGCAATTCCTTTTTTATGGATTCTACGCTTGCAAAATCAACCTCCGCGCACTTGTCGATCGTTGTCTTTTCTACTTCTTCCCGTGTTAAGAGGCCGTCGTCTGCTAATGTTTCTAAGCTGATCAATAGGGGATTTCCGGCCATAGCGCTCCGGGTGCTATAGGGTGAATGATTTTGTTGAGTGGAAGTCGGTCCCAAAGGCAATATTTGCCACCACCGTTGTCCGCTGGATTTGAGAAATTGTACGAAGTCATATGCCGCTGGACCGAGATCGCCTATACCTAAACGAGAAGGCAGGGAAGTAATATGCAACAACACACCGGCGCTTCTGGGGTTAGGCTGTTCGCTGTAGCAAACCACGGCGAGCGGAATATCCCTAAAGACGGTAGACAACTTTAAGGTTGTGCCTTGTCCCCTGATCGGACATAGTATATGCCGCCAGTGCACAGGTATTTGGCTCGGTAAAACGACCGAGGTATCTTCCCAATCGAGATGATATCCGGTATCATTTCTTAGCTTGTCGATAGCGGCAAGATGGAGAGGGACAATAACAACTAGCCAATCTTTTTGATGCTTACGAGCGTAAGCTAGTATATGCTGGCGGTATTTTCCTGTGACCTCTAACGGTACATATTCTCCCTCGGCGAATAGCAGGCTGTACTGTTTGCGAACCGCGAGTAAAGTTTTCAGTAGCCAAAGTTTGATCTTGCCCGTATATCGGTCTTCCCAAAGCACCGAAAGAATTTTGTCTGTGTCTACCTCATCGATCTCCCGCAGATAACTGTTTCGTGTAATGTAATCAACCTCACGTCTGTTATCAGGATCCACAAAACTTAGGTCCCAGAGCTCTGTTCCCTGATAAGTGTCTGGAACGCCTGGACACGTGTATTTTAGTAAGACTTGAACCAACGAATTCATTATTCCAAAGTCTACCATGCGTTTTAAATAAGCGTGAAAAACCGGAAAGAAAGACCCATTCTTATCCAGTAAAAATTGCGCGAAATGATGGATGCGCTGCTCGTATGTTTTATTTGGTGTCGCCCAGTCGGAACGTTCTTTCCCTTCCCGTAAGTACTTTGTTAGATAATTTAAAAACCGATTAACGAAATCATCATCGGGAGAATTCGGCATGGGATACGACCCGAACATCGCTTGGTAAATGAAATAAACATCGTTAGGGTGGGGGTAATCCGCCTTATATTGTGCCGTTACAATTTTATGCCAGGCATTAACTTGTTCCTCCCACGCTTCCGGCCAGGCTGATAGTACCTGAAGACGAGCTCTGGCATCTTCACCCCGCTTGGTGTCATGGGTAGCCGTGGTATTGAGCGAGGAGGGCCAGTTAGCTTGTCGTCTTAGCATAGCTTCATGGAAAGTTGGAATAGGTATGCCAAAATTTTCTGGATGATCGCCCACCTCATTATGGACAATGAACCGGTTATAAGTATACATGAGCGTATCTTCGACGCCCTTTGCCATTAAAGGACCGGTGAATTGCATGCAGCGATGGAAAAAGGCCATGGCTTTTTTCCGATAAGACTGATTCGATTCACGCTGTGCCCGCTCGATAACGTGCTGCAGCATATCAGCCCGCCGGACGCCTTTTTGCCGCATAGTATCAAAAACGTTCATTATCGTTGTATAAGCATCTGGACCAAATGGAAAGGTCTCTTCGTAAACACGATATATGGGGAAGTAGACTAGGAATTCCCGGATAACTCCCCGCAGACCTTCCATATCAAACGTACTATCATTATTACTCAGGTCAAGGTTCACAAAAAGCTCACATAAGTTTTCGAGTTCACCCAGCATATGTTCCGATAGAATGTATCGTTTCTTTGCTATTTGCTGCTCCGCTATTGAAACACCATCTCCAACTTGTTTTCTGTATAAATTGGAAAGAAGCTCCTCGCTTTTGCAATTGGTAAGTACGTTATTGCATAAAGCTAAAAAATCATAGCCTGTTGTGCCCTGAACGGGCCAATCACCAGGGAGTTCTTCCCCCTTTTCTAGTATTTTTTCAACGACGATATAGGTGTTCGGACCACACAGGCTCCGTAAATCCCTCGTGTATTTTGACGGGTTGTGAAGGCCGTCAATATGATCTATACGCAATCCCTCGACGATTTGTTTAGAGAGCAGTTCTCCAATAAAGCGGTGCATGTCCTTAAATACGTCATCATTATGCACGTTCATACAAATCAGTCCATTGACGGTAAAGAACCGTCGATAATTTATGCGCTGATCTGTTTCTCTCCAATGGCAGAGCCGATAATGTTGCTTGGACAATATCTCCCGTACCTTTTCCTTGTCGTTATTCACGTGAGACAAACGCTGCTCAAAGCGCTCCCGGTGGGGCAATGAATGCATAAGCGCAAATATTTCTTCCCGACGGCGGCACCATTCTTGGGAGTGGCTATAGTCTGGGTTTGTATAAAGATAATGAACGGTGTCATTGAAATCAGGATCGACTAATGATAATAAATCGCCGAATATATCACCATACGAGGCCGGATTGACAGGAAGGCGATGACTGAAATAACAAATATATAGTCCATGATCTTCAGAGGCGATCGTAATTTCGCCTGCTAGAATGGCCTCATTAAGTTCCTTATCAAGAAGGGGAACCATGAGCTTACTTTTTTTGAATAACGCGCCGCTGTACGTTGTATCGAAATAGCTGCTGTAACGAGAGATTTCGCCATACTCCAGTATATGCATTAACCAACTATTTTCATGATGATAGGCCATGTGGTTCGGGACGATGTCCTGTAACCATCTTATTTTAAGTTGAGCAAGGTGCGTTTTAAGCTTCTTTAGCTGGTCTAACGTGCCCAACTCGGGATTAATGCAATTAACGTCGGTACTGTCATAGCCATGTAGACTGCCAGGTACCGCGCGCAGAATAGGGGACGCATAAATGGTGTCGATGCCAAGATTATACAAATAGTCAATTACCTGCTCCAAATGCTGAAAATTGAAATTCTCATTAAACTGGATACGGTAGGTGCCGCTCGATATGTCCATTGTTGTTCGCTAAAATAAGTTATCTAGAAGTAGAGGAGATATTGTTCATTCCTCCACGTAAATAAAACGTCTGGTGATCGAATTAGTTCTCTTTTTTTTGCTTCTGGTCGAATTCGACAAAAAGTAAGCTTTCGGTCATAAAAAGCAACAAAAAAGAAAATTTTCAAAACGAGATTCCACTAAGCGTGTTCTATATGTACCTATGACAAACGTTAATGCATCGATAATTGAACATGAAATTAAAAACTAAAATAATTTACAATGAGAATAGGAATAACTTTTTCTGCTTTTGATTTATTACACGCAGGACACATTAAAATGCTTGAAGACGCCAAGGAACAGTGCGACTTTCTTATCTGTGGGGTGCAGACCGACCCTACGTTGGATCGCCCGGAGAAAAATAAACCCACGCAGACCGTGTTTGAACGTTATATGCAGCTGCGGGGCTGTAAACACGTAGACAAAGTCATTCCATATGCTACAGAGCAAGATCTGGAAGACATCCTTCGTTCCTATAAAATTCATGTAAGAATTTTGGGGGACGAGTATAAAGATAAAAATTTCACTGGACGGAAGTACTGTGAAGAAAAGGGTATTGAGCTTTATTTCAACCGTAGGGAGAACCGATTTTCGAGCTCATCATTACGTAAAATTATTGCAGAGAAACAGCACGAGGAGTCTGTTTCCATCGTGCATCTTAAAGAGAATATAGCGTTACCGTTACAGCGGCTGAACGCATAAGCGGATTTTAGCAAAGGCATACAATTCTTAATAGAAGAAAATGAAAGTAGGAATTATTTTTGGTGAATTTGATCTGTTACATCTAGGCCATCTCGTTTTGTTGGAAGAGGCCAAACGGTACTGCGATCACCTGATTGTGGGACTAAAAACAGATACTGCGGAGAGAGATCAGAACAGTTCGCATCCTGCACAAACTGTCGTTGAACGCTTCATAAAACTGGAAGGCTGTCGGTACGTAGACGAGATTATCCCCTACGGATCGGATGAAGAACTGTTGGATATGTTACAGTCTCTACCCATTGATATTCGGTTTGTAGAAGGAAGGGTTTCTCATTTTCCCGGGAAAGATTATTGTTTAAAGGAAGGGATCAAAATTCATTACACAAAGCGTAAACACCGCTTTACAAGTGATAGGTTGCGAAAGGTCGTGACAGAGAAAGAATTGACGAAAGCGCAGTTGGTTAAGACGATTAGCTAACATTAATTACGGCGAAATACACAGGAAGAGAGTGTACGAATGGAATTTAAGGTTATAAATTATACATTTGACATGAAAAGGATAACAGTAGGGATTGTGAGCAATAATAAGCGATTGCGCATCGCCTATAGATTACTGCTCGAAGAGGAGGGGGAGGACCAGACGGAAGTTTTATGGGACTCCTTATTAGCGGAAGACCTGAGGATCTACCGGACACATTACGGGCAGCCCGATGTCCTTCTTGTAGATTATGAAGGGGTGTGCAATCAAGTGTCCTTCTGCTTAGAAGACCTGAAAAGCCTCTTTCCACAAAGTGCCTTCTTACTTATTTGTGACGATTGCGAAAAAAATCTAAACAAGGAGCGAGGTGTTAAATTACGTCAATTTTTAATTTCTAAGTATTGCTCCGTACAAACATTATTATCTTCCATCTCAAAAGTCGTTCTGTCAGCCGTGCTATCTAAAAGAAAGCCAAGTACAGGATTTGCATAAAATCATTAAGTAAATATTGAAAATTAGTTTTCATGCATGTAAATAGATTACCGTTATGATTATATCAACAAAAACATTAGCATCCCTTTTCTTTCTGTTTTCCCTGTTCTCAGCATGCGTCGATTTATCACAACCCCGAGACGAAGACGGAGCAGCTACAGGCACTCCTGCAGAGCAACAAGAATACGCAGGGAATTCCGCGGCGCAGGACGATGAATCGACAACCGATGTGTCTGTTAATCCTTCCGAGTTTGAAGGTACTTATGAAGCCACACTTCCTTGCGGAGATTGTGATGGGATACACACGGTAATCACCATTAATAACAACCATACATTCCGAATTAGTAGTGAATACCTAGGAAAAAACAAGAAGATAGAGGATAATGGCCCATTTAAATTAATTGAAAACGCATCCATTATTCACCTTCAAGGTACGGAAACAGATTTGAAGCTAAAAATAGGGGAGGATAAACTCTTCCAATTAGATAAAGATGACAACGTAATTGAAGGAGAGCACGCAAAAGACTTTGTTTTTGAGAAAAGGGATATGTGAACCAAGCTTCGTCTAGGAGCATGCTAAATTAGGTTAATCGTTACAATGATCTGACTTATATATAACCGTATAGCCTGCTGCTTCATCAGTCTCCTGTATGCCACTCGCCCCGTTTATTGTCAATGGCTTTTGAGCTAGTTCATCATTGGGTAACAGCTTAAATGCCATCCTGATCGAATCCCTCATGCCTTCTTGCATGTAATTCCATAGCGCTGTAATTTCATTGTTAGAAATAGTTCCCGTTAACACTCCCTTGCGGCTGTCTTTTTCTTTTGGTATCCAGCTCATCTCGCCCTCTACCTTGTCGCCATTTATAGTGAACCTAACCTTAGTCGTATCTTGTTGGCCAGTGCCCTCTGTGCGGATAAAACAATATGGTTTGTTTTGTACTGGTCTATTTGCCATCGCATGGATGGTATCTTCATCAGCCTTATTTGTATCTTCGCTATTGCGATTGTCCTGGCCTACGCACGAACCTAGCGCGATAGCACATAGTAAGAAATAGTTCTTCATCCTTCATTCAAGATCATGTTCAAAGTTCTCCGCAATAGTAATGCCGAAATACTCGGTACTATAACAGCCGCGATAACAGAAACGAAAAGATACGCGTTCTACGCGCTAAATACGCTTCTTTAATGTTCAATGCAACTATTCGTTTTTTTATCCGTTCACTACACAGCGTTTATAGTCGATATCTTTGATTTGCCGATTGTTGATTAAAAGAGGATATTAGATGAATAATTGCTAGTAACGGAAGAATAATGGATGGAAAAAAAATTTTTATTTGTGACGACGACACGGGCATTATCGATGTATTAAGATTGATACTCGAGTCTACTGACGCCGAAATAATAGCCGAATCACGTAGCGCCCGCGCATTTGAAAGATTGATAAAAGAGAAACCGGATGTCTTAATTGTTGACTTGTGGATGCCCGAAGTGAGTGGAGAACAGCTAATACATAAAGTGCGTAATCATGTTGAACTGCAAGAAACATATATCATATGCATATCTGCTAGCTATGAAGGTGAGAAAATAGCGACGGAGGCTGGGGCTGATGTGTTTCTTGCGAAACCGTTTGATATGAGGGCGATCTTATCACTCGTATAGGATAGACAGCACCGTAGCGCAGTCATGGATTTACCAACATAATATGAATGTCAGTTCGATGTAATAATCTTGATTATAATCTTTTGTTAAATAATTTATCGTACATTTACATCAATTAATTATTTTTTTTATTTATTTAATCGCCATGAAAGAAGGCATAGTAAAATTTTTTAACGAAACTAAAGGTTTCGGATTTATCACTCCAAGTGAAGGAGGTCGTGAGATCTTCGTCCATTCGTCGGGGCTTACAGAAGATATCCGCGAGAGTGATCATGTATCGTTTGAGGTACAAGACGGACAGAAAGGCCCAAGTGCAGTAAATGTGAAGTTAATCTAAGTTATTCTTGCATATATTGTAAAAGCCGTTCTCATTGGAACGGCTTTTTTTATACGCGAAACTTTACAAGTTTATCGATATAATGCGCTGAATACCAACTATTATTCTTATCTTTAAAAAAAGGTCTGCAACTTTACTTAACCCATGCAGCAGATTGAATAAAATAAAACATACTGTTTTATCCTGAAATTTTCGGTTGCCTACCAGTAATCCTTTCACTTTAAAGCACGTAATATTTCCAAGTTGCAAGAACAGGCAGGTCATTAAGTGAATCCGATTATCTTCCTGTTAGCCGCCAAGGGCAGGATACCGTTGACGTGTGGAAACATTCAGTAAATTGAAAAAATATTCATCATGAGCAAAGACAAAAAAAAAGTAAAAAGCACAAAAGAAAAAACACAATCCTCTTACCAACAAGACAAGGACATGACATTGAAGGATACGATAGCCAATGTGTTTAGCAAAAAGAAGAAATAATCAGTTGATCGGAGCTGCCGTTCAGCATTTTAATATCGTTACAATACCATGAAATCAACAATTAAATTTAACAATGTAAATACATTATTTTCGAAATCATTAAAAACGAGAATAAACAACTATTTTAATACCAGTGGAAAACCGCGGACGGGCGATTGGAGGATCATCCTCAAAGCGGTTATCCTTTTGGTTTCGTTGGCCTCTTTATATATATTATTGGTGTTCGTGCAACCACCTGCAGCGATTAGCGTCCTCCTCTGTATAGTTTTGGGAGTCAATTTTGCTGCGATAGGATTTAACATCATGCACGATGCGGGGCACAATTCGTTTTCGCGTAATACGCGGGTCAATACATTTCTTTCCTATACCTTAAACTTGGTGGGGGGTAACATTTATTTATGGAAACTGAAGCATAATATCGCACATCACACCTATACCAATATCGAGGGTGAGGATCACGATATTGAGATTAAGTTTATGCGCGTACACCACGACCAAAAATTGAGAAAGCATCATAAGTATCAACGATTTTATTTTATGTTCCTATACGGGGTGTCTTATTTAGCATGGATCTTTTTTCAGGACTATGAAAAGTATTTCCGCCAGAGACTTGGCAGAAACTCCGATAGATTTCCTTTTCCGCTAAGAGAGAAACTTATCTTTTGGATAAGTAAGATAGGTCACTTCGGTATATTTGTCGTTGCACCGGTCATTTTAGTAGGATGGCTGCCTACCTTGGTAGGGCTGATGATTGCCGGCATGGTATGTGGGATCTGTTTGGCGACGGTATTTCAGCTTGCCCACGTCGTTTCTGAAACGGAATTTAAAACTATAGAAGCCGATAAGGTGGAGGAAGAATGGATGATCCATCAACTTCAATCGACAGCGAATTTTGCCACGAAGAACAAAGTGTTGACCTGGTTGCTCGGCGGATTGAATTTTCAGGTCGAACACCATTTATTTCCGAGGGTAAGTCATGTACACTATCCAGCAATTAACAAAATTGTACAGCAAACATGTCATGAATTCCAAATAAAGTACTTTGAATTCAAATCTTTCGGTCAAGCGTTCAAATCACATGTATCAGTCCTAAAATATATGTCGAACTAGCCAAATATTTATTTTGAACTATTGTGTGGGAACCTTGTTTTACATCCATGGAAGGAGATAGACCATTTCAACGAATCCAACAAATGGAACATGAGAACCGAGCACTTCGGAATAGAGTAGCCGAATTGACGGATTTTATCGAGAATGCGGCCATACCACTACATTGGGTCAATGCCGAAGGAATTATCATTTGGGCAAATCAAGCTGAATTCGATGCTTTGGGGTACACACCGCAGGAATATATAGGTGCTTCTATTCGGGACTTCCATGCGGATACGCAGGCGATAGAAGATATTCTAGCAAGGCTTACTAACAATGAAACCTTATATAATTATCCGGCGAGTCTTCGATGTAAGGATGGAACGATCAAGCATGTGCTGATTAGCTCGAATGTGTTGATGGAGGAAGGAAAGTTTATCCATACCCGGTGTTTCACAAAAGACGTCACCGAAATTGTCCAACAGGAAAAGAAGCGGAGCGATTTGTTGTCGCTTTTAGAAAGAAGTGAAGAGCGATTAAGGCTGGCGATAAATGCAACGAAACTTGGTATATGGGACTGGAAATTCGATGAAGGATATATTCACCTTTCCGAGGAAGCTAGAAAGGTCTTAGGTATTGAAGAAGAATGTTTTCAAATAGAAGATATTTTAGAGCGTTGTTGTCCCGAAGACGTTAAACATATCGAACAGCTTATGCACCAGTGTTACAAAGATGCGAGTGGTCACAGTTTCGAGTTTATTGGTTCCATCCGGAACGTCAAAGATAATCAGTTTAGATGTATAAAACTCCATGTAGCAATTTATCTCAACGGAAATAATGTACCCGATCGGGCTGTCGGAACCATCCTGGATATTACCGATGCAAAGGCAGTGGAAAAGAAAGGAGCGGAATTAGCGGCAATCGTCAGGACCTCTTATGATGCGATTGTCAGTAAGTCGTTAGAAGGCGAGGTGATGACCTGGAATGCTGCAGCAGAACGGATGTTTGGTTACAGTGCAGCAGAAATGATCGGACATTCTATATTGAAAATAATTCCCCAAGATAGAAAGGATGAGGAAAACTATATCCTAAGCAGATTACGAAAAGGTGAAACCGTAGAACATTTTGAGACGAAACGCCGCATGAGCAACGGGAATCTTTTGGATGTATCGTTAACCATCTCCCCGATCAAAAACAGCAAAGGGGAAATCATAGGCATATCGAAAATTATCCGAGATATAACTGACAAAAAGCAGGAAGAACGTCGTAAAAACGACTTTATATCTATGGTGAGCCACGAGCTTAAGACACCGTTAACCTCCATTCTTTTATATGCCCAGGTGCTGGATAAAAAATCTGAAAAGAACCAACAGATCGTGGCGCCGGAAATGGTAAAAAAAATTGAGGTGCAAGCAAAGAAAATGATCACGATGATAGGCGACTTTTTGAGTTTAACACGATTAGAAGAAGGAAAGATCCATCTCCGTTTTGATATATTTGAACTTTTTACGTTGATAAACGAAATTGTGGATGACGCTGCGTTGCTCAACGTAAGCCGCCGGATAAAAGTTGTAGGCGATAACCCTGTAAAAATCTACGCGGATCGAGACAAAATTGGACAGGTGTTGACTAACTTGGTCAGCAACGCGTTAAAGTACTCACCTGCTGGGGGCGAGGTGACGATAGGCTGTGAACGAAAAAACGGGAAATTAAAGGTTTTTGTTAGCGATCAGGGAATCGGCATAAGTAAGGCCGAGCAAAGAAATTTATTTCAACGCTTTTACAGGGCTAATGATGAAGCTTGTCGGAATATTTCCGGATTCGGAATCGGACTCTTTCTAGTCTCAGAAATACTTCAATATCATGGATCGGAGATTCATGTCGAAAGTGAAAAAGGAAGAGGATCCCTATTTTTCTTTTTTATAGATGAATTCAAGCAGGATGTCGTTCAATCTTAAGTTGATCGCCTGGTATACCAGGGACGGCCTTTCATGCATCTTGACTATTGATTAGCTTTTTTGATAGTTCCGTAAGCAATTCTAAACTTTCCTTTAAGCTCCTTTCTGTCGGTATACGAATGCCGTGTAGTAAATCGTTTCTAAGTTTTCCTAAATGATCCAGCGTTAAAATTTCCTCATCCGTTAAGAACTTATTGTTTTTTATGATTTTATATGCGTATGTTATAGCTTTCGTTGTCCCAATTTCCTCTTCGAAATGGAGCGCTCTTATTTGTTGTTCTAGCATTACCCAGCGTCTGATGAACGCTTCACAACTGGATACTTTCCGATCCGCAATCCCCAAGTTTTTAAAATAATTTCTCAGGCTTACGCCGTCGTTGTCTTGATAATTAAGCAATAGCATGTTTAATAGTTGGTCGGTCGCAGATTCCTGTGAAGTTACGTCAATCTTGTTTATAAAATCAATAAATTGATTGGTGTCCAATTTTTTAATTGTGTTCAGATAGTTGTTTAGAAGGTAAGTATCACCGATTTTTATTTTGTTTTTGTATTCTTTATCAATCGCGCTTATGAGGAAATTTGTCAATTCGTATTTATTGGTGATGGCATTCTTTTGTTTTGTCCTCTCTGCCATGGCGGACTGCAACCTCTCTAAGGCAATCTCTCCACTAAGTACCATGCCATTGATTTCGTCCAATATTGATAGTTCTTCCCTGGATAGAAACCCAGAATAGGGTTTATAGACTAAGTCATGTTCAACTTCTGACCAAGCATGCATTAAGACGGAAGCAACCTGGATTTCGGCAATTATACTGTTATGCGCGGTTATATGCTCATCTTTATAGCGTATTCTATAATGTGTAGCCCAATATCCAGAAAATCGTTTGGCATGTTTGGGAGTATGTGCTTCTGTCGGAAATATTTTTTTCTTTTCAACATTGAATATGTCCGTTATTATCTCATCGATAACATCCCGCTCTGATGGAAAATAAAGCGAGACACGGATGCCTGCCAAATCAACAATATCTTCGAGAATGTCTTCCATCGAATGATACCGTTTATCGGCATTTCGTTTGATTAATTTATCTCTTAATCGATCTCTTTTTTTTGCTCTGAAAGTTACCATTGCTTTAATGCCTCTTTTGAATAGTTGATCTTCAATCTGCTCTGCAATGATCTGCGATTGTTTTTGATAGAAATCTGTGTCGTATGCCGTTATAAAATTGTCGATTATTTTCATTTAGGAGAAATTTCGTTTTGTCTGACCGCACCATCGGTAAAACACTCAAGTTAGCGTTTTCAGCAATAGTAGTAGGGGCAGATAGGCACATTTGATTTATGCTTTATTTTATAAAGAACATGGATGGAAGTGAATTGTTTTTAATATAAAAATCCTTGTTTTCGTGGATTGAATAAGTTTGAATTCCCTGTTAACTTTGAAAGTGGAATTTTAAAAGTTTAGAAAAATGAAACAGATGAAAAAATTAATTGCTGCTAAGTTTGTTAATGTATGTTTTGTTCTTCTTTTGGTGGGATGCTCCAAAGAACAAAACACCGGCCCTGGGGAAGACAATAACCCAGATGGGGTTGCTTATCCAGTAACGTTAAAAGGAACAATCTATTACGATTGGGCAACGGAAGGTATTCTAAAAATAAGCTTACCTGATGGAACAGGAAGCTCTTTTATCCCCGATGACACTAAACTTAATAACTTCGATATTTCACGAGATGGGAGAACAAAGCTGACTGTCGTTAATGCCAGTACTTTAGGACAATATGATGTTCGGTTCACCATCAGTGATATCAAAAACGGCAACGTCATTGAAGAGTTTATATATAACAGCCCCGCAGGGAATAGCTACTGCAAAGGCTATCTATCCCCCGATAATAGCTTAATTCTAGTGACGTCCAACGATAGAGAAGATGGTATTACGATTCTAAAGAGAAACGGTGAATTTGTAACACGCATGATGGATATTAATGGTGAGCGACTTGGTTTTAGCGAAGCACGCCTTTGGTTACCTAACAATAACGTCGTCATTACCCATGGTAAATATATTATTCGGATTGCTCCTCCCTATACATCGGGAACGCTAATAAAGGAAATGGACTATGAAAATTGGGATGAATTGACGGTGAATCAGGCAGGAACACAGCTCGCCCTGCAGATTGCGAATCATATCTACACGATGGATATTGATGGCTCGAACTTAAAACAAGTGACCATTAGCAATTTTAAAGAATCGGTTCCTCAGTTTTCTCCTGATGGAAAATATCTGCTGGTGGGCAGCGAATATAAACAAACGGGGCCCTTCGGCTATATGTGGTACATGAAGATTATTCCAAACGATGGAAAACAATATCATGTTGATCCGATTGAGCAGAACTCACCGGACGTAATTCCTGTCATTGTTAGTGGCCAAGACCGTATTGAAGCGGCAGGCGGCCAAATGATATGGCGATGACTTAATAAAAAGCTATGAAGAAAATAATGTTATTAATGGTATCTATTCTGTTTTTAGGATGTACCAAAGAAGACGGTCAAGATATTGAAGATGATGATTTTAGTGCCTATTACGGTGGTACACCTTTTAAAGGAACGGCAAGCGGTATTCGCTTGCAAGACGATCAAGACAATTACACGTGGGAGGGAACTGGGCGTGTGGCCTTGATCGAATCATCTTTAGATTCCGTATCCTTGGTTTTCATGGCTGATTTCGGTAATGAAGGAGAGATCAATTTAAAAATGCGCGGAAAGACAGAAGGATCTGCCTTTCGGTTAGAAACAGAAGACCCCTCCAATTTCTTTCGTGTCATCGACGGAAAGATTACGGGAAGTACCGAAAACCACCTTCAGAAGATGTTTTTCGAAGGGTCTATGGAGAAAGAACAAGTGAATATGGCTGTCGAAGTTCAATTCAAAGAGGCGGAAGGCGCATTTCCAAAAGGATCGCGGCTACGCCTTCGTTTTAATACCAGTCGTAACATCACCGACAACGACAACGGTTCTGGCTGTCAAATGCGCTTGGTTCCTATATGGAGCCCTAATGGTATGACTATGGGGATGGTTCCCGATTGTTAATCTGCGTATTTATCCGTATTTTTCAAAAACAATCAGTGGTTACATTTCATATGCTACAGAGACTTGGGTTGCTTGTTTTGCTTTTGGTGATCATAATAACACAGGGATTTAGCCAGTCGAAAGATGAGCTAGAACATCATGGTGATAGCCTTTTCCGACAACTACAATCAATAAAAGACCGCGACGCAAAAGCGCGAGCTTTATTTGATCTGAGTTTTTTTTGGTCCGATTACGATACAACTAAAGCACTTTCCTATCTAAGCGAAGCTGAAAATGTTTTAGGAAAAACAGGTAACTCCGCTTTCTACCAAGGGCTAGAGAGCTTCTACCGTGCCGCAGTTTATTTTGAGGCCGATCCCACCGAAGCCAAACAAAACTACATGAAGGCTGAGCGCTTCTTAAAAGATGTGAAGGCAGAACAACGTACGGAGGCTTCGCGCTACCGCGCGCGGTTATGGGGAAGCTACGGAGCATTATTGCAACGTGAGGGTAAAGCGCATGAATATGTTCAGATTCTAATAGAAAAAGTCATTCCGCTAGCAAAAAGTATCGGAGATTCTTCCCTAATGGGAAATAATTTTCAAAATGTCGCTATAAATTTGATGAATTTAGGTGATTATGAAAAAGCGGATGAATATTATGACAAGGCGCTACAGTTGCTTAGCGGAAAGACAGAGTCGCCGGAAGAGCGTTTTACACTATTTGTTAATGTCGTACGGAATGCTTTGCTTCACAAAAATTATCGTAAGTCCGGCGACTTGTTAGACAGCGCCGCCGTATTGGCCCTCCATATTCCAAATTCACCATATATCCCTATATATCATTCCGTTTATGGAAGTTATTGGGCAGCGCTAAAAGATTATAAGAAAGCCCATGCGCATTTTGAAAGCGGTTTATCCGCAGCAAAAATGCATAGCAATGAGGAAATGGCCGCTACGATACTTTTTGATCAATTTACGGCCTACCAGATGAACAGCGAATACGGTTCCGCAAAAGAAAAGCTACTGGAGGTATTACCGCACGTACAACAGAAATATTCGTTAAGAAACAAACAGATGGTCTACTACAATCTGGCTAGTACCACTGCGAAATTAAGCCAATACCAAGAGGCTGTCAAATGGTATGAAGCATATAAAAATGTGTCAGATACCCTTTTTCATGATAGGAGTCAAGCTCATATCCATGAGTTGGAAAAAAAATATCAGACGGCGAGAAAAGAGAAAGCGCTT
Source organism: Sphingobacterium haloxyli (assembly GCF_002980525.1). Taxonomy (GTDB): domain Bacteria; phylum Bacteroidota; class Bacteroidia; order Sphingobacteriales; family Sphingobacteriaceae; genus Sphingobacterium; species Sphingobacterium haloxyli. The sequence goes on from NZ_PVBQ01000003.1 coordinate 143,950, forward strand.
CTTCAGATACAAGCAGAAAGTCAACAACAGCAGCTTTCCCTACAAAATACGCGTATGCTGGCCGGCATTTTATTGCTAACCAGTATCATATTAGGCGTAGTCAGTTATACCGGGTATAATGCGCTGAAGAACAAAAAGAAGTTAGCGGCACAAAAAGAAATGCTATTGCAGAAAGAACTTAAAAACCACCGTCAACAAGAAAAACTAAACCTCTATCATGCTATGTTGCAAGGACAAGAGCGTGAACGTAGCCGAATAGCAAGAGATCTGCATGATGGTTTAGGCGGTATGTTGGCAAGTGTTAAGCTGAAATTATCAGCAGTTGCCACGAATGCTAACAAACAAGAGATTAATAACGAACCCCATATGGAATTGTATACCATTATCAGTCAACTAGATCATTCGGTCGATGAGCTGCGTCGGGTAGCACGTAATATGATGCCTGAGTCTTTATTATATATGGGGCTTGAAGCAGCTTTGAAAGATCTCTGCAATGCCCTGACTAATGCTGAATTAAAGATCGATTTCCAGGCGTCAAAGGTGAGTAGTAATCATCCTCAACCTTTTCAAATTGCTGTGTATCGTATTGTACAGGAACTGTTAACCAATGCGGTCAAACACAGTAGAGCTTCGCAGGTTTGGGTGCAGTGCAGCGAAGAAAAAGGGAAGTTTTTCGTTTCTGTAGAGGACAATGGCCGAGGATTTGATCCCAAACAGGAGCTGCTTGAAAAAGAAGGAATTGGAATTTCCAATATCCGTAATCGCGTAGAGATACTAAACGGACAATTGGAAATCGATACGATGCTAGGCAGAGGCGCATCATTTCATATTCGGCTAGATATATATGGATAAAGTCATCTCCGTCATCATTATCGACGACCACCCGTTGGTCCTAAATGGGTTTGAGTTTATCTTAAGCCGAAACTCCGATATCTTGCTCAAAAAGACGTTTAGCCGAGCTAAGGATGCGTTGAGCTTTTTACAGACTGAACAGGTAGATGTTGTGCTAATGGACATTAATATGCCCGATATGAACGGAATCGAAGCGACCGAACTTATTAAAAAGTCCTACCTCGACACCCGGGTAATTGCTATCAGCAACTTAAACGAAGGAAGTATCGCCTTACGGATGATACAGGCGGGGGCAACCGGCTATCTCCTTAAGAATGTATCGGCAGAAGAATTGATCGATGCTATACAAGCCGTGTACCACGGCGAACAAGTTTTTAGCACGGAGATGAACGACGCACTGTCTGATAAACAGGATTCCGTACCTAAAATCACGGCAAGGGAACGAGAAGTGCTATCTTTGATGGCAAAAGGGTATACTACACCAAAGATTGGAGAGCTGATGTTTATTAGCCCGCTGACCGTAGAAAGTCACCGCAGGAATCTTTTGCAGAAGTTTCTCGTGAGCAATTCGGTATCTTTGATTCATAAGGCTACCGAAATGAAGTTTATTTAAGGCTGCTGTCATCTTTCTTACGATTCTTGCATTTTTCAGACGCGATAAAGGCTATTAAATCGTAAATTTATGCTATGAAGAAAGCGGAAAGAAATAAGGGATTTGTCTTTAAGCAGTACGAAGAGCCCTTTCAGACGCCTTTTGATAAGCTATTTGAAATTTTCAAGGAGCTCATCACCCATACCTCTGGTGATTTTGATGAAGCCATCGATTGGTTGCGGGAACTGGACAAAGAGTTCAGACTGACGACACCCGAATATACCATAGACGATTTTATAGAAGATCTGAAAAATAAGGGATACATTGTAGAACGTTTAGGCTTTGGTGGTGGAGAGGGCGTGGATATCACCTCGAAGATGGAAAAGGCCCTTCGGCAGAATGCCTTGAATCAAATTTTTGGTAAGATGCGCAAGGGTAAGTCCGGGAATCACAAAACCAATTACCAAGGGCGTAGTGACGAGAATACAGGAGATTTTAGAGGCTATCAATATGGGGATAATCTGGAGAAAATATCGGTGACAGAGAGCCTGAAAAATGCACAGATCAATCATGGAATAGGAGATTTCAGTTTGTCAGAAAATGATCTGGTTGTCGAGGATACGCAATTTAAGTCGCAGATGAGTACGGTGCTGATGATTGACATCAGCCACAGCATGATCCTGTATGGGGAAGACCGAATTACACCAGCGAAGAAAGTTGCTATGGCTTTATCGGAGCTCATCCTTACGCGCTATCCTAAAGATTCACTGGATGTCATCGTCTTTGGTAATGATGCTTGGCCTATAGCCATCAAAGATCTACCATACCTACAAGTTGGGCCGTTCCACACTAACACCGTTGCCGGCGTTCAGCTAGCCATGGATATACTCCGACGAAAACGGCATGCGAATAAGCAAATATTCATGATTACGGATGGGAAACCGAGCTGTTTGAATATGCCGGATGGCACATACTATAAAAATCCAATGGGTCTGGATCCTATTATCACCAGCAAATGCTACAGTGTAGCGGCACAGGCACGAAAATTGGGCATAACGATCACGACGTTTATGATTACCGCTGACCCCTATCTGCAGGAATTTGTCGATGAATTTACGGCGTCGAACCGGGGTAAAGCCTATTACACGGGGCTGGGAGATTTAGGCGAAATGATTTTCGAAGATTACGAAGAAAATCGTAAAAAGAGAATCCGTTAAGCATCGATTTAGGAACAATAGGATAACGATTTCACACACATTCATTGGCGTTTTTAATTAAGAATAAAATTATATGGATTATACGAAGATAAAGACATTTGGTGAACTGAAAAATGCAGGGTATGCACCCAAAACGATAAAAGAAGAGCTGCGTCAGAATCTGATAGCACAAATACAGAAGGGCGAAACCGTTTTTGAAGGGGTACATGGTTATGAGGACAGCGTTATTCCAGAATTGGAAAGAGCTATTCTCTCCAAGCATAATATTAATTTACTCGGGCTTCGTGGTCAAGCGAAGACGCGGTTGGCGAGGCTGATGGTTAATTTGCTAGATGAATACGTGCCCATAGTGGAAGGTTCTGAAATCAATGACGATCCATTTAATCCCATCTCTCGTTATGCCGTAGAACTGCTACGTGAGAAAGTGGATGAAACACCTATTAGCTGGCTTCATAGAAGCGAGCGTTTTGCGGAGAAACTGGCGACGCCAGATGTGACCGTAGCGGATTTGATTGGTGATGTCGATCCCATAAAAGCAGCGAATCTGAGGCTGAGCTATGCCGACGATCGCGTAATCCATTTTGGTATGATCCCACGGGCAAATCGTTCGATATTCGTAATTAATGAACTGCCGGACCTGCAAGCTCGAATCCAAGTGGCGCTCTTCAATATATTGCAAGAAGGAGATATACAGATCCGCGGATTCAAGTTACGCCTGCCGTTGGATGTCCAATTTGTATTTACCGCCAATCCCGAAGACTATACCAATAGAGGAAGCATCGTGACCCCGCTGAAAGATCGTATAGGGTCGCAGATTTTGACGCACTATCCCACGTCCGTGGCTGTCGCCAAGGCGATTACCGCGCAAGAAGTCGGTTTAGAAGCCGGACAAAAGGAACAGATCTATGTACCCGAGCTTGCGCGCGAAATATTGGAGCAAATCAGCTTTGAAGCTCGGGAAAGTGAATATATCGATGTAAAAAGCGGTGTCAGCGCTCGGATGAGCATTACCGCGTTCCAAAACCTGCTGAGTACAGCGGAACTGCGCATGCTGAGGAATGGAGAAACGTCGACCGCGGTACGATTAAGTGATTTTATGGGCATTGTGCCCGCTATAACCGGAAAGGTAGAATTGCTGTATGAGGGTGAGCAAGAAGGGGCCGCTGCGGTTGCTATACAGTTGATCGAAAATGCGGTGAAGACCTTATTCCCCACCTTATTCCCCAAAATAGAAAAATTAGAGAAGGAAAACGAACAATATCCGTACGATGACATCATGCGTTGGTTCTTGAGTTCAGACGGTATTGAGTTGCCGGACGAACTGCCTACTATGGATTATCAGCGGACGCTGGAACAAGTGGAGCCTATCCGTGCGTTAATAAAGCAGCATCAACCAGAGACAAAACAGGAAGATATTTATTTTCTCAGCGAATTTGTGCTTTGGGGGTTGACCTTATATAATAAACTGAGTAAATACAGAGTAGATAAGGGTCTACAGTTTCAAGATAATTTTCAGGGCTACCTAAGAAATAACCTATAGAAACGATACCATCATCTATTATATTGTATGTTTCCCCTTTGGAGGATAGGGGAAACATACCATTTTTACGAAACAAAAGCTTCCTGGTGTCGTTATACCATAAATGACATGCTAATATTCCACATCAATTCATTATGGGAGCAAAAGAAATAAAAACCTATTTTAAACCAGAAGATATAATAGCCGGATCGAATCAGCAGATTCAAGAAATCAGTCAAGACTTTATACAAAAAATCGATGCAGTGGATTATCCCTGTGTCGGCGCAAAATCGGCGATGCATACCGATCAATATCGGTTTGGAATATACGGAAAAATGGGTGCTGAAGAGAGTACCAGAGCTTTAAATAATGACTTAAAGACATATGTCGAAGAAACAGTTGCCGCCGATAGTCAATATATGTCCATGATTGCAGTATTCACCGACCAAATACAGTCCGAGCTCGATTTCGAAAAAAAACTCTGGTTGCAATTACAAACACTGCACGATAGCGAAAAGGACGAACAGCCATGGGATCCCACCGTGGGCAGTAATCCTGATGAGCGTGATTTTAGCTTCAGTTTTCATGGCAAGGCTTTTTTCGTGGTAGGTATGCACCCGCATGCAAGTAGAAGAGCGAGAAGATTCAAGTATCCCGCGATGGCATTTAATCTTCATAGCCAGTTTGAACGGTTACGCGATCTCGATCTATACGAGAAAATGAAAAGTACTATTCGTGATCGGGACATAAACTATGACGGCGATATTAACCCCATGCTCAGCGACCACGGTGAAGGGCTTGAAGCACCTCAATATAGTGGACGCAAAGTAGATAAAAGTTGGAAATGTCCATTTCATGCTAAATAAGTTAATTATATTTACAAATCAATCATATACCATATGGTTAACACAATAGAAAAACAAACAGGTACAGCCTTTCAACTTAAAACGGGTGATAAACTAAAAGTGATCGACCCTCAGGGTGAACAAGTAAGTGATATGGTTCTTTTTAACGCTGATGATAAACGTGAGCGAATTTCGTCAGGAAAAACACTAGATTTTGAGAATACGATTTTAATCACCAAAGGCCATCATTTATGGAGTAATAGAAGTCGTAAGATGATGGAGATATTGGAAGATACCAATGGGCGTAACGATTTTCTTTTAGCGCCTTGCAGCCCCGAAACATTTCAAATCCTTTACAATAATCCTGAGTACCATCCGAGCTGTTTTGAAAACCTTTATACCAACCTTTCAGCGTTTGGAATAGAACCGGATGATATCCCAACCGCTTTCAACATCTTTATGAATGTGCAATTTAGTGCAGACGGAGAACTATCGGTCGATCCGCCTAAAAGTAAAGCGGGAGATTATGTCGTTTTTGAGGCTAAAATGGATTTGATTGTCGGTCTTACTGCATGCTCGGCCGAACAATCAAATAATTATGCTTTTAAGCCTATTCAATATGAGATCATAAGCAGTAGGCATTAACGTTCTACCCAATAGGCCAGGACGCTATGTTCCAGCTATTGTGTTTTCGTCCAATCCTAAAAATTTATCAAGCGAACCTGGTTCTGCTCGGAAACCCACGCCGAACCGATTGAGCGCATTGATAAGAGCTATAAGCATAGTGAGTTTGGTAAGTTCGGCGTCATCAAATAGCGATTTTACGGACTGATAAACTTCATTTTTCGTTGTTTCCGGACTCAACTGCGTTAAAGCCTCTGTCCATAGCAAGGCCGCTTTTTCTCGTGCCGAAAAGAGCGACGATTCTTGCCAACTCGATAAATGAAGTAATCGCAGAGGACGCTCCCCGTCCCGAATAGCTTGTTTAGTGTGGATATCTATGCAAAACAAGCAGCCATTGATTTGCGATGCTCGCAACCTTACAAGATGGACCAGCAGGTTTTCTAACCCTGAGTTGCCTGCTAAAGCGTCCAGTTCCAGAAGTTTATTGTACCCTTTTGGAAAATGTTCACTGTATTTTAATCGTTGTGCCATATTTAATCATTTAACGTACAGCAAAAATACGGTGTGTCCTGCAAGAAAAAATTGAACAGGTTCAAGAAATATGCTTACGTCTCAATTTACTAATGTATTCTGGTGAAAGACCCAGATAATTTGCAATAAGGTATTGAGGGATGCTGTTTACAAATTCTGGAAATTCGTCTCTGAATTTGAAGTAAATTTCTTCCTTGGAATAACTTAGGATATACTTCATTCTTGTTTGATAACTACCATAAGCGATCTGATACACAGTTCTGAAATAAGATTCCAGTTTCGGAAAAGTCTCAAAGAGCTCAACACGCTTAGTTGCGGAAATGCTCAATATTGCTGTCTTTTTTACAGCTTGTATAAAAAACTCAGTGGGCTTCTTCGCTTGAAGGGCTAAGTAGTCAGCCAGCCACCAGCCCTGTAAGGCAAATTGGACGGTGTGTTCCGTTCCATCCTTGTCTATAAAGTACATTTGCAAACATCCAGATAATACAAAATAATCATGAAGAATAGTATCCCCTGAACGCATTAAAAGCTCTTTTTTTTCAACGTCTCTGTGCGTAAAATATGAAATAACTTCTTCCAGAACCTGATCTTCCATGGAGACGAATTTGTTGATATGTTGAAATAAGATTTTACTCATTTTTTAAATGCTATTAAGTCGGTGTATCATGAATCTAGCTACGTTATATCTAGTCGCTATACAAATATATTGGCGAATTACTCCCTAATCATTTCTATATGAGGTATTCCGTCTTCATCGTAAGGTTTTCCGATTTCCGCAAAGCCTAATGCATTATAGAATTTTATCAAATATACTTGCGCTCCAATACGTATCGTTGAACTGCCAAAAAGTTCTTTGCATGACGATATCGACTTTTCCATAAGTTGCTTTCCTAATTTTAAACCTCTGAAATGAGGGCCAACAACGACTCGTCCTATAGAGACCTCGTCATAAGATACGCCAGCAGGAAGGAGTCTTGTGTAGCCCGCCAGATTATCATTTACGAAACACATCAGATGATAACTGATTAGATCTTTCTCGTCGATATCCTGATAAGGGCAACATTGCTCTACAATAAAGACCTCATTTCGAAGTTTCAATATTTGATAAAGTTCAGTGGTATCTAGTTCTTTGAATGCTTTAATAAAATATGTAATTCTCATCATGACTGTATAAAAATTAACGTCTATTATAGTATATTAGCGTACATTAATGGATGAACAAAAGAATGAACCGAAGATATGCATTATACTCCAAATCCAGATAGATACCAACAGATGGTATATAACAAATGCGGTAAGAGTGGCTTGAAATTACCAGCGATATCGCTGGGATTATGGCATAATTTCGGTGACGACAAACCACATCATATTAAACAGCAGATATGTCGGACAGCATTTGATCATGGTATCACGCACTTCGACCTTGCCAATAATTACGGCCCGCCCCCGGGAACGGCAGAATTGGCTTTTGGCAGAATATTAAAGGAAGATTTTGCCGGTTTGCGAGATGAACTTATCATTTCTTCAAAGGCAGGTTATGAAATGTGGCCGGGCCCCTATGGCGAGTGGGGTAGCAAAAAATATCTTATAGCAAGTTGCGATCAAAGCCTTAAACGTATGGGGCTCGAATATGTTGATATATTCTATTCCCACCGTTTTGACCCCAATACGCCATTGGAAGAGACTATGCAGGCCCTGGACCAGATCGTTCGATCCGGCAAAGCATTGTATGTGGGGCTTTCTTCTTATAACAGTAACCGAACAAAAGAAGCTGTGGCGATCCTGAATGATCTCGGAACCCCGTGCCTGATACATCAACCAAGCTATTCGATGCTTAATCGTTGGATTGAAAACGATGGCCTCATTGATACGCTTGATGAACTTGGTGTGGGTTCCATCGTCTTTTCTCCGCTTGCCCAAGGAATGCTCACCACAAAATATCTCACCGATATCCCCGATGGTAGCCGGGCCAATCAACGGGAGTCGTTAAACCCAAATTTCCTCAGCAACGAAAATTTGGAAAAGATACGAGCACTGAACGTTATTGCTGAAAGTCGTGGCCAAACCCTTGCACAAATGGCCATCGCTTGGGTTCTCAAAAAAGGGAGAATCACATCCGCCCTTATCGGAGCAAGCAGGCCAGAGCAGGTGACGGATTGTGTCGGTGCTATAAAGAATCTTGACTTTACAGCAACGGAACTTTCTGAAATCGATCGGTATGCAACAGACAGTGACATAAATATCTGGGCAAGGTCAGCAGAACTAGATTGAGTGCGATTTTAGCCAATAACTCATACTCGTGTCTGACTATTGCTTCAATTTTAGCTTTAACTGGTGCCTTCCGGCTACGAGATGTATTGCTTTCCCATCTGCCTCTACATTTTCAGGGGGATAAAGCGTAGCTGTTGAATTCGCTGGGATCTGCACGTCATAAATAATTGTATTTTTTTTCTTTTCCCAGCTTGACACAATTTCGCCGTACGGTGATCGATGCCTGACTTCTGATTGGTTCAGGCCTGTTGGAAAAATCGGTCGAAGTAATATGTTTTTAAATCCGGGCTGATTGGGATCGGGTAAAATACCGCCGATAGATTTAAAGAACCAACCCCCGATTTCCCCAAACATCATATGATTATCCGAGATATCTCTTGTCGCTTTCAAATCCCAATTTTCAAGCAATGTAGTTGCTCCGTTTATAGCCCACCACCCCCAAGATGGATACGTATCCTGAACGGCCACCTGATAGGCAGTCTCGCCATATCCATTATTGGTAAGCGCATTCAATAGCGCTTTCGCACCTAACACGCCCACGTCAAGATGAAAATTAGTTTCCGCTACTTTATTATTCAGGTTCGCAGCGACCTTAGCCTTTATATCCTCTGGAACGATACCCCAATGTAACGGGACGCTCAATTCGGTCTGCGTTCCATCCGCATATATTCCGGATTCTCGATTTAGGAATTTATCGTTAATGGACTGTTTGATTTTTTTACGCAGTGCATCATATCTTTTATAGTCTGCTTCTTTACCAAACAATTTAGCTGCAGAAGCCAAAATATCTGCATCGACATAAAAGTAAACAGATGAAGTAAGTTCCAGGTTCGAGCGCGATTTTACCGGTACCCAATCGCCGCGGCCAAAGCTAGTCAGCCCATTCGGACTGATACGATCAACATAATCGACGTAGCGTTTTATATTCTCATAACAGTCGGCTAAAAGCCTGCTATCGCCATAAAACATATATATCTGCCACGGGATAATAGCGATTGTACTCGTCCAGTCTAATCCATTTGCAGTGCCATATCCCCATCCACCGGTAGGAATAATGTCCGGCAACACGCCGTTGGGCTGTTGTTCGTCGCGGTGGTCTGCCAGCCACTTTTCATAAACAGTGACACCGTCGAAATTATATAACGCAGTTTCGATAGCTAGGTGTCCGTCGCCTGTCCAACCATTTTTTTCTCGTTGTGGACAATCCGTCGGATAGCCCATCAGGTTAGACAAATACGCGTTGTTTGTTATTTCCCATAGGTCGTTTACCAGTTTTGAGGAAGTCTTCACGTGGCCCACTGGAGCAACATCGCTATGTAGGAAATAAGCTATTATGTTCGATTTGTCTAGTATAATGGGGTTGCTGCTGGTAACTTCTACATACCGAAACCCCTTATAGTTGAATTTAGGCATAAATTCATCTTCCTTTTTACCACTAAGTGTGACAATATCCGTTTGGAAAGGGTCGTTCTCTTTATCTCCTCGGTAATACACATCGATATTAGACATATCCAAACGACCATTTTCATCAAGACGTTCGCCATGTGCTATACGTAGTACAGTACCTTCGGTTCCTTTAACTTTAATGCGTGTAACGCCAGCCATATTCTGCCCCATGTCAAATACATACGTCTTCTCATCAACCTTCTTAACCGATATCGGATTGTACGTTTTCATTAACCGTATAGGAGCAATCAGCTGTGACACGATATGGTCGGATGGCGCACTTCGGTATCGAACGCTACGCCATTTAGCATCATCAAAATGAGGCTCGTCCCAGCCGGGCTGTTCCAAACGGGCATCATAATGTTCGCCCGTATAAATGTTGTTGGATACAATCGGTCCGGACGAAGTTTTCCAGTTAAGTCCTGACACAATAGTTTCTTCAGTTCCATCGGTATAGACTATGCGAAGATCTAAACAAAATGTTGGTCTTGCTCTCCACGGCGCATTGTGAAAATCCCAGACAGCAATTGGTTGGTGGTTGTACCAGCCATTGCCCAGAACCACACCAATCGCATTTGCTCCAGATTGAAGAAGGGTGGTCACATCATGCGCTACGTAAAGGGTGCGTCGGTCAAACCGTGTATACATTGGATCTAGTCGATGATTACTAACGCGTTCACCATTCAGGGATAATTCATACAGGCCCGCCACCGCTATATATGCCCGAGCATATTTGATGGTCTTTTTTACATCAAATTGCTTTCTGAAATAAGGTGCTTCTTTATGGTGGATGTCCTGATGATCGCTAATCCAAGCACCCTTCCAGTTGTTGCCTCCCATCATGCCGGTTTCAAAGGCGGCTACCGCTGAGGGTGTCGGCTTTCCGTCCTTATCCCATGCTATCACCTTCCAGAAGTAACGCGTCTGCGGATCCAACGTTTGCCCCGCATAGGTTACGCGTATATCTGTTTTAGATAGCTTGCCAGTGTCCCAGATCCGACCTTGATTCCTGACTACTTCCATTGAGTCCGTGTCTACAAGCACTTGATATGCGGTCTGAACAGCTCCTCGTCTGTCATCCTTTAACATCCACATCAGCCTAGGGTTCTGTATATCTATTCCTATCGGGTTTATGAGGTGCTCGCATTTCAGCTGGATCGGTTCGCCGTTTGCTGGAGCGCTCTTTCCATAGAGGTTGCCGCATAATACCAAACAAACTGCCAAGAATAAGATTTTTTTCATTATAGGATTACGATGAGGTGTTGCCGTTTCTTTTTGATACTAATATACGATACTGAAAGTATAAAAACCTAACGTATTTATACAAAAGACATTGTCTGGCGATGAAACCCCCACTTAGTTCAGATTTTCATTTGTCGGCTTTTTAATGCCTATCAATGTCTTCGAAGCAAATACGAGCACCTGTATAATCACAGCGATGATGATTAGAATCGCTAATTCCAGGTAGGAAATCATGTTTGAGAAACGAGTCATATCCAGTACCTCATCTAGTAGATTTTTTCCTTCTTCTACCTGTATTGAAGATAAAGTTTGCAATGTGTCTCCGGCGTTCCGCGCAGCTGAGAGCGCTGCCGTATGATCGCCGTTTTTGTTTTTTACGGATATGGTCTGACACAGCTGTTTGAAAGTCTCAAAATTAGCTCTTTCCATTTCTGTGAGAATCGTTTTTTCGTATAATGCATTTAATGTGGCTACTTCAGCTAGATGGCTGTTTATCCGTGCAGTAACTTCAGCTTCCTCTTTTTCCAAGATGGTGATAACACCGTCCATTTGTTTCGACAATCGAAGGATATATTGGGCTACTACCAATCGATCTTCATAAATGGAGGTGACTGCGGTACTTATCCGTGTCGCGATTCGTTGTTCACGCATATTGGTTAGCATTACCAAGCCAATCACGGTGAACAACAGTATCGCTGCTGTCATTTTTTGTTTAATCGCAAATGTCCACATAATCTTCAATTTAACCCAGCAATGCGATGCTTTAGGCTTATAACTGAGGCAAGTTAAGGAAATTATTTCAACAAATTACCACGCATAACAACGTGTTAGGAGAGCGATATTTCAGCACCTACTTTAACCGCAGATAAATGTGTTTCACGTGCTTATGCCCGCCCGAATCTCTTTCATCAATTTCGAACTTATTGATGTACTTGATCAGATCATACAGCTTATTGAATCCATAGTTCCGAGGATCGAAATCAGGCTTCTTTTTAGAAATGAAGTTTCCTAAAGAAGCTAAGAATGTCCATCCTGTTTCATCCGCCAGATCGTCAACACTATTTACAATAAGATTTATGGTCTGCTTATCTACTTTATCGATGGCTTTCTGCGTAGGTTTCGGCTTTTCTTTCGTTACTGATTTCACTAGTACCTTTGTGCTTTCTTCCTTTTCAACTGGCTGCAATATCTCAATATAAATAAACTTGTTGCATGCCGCAATAAATGGCTGCGGCGTTTTCTTTTCTCCGATACCAATGACCACCATCCCTGCTTCGCGTAGTCTGGTTGCTAACCGAGTAAAATCGCTGTCACTGGACACGATACAGAAACCGGTAACTTTGTCTGAATACAGGATATCCATAGCATCGATAATCAATGCGCTGTCTGATGAGTTTTTACCGGTAGTATAACTATATTGTTGAACTGGCGTAATCGCATTCTCCAGCAAAACATGTTTCCAGCCAGAAAGATGGGGCTTTGTCCAGTCTCCATATATTCGCTTTACAGTAGGTGTTCCACTTTTGGATACTTCTTCCAGCATTTCTTTCACATTAGCGTAAGGTACATTATCAGCATCAATTAAAACTGCGAGTTTATGATCTTGCATCAGTCTGACTTTTGGTATACCGTAAATATAAGTTTTATGTTTCACAAAAAACAGACTTCACGGATTGATTTTCCATCGAATAAGCAAACCGGCCATTATTTTTTTCGTCTGTAACGTAGTCGCATCAATCTTGCTATATGTGATATTCAAATTTATTGTATCTTTAAATGTTAAAAGCTGTAGAAGCCGACACGATCACAAGCATCAATAGCTTACATTAGGACTGTTGTACCATATGAACAAAATAAACCCAATATGAGAAGAAGAACATTTTTAAACGCGCTCAATGTAGGCATTGCCTCAGCCGCCCTTTTTAATGGCAAAAGCCATGCAACGTATTTAACATCACTCCTAGACAGGACAGCCGATGACAAAGAGCTAGCCTATCACCGGATACAGGATATCAAATTTTCAACCGTCCAGCTAAACTATCCGCGTCTAGTAGGGAAAAATGCCCGTCTCGATCTCCATGGTACCGGCCCAAATGTAGAAATAGTTTGTTTAGTGACTGATAAGGGAGCCATAGGTTGGGCTTCTCTACGCGGGTCGAAGCGCGATGCTGAAAATGTTATGGGCGAACTCGTGGGCCAAAAGGTATCGGAACTGTTTGCTGTTAAGGCTGGTACATTGCAGGATCGGCACATACCGTTCGATATGGCGCTGCATGACCTAGCAGGCGTAATTCTACAAAAACCAGTCTACGCTTTATTAGGGAAAGATAAACCATTTATCACAGATTACTACAGTGGTATGATTTATTTCGATGATCTAGAGCCCGCCAGCAAGCCAGCAGGGATCGATCGTATATTGGAGGAGTGTCGTTATGACTATAATGTAGGGTACAGGCAATTTAAGCTAAAAATAGGTCGTGGGCATAAGTGGATGCCTTATAAAGAAGGGTTGCAGCGCGATATTGAAGTCACCAAAGCGGTGGAACAGGCTTTTCCTGATTGTGAGATTCTAGTGGATGGAAATAACGGGTTTACGTCCGATCAGTTTATTGATTATCTGAAAGGTATTGCCGGTGTTAAGTTGTTTTGGATAGAAGAACCCTTTCATGAAACCGTTGCCGACTATCAAAAGTTGCGCAATTTTATAAAGCGCGAAGGTATCCAAACCTTATTGGCTGATGGCGAGGCCGATCCCGATCAGAAATTTTTAAGAGAACTTATTCAACAGGATCTATTAGATGTACATCTAACAGATATAGAAGGCCTTGGTTTTACCAATTGGCGAAGATTGATGCCAGAACTCCAAGCGTTGGGTGCACAGGCTTCGCCGCATGCTTGGGGCTCACTCCTCAAGACCAATTATACTGCGCATTTGGCTGGAGGATTAGGTAATACTGTTACTATCGAAGGTGTTACCAGTTCGTCAGATGAAGTCGATCTTTCCGGTTACACCATCAAAGACGGTAAGTTAATTCCCCCGTCGACGCCAGGTTTTGGTATGCCATTGTTAAAGAAAATATAAAAATTTATTCAGTTGGCTGCGAAGGCAGTTGGGACTTCGTAAAAAACGTAAGCATATGAGTAGTCAGGTCGTTTGTTTTGGAGAAATTCTGTTTGATATTATCGATGGTAGCTCGAAGCCTGGTGGGGCCCCTTTCAATGTTGCCTATCATTTAAAACAGGCCGGGACAGCGAGTTTTTTGATCAGTTGTGTGGGCAATGACCCATATGGAAAAGAATTGTTGGATATTGTAAAGACATGGGGATTGGACACAACTGGTATCGCGATAAGCGATTCCCATAAAACCGGTGAGGCGATTGTAAAAAAGGGAGAAAATGGACTGCCGGAATATGATCTCGTATATCCCGCTGCCTGGGATTATATCCCTTGGAAAGCGGGGTATATGTCCGTGATTGCCAATAGTAACGCTTTTGTTTTCGGATCGCTGTCTTCAAGAAATACCCGATCGTATGATACCCTCAAAGAATGCTTGGAGTATTCATCATTGAATGTTTTTGATATTAATATTAGACCTCCTTACTTTGATCAACTCATATTGGAAGAACTACTCCAAAAAACGCATATCTTAAAGCTAAATGATACCGAACTTGCATTGCTAAGTCAATGGTATGATAATAAAGAGGAGGAGGAAAAGATACAGGTGGAAGCCATCAGGCAGCGATTTAATATTGACGAGGTAATTGTAACCAAAGGTGAAGAAGGCGCCAGCTATTATAGTGATGAAGATGAATTACATAGGCCAGCAATGGAAATACAGGTCGCAAACACCGTGGGTAGCGGCGATGCTTTTCTTGCTGGTTTTTTAAGTAAGCGGCTAGACAACTCCTCGACGATAGAAGCGTGCTTTCTGGAGGGGATCAAGAAGGGCGGGTATGTAGCGTCCCAATATGAGGCGTGCCCCTCATATGAGGGGTATCTCGAAATGTTTCGCAACTGAAGCAGCGTTTTGCATATTTCGGCGTGGCTAAAGTAGCGTCGTCAAGAAACCGGCTAAGCGCGCTCTAAGTCTTTTGAAAGCTTTTCCCAGATGAGCTTCTACAGTTTTTTCGGAAATACCTAATTCATCCGCTATCTTTTTTTGGGAATAACCGTCCTGACGACTTAATCTAAAAACCAATTGACATTTCTCGGGTAGCATTTGAATATGTTTTTCCAATTCTTCTTGAAGTTCTTCAAAGGCTAGTTTCTGCTGCGTAGAGTCATCAACCAGCCCGGTACCCAATAAGCTATCTACATACCGCTTTTCATTATACTGTCTGTCCATTGATTTGATCACCCGATATTTTACGGACACAGCTAGATAACTCGCCAAATCAGACCGAAGTACCATATCAGATCGCTTATTCCATAACGACGTAAAAATATCTTGGACAATTTCTTCTGCTTCCTCCAAATTCCCTATGCGATTGGCAGCTATTGCAAATAGTTTTTTCCAAAAGCGATTATAAATTTCTGTAAACGCACTTTCATCGTCTTGACGAAGACGTAAATACAATTCATTATCCGTTAAATCCCTGTAAACAATCATAACTAAAAGCGATTTATTTTGGTTGGCCGCACAGCAACGTATCAAATATAGATATTTTATTCTATTAGTTGTACAACAACCTTGTACCAGTAGAATCAGTAAAGAGGACAAAAAAAATGAAAACAGTGTAAGGGATTTGTGCTAGAACAAGGACATATATAAAAGCTCCAGTTATGAATGATACAAACAAATACCGTGAATTGGCTTCGAAATGGCTAAATGGAAGTATTACCGAAATCGAAAAAGAAGAGTTTCTTGCTTGGTATAAAGCACATATAGATGAGCAGGTAGAGATCCCTTCTAATTTTGCAAAAGACGAGATGGAGCTAAAGCAACGGATTTTGTCCAACGTGAAGTCAGCTATACAACAGCCAGATAGACCACAAACCAGTAAGGTACGCTCACTAACAACAAAAATGCGTGCGGCCGCCGCGTCCATCATTGCTTTAGCTATATTCGGTTTGGGATACTACTATTTCACCGACCGAGGAGGAGAGGTCATGCATATAGGTCTGGAGGATGTGAACCCCGGAAAGAACAAAGCGCTTCTATCGTTAGGCGACGGTTCAGTCATTGACTTACAGGAAGCCGGACAAGGGTTGATCGTTGGCGAGCAACTGCACTATATGGACGGTAGCGTACTTGAATCAACGTTATTCAACAATATAGATAGCGAAAGCAGCCTAGTGACTTTGTCCACTCCCAGAGGAGGAGAATACCAGTTGAAACTACCCGATGGTACGCGAGTTTGGTTGAATGCGGCGTCGTCTATTCGTTTTCCAAGAAAGTTTAGTAGAAATAGGAGAGAGGTAGAGCTATTGGCAGGAGAAGCCTTCTTCGATGTAGCGACAAATTCGATGGGTGGAAAGAAAATACCATTTTTTGTAAAAAATAATGAACAATTGGTTGAGGTATTGGGAACGCAGTTCAACATCAACGCGTATGATAAAAAACTAGGAATTGTTACCACCGTTGCCGAAGGGTCTGTCGCGGTCAAATCAAACAATAAGCCTAATAACCACGACCGCATCGTCCTTGCCGTCGGCATGCAAACAGTTGTCAATGAAAAAGGAATTACAAAATATCAGGTCGACCCAGCGCAATATGTCGCATGGAAAGAAGGCTATTTTTACTTTAATGATGCAAATATCTATACGGTTCTCCAAGCGTTCGAGCGGTGGTACGATATCGATGTAAATTATGAAAAAGTGCGTTCAGATGACCTGTTTTACGGTAAGCTGCCCAAAAACGTGACATTGGACAAAGCTTTGCATATTCTCAAAACAGCTGGCGTACATTTCGAATTAAAGAATGGACGGCAATTAACCATAAAAAACAAATAAAACGATGATAAGTAGATGGGCAACCCCAGGGGTACCATAGCCTCGGTAACAAGACTTCGAATAAAAAAACCGGAAATGTTGCGAGCATTCCCGGCTATTGATCGGGTCCATGAATAACAAGTAATCTGGAATTAACACTGTATTATAAACCCAAATCATACAAAAGTATGCAATTAAAGCTATTAATGTATCCTTTACCGGCGTATACCCAAAAAATCATTATGCGTGTGAAGTTAACTATCATTATAATGACCGTCTTTTGCCTTCAGCTTTCGGCTAATGTATTTGGCCAGAAGATTTCGCTGAATGAACGAGATGTCTCTCTGTGGGAGGTGCTCAAAAAAATAGAAAATCAATCTGGCGTCACTTTCTTTTACAACAAGAGGGACATTCAGCAGGATCTCGTTACTATTGTTTTACGAGAAGAACCTTTAAACCGGGTGTTGGCACTGCTTTTTAAAGATCTACCTTATGGCTATGACATACAGGATCAAGTAGTTGTGTTAAACCAAAAGGAGCAGTTCCCAAGCAAGGAAGCCCCGAGTGCGAATAGAGATACTGTTAACCCTTCGAATGTAAGGTCGCTGCAGCGGACAGTAAGCGGAACCGTTCGAGATTCGCTTGGCGTACCGCTTCCGGGCGTAACGGTGTCCGTCAAAGGGACTTCGGTTGGGACACATACCGATGCCGAAGGGCATTATCAGATTGCAGTGCCAAACGAACAGTCCGTTGTGGTGTTTTCGATGGTCGGTTATGCGCCTAGCGAACAGATTATAGGCAGAAAGACAGTAGTGGATGTCGTGTTGACCGCCCGCATGGGCGACTTAGATGAGGTTGTCGTGGTGGGATACGGCACCCAAAAGAAAAGCGATGTAATCAGTTCTGTCGTGTCTGTAAACACGGAGGACGTAAATCGAGTGCCATCTAACGATTTGGGCGAAATGCTGAGGGGAAAAGCCGCCGGAGTATATGTAACGGTAAACGACGCTGCACCTGGAAGTTCGTCTAATATCCTCATTCGCGGAAGCCGTTCATTAACAGCGGGAAATGCGCCAATTGTCATCGCCGACGGCGTACCAGTGGGAGGTATCAACGATGTCAACCCGAATGATATAGCGTCCATTGAGATTCTGAAAGACGCAGCTGCACAGGCTATTTATGGTGCTAGAGCATCAAATGGTGTTATCCTCATTACGACCAAGCGTGCTAAGGAAGATCGGACGATTGTCGATTTCAATACCTTTTACGGCGGACAGACGGTGAAACGTAACTTCGACGTGTACAGTGCAGCGGAATTCGCGCAGTTAAAACGGGAGGCCTATCGAGCCGATAATAACAACCAGTACCTTCCCGATGAAGCTATCTTTACAGATATCGAGCGCGAAGTACTCGCTACGGGAGACTTTATCGATTGGGAAAAGGAATTGCTACGTATTGCAAGCACACAGAATCATAACCTGAGTGTTTCAACCGGAACGGCAAAAACGCGTATATATTCGGGCTTTAATTACTCTAAGAGACAAGGGGTAATTCCCGGCACAGATTTTCAACGTGGAACGATTCGCATCAATGTTGACCAAGCGATTACAGACTGGTTAAAACTGGGCGCTAATACATCTTGGCAGCTTTCCAAGAACAACAATCCCGGTACGGGCGAGACCCTGTTGCGCACTGTCACCACTTCGCCCTTGGGCAAAATTTATAACGACGACGGAACCTATCGGATTTATCCCTCAGGCGTACAAGAAAGCGTCAATCCTTTACTGGATCTAGCGGAAGTATCAAATACGCGGAATGATCGCAACGACATCATGAATATTTTCGCCGACTTTACACCATTCCAAGGTTTCCATTACCGTGTGAACGCAAGCAGGCGCTCTTGGAACCGAAAGACTTCACATTATGCAACCGCTGAATCGTTACAAGGATTCCGTAGGGGAGGATTAGGTAACGGAGCCATGCAATTTGAAGACGAAGTAGAGTGGCAGCTAGAAAATATTTTAAACTATAACACCGACTTTGATAAGCACAATCTTGCAGGTACCTTGGTACATAGCATAAGCCAGCGGAATTATAGTAACTTTCGAAATAATGCCAGCAATATTCCAAATGATCTATTGGGAATTTGGGGATTACCGAGTGCCGAAAGTAACATACCGGCAGTTGGCGCCAATAAAAGAGGATTGGTTTCGTTTGTTGGCCGCGTTCAGTACGACTATGATGGGAAATACTATTTAACCGCATCGGCCCGTGCGGACGGTTCCACCGTGTTCGGCGCAAATAATAAGTGGGCCTATTTTCCCGCAGTAGCCTTGGGATGGAATATACACCGGGAAGGGTTTATGGAGGAGTCCGTTGTAAACAATCTAAAGCTAAGAGCAAGCTATGGTAGCGTAGGAAACGAAGCTATTAACCCGTATCGTAGTCTCAGCACAGCCGTGCAGCGGGACTATCTTTTCAACAACGTCAAACGAATAGGTTATGTTCCAGGAGACTTTCTGCCCAACCCTAATTTGAGATGGGAGACCTCCACCACGTTAAATACTGCACTTGATTTCGGTTTCTGGAATAACCGTTTGACGGGTACATTCGAATTCTACAATACCCGGACTACGGATCTGCTAGCCGAATTGTCGTTACAGGCGGATATCGGATATTCTAGAATGCTCCGGAATATCGGTGAAGTGGAGAACCAAGGATTCGAACTAAATGTGAACGGCTTGGTTATGGACAAAAAAGACTGGCAAGTAAACCTAGGATTTTCGCTGTCCAGAAACCGGAATAAAATTATCAGCTTGTATGGTGATTTAGATGAGCATGGAAATGAAGTGGATGATATCGCGAACCAATGGTTTATTGGGCATTCAAAAGATGTATACTATCAATTCCGTCCGGCAGGTATATGGCAACAAGGAGAGGATATCGTCAATAGCCACATGCCAACTGCACAACCCGGTGATGTCAAGTTACTAGATTATAACGGTGACGGTAGGCTCACCGATGCCGACCGCGTCATTGTACCTCGCGATCCAAAATGGTTTGGATCATTCAATCTCGCGGTGAATTACAAAAGTATAGATTTCGCAGCCGATTTTGTCACGGTACAAGGCGTGATGCGCAACAATGCCTTTTTATACGATTATGCCTCAGGAGGCTCGTTGCGTGGCGTTTTTAACGGCGTCAAAGTAAATTATTGGACGCCGGAGAATCCAGAGGGGAACTGGCCGAGGCCATTGGAATCCAACGATCGGCCTTATATATGGACACTTGGACTGCAGGATGCATCTTATCTACGTTTACACACGCTGACGCTAGGATATACATTGTCGTCTCGGCTTGCTTCAAAGCTGAAAGTCGGTAGCCTACGAATTTATTCGACAGCCCACAACCTGGCTACGTGGACAAAATACAAGTCGTACAGCCCTGAAAAGAATCCTAATGAGTACCCTGAAGCAATTTCAATTGTAGGTGGAATCCAAGTAGGTTTCTAAAAAACGTATGGATTAAATTATAGAAAAAGAACAATGATGAATAACGATATATATATGAAAAGGATATTTCTGCAGTTACTATTCGGTGTAACATTGCTATCTCTCCTGTCGTGCGAAAAATTTCTGGCAGAGGAACCCGTTACCGAAGTCTCCATTGATTTTATATACACGACGCCAGAAGGGTTGGAAAGCGGTGTGAATGCGTTGTATAACCTCATGCGGAATTATAACATACCCGAAGGTGAGGGAGATGCACTGCGTTCCAGCCTCTTCTTTTTGGTAGGAACCGATTTAGGGCTCAACCGCACTTGGCACACACCTTACGGGCCCAATCACACGCCAGTAGCTTTTCCTGCCCGCAAATGGACAAGAGGTTACCAGATCATCGACCGGGCTAACGCGATTATAGCCAATGCACCCCAGGTGGACATGCTCGACACAAGACGCAATCAGATTGTTGCGCAAGCAAGGATGGTACGTGGTGAACTGTATCTGGATCTCATCCGCATGTACGACAATATTCTCTTGGACACTATAGCGACCACGCCTGAAAATGCTTTTGATCCTAAAGAATATGCGCCTGCAGATCCCGTAGAAGTTTTTGAACTTATCGATGCAGACCTCGATTTCGCTGTACAGCATCTAGCTTGGAACGTTGACTACGGCAGGTATGGTAAAGGCGTAGCGCATCATATCCGAGGCAAAAGCGCTTTATGGCAACAAAAATGGGAGGAAGCATCCACACACTTTGACGCAGTAATCCTAGATCCGACCCATGATTTATTGCCACGTGAACAACTTGCGCAAGTCTTTGGGCAGAATTTGAACCATAAAGAAGCTTTGTTGGTATACGTCAGAGATGAGATTACCGGTGGCAATGACAATTTAGCGGGCGGCGGACCAACCTGGATCAGCAGTGTGTTTAATTCGAGAGTGTACGAACTGTCGGGAGGAGAAATGATCCGGTCGACCGAATACGGTGGTGAATCGCTAGGTTGGTCTTTTCCGAACGATTATCTCCGCTCGCTCTACGATGAAGAAAACGATTTGCGGTTTCGTACCTATTATTATCCGTTGCAACTCATTGTCAATAATCCCGAGTCGCCAAACTTCGGACAACCTTTGGCCCCAGAGCGCTACGATGATGACTACCGGAGATACCATTGGAGTTTAAAAAAGTATCATGATGAAGAAAAGCGCGTTGGTACACTCAACAGCTACAAAGATCATATCGTTTATCGATATGCAGAAACCTTGCTTTTAGGTGCTGAGGCAGCATGGCGGACGGGTAATACAACTAAAGCGCTGGGGTATATAAATGAGGTAAGGAACAGGGCAGGTCTCCATGGCTTCGCTTCTTTCGACCTGGAGAGCTATTTGGAAGAATCTGCCCGCGAACTAGCCTTTGAGAACGAAAGATGGTTTTTGTTAAAGCGACTTGGCATTTTGGTAGAGCGCGTTAACCTGTACTATGAAATGGGATCGAACTCTGGCAACAAAGCCGTTTATCCCATGGCATCCCATATGGTGAGGCTGCCTATTCCACAGTCGCAAATCGACTTGATGGGTACATTTCCACAAAACGACGGTTATTAATAATAATGATAATAAAGATAAAGAAATAGACGATGAAACTTATAATTAAACAATACCTATGTTGTACACTATTGCTACTGATTGGAATGAGCAATATTTCTTGTAGTAGCAAGCAAGACCTAGCCCCTGATCGCGAGGAGCCAATAGAACAACCCGAACCCGAAACGAGCGTTCTGAAGGAAAAAGCATCGTTTGGTATCGGTGCGGCGATAAAAACATCTTTGATGAGCGAAAACGGTTATACGCAGACTGTGACAAAACATTTTAGCCAAATTACGGCCGAATGGGAAATGAAAATGGACGCCATATGGACATCGTCAACCAATTACCAATGGGCCGGAGCAGATAAATTAGTCGATTTTGCAATCCAGAATGATTTAGATGTGCATGGTCATACACTTGTATGGTATAAGTCCTTCCCCGGTTGGTTTAAAAATTCCGGATATGACTCCACTGCTTTTGAAGACCATGTGAAGGCCTATATTAATACCGTTGTAGGACGATATAAAGGTAAAATAATCAGTTGGGATGTTGCGAACGAAATTTTTAATGATAACGGTTCCTTGCGAATAACAGATTGCCCCGTGTATGCTACATTCAAGGACCCGATAGCGTTTTATGGAAGGTGTTTCCAATACGCACACGAAGCTGACCCGGACGCGAAGTTGTTCTATAATGACTATAGTGTCGTGATCGCCCCCGGAAAACGGAACGCCATTAAAAATATGGTCCAACGTTTTAAAAATGAAGGTATCCCCATCCATGGTATAGGCGACCAGTTTCACTATCGTATTAACAACGACAAAAGCACGTTACGCAATGGCTTGAACGATATGGCGAGCACGGGATTGTTAGTACACATTTCCGAGCTCGATATCGTAATGAATGTCAATAAATCCGACAGTTATGTCTTTACAGAAGCAGAGGAAAAAAAGCAATCCGACATGTACAAACATATCGCAGAAAGCTATGCTGCTTTGCCCGCTCAGCAAAAATTTGCTATCTCGTTATGGGGTGTAACAGATAAACATACCTGGCTTACAGGGTCATGGCACCCTAAAGAATATCCCCTTCTTTTTGATCAAAGCTATCAACCTAAAGAAGCATACAAGGGGTTTTTATCCGGACTGAACTAGAAATTTGAATGACAAAGCGTGCGTGCACACATTTAAAATATACAACATATGCAACTTATTCGATTGAAAATAAGCTATATCGTCGGCTGTTTGGCTATACTGTTTTTAGGGGGATGTGGAGAAGAGGAAACTTTTCCCGTAACCCTATTCGAACCTGGCCAGGTAGCAGCTGAAGCCAGCAGTGTCGATATCAAATTTGGTGAATACATTACATACACCGATTTATCCACCAAAGTTCAAAATCGCAATTGGGTTTTTCCTGGCGGAACGCCCGGCACCTCAGCGGATTCGGTTGTCACGGTCCATTATCCTTTGGGAGGCTCTTTTAAAGCGATTCTCAATGTAGTTTTTATCGATAACCAACGCGGGCAGCATGCTTTCGATATCGAAGTTGAGCCAGATCCCGATAATCAAATTCCAGATTACGACTACGGTGCGACATACGGTATCTACACAGAGCATCCCGATATCACTTCTCGGCTGCCCCTCGTCAGACCAGTAAATATGAACCATTTTCCGGGAACAAGGGTTTCCGATGCATTCGAAGGTGTGGAAGCTTATAAATTTGAAGCAACAGGAGAATCCGATTGGGCAATGGGCGCTTTAGAGGACGGTCGAGGACAATATATCGATATCTCATCGTTTGCTGATGGATATTACCACATCGGCCTAAAATCAACATCGTTAGCACCAATGTTAATTCGCATCCGCAGCGCTGGAGGCGGAAACGCGATATTTGAGTTCACCGCTGCGGGCGAAGAATATGGATTTAAGCGGGACGGGAATTGGCACCTTGTATCCATTCCGGTAGCTCATATTAAACAGAAAGACCCGAATATCAATCTTACTCAAATAACCGAATTTATCTTATTCAGAAGCGGTGCAGGCGACGTTCGGACGTTTGATAATTATACTTTTTATGTAGATCATGTCTTCGTGTCAGAAAAAATGGAGGAAAAAATATAAAGGGAGCTGCTTTTTTGAGATTCCTTTTTACGGAGCTAAATAATTGCATATATTTGAATCGAACGGTTGCAAAATACTAAAATTGATTCTATCGAAATCTTAGTTTATGATGGCTTTTTGATTTAGATGCTATCGACCACGCTCCGTATGTGGAATATGGTTGGCACAGACGTATATCAGCACAGAAAAAGTTAAAATATGAATATAAAAACAATTGTAAGACGAAATCCCGAAAATCTCCCCGCGCCCGTTGGAAAATACGCTCATGTAACAATAATCCCCAAAAACTCAGATTTATATACGTTTTCGGGGCAAATTGGCATTGACGATAGCGGAAATATTCCGCTAAACCTGAATGAACAAGTACGATACACGTTTAAAAATATTAGACAACTTTTAGGCTCTCAGAACTTGACTTCTGAAAACATCATAAAAGTCAATATCTGGGCTACAGAAGAAATTGATTGGGACTTTTTGTATGCGGAGTGGGATAAGTTGTTTGGAGAAAGTTATCCTTCAATGACTATTGGATATATAAACGCACTGGGACTACCAGACATAAAAATTGAGATTGAAATTTGGGCTGCTAAACAGTAGCCCAAATTCGCAATTTTGTACCTCATTGTTGACATTCCTGATCACTCCCGACCGAGGAAAGAGTTGAGGATATTTTCTCTTACCGAATATGCGGATACTCCTGTATCCGGTTAAACTTGACCAAGTCTTGTCAAGTCGAAGTAATTTCCAGTAATAAACAAAATACAAAAAATGATAAAAAACAATTTTTATATAATTAGCGGTGGACCCGGGGTAGGGAAGACAACCCTTATAAATGCGCTTAGACGAATAGGCTTTACTACGGTTGAAGAAGAAGCCAGAAGAATTATCAAGGACCAGCTGGCTACCGGTGGCGACGGTGTACCCTGGAAAAACAAAACCTTATATGCGCAATTGATGTTCGATGCATCTGTAAGCGCTTATGAAGAAATCAAAAAAAGTGTGGATTTCAGGGAGCCCGTATATTTCGACCGGGGCATTTTAGATGCGGTTTGTTATATGCATATGGAAAATATTCCTGTATCTAAGGAAACTGTGGATACAGTCCATAAATGTGTGTATAACAGAAATGTCTTTATTCTTCCTCCCTGGAGAGAGATTTACGAAACCGATAGTGAACGGAAGCAATCTTGGAAAGAGGCTTTGTCCACCTTTGATAGGATGAAAGAAACTTATTTAGAATATGGTTATCATGTCATCGAAGTACCGAAAGTTTCGGTTTTGGAGAGACAGCGATTTATCGTCGAGAAAACAAAGATCAGATCACCGAGATCTTAATGTATCACCACAGTCCAGACGCAATGTTAATTTACTTGACGTACTCGCTTGCAAACTTTTGAAACTCATCTACCAAAACTTTTTCTATCCATTCTATCTCCTCCATAAACAGAGACTGTTTCCTTTTTCCGAAATATAAAGTGTTTTCAATAGGTCTGTCGCCCTCCCAAATTTTATGGATTTTATGATTGTCCATTGCATCCTTACATAAAAAGTCGGGTAAAACGGCTAGACCGCTTCCTTCTGACAGGCATCGGATGATAGAAAACTTATTGGGTACAATATAATTGGGAACAAAATCAGGACGTTCGCCGAAATTGTTCTCCCAAAATTGGTTCAAAAAACTCATATCTGCTGCGGTACTATACCAAATCTGGGATTTCATCCAGTCTTTGATTGTATCATTCCCGTCCAAAATCTCAAATGTCGAAATATCAGTATACCTACCTGCGATCAACGCAAATCTTTCGGTCGTGAATGGTGCATAAATCAAGTTGCCGCGGCTGGAAACAGAAGATGTCAAAATTAAATCCACCGAACCGTTTTCTAACGATTGTACCAATTCTTCGTTGGTGCCAAACCTCATGATAAGATTAAAATTCAGCGTCGGAATATATTTTTCTAAAGCCTGTTGAAAAGTTTCTACGCACATTCCAACGCTCACATTTGCCCGGTCACGTCCCGATTTTCGTTGAAAACGCATCTCAATATCTTCGAGGCAGAGCAAAGACTTCACCATTTGCTGATAAAGCAATTTGCCTTTTTCGGTAGGTATCATTTTTCTTGACGTACGTTCGAACAAGGGAAAACCCGTGTAGGTTTCCAGTGCATTCAAATGTAGTCCTACTCCCGGTTGTGAAACGAAGAGCTGCTTCGCCGCACCGCTCATTGTACCCGTTTCATATATCGCCTTAAACGTTCTAAACCATTCAAAATTTGCTTGCATATAATAATTATTATAGTTTATTCAAATCTACATTATTTTTATTATACATGGAAACGGGATAATTTTGCTGCTCACTATTAATTTTAAAAATGATGTCAAAAATATTTATCATTAACGGAGGTCAAGAATTTAATGAATCAAAGGGGCTATTTAATAAGTTGTTGACTGAATGGACAGAAAATACGGCGAAAGAACTTGGCTTTGAAGTCCGTATCACCCATATAGAAGACGGATATGAAATAGAAACGGAGATCGAAAATTTCATATGGGCGGATGCAATCGTTGTACACACACCCATTTGGTGGTTCCAACTTCCTTACAAATTCAAACAATACATCGATTTGGTCTTTCAAAATGGACGTGGCAAGATTTACAAAAGTGACGGAAGAACGCGCACAAACCCCGAAATAAACTACGGGACAGGAGGTTTGTTGAAAGGAAAGAAATATATGATCACTTCGAGCTGGAATGCACCTGCCGGTGCTTTTACTATCAAAGACGAAATAATGGATCAAAAGACAGTGGATGAGGGCGTTTTGTTCGGGGTTCATATCGCTATGAAATTTGTAGGCCTGTCCAAACTAGACGGATTCCATTTTTATGATATCGTTAAAGGATTGACCCCGCAGCGTTTTGAGGATTATCATAAAAGTTATATTGCGCATCTAAAGCAAACTTTCGAGCCAGTTAACAATAATCGGGACGAAAATTTGTCGCTGAAAACGCTATGAAGACTTCATGGAACGGCATCCCTATTTTGTTCACCGGTTTCCTCAACATATCATTGCTTCTTATCTTGGCGTTACAAAAGACACACTGAGCCGAGTACGCAGAAAAGCAGTGAAAAGATAAGTTAGGCTAGGCGGATACATTACATTTTATATATTGTAGACATTAGTCGATATTTTTTTTCGTCATTTATCTACTTTTTTTCTTTCTATTTGAGGTACTTTTGAGTTGTAAACTTTTAAATCAAAAAGGTAATAATGGAAAACCCCAGAACTGGTCTCCAGTTTAGGCATCTAAATATTAAATAAATAACCCATTTGAAAGAGGCTATTATGAACGTACATGAATATCCAAACGGGGAAATCACCATTCTCTGGGAACCGACAAAATGCGCCCACGCGGGAGTCTGTGTAAAGGCTTTGCCACAGGTTTATAATCCGAAAGCACGGCCGTGGATAAAAGTCGAGAATGCAACATCACAGGAACTCATTGATCAGGTGTCCAAATGCCCATCAGGAGCTTTGAGTATCAAAAAGATAATTGAATAATGGAAAATACACAGGTAATTTTTAAAGAAGATGGTATCTACGGTGAAGTTCAACTGTTTTCAGATGATGAAAAAGTAGGAAAGATGGATATTTCTGTTGCCGACGGGAAGCTCCGAGTATATCATACCGAAGTAGACGTGGAACACGAAGGCAAAGGTTTCGCAAAACTGTTACTTAATCAGCTGGTAAGTTATGCCCGGGAGAGCAGCTTGAGGATTATACCACTTTGCCCGTATGTTCTTGCGCAGTTCAAGCGCTACCCAGAGGAATATGCAGATGTTAGGTCATAAAAGAGACGTAAACAATATAGCGCAAATGAAATATCTACTAGAAACCCCGTTAAAGGGTACGATTGGACTCCAAAAATACGAAACAACGATCCATTGGAGGAACGGGGTATTCATCACAGATGAACCTGAAAAATTAGGTGGGAGAGACTTAGGTCCAGATCCTTACACGTTGTTGCTGTCTTCCCTAGTGGGGTGTACCTTAGCTACTCTTAGAATGTATATCGACCACAAAGGATTAGCCGTTTCGGAGATAGAAGTCCAGGCGAATATTTTCTATAAAATCGAAGACAAAGCATCAGCTGCATACATGGAGCGAAAGATCATATTTCGAGAACCACTCGATCAAGACATAGAAGAACGATTATTGAGGGTAGCGGAAAACTGTCCCATATCGAAGCTACTGAAAGGAAATATCAACATTTCAACAGAATTAATTAAGGATGAAAGCATAGTCGAGTAAAAGCTTTCGAGTTATAGGCAAATGGTAATTTAAATATTTATTATGCTTGATATAGTTATAGAAGCCCGACAGGCTGAACTTTCCCCAGGTTTTACAGTTAAACGTATCCTCCCGTTTCGACTTCGCAGAATGGTTGGACCGTTTATTTTTGTCGATCATGGCGGGCCATTAAATGCGCCGACCGGATCGATAAATAATTTTGATGTTTTGCCCCACCCTCATATTGGCTTATCTACTGTAAGCTATTTATTTAGCGGGAACGTGACCCACAGAGATAGTCTGGGGGTAGAACAGTTAATAACACCGGGCGAGGTAAATTGGATGACAGCAGGCAAAGGTATAACACACAGTGAGCGATTTGAAGATCCGGCGATGCTTGCGGGAGGCAAACTGGAAATGCTGCAAACATGGGTGGCACTTCCCGAAAAGGACGAAGAAAGTGATCCATCCTTCGAGAACTATAAGCCAGAAGAATTGCCCGCTTTTACGGATACAGGTGTCTGGATGCGCTTAATTGCGGGAGATGCTTATGGTTTGAAAAGTAATGTCAAAACACATTCGCCCTTATTCTATGTGCATGTCGTATTGCAGCAAGATGCTCGATTTGGTTTACCGAGTGGACATAGCGAAAGAGGCGCCTACATTGTCAGAGGTCGCGTTGAAGTTAATGGCATTACCTACAACGAAGGACAGTTATTGGTGTTTACCAAAGGAGTAGATCCGCTGATTATTGCAAAAGAACAGACTACCCTAATGATGCTAGGTGGAGAACACCTCGGAGAACGGTACATTTGGTGGAATTTCGTTTCTAGCCGAAAAGACAGGATTGAACAAGCGAAAGAAGATTGGAAACAAGGCCGAATTAACTTACCTCCAATGGATAATAAAGAGTATGTACCCTTGCCGGACGACAAAACCAAGCCCGCCGGCGGTCCTCCGCCCAACGCTCTTTCTTGAGGCATAAAAAGTACAGAAAACATATTTATTAGTCAGCATAATAATGGAAATAGGAATTGATAGTTTCGCGTCCGCCATGTACGGGAGTAAAACCCTTAGTAGTGTCGATGCGATGGAACAGTTACTTGACAGGATTGTTCAAGCAGATCAAGCAGGACTTGCTATCTACGGTATCGGTGAACACCATAAGAAAGAATTTCTGGACTCCGCACCAGCGGTAATCCTAGCTGCAGCCGCGGCAAGAACGAAAAATATACGCTTGACCAGTGCTGTTACCGTGCTGAGTACATCGGATCCAGTCAGGGTTTACCAGAGCTTCGCGACTTTGGATTTGATATCCAAAGGGCGAGCGGAGCTGGTCGTCGGACGAGGCTCCGCGACAGAAGCCTTTCCGTTGTTTGGATATAACCTGCATCACTATGACGAGTTATTCAAAGAGAAATTGGAACTCCTTTTAAAAATTCGCGAACAGGAATTTATTACGTGGTCCGGAAAGTTTCGTCCGGCATTACAAAATCAGCCTATTTATCCGAGATCGAGTCAGGAGAAACTTCCAGTTTGGCTGGGTGTGGGCGGTACGCCAGCGTCTTTCGTGAGAGCCGGAACACTGGGGCTACCGCTAATGGTTGCGGTTATCGGCGGAGAAACTGCTCGCTTTCGACCACTGGTTGATTTATACAGAGAGGCAGGACAGCAGGCTGGTTTCTCCCCGGAGCAGCTTTCCGTAGGACTCCATTCACCCGGCTACGTCGCTGCTACTGATGAAGAAGCCTTTGCAGACTACTACCCCGGCTATGCCGAATTGTGGACCAAGGCGGGGAGGGAACGAGGATGGCCACCAGTAACCAGAGCTAGTTTCGATGCGGCGGCGGATCCTAAGGGCGTGTTGGTCGTTGGAGGTCCCGCGCAGGTAGCAGCAAAATTACTGCGACACAGCGAAGCATTGGGAGGCGTTGACCGCTTTACTTTCCAAATGGATAATGCTGGCCTGAGTCATGAACAGTTGTTGCGTTCCATAGAAATAATTGGTACAAAGGTTATTCCAAGGATCAATAACGCAATGGCTCACGGAGAAATAGTGAAATTTTAAAGAAAAAGATTATGGAGGTATTATTAAAAGTTAGCGGCGCTAAAGGGTCTGCCGTCGCGCAGGAAAATGATAGACGCGCCGGGATGATGTCCTATTCCATCGCAGGACCGAATTTGATTATCATAGACCACACCGAGGTTGAGCCGGCGTATAATGGTAGAGGTGTAGGTAAGCAGATGCTCTACAAAATTGTAGAAATGGCTCGGAAGGAAAGTATCAAGATTATTCCCCTATGTCCGTTTGCAGCAAAGATGTTCGAAAAATTTGATGATATAAAGGACGTATTAAAATCATAACTGCCCAATAAACGGGTGGCGCCATCAATACCCTGCTTTGCGAGTATATCCTACCGATTGTGCAAGCTAGGCTACGTCAATTATATTTAGCAGCATTTCAACGATAACTTCACGCGGAAAAGGTAAGGTATCGCCCATCAGCGAATAGCCCTCTGCGTATGGGATGAGTATACACATTACTTTTTCTGCTTCCACAACGTCGTCGGCAACAAGGGCTATCATCCAGTTGATGTAGGTGCGGTAATACTCCCGCAAGGTCTCCGCCAATTCCTTGTCATGAGCGGCTAAAGCCCAAGCTTCCCTAAATACGATACCGTACTGGTCTTCAGGATCGCAGACAATCATCTTGTCGATCAGCATTCTTAAAAAATCTCTTGGCGAAGAGCTACCTATATCAGCCATACTTTTACGCTCGGCGATCAGAACTTCTTCGCAACGAAGAAAAAAGCGTTTTACAGCAGCTTGCACCAAAGCTGTCCGGTTAGGGTAATAGTATTGCAAATTACTTAGTCGAACTCCACAGTTCGAAGCTACTTTTCTCATTGTCAGACCGCCAATTCCTTCTTCTGATAGTATCTGTATCGTCTGTTCTACAAGTTGATCTTCAGTGCGCTGTTTATTCGTCATGGCATGGAATATACAGAAATAAACCAAAATTTGCAAATATAGGTCATTCGACCTATATTTGCTTTGTAGGTCAAATGACCTATTTTAAGTTTATCCAGATAAAATGATATAAACGAATGAAAAATAAGGTCTTAGTTGCAGGTGCCTCCGGTACGATTGGGCGTGAAGTCGTTTTTGAATTGTTAAAAATGGGACAAGATGTCATCGTACTAACAAGAAACAAAGAACAGCGCTCATTTCCCGCTCAGGTAGAAATCGTTGAGGGGGATCTATCCATACCAGAAACGATAGTTGGGGTTTTTACAGATGTGTCCGCTGCACATCTTATCGCTTTTAGCGGAGAGACATATACGCCCCTGAGCTCGGGCTACAAAGTCGTCGAGATGATGGTAGCGGAAAATGTCGAAAGAGTAACCGTACTTTGGAACGGCGAAGGAAAGACCGGAACCATGGAAAAAGCAGTCATGGACAGCCGGCTTGAATGGACGATTCTACAACCACAGGAATACATGGCAAACGCAGCGGGATGGGCTAAAAATATTCGCGAGCGGAGAGTCATCGAGGAACCGTGTGTTGATCGGCCAACAGCAGCAATTCATGAAAACGATCTAGGAGCGGTCATCGCGCAAATACTGGTCTATGGCGGACACGCCAGCAAGATCCTAACCTTGACAGGACCGCAAGTGCTTAGTCCCCGAAAGCAGGCCCTCGCGATTTCCAAGGCTATCGAAGCAAATATTACCATTCGAGAACTTAGCGAAGCGGAAGCTCGAAAACGTTGGGCAACTTGGGGGCTAGAACAAGAGACGATGGACTATTTATATGCCTGGTACAAGAATCCACCGGCCGAAGGATATACCGTTAATCAAGGCGTAGCTTCTATTCTCGGCAGGTCCCCAAAAACTTTTCACGATTGGGTCAAGGATAATATACAGTTATTCAAGTAAGATATGCCGTACCAAAAGACCAATGATGTTAATCAACCAAATACGGCAGCACAAAAACCATAACTACGGTCACTAGCACCGAGAACATATATGGATACAGATACTCTCGACTCCTAGTTAGTAACTTGGAAACAAGGATTAACAACGATACCGCAACAAAGATGAAAACGAAAAAAGAGAAAACTTCCCCTATACCGCCCAATACTTTAGCCAATATGCTCTCCGGAAAAAAAATATGGATGAGATGGTAGAACAACATTAACGCCGAAACGACGATATTGCTCCAAATAAGGGGCATCATGATGTTCCGATTTGAAAATCGTCTGGGCTGGCCTGCTGTTATTTCGTTATCTTTCATTCTAATTATCTTTTAACGTATAACAAGCAGACCGGTACTGTTGTTTTGTCTAATCGTATATAGGATTTTTGCTCTTCACTGCAAAAAAAAGTACAGTGTGAGGGTATATATACGATTTCTTTCAATAGCGCGACTTCAATTTTTGACCAACGATATATCATCGACATAGCAGAATGCGCCTGCATTTCCTTCGGCCACAAAACCAATGTCAACACGCCCGTTTTTAACGGGTATCTTGTCGATTGTAATCGTGGTCCACGCCCCGTTCGATCGAGATATTGATTTCTTCATGATCTTACCATTACTTTCGGCATACATTTCAAGCCGGGGAAATCCATCGCTGTTTCTGATTTTTGCCGTTAAGGTGTAGGATCCGTCTTCTACGTCGACGTATGGACTGGATTCAATGGTCTGGACAATTTTGCGTTTAAAGTTGACAATGTCGCTAATCTGCAGACTTTTCTCGCCGATTACACTTTGTCGGTCCTGCTGTGTATTGAAATAATTTAGGCTGGGGGATGTGGAGTCGCTGACAGATAGCGCCGTGCCTTCGATTATCGTAGTCGCCCATCCCAGCAGCTGCTCCTGCACGGGTTTGACCGGGCTCGGGATCCGGCGGCGGTCGGCCTCGAAGCTCCCATTTTTCACATAATTATTACCTCTGCCCACTGTCCACTCGCCGGTGGTTGGATTCAGGTTCCAGGCGCTGAGCGAGTTAAAATACGGGGTGTCGCCATCGAACGATAGGGGACACCATTGGTTATAACCGAGCCCATTGCCGGCAAAATTAGCCCATCGGTCACCGCAATAAATGACCGTCTCCTGTTTGCTGCCTTTAACCTTGACAAAAAAGCCGGTCTGCGTCACGTGAGCGTAATCCGCTTCCGATCCGCGTACGATCAGCATCTCATCGGTTGGCGTATAAGGCCCCCTAATATTATCCGCCACGAGGTAATAGGCATAGGAGGAATCCCAGCCGTAAAGATTGGACGCGAATAGATAATATTTACCATTATACTTAAACATACAGTTCCCTTCGCGACCAGCACCCTTGTAAACTTGCGTGCAGTCTAACAGGCCGACTTTTCCGTCTTTCACACCTATTTCCGAAATATAAATCTTATGGCGTCCCTTCCCATAAGAATAAACGAGATAAGAGATGCCGGTGTCTTCATCGGTAAACACCGTCTGATCTCCCGTATTAGATGTCCCGATCATTTCTTTCATGTTTATGCGTTGATGCCATGTAAAAGGGCCATTCGGACTGTCAGAAACCGCTACTAATACCTCGGCATTGTGCTGTATAAACAGCGCATATTTATTGATGTCTTTAATGTAAGCGACACCTAAGCGACCTGCCCATCGGGTATGTTGGTGCTTGTCCATTTCATCGCGCGTGAGGACGTCTCCTTTTGATTCCCAATTTACTAGGTCAGTGGAGGTATAACAGGTTACCGAAACAAAATTATCGCGAGGCGGGGTAACAGATGGGTCATTACGGTACGATGCTGATTCTTTGTATTGCGCACCGTACCAGTAATATTTCTCGATCCCGCTTTCAGGATCTTTAAACCTAAATATACCGCCGCCCTGACTGTAGATAGGATGTCCATCTTTGGTATCCCAAAATACATCGTTTGTAATAGGCAGGAATCCTTTGGAAGCAGTGTCGGTCTGGCTTTTACCAGTTTTGAGTATAAGTGATAACAGGACCGAGATAAATAACGTTTTGACCAGTGTACGCATGAAATTAGATTTACTGAAGGTTTACTGGTGTCTAAAATAGCACATTAAATTTCAGCGGGCAACATGCACCATCCTGTATCTTTTGCTAGAGGTTCATGCAAACGAGCATGCTGTAGCAATCGTGCCAAAAGCTATTTCAATTTATTTAAAAGCTCGTATTTTTTTTGTTTTTCCTGCCATCGTTTTAGGGCATATTGCTGCATATCTTCCACCTTGTCTTTCTCATCTACAATCTCAAATCCGAGCAGCGATTCTATGATATCTTCAAGTGTTGCTACGCCATCCATACCCCCATATTCATCTATGATTAATGAAATATGTTCCTTCTCCAGCAGCATTTTCTCCCAAGCTGCAAATAAGGTCATATTTTCGGGAAAGTGGATGATCTCTCTTTTGATATCTTTCAGTTTCAAGTTAAATTGGTCTTCGGCAAGTTTTTCAAATACAAGTTCCCTAAATACGTAACCCGTAATATTATCGCTGTTTTCTCTATAAATAGGAATTCTTGAAAAATGTAAGAATTCTTTATTTTTCAAGAATTCCTCCAGCGTCATTTCTTCATTGGCCGTCACCACTACTATGCGGGGCGTCATTACTTCTTTTATCTTGAGGCCTTTAAGCTTAATCAGATTTTGTATAATTTTATTCTCCTTATCGACAAATATTCCTTCTTGCATACCGATGCTCGCTAAAGCTGAAATCTCTTCTCTGCTGGTAGTGAGTTCGGATTTTTCTCTGGACAGCATCTTAGTCAGAATAGAAGACATCCACACCAGGGGATAGGTTAAAACGATCATTGTCTGAATTACCTTGGTCGAAATACCTACTAGTTCTTTACTATAATTGGCACCCAAAGTCTTCGGTATAATCTCGGTTAGAACCAAGATTAAAATAGTCAAAACGGCCGATACAATACCGAAATAGGCTTCACCAAAGACCACGGTAGCTTGTGCGCCTACTCCGGCCGCCCCCACGGTGTGGGCAACTGTGTTTAAAGATAAAATAGCAGACAAGGGCTTATCAATATCTTTTTTTAGCTTAAGCATTGATTCTGCACTTTTATCCTCATTTTCTACTCTCGATCTTAAATATGATATTGGAGTCGAAAGCAGCACCGCTTCCATTATTGAGCATATAAATGAAATAATTAATGCAGTGCCGAGGTACAATAATAGTAATGTCATGTTTTTTCAGATGATCGATTTTGTCCAACAACTAATGTTGCAGACTTCTCGTAAAAATACGAATAAAACCAATGCAAATGACCGAAAACCAAAGATTATCTTTATAGATGACACGTTCAGTTACTTCACTTCTATCGTCGGAAGGTTGTTTATTATCTTCCAATGCCCATGATCCTGAACACAGACGATCAGTGAGTGAAAGATTAAATATTGGCTTTCCAATTTTACCCGTGCGTTAGCCATATTGCCGGTTTGTTCGATCGAATGATAAGTAATACTTCTGGAGCTTCCTCCAAATTTCTTCGTTCTGATTAGTTCGATATAATCTAGTTTTGAGATTACAAAAATTCCATTCTCACCAAAAAATCCATCCTGAATGTTCTGAAAATCGGGATGAAGAATGTCCTCCAATACTACTATGTCCTGTTTGTCACCGGCTTTTACGAATGCCTCGATGGCTGTTTCTACTTGTTCCATATTATTTATTTAAAATGCTACTAAACGACATGTTTTGACTGTTGATCCCTGCACAAAACTGTCTCCTCCTGTTCGAGAATAGGAGTTTTCTAACCGTTTTTTATAGAAGACACATTCCGTCCTACAGACGTGACAGCTTGGTGATATTTTTTAGCTTTTCAGGATCTACAACAGAATAAATCTCTTGGATTAAGCCGTCGTTATTTAATTGAAGGATATGACAATTATGTAGCTTGCTGTTTTCCCAGAAACAAATTGCGGGCTGATGATTAAAGAATTGGAAAGTAAATTCTTTATCGAGTAAAAATTGCTGCTGCACGTAAACCAATAATGTAGCGGTAGCGGTTTTTCCCATTTCTGCGCCCTTGACTACCTGCACTTTGGTCCCACCATCCGCGTTTAGTTTTATATCACTGACCAATAAATGTTCTAACTCCTCAATGTTGCCGTGAGCTAACGCCGCTTGATATTTCCCTAATGTTTCCACATGAACGCTGGCACGTTGTCTCTCTATTGAAAATTTACCTCCCTTTAATTGCTTACTCGCCCTGCTTAATAACTGTCGGGAGTTTTCCGTACTTATTTCAAGCAATTCGGCTATTTCTGCATGTGAATAATTAAACCCTTCCTTTAAGATGAAAGTTGCTCTTTCTTTTGGATTCAGATGCTCGAGCAGTACAAGCATCGTATAACTCGCAGTTTCGTCTTTAATGAGCTTGGTGTCTGCATTTTCAAAGGAGACAGGCTCGGGCAGCCACTCACCAAAGACTTCTTTTTTACTTTGACGAGTTTTAAAATTGATGGCATGGTTGATCGTACTTTTAATCAAAAAGTTCGGTTCGTGACGGATGTTCGCCTTGTCGAGTACGATATATTTTTCCAATACATCCTGTACTAAATCTCTGGCGTCTTCATAAGAACCAACGATATTGTAGGCATAGGTCAAGAGTTTTTTATAATGTTCCTGCATATTGTTGTAAGATTCGCTAGTGATTACCTGGTATTGAGTTTTAGTATTAGATTTTAGATAAAAATAAACAAAAATCAATTGCATTATTGTCTTTGATTTAATAGAAGACACATTTCGCGTTGAATATGTGACAGGTGTACTGGCTTTTTTTCAGTCGTTAATATAAGCACACAGGATATCGGTAATCAGGATTTTCGGCAGCTGCCGTCGGCTAGTGTATAGAAGAACAAAGAGGCAGGCACTGTAAAAATGCCCGCCTCTCTGCTTTTCCGTGTATGAATTTTTGCTTCCAGCCCCCACGTGGAGAGCGATGTTATTTTTTAGCGGTTATATCAAATTCCAAGTCAACCTCTTGTGAAATCATCCAGTCTTTTGGATCACCGTCCGTTCCGTAAGTGAGGCCCCAATCCTGTCTATTGATGCTGAATTTTGATTGTACATTCACCTCGTTTTCTTGGATGGATACCTTAGCTGGGAAGGCTATATTCACCGTTTTTTCCTTGATCGTTAGGTTACCACTGATAACGTGTGTCGCATCTGCTAACACACTTTTATCTTCTGCAGGGTCAAAAGATCTTACAGATGTGATCTCCAATTTCGATGTAGGGTATTTTTCAACATCAAAAAAATCTTCGTTTTTCAAATGTCCATCTAAATCCGCAGCCGTCTTTCCACCTGTCTTTGCTATATCGACAGCCTCTTCATCCGTACGCAAGGAATTCATATCGATGGTGAATTTACCGCTTGCAATCGCGTCATCTTCCAGCGTTAGGTTCCCTTCGCTTTCGAGCGTGCCAAACCTTGGATCGAAACCACCTTTATGATAGGCTTTCCATTTTATGGAACTGTTCACAGGATCAAGCTGAAATACAGTGCCTTTTTCCGTTGCAACTTCTTGAGCAGTTGATGTCTGTACTTTGTCTGCGTTGGAATTACCTCCACAAGCCGCTAATGCCAGCGCGGCAACGACCGTTAAAGCTGATAATTTTCTCATTTTATATTTAACTGTTATTGATTTTTAAATACCTGCAAAGGTAATATAAGCTCAGTTTAAAAAATGCATTAGTTACCAATTGGAAACTAGTTTCCAATTGGTAACTAATGTCCGTTTGCGTATTTTTGGCGAAAATTAAACTCCAGTATGAGAACTCGGAAAACGGCTACGAAATCTTTAGCGTGTAAGGTTAGAATAACGGCGATTACAGACACCATGCAAGTTCTGTCCGGTAAATGGAAAATTCATATCCTTGGAGCGCTTTTGCAAGGTGGAAAAATGCGGTTTATGGATCTTCTGCGAGAGATTGATGGTATTGCGGCCAAAATGCTTTCTAAAGAACTGCAAGATTTAGAAATGAACCAGCTTATAACGAGGACAGTCGTCGACACAAAGCCGATAACCGTCGAATACGAAGTCACGGAATATGGAAAAACGATGGAGCCAATCATAGACGAAATCGCAAATTGGGGTGTTTTCTATCGGAATAGGTTGCATGGCAAGGCCGATTAAATCACTACTTGATTACAAATAGATATGTCCAGCATATCAATACGAGCTGGAACGGAATCCGAAACCACAAATAGTCCACGCCCGGGCCGTCGTAGCTTCCTGTTTCATAATTCAGATGTGTAACCGCTGCAAAGATATTGGCTGGAAGAACGGCTAGAAAGAAGAAAACGAGAAGCACACCGGTGATGTGCCTAAACGCAGGTATGAATATGCAGATGGCAGCTATAATCTCTATAAATGCCGTAGCATAAATGATTTGCATGCTAAACGGTATGAAATGCGGTAACATTTTTGACATGCCTTCCGTATACATAAAATGTCCCAAAGCGGTAAACAAGAGCATAACCGATAGCGCAATTTTTCCAGATAATTTATAATCGAACGCTGATCTCCATAGCTTGATTATCAAGAGGGATATTAGCCAGACGCCGATCAATACAAATAAAGGTTTCATTTTTTTCTTGCAAATGTAACCCCTGATCTCGGCGCAATCAATGAACATATGTTAACTAAATAGTCTTTCTAATCCTGCTCAGGGACTGTGGTCGTATTCCAATATAAGATGCCAGATATTTTTGGGGTATATACTTGATGAGTCGGGGCTGATCCGATAAGAGATCCATATATCTTTTCTTGGCTGTATCTTCTAGCAAGGAGCGTTCTCGTTTCATCTTTTTGATGTATAGATCTTCGGCTACTTTTCTTCCAATACGGTCACCAATTGATGTGTTAGCATATACAAATTCCAAATCTTCGTAGGAAATCCGATACAGTACACAATCGGTAAT
The DNA here is from genome assembly GCF_002980525.1 of Sphingobacterium haloxyli. Classification (GTDB taxonomy): domain Bacteria; phylum Bacteroidota; class Bacteroidia; order Sphingobacteriales; family Sphingobacteriaceae; genus Sphingobacterium; species Sphingobacterium haloxyli. The sequence goes on from NZ_PVBQ01000003.1 coordinate 183,486, forward strand.
GCATTCGATGTTGTAAAGCGAACCCGTCTGGGTGAGGAAGGAATCGTACGCGCTAAAAAAAGTATTCTCAAAAGCAAAGGCAAATGTGAAATCGTAATCGACCTTCGGTATATTAAAACGAATAATACCCTTTTCCAGAAAGGATAGAAACCGCTCTTTTTTGCCTTGCTCTAGTATAACAGATTTTTTAGGAAAGGCGGCCCGTTCAAGCTTTGAAGCAAAGATATTCCAGTCAGGATCATCTATCGTAACAAACTCACTGAAAAATTCTCTGATTTTTTCCATTGGATAAACTTTTTCGCATAAACTCCCAACTGTACATTTAAACACGAAGTCCGCTTCATCCAAAAGCCCCAGGCGAGAAGGAATTTCAGATGGTTCAGTCGTTCGCTAGCGGAAGTGATCGTTGTGTATTGTCAACTCAAAATTAAGTAAGCTACCAAGAAGTACAGCGCAAAAGCCAGAGCCGTTATACCTACCACTTTAAGATAATTCGTCGTTACGGAGCCTTCTGTTCGCATCGCTTGTAAGTTGAAGACTGATGCCGCTCCTCCAATGGCACCACCTATTCCCCCGCCGATAAATATCAGTACCAGTGGTATTAAGCATAGTGCATATTGATACCAGGCCAATTTATCTACGATATCGTACAGTATCCCATCAATTTCTAAAGCAGGGACCATGTCCATATATCTCGGCTTGGGATACGCCCTTACGATTTCCCCCGAATTGTTAGGAATCAAAAAAGGTTTGCCCTTTTCGTTGGAACGGGAAATCGCTGTTCCATCTTTGAAAAGCGTGGGGCGCCCTGTCCATATAGAAGTTTCGATTTCGAAAGTTGAACCCGGGAAGTGGGGTAACGTAAATTGATGTTTCATAAATTTTTGATAAAAGATGCAGATTGGATTTTATGCCCCGCGCTATTTTTACAAAAGTAACTTATAACTTTATAATACTTTTTCAAAACAGACGCTACTGTCAACATCCGCATACTGCCCATAATTTGGTATGATTTCAAAGTTATTTTTCTTATAGAGGCCGATCGCCTCAACCATTTTGTCTCCCGTTTCCAATATACATTTCGTATATCCTAGTTCTTTTGCCCACTTTTGTAATTCTGTTAAAATACTGCCAGCAATTCCATTACCTCGTTTATTCACCGGTACATACATTCTTTTAATCTCCATTATTCCATGCCCATACTCCTTCATTGCGCCGCAACCCACAACTTCGTTAGCTTCATAAGCTAGAACGACATTTCGGATATGGTCAATTTTATTGTACCGGACAAAGAAGTCATTAGCGTCGCCATTCTTAATGGCGAGGTCTTTGTCAAGCTCAACTACTAATTTTTGAAAGTCGGAATTGTCGGAATTTGTTCGTTCTATAAAATGCATTTTTTCTATTTGGCGACGTTTTCAGATTTTTTCGCATTTACGATATGAAACAGGCGTATACTTAGCGCCATCGGGTAGCTTATCAGAGCCGTGATAAGCTCGTGCCACTCATCCTTCGTAAGTTGGAATATAAAATCTTCTTATAAAAGTAAAAAACAGTTAGACGAAAAACAATAATCTCGTTGGTTTTTACTGTTATTTTGGTGTCCGTGTGATACCGTATCTTTTCAATAGCTTCCATCCACTTTAACCACGATTTTCCCCACTGTACGTCCGGTTTCGATTTGCAGATGAGCTTTTGCCATTTCGTCAAACCCGAACACATAGGATACGTGGGGCTTTAACACCTCCTTTTCCAATAGAGATGCAATACGCCGCATATCCTGTCCGCTAGAATAAACAGACATGAAATAACAGGCATGAAGTTGTTTCTGTTGCGCTTTGAGCTCATCTTCCAGCGTATGTCCAGAAGGCAGTGCGACGATGGTTCCGAAAGGTTTTAGTGTCTGTACCGATTTCTGAAAATTGGCGCCTCCGACAGCTTCCAGTACAAAATCGACCTGTTGTACGACATCCTCAAAATGGACACTTCTGTAATCAATGAATTCGTCTGCTCCCAATCCCAATACGAAATCTCTGTTAGAAGCTGAGGAGGTAGCCACAACGTATGCCCCTATGTCTTTGGCTATCTGTACAGCAAAATGCCCTACACCGCCCGAAGCCGCGTGGACTAGCACCTTGTCTGTAGGCCTCAGTTTGCCATAACTATCGAACGCTTGCCATGCGGTCAATGCTGCTAATGTGCAAGCGGCAGCTTCCACATGACTGATGTTTTTGGGTTTCAGGGCGAGCTGTTCAGCCGGGGCAGCTACATACTCAGCATAGGCCTTGCCATGCCCGGCGAAATTGACCATTCCAAACACTTCATCTCCCATGTTGAATTCGGTAACTTCATCACCGATTTCCGTTACTTCGCCGGAAATATCCCATCCCAAAACTAGCGGACTGTATTTCGCCAAATCTTCAGCCAAAGGAGCCTGTCGATTGCGAACTTTGACATCGACGGGATTAATACTAATTGCTTTCAGTTTGACCAGTGCCTCATTTGCCTTTATTGCAGGCTTTTCAATTTCTGTGTAAAGAAGATTTTCAACACCTCCAAAATTTTTCAATACGATTGCTTTCATTTTGTTCATTTAATTTGACAAAAATAGACCGGAAACAAGATTAAAAACAGGTACATTTAAAGTATGTTTAGGTATCTTTGCCGTATGGCAAGGGAAAACATCTATCAATCACTTGAAGTGTTCTACGAAGAGGTAAACGAATGTCCTTTACGTGACAGACAATTCAATTTTTTCGAATTGGTTTACGTGATCTCCGGCACTGGTCACCATGTTGTCAATGGAAATAAGTTTGCTTATTTTGCCGGAGATTTGTTCCTTATAACGCCAAAAGACTGTCACCAATTTGATTTGGAGGGTATATGTGAGTTTATGGTAATACGTTTCGGTGAAGGATATGTACGGGAATACCAATGGAAAAGCATAGACCATATGGAGTGTCTCTTATATTATGCTTCCCATTTGTCGGGTTCTGTGCTCGTAAATAACGACGACAAACATATGGTAGGATCATTGATGGCGAGTTTACGACAGGCTATTGAACATGAATCGGTGTATTCGGAAGACCTCGTTCGTCATTTGGTAAATGCCATAATTGTTATTGCAGCTAGAAATTTAGCCATCATTAAACCACAAAACATTATACCCCATGCAGACATTCGTTTGTTGCAAATATTGGATTATATACAAGAACATATCCGCCGACCCGAACTTTTAAGACTTGCAGTAATAGCCGAAAATTTTGGATTGGCTCCAACCTACCTCGGTAGTTATTTCCGCAAGCAATGCAATGAATCGATACAACAATATATATCCTCTTATAGGATTCGATTAATTGAACACCGACTGCGTTTCAGTGACAAAAGGATTTATGAAATAGCCGACGAATTTGGGTTTGCGGACGAGAGCCATATCAATAAATTTTTCAAAAGACATAAAGGAATGAGTTTAAAGGGGTATAGGCATATTCTGTCTCCCGCTTAATTTTTCATAATCACCTATGCACAACGAGCTAAGACGTCATATAGAAGAAATTGTTTCACTTACAGATGATGAATATTCATTGATCACATCACATTTTACCCTCCAAAAATTCAAGAAAAATGATTTTTTGATTCGGCAAGGAGAAAGCGTAAAATATACCTATTTCGTTATTTCCGGTCTTTTAAAACTCGTCTACTATGATGAATCTGGAAAAGAACATATTTTGTCTTTTGCCATGGAAGATTGGTGGGAAACCGATTATCAAGCTTTTTATTCTACATCCGATGCGACTATGTCTCTGCAGTGCCTAGAAAACACCACGGTTCTACGCATTACGTTGAAAGACTACCATCATTTGTGTGCTATTTTACCAAAAATTGTTTTATTCTTCCTTAAAAAAGCGACATCCGGACACGTTGCATCCCAACAACGTTTACTATCCCTCCTAAGCTCGAGCGCACAGGATCGATATGAGCAATTGCTTCATCGTTATCCTTCTTTATTTCAACGCGTATCTAAAACGCTACTTGCGTCGTATCTTGGTGTTTCAAGAGAAACACTTAGCAGACTTACCCTATAAACATTTAGCTTATGTAAATAGTGATGTATGTCACAGCATCTTCGCACCAAATCTCTTCATCTTTGCAGTATCATTAATAATTTAAATAAAAGTAGAAATGCAAAAACGAATCATTAATCCTTGGACATGGTCAGAAGACCGCGGATACGCACAATCGGTAGAAGTGAAACAAGTAGAAAGCACATTGTATTGCGCGGGACAGGCCGCAGTGCTCGCTGATGGAACATCTAGCGATGCAGACATGAAAACGCAAATGAATATAGCGTTGCAAAATTTGGAAAAAGTCATTTCCGAGGCAGGTTACGCGTGTAAAAACATCGTTCGTTTAAACATTTATTCAACATCAACAGATGAACTTTTATCGACCTGTTTTGATGTTTATGTAAACTGGGCTAGAAAGAATAATGTGGAGACTGCACTTACCGTTATGGAAGTAAACGCCCTCTATGAAACACTTAACATTGAGTTCGAGGCGACCCTCGTCAAATAAAAGGATAATTTTACCAAAAAGTTCAGGGCGGCCGCCTGGTTCTTGCCGTGCTTAATCCGAGGGAGTGCGTCAGATAGGTTATACAACTTACGACATTATTTTTTGTTGAAATTAAAATGAATTTTTATTTTTGCCTCATGCTATACACAAAAGACAATACAATTGCAAAACCTTGGGTTATTTAATCCCATGCAATCGTATACCCGCCGTTTAAAAACGTTTTCATCAATCTTTTAGGAAAGTGTTCAGCGATTGAGTACTATTGGTTTTTCCTGAAGAGGTTATTCACGAACATTTCAAATCTATTAAGATGACTACCAAAGACATTCAAAACCTGACTGAAGCCCATGGGCTCAAGATAACTGGCGATATAAAATTCAATGATATGGGCATAGACTTTAGGGTCTGTATCGTATCAGATATTAATGGACATCAATGGGTACTTCGCATTCCCAGACGGGATAATATGGCAGATCAAATCAAAGAAGAAAAACAAATATTGAATTTGGTCAAAAAACATCTTTCGGTCGAAGTTCCAGACTGGAAAATTGCAAGCCATGATTTAGTAGCTTATCCGCTACTTAAAGATAAACCAGCCTTGACCTACGACGGCATTACTTATGAAGTCACTTGGAATATGGATAAGGATAGTCCTAATTATGTTCCGTCCTTGGCAAAAGTATTAGTGGAACTTCATAGTATTCCAGCATCTGAGGTTAGCGTAAACAATCTGAAAATAAAGACCACTACAGATTTAAAAAAAGAAATAGAAAATCAACTACGATTGGTTAAATCAGAAATTGGCCTTTCAGAAGAATTGGAAGCTAGGTATAAAACTTGGTTGGATAACGATTCCCTGTGGCCTAAGTTCACAAAGTTTATCCATGCTGATCTTTATGCTGGTCATATTTTGGCCGACAACAATAACGAAATTTCAGGAATTATTGATTGGACGACTGCGCACATTGGTGATCCAGCAATGGACTTTGCTGGCCATCTCAATGTATTCGGGGAAGAAAGTCTGAAACAATTGATTGATGAATATGAGAAGCGAGGAGGACAGATTTGGGATAGGATTTTCGAACAATCCGTCGAAAGAGCGGCTGCCTCTGCCTTAGCCTATGGTTTTTTTGCAGTGGAAACCAAAAGTGATCTTCATATCAAAGGTGCTAAAGCGATGTTGGGCGTTAGGTGAATAATAAATAATCAAAGGTTAGGTTGACAAGTCGTAAATTTGACGAATGAACGGGAACGACATAAAACGGCTTTCGCGGCTGATCGCAATTCTTACACAATTGCAGACGAAGCGGCTTTTGACCGCCACGCAACTGGCGGATAAGTTTTCGGTTAGTATCAGAACAATTTACAGAGACATCAGGGCGTTAGAACAGGCGGGCGTTCCCATTATTACAGAAGACGGCAAAGGTTACACGCTTATGGAAGGCTACCGAGTTCCTCCTGTAATGTTCACCGAGGCGCAAGCCAATGCTCTGATTACCGCAGAGCAATTGGTTCTAAAAAACAAAGATGCTTCATTCATCAAAGACTACACGGAGGCCGTAGATAAAATAAAAGCAGTTCTGAAATACAGCGTACAGGACAAAGCCAACTTACTTGCCGAACGAACTCGATTCTACCAAAACATAAACAGAGAAAGAAATAGCAATAATTTGTCGGATTTACAGTTTGCCCTGACAAATTTCCGTCTTAGCAAAATTGAATACACCAACGAACAACACGAAACCACAATCCGACACATTGAACCGTTTGCATTACTAAGCACGGAAAACTGGTTGCTGGTTGCGTATTGTCGCTTAAGAAAAGAATTTCGCTTTTTTCGCTTGGACAGAATTACAAAGGTGGAAGTGCTTTCCGACAAATTTGAACCGCACGGGATGACCTTGCAAGAGTATTTTGACAAGTATCATTAGCTTTTCTAAACCCCTGACATAAGGCTGTCGTAACCCCCTTTTAGTTTTGCGTCATGTTTAACAAGTAAAACAAGATTAAATACGGTGGTAATGTAACTATGAACGAAATAGAAATATTTTATCCGGCAAGCCAAGCAGCGTGGCGACAATGGTTGGAAACAAACCATTTGTCGAAACAATCTGTTTGGCTTGTTTTTTATTCCAAATCATCGGAGCGACCATCTATTAGCTGGAGCGAGGCCGTTGATGTGGCGCTTTGTTTCGGCTGGATAGACAGCAAGAAAATTAAAATAGACGATCATACAGCACACCAGTTTTTCAGTAAACGAAAACCACAAGGTACCTGGAGTAAAATCAACAAAGAAAAAGTACGGAAACTCATTGAGGAAGGGTTAATGACACAAGCGGGTTTGGACGTTATTGAAGCCGCCAAAGAAAATGGTTCGTGGACAATTTTGGACGAAGTAGAAGAATTAATCATCCCAAACGATTTAGAGAAAGCGTTCAAAAAACACAAAGGTTCAAAAGACTATTTTTTAAGTTTGAGCAAAACGGTCCGGAAAATGATGCTGACCTCACTCGTTCTTGCTAGAAAGCCCAAAACTAGGCAAAAACGCATAGACGAAATTGCCGAACTCGCAGGACAGAAAAAGAAACCTAAACAGTTTTGAGGAAAAAAATAACAATACCTTGCGTAACGGTAAAGTTTCTCGTTAACCAATGGCTGGTCTACCGCCAAGGAGAAGGCACTCCATAAAGTTAGACGTACGATAATTTTGTATTATGTAATTTTGGGCCATGAAAAGGTCGGCGATATCACGTAAAGATTTTTTTAAAAAATCAGGGTTAGGGCTTATAGGAACAATCTTTATTCCAGAGCTAATCGGAACAGAGCGTATTTTAGCGCAGGAAATGGTTAATGAGAAAAAAATATCAACAATGGGTGATTGCATTTTAAAGAACGTTTTATTAGAAACAGGGTTTGAATATGAAGGTGACGAAATCGTCCGTACTAAAACAGGTTTGTTTTGTGTTGTCATTCGTGAAGGAAACATCAAAAGTGTAACACCTAATAAGCCAAACGATCCAAATGCTATTGATGCAAAAGGATTACTAATGTTGCCTGCATTTAAAGATATGCATATTCATCTAGACAAAACTTTTTATGGTGGCGACTGGCAAGCCGTCCGAAGCAGAACTGGTGGAGTCAAAGGAATGATTGAATTAGAGAAAAAGATCTTGCCGGAAATGTTAAAGACCTCTACCGATCGTGCGGAGAAATTGATTGAATTGTTGCAATCGAAAGGTACTTCTTATGCCAGAAGCCATGTCAATATCGATCCCACATCAAAACTGCAATCGCTTAAAAATCTTCAAAAAGCATTAGCGAACAAGAAGAAAGGTTTTGGTGCAGAGCTGGTTGCATTCCCACAACACGGTGTTTTCTACACCGACTCAGCTCCATATCTCAAAGAAGCTGCAAAAATGGATATTGATTTTATTGGAGGTGTTGATCCCTATTCGATAGACGGTGCTATCGAAAAAACAATGGATTTTACCGTGCAGCTTGCTTTAGATAACGATAAGGGAATCGACATTCATCTGCATGAATCTGGTGAATCCGGACTTAAAACAGTAGAATACCTCATCGAAAAAGTAAACGAAAATCCAGTTTTAAAAAACAAAACCTACTTGAGCCACGCCTTTGTGTTGGGAAGATTGGATTCATCAAAACAAGAAGAAATCGCCGAGAAATTAGGCGACGCCGGTATTGGAGTCGTATCAACGATCCCATTCGGCAGATTGATTATGCCAATTCCTACATTGTACAAACACAATGTAACGGTAATGACAGGTAACGACAGCATCATTGACCATTGGAATACCTGGGGAAGTGGTAGTGTATTACAAAAAGCAAATGTAATGGCTCAACTTTACGGTTATGGGACAGAATTCCTGTTGTCCAGAAGTTTGAAATTGGCGACCGGAAATATATTGCCGCTAGATGATAAAGGGAACCAACAATGGCCAAAGGTAGGTGATGCTGCAAACGTAGTCCTTATCGATGCAAGCTGCTCGGCTGAGGCTGTATCCCGTATTTCTCCAGTGAAGTCCCTTATTCACGAAGGCAATATCGTATATTGATAAGTAACCGTTCAAACAAGGAAAAGCCCATTCACCACTTTACATAAGTGAAGAATGTATTACAAACGTTAAATCTAGTATAATGACACAATTACAGATGATTGATGCCACCAAATCAATAGCGCGGAGAGATGAAAATGTTTCCGCAGTTTTGATGTACGGTTCATTTACAAAAAATGAGGGAGACCAATATTCCGATATAGAATTTTATATCTTTCTGAAAAGCAAAGAAAATTTTTCCGCCGAACAGTGGGTAAATCAGATTTCTCCAACGGCTTTGTATTTTACGAATGAATACGGAAGTGAAGTTGCGATTTTTGCAAACCTCATCAGAGGAGAATTCCATTTTTTAACCGTGAATGATATTGAAATTATAAAATCGTGGGAGGGTTTTGTGTCTTTCAGTGATTTTAGCGAAATGAATATCATTGACAAAGACGGTCTTTTGACGAAAACACTTCATCAGATCAAAACAATATCGCCCGACCGAACAACAAATGAAAACATCCTTTTTCTAAGTAGATCATTACTAAATGTCTTATTGATAACAAGCAATTTGATAAAAAGGCAAGAACACGCGCACGCTTACCAAAGCCTTTTCAACGTGCAAAAGTATTTGCTTTGGTTAATCCGGATAGCGACAAATCAAACCAATCATTGGGAAAGCCCCACAAAACGCTTAGAGAAAGACATTGATCAAGATTGGTATTCAGCATTCAGATTGACAACATCTGATTTGGACGCCGACAATTTAAGAGCCGCTTTTCAACATGCGTCGGACTTATCAAAAAAGCTGTTTGATGCATTAAGCATTCCAGCTGATTTAAAACGATTGTTAAATCAAATCGGATATTAGTCGCTGCATTTTTACCATACACATTAATGAAGTCTATGAAAGTCAAAAGAATAGTCGCTAATGTAAGTACACAGCAAATTGACGCCGCGAATCGGTTTTATGGCGAGGTATTAGGCCTAGATATCTTGATGGATCATGGTTGGATAACCAGTTATGGCAATACGGAAAACATGCGCGTCCAGATCGCTTTTGCTACGGAAGGAGGGGGCGGGACCGATGTTCCTGACCTGTCTATCGAAGTAGACGATATCGAGGTTGCATATGGCCGCGTGAAAGAGCATGGATACCAGGTGGAATATGGGCCGACCGATGAACCGTGGGGTGTGCGCCGGTTTTATGTAAGAGATCCTTTTGGAAAGTTGGTCAATATCCTGATGCATTTATAATAAAATGCAAATAAAGTGGCGCTATTATTCATATTGCTTCTATTCAGGCAAGACTGCCATTGTACGATTCCACTTTGCCTTATGCCGCAGCCAAAGCGGGATTATTAAACTATAGCAAAAGTTTGACGCTTTGGCTTACTTTGATCGAGTTTTAAAATCGTATATTGCCATGGGCCTTCGTATTTGAGAAGTGCAATATAAGGACATACGAAGCTCAGTAATGAAGCAATGAATTTTCAAAGCATAATGCCAGACAAATCCATTTCATTGTTCGTGAAGAACATATGGGTATTTGAAAGCAAGGACAGAAATTTGAAGACAAGTTTGCCTTTTTTCGCAGACGGCTATCCCGGGGTAATGTTCCAGCAGACCGATAATAGCCTGATAGTACGCCCGCACGATAAAAAGATGCCCGACGTCTTTCTTTATGGACAGACTATTAAACCGATCGAACTGGAAATTTCGGGAGCATACCTGCTCATCATTTTTCAATTATACCCCTTTGTTTTGAGGACGTTTTTTAATCTCGTTCCGCAAAGCATAAACGATAACTGTTACTATTTGGACGACATGATGGCGGACGACGGCGTAATGGCGCTTGCCAACGAACTACAAGCTTCCGATTCTATTGAGGATAAGATTGAAGTCATCACTAGTCTGCTGCTGTCATTCTTAGAAAGGAAAAAGCAAGATCTTGACGATAAAATACGGGAAGCCGTTATACGGATTATCAGGACAAAAGGACAGGAAAGCATTCTTGCCATTGCTGCAATCTGTAATTTAACCATGCGTACTTTTGAAAGGCGTTTCCGCAATGAAACCGGGCTTTCGCCCAAACAATTCTCCCAAATTATCCAATTCCAGGCTTCTATGGAGCAACTTACGGTAAAAGACTATAGCAAGCTATCGGATATTGTTTATCAAAATGGTTTCGCCGACCAGTCCCATTTCATACGTGTTTTCAAAGCGTTTACAGGTAAGACACCTAAAGCATTCAAAAAATAAGCAAGCGTTGTCGTTTTTATTCTATTTTCTAGGCATTATATGCTGCAATTTTGCCAAGTAGACTAAAAGAAAAAAAATGAAAATAATTGTTTTTGGTGCAACGGGCACCGTAGGTACAGAAATTGTAAAGCAAGCATTGGAAAAAGGATATAGGGTTACAGTCTTCGTGCGTAACTCTGCAAAAATAATAGCGACAAACCCCAATCTTCATGTGTATACCGGAGATGTCTCCAATGCAGACGATGTGATGCGCGCGGTGAAAGATCACGATGCGATTTTTTGTGCGTTAGGGGATGGACGAGTTGGTAAAATACGGGCGATGGGAACATTAAATATCATCGATGCCATGAACAGCGCTGCGGTAAGGAAGTTGATATGTTTATCGACCCTTGGCATAGGCGAAAGCTATGGAAATCTAAATTTTGTCTGGAAGCACATCATGTTTGGCATGTTACTCAAAAGAGCGTTCAACGACCACAAATTGCAGGAAGAGTATATACGCAACAGCAAATTGGATTTTACGATAGTACGACCAAGCGCATTGACAAATGGAGCAATAACCAACGGTTATAAAATAGGTTTTGACGGAAAATATAAAAAACTTAACCTTAAAATATCACGAGCAGATGTCGCAGACTTTATGTTGCGTCAGTTGCATAGTGAAAACAATATACGGAAAGCCGTAAGTATATCGAATTAATATTTCTTCCTAGTCATCAAACATACGAACTGTAGGTGTTTGGAGTCATTGTACAGAGACGAAACTTGACCTTGAAGTCGCAAATTGCCACTTCAAGGTCATCTTGGAGTCTGGGCGTTTTCGTATATAAGACCTTCCGATTTCAGCTCTTGCCAAAAACCAACCGGTATTTCAGATTTCCAGGATTTCACATTGCTTTTAACCTGATCGGTTGAACTTACGCCGGGAATAATAGCTACAAACTCCTCACTTGCCAGTACAAAATGTATTGCTGCGGTAATGATGTCGGTATCATATTTCTTAGCAATTTCCTCGATTTTATTCCGTTTTTCGGTCATTCCTTTCGGGATTACGTCTTTGTAATTGTAGCGGTCTCTCCCAGCAATAAATCCGGAATTATAACCTGCCCCAGAAACCAATTTTACGCCTGCTTTTTTAACGGCAGGAAGCAGGCGGTCCACCGCGTCTTCATGTTCTAATATGGAGTATTGCGTAGCCGACAGACAGATGTCAGGATCGGCAGCTTCTATACAATCTAAGATCGGTTCGATCTTATTCACGCCCATTCCCCAAGCTTTAATCACTCCTTCATCACGGAGTTTTGATAACACTTTAAAAGCACCTTCTTTGGCTTGTTTCATGTAATAATCATAGCGATCGCCCACCTGATCCTCCGATAAATCGTGGATGTAAACAATATCAATATAATCGAGCTGAGTGCGTTCTAGACTGTCTTCAATGGATTTTTTTACCGCATCGGCTGTGTACATATGTTTGAAATCAAAACTCAGCGGATTTCTCCACATCGTTGGCGGCACTTCCGATTCGGGAACCGGCGTAAACAAACGCCCGACTTTGGTAGAGAAAACAAAATCTTCACGGTTTTTGTTCTTCAGAAATTCGCCAAACCTTCTTTCACTTTTCGTGAGCCCATACCAAGGTGAAGTATCGTAATGGCGGATACCCAGATCCCAAGCTTCCTGCAAAATTTTCTGTGACTGATCGTCGGTAATATCTTCGAACGCCGTGCCGATCGGTACCCCACCAAGACCTAGTTCGTGTTCTTTTTTTAAAACTATATGGCTCATTTTTTATATTTTTAATTTACTGCTGACTTGGGTTTTTGTTTATCAGATTAACAATAAATATCAGGAACTGTTTAAAAATTCGATAAAAGTTCTTGCCAGTTAAGTAACCCCGAACTAACTTTACAGTTTTGAAAGACGTGTTAAGAGTTCGCCTCCGTACATGCTTTCAAATAATCGGTCAGCGTCGTAGGGAGTTTAATGATATTGTTCGGATATTCTGGAACGGCTAGATTGTCAATAACAGCTTGTGTCATGTCCGCTAGATTACGTGCCGCGTTAACTGTAAAACCAACCGACAACAGAGTTTCCTGCCATTTGTCTCTTTTGATGGATTGCACAGTTACATCCTTGTTAAGCACCTTCGAAAAGGTATCGGCCACGTCCCTTGAACTGTATTTTTCTTCTCCGGTAAGTTCATAGATTTTTCGCTTTTCCGAAGATGATGTGTCTGTTATTACTTTAGCTGCGAATTTAGCTAAGTCGATCGGTGAATGCATCTCTATTCGTAACTCCTCAGGAAAAAAAGTTGGTAAGACACCGTGTTGATCAACGGTTTCCATATAGGCCAACCAATTACTGAAATAATAAGAAGGCCTGATATAAACCCGCTCTATATCCAGCTCGTCCAGTCCCTGTTCTAAAATCCGCGACATCAGAATGTTGCCGGTTTCGCCGTTGATATGTGCTCCTACACAGGACAGAGCGACGACTTTTTTAATTCCGGTCGCTTGGATAGCGGCCTTATAATTTTCGACAATACGTTTGGTATCCCCGATGACGTCGTTGGACATCGGATTTTCGGGTGTCAAAACAAATGCAGTAGTTCCGCCTTGAAACGCTTTCATCAGTTTTTCAACATCGAATAGGTCGACTTCCCGGGATTCAACGGTTTTATCAGAAAGTTTTTGGAGATTTCTGACCAGCGCCATAACTGGGACGTTCTGCTGTTTTAATTCTTGGATGAGATATGAGCCTACCTGTCCTGTGGCTCCTACAATGATGTTCATATATTTTTAGTTTTGCGAGTAAGAAAGTCTGTTATTACGTTATCCATTTTATTTTAAATATATGAAACAAAGATAAAAGCGGCTAGTGACAGCAGTATGTCAGGGGTGGTACTCCTCTGTTTTAAAAGCTACAAAGGAAGCGAAGCAGAGGTTTTTATGCAAAACATCCGTTTTCTTAAAACCAACTTTCTCCAATAAATTTAACTGATACATCAAACTACGCGGTGTATCCTCCCGATCGATATAGGCAAAAACGTGATCTCTATAGTCCTCATCCCTCAAACCTGTCAAATACTCCCCATAAAGTTCTTGATAGATATATTGCTGTAATGCTGTATCAGACTGGCGAACCAAGTCGAATATCCAAATGCTACCGCCCTCTTTTAACAATCCAAAGAATTTGTTAAACACTGTTTCCCAATCGTTATCATCTCGCAAATGATGTAGCACAGCCGTTGCAATAATAACATCAAACTTTTCCGTGCCGAAATCAATCGACCTAAAATCACCTTTACGGACATCAACCTTCCCCTGTGTCACTGCTCCAACTCTCTCTAATGCCTTATCTAACATGGGTTGGCTCAAATCGACTAACGTGACGTCAATATCTGTTTTTTTCTGTGATAATTTTACCGAATAATTACCAGCACCACAACCAATATCCAATACAGACTTAAGTGTGGGATGATGACGGACTATACCTTCTGTTATGAGCTCCATATTAAATGTTGCATCCAAGGTTGTTTGTTGACCCGTTTCCAGTTTAGAAAACCGTTCCACATCATTATCAAAGCGTTCCTCAATTTCTTTTATCGTAGATTTCATAAATTCAATTTTTTTCGAGTAGTAGTAATGATTAATAAATTTAAGCCAAATATCCTAGATTTCAAACCGGCGATCTTTGTCCTTTAAGCGAGCAAATCCTTAATATATGGTTGTGGGCCGTGTTAAAAATATACACGGGCAATGAATTAAAGTCTGACGCGATATAGTCGTGAAGTTGTTCTCTTTAGAATATTCAACCGTTTACAGAAAATATTGTCATTTGAACAATATTCAGAAGGAATATATTTTATAAATTTGATGAAAATAACCGTATCGAGAAGCCGTTGTATTGAACTATCACGAAGAAACGAATGGGGTATAAAAAAATAAAACCTTACAAAGAACTAGAACCCTTTATTCATTTCTATTGGGAACTGAAAGGAACCGAAATGGAAACACAGTGGGAGAGGGTTTTTCCAGATGGTTGCGCTGGCGTGGTGATGAATATAGGAGAAAGTTGTGTGACGGATAACGGCTCGGTTTTAATGCAGTTCGGGAAGACCTATGTAGTTGGTGCAATGACCTCATTTAAAGATAGCTTCATTGATATGAGCACACATTTAATAGGGGTATGCCTCAAACCGGCGACTTTCGCTAATTTCTATAGTTTTGCTTCACAAAATGAGTTGACCAACGACACTGTTCAACTTGAAAAATCCAATTCATTTAACATTGATAAAATATTTGATAGTCCATTCAATTATTTTGACTATTTCTTTTCAGAGAGGATAAAAAGCAAAAACAACCAACTGCGCTCAGTGCTCAGCGATATACATTCAGTAAACGGAACAGTCAGCATTTGCGAGTTGGCAAAAAGAAATTGTACGACCGTAAGACAACTGGAACGGGATTTTAAAAAGCTCATCGGATTATCCCCGAAAGAATACGCAAATATTATTCGTTTTCAGTATGCCCTGCGTCTAATCAAAAATTCAAATCAAAATCGGAGTTTAGCAGATATTGCATTTGAATGTGGCTATTATGACCATTCGCATCTTAGCAACGAAATCAAGCGAAATACAGGACTTTCACCATCATTGCTTTAATTTGTCGCATTTTTACAAAGCGCAAGTAATAGTTTAAAAGTAGATTTGCAGAAGTAATTAAATTCAAAACAAATGCGAAAACTATCACTTTTCATAGCCATGAGCTTAGATGGCTATATTGCGAAACCAAATGACGATTTAAGCTTTTTGAAAGTTGTAGAAAAAGAAGGGGAAGACTATGGTTATAGAGAATTTACATCCCAAATCGATACCATAATTATTGGAAGAAGAACCTACGATTACGTAGTAAAAGAAATAGGAGCATCTCATTACGACAACGGACAAAGAGATATCTATGTCATAACAAAAACCGAAAGACCGCAGGTAGGTAGAACGATTTTCTATTCAGGAAATTTAACCGAACTGGTTGATCGTCTGAAATCTGAAAGCGGTAAGCATATCTATTGTGATGGCGGTGCAGAAGTAATCAATGAGCTATTGAAGCACGACTTAATAGACGAGTTGATAATCTCGGTTATCCCCGTTTTGTTAGGTAGTGGAACAAGACTTTTTAAAGACGGAAGACCTGAGCAAACACTAGAATTCGTTAAAGCAAAAACATTTGAAACCGGATTGATGCAGCTACAGTACAAACGAAAAAAGTAAACAGCGAACCAACTGGCGGAAAAACAGTGCAACCCATAGGAGAGGTCTGCTGTGGTATCGGAAGCGAGCCTTATGAGCTGCATGACAACATCGAGCAGCCAGCCTGCTGTGTGGCCCAACCCGGGCGTATCTTAAAGAATTCATCATGATTTTTTGAATACGGATCTTTAAGAGCATGCTGTAATTTTAAAAAGAGGTTGTTTTCGCCTCTTTGTAATTCTTCTATGGCCGTATGAAGCAGGTAATTCCTTAAAATAAACCTAGGATTGGCTTTTCGCATCCGCAGTAGGCTGTCCTCCCTTGTGCAGCTGTTCGCTCTTAAACGCGCTTGGTAGTTTGTGACGAACGCGTAAAGTTGGGTGACATCCGTTGGTTCAGGATCGCCATACAGACTGCTTCGAAAGAAGTTAAGCATGTCCTCCTCTGTGGCTAGATCTGTCGGCAGATCAATCAGTAGCTGATAAAATATCGTCATATCCGGCTGGATAGCTGTCAATACTTTCGTTAGTTCGCCCACGAGCTTTACGTCATCCTCGTTGTTTATACCGTCCATACCCAGCTTATTTGCCATCATCGCGTAGTACTTACTCCAATAAAAGTCTTCATATCTTCTCAGTTGGCTTTCTAATTGCCCCGTGTCAGAAATCATTGGTACTAAAGCATTCGCCAGCCGGCTCAGATTCCAGTAAGCTATATTCGCTTGCTTACCGAAAGCATACCGTTTGCCTGGCAAGTCGGTGGTATTCGGCGTAAAATCCGGGTCGTAGTTGTCTAGAAAAGAGTAAGGCCCATAGTCAATCGTCAGACCAAGCACAGACATATTATCGGTGTTCATCACCCCATGGACAAAACCTACCCTCAGCCACTCAACAATCATGGTTGCTGTACGTTCCACTACTTCTCCAAACCAGTGGAGTACCTTTTCGTCACCTTCAATATGCGGATAGAAGCGCTCGATCGTCCAGTTCACCAGCTGCGTGAGGTTATCGATCTCGTTCCTAGCGGCAAGCATTTCAAAGTTTCCGAAACGTAAAAAGCTTGGTGCTGTACGCATCACAATGGCGCCAGGCTCATCCGCAGGACGCCCATCATAAAACATGTCGCGCGTCACCATGTCACCCGTGGTAACGAGCGCTAATGCCCGCGTAGTAGGGATATTCAAGTAATGCATCGCTTCACTCATCAGGTATTCGCGTACCGATGAGCGTAAAACTGCCCTGCCATCGGCTCTCCGCGAATACGCGGTGGGGCCCGCGCCCTTCAACTGTAGCTCCGAAGTATTTCCATGGTGGCTCTCCCATTCGCCTAGCGTGATCGCCCGACCGTCACCAAGCTGCCCTGCCCAGTTGCCAAATTGATGGCCCGCATAGCAGGCTGCATAGGGGTACATCGTCGGGGTGACAAGGTTGCCGCCTAGAATTTGTATGTCGTCCGGATTAGGTTTCGCAATTCCCAAGCTATCTGCTAGCTCGGCGGACCACGCGACAAGTTCGGGTTTTCGTACAGGTGTAGGTCTTGCCTTGCTGTATAAAACTCCTGGCGTTTGACGAGGGTGCAGATCACCACTGTCATCCCCTGGGAACGTGTCCACAAAATCCCTTTTGAACCGCTTAGAACTTAAATTTTCCATATCGTACTACGTTAAATGTCTAGAAAGCATTCTTGTTCAGCCTTCTATATTCAAAAAGTTCAGCAATCTGGGTAATTTCTTCCCGATCGAAGAAGCCCAAAGACTGAAAGTAAGCAGCTATCATAGAAATCAAACTTAGCTAAATTGCGCTAACAACGCAACATGAAACTAGTCGAAAATCAAAAAAGCAACAGAAAACCAGTTATCTTGCGCTTAAATATTGAATCACACTAATTCGCAGTATTCATTCCGTCTATAAGGCTTTCAATCAGATCTTGCGCATTATGGTATTTTAAAAGCGGTGCCGCCTGCCCATCCCAAAAAGATTTCAGCTCAGGGTTTACTTCTGTGTTGGTAGGATAGGACCCTAGCTTACCGACGATCTGTCCCTGTAAGGCATATGGCGCAAAAGAGTCTTGAAGCGCCCTTAATTCTTCCGTTAGCCTATTTTTAATACCCCTTGAACATCTGCCGGTAGATTTTTATTTGTAAAGCAACGAATCTCCCGTTTTTTGCATGCACCTGCACAGAAATGCCGAGTAGATAGAAATACTGGTTTTCCGTTATTGTCATAAGCCTTTTATCTATATTACTTTGTATTATTAATACATTGGTAAGAGATGGAAGGTAGAGAATTTTAAACGTAAGCTATATTTGTTATGAAAAATGTCAATATGTCGTTTCTATTATCAGTTGCACTTTTTTTTAATATGACGGGATGTTCGAAGAATGATGGCTCCGCAGCGCTCCCGGTAGATGAAGAATTCAGCGGCATATTGTTATATGATTCAGGAGAACATACCTACAAACTAGATCTGAGCTCCAAGGTTCGAAGTATATATTTCGACCGAAACACGTATTCCCTAAACGGTTGGGATGTCAGTTGGGATGCAAGTATCAGGCTTGAGTCGGAAATTGTTGCCGGAGAATTCGACGACATTAAGTTTAAACTCATCAATACAGCCGACAACAGTGTAGTTAAAGAGTTTGTTTATGATAGCCCAAACGGCGAAGACCGCCAAATCAGCGGTTTGCTATCTCCGGATAAGTCCCTAATCCTAATACAGCCCGATTTTGAGCATGGTATCGTTATTATTGACACTGAAGGTCAAGTAAAGCATCACTTGCCTAAGGTAAATAACACCAAACTTACACTTGGAGACGAGGTGATATGGTCGTCAAATAATAGCATCCTATTTACGTTTGAAGAGTTTATACTTAGAAGTGATCCTCCATATACATCGATAACGACTGTTAAGGAATTAAACTATTCGGACTGGGGCAATATCCATACAAGTGCCGATGGAAGCAAAATATCGCTCCGTATCGATAAGCACATTTACTTAATGAATGCCGACGGAACAGATCTGGTACAGGTGACGGAAAGCGACCGTGAAGAACGAGAAGCAGTTTTTTCGCCAGATGGGCGCTACCTCTTGGTGGCAGCCGATTATTATCCAAGCACTTTTCATCCCGGAAGATGGGATCTCAATATTATACCTGCGGATGGCAGCAAGTACAAAGTAGGGAAAAGCCGTGGGAACGGTGTTCTTGAGATTCGTCGAAGCGATTCCAAAAATGTGGAAACAGCATCGAATCAGATGTTATGGCGATAATCCATTCTTTGCATTTTCACGATCTTTATATCCAACGTCCATTATATTGCTGTATCTTTGCGGCTGTTTTTTTAAATAGACTCATATCGTGATAGACGTAAATAATATCTCCGTATCCTTCGGTGGAACAACCCTTTTCAGTGATGTATCGTTTTCCATCAATGAAAATGACAAGATCGCCCTGATGGGAAAGAATGGTGCAGGAAAATCCACCTTATTAAAGATCATTGCCGGCGTAGGGAAACCCACTACCGGCCATATCAGCGGACCGAAGGAAGCGGTGATCGCTTACCTTCCTCAGCACCTGTTGACGGAGGATAACATGACGGTTTTTGAGGAGACCTCTAAAGCTTTTGACGAAGTCTACCGGATGCGTGATGAACTTGAAGCGCTCAACGAACAACTGAACATCCGTACCGATTATGACTCGGACGAGTACATGAAATTAATCGAGCAGGTTTCCGAGCTGAGCGAAAAGTTCTATTCCATCGAAGAGACCAACTATGATGCAGAAGTTGAAAAAGTATTAAAAGGCTTGGGTTTCGAACGGCGGG
Organism: Sphingobacterium haloxyli; assembly: GCF_002980525.1. GTDB lineage: Bacteria > Bacteroidota > Bacteroidia > Sphingobacteriales > Sphingobacteriaceae > Sphingobacterium > Sphingobacterium haloxyli. The sequence continues at coordinate 203,456 of NZ_PVBQ01000003.1, forward strand.
ATTTTAGCCGCCAGACAGCTGAGTTTTCAGGTGGATGGCGCATGCGTATCGAACTCGCCAAAATTCTGTTAAAAAAACCCGATTTAATACTTCTTGATGAGCCTACCAACCACATGGATATAGAAAGTATTGAGTGGCTAGAGGGTTTTCTGGTCAATTCGGCCAAAGCGGTTATCGTTATCTCCCATGACCGCGCGTTTGTCGATAATATCACCAACCGTACAATCGAGGTAACGATGGGGCGTATATACGACTATAAAGCAAAATACTCGCACTACCTGCAGTTGCGTCAAGAACGACGCCAGCACCAATTGAAGGCTTACGAAGAACAACAACGTTTTATTGCCGATACGCAAGAATTTATAGACCGTTTTAAAGGTACTTATTCCAAAACATTGCAGGTGCAATCCCGCGTTAAGATGTTGGAAAAGCTGGACATCATCGAAGTAGACGAGGTAGATACCTCTGCTCTACGTCTAAAATTCCCGCCATCTCCGCGTTCGGGACAATATCCTGTTATCGTTGAAGAACTTACCAAAGCCTATGGAGAGCACGTCGTGTTCGAAAAAGCCTCGATGGTTATCGAACGAGGCGAGAAAGTAGCTTTCGTCGGTAGAAATGGAGAAGGGAAATCAACCATGATTAAAGCGATCATGGGTGAGATTGATTACGAAGGATCTCTCAAAGTGGGGCATAATGCCCAAATTGGATATTTTGCCCAAAATCAGGCCTCATTGCTGGACGAAGAACTTACTGTGTTCGAAACCATCGACCAAATTGCCGTAGGCGACGTACGTGTCAAAATCAAAGATCTCTTGGGGGCATTCATGTTTAGCGGCGACGATACGACCAAAAAGGTGAAAGTACTCTCCGGAGGAGAAAAAACACGTCTGGCCATGATCAAGCTATTGTTAGAGCCCGTGAATGTACTCATCCTCGATGAACCTACCAACCACCTGGATATGAAAACCAAAGATATTATTAAAGATGCCCTACAAGAATTTGATGGTACGCTGATTTTGGTGTCGCACGATAGAGACTTCCTCGATGGATTGGCAACGAAAGTCTTTGAGTTTGGCAACAAGCGTGTGAGAGAACACTTCACAGATATCAAGGGCTTCTTGGAATATAAGAAAATGAACAACCTTAATGATATAGAAAGGGTGGGATAGCAAGCTGGCGCAAGTCAAAGAGCTCGACGACCATTTTCAACGACCCCTTATGGGTGTTGGCGATCTAAAAGATAAATTCATTCATTATTACAAGGTATAAAAATATACTATATCAATTATAATTAGTATGTTTGTATACTTAGTTGATTGTGTTATGAATTATACTTTGATTAAAGATATAGTCGATTTGGTTGCGGAATTTGAAGATCAAAATACCGGTTTGAATAAGTCGGCAGTTACTATCGATGATTTCAAAAAGTGGATTATTATAAATTATGATGCCCAGAACTTAACTACCGAGCCCAATTGGGAAGGGAAAGAGAGCGGTCGAAGCCCAGAAAGTGTTATAAATACGCTAATCGTGCATATGAACCGCTACGCTAAAAGCTATTCAAGATCGGCAATTTTCGGCTCCGATTTTTCTTCGCAGGAAGATTTTATTTATCTCATCAATCTAAAAGCCTTTGGCGAGATGACAAAAATGGATCTGATAAAAAGGAACGTCCACGAAAAACCTGTCGGAATACAGATTATCAATCGCTTAATTTCAAAAGGATGGGTAAACCAAGCAGCTTCGGAGATAGATAAAAGAAGTAAGGTTTTGAAAATTACTGACAAAGGTATTCAGGTTTTGGACAAGCAAATGGATAAAATCAGAAAAGCAACTAAAATTGTCACAGGAGATTTAACCAAAAATGAGAAAATGGAGCTAATCCGCTTGCTCAATAAGCTCAATGACTTTCATAAGCCGATTTACGACAAACACATAGAACCCGAGTATTTGTTGGAAAAAGCCTTAAAGAATACAAAATTATGAAAAAGAAAATAGCTGTTATCGGTTCGGGGTTTTCGGGTCTATCGGCTGCTGCTTATCTGGCAAAAGCAGGAAATGAAGTACACGTTTTCGAAAAACACGACCAGCCAGGCGGCCGAGCAAGGCAATTTACTACCGAACAAGGTTACGTGTTTGATATGGGGCCCAGTTGGTATTGGATGCCTGATATTATAGAGCGTTTCTTTGCCGATTTCGGTTGTAACGCGGCTGATTTCTTTGAGTTGGTCTCTTTAAATCCACAGTTTGAGATGATTTTTTCTGATGAGAAAATTGATGTGCCTGAAAATTTAGCAGAATTAAAAACCGTCTTTGAAAAAATCGAAAACGGTGCAGCATTGCAACTGGAAAAATTTATGCAATCGGCAAAATTCAAATATGAAATCGGAATGAAAGATTTTGTGAATAAACCTTGCCATAACTGGGTGGAATTTATTTCTCCCAAAATAGCGAAAAGCGCCTTAAAGTTGGATCTGCTGACCAGCTTCAGTACTTATGTTGCCCGATATTTTAAAAGTCAAAAGTTAAGAACGCTGATGGAATTTCCCGTGATTTTCTTGGGCGCCTCTCCCAAAAATATTCCGGCAATGTACAGCCTGATGAACTACGGAGGGTATGCTTTGGGCACGCATTATCCTTTGGGTGGCTTTTATCAACTGGTGCTGGCCATGAAAAGTGTAGCCGAAAAGCAAGGTGCAAATTTTCATTTTAATAAAACCGTCGAACGCATTATTACACAACACGGCGTGGTGAAATGCTTAATTATCAATGGCGAAAACTATGAATTTGACGCCGTTATTGCTTCTTCGGATTATCACCATACCGAAACACTTTTAGATGCAGCGTATAGAAATTATAGTGAGGCCTATTGGAAGAAAAAAACATTTGCACCATCGAGCCTCATTTTCTATTTGGGTATCAATGAAGTCATTCCCAATCTGAAACACCATACGCTTTTCTTTGAGAATGAATTGGATGGACATATTGACTGTATCTATAAAGAAAAGAAGTGGCCGGAAAAACCTTTGTTTTACGCTTGTTGTTCTTCAAAAACTGACGGTAGCGTTGCTCCCGAAGGAAAAGAAAATTTGTTTTTGCTGATGCCTTTGGCTATCGGAATAAACGATGAGGAATGTATCAGAGAAAAGTACTTAACAGAAATGCTTTCAAGAATCGAAAAGTACACAGGCATAAGCGATTTACAGTCTAAAATTGAGTACAAAAGAAGTTATTGCATCAGCGATTTTATGACTGATTACAATGCGTATGGCGGAAATGCTTACGGACTGGCAAACACGCTTGATCAAACTGCCGTTTTGAAACCTAAAATCAGCAATAAAAAATTGAAAAACTTATTCTACACAGGTCAGCTTACGGTTCCGGGACCTGGCGTTCCGCCGTCAATCATATCGGGAAAAATTGTAGCCAACGAAGTAAACAAAATAAAAAACTGAGTAATATGAAACAGCTATTTGACGAACTTTCTTACTCGGTAAGTAAGATGACCACCCAAAAATACAGCACAAGTTTTTCTTTGGGTATTTTGGCGCTAAATCCCGCTATTCGTACGGCTATCTATGCAATTTACGGTTATGTGCGGCTGGCAGACGAAATCGTGGACAGCTTTCACGATTATGATAAAAGCAAACTGCTGAATCGTTTGAAAATTGAAACTGAAAACGCTTTATCAGAAAAAATTTCACTGAATCCTATTTTACAGTCCTTTCAGGGAACGGTGCATAAGTACGCTATTCCCAAAAGCCTGATTGACCAGTTTTTGCACAGTATGGAAATGGATTTACAGCCGATAGATTACAATTGTGAATTGTACAAAGAGTATATTTTCGGTTCGGCAGAAGTGGTTGGCTTAATGTGTTTGCAGGTTTTTACCAATGGAAATAAAGAGAAATACGAAGAGCTGAAACCTTATGCCATGAAGCTGGGTTCGGCTTTTCAGAAAATCAATTTTTTGAGAGATTTGAAAGATGATTATCAGATTTTGGGCCGCACTTATTTTCCGAATATTGATATGGACGTATTTGACAATGCCGTGAAATGCGAAATTGAAACAGAAATTGAAGAAGAATTTAAAGAAGCTCTAGTCGGTATTAAAAGGCTCCCAAGTTCTTCCACCTTTGGGGTGTATCTGGCTTATAAATATTATTGGGCTTTATTTCAAAAAATAAAACGAAAATCATCAATGGAGATACTGAATAGTAGGGTACGTATTCCCAATTCCGAAAAAGCATATGTAGCGTTCAAAAGTTATGTAAGGTATAAAACGGCTTTTTTGTAAGGCTTTATAACAACAATTTTAAATAATTTCGGCATGAATGTATTAATCACATTGCTCACATTTATAACGATGGAAGGAGCAACTTGGATTATCCACAAATATGTGATGCATGGCTTTCTGTGGTTTCTGCACAAAGACCACCACGATCATAGTAATGAGGGCATTTTTGAAAAGAATGATTATTTCTTTGTGATATTTGCCTTACCAACGATTGCCTTGATGTATTTTGGCTCGTTAAAAGAGTTTAATTATTTATTCTATATCGGCTTGGGCATTATGCTGTACGGAATGGCCTATTTTTTTGTACACGATATCTTTATTCATCAACGACTTAGATATTTCACAAACAGCAGAAACCCTTATTTCTTGGCGCTTCGGAGGGCCCATAAGCAACATCATAAGCATATAGGAAAAGAAGATGGCGAATGTTTCGGATTTCTGTACGTGCCTTTCAAATATTTCAGGATGTTTTTTAAAACCGCTAAAAGATGAAAGCATATACGTACGCATTGATATTATTGTTCACAGTCATCATTTGCCTCATCGCATCTTTTGACAAGCGGATACGGTTTAACCGCTATTTCGGAACATTTCTGAAATCGGCAATTTTGGTGGCCATTCCGTTCATCGCTTGGGATATCTGGTTTACAGCAAGGGGAGTTTGGTGGTTTAATACCGATTATACGCTCGGAATAGTCATCGCCGGATTACCGCTAGAAGAATGGCTGTTTTTCATCTGTATTCCCTTTTCCTGCGTGTTTACTTATTTCTGTTTTGATAAATTTTTCAAGTTGGATTGGCTTTCGGGAATGAATAACTTGATAGTATTTGTGAGCGTAATTGTGTGTTCGGTGATGGCTCTACTGCATCACGATAAAATTTATACACTGGTAACAGCTATAGCCACGATAGTCACCTTGATTTATCTGCATTTTATTGTCCGTGCACACTGGATTGGCAAGGCATCACTCGTTTTTACGGTGTTGATGCTAGGTTTCTTTCCTGTAAATGGCGTCTTGACAGGAACAGGATTGGAAACGCCTATCGTGAATTACAATCCGGATTGTTTTCTTGGGATACGAATGCTCACGATACCCGTAGAAGATGCCGTATACGGCTATACACAATTTCTTTTAGTGCTGTATTTTTTTAAACGATTTAGCCATTCTTTCGATGAAAATAAAAAATACAAAGGCAGCTATGAACTTTGATGTGGACAAATATTGAAAGGATAATCCAGTTTGAATGAAAAGTAAAGTTTCCGTTTTTTGGTTTCGCAGAGATTTGCGCTTAGAAGACAATGCCGGTTTATCACAGGCGTTAGCTTCGGAATATCCTGTTTTGCCAATTTTTATTTTCGATACGAGTATTTTGAAAAACGTTGAGGATAAGAAAGATCGAAGAGTGGATTACATTCATCAGGCACTCACAAAAATAAATACAGAACTAAGATCGTCAAATACAAGGCTGAATACATTCTACGGAAATCCGGCAGAAATTTTCAACATGCTTTCTGAAAAATATGCTGTTCAATCCATTTTTTGTAATCGGGATTACGAACCCCAAGCCATTAAAAGAGATACTGAAATTTATCATTTTTTCAAAGAACAGAGCATTCCTTTTAGCGCATTCAAAGACCAAGCAATTTTTGATAAAAGCGACTTGCTGAAAAATGATGGAACGCCTTATACGGTTTATACGCCATATGCCAAAAAATGGAAAGAACGATTAACAGAAGACCATTGTAAGCCATATCAGATGGATTTTACAAATTTCCTAAAGCAAGATTTTAAAGAGATTCACTCTTTAAAAGAAATTGGATTTGAAAAAACGAATGTGACTTTTGAAACGCCCAAACTGGACGCTTCGATAATTGATGAATACGGAAAATATCGTGATTATCCCGCATTGCAACGAACTACCCAGCTAGGTATTGCTTTGCGTTTTGGTACAATTAGCATTCGGAAATGTGTTGCTTTTGCTTTGGAGCATAATCAAATTTGGTTGAGCGAGCTAATATGGCGTGAGTTTTTTATGCAGATATTGTATCATTTCCCCAAAGTGGTCAATCAAGCCTTCAAAACTAAATATGACGCAATCCAGTGGCGAAATGATGAGCAGGAATTTGAACAATGGTGTGCGGGAAAAACGGGCTATCCGATCGTCGATGCAGGAATGCGGCAACTGAACGAGACAGGCTATATGCACAATCGTGTTCGGATGATTACAGCGAGCTTTTTGTGCAAACATTTATTGATAGACTGGCGATGGGGGGAGGCTTATTTTGCTCAAAAACTCAATGATTACGATTTGTCAGCCAATAATGGGAACTGGCAATGGGCGGCAGGTTCGGGCTGTGACGCCGCCCCGTATTTCCGGGTTTTTAATCCGACTACACAGACCGAAAAATTCGATAAAGATTTAGCATACATCAAGAAATGGGTTCCTGAATTTGGTGCCGAAAATTATCCCAAACCTATGGTTGAACATAGCGTCGCGCGGGAAAGAGCTTTGAAAGTATATAAAGATGCTGTAAAAGAAAATACGTAAATATGGAAAGAAATAAAGTCGTCCTCGTAGATATAGAAGATAATGCCATCGGCGAGATGGAAAAGCTGCTTGCTCATCAGCAAGGGGAGCTCCACAGGGCATTTTCGGTGTTTATTTTTAATGACGAGGGAGCGTTGCTTTTGCAAAAAAGAGCGGCCCATAAGTATCACGGTGGTGGTTTGTGGACCAATACCTGTTGTTCCCATCCACAATGGAGTGAGGATATAACGATGAGTGCCATGGAGCGGTTGGATTATGAAATGGGCATAAAGTGTGACTTGAAACTGGTTTATTCTTTTATATACAATGAGCCTGTTGAAAACAATTTAATCGAGCACGAGCTGGACTATGTTTTTATAGGGCAAACGAACCAAAATCCGGTTTTAAATAAAAATGAAGCTTCGGATTATAAATGGATGAAAACCACTGAAATTCTATCGGATATAAATGAGAATCCATCGCATTATACCGTGTGGTTCAGGCAGGCTTTTCCGGAATTACTTTCAAAAATAGAACCGTGAAAAAGATACTTATAGCTGGGATCAACGAACGTGCGTATGCGAAATTTTGGAGTTTTTTATATCCAAGCTCCGTTATATTGCTGTATCTTTGCGGCTGTTTTTTAAATAGACACATATCGTGATAGACGTAAATAATATCTCTGTATCCTTTGGTGGAACGACCCTTTTCAGTGACGTGTCGTTTTCCATCAATGAAAATGACAAGATAGCCCTGATGGGAAAGAATGGTGCAGGAAAATCCACCTTATTAAAGATCATTGCCGGCGTAGGGAAACCCACTACCGGCCATATCAGCGGACCGAAGGAAGCGGTGATCGCTTACCTTCCTCAGCACCTGTTGACGGAGGATAACATGACGGTTTTTGAGGAGACCTCTAAAGCTTTTGACGAAGTCTACCGGATGCGTGACGAACTTGAAGCGCTCAACGAACAACTGAACATCCGTACCGATTATGACTCGGACGAGTACATGAAATTAATCGAGCAGGTTTCCGAGCTGAGCGAAAAGTTCTATTCTATCGAAGAGACCAACTATGATGCAGAAGTTGAAAAAGTATTAAAAGGCTTGGGTTTCGAACGGCGGGATTTTAGCCGCCAGACAGCTGAGTTTTCAGGTGGATGGCGCATGCGTATCGAACTCGCCAAAATTCTGTTAAAAAAACCCGATTTAATACTTCTTGATGAGCCTACCAACCACATGGATATAGAAAGTATTGAGTGGCTAGAGGGTTTTCTGGTCAATTCGGCCAAAGCGGTTATCGTTATCTCCCATGACCGCGCATTTGTTGATAATATCACCAACCGTACAATCGAGGTAACGATGGGGCGTATATACGACTATAAAGCAAAATACTCTCACTACCTGCAGTTGCGTCAAGAACGACGCCAGCACCAATTGAAGGCTTACGAAGAACAACAACGTTTTATTGCCGATACGCAAGAATTTATAGATCGTTTTAAAGGTACTTATTCCAAAACATTGCAGGTGCAGTCCCGCGTTAAGATGTTGGAAAAACTGGACATCATCGAAGTAGACGAGGTAGATACCTCTGCGCTACGTCTAAAATTCCCGCCGTCTCCGCGTTCGGGACAATATCCTGTTATCGTTGAAGAACTTACCAAAGCCTATGGAGAGCACGTCGTGTTCGAAAAAGCCTCAATGGTTATCGAACGAGGAGAGAAAGTAGCTTTCGTCGGTAGAAATGGAGAAGGTAAATCAACAATGATTAAAGCGATCATGGGTGAGATTGATTACGAAGGCTCTCTCAAAGTGGGACATAATGCCCAAATCGGATATTTTGCCCAAAATCAGGCCTCGTTGCTGGACCAAGAACTTACCGTGTTCGAAACCATCGACCAAATTGCCGTAGGCGACGTACGTGTCAAAATCAAAGATCTCCTGGGTGCATTCATGTTTAGCGGCGACGATACGACCAAAAAGGTGAAAGTACTCTCCGGAGGAGAAAAAACACGTTTGGCTATGATCAAGCTATTGTTAGAACCCGTAAATGTGCTCATCCTCGATGAGCCTACCAATCACTTGGATATGAAAACCAAAGATATCATTAAAGATGCCCTGCAAGAATTTGATGGCACGCTGATTTTGGTGTCGCACGATAGAGACTTCCTCGATGGATTGGCAACCAAAGTTTTCGAGTTTGGCAACAAGCGTGTCAGAGAACACTTTACAGATATCAAGGGCTTCTTGGAATATAAGAAAATGAGCAACCTTAATGATATAGAAAGGGTGGGATAGCAATAAAAATTCCCAGATAGGCACCCTTACTACGGTTGCCACGGGCTTCGTCATAGCAGTTGTTGGGTAAGCCTTAGCCTGTCAATTGAATGACTTCCGGAATTCCAAAGGAGAAACATTCATTTTGTTTCTGAAAAGTTTGCTGAATGACTGTGGATACTCAAAACCCAATAGATAGGCAATTTCGCCAACAGATAGCTCTGTGGTTGTCAAGATGTCCTTTGCTTTTTCTATCAGTTTTTCGTGAATGATTTGTTGCGTGGTTTGCCCTGTGAGTCGTTTCAGACAATCACTCAGGTACTTGGGAGATACATTTAATTGTGAAGCTAAATAAGCCGGGCTTGGTAATTTTTGTTCGTTTGCACTGAGGAAATAGCTGTTCAATATTTTTTCCACTTCATTTAATAGGCCACTGTGCTGCGTCTTACGGGTAATGAACTGGCGCTTGTAATAACGGTTAAAGTGTGTTAACAATAAATCTATGGCGGAAATCATTACATCCTGACTAAAATCATCGATGGGCGACCGGTATTCACTTTCTATTTGTTCAAAAATGGTTTCTATGGATTTTTGCTCATCTTCGGACAGTATTAACGCTTCATTTATTTTATAATCAAAAAATCCATAGGTCTTGATTTTTTGACTTATAGAATAGGTTCTCAAAAAATCAGGGTGGATATTGATTAGCCAACCCGCTGTTGCAAAGACAAAATCTTTATCAATAATACTTACTTGCTTGGGAGCGAAACAGGAAATAATACCTTCATCAAAATCAAATTGGGTTTGCCCGTACTGCATTTTGCAGGGGCATTCTGTCTTTAGGGTGATTTGATAAAAATCACTGATCAGCTTGGTGCGTTTTACGTTTTCTAATTTGGGTAAATCTTCAAAACGGTAAATGCTGAACTGTGGATGCTTTGGCTTGGAAATACCAACAACCTGATGCAATTCAGAAATGGTTTTGAAATGAATTGTATATGTATCGGAATTCATAGCTTTCTTATCCTTATGCCAAATGTATAAATTAATTTCCAAGCTTTTTTCTATACGATCTTGCAAAACTTTTGGCTACAAGAGCATTTGGCAAAAGAGCGACTAATCTTGCAGCCATTCGGTTCATTCTGCCCGAAACGATATCGTGTTTTCTTTTATCCAATGCCTTCAATAGTTCATCTGCCACTTGATCGGGAGTCTGGGTTGAGCCGCTATATTCCGCACCAAGTCCTTTTGCTATTTCGTTTTCTATGCCGGCGGCGTTGTTGAAATTGGTTTTGGTCAATCCAGGGCTGAGCAACATGACATGTACATTGTAAGGCTTACACTCCTGGGTTAATGCCTGGGTAAAATGGCGGACAAACACCTTGCTGGCAGCATAAGTTGTCATATAAGGTATCGGAATAAAGGAAGCCATAGAAGCAACGTTGACGATGGTGCCGTTTTTGCGTGCTTTCATCGGTTGCAGGAATAAATGGCTGAGGGCCACCAATGAGGAAACATTAAGCTGCAACATATTCAATTCCGACTGCAGGGATAAATTGGCAAACTCGCCACCGGAACCTATCCCTGCATTATTGATAAGCATTTCGATTTCCAAATGGCGTGTTTGCGTTTCCTCAAAAAGCCTTTGTGCCGAACCTACTTTGGACAAATCTGCCGAAATAAATTTCACTGAGATTTGATAGTCCCTGGCCAGTTGTGCAGCCAATAATTTTAGCTTAGATTCGTTTCTGGCTACCAACAAAAGGTTGTGCTTTCTTTTTGCCAAACGGTTTGCTATCGCTTCTCCTATCCCGCCCGAAGCTCCTGTTATTAAGATTACTTTCATTTTTTGTTATTTTAAATCAACGGTACAAAGTTGGGATAGTGCGTAAACTTAAATGTGTCCAAAAGTCGGAAAGTTGTGTTCAAAATATTAACTTGTCCATCATGATGAATAAACCGGAAAGTGTATCTTACTACCCTTTGGGCGATTCGGCAGTCGTTGCCGTTTTTAGCGAAACTATTTCGGAAAAGGTCAATCATCGGATCCGAATAGTCGGCGCAGGGTTGGACAAGCTGGAAAACCCCGCTATTTTGGAGTACGTGCCTGCCTTTACAACCATTACAGTGTATTATAATCCGCTATCCATAGATTTTGCGGAAGTTGTCGAACAAATGCAGCGCATTGTAGCCGCCATACCTGAAGAAACACATTTCAGTTCCGCCGACAAAGTTATCCCTGTCTGGTACGATGGTCCAGATCTCGACGAAGTCGCGAACTATACAGGACTGAGTAAGCAGGAAGTCATCCGGCTCCATAGTGAAAACGAATATATCGTGTATATGATTGGATTTGCGCCGGGTTTCGCATACCTTGGGGGTATGAACAGTCGCCTATCCACCCCTCGAAAACCAACGCCACGCCTCAAAATCGACCCGGGATCTGTAGGGATTGCCGGTGCACAGACCGGAATCTATCCGATAGAAACCCCAGGCGGCTGGCAAATTATTGGAAAAACACCGGTACGTTTATTTGACGCCAGCAAAGAGATTCCGTCATTTCTAGCCGCGGGAGATCGCCTGCGATTTGATCCGATTAGCGAAGCGGAATACCTGCGCATGAAAGGAGCAGATTATGGGGATTAGTGTCATCAAGCCAGGGATGTTGACGACGGTACAAGATCTAGGGCGCTTTGGATTCCAGAAATATGGTATGATAACGAGCGGTGCGATGGATAAGCTGGCACTTCGACTGGGTAATCTCCTTTTGGGCAATGAAGAGGATACACCTGCAATAGAGTGCACATCAATTGGACCTAGCTTGCTTTTTCATGAGCAGCAGCTTATCTGTGTCACCGGGGCAGATCTCTCCCCAGCAATCGATCAGCGACCTATTCCTATGTGGAAGCCTGTCGTCGTGCCAGCAGGTGCACAAGTCACCTTTGGTAAGCCCAAAAAAGGTTGGCGATCATACCTATGTTTTTACGGTGGACTTGATGTGCCAAAAGTACTTGGCAGCGCTTCTACCTATCTTCGTGGCGCTATAGGTGGGTGGCAAGGGCGTGCTTTGCAAAAAGGCGACCAACTATCCTTTTGTGCAGCCCGGCCACAGGAAAGTTCATCATTCAAGTGGCGTATGGCATCTTCATGTTACCGAGATCTTGACAACAACGTGATTCGTGTTATAGCCGGACCGCACTACCCGCTATTCGATAGCGATAGCCAGCGACGACTCACTGCCGATCTGTTTACGATCAGCAGCAATTCCGATCGAATGGGCTATCGCCTGGAATCAGCGAACTTGTACCTGCGTGAAAAAAAAGAACTTCTCTCTTCGGCCACCACCTTTGGGACGATACAGGTGCCACCTGACGGGCGACCTATAGTCTTGATGGCTGATCATCCTACAACAGGCGGTTATCCCATTATAGCTCAGGTAGCGACTGTCGACCTACCGCTGATGGCACAGTTGCCCCCCGGTGCAAAAATTCAGTTTGCATTGATCACGATCAAGGAGGCACAATCCCTATGGAGAGTCCAGGAAAATGAACTTCATAAATTGAAATTATCTTTAGCATTAAAATATGACGAGTAGTAAAATGATTGATCTCAATTGTGACCTTGGCGAGAGCTTTGGACCATGGAGGATGGGCAATGATGAAACGATATTACCTTTTGTAACCTCGGCAAATATAGCCTGCGGTTTTCATGCAGGTGATCCGTCTACAATGATGAAAACCGTTGCACTTGCGGCCAGCCACGATGTGCATATTGGTGCACATCCAGGATTTAAGGATATGGAAGGTTTCGGTCGTCGTCAAATGGCCCTGACGCCCATGGAAGTATATGACCTGATGCTCTACCAGATCGGTGCGCTTTACGCCTGTACCAAAGCACAGGGCGTATTGCTACACCATGTCAAGCCACATGGCGCACTGTACAATATGGCGGCACAAGATAACAAACTAGCCAAGGCGATTGCAGATGCGGTCTATGCATTTGATCCGAATTTGATCCTGTACGGCCTATCAGGAAGTGCACTTATTACGGAAGGCGAACAGCGTGGGCTAACCGTGTATAGCGAGGTATTCGCGGATCGTACCTATCAAGCCGATGGTATGCTGACACCCCGAACGATGGCTAATGCCGTCATAACGGATCATGAACGGGCATTTGCACAGGCCTTATTAATGGCCACAGAAGGAAAAGTGATCACTGCGGACGGCGTAAACATCCCCATTAAAGCAGATACGATTTGTATGCATGGTGACAATGCGTCCGCTATTGCGATAGCCCGGAAAGTGCATCGGGCCTTAATATTATCGCGTACACCATAGCATGGCTACAAAGAGATATACCACCTCTGCCTTGATCGCGGCAGCGATGCTCATGGCGATATCAGCCGTCGGGCCAGGTTTTTTGACGCAGACTACCGTCTTTACCCAATCATTGGGAGCCAGCTTTGGATTCGTTATCCTCCTATCTATCTTTGTTGATATAGGCGTTCAACTCAATATCTGGCGAGTATTAACGGTATCCGGCAAGCGCGCACAAGATGTAGCCAATCGTGTTCTTCCTGGCTTGGGTACGATTTTGTCCTGTCTCATTGTTATTGGAGGTTTAGCATTTAGCATTGGCAATGTCGCTGGAGCGGGGCTCGGTTTAGAGGCATTGGTTGGTGTTGATGTTACCACAGGTTCGGTGCTTGCAGCCGGTATTGCTATTGCCGTTTTTGCCAATCGTCAAGCAGGGCAAGTCATGGATCGTTTCACGCAATTAATGGGGTTTATCATGATCCTCGCCATCATCTACATTGCCTTTGTCAGTAAGCCACCTATGGCTGAAGCTGCTCTCCGCACGATAGCACCATCTGCTATTGATTTTATGGCTATTGTGACCTTAGTAGGTGGTACTGTGGGAGGTTACATCACCTTTGCAGGTGGTCACCGGCTTATCGATGCCGGTGTAGTAGGGAAGGAGTCCTTACCCGAGGTGAATAGAAGTGCAGTAATGGGGATATCGGTTGCATCGGTGATACGTATATTTCTTTTCTTGGCGTCACTGGGCATTATCAGTCAGGGTATGGCTATTGACGATAGTAATCCCACGGGATCCATATTCCAATTAGCTGCCGGCGAGTTTGGTTACCGCTTGTTTGGTTTGGTCATGTTTGCGGCAGCAGTTACCTCGGTGATCGGTTCCGCCTATACGTCTGTTTCGTTTGTCAAATCGTTCAGCCCATTCATTCAACGGAACGAGAATTGGGTCATTATTGCTTTTATTATCATCTCCATATGTGTTTTCGCGGTGGTCGGCAAGCCTGTCAATCTTTTGATCATGGCAGGCGCGGTAAATGGCATCATTTTACCGATATCACTGAGTGTTATGTTGATCGCTGCGTACAAGAAAGAGATTGTCGGTTCTTATAAGCAGCCCCTCTTACTTACTTGCATTGGTGTTGTTATCGTTGTTGCCATGACGTGGATGAGCGTACGGATCCTATTGGGGGGATGATGCGGCTTAAGTTATACTTTTGTTTGAAATAACAATCATTTTTAAAACAACTTGTGTTACCAAAGTTTCAAATAATATTGTAAGTTGACTGTTAACCACTCGATACTTTTAACCTCGTCGTCGCTGAAATGTCTTCCCCTAGATTTCAAGATTTCAGAATTGTTTAATTGACCAAGGAACGGATTTCAATCGTTTTTGCACCATTTTTAAGGTTTTTAATATATCTTCTTCTTTTGGAAATTCACCATAGACTAATGGTCTAAAATCACTTAAGTAAGTTGGAATAAGATCCTTCCAAACGATCTCTAAGTCCTTAAAAATTATTGCGTTATTAGGGTGATGAGACAACCATTTGTTGTTGTTTTTGAAACTTAGGATATCATCATTGGCAACTTTCAGTAGCATTTCATCAAACGCAGGGGATTTGAGAAACTCGGAGTTGCGCAGTAAACCTAATAGCATCCCTGTAAAGGTTTATGTTTTGATGTAGCTTCATTCGATATACCAGTTGTTTTTTGTGGGTAGCTCGGATTGTTCCAAGTCCAGTTTTATGATAGTAAGTGGATTTAGGCTGTCTTTTAACTTCTCCAATCCTTTTCCTTGATAACGGTTGTTTTGCAACACAGCCCCTACCAATGCTCTCACTCTTGAGGGATACAGAAGAGCATATCTAATCAATGATTCGATTTGGTTTGGGGTTAGTTCCTTCAAAACAATGCTCAATCTCCAGATTGTTTGGGACACAGAACTATCCGGAATACGTTTGATATCTTTAAACGCATCCAGTAACCCCAGAATGGCATAATTACTATCGCTCACTTCGGCATAGCTTTTTACAGCATCGGCCTTCAGGGCTTTTCTATCAATATTGATGCGCTTACTCCGGCTGGCTATTTTGGTACGGAAAGCCATTTGCGTGGTCAACCCTAAACGATTGTATAATGTTATGCCAGTTTCATAAGCTACACGTTTACCATTTTCAAACAGATAGGGGCGTAGTAGTTCATTATAATCTGGCTCTAACTCACCGAAAACAGTTTTTTCAGGTTTGTAAAACACCCCTTTAGAAACTTTTTTTATTAAGTGTTCCTTTTGCAGGCGTTCCAACGCTTTGGCCGCTGAGGTATATCTCTCTTTAGGAATGCGCAAATCGTCATATCCAAATGTCTTTCCATTTGGTAACCGTTTAATTATATTACGTATTTGTGCCGATAAGCTCATTGTGCAAAGATACGCATTTTTTGTTAATGTCAAGTTTTTGGTGTTAAAAACTTGACGTGTAATTGCTAAAACAAGCCGTTCCAGAAAAGAATTTCTATTGCTTTAAAGCAGTGTGTAGCATTTCCAGACAACTGAATACTATAATCAAAACTCTACAACAAGATGGGTTGATGGACTATGCCGAAGGTGCCAAAGGGTCAAGCTTTCTTAGAAAGGTACAGTGTAAACTACCTTTTACTTCCCCTCAGAACCCTCCCTATAATCAATAAGCTCAAACTGCACTACGTCGCCCTGTTTGATGGTTATTTTGGTTCCGGAAGGTGTGTATTCTCCTGTTATACATGCTTCGTCAGCACCTAGCGGCTCCATATCTAAGTTCACGTCGTCGTGCTTTTCAAGCAGTTCTAACAAATCCGCGCGTAGGTTATCGAAGTACTCGTTAACCAGTTTTAGATTTTTTTCTTTTGTTTCGTCCATGGTTTAAATATAACTAAAAATAGAAATATCTAAGCGAACTGCAACCTCAGCCGCCTTGCGATTGGAAGATATTATAAAGTCCTTCATTTTTAAACAATATTTTACCAATCTGGACACTGGACCAGCCCTCTTTAAGTTGGTAACTAAATTGGAGAAGTCGTGGTAAATGACGAAATTTGGTCAAGAATATATGCAGACTATTATGGTAACGGATAAAGACGATATTACCACACTTCCCTTTGCCGAGCGTGTGCGGTTAGGCGTACAAAAAGCTTTACGTAAGCTCGCGGAAGAAAGTGCCCTAAAAGGCGAAAGTCTAGTGGTCAAGATAGACGGAGAGGTGAAAGAAGTTCCAGCCAAAGACCTGCTTGCAAATATGCCAAAGGCAAAGTAAACCGTCCAACTTGATGTTCCATTTTGGAGTATCAAGTTTTGGAATTCATCCTCGCTTAGCTGACACTTTTCTAAAAATCCTATTTCAAATGTAATAGTGTCAAGGCTACATAGTCGCTACATAAGATAAAATTCTTCCGCCATTTTTCGTGTTTATTTGACGTGGCGCAGAAGTATCCTCGCATTCCCTATCACTTCCGGCCACTAATGCCCGTTTCGAATTCTGCGCTACGGAGCTTTTCTTGCATTAGCATTAGAGATCCTTAGCATTCTTAGAGCCAATTCTGGTTATAACGATCTATGACGTCTTTTAGATCAATTGACTTATTTTCAGAATTTTTTAGCTCTTCATACAGTTGGGGGAAGTCCGCTATAAGCTTCAAAATAATTTCTTTTCTTTCCTTGTAGCGTACGTGAACCGGCATGTTTTCTTTGAAAAGGAAAGGATAGGTTGCTTTTGCTGATTCGTTAGGCGAACCAGTGCCTACAGATGCATAATAATGATATAAATTGATTTTTCCGGAAGAGATTACCTGAACAAAATCTTGCGTTACTTTAAAGTTGAAAACATGATGAAAGTGAAGGTCTTTTGCGGTTGTGAAGGTATCTTGTCCTATTACAAAACTTACGATTTCCTTGGTTGTTAATTTTACTTTTTTTGCTTTTTTGTTTTCCTTGAATGTGATCGAGGAGGTACCATAGGGTTTTGGTTGATACGGAGTAGGAGTATAGTTAAATTTAAGAAGGCCAGTTATTTTCTCCCCATCGATCGTATAATAATGTCCAGGAGTATATTTTTTAAAGAGTTCCTGACTCATTAAATTTTTGCAAAATAATAGCAAAAATAGAACGGATGTGGTTCGTAGTTGTAATTGGAGTGATGGAAATTTCATGTTAATATGATTTTTAGCGCGAAGATAATAGTTTCCACTTTATCTCCAATTTTTATTATATATTCCCTTAGAAGATTGGGTAGCTGTAGTTTCGGTGCACCGCCGCTGCATTCCCTATCGCTTCCGGCCACTAATGCCCGTCGCACAACCAAAGAAATATTTCTCCTGCGTGACTGTCAAGTTATTCTGCTCAAATATTCGCTTCACCAAATCGCTGTTGCCATATTTTTCCGTATAGATCCAAAGCATTTTGTAATCGTGCGGGTTTCCTAAAAATATTTTTCCGAGCAATGGTATAACTTTTCCTAAATAGAACCCGTAGAGGGTACATAGAAGTTTTTTACTCGGTTTTGAGACCTCAACAAAACTGAATTTTCCACCGGGTTTTAGAATTCTATGTATTTCGCTAGCTAAAACTTCCAGCTGTTGCTCATTGAACGTTTTGAGGCCGTATGCGCAAGAAATAATATCAAAATGGTTAGACTCTAATTTATTTTGAAGAATATTTTCACACAGTAAATTAAGGCCGCCAGCAAACAGTTTTTTGCTTTTATTACTCGAGCGCGAAACCATTTTGTCAGAAAAATCTAAAGCATAAAAGGTTGAATTCGGAAAATTTCGTTTTAGGAATGTCCAATTTTCGCCTAGCCCTGAAAGCAGGTCAATTACATGTAGGTGCTGGTTTGACTTTCCAAGTTTTTCTAAGAATTGTCTGCGCCAACGAATGGAAAAGCCGAAGGATGTTATATAGTTCATTCGTTCATACGAACTTGACATCCGGTTGAACATTTTTTTGACAAATGCGGGCTCGTAAATATTATCGTGGTGCGACACGACCTTTTCTATCTTATTAGCTTTGCTCATATAGGTTTGTATATATTTACATTCTAATTGCGCTAATTGTTCTTCTTGCTCCCAATATCAAACCCCTTTACCACCGTTACTCCTTTGGAAGAGACATGAGGTGCATTTTCCTGCAAGCGGTCGATGTATTCAAAAAGCAGTTCAATATTCTGGTCATGGCCTTTCTGTTTTTTTGAGATTTTCTCTACCGTGTGTTTGATTTCGGCTATTTCCAGTTGCATTTTTGTATTGACATATAACAAGTCTCTAAGCTTTACGAATACATCTATTATACGGATGCTCATCCTGATAGCTCGTTCAGTTTTCAAGACATTTGAAAGCATTAATACGCCGTGTTCGGTAAACGCGAAGGGTAGGTATTTGGAATAGCGTCCTTGTTCTAAGGTCGCATTTTGCGATCTTAGAACGGAGTCATATTCTTCTTTATTTAACTCAAACATAAAATGTTCAGGAAAGCGAATAATATTTCTCCTTACTTGCTCCTTAAGTCTCCGTGTTTCCACCCCATACAACTCCGCTAGATCACTATCCAACATTATCTTTTGTCCTCTGAACTCGTATATTTTGTTTGCAAGGACATCGTCCGCTATGGCTACTGCTTTTAGTTCTGTTTTGGTTTTACTCATAACTTAATGGTATCGTTCATAATTCATTATACCAATAAAGGTAATAATAAACTCTTATTGTAAAGCAATGAATCTCTCATTTTGTGCATGCACATAAACAGGAAGAAACACGCCATCGCTGTTTTTCCATATGCCGTCTTCGCACTTCCGTTCGGGTTAATGGGGAGCTCAACGAAAAGCTGTGAATTTTCTAACGTCTCTTCGAACGCTATTCGGCCTTTGTTTATACACTGTTCGGACTCTGTTCGCCCAATGAACGATGATTTACCGTGTGTTTACCGTGTATTTAACGTGCGCAACACGGTAAATACACGGTAATTTACCGGTAGAATGCCGGTAATCTTCCGAACAAGATGCGAACAAGATACGAACAACGTGCGAACAAGGTTTTAATATAGTCTACGTATGGAGAAGGTGTGTATACTAAGATTCAAGTGCTAAGAACTATAACACGATTGCTATTAGGTACTCCCGACAACATCAATACACCATGTTCGGTAAATACCATTGGTGCATACCTCGTATGAGCAATGCAATCACTCTTTTCAGTTATTGTTGCGGCGTCAAAAATAACTTTTCTAATTCCCTATTTAAAAACTCTCCTTTTAGATCTTTCGCGATGACTACTCCGTCCGGATCAATTAGAAAGTTAGCCGGAATAGACGTTATACCATATTTAAGATACACTTCACCTTTATGTCCTTGTAAATCTGATACCTGTGCCCATGTGATGCCGTCTTTTTCTATGGCTTCCATCCATTTGTTTTTGTCTGTATCTATAGATACACTCAAAATAGTGAAACCTCTATCTCGATAGTTCTGATAGGCATTAATGAGGTTCGCGTGTTCCTCCCGACACGGACCGCACCAAGAAGCCCAAAAATCTAAAAGGACATACTTGCCTTCAAATTCGGATAGACTTATTATCTTACCGTCTGTATCCTCCATGCTGAAATCTATTGCTTTCATGCCGGCCATTACTTGGCTTTTCTTTTTGATTCTTTCTCTAATAGTTTTTCCTTTTTCTGTATTTTTTAGAGACTCTGCAAGTTTATTGTATACCTTTTCTACCTTGAAAATATAGGTGTTAATTCGTGAGAGCTGATGCAATATGTCTAAGCTCACATACGTGTTAGGGTATTGGTTTGCAAAAGCTAATTCGATATCTGCTCTTTCGTAAAAAGCTTTATCAAGTTCTCTTCTATTATGATGTAGTAATGCTGTATCCTTTTTTTCTGTTTCATCGAATAAATCGGGGTCCTTTATGGATCTCATCCTTTCCCGCACGGTGGCCAGCTGACTGTGTAATAGCTGTAATGTGTCATTTAAGGGCGTTCCGCTTATTTCCGCCCCTGTTAACGTGTCGGGACTAATAATTTTTATACTACCCGGTTCTAAATATATACTTGCCGATTCCGTAGTAAACCCTGCCAATCCTGGGTCCTCATTCCTGTAGATGTTCGCCTTTGTCGGGCGTTTAACCTCACCGGTAAAAGAAAAACGCTGGTTTACGGCTGTTGTACTTTCTAAAATATGGTTGCCCTTTTCTACGTACGACAGGTATAATGTATCCCCTTCTTGTAATTTCTTTCCGTAACCGGAGATCGTAAAGGTAGTCTGTCCGAACGCGTGCCCAATAGATAATAAAAAAAATACTAAATATAACCTGTTCTTCATGCTTTAGTTGTCTCCTATTCTAAAACCTATTGCTCTTTTTGCTTTTGCCGCGATAGGAGAGGTGTCTTGCTTCTCCTTGAGTCGGTCAATGTATTCAAAGAGCAGTTCTATATTTTGGTCTCGTTTATATTCATTATACCAATAAAGGTAATCATAAACTTTTATTGTCAAGCAATAGAATCTTCCATTAACCGGACTTCACGTAATGGAGAGCTATAGATCCAGATTTAAATTTGATGGTATCGACCAGTTCGAGATTAACTTTCCCATGCAGGCTTCCAGTATCTAACAAATGTCTGCCATTACCCACAATAACAGGATGGATAACAAGAAAAAATTCATCGATAAGGCCTACGGCAATCATTTCGGGAAGCAGGCTGATACTGTCCATCAGAATGGTTTTTCCGACTTGCTGCTTCAATTTTAGAAGTTCTCCCGCAGGATCGCTACGGACGATACGCACGTTTTGGTCGACAACGTCCAACGATCGGGAAATGACAACACTACTAATAGTGCTAAGCTTTTTAGCAAATCGATTTTCTGCGGGGCTGCCAGACTGATCCCTGGCAACTTCGCGCCAGTACGGAAACATAAGCTGGTACATGATGCGACCAAAGAAAAGCAGGTCAACATCGTCCATCATGGCAGAAAAGTAATCTAAAACCGCTTCATCAGGACTGAAGGCGGTGTGGTCACAGTAACCGTCAAGGCTCATGTTGATACAAAATCTTACTGTTCTCATCGTATACGCATAACTGTTATCAGTGCAATAGTACGAGAATCGCTTTTAATCGCGCTTCGCCTAAGACAAGAAAAGTATAACAAATCGACCGAAAACTGAGCAGGACTTTATATATACAAATCGTTTAATGCTTAGTGCGAATACTCTTAAGTGCTTGTGCCCACAATAACACCAGTTCCAACGTCACATTAAGAGACCGTATCTGAAACGGCCTTGGAGCGATCGACTCAATTTGCAACACTATAAACCCATTCTGCCACCTTTTGATTTATCCGCATCGGGCGGGTGCTGCCCGTTATTATAGCAATTTTTAGCATATCCGTTTTTTTAAATAAGCAGTTCGTTATCAATTCTATAAAAGGACTTCTGTAGTGTGTCTTACTTTATTTAATTTCCAAAATTGATCCGCGATATTTTGGGGATTCCGCAACTTGCAATTTTCGTCTATTTTTCCGTTAATCAATATTGTTGCGACATAAATACCCCGATCCCTTAAAGTAAAAGACAGGCAGCGCACCATAGACAATAGCCCTGCACTGGTAATCGATAACGATGCATAATCAGGTTTAGGATGGATGGCGATGCTTCCTCCCGTGGTCAGTATAGTGCCGGTTGATTTCGGTATACAATTCTTAAGACACCGGACTGCTGTTAACAGTCCGAGCACGTTTACTTTAAAGTCGTAAAGCATATCATTTTCACACACCTTAAGGATGTTCCCATTATTGATACTAGCCACGTTGTATAGCATAACATCGATTTTTTTGTAACGACTTTTTATTATCTCCAGCTGATGGGTAAAATCTTCATTGTCAGCAATATCGGTGGGGTATATTTCTATTTTGTTGATCCCGTTAGATAATTTCGTTTTTAATTCATCCAATTTGCTAACATTGCGGCTCATTAATAAAAGGTCAAACCCTTCCGTTAAGAATCTCGAAGCAATAGCTCTTCCCAGGCGTTCACCGGCTCCAATGATCAATATTACTTTTTTGTGCATGTCATCCCAGGTTTTACGATGTGCGTGTATTCTGTGTCGATCGAATCAGCCATACGCCATCTTCTTTTAACAGCAACATTGTCAATATCCCGGTACGTAGCTCGGTATGCAGATTGTCGATTTTGAAATCCTCCCACTTCCATGCGGCGTAAACGATAGCAATGTCATCGCGGATTAAACTAATATCCAGAACGTCGAGATGATATTTCATGTTCTGATTTTGCTTCGACAAAATTTGATGAGCTTTATCATGTTGCTTTATATTTTCTGCATTCGTGGCGTACATTACACCAGACCACGTAATGAACTTCGTGTCTTTCGTAAATAGCTTTCCCCAATTTTCCATGTCATGGTTATTCCAATAAGTGACATATTTGCTAAATAATTCCTTAATCAATTTTTCCTGTCCCATAACGATATCATGTTATTCATCTCCTGCAAAGATATCCGACCTATATGCTGTAACATGTGATTATAATCACAATCCTTTTGCGAGCAATTCGATAAAAAGGTTTGCAAAAAGCTTATCTTTATCAGATTAGAATTTAATAGCACCTTAATCAAGCAATGACGGATATGGATGATTCTAAAGTGTTAGATGATTTTTATCAAAAGTTGTCCGAGAAGTTTCCGTATGTTACCTCCGGGAGCTGGGAAAAGCTGCGGGAGATATCTATCGTAAAATATCTTGAAAAGGACGATATCTTTCTCAGGCATGGAGAACGCTTGCAGTTTGGAGTATTCGTCGTTACCGGATGGCTAAAACTTTACTATCTGGATGAAAAAGGGGACGAACGGATATCTGCCTTTTGCGGCGGTCTTGAATATATCGACAACTGGAACTCGATCCATCAACAGCAGGCATTGCCGTATTCTGTAAGCGCAATAGCTTCAAGCACCATTATATTGTACCCACTTGAAAAGATGGTGAAGATATTCAGCAAAGAGCCAGATCTACTTCAGTTATGTGTAGACCTTTCTCAAGAAATGATCAGAAAAAAACAGGAGCATTACGAGATACTCACCCTTCGATCTCCAGAAGAACGATATCTTCATTTGTTAGCGTCCAAAAAGAACTGGTTACAGGAAATTTCATTAACCAATCTAGCCAAATTTCTGCATGTGAGTAGAGAGGCGTTAAGCCGGGCGAGAAATCAGGTCTCCTTAAAGTGATAGTGTCCTCTATGCATACACCGGAAGCGTGAGGGCAGTTTAAGTATTCAACGGAAAAATGGACATTTAGCGTCTTCCTCCTTTAAATTAATGTTTTTTTGCAACTATAGCATACACCATTGGAATTTTGTTGTCCAAATGTTTTATCCGATATTTTTTCGGTTCAAATTCAACTGCTTGGTTAAAACAATTATACGGTGAATAATCGTACTCTTGAAAATGTACGAGTTCCATCGAATTGTTTAAAAGGCTAGTTACAACCTCACTCATGCTGTGGTTCCAGCTTACGTAAGATTGAGAAATGTCAGCATCTTTATCTGCATAAGTTCCCTTTTCTGTTTCAAAGATCGGTGCTACATTAAAATAATGATATCCAATGCTGTCAAAATTCTCGTCAAACATCCATACAACAGGATGGAATTCTACGAAAATGAATCGACCGTTTGGCTTCAGGAAAGTGGCGATCAGTTTCCCCCATTTCTCTAGATCGGGAAGCCAACCAATAGTTCCATAACTCGTAAAAACGATGTCGAATTTTTTGTCAAGATGTTTGTCCAGATCATATACATCACAGCAAATAAATTCAGCGCTGGAATCGGTTTCGTTGGCTAGGTCTTTTGCTGTTTCGATGGCTTTGTCAGAGAGATCGACGCCGGTCACTTCTGCGCCAAGTCTACTCAGTGAAATGGAATCTTGCCCGAAATGACATTGTAAATGCAAAATGCTTTTTCCTTTGATATCTCCCAATATCTCCAATTCGATTGTATTTAAAGATGTTTCTCCCTTTAAAAACCCATCAAGATTATAAAAATCAGATTTTACATGGGTATCCACTCTGTTGTTCCACGAGCGTCGGTTTATTTCAATATAATTGTTTTCGGAATTCATGAACTATGTTTATACTAAAGTTAGAATTAATTTCGGTTTTTTCATAATTCGTCTACCTCCACGGCCATCTGTTTTTGAGGTCACAATCTGTGACCTCAAGGAGGGAAGCCTACACCACAGGAGTGTATTGGAGTTTTCTTGACCTTGCATTCGAATAATTTTGTTTTTTTTGTATATTCGATTATAATAATTAAACGTCGATGGGCAGACCTATAAACGGTTGATTTGCATAGACAACGATGATAATCTTAAACGTATGATACGATGAAAATTTTTCTTTTTATGTGTGCATTGGCTGTTATGCAATGGACTGGCGGTATCCTTTTTGCCCAAGAGACATCCGCAGACAAGCTTGTGTCGAGGATAGTGGAGGACGGTGGATCGGGTGCGTATAGTGCGATAATGCTAGCAGAGCCCTCTTTAGCTACGCATACTGTTTTCCGGCCTCAGGATCTCACAACTTTTAATCAAAACCGTAAGCTTCCTATTATCGTTTGGGGCAATGGAGCCTGTGCAAACTCACCTTGGGAACATGTTAATTTTTTATCTGAAGTGTCATCCCACGGGTTTTTAATTGTGGCGATCGGTTTAATGCCGCAAGAGGGAAAGAAAGGAGACGGAAAATCCACATCCAAGCAGTTAACAGACGGTATCGATTGGGCGATCGCGCAGAATAAGGATCCAAAAAGTCCGTATCACAATAGACTTGATGTTTCAAAAATAGCGGTGAGTGGGATGTCGTGCGGTGGTCTACAGGCGCTTGAAGTGGCTTCCGATCCAAGAGTAAGCACGGTAGTGATATGCAATAGCGGTATTTTAGATATTCCCGGCAACGGCCGGAGCGCAATGCCAGATCTAAAAAAGGAAAATCTTAACGAAATCCATACGCCAACACTTTATATGTTAGGGGGCGAAAAGGATATTGCTTACGCGAATGGAATGGACGATTACCGACGTATTAATCATGTTCCTATTTTTATGGCAAATATGGATGTGGGACACGGAGGGACGTTTAGCCAGCCGCATGGTGGGAAATTTGCTAAAGTGGCCACGGCCTGGTACAAATGGCAACTGAAGGGAGATTCGGAAGCTGGTAAAATGTTTTCTGGTGATATGCCTTTGCTTTCGAAGAATGCCCACTGGCGTATAGAGAAGAAAAATATGCCATAATTTTAACGGTATACACAACTATCTTTAATAATAAACCTCATCCACTATGAATTTTTTCCCGATTATCGGTATCGTCTTATTATTGCCAACATGGTTATTTGCCCAACAGCCACGTATTCCTGAAGGCTGGTCGGACGGCTACGCGTATGCTAATGGTATCCGGATTCACTATTACCGTGCTGCTCCCCAGCCAGATAAACCTGTACTGGTAATGGTTCATGGGGTGACCGACAATGGATTATGTTGGACAACGCTTGCACTGAACCTTCAGGGCATGTACGATATTTATATGCTCGATGCACGTGGGCACGGCTTGTCTGATCCCTTTATGGCTGGTGATGACGGAGAAACATTGATAAAGGATGTGGTCGCGTTTGTGGGCGCCATGGAATTTCATAACCCTATTTTAATGGGACATTCTATGGGAGCGGCCACGGTAATGCGACTCGGGGCGGATTATCCGGATATAGCCCGTGCGGTAATCATGCTCGATCCTCTGCTGGGACGAATCGGCGGCCAAAACCGACCTACCCGGAATAACAGCAAACCCAACACGGATGTATCGTCCAAATCTGCTCCAACAAAACCCAAGATTGCGGTTAATATGTTTGGTAATCCGGAGGCTCTTGTGACACAAAACAATTATAGTTTCGAAGATCTGATCGCCTTGGGGCGTAGGCAAAACCCGCTATGGGGAGAGATGGATATTGCATATTGGGCGCTTTCGAAGAAGCAATATCACGGTCCTTATACGAGCGAGGCCGCTGAAGCGATGACCGGAACGATGAATATCGGGAATGCGTTGTCTAGAATACAGGTACCCGCTATTATCCTAAAAGCAGACGCTTCTGCCGAAGTTCGTAAAGCTAACGAGGATGCCGCTGCGGCTATGCCGAAGGGTAAGCTTGTGCATATTGATGGGGGAGGGCATAACCTGCACCACGATCAACTGGAACGAACGACAGCGGTCATCAAAGAATTTTTATCGGCGCTGTAGGGGCTAGCCTATAAATTTTAGTTATTGGATTATGTTAACACAATTACAATCTATACACGTAGCCTAAGCGCCCGTCCGTATTTGTGCCACAATACATAATGGCTTTATCTTTGTACAGTAAACGAGTATAAGATGGATCATTTAAAATTAGAAAATCAAGTTTGCTTCCCAATTTACACTTTGGCAAAAGAGATGGTGAACAAATATCGATCCTTGCTAGAAGATTTGGAGTTAACTTATCCACAATATTTGGTGATGCTCGTGCTTTGGGAGAAAGATGAACAATCTGTTTCGGCCATCGGAGAGAAGTTGAATCTAGACAGTGGTACACTGACCCCCCTTTTAAAGCGGTTAGAACAAAAGGAAATTGTAATGCGGAAGAGAAGTCAGGCAGATGAAAGAATAGTAGTCATTTCCCTTACAGCAGCGGGTCATCAATTAAAAACGAAAGCACAAAATGTACCTTCAGCAATGGTTGATGCAATGTCGATACCTGTAGCAGAATTAAAACTATTGAAAAATAGTATAGACAAGATATTATCAAATTTATAAAAACAGAAAAATGAAAACTTTGTATACAACACGTGTTACCGCTCAAGGAGGACGAGACGGACACATTAAAAGTGAAAATGGTGTATTGAATGTAGATGTACGTGCACCGAAAGCATTGGGCGGTAAAAGTGATGACTTTACTAATCCTGAGATGTTATTTGCTGGTGGATATGCAGCATGTTTTGATAGCGCTTTGAATTTGGTGATTAAAAAATCACGTATTCAGACAGGAGAAACTACGGTAACCGCTAAGGTGGGTATCGGACAGTTGGATAATGGTGGTTTTGGTTTGGAGGCCGAGTTAGAGGTTAATATTCCAGGGGTCTCTATAGAAGAAGCCAACAAACTCGTAGAACAGGCGCATCAAGTTTGTCCTTATTCCAATGCGACACGCGGAAATATAGAAGTAAAATTGGTAGTAACTAACAATTAAAAGTAACATAAAAATCCACAAATTAAGATTGAATTTTATCAAAAATTAGCAAAAGTTGCTCCGGAGAAAACCGTTTTTGCAACCAACTCGTCTACCTTATTACCGAGTCAATTTGCAGCGTATACCGGACGTCCGGAAAAATTTGTGGCCCTACACTTTGCCAATGAAATATGGAAACATAATACTGGGGAAGTAATGAAACATCCTGGTACTTCGGATGAAGTATTTGAAAGTTTATTAGTATTTGCTAAACAGATCGGCATGGTGCCTTTGGCCATTCATAAAGAACAGCCAGGTTACATTGTCAATTCACTGCTAGTTCCTCTTTTGAGCGCCGGAATGGACTTGTGGATAAGAGATGTAGCAGATATTGAGACTGTAGATAAGACTTGGATGGTTGCTACAGGTGCTCCATTAGGTCCTTTTGGTATTTTGGATGTTGTGGGAATTACCACCGCTTATAATATTAATAAAATGGTGGCAGATAAAACAAAAGATCCTGTGAAGCTTAAAATTGCAGATAAGCTGAAAGCAGAATTTATAGATAAAGGTAAATTGGGTGTAGAGACAGGTGAAGGGTTTTATAAATATCCTAATCCAAGCTTTAAACAAAAAGATTTTTTAAAATAAATAACAATGTCATTAATAGAAGATTTGAAATGGAGACATGCTGTCAAAGCGTATGATCCGAATAAAAAAGTAAGTCAAGAAGATATTGACAAAATAGTAGAAGCAGCGCGTTTAGCACCTACTTCTTCTGGTCTACAACCGTTTAAGGTAATCATAGTACAAGACCAGGAAGTGAAAAACAAATTGGTAAAAGGTGCGCTGAACCCAGAATGTATGCGCGATGCTTCACACATCATTATTTTTGCAGCTTGGGATAGATATACGGCAGATCGTATAGATCATGTGTATAATTTCACAACAGACGAAAGAGGATTGCCACGTGGACGATTTGATTCGTATACCAATATGCTCAAAAATGTTTATCTCAACGAACCTGCCGAACGCAATTTTGCTCATACAGCACGTCAGACCTATATTGCGCTAGGCATGGCATTGGCTCAAGCGGCTGAATTGCGTGTAGACACTACTCCAGCCGAAGGTTTTAATAATGCGATTATAGACGAAGTGCTAGAATTGGAAAAACATGGTCTGAAAAGCGTTTCTTTGATGTATGTAGGTTATGCCGATGTAGAAAAAGATTGGCTTTCGACTATGAAAAAAGTACGTGTACCTAAAGAAGATTTTGTATTAACGTACTAAAATTTTGCTAATCTTTTTTCGTACCACCCCAACTTGATGTTCCATTTTGGAATATCAAGTTTTTGAGTTCATCTTCGCTTAGCTGAAACATAAAATCCTCAGGGAAACGTTTGATGTTACGCTTAACAGCCTTGTTTAGATTTCCAGTGGTAACTCCGTATAACTCCGCCAGATCTTGATCAAGCATCACTTTATGATCTCGAAAAACGTAAATCCTACTCATCAGTACCTCGTCTGGGAGTGTTGTATTGGAGGAACGAGCCTAAGATTACTACTGGGAGAACTTAAAGGATGAATTAACCTTTAAGGTCATGTTTCCAAATCGTATCTTTAATTCTTCCATCACACTACTTTTATCTTCTGACAGATATCCAGTCTGTAGGTATCGGAAAATCAAGCGCCAATCATTGTCTATCAGCGTGTAAGTTTTTCCACCTTGCTGAACATTAAGCTGTAATAATGCACCATCCTCCGTTCCTCTTGTCGTCATAAAAGTGGGGATAAAATGGTCTAATCCCGAGAGATTAAATTTGATACCTGTTGTTCCTTGTCTCAGACCTTTGATCGTTTCAGATGTGAATATAGGTTCTTCACCGTTCTCCATATCTGTGTTACTGCTGTAAACCGAAACAAAAGCGTCCACTGGAGCATCTCTGTCTAGTTCCCAATTTAGGTATGGGCTATGAAACGATAAGGTGTCGACAGTGATCGAATCAATTTGTTTCACATTGACAAATTCGATACTCTTCGAGATAGAATCTAGTGGGTACATGGAGTTTTTTCTGTTCTCCGCACTTGAATAAACATACTGGAAAAGCTTGTATTTTCCCGGATCAAAAATCTGCAATTTTAAATCTTCAGTTGTATCTGTTCTTACCCATTTGTCATTTGCTAGGTTTAAGAGCTTCCATTGTAAAAAGATGCCCTGCATTGTATTAAGTTTTTGACCGGACTTAGTTTCCCAGTGAGTCTCATTTACAAAGTTAGCACCCCCGTATGTTTTATATGGACTATCTACATTTATAGCGAAACCATATGTCGGTAAAATCAGTGTAGAGTCCGGAAGAGTTTTTCCCTGAGGATTAACGTACGAAAATTTACTCCTTATACGTTTATCCTTGGTGTCGTCATTATAATCTTCATTTTTTTTACAACCAAAAGCCAGAAGTAAAAGTGTCAAAACTACGAGTTGGCGCATATATCTATAATTGTATATTTATACTAAGGTAATTGAATTTTTTGATTTAAAAAATTAGTGCTATGGGACAACATATCCTAGACAAAATTTGATGAGCTTTATCATGTTGCGCTAGATTTTCTGTCGTCCGCGTAATCTGCAAGGCTGCCGGCCATGTTGGGCCCCGTGATCGAGACGACCTGCTTGCTCAACGACACGGTACTAAAAAAGATTTTTGCAGTATTCATCCCCATCGCGTTCTGTATTTGCGTAACGCTAGGTGTGTACTTTGTTAGTCGTTATAGGTACCAAGCAATTGCTAAATTGGGAGGTCCTATCCCTAGAAACCCGGGACTGATTAGCAATTCGATAAAATTCGGGTCATCTTTTAACTGGCACAATTCGAACCGTAAAAATAGATGGATCGACAATACACTTTTAGGGATAACTCGGTAAAAAAACGCGGAGCATATTGATAGCATTAGAATATTAGTTAAATTTAACAGATAAACTAAATTGCGATGAGAAACTACTGCATAATCTTCGGCATCTTATTCCTTACCTATATTTTAGGATGTCGCTCATATCAACCTATTGCCGGAGACACAAAAACTGAAATACAGAACAACTTGCTGGAGATGGTCAAGATAGATCAAATTGCAGCCTTCCCAAAGAAAGGTATATATAGCGATTACACAGACGAGCAGTGGCAAGCCTTTAAAGATAGCGTTTTTCAGACCAATCAAAAGACCATTGCTGGCTATTTCAAGACCTATGGGTATCTTGGCTACAATGAAGTGGGGAAAGAAGGATCGAATCATTTCTGGTTATTGGTCCAGCATTGTGATCACGATCCCAAGTTTCAAAAGCAGGTATTGAAAGAGATGGAAATTCAGGTCAAAAAGAATAACGCCGACCCAAAGAATTACGCTTATCTTTTTGATCGCGTTCAGGTAAATGCCGGGAAAAAACAGCTATTCGGGACACAAGTAGATTATCTAGTTGAATCTACAGGCCGCGCCATACCTCGAAATGGTCTGATTGATTCCGCCAATATAGATACGCGAAGAACCGAATATGGCCTATCACCATTATCCGAATATCTAAACGATATGACTACTATGCACTTCGAGATGAATAAAGCGGCCTATATCCAAAGTGGGTACACCGAGCCCGATTTATACAAGGAAGCTGAATAGGTGATTAGTGTTTTAAGTTAGAACCTCATGGAGACGGACTTGTTTACTTGCAAACAGCTTTAGCAATTACGATTAACAAAGCTCCAGTTCCCACTATTCCATCTAGTATGTGGACATTAATATATTTTTCAAACACGACAATGATGCGGGACGAAATAAAAAGAATTGAGTATATCATTAAATACATTGGGACGGCAATAATAAAACCACCGATGTAAAACATAGTAATGATGCCGACAGCCCATAGGATCTGGAGATATAAAATGCTCATAGGTAGTATTTTAAAAATAAACATCTCTTCAATTGGCGAGCTTTTTATAACACCTTGTATTTCTAGGAAATGTAATATTAACGGTAAGAACACAATACTTAAAAACGGTAGGTTTAAAAAATTATCTTTAACAGACTTGCCGTGCTGATGTATCCATTTTAACGAGAACACCAAGCCCATGAGCGTGATAAATATTGGATACAGAAATATTCCAAAGACTTCTGCAATCTTTTTGGGGAAAATAAGAGTCAAACAGATCGCAATAGTAATGTAAACGAGAAACCTAGTCCCAACCTTTAGAAGTCCATCTGTCGATTCTGAAATGCTACGCTTTTTATACTTGGCGAGGATTTCGTTAATCTTTACATAAAAATTATCGAAGTGTGTTCTAATCGGATCGTTTTTGAGAACCTTTCTCGTAAAACCATAAAAACCAAAAATAACACCTAATATTTCAATAATCATAATTTGTTATTATATAAATCTTTGTACGTCATCTCACCAACTCTTTCTCACCAGATGCTTATTTATAGCCTGGCCAATGATCTGTTTCTTCTTTTTTAGTTGTCGAGAAAAGGAATTCGAGCCGAATTGTCTTTTACAACGTTTGATATAAGAAAGATAATTCGATTGCTGTTTTATCGGTACATCAAAATGGTCAAATATAAAATCTCCCCGGTCATCGATGGTTAACGAATATCGACGGCGGAACACCTGTTTGTTCTCCACTTTATTAGCATACTTAATTGGAGCATTATAAAGCTTTTTTACCTGGTTAAGATATACGGCGCGCGGTATGGTTGGGTTATGAGATGATAGCCGTATAACTCTTCTTGAACGCCGTTTTATAATCTCGATTACCCTGCGGTAGTATTTTGCAATATTCGTAGACTTGATCAGCGTATTGTAACCTCTAAATTCAAATCCCAAATAGTTGAGAGGACTATCTATTACACATCTGTCACCCTCAATAATCTTAATCGCAGTTATCCGTTTGTCGCCATTTTTATTGTACACCATGTTCCTAAAAAGAAACCGTTCCGTTTTCTCTGTACTGATCTTGACATGAAACTTCTTTATCAGTTCGTTAACATAGTCATCTATATCTTTCATTTGCGCCGGCTTGCATAAGATCAAGATATCGTCTGAATATCTTCGGTAATGTGCACCCAACTTACGCGACAGATCATTGATGATAGTTCGATCGAAATCAATAAGGTAGAGATTCGCTAGAACGGCACTAATGGGAAGTCCTTGGGGTATACCGATTCGCTCTTTTTTGCTGTCTTCATCTTTGTCGCTGAAGAAAGGATTTTTATATACTGGGAGTCGCCCTTCCTTAATTGCTTTCCGGAAATCCGCATTCGATTCGAAGAAACATTTGAAACCCTTCGTCTTTCTGATTTTTGCTAATCGCGATTCGTCAAAGTGACGTTTACCTTTCTTCTTTAGGTCATTGTACAATACGTAGCTAAAATTGGTACAGGATCTGAATACGTTCAGATGGTCCTTCGGTAACTCATCTTCGCCGAGTGCATAAGCCCATATTTTATAGAGGGTAGGATGATGCAAGGTGGAGAAAAAGCTTTTTAGATCGATGGCCAGTACTGCCACTTCACCCTCTGTATCCACTCTTTTGTTGATCTCCTCAAATACCTCGTGTGCAAAGTGAATATTGCTTTTACCTTTTTTGTTTTCTTCGCTTATTGGAATGGTGCGATAGGCCAACACGGCTTTGTCGAGCTCTGGATCTTCTTTTAATTTAGCTTCATATTTCTTACCTAGTTCATGCGCGTAGTACGCATAGATCAAGGCATCGAAGTGGCTTGCGTAATGTAGCGGTCTTTGCTTGACTGTTTTGACAGTTCCTGAACCATCAAGTTTTTTGTGACTATGCGCTCTGCTCTTTCCGGCTTTGATATGGTGTTTTTTCGGATCAGGCTTTTTGTATTTTCGATCCGAAAGGATGCGGTGTATCAACGGGAAGAAAGCGTAGGTCTCCATATATTTTTTAGAAGTTATTTTGTGATAATAATCTTCCCAATTACGCTCCATACTTAGTGATGGTGTAATATGCATATAGCCTTTGCTCTGTAGCCAGTCTGGTTTTCTTTTCATAATTTAAATAAGCTTACACAATGGACTCTCAATAATGTATTATTGTTTACATACCACCTTGCGGTGCGGACCAGGACCCAATAACTGAGTCATTGTAATTTCGATAAACTAGATGAGATAATATCAAAGCGTATGAAGAAATTGTTTAAATTTGCAACATTAGCTCTGCTGCTTCAGTTTGACCTGATAGCGGCATCAGACCTCATCCTAGAAGTTGTTTCAACTGATGCTCTCGGATTGCTCGAGACACCGTTGTATAAACACTCAACCTATTATTTCTAATAGTAAAGCATAAATTTTAAATAATCTAGAGGCTCTATAATCCTACCTAATTGTAAACTACTGTTTATCCCATTGCATAAGCTGTCCGAATTTACTAAATTGCGAACACAATTAATAATTTATATTATGAATAATGAAGAAATAAGTGCAAATTGTTATATAAGTAATATCGAACAAAGCGCTTTCAGTAATGACACATTTAAACTAGGCGATATAGTAGCCTTAAAGAGCCATCCTTACCAAACCAACTATTTCGAGCCAAAGATCGGAGCTTATGCAAGATTTACTCCACCACTGATGATCGTAATAGAGATATTAAACAAAACTACACACGATACGTTTACAGGAGTTAAGGATTCTAATCAGTACAAGTGCCTTTTTTATTCAACAAAAGAGGGGAAATTCGAGAAACTTTGGTTTAAAAGTGAGGAATTAAAGTACATAGGAAACTATGTAAAGGAAGATCATGGAATTAGCTCTTTCGATATCACTGATTGGAAAAAGGAATTGCTTGGAAAAGAGGTAGTTCTGCAGACGGTAGATTTAGAGTTAGGCAAGAAAAAGACTTTTTTAGATACGGTTGATGGTCGTTCAAAAATGAAAGTCAGTAACTTGTTAGATTATCTTCCTCCCGTGGCATCTATTATGGATGTCAAATATGAGGATGATCATACGAAACACAATGATAAGGGCAAAGTGACTTCAAAAAAACATCAATTGCATGCAAAGCTAAAATGGCTCAATAATGAATCTGGAAAATTCAGTGAGGAAGCTGTTCCACTAGAATGCTTGAAGTTGGTTAAGTTTAATGAAAACCCTGTTATTTACAATGAGAAGAAAACTTATCTCTTGTCGTTAAAGGTACCTAAGCAGTTGGAGGACAATACCGATGTATATATGAAATCGATTCCTGTCTTACTCACTTCAACAACGTTTAATCACTATTATTATGTCTACGATGGGATGAATGTATTTACAAATAAGTCTCGCTCTTATTCCCACACTTTTCCAGTAAGATCTTATGTCGATTTAAAAAAAATGTTGAGGTCTGGTAAAGATCTAGGCGATAAAAGCAATATACAGAAATATTTAAGTGAAGAGAATAAGACAGATGTAAAGGATAAATGGTTCAAGATTTCCTATATCGATAGTAATGGTGTCAGTACGGAAAGAATTGTGTACGTTCAAGATTTTGTTCCTAAACCTGAAGCTATTCCGGAAGATGAGTCAAAATCTACTCTCAAGTGCAATTGCTTACTACGAGGTGGTGATGTTAGACATTTTTTGGTAGAGAGGATTCAAAAGTGTATAGCTTTACCCAAAGAGTTTGAAGGCATCTTTTTTGAGCGTGTAAAACCGATCACTACAGCTAAGCAATAAATGAATCCCCAATCCAAATTAGAAGAACTACTGAAACTCGAAGCCGAAAATGAAATCGTCGAGTTCAAGGAAGCGAAAACCCAATTCGATAAAGATAAATTAGGTAAGTATTTTTCTGCGTTAAGCAATGAGGCGAATCTCAAAGGTAGAGCTAGTGCGTGGCTCGTATTAGGAGTAAACGATTCTAGGAAGATCGTAGGGACGAAGATAACCGATAGACAGCTCAATGAGTACAAGCAGGAAATCAGTAAGCACACATCGCCTAAATGCAACTTTCTGCAAGATCATCGAATTAGTACAACGAATGGTGAGGTTATTTTACTCGAGATACCTGCAGCATCCAAAGGTTACCCCGTCTCTTGGAAGGGACATTGGTATGGGAGGGACGGCGAAGCCTTAGTAGCATTACACGATTTTGAGTATGAAAGAATAAAGAAACAGCTTGATACGGAAGACTGGAGTGCAAAGACTGTAGCTTCAGCAACGGTGGAAGATCTATCGCCAGAGGCTATCGCTTTTGCCCGGGAAGAATTTAAAGAAAAGCACCCCAGACTAAAAGATGAAATTAGCCGATGGAGCGATTCCGTTTTCTTAGATAAAGCCAAGTTGACGATCAAAGGTAAGGTTACCAATACGGCAATCCTTCTTTTGGGAAAGCCGGAGTCTGAACATTTAATCAGTCCTGCTGTTGCCCGGGTTACGTGGATTCTGAAAGATCGCGATAATGTAGAAAAAGATTATGAGCATTTCTATTGCCCTTTTGTCACTGCGGTAGAAGAGGTGAGTACCAAGATTCGTAATCTAAAGTATCGGTATATAGCTGGTAATACTCTGTTTCCGGAAGAGGTGGATCAATACGACCCTTACATTATCCGAGAGGCACTCAACAATTGTATCGCGCATCAAGACTATACGATGGGAGGGAAGATTGTCGTCGTAGAAAGTGAAGACGGTTGGTTGTCTTTTACCAATGTTGGTAAGTTTATTCCGAATAGCGTGGAAGAAGTTGTCATCCAAGATTCCCCAGAACCAACATATCGAAATAGTTTTCTTGTTGCCGCTATGGTCAATCTGAATATGATTGATACCATCGGCAGCGGTATCAAGAAAATGTTTAATATACAGCGGCATAAATTTTTTCCTTTGCCAGACTATGATCTTTCTGACGATAAGGTGAAAGCGGTTTTCTTTGGTAAACTGATCGATGTTAATTATGCCAAGAAATTAGCAGAGTTGCCGGAATTGTCATTGGAAGAGATTATGCTGTTGGATAAGGTGGCTAAACAAAAGCAATTGTCTAGTGAGGCAATACGAGGCTTGCGGTCAAAGGGTCTAATTGAAGGACGTAAACCCAACTATCATATTTCTTCAGATATCGCTAAGGCGACTAAGCAGGAGGATGATTACATCAAGCTTCGTGGTATAGATAATGGTTATATCCAAAAGATTATTATTGATTACTTATCAAAATTTGGCGGAACCTTACGCAAGGATTTAGAAGTTGTGTTAATGCCGAAGCTTTCTGAAGGTTTAAGTGATGTTCAAAAGCGAGATAAGATAAAGAACCAATTACAAGAGCTTAAACACAAAAAAGTAATCTATGTAGAGGGTAAGGAGTGGCGATTGGTAAAAAATAAGTAGTTGGATTTTAGACATTTTTATGTGCTTTTTAGACGTTTTTTAGCAATATTTTTTTTGTTAAAAATCTGTTTTTCAGTTTTTTATTTTGTTTTTCTCATAGACATTTTAGACATTTTTAAGTTATAGTTTTAGACATTTTTGTGGCTTTATCTAAATATAGATAGTACAGATACAGGCGGGTGGCTCCAGTTCCGTAATAATTGGACCAGTGACCTCCGTTATAGACAAGTTATGTAGTTTAATGTAAAATCTGTCTACCAATAATTATCTCTTTTATTAATGTTTATAAAAGTTGTTTTAGGATCAGCACACTTCTTAATAGATGTCGTTACAAAAACCTCTTTCCTTTGTTCAAGTGTTTCTTTTAGTACTGTAGAACACGCTACTTGTTCGCCATCAATACTTTCAATGACCCATTTTACCGACGGGTTTGATTTGTGAAAAATCTCATCTCCAATTTTAAATTCTTCCATATTATTTATTTGATTAGTATATATTTACTCCGTCCGAAGCTGTTCTACTCCGTATTACGAAATTCAATTCCTTTTCTAACTTTTCTGAGTTACAATGAGTAAATGTCAGTTGCCCTTTCCGTTGTTTGTACAGTACGTCCTCACTTCCTCTAATTTCAATAAGGTTTTTAATTATGTTAAACTTCGATGATTTACTGTGATAAATTACTATAATTCTACCTTCTGCACGCCCCTTCTCTAAATTTCCTACCCGGTCAAAGATTTCATTAATATATAAGGAATCTGATTTATCGAGAGAATGTCCCCAAAAAAAGAATTGATAAAGACTATCTCGAGACTGCACCTCATTTATAAACTTGAGATCGATACCGAAATTCAACTTCTGAAAGTATTTTGTAAATGGTATTAAATTCGATCCGTCGTCTCCTATGTTTTCCCAGTCATTAATGCCTAAAACGATGTTGTTATCACCTCCCAATTCTCCATGAATAAAAGAGGTTAAGGGCGTGTGTGAAACTAGTTTATTAAAGGTTGGGGTATAGTTGAATGTGAAATGATGAGTAATATTTTTTAGCAAAATGCTTCTATCGTCATTATTTAATATTTCATACAGTGGGGTGACTATATGGTTTAAATATTCTGAAAAAATATTTCGGAAATCATCTAAATCTTCTAGTATCGCAGTGAATAATTTGTCTCTTTCAAAGTCGACGTAATATTCATTAACTGACTTCAAGTAATGGGGGTTTAGCTGTGGTTTAAAGCCTTCTTTCACCATAAATATTTTAAAATCTATTAATGTCAGATATGCCTCGTATTTTTTTTGATCAAATCCCGATTTGTAATAAATATTTTTATTTTTAGAATATCTTCCACTTTCGATAAAAGTCTCCGTTCTAATTTGATCAAGGTGGATTAAGATGGCTTCTAAAGCTTTTTCAATATGTTTTTCAAAATCTATCCATGTGTTGATCGTATATTCTCGTGATAGATATTTAAACCAAGTACTTTCGCTTAGGCATGTTTTGAAACCTTCAAAATCATCGAATGAGGAGGATGGGACGATATTTGAGTTTTGTAAAGCTAAGATATCCTCTTTTAAATCTTCCCAATTAAACTCAGAGCATGTCTGTAGTTTTTTACAAATATTTATAAAATCCGAATAAGCGGTTGGAAGACCAAAACTTAGATCAAAACCATTTCCCGTGATTAATATTTTAGGCATTCCAATAGTATTAAATTCTCTTTCGATAAAATGGAGCATGAGTTTGACTTTTTTCCTACTGCTGTTTGCCGCCGGTTCAAGTGCTGGTCTGTCGAATTTTACCAATGTTTTGTAGGATATCTTTCGGCCGGTCTTGGATCGGATGTTTGTGGCAAATGATTTGGCTGCCTCGCGTTTTGTGGAATGCGGGAATAGATTAGCATGATAGGTCGCATGGAAGATAACACACATTTCATCGGCACTGAGCGTGCTGAGAAGCACTTCTTCGTCGAGCAAAGGGTTCTCTTCGATGGCGGTTTGTATAGATACTATGGTTGCGCGTACATGTTCTGACATGTAAGACGCGAGTGATGGACGAAGCGGGTCGTAGCTGTAGGTGGGTACGGGGATATGTAGTCGCAGATCATCTTCCTGCTGCCGGAGTAACCTGATATGATCTTGGTGGCTATGTTTCTCGGAGAGAAGTTTAGCTTGCAACTCTTTCCATCGATTGAAGAAACCCATATGATTAAAATTGTAATTAATAAGGATATGTAGAAAGCGTGTTGCCCAGTCTTTCTTTCTGCTATCAGCTGCCATCTCTTCTAGTGCTGTTAAGAATACAGATAGGTAATGCCGATGGCTGAATTTCAGCTCAGGCAGCTTACCAGCGGTGAAAAGACTGTTGATCGCGGACGACAGTTCGGCGAGGTATACTGCCGGGATATTCTTTTTTCGTAAAGAGGGGAGCACGTTCTTCAAGCGTAGTAGGACGGCTTCGCGAAGTTCTTTTTCTGCATAGCGTGATAGGGTAGAGGTATGCAGGAGATAAGATTCGTAGGAAAGCTCATATTGCTCGATCATCGCCGCCAATAGCTCGAGAAGCATGCTGTCTGCTGGACGTTCTTCATGAAGGGTGTTATGCATATTTGTCAACAAGCGATGGCAATGTTGAACAGCGTGTTCAGCGAGCTGATGCTCGGTATATTGGCGGTAAAGGTTGTTGATCTCGGTTAGGGTTTGTTCACAGGCATGCTGCAAGGCCAACTGTAGGCTTTCAGCGCTTTCCGCACTTTCCGCTGCGAACCATTGTTTGTAATGGTTTACGGCCTCCTGCAATATGTGGAGTGCATTAATCATAATAGCGCTTACTGATATGATCGTGATACCATGGCCAGCCTAATCTTCCGGTATGTAAATGTAGCTTGATCGTATCGCCCTCTTGTACACGATGGAATAGCTTCGGGTGCACTTCAATGACGGCATATTTTTCTTTTCCATTTTTTTGATATTTCAAATGCAGATCGTGAATCGGGCATTTGAGATGCACAGTCGCGCGGTAGTTTTCGCCACCGGTTCGTGGAGCGAAATGGCAGTTGATCGTGAGCAGGACGGTCTGGAAGTAGATGCAAAAGAGTACGGCGGTCATGATCGTTAAGGGAACCATCCACGACTCTTTTGAAGGTCTTTTCTTATCGATTACATAAAACCGCCGATGCCGAAAGGCCATGGAGGCTGCAAAGAAGAAACTGATGCAAAACGATAATACCCGTGGGGTAGAATTACCCAGTAGGCTATAGTTTTGCAAAGAGGTAAGTTTGACGTTGAAACAGAAAAGAAGTAGGACAAGGATAGCAAGCGTAGTGATGCCATTTTTTATGTTGTGGCGCGCTTCCACCAGATAGATCAATAGAAGGATAGCGATGCTGCAGATCAGAATGACCATAGTCGAAGCTTGTAGAAACAGGGCATAGAACGTGGTCGGTAAGGCAATGAGCAGCACGTACGTATTACGTATGGATACACCGAAATCGAAAGCTTGCCGAAGGTTGGGGGCATCAAGGACGTAGGATAGCGGTCCTTTCTTTGGAATGGGTAGGCCGCAAACTTTAGCATACAGCAGATAGACGATACCAAGCAAGGCAACAATTAGGCTGGTATTAGCTAAAAGTAGGATGCTTTTCCAGAGTATAAAAGAGCCGGCTGTTTCGTGCAGAAGTGCTTCCAGCTCGGTGGTAAAATTGCGGACAAGGTGGACAATGGCTACACCAATGAGTGTCATCATCACGAATAGGAGGAGCGTATATGGCCAGGGTTGCTTTGTCTTTTTCATAACAATCTACATTAGTGTTTTATAAAAATAAGCATGCGTGAGGCGAAGACGAGGTGATGAGGGCTGTTTTTTTATTGAAATCGGAAAATCGGAGGTCGAAACCGGGAATATAGCAGGCGAATCCGGTATGGTAGGTGTTCAAAGGCTGCCTGACAGGCGTTCACACGCTATGAGCCAGGGATTTCACCTAGCGGTCACTTGGGACTTATTCTTTTTATTTGTAACTTAATCTTGAATTAACAACCCGAAGATAAACATTGCCATTGTTGGTTTATGAAGAAAGTACCACCAATATCCGCTAAGGAGAAGGCGGAGCCGTCTCCCAATCGCTACCGCGATTTCTGGCCGATAATGTTCGCTAGTGTGGTATTTAGTGGAATTTTATGTAATTACGGATACAGGGGAGGTATTCTAGAATCGGCGACGCATCGCGAATTCTTAGATATTTGGTTGCGGTATTTTCTGGCTTGCTCCGTTGTGTTGTTTGCTATCTCCATAGTTACTAAACGCTTAGATGAAAAATGGCCATGGGATATTAACTTTTATCAACGAGCGGTATGGCAGGTTTTCTGCTGTTTGTTTTTACCGTCTATGACCATATTGGGTGTTTTTGTCCTGTTTTCTTTTATCCTTCCGCTTTCATTACGCGAATCCACATTCTTGCATATTGATATATACATTGTCGTCTTGCTGTTGTTTGCTGTAAATACCTGTTACATAATCGCTTTTTATATGAAGGAAGCGGATTTACTCCGTGAACAATTGCGTTCGGAAAGAAGTGCTTGGGAGGAAGACGGTGAACGCAAGAATGCGGCGTTTGGCCAAATAGCTGCTGAAGATAAAAAGAAAATTCAAAGTTTGAAAGAAGATCTTGTGGTGTTACAAACAAAATTTGATACCTATAAAGATGCTATGACGGTGAAAGCTTCAGCTGATACAGCTGCTGAAGAGGACAAGGTATACTTACACAAGCTTGGTGCTACCACGAGACGGATCCGACACCGCGAGATAGCACTTTTCTTTATGCGAGATGGAGTACCTTGGTTTGGACTGAAAAATGGAGAGGAATACATTGCAACGGAAAAGACCTTGACGGAA
The DNA here is from genome assembly GCF_002980525.1 of Sphingobacterium haloxyli. Lineage (GTDB taxonomy): Bacteria > Bacteroidota > Bacteroidia > Sphingobacteriales > Sphingobacteriaceae > Sphingobacterium > Sphingobacterium haloxyli. The sequence continues at coordinate 245,407 of NZ_PVBQ01000003.1, forward strand.
GTACATAAAGCGGTCGGGGATCGTTTTTTCGTTGTACGGCGGTCTTTTCTGATAAATGATAGCGCTATTGAACGTTGCGTAAGGAGAAAAGATAAGAGGCTCGTGCTGTATTTGCGCGATAAAAATAACACAGAGATTTTTGGACCGGTAGAACCGGATGAAAACTTGGAAAAGCGCATTTTAAATGTTGTTGACATTGTGGCTGAAAGAAAAACTTAATAAAGTATTTTAAGATGTAGAAAGGAGGTTATCATGAAACGTAAGAAACGAGGATCCATGACAGATAAGTTGATGGCACAGGTTGAAATTAATCAGATTGAGAGAACGAAATGCCGGGGCAGTGGAAAGGTGAGTTTCAGAAGCTACGCCGAAGCGAAATTTTTTATGTACTGGATGAAATGGCGTTACAGCAGGAGGTCGAAATCAAGGAAGAGCTTTCGGTTGGACAAGCCGAAGGTGCGCTACATTTATGCCTGCGAACTTTGTGATGGATATCATTTGACGAAGATTCATCCCGCTGAGCACGAAAAGAATAGGAAAAAGTGGGAAGCGAAATATTTTAATATGGCGTACTGAGTCAAGTTTGATTTACTTACCCAGCACGCCGATAAAAGGGTGTTATTTCACCGTCCGCTTGGTGCTTATCGCAATCCTATTCCACGCATTTATCGTGGCAACGGCCATGATGATCTGCGCAATGTAATGCTCGTCAAAAAGCTTCGCAGCATGCGCATAGGTAGCATCTGTTAACCCGTGTTGATTAATTAGGGTTACTTCTTCGGTGATGGCCAAAACCACTTTTTCTTCTTCGGTAAATAATTCGGTCTCTCTCCAGGCGTTGAGCAAGAAAATACGTTGCGCCGTTTCACCCTGCTTTAAGGCGTCCTTCGTATGCATATCGATGCAAAAAGCACAGCCGTTGATCTGGGAGGCTCGTATCTTGATAAGCTCTAAATGTGTCTTCGACAGTTGCGCGTTTTGTAGGTAGTTTTCTAAAGCAAACATCGCTTTGAAGCCATCGGGCTCCGTCTGTTGCATATCGAATCTGTTTTCCATGTGGTGTTACCTTGTAAGTTTATACTTTAATGATGCTGCACTAAATTAATCAAATTTTTCCTTTAGCTCATCTAGAACGCTTTTGATCTGTGTTAAATATTTTCCGTAGAAAATTTTGGTCCAGATGGGGACGGCTGTTATAAATAGTGCTGACACGACGAGTGTCACTATAATCCCGGTTGGTTTAAGGTACGCTGCTATCGTAACCATATCTGTTCCTTGTTCGATCCAGCGGCTACAGATTATCAATCCTACAACCATGAGCACGTAGGGCAGCAGCAAAAAGCTGAAAGCGTGATACCGCGCGATATTTAAGCGGAAATTGTAATAGATGTCGTTCAGGCTGTCTTTGGTTTCGGCAGTATAGTGGATAAGTTCCTGATAGAATTTTCTGAACAGGTTCAGATAGTATATCGATACGATAATCAGCATGCCGTACATCGCGTAATATAGGGCATGCAAATCGGGGTGTATATTTAGAAATTGCGGGGCGAAGCATAAAGCGATAATGGATACGAGCTGCATATACCATTCGTTTCGCATATTCCGTTTGAGTTTATCGAGTGGGTGCTGTGCCCGTCTAAGCTTTTCTAGTGTGTCGGGGATATTTACATCGTTCGTATTAGCATTATCCCATGCAGATTTTATTTTATCAAAGTTCATCGTTGTATTTTTTTGTAATGGTTTGTAATTTTTCTTTTGTTCTGTTCAGCTTTACGCGGGCGTTCCCTTCGGTGATACCTAGCTGTAGGCCGATTTCTCGGTGTGAAAGCCCCTCCATAAAGTAAAGGATAATGGCTTTTTCTACCGGGCTTAAGTGTTGTACGGCGCGGTAAAACAATTCGAGCTGCTCGTCCGCTTTTGGGTCGTACGGTTCACTTTCGGGTTCGGCTACCGTATCAATGGCGATTGTATTACCGTGCCGTTTTTCCTTCTTGAAATATGATATTGCTGTATTGACGGCAACGCGGTACATCCAGGAGGAAAACGCACTTTGGCCTTGAAACTTATCGTAGGATTTCCAAAGTTGGATGATAATTTCTTGGTGAAGATCTTTCCGATCTTCTATGTCATCCACGTATATCCTGCCAACCTTGTGTAGAATGCCTTTGTGTGCTTCTATCTGTGTTAAAAATGCGCGTTCTTTTGGTTCCACTTGTATTCGTTTTAGCTAACGTGTGCTTCAGGGTAGCGCCGTTGGCTGCTAAAAATAATTCCGAATACGTTTGCTGTTGTTTCGGCCTTTTGCGAAAGTTGCTGTCGTCGTTTGTTCTTTGTCTTCATCTGTTTTTAATTGAATGTGTTTCTAACTATTTGAACAGTAAGTATCAGTTCAATCGCTTTTGTTACACAAAAAAAAGAAAAAGAAGCGCAAAAGTGGGTAACCGGTTCACGATTAGGTGTTATACATCTGTATCAGTTGGTTTTGAAGTTCCGTAGGTGTTTCGCGTCTTTCGCACCATAAATTGCTCCTCCAGCGACCGCGACTGTTGCGCCTGCAGCACCAACGTCTTTGATGCTATTTAAATTAACACCGCCTGCTACCGAAAAGGGTATGGAGGTGCCTTAGCTCCTTCGTTATACAAACAGGACTATATGTTATAGATTTGATCCTTGTTTAGACGGTGGATGTGTCTATTGGTACAGTTCTAGAGAATCCTCACACACAGTATGGAAAATAGTGGATTTCGCAAAATGCGTGGGTGTTGAGGGTTCGTTACTGTTTTTTTGCCGAAGTACTTTATCGTACTGAAGTTGTGTTTCAACATCAATGTAGGAGTTTTCCCGATAGGTCGTCGCCTGTTCGTGTTGCGCTTTAAATTGCAAGATCTCTTCCCACTCCTTATCTTCTTCTTGCTTTAGGTATCCATTGTCACCCCCATAGTTAGAGAGCTTGAGCACGTTGTCTTCGAGTCGGCCTACAAAATCATGTTGTTCGTCGCTTATCTTATTATAAACCAATACAAAATCATTGTATGCGGCTGTATTTGCGAAATGAAATGTTTTGAATGTGGACGAGCCTTCGGCCTGATCCCTTAGGGTAATATGTTCTACAAGCTGCGTTCGGTTGGTGATATAGGGGTAGGTAAAGCAATTCGCGTCTACATTGAAAACTCTATGGATAGAATCCTGATCGAACTGGGCAAATGTTGCGCCTTCTTCAAATCCGATAAATTGCCAGCGAGACTGCTCTCCTTCAATTTGTGGATTGCGGTGGCCGTATACTTCAAATAAATCCCGTCTGGCTGGATAAAATAGGATCTTGTCGCCATTTTTGGTGTACCGACCAAATACGGCAGTAGCATATCCGTAAAGCAGAAATTGTCCATCGTCGAATAGGCACACCCCCTCATAATGGCCATATCGGCCTATATATTGTTTTTCGTTAGTCTGCCCTTGTGCAACGCCAATGTGCATGGTGAGGTAGTAGAGTAATATTAAACCGACTTGTTTCATGAGCGATAAATATAAGACTTTCTGATTATAGCGGTTTTCCGACGATCACTTTTCGATGCTCGACGCCCCAGTCGGTAAGGTTGTTGATGATGGTTCTAAGCGTTAGACCATGGTCTGTGAGTTGATACTCAACGGTTATAGGTTGTGTTTCTAAAACGGTTCGTTTGATCAATTGATTGATTTCTAGCTCCTTTAACTCCTTGCTCAACATTCTGTTGGATATGCCATCAATATCATTCAAAATATCGGAAAAACGCCTCTTGTTGTAGTAGCAGATGGATGAGATAATAGGGATTTTCCATTTTCCACTCAACACATCCATAGAATCTTGAACGGCGCGCATTTCTCTTTTATGCTCCTGCCCGAAATTAGTTTTATTACACTCCATTGTTACCTTGTTACACCGATGTTACTATTACTTTTGGATACAAAGTTACTTAAAATAACCGCGATAACATACCTTTGTCTCATGTTAAACATAAAATAATTAAAATGGATTTCACAAACAAAAATGTAGTCATTACGGGTGGCACCACTGGAATAGGGTTTGCTACGGCAAAAGCTTTTATAAACGCAGGCGCTAACGTGCTCATAACCGGTAGAAATGCGGATAATCTGCAAAAGGCAGCAGCAGGAATTAATAGTCCGAGATTGAAAACGGTTGTTGCGGATACGTCAAATCTCACGGATATTTCGGTTTTAGAGCAGGCAGTTGTTGAACATGGAAGTAAGTTGGATGTTCTTTTTCTCAATGCTGGAATTGCTTCGTTTGCACCGATTGAACATACGACAGAAGCTGACTTTGATCGACAATTTAATACGAACGTGAAAGGATCGTTCTTTACACTACAAAAACTGATTCCGCATTTGGCAGATGGGGCATCGGTGTTATTTACTTCGTCCACGGTAGCGACAGCTTCGGGTGTAAATACGAGTGTGTATTCGGCAACCAAAGGTGCGGTAAACAAAGTTGCCCAGATCGCAGCAAACGAATTGGCGCCAAGAAAAATAAGAGTTAACATCGTAAGTCCCGGACCTACGCAAACCGAAGGTCTTGACGGAGTCGCATCGGCCGAGGCCAAAGATTTCTTAGCTTCCAGTACGGCTTTACAAAGATTGGGCAATCCGGATGAGATTGCAAGTGCTGTGTTGTTCTTAGCGTCTGCCAATGCAAGTTTTATTACCGGGACAGAATTGTTGGTAGATGGCGGTGCTATAAACTACTTAATGAAATAAAATTTTACCCTGAGCCGATCATCCTCGTTCCGACTACAAGAATCCTCATTTTGGCTACAAGCCTCAAGACGGCAATGGGGAACTTTGTTACATAAATTTAAAAAAATAAAAAGATGCAAACAGAACAAAGAAAAATTGCACTCGTAACAGGTGCTAATACAGGCGTTGGTTTTCAGATTGCCAAAGCCCTATCAGAAAATAATTACACGGTTTATGTAGGCGCAAGAAACCTGAAAAAAGGAGAGGCTGCCGCAGCTACCCTTGGTGCAAATGCAAAGGCCATTCAGTTAGATATCACCGACAGCGAATCTATTCATAAGGCAGTAACGAAAATTCAAGCTGATTTTGGATACTTGAGCTTGTTGGTGAACAATGCTGCCATTTCGCATACGGGAAAAGATGGGCAAAGGATGGAAGAAGTATTGGCATCGCAGAAGCCGAGTATCGCGTCAATAAGTGAGCTGCGTACGGTTTGGAACACTAATGTTTTTGGAACCCTGGAGGTAACGCAAGCATTTTTACCGTTGTTACAGGAATCGTCTGCTCCGCGGATTGTCACTGTTTCCAGTGCTTTGGGATCCCTGACGATAAATGCAAACCCTGACAATCCGTACCGCTCGGCATTTGATGCGGTTTATGGCGCTTCCAAAACAGCTCTTAACGGTATCTTTCTATCTTTAGCGATTGAGTTAGGAAGCACGCCCATCAAGGTCCATCTGGTAAGCCCAGGCTTTACGGCTACAGCACTCAATAATTTTCAAGGAACCGATACGGTGGAATATGGTTCGTTGGAACCGATTCGCGTGGCTTTAGCAGAAGATCTGCCAACGGGTAGTTTTACGGGGCCGGCGGACCTTTATGGACCGGATAATGTACTTCCTTGGTAATGACCTAGAAGGATGAAAAACCTGTGACGAATATATTGTCATAGGTTTTTATTTAAATTTAAGCAATGAAGAGCGCGCTGGCAGATACTAGCCTCCTTATGTTTGTGAAATACGAATGTTGTAGATTAGGTGTTATACATCTGTATAAGTTGGTTTTGAAGTTCCGTAGGTGTTTCGCCCAACTTGGAGCGTACAAATTTGTTGAGTGCTGCCGGTGAATTGAAGCCTAGTTCAAACGCAATTTCTTTGTGCGAATAGGTGGAAAGTAGCAGAAGTTGCTTGATCTCATTCATAATTCGGGAATGGATCGTCTCTATAGCGGTGAGTCCTGCTAACTTTTTTGTGATCTGATTCAGTTTTTTTGTTGAGACGTGCAATTGATCTGCGTAGTAAGCTACATTTCGGTCTGTCTTATAACTGCGTTCGAGAAGTTCTAAAAAGTTTGCGTACACTTTTGCATTTTCGTTTTTCAACGATTCTCTATCAACATGGGTATGAACAAATTCGACCAATTTTAACAAGAGTATTTTAATAAAAAAACGTGCTTGCTCTTTTTTAACAGAGGTAAGATCATTGTACAGCAACTCAATTTGCTTTAGCAACATCCGCGTCTCTTCTGATTCTTTTTCTGGTAAGGCGATATAATTTAGTTTGGTAGAAATATCGTAGTTATAGATACGCAATTCGTTTCGTAGAATATCGGAGCAAAAAAGCACCTCATCAAACAAAATCATCTTGCCAGAAATGTTGCTGCTGACCTGCTCTTTGGACGATAGCTGCCCGGGAAATATCACGGAGATGCTGTTTTCCATAATTTCGTAGTTCCGGTCTTCGACCTGCATTTTCATTTGTCCTTTGTCGATAAACATCAGGCAAAAATGGTCTTTGGTATGCGGCTCTCTGTATGGTTCTAGTTTGTCTTGATCTAAATCAAAAATGTGAAAGGGCGTAATAGCCCTTTCAAAATTTGTTTGTATATCTTTTAAATGTTGGGTGGTCATATATCTTTTTTAATGAATACCGATAGCGCAAAAACTGTGCTGCAATGATGTTTTTTAAAAAAATAAATGCACCACATTTAGCTCGTGGGCCAAGATCTTATACAAGATTATGCCTCCATAGCTTCTTTTAAGGCTTTTGCAGCTTCAGCCGGGTCTTTCGCGCCATAAATTGCTCCTCCAGCGACCGCGACTGTTGCGCCTGCAGCAACAACGTCTTTGATGGTATTTAAATTAACACCGCCTGCTACCGAAAAGGGTACCTGTGCTTCTCTACCTTCGTTGATTAAGGTTTCAACGGAGTAACCGGGAAGTGCCTGCTCGTCCAGGCCGGCATGTAACTCTACAAATGCTACGCCAAATGCGGTTACTTCTTTTGCCCGTTTTACGCGATCTTTAACGCCGATGGTATCTACGACTACTTGTTTACCGTATTTTTTTGCTGACTCTACGGCACCTTTGATTGTTGCGTCATCTACAGTTCCCATAACCGTTACGAGATCTGCGCCTGCTTTAAAGGCAATTTCTGCTTCTAATGCGCCTGTGTCTGCTGTCTTCATATCTGCAAAGACCAATTTTTCTGGATGGGCATTTTTCATTGCAGTGACCACTTTTAGACCCTCTGCTTTAATCAGCGGTGTTCCTAACTCAATAATATCGACATACGGAGCTACTTTTGCTGCTAACTCCAATGCTGCTTCTGTTGTAAGTAGATCAATTGCTACTTGTAATTTTGCCATAATAAAATATAATCTAAAAAATGTGTTTACTTATTCGAGATTGGCATGTTTCGGCCATAAATCTTCTTTACTCAATCCTGATTCCTGCCATAAGGTCATAAAGATGGCATCGAAAAGTAGAAGGATGGATTGCTCGAACAGACTGCCTGCGTATTGCTCGGAAGCAGACATCCCGAAATCTGTCTTAATTGCTGCCGGAATGAGGACGGATTGATCTGCCAATTGTGCTAGTGTACTTTGACTATCTGCCGTAAGCACTGCCAGGGTTGCATGCTGGTTTTTCGCTTTTTTTCCTGCGGTAACCAGTGTAGAAGTGGTTCCAGATCCAGAACCTAAGATTAATAAATCGCCTTCTAAAATTGCCGGCGTAACGGTTTCTCCCATTACATGCACCTCATAGCCAAGGTGCATAAAACGCATGGCTGCCATTTTTAAAGCCAAGCCTGTTCGCCCTGCTCCAGCGAAAAAAAGCCTTTTTGAGTTTTGTATAGATGCTGCTAATTTCTCTACAGCATCATATGCTAACAAATTCGCAACGTGCCGATTTTCATCGGTAATAATGTTTAAGTTCTGTTCGTACGCTTTCTTCGTTGCCATGCTATGTCCTTTTAGTCATCAGCTATTATCTAGCGGGATGATTGTTCATATTCGATGCAGCAAAGGTATGGAGGTACGTTAGCTCCTTCGTTATACAAACAGGACTATATGTTATAGATTTGATCCGTGTTTAGATGGTGGATGTTACGTTTGCATGGTGAATATTCTCGTTCGTATAATTGATTTGGTCAGGAAAAGGCATTAAGATACCTTACCAAGTACCTTTTTTCGGTGATGCAGACCCCAATAATGCAGCTCCTTAAGTACGTTTTCCAGCGACATGCCGTGTTCGGTAATGGCGTATTCGACTGTAGGTGGAAACGTATCGTACACGTGGCGGCTTATAAGGAGATTGGACTCCAGTAATTTCAGTTCTTTGGATAGCGTCTTATCGGTGATACCCATGACCTCTCGCGAAATCTGTTTGAACCGTAGTGGTCCATCGGATAAGGCAAATAAGATCAATAATTTCCATCGACCGTCTAAGGCCTCTAAGGCATCACTGATGGACAGCATCGTTTTGGGGCATCCTCCTTCTTCTAGCATAATATCGTATTTGTGATACTACCCGGTTGGATAGTGCTTTCCAACGGGATAGTAATATCAATGGGATAGTAAAGGTATCTATTTTTGTTTTTATAATTAAAATAAAAAGAAATGCGAGTGAGAAAATGGAATATCGTAAGTTTAATAGTACAGGAACTGTTATCTGTGACATTATTATGGGCTGGTTATACCAAGCTGTTTACCCCAGCCTCTGACTTGGCCGAAATGTGGCCATGGACCGTTGGTAATCGTCCGCTGGTTATGATTGTCGGAATCGTGGATATTGTGGGAGGGCTGGGGATTATCTTGCCGTCTCTACTAAAGGCCAAACCGCAATTAATCGTTTATGCCGCGTGGGGAATCGTGCTGCTGATGTTGTCGGCAGCTTTATTTCATATCTCCAAGGGCGAGGCTTCAAATATCGGTATCAATGTATTGATATTGGTCCTTGCGCTGTTTGTTATCAGGATGAAAAAAACGTAAGCTAAACTGCCGCTTCCTGCGACATTACCGGATATTTACATGTTATTGTTGCTAATAATTTTAGTTTTCTTATATTTGCTTCTATAACCAAAATATAAGAATTATGGCAAAGACAAAACATGTAGGAAAGTATGTTGATATCCGGACGGACTTTGGTATGAAGTTCTACTTCGGTAGGGAAGAGAACAAGATTTTGTTGATCGAGTTTCTGAACAGTCTCTTCGAAGGTGAAAAGGTGATTAAGGACCTGAAGTATAAGTCGGTTGAACACGACGGTGATCATGCTGAAATGCGTCGTGTCGTGTTTGACCTGCATTGTATCGGTAGCGACGGAGAGTATTTTATTGTAGAAATGCAGCAGCTTTTTCAGGATTTCTTTAAGGACCGCGCGGTTTACTACACATCGCGTTTGATCAGTAAACAATTGGCTAGGGGGAAGGAAGGTAATAATTATCGTCTGCCGGAGGTCTATTTCATAGGGATTCTGGAGTTCCGATTAGGAGGAGAAGGAGGAAATGTAGCTTTGCGGACTACAGACCGTCCATATTTCTATGATGTAGCACTTTGTGACAAGCACACGCATGAGCTATTTTATGACAAACTTGGGTATAAATTGGTTTCGCTTCCCAATTTTAAAAAGACGTCGACGGAGTTAAACAGCGTGATGGATCAATGGTTTTATCTCTTGAAAAACTTGAGTACCATGGACAAATTACCCACGTTTTTGGATAAGCGGATATTTGGTCTTATCTTTGATATAGGTGAAATAGGTAGATTAACAAAGGAGGAACTTATGTCATACGAAGCGAGTCTAAAGCATAAACGTGATGCGGAAAGTGTATATAATTCAGCAATGCGAGCAGGTAGGGCAAAGGGATATGCTGATGGAATTGAAGAGGGAATAGAGAAAGGAATAGAGAAAGGAATAGAGAAAGGAATAGAGAAGGGGATGGAGAAGGGGATGGAGAAGGGGATGGAGAAAAGCCGTAAGGAAGCAGCATTGAAAATGTTGCAGAAAGGCTTTGCTGTAGAAGTAATTTCCGACGTGCTGGAACTATCCATAGATGAAATAAAAAAGCTGACGTAAATCGTTGGTCTGTCCCTTGCGTCTTCCAATGCAAGTTTTGTTACCGGAACAGAGCTGTTGGTAGATGGAGGTGCTATAAACTATTTAATGAAATAGCCAGGTGTCATCAAGTACATGAGCCGATTAATCGCATTAATCGGCTCATGGTATTATAAAGAATCTGTATTTATACCTCTTCGGGATGATTATCCGCCTCTATCCAGACCTAGATACTACAACCGAAATCAGGTATCAATAATCTGCAACGAGCGGTATCCACGATATGACTACGTCAATCATTGATTTAACTACGTCTAACACTTTGAATATAACCAACTTTGTTACATTGTTTTAACGTAATAACGATTAAGAAAATGGAAACAAGAAAAGTATGGTTGGTCACTGGAGCTTCAAAAGGTCTGGGACTTACATTGGTAAAAAAGCTACTACAAAACAACTATCGCGTTGTGGCTACGACACGGAGCGCTACATCGCTCGTCGAAGAGATTGGAAATACATCAGAGGTCTTTCTTCCAATGGAAGTAAACCTAACAGATGATAACGACGTAAAAGCTGCCATTGAAAAAAGCATGGCTCATTTCGGCAAAATTGATGTGGTGGTAAACAATGCGGGCTATGGGCAGATAGGCACATTAGAAGAACTGAGCGACGAAGAGGCTAGAGAAAATTTTGATGTCAATGTGTTTGGTTCACTGAATGTTATCCGAAATGTTATGCCGTATTTACGTAAGCAGAAATCGGGTGCTATTTTTAATATTTCATCGGTAGGTGGTCTTTTTGGGGGCTTTGCCGGATGGGGTATTTACTGTGCTACCAAATTTGCGGTTGCTGGATTTACCGAAGCATTGGCGGAAGAGGCAAAAGCATTTGGGGTGAGCGCGACGGTTGTTTATCCTGGGTATTTCCGTACTGATTTTCTTGCTGGCGGTTCTGTAAAAACACCAAATCTGGCTATTCAAGAATATGAAGCTGCCCGTCAGTCCGAAAAAGCACACCTGGATAGTATCAGCGGCAATCAGCCGAACGATCCGGAGAAAGCGGCAGATGTATTGATTGCTGTCAGTAAAGATGATACTCCACCGGTTCATTTATTACTAGGCGCTGATGCCTACGAGATGGCGAAAAACAAGGCGGATGTGCTCAACAAAGATATCGAACAATGGAAAAGCTACACACTATCCACCGGCTTCTAATCGTGCTTATGGCGATGGGAAGCGCCTGTTGTTCCTCCAAAGCACAAGAAACCGTAGGCGTCGAGACGGAGGAGGCGGTCGAAATCGTTTATCTGCAATTTGAAAAATGGAAAAATAATGAGACCAGCTTTTTTGAACTGCTGGCGGATGACGCGGTATGGACCGTCAGCGGCAAATCGCCCGTTTCGGGAAAATATAGCGGAAAAGCTGATTTTTTAAAACGTGCTGTCCAGCCGATTATCGCCAAACTGAAAACTCCGTTAAAGCCGGAGCTGATTAATCTTACAGCGGATGGCGCTAACGTGTGGCTTCACTTTAAGGCAAGTGCGACTACCAAAAGTGATGCTGTTTATGAAAATACGTACTTATGGAAAATGCAGTTGAAAAACGGAAAAATCATAAGCTGTATTGCATTTTTGGATACTTATGAATTAACAAACTTGATGACTGATAAGATAAATAAGATGACAAAAACTATCGAAGAAACCCAAGATTACATCGGGATGTGGGTAACTGCCGATGGGAAGATCCGTCACGAATTATTGCCTGGAAATCGTTATGATGAAGCTCGTGGAAATCGTAAAAGTGCCTACCAAGGTAGTTACAAAGTAACGGGAAATCATATTGATTACAAAGACGACACGGGGTTTACGGCTGACGGCGAGTTTAAGGACGGCATTTTGTATCATGCCGGGATGATATTATACAAAGAAAATAAGTAATTTAGCTATGATGGAAAATACATTCCGCTTTAACTCTATAGCCGAGTTTCACAAGTTCTGCAGTTTGCCGAATCCTGAACACCCATTGATCAGCTTGATCGATTACAGTAAGGTTGCTTATCCGATCAATGATAGTCAGATGAAATGGATTCAGGATTTTTATTCGGTGGGGTTAAAGCGGAATGTCAATGCCAAGTTCAATTACGGACAGCAGCAATATGATTTTGATTCGGGAGTATTGACATTTGTTGCACCACTTCAATTTCTGAAAATAGAAGTCAATCCGAATGCTGTGGTAGAGCCCACAGGTTGGCTTTTGCTCATTCATCCTGATTTTCTTTGGAACACGCCCTTGGCGAAAAAGATAAAATCCTTTGACTTTTTCCGGTATGCGGTAAATGAGGCGCTCTTTCTTTCCGATAAGGAAGAGAACATTATGGTAGACATCTTGCTCAAGATTGAACAGGAATACCAGTCGAATATAGACAAGTTCAGCCAGGAACTGATTGTAGCACAACTGGAGCTCTTGCTGATTTATGCGGAACGTTTTTATGAGCGTCAGTTTTTGACTCGGAAGAAATCAAGTTACGAATTGCTGGAGCGTTTTGAAAGCGTACTTTCTGATCTTTTTCAAAAAGATAACGTGTTGGGAAATGGTATGCCAACAGTCACCCTCATTGCAGAACAACTGAACATTTCGCCTAATTATCTGGGAACGCTTTTGCGATTGCACACGCAACAGACCACGCAACAGCACATCCAGAATAAGCTCATTGATTACGCCAAAGAACAACTAAGCACAACCAACCTGTCTATAAGTGAGATTGCTTATGGATTGGGTTTCGAGCACCCACAATCATTCAGTAAACTTTTCAAACAAAAAACCAACCAGACGCCTTTGGAGTTTAGACGATTTTTCAACTGATTTTTCGATTATCCTCCTACGGGGATTTTTACGGGGCCGGCAGGCTTTTCTGGTCGGGATAATGTAATTCCTTGGTAGTCTAATTTTTATTAGATTTATGGTGATGAAAACGAAGAAAGAAAACCTGGTACGGTTCCGATCCATATCGGAAAGCCATGAGGCGTTTGGATTGCCCAAGCCCCAGCATCCGTTGATTAGCTTGGTGCATTTTCATGAAGGAAATCTGTTTAATACGGATATGGCTCCCATTTATGATGTGCTGGATTTCTACAAAATTACGTTCATCACGAAAAATAGCGGGAAACTGAAATACGGGCAAGATTACTATGATTTTAACGAGGGTAGTATGTTGTTTACAGCTCCCAATCAACTCGTCGGAACGACCGAGTACAACAGTAAAACCTACGCCTACTTGCTGCTGATTCATCCGGATTTTTTACAGGGGTATCCGGTGGCGAAAGGAGTTAAAGGGTACGGGTATTTTTCCTATTCGGTCAACGAAGCGTTACATTTGTCTGAAAGTGAAAGGGAGACTATGCTCTCCCTTTTTGAAATCATGTTACAGGAACTCGATAGTCGTGTAGACGAATTTAGCCAGGACGTGATCATCGCCCAGATTGAATTACTGTTGCGTTATGCCAACCGTTTTTATAAGCGGCAGTTTGTTACTCGTAAAGTGGTTAATAATAATTTATTACAGAAAGCGGAAGCAATTTTGGACGATTATTTCAACAACCAGCGGTCGTTGACAAATGGTGTTCCGACTGTACAGTTTTTGGCCGAGCGGCTCAATGTGTCTTCGGGGTATCTAAGTGATATGCTCCGTTCGCTAATCGGGCTGAACACGCAGCAATATATTCATCTAAAATTGATAGATAAGGCGAAGGAAAAGCTTTCAACCACGCAATTAACCGTTAACGAAATCGCCTATGAATTGGGTTTTGAGCATGCTCAATCGTTCAGTAAACTGTTCAAAACAAAAACAGACCTGACGCCGTTGGCATTTCGGAAGTCGTTTAACTAATTCAAGTTAATCGTTGACGAGAGCTCAATCCTGATTTTCCAGTTCTCTTTTGTACGTGGCCTTATGCTGTTCGATTTCGGGAGGCATCTCGGGATATTGGATGTCTTTGTATTTTTTAAGTTTATCCAATATGATCTTCGCTACCAAATACCGCGCGATGGGCTTGCTGTCTGATGGAATAATATACCAAGGGGCATGGCTCTTTGAGGTGTTTTGTATCGCTTCCTGGTAATAGGCCATGTATTGATCCCATAGCGCACGTTCTTTCAGGTCGCCCGGTGAAAACTTCCAATTGTGTTTTTCTTTTTCCAGCCGCCTGAGGAGCCTGTCTTTCTGTTCATCCTTGCTGAGATGGAGGAAGAATTTGAAAACAATGGTCCCGTTATTGACCACATGTCGCTCGAAAGCATTGATCTGATCATATCGGGTTTTCCAAAAGTCCTTCGGAATATCTTCGACGGTGGTTATGCCGGGGATGTTTTCGTTGAGGATGTATTCGGGATGCACACGGGTTACTAACACATTTTCGTAATGGGTGCGGTTGAAAACGCCAAACTTGCCTTTTTCTGGCAGGGCAATCGCATGGCGCCAGAGATAGTCGTGTTGCAACTCTTTGGAGGTGGGTGTTTTAAAACTATGGACCACAACCCCGCGGGCATTGAATTTTTGGAATACCTCCCGAATAAGGGAATCTTTTCCAGCGGTATCCATGCCCTGAAAACAGATCAGCACGGCATATCTGTTGTGTGCATAGATGATGTCTTGGATCTCCGCGATTTCTTTCCTGATCTTTTTCAATCCTCGGATAGCTTCTTCCTCCGTTATCTCTGCGCTGACATCCGTAGGGTGCTCCTCCATGATGAATTGATCGTCTGCCGTTAGTTCTTTGAGTAATTTGTTCATATTATTGGGATAAGTGTCGATAAGATAATAAATATTTAACGGGACAGAAAAAAAACTTCTACTTTAAAGCGCTGTTATTTACTATGTATACGCATTAAAACGACATATAATGAAACAGTGATATGCTAAAAAATTCGTCTTCGATGAAGGTCTGTATATCTAATTCAAATCGAAGCTTTTCCGAAACTCCAAAGGTGTTTGATTTGTTTTTTGCTTAAATAGTTTACTGAACGACTGCGAGTGTTCAAAACCCAGCTGGTAGGCAATTTCACTGACAGAAAGCGCGGTACTCGATAGTTTCTCTTTCGCTCGCTCGATAACTTTATGCTGGATATGTTGCCGGGTATTCTGACCGGTAAGGTGTTTTAGCGTACTGCTCAGATAATCCGGAGAGATATGTAGTTCGTCGCTCAGGTATTGTACAGTAGGCAGGCCTTTGTCCAGCAATGCGTCGCTTTTAAAATAACGATCCAATGCCTTTTCGAACCGTGTTAGGATTTCGTGGTTGCTTTGATCTCTGGTCAGGAACTGCCGTTTATAGAAACGCTCGGAATAGTTAAGTAGCAATTCGATTTGGGAAATAATGATGTTCTTGCTGAAATCATCCATATTGCCTGAATATTCCTGCTGGATCTGTCGGAATATTTCCAAGATAATCTTTTCTTCCTTTTCGGATAAGAAAAGGGCTTCATGGACCTCGTATCCGAAGAATGCGTATCGCTTCATCTTCTCCGCAAGACTCGTGTTCCAGAGAAAATCAGGATGAATTAATAAGATATACCCCGAAGGAGAGCGGTGTACGTCGTCCTCGGTATAATGGACCTGGAGTACTTGCTGTGGAGCAAAAAACGTCATCAGGCCCTCGTCAAAATCATAGGATTGCTGTCCGTAACGGTATTTCCCGACCACGTCTTTTTTCAGGGCAATGCTATAGAACGATTTTAAGTATTGAAAACGTCCCTCGGTCTTGAGGAGGTCACCGTAGTTCACTACGCTGATGAGTGGGTTATCAGGAAGCGGTATGCCGTTAAACCGGTGAAATTCAGTAATCGTGTCGATTCGGATTAATTTGTTCATATGCGCTGATCCATTAAGAAAAGTAGAAGATACAAACTTCTACTTTTCTTTTTACATTTTTTGTTAAATGTTCATGCCTCCTGAAACTTCGATACGCTGTGCGTTGACCCAGCAGGCATCTTCCGTACATAAAAACGCCACGACGCCGCC
The DNA here is from genome assembly GCF_002980525.1 of Sphingobacterium haloxyli. Classification (GTDB taxonomy): domain Bacteria; phylum Bacteroidota; class Bacteroidia; order Sphingobacteriales; family Sphingobacteriaceae; genus Sphingobacterium; species Sphingobacterium haloxyli. Next base: position 261,488 of record NZ_PVBQ01000003.1, read on the forward strand.
GATGTCTTCGGGCAAACCTGCACGGCCTAACGCCGTGATCGAAGCAACGGCCTGATTGAATTGCTCGTTGTCACGAACAGCGCCACCACCAAAGTCAGTTTCTATGGCGCCGGGAGCGATAGTGTTCGCCCGGATGCCTTTGCTGCCCAGTTCTTTTGCCAAGTAGCGGGAGAAAACTTCGATACCGCCCTTCATCATGGCATAGGCCGCATAGCCAGGCATGCTGAATCTTGCCAGACCGGAAGAGATATTGATGATTCCGCCGCCCTGGTTAAGTAGCGGAATAAGTTTCTGTGTTAAGAAAAATACGCCTTTTAAGTGGATATCCGAAAGGGTGTCGAACTGCTCTTCTGTGGTTTCTGTAATAGGGTTAACAACCCCAATGCCTGCATTGTTAACTAAAAAATCAACTGTTTCTTGTCCGCGTTTTTCTTTTAGCGTGTTTCGAATCTCCGCAATGACGGAATCAAAGCTGTCTGTTTTTGAAGTGTCCAGTTGTACGGCAAAGGCCCGCTGGCCTTTCGCTTCAATGGCTTCAACTACTTTGGCGGCTTCTTCTTTGTTACTTTTGTACGTCAGCACGACGTCTAAGCCTTTTTCGGCAATGCGTAGCGCCATGTCTTTTCCTAATCCACGGCTTCCGCCTGTTACGAATGCTATTTTACTCATTGTTCTTCTTTTTTATCATGACAAGACAAAGATCATTCTAATAAACAGGCGTTTTGTATCTCAATACGGGGTAGTTGTAGCCGAAACCGCTCCCGTGTACTTAATCCTCCCGCGACCCATCGGCTGCCATACGGACAATTTTAGGAGAGAATTTAGCCACAATATCGACCAGATCGGATTGAGCGGCCATCACGGTATAGATGTCTTTGTATGCCATAGGCGCTTCGTCCATTCCGGCCCCAAGTAAGGTAATGCCATGGTTTTCAAGCATTGTCTTTAAATCGGCGGCTGCCAGTGTTTTGATGGCTTGCGTACGGCTCATCAACCGTCCAGCGCCATGCGAGGCCGAGTTGATGGCGGTTTCTTCGCCTTTGCCGCGAACCAAAAAACCTGGGGTAGCCATTGAACCCGGAATGATACCCATTGTATCTTTACTTGCCGGGGTGGCGCCTTTACGATGAACGATCACTTCTTCTCCTTCAAACTGCTCTTTCCATGCAAAATTGTGGTGGTTCTCGACCTTGGCCAATAATTCGGCACCCAATGCTGTTTTGATCTTATCGTGGATAACCTCATGACAGGCCGAGGCGTAATCGCCGGCTAGATTCATAGCTAACCAGTATTCCTGTCCTTCGGCGGTATTTAGATCCAGATAAGCTAGATTTTGGGCCGCGTAAGGTAGTTTACAGATATCTTTTGCCAATTTGGTATAATGACCCGCGATGGTGGCACCCAGTCCACGTGAACCGGAATGCGTTAATAATGCTAGATATTTCCCTCGTGCTACACCCAAGGCTTCATCTGCCTCGGTAAAGTCTATCACACCGAACTCCACAAAGTGATTCCCTCCGCCGGAAGAACCTAGCTGCGTCCAAGCTTTATCTTTCAACGATCGGATAAGATCGTGTGTATCAAATAGCTCGTTGTCCAAAACAGCGTGATCCACGCGCTCGTGTCTTAAATAACCATGGCCTGCCCCGAACCGTGTATTGGCCATGAGCACTTTCTTCAGGTTGTCGCGGTTGGTATCCAAATAATCGCTTGGTAAATCAAATACCGAAAGCGCCATTCGACATCCGATGTCCACACCTACGCCATAGGGAATAACAGCGTTATTGGTGGCTAGCACACCGCCGATGGGTAAGCCGTAACCTTGGTGCGCATCTGGCATCAAAGCACCGGCGACCGTGACCGGCAACTTCATAGCGACGTCCATCTGCTTCTTGGCTCCTTCTTCGATATGGTCTTCGCCATATACAGCATACTCATCTGGGGTTTCGTTCAAAGAAATCGTTTCTTTTTCGATCGCGTCAATATTTAACAGGACCTCGGCCAAAGGTTTAAAGGTCTTGTCGTTTAAATAAGACTCTGGGTGGTCCAGCACGTCTTTGAATTTCGCCAACATTTGCTCTCGACTGAAACCGAGTCTTTTCTTGTTGATCTTCAACGCCACGCCCATCGCATGGTTTTCTTTATATCCTAAGGCAAGTAAGTCGTTGCCGTTAATTCTTTTATTTTCCATTTTTTTACACTTCAGTAGCCACCTTCGCAAATTTATTTCTGTATTCGATAGGGGTAAGCCCAGTAATTTTCTTAAAGGTATCCCGGAAGGCTTTTGTGTCGGTATAACCTACATCGAACATGATTTCGCTGACGTTCTTTCGGGAGGCTTCAAAGAAATTCTTAGCGGCTTCTATCCGTACCCGTTGGATATACTCGATGGGGGTATTATTGGTGGCTTCCTTAAATCGTCTTTCAAAAGTTCGGCGGCCGATGTGGACTAAATTGGCCAACATCTCGATGGATATTTTATCCTGATAGTGGGTTTCAATGTAGTCCTGCACTTTTTTGATAGCGTCATCGCCATGAGTCCGCTGTCCTTTGAATATCGCAAATTGGGATTGGCTATCCCGCCCGATATCCAGCGCAAAATATTTGGAGATCATGATGGCCGTTTCCCTGTCGGAAAACTTTTCTACCAGGTATAGAATGAGGTTCCATAAACTACTTGCCCCACCACTGCTGTAAATATTGTCGTGCTCGGTAATAATTGCACCGTCTTCGACTTCCACCTGAGGATATCGTTCTCTGAACTCGTTTACATGCGCCCAGTGTGTGGAACATTTCTTACCGTTGAGCAATCCAGTTTCGGCTAAAAGAAAGGCTCCGATACATAAACTGGCGAGACATGAACCTTTTTCGTACAGTTTTTTAAAATAGGGGATCGCTTCTGCGTTGGCTTGGATCCCTTTGATCGTGTCACCGAAAGTCGGCGGAATAATCAATAGGTCCGTTTCGGCTACGTGCTTGAGTAGCCTATTGGTTTTGATTACGTATTCGCCATTGTTGGCTGGTACATATTCTTGCAGACCGACGTATTCGACCGTAAAAACGGGCGTTTTGCCGAAGACGGTGAGGAACTCGTTGGCAGTTTGAAAGGTTCTGAACGGCGGTGTAATCGCCTCGATAACACCAAACTCGGGAACAAAGACAGAAATCTGCATAGTCATGAAATGATTTAAACGAAGTTAGCAAATTGTTTTGTCATAATTTACCCCTAAGGCTGTCGTTTTTACAATAGACGTAGTCGTGTATTCTTTGGTAATTTTGGATTGTAATAATTAATAATCAGAAGTTTAACAATGACAGAAGTAACAAGAATTACGGTAGAAGCAGTAGCAAATGCTCCCGTAGCAGATGTTTGGAAGGCATGGAACACACCAAGTGATATCATGCAATGGAACACGCCTGACCCAAGCTGGCATACGCCAAGCAGCGAAAATGATTTGAGAGTAGGCGGGAAGTTTAAAAACAGAATGGAGGCCAAAGACGGCAGTTTTGGTTTTGACTTTGAAGGCATTTATGATAGCGTTGAGCTACATAAAGAGATCTCGTACACTATGTCCGATGGCAGAAGGTCGACCACATTGTTTACTCCAGAAGGTGGTAAAACTAAAATAGAGACCACGTTTGATGCGGAAACAGAAAATGATCCGGAATTTCAGAAACAAGGGTGGCAAGCTATATCGGACAACTTTGTGCGTTACGTTGAATCAACACAATCGTAAACCTTAATCTTTACTATTATGAAAAGAAATAAGATAATCTTTTGGGTCGCAACTGCTATCATTATCCTGTGGGAAGGCGTTATGCCGCTCAGTGCACTGCTTTTTTCACCAGAGCAAGCGACTATAGGTACCAGACCTTTGGGCTACCCCGATTACTTTGCATACGCATTGATCATATGTAAGGTACTGGGCGTGTTGGCTATTTCCTATCCAAAAGCACCTGCTAAATTAAAAGAATGGGCATATGCCGGACTCACTTTCAATTTGATCTTCGCCTTCATCAGTCATGCCTGTGTAGATCAGAATATCGGCTTCATGCTGATGCCATTGGTAGTGTTGGGTATTCTTGCTGTTTCTTATCGGTTTAACCCTAGTATACCTAGTATACAATAGTTCACTTAAAAAATAATATTAGTCATGGAGAATTCAGTTTCATTACATCGAGTAATTAAGGCAAGTCCGGAAAAGGTGTTTCGCGCATTTTCGGACCCCATAGCTCATGCCACCTGGTTGCCGCCTTACGGCTTCGTGTGTACCGTACAACAGATGGACTTCGCAGTGGGAGGGAAGTACCATATGACATTTATCAATTTCAGTACGGGAAATGGCCACTCTTTTGGAGGAACGTATGTGGAAATAAAGCCGAATGAGTTTATAAAATACACCGATAAGTTTGATGACCCAGCTATGCCAGGGGAAATGACAACAACCGTATGGCTGAATAGGGTTTCATGTGGTACAGAGTTGAAGGTGTTACAGGAGGGGATTCCCGAGGCAATTCCTGCAGAGATGTGCTATTTAGGTTGGCAGGAATCCCTGGAGAAATTAATCAAGTTGGTAGAACCCGAAATACCTGATGGGCAATAAACTATGATCGTTTCTAACCGAGGCAAATGTGCGAGTGCTGTCTTCATTACTTTTTCGGGTAACTGTAGGGAAGCGCTCGCCTTTTACCAAACTTGCTTTGGCGGTTCACTGCTGTTCGAACCTTTTGAAACAGAATGGCAGGGGCATCCAGAAAAGCCTATCGTTATTGGCTCGCTTTTTTCTGACAGTATTACTATTCATGGGTCAGATCTTGTATATAATGAAGGAAGGAAAGTTGGCAATTATATGGCCGTTTTTCTGCATTGCAAGAATGTGGATGAAAGGCAGGTATTAATTGAAAAGCTCGAGTTTGATACTGCACATTCTGCTGCTGTCGATCACGATAGCCAGAAATTGGTAGAGGTAGTCGACAGGTTTGAGGTGAGGTGGATATTGGCTGTGTAATATGCTCCCTCATACAACGTAAAATTGAATTTTTTTAAAAAAAAATTGCGAAGTTACCTGGCTACATATATATTTGTAGTCAAATGACTTCATAATGAATTTAAGACGTGACGTATTTCAGGCAATTGCTGACCCCACAAGAAGGGCCATCCTTATGCTGCTGGCAACCCAGTCCATGACAGCAGGGGTCATTGCTTCCAATTTTGATTCCGCTCGCCCAACAGTTTCGAAACATCTGCAGATACTCACTGCCTGTGAATTGTTAAAACAAGAGCAGCAGGGGCGGGAGATCTATTATCATCTCAACGCAGGCAAAATGAAAGAAATTGCCGATTTCATAGAGCCTTTTAGGAAACTTTGGGATGATCGGTTTAATAAGTTGGAGGCCCTCATGAAGAACTATAAATCAACGTAATAAAATGGAAAGAAAGACAAAAGTGGATGCCGTAGAAGGCAAACAGGAAATCATCATTACCCGAGAGTTTGAACTGCCTCTCAATTTGTTGTTCAAAGCTTATATCGAACCCGATTTAGTTGAGCAATGGATGGGTAACAAGGTACTGAAAATGGAAAGTAAGCCGCATGGAAGCTACCAGTTCGAGACGCAAGATGCACAAGGCAATATTCTTTTCCGGGCCAATGGTGTGATCCACGAGTTTGTACCGGATGCAAAAATCACCAGAACGTTCGAAATGGAGAATACGCCGTTCCCTGTGCAGCTTGAATTTTTGGAATTTGTTGAGTTAGCCGGTGGTCGTAGCAAATTGACCATGCATGTGATTTACAAGTCGGTAGAAGACAGGGATATGATGTTACAGATGCCATTTGCGGAGGGAATAAATATGGCACATAACCAACTGGAAAAGGTAATTGGTAAACTAATATAGGCATACGATGAAAAGGAAAAATAGAATTATTTATTGGATAGCAACGGTCTGGCTTAGCTTAGGGATGGTTTCAACAGGAATTGTACAACTTATCCGAATGGAGGAAGAAGTCGAAAAAATGACTGAGATGGGTTATCCTGCCTATTTTTTGACCATTATTGGTGTTTGGAAAATATTGGGTGTAATGGTAGTTTTGCTACCGAAACTTCCGTTGATCAAAGAATGGGCTTACGCAGGTTTTTTCTTTTTAATGACGGGCGCTATTTTTACCCATATCGCGGTTGGCGACGGAGCGATGGAATATGTTGGACCGTCACTACTACTCGTGCTAACCATTATCTCTTGGTATTTCCGACCGAATGAACGAAAACTCGTAATCGCTAAAAATGAAGATTGAATTAAATCCGCAGGTCGATAAATACTTGATAGATGGTTGTATGCGCTGTAAATATGGCGCTACTCCCCAATGCAAAGTCCATGCTTGGCGGGATGAGCTAGAAGCATTGAGGCAGATTGTCTTAGAAACAGGGTTGAAAGAAGAGTTAAAATGGGGCGCGCCCATTTATACTCATCAGAGTAAAAACATCGTTTCGGTAGGTGCATTAAAAGCATCGGCTAACATTGGCTTTTTCAAAGGAGCGTTATTATCTGACGAACAAAAAATTCTTTCCCAACAGGGCAACCTGCAATCCGATAGGATAGTAAAATTCACCAGTACAGAGGAGATCGAAAAGATAAAGGAGACTTTGAAATCGTATATTCTGGAAGCTGTTGAGATTGAAAAAAGCGGGAAAAAAGTGGAGTTCAGGAAAAAACCAGAACCTATCCCCGAAGAATTGTTACAGGCGTTTGAAAAAGATCCAGTTTTTGAAAAAGCTTTTTACACCTTGACCGCTGGGCGACAAAGGGGATACATTATCCATTTTTCACAGCCTAAACAAGCCCAGACGAGAATAGGTCGGATTGAAAAGTACAAACAGCAGATTTTAGATGGCGTGGGTCTACATGATAAGTATAAATTGTAAATAGATCCAATGTTAATTAAACGACATCATTATACCTTCCCACAAGGATATCCTTTTAATCCTAGCATTTCGGAAAGCGACGAATTTCCATTCGTTGTTTTCCTTTTTGGTGTGGCGAACAACAGCTGAAATCCATACAAGACGGTATACAGATACAGATCACGCAGTTTGGCAAAAAAGGTCTAATGGCTGCAGTGCTTTGGCCATCTCCCTTCCAAAAGTGCCTGCGAAATTAAAGGAACGTGATATGTGGGATAAATCCTACTGACATATAGTTGTCATTCTGCCGCGTATTTTTGTATATGAACAGTTAATAAAGACGATATGAACCACGAAAGAAAAGAGTCAAAAGAGCAATTTTACTTGCACGAAACTGAATCCGGATCGATAATAAACATCGCGGAAGAACGAGACACGGCAGGTGAAAGCATAAACGATGGCCGGAGACATGACAAAGAACGCACTTCGGAATTACAGGAGAGAAACCTGTCAGAAGAGGATATGGCGAAACAAGCCCGCCGGTTTGCGGTAAATTACGCGAGGAGCTTACTGTTGTTTTAATTTTCCCTTAAATACCTTTCTAAATTTCTCCAGCTTGGGTTTAATGACCATCTGGCAATAGGCTTCATCCATGTTATTGGTGTAATAATCTTGATGGTAATCTTCCGCGATATAAAATTTACTGTAGGGGCTAATCTCTGTCACGATTTTTTTCTCGTAGGCGCCTTCATCATTTAGTTGCTTGATGTAATAGTCTGCGAGCTTTTTTTGGTGTTCGTTGTGGAAGAAAATAGCCGAACGATACTGCGTGCCGACGTCTGCGCCCTGACGGTTCAGCTGGGTGGGGTCATGGGCAACAAAGAATGCTGCGAGCAATTCGTCGTATGAGATTTGAGCGGGATCGTATATAATATTACAGGCTTCGGCGTGCCCGGTTCTACCGGTAGTCACTTGTTTATACGACGGATTGCGGACATGGCCACCCGTGTAGCCGGATATTACCGCACTAACGCCCTCCAACTGTTTGAATTGCTCCTCAACACACCAGAAACAACCGGCGGCAAACGTGGCTGTATCGGTTGTTAGATCCGTGGCGGCGCTCCTGTCCATGGTGCTGGAATCGCTGTTCGATTTCGTCTGCGCACAGGAGATCGAAAGGGTAAATAGCAGGAAGAAAAGTATCCGGCTGCTGTAGGGAATGATCTGTTGGCTTTTCATGACAGCTTTTCTTTAATTTATCTAAAGTTACGAATTTCTTTACGAACGGTTGAGAAACAAAAAAGAGCGGATCGCCTGGTCCGCTCTATACGCTACTTTACAATGAATGTCGTTGTTGAACCTTGCCAAACATGGGTGTGTGGTTTATCGTTCCAAACGCCTTCTTTAGGTAGATATTTACTGGTTTCAACCACATACATACCTTTCCATAAAGGTTGAAAACTCACTTTCCCGGTCGCATCGGTTTTAAATGTTTTTGCCCAACCTTCCGCGCTGATTACGGTCACAGCGGCGTCGGCGAGTGCATTTCCTTCGTCTAGGACAACGATATTTACTGTTTGCTTTACTCGGTTTTCACCGGGTGCGACAAAAGCCAACAAATTTGGTTCTTTCGGATTGGTGATGATTAAATCTGATTGTCCCACAGCTACAGGGAGAGACGCCGAAAAGATATACTTGGTCTGCCCACCTAATTCACTTGCCGCATGGGTGGTATGAATAAGATACAGCCCGTCTTGCTCTGGAGTAAAAGAGGCCGAAAGGTGATCGTCTGCGGCGGTAGTTTCAATGCGTGTTGATTGACCGTTGGGATGTTGTATCCAAAGTTCGAGTTTGCTTAAGTCGGCATACCAATCTTTGACTAGATCTCTAGTGCCGTGTTCGTATTCACCATAAAACACCTTGACGGTTTGTGTGCCATTTTTTTTGCCAATCTGTGACGCTTCTATCCAAAGAGCATGTGCATGGGCCGTTTGTGACAAACAGTTTGACAGGAGTGCTATTAACAGCACGAATAATGGAGCTTTCTTCATGATATATTTTATTTAGACTGATTCCAGACAAATATACATACTTGAAGTTAATCTGCAACAAAATAGATACAAAATCGTTAAAGTAGGATTGCCTTTTGAGATGTTAGATATGCTACAATATGATTTATGTTAAAAAAAAATAATAATTTGTACTATTTTTATGTGCTACATTTGAACAAATTTTGAACATATGGGATTAGAATCATATCAAATAGAAAAGGTGGAAAGTGTGACGATGGCAGATATTGTAGAAAAAAGGCTGCTCGACTATTTTAAGAAAAATGCGTTTAAACCTGGAGATGCCATACCGAAGGAACTGGAGCTTGCGGAAGCGCTTGAGGTGAGCCGCAATGTTGTGCGGGAAGCTTTGAGTAGATTAAAGATGTTAGGTATGGTCGAATCAAGAAAGAAGCGAGGTATGGTGTTGTCAGAACCCGACATATTCGGTGGTTTTGAACGTGTATTAGATCCACTAATTTTGGAACAACGGACGCTGCAAGATTTGTTTGAACTTCGAATGGTATTGGAAATGGGATTAGCCGATTTGATCTTTCGGAGGAAAACGGATGATGATGTGGCTGAACTCGAAAGAATCGTGCAAAAGAGTATAAATCAGAATAAAGCTTCTTTTAAAGTGAAACATGAGATTGCTTTTCACGGTAAGTTATACGCTATGACCGGAAACGCTACTATTATGCGCTTTCAAAATTTACTCCTGCCTATTTTTGAATATGTCGTTTCGGAAGAAGAGAAGCTCCACGGCATTCCACCTATAAGCAACGTCGGACACGGTGATCTGGTAGAGATAATAAAAAACGGGACGCCGCAGGAATTTAAAGAAGCTATGCGAATCCATCTAAGCCCACATTTTGATCGATTAAGCTAAAAAATTAAAAAGGAGGGAAGTTTCCTCCTTTTTTCATTTGTAATACAACGCGTAAAACCAATTCATACCAAAACCCAAAATTCTTAAAAAAATAACCTAAAAATTTGCAAGTGTTAATTTTAATACTTTATATTTGTTATTATGTTCTACATAAGTATTAAATAACTCAATTTTAAATCATTAAAATTCTGATTATGAGGGAATCAGTTTTAAAGAAATTATTTTCTTTTTTTATTTTGTCAATTTGTTGTGTTCCATTATTGGGACAGATCCGGGATGTGTCGGGACAAGTGAAGGACAGCGAAGGAACGCCTTTGGAAGGGGTGACGATAACGGGGAGCGCTTCATCGACGACAACATCCGCAGCGGGGACGTTCCTATTGCAAGCACAGCAAGTTAACAGTGAGCTCGAGATTTCTGCGGTAGGATACCGTAGGCAAGTGGTGAAGGTTCCCGCCGAAGGGGAACTCGACGTGCTTTTGGCAAAGGAGCAGACCGATCTGGATGAGGTGGTGGTTATCGGTTATGGCGAGCAGAGCCGTGCTACGGTGACTACATCTGTCGGGAAGGTGGACGCGCAAGAATTCGCCAACGCTCCTGGACAAAACCCACTGTTGCAGATGCAGGGGAAGGTTGCCGGGGTTTCGCTACAGGTATCCAACGGCCAGCCGGGGGCAAATCCACAGATTTTCATCCGTGGGGGAAGTTCAACGTCGCCGGAAGGTGATACGCCCTTAATGATTGTGGATGGTGTTGTCGGAACGATGCGAAATATTTCGGATTTAAATCCGGATGATATTGAATCGATGCAAGTGCTTAAAGACGCTGCATCCACCGCGATATACGGAGCGCGTGCTGCCAATGGCGTTATTATCATTAAAACAAAATCTGGTAGCGCAGGGAAACCAACCATCAATTTTAAAATTACACCGGCGTTGGAACAACTAGCTAAGCGGTACGACTTTGCCAGTGCGCGGGATTACATTTACATCAGTCGGCTCAATACCCACAAGTTTAATAAAACGAATCCAGAGATGTTCCTGTCTAGCGGCGCCTATGGGATGTCTACAGGTAATCCGCGTAATAGTAGGAATACGTTGGCTTTCTTGGATACCTATTTACAAGAGTATGGACAGGATTATGTGGCGGATCTGATGGAAAATCAGGGTTGGGAGACGATGATTGATCCGGTGACGCAAAAGCATTTGATCTTTAAGGAAACGGATTATCAGGACATGACTTTGCAGAATGGTCGTTCCACGCAATATGATCTGAACGTAAGCGGGGGTGGTGACTTGGGTAGCTATTATCTTGGACTGGGACATAACAGCCAAGCGGGTACAGTTGTCGGTACAGAATATAAAAACTACAGCGCGCTTTTCAACGGTGAGTACAACTTGAATGAGAAAATGAAGCTGCGCTCCAACTTTTCCTATCAAATGAGGAGTTCCAATGCACCATGGAATTACCAAAATGTACTTTCCCGTTCGATAACTATGCCGTTTACGTATCGTGATTACTACGAGGACGGACTGCCTGCTCCCGGTGAAGGGCCCGCCAATTTCCGGAGTCGTCATTACGAAGTGTATTACAAAGAAAAATATAATGATGTAAAGGTATACCGGACGACGATAGGACTGGGACTGGATTATAATATCCTGCCCGGGCTCAAGTTTGCTCCTGCGTTATACTACAACACGACGGAGGGTATCGAAAATTATTTTGAAGCTTCCAATGAAACAAACCGTAACCGGAACGCGAGCGCGGTGCATGATCAGTTCCGCAAGATCCAAGCGGACGCTTTGCTAACCTATGATAAACGTTTTGCGGAGCGGCACCATATGAATGTGTTACTGGGCTCAAGTTATATTAACGATCATACCTATCAAATGAGAGGTAGCGGTTACAATGCGCCAACTGATTACATTCCGACTTTGAATGCTACGGAGCCGGAAACGCAGCGTATTACGACAACCAAAGCAACCGATGTAATAATGAGCTACTTTGGTCGTGCGGACTATGACTACATGGCGAAATACATGCTATCGGCCAGTTTTCGGGTCGATGGATCTTCCCGGTTTGCAGAAAATAACCGGTGGGGCTTTTTCCCAGGTTTCTCCGCAGGGTGGAACTTGCACCGCGAAAGTTTCTGGCAAAATATTTCACCCTACGTGAATCAGATGAAGATTCGGACCAGCTGGGGGCAAACAGGTAACAACGAGCTATCCATCGCGGATGCCCAAGGTGAATATACAGCCGGTTTTCCTTATGATGGTGCTGTAGGGATTAATAATTCCGTATTAGCTAACCGTAATCTGATTTGGGAAACAACCACTTCATTTGATATAGGGGCGGATTGGGGATTCTTTGACAATAGGTTGCAGTTGACCGCGGAGTATTATAACAAAGTGACGAGTGATCGTTTATTTATGAGACCGCTATGGGCTTCTACCGGATTTGCATCTATCCGAAGCAATTTTGGTTCTATCAGTAATCGAGGAGTTGACTTGCAGCTTTCCGGGCAGCCTATACGAGGGGAACATTTCAATTGGGATCTGGGGTTTACTTTCTCATTTAACAGAGCAACTGTAGTTAAGATGCCGGAAAACCAAGAGGATAAGAATAGAAGCGGAGGGAATTTTGTCTGGGATACCGACAAGCAGGAATATGTCAAGGTAGGTGGATTTGCAGAGGGTGAGCGGTTTGGTGCCCGATATGCTTATCAAATGATCGGCGTGTACAGCACAGACGAGGAAGCGTTGCATGCCGAGGAAGATGTAGAGGCCAATGGAAGGCAGAAAGTTGGCGGTGATGCCATCTGGTACGATAAGGATAGAAACGGTATCATCGACTACCGCGATATGGTATTTATGGGTTATATACGCCCCGACAAACAAGGGGGAATGGTGAATACGTTACAATATAAAGCGCTCACATTCAGGTTTGTGGTGGATTATGCTATTGGACATGTCATTGATAACTCGTGGAAAGCGCGGGTCATGGGTAGTGCACGAAATAACAACATGATTATCAAGGACGTGATGGGCGATAATGTGTGGAACGAGCAGGGTGACGTGGCAGAGATTCCGCGCTACACCGTGCAAAGTGATGCAGACTATAATTTCCGGAACCATTTGCGTAATCCTAATGGCATAGGCGGAACTTCGGGATATAGCAGCAATAACTCGCTGTATTATTCGAAGGGAGATTTTCTGGCCTTCAGGGAGCTCTCGTTATCTTATCAATTTCAGGGCGATTGGCTTAGAAAGGCTCGCGTGAAAGGGCTGAGCCTTACAGTGGCGGCTTTTAATCTGGGCTATTGGACATTCTACGATGGTCTCTTCCCAGAGATCTATAAGGGGAATGATCAGGGCGAGTATCCAAGGCCGCGGCAGTTTAACGCAGCGCTTTCGGTGACGTTTTAATGAAGGTATTCAAAAACATATATTATGCGTTTTAAAAGTATTTTAGTTTTAGTTTGTTCCATCTGCTTGCTGTCGAGCTGCGATAGCATCTTGGATGTTGAACAGGAGTCGGCCATTATTGGTAATGGCTTTTGGAATGCCCCGGACGATGTAAACGGTTATTTGACGGGGATTTATAATAGGTTTCGTGGCGGTAGCGGTACGGGAACGAACGGGGTCATGAATACGACCTACTGGTTGGAAGATCGGGGAGACGCTTTTGAACAAGGTTTGGAATCGGGCGTAACGCCCGGCTGGCAGCAAAACCTGAACAACGCCAACGCACCGAACTGGCTGGAGCTGTATGAAGTGATTCAGCAATGTAATATGCTGCTTAAATACGCGCCTACCATTACGTACGTAAACGAGCATGATCGGAGCAGGGCGATGGCAGAGACGTTGTTCATCCGGTCGTATGTGTATTTTATCTTGATCCGGACGTTTGGCGACGTCCCGTTGGAACTGGAACCTACGGAAAGTGATGACAAGCAGCCGTTGCCACGCATGGCGGCTGCGGAAGTGGCGGAACAGCTACTCGCGGATCTCGACCAGGCTATTGGGCTCTTTCCAGAGGATGGTGTCTCGAACAAATCGAGGGCTTCCAAACCGGCTGCACATGCGCTGAAGGCTGATTTACTTTTATGGAAGGCTAAAGTGCTTCGAGGAGATCAGGAAGACCTGGAGCAAGCGCTGCAGTCGGTACGCATAGCGCTGGCTGTCGTATCACCTGTGGCCGAGTTTAGCGATATCTTCGCCACGGATAGCAAAAAGAATGCAGAAATATTGTTTTCCCTGCATTTTCAACGTGATGAGAAGTCTGACCACTATAGTAGCCGTCTCAAGCCCCGGAACATTTTTGTGCAAAATGCGGTCAACGCAGCGCAGATACCGTATGCTTTGAACGGAGCCCGCAGCGTATACGCCCCAAGTAGTAAGCTGATCGAAGCCTTTGCCGCATACCCGCAGGATAAAAGGACAAGCGTGTCAATCATCAGGGCTGTAGCCGCAAACGGAAGTACGATCGGCGTTTTCGATAACAAGTTTCGCGGAACCAGTTTTAGCGATGATCGCCATTACGACAACGACATCATTATTTACCGGTGGGGTGGTCTGCAGCTGCTACAGGCGGAGGCTCTGGCGGCGCTTGAACAGCTGGACGAATCGGTAAAAGCTCTGGATGCCGTACGTGAGCGTGCGGCGATAGGTCCATACACGGGTCCGTTGGCCAAAAGAAGTATCGAGGAGGCCATTTTAAATGAATCATTTAAAGAAACATACCTCGAGCTGAAACGTTGGCCAGATTTGGTACGCTTCCACTTTGGCGGTACAATAGATGCGTATGAAGAGGTTCCTAGCCTACAAGGAAAAAATATACCGCTGTTTTTCCCGATACCGCAAGCACAGATAGATTTGAATCCTCTGCTTGAACAAACAGAGGGATATTCATTTTAATTTTGATAACCATGAAAAGAAATAATTATATACGAATAGTAATAGGGCTGATAGCTGCTTGTTTCATATGCTATTCCTGCGACGGGGAATTGGGCGAGCGCATCCCCGACGATTATTTTGACCGTGAGAACGATGAACTAGACGCGCCCTATATTTATCAGAAAGGCTATAAAGACTATGCCTGCTATCGGATTCCTGCGCTGGTGAGGACGAAGGAAGGCACGTTGCTGGCTTTTGCAGAGGCGCGGAAGGACAACTGTGCAGACGATGGAAACATAGATCTTGTTCTTCGCAGGTCGGTGGATAACGGAGAAACTTGGGAAGATATGTTTGTTATTTGGGACGCAGGTGATAACACGGCTGGAAATCCAGCTCCTGTAGTCGATGAAGTGACAGGGGAAATCCATTTATTGATGTGTTTGAATAATGACCAAGTGTATGTTACGCGCTCGGCGGACGATGGTGTTACATGGTCGCAACCGAAAGACATTACGGCTTCTGTTAAAAAAGACAACTGGACCTGGTATGCGACAGGTCCTGTCCATGGCATACAGCTTAAAAAAGGGGAATATGCTGGTCGTTTGGTAATTCCCTGTGATCATACCGGGAATGCGCATAGCATCTATTCCGATGATCATGGAGAAACGTGGAAACTTGGCGGCATTCCTTCCCATCCGGTGTTTAAGCCCAACGAGTGCACCGTAGCTGAACTTTCCAATGGAGACCTTTTACTGAATATGCGTTGTCCGAATAGTGACAAGCGGAGGTTACTTTCGCGTAGCGCTGATGGAGGCCTGTCTTGGAGTACACCAGAGGTACACCAAACATTGATCGATCCGGTTTGCCAGGGAAGCATGCTCACCTTTACGGATACAGACGACAGATCGATTTTGTTGTTTGCCAACCCGGCCCATGAAACCCGGCGCCGGAACATGACGTTGCGTGTGAGCTACGACGACGGCCGGACCTATCCGAAAGAGCAGCTATTGTACGGTGAATTTGCTGCATACTCCGACATGGCCTTATTGGATCCTGATAACCTCGCGATGCTTTATGAACGCGGCGTGTCAGATGCTAACGAGGGGATAGCATTTGAAGTCATATCTTTGGATAACCTTAAATAACAAACCTGATGAAGATGAAAACAATATGGAAGGTAGTCGTGTTGTCGCTCTTTTGCGTGTCCATGCTTTCGTGTAGTAAAAATGAGACAGATCTAGGGCCATTACAAGCAGACTTTACAGTGGATAAACAAGAAATTGCTGCCGGCGACTCGGTGATGTTTTCGGACCGGTCTCAAGGGATGCCGTCGCGGCTGCAGTGGATATTTGAAGGTGGATCGCCCGATACGTCGATACTGGCTAATCCGGTGATCGTTTACGAACTTCCGGGGACCTACAAGGTCACGCTTGTGACCACCCGGGGAAATGTTTCCCATGAAGTGGTCCGCGAGGACTATATAACGGTGGGCTACGGCCCGCTGACAGCAGACTTTGCAACAGCGAATACCGTGGTGTATATTCAGGAGGAAATTACGTTTGAAAACCTGACGAAAGGCGTTGCGACTTCATGGGAATGGGTATTTAAAAGTGCAGACCACGAGGTCAAATATACCGACAGCGATCCAAAAGTGGTGTTTGAAAATCCTGGAGTTTACGACGTAACGCTTACCGTTTCGAATCCGGAATATAGCGACATAACGGAGAAGATAGGCTATTTAACGGTCTTAGATCCCCGGGATCTGAACGCTGATTTTGATGTGGCGTACAGTACGGTTCCGACAGGATATGATGTGCGCTTTTTCGATGCATCTATCGGTTTGGCAGAAAGCTGGCAGTGGGAGTTTGAAGGTGCGTCGTCCAGTACTTCGAACGAAAAGGAGCCGATCGTGCGTTATGCCCAGCCGGGGATCTATGGGGTTAAGCTAACAGTGTCCAATGAATATACGAGCAAAACGGTGGTGAAAGAAAGGGCTATCCGCGTGGTCGACAACAGCGATCTCGCGTTGCTGATTCCCTTTGACAGGAACGTAACGGATTTGTCAGCAAACGCTTTGTCTCCCCAGGTACAGGGTGTGGCGCCGTCGTTTAACGGTGTAGACCGATCTGGGGCAGGGGGAAAAGTGGCCACCTTCGGTGGTGCTGGTGGCTTGGTAATACCGGATCACGACGCCCTGAACTTTTCGAGCCAGAATTATACGGTATCGGTTTGGGTGAGGTCGTCTAATACGTCCAGAATGATGGTATGGCAGGAAAGTGGGAAGAACGGAAGCGGCGATAATCAAACATGGCTGCGCCTAGGAGATAACACAACCGATCGGAAGATGCGATTTGCGACAGAAGATGCCACGGGCGGTTTTATCCTAAATAGTGACCGCTCGACGACCGATGGAAAGTGGAATCATGTTGTTTGTGTGCGGAATGGTAATAGGTCGATAATCTACGTTAACGGTATGCTTGTTCGAGAGGGGACCACGAACACTGTTAAAGTGGTATCCAACGCAGGGCCGTTCAAGATCGCCCTGCAAGAGATGGTTGCCGGATTTGATAACTATTTTAGAGGTGATTTGGATGATCTTATCATTTATAAAAAAGCCCTGAGTGAAACAGAAGTTAAAACACTATTTGAATTTTAAGGATGAATAAATTACAGTTAGTTAAAGGTTTTTATATGCTCTTTCTTAGTATGTGCCTTGGCGGGTGCATGTATGCAAAGGGGAAAACCGTAGTATATGTTGAATTCCAACGCCAAGTGCCGGTGGTTATAGCACAGGAGACAATTGTTTCCAAGATAAAAATTAGTGGACAGAAAGGACAGCGCTTGCGTGAAATGGCCTTACAGATGCAGATGAATGCTGTCCCAACGGGTGGCGCGGAGGTGTCCATTTATTATGCTAAATCGGACACTTCATTCCGGAACAAACCAGGCCAGGAATGGTCATTGTTTGGTCGTAAAAAGATAGCTTATAACGCTGATGAGATTTTTACAGGTGATGTGGTTTTGGAAGAAGAAGATTCTTATTTCTACGTCGCATGCGCCTTGCCGGACACGTGGAAGCTAGCGGATAACTTTGCGTTAAAAACGATGGAGATTCTAGTGGGAGGAAAAACCTATAAATCCAAAACTGAAGATGAAAAAACATTCTATCCTGCCGTTGCGGTAAGACGGCACAATCAGGACAACGTACACACTTCGCGGATCCCTGGGCTGGCACGCACAAAAAAAGGAGCCTTGCTTGCCATTTTTGATGCACGGTATGAGAGTGCTCGCGATTTGCAGGGGCATATGGATATAGGTTTGCACCGTAGCGAAGACGGAGGCCAGACCTGGGAGCCTATGCAAATTGCAATGGATATGGGCGAATGGGGTGGTTTGCCGCAAAAGTTCAACGGCGTATCGGATGCTTGCATCTTGGTAGATAGCATTAATGGTACAATTTACATTGCGGCTACATGGATGTATGGCGTGTTAGACGATACCGGGAATTGGATAGATAGCCTGCAGGATACGAGCACGGCTTGGAATCATCAGTGGAGAAAGAGGGGTTCTCAGGCCGGTTTCGACGTTAAGCAAAGTTCCCAATTCATGTTGGTGAAGAGTGTCGACGATGGTAAAACATGGAGCGAGCCTATAAATATCACCAAGATGGGGAAAAAGGAAGAGTGGTGGCTATGGGCGCCGGCACCGGGGAACGGTATAACCTTGCCGGATGGCACCCTCGTTTTCCCAACGCAGGGCCGTGACCATACCGGAAAGCCGTTTTCGAATATCGCTTATAGTAAGGACGGTGGCCAGACGTGGAAGTCTTCTGCAAAGGCGATCGACGTAGAAGGGGGAACGACCGAGTGTGCGGTTGTCGCGTTGCCCAATGGACAGCTCATGCTCAATATGCGAGCGAACAAGAATAGGGATAATTTGGGAACAGACAATGGCAGGGCGATAAGCGTGTCGTCTGACCTAGGCGCCACATGGAAGGAACATCCCACTTCTTTTCGCGACTTGCCGGAACCGACCTGTATGGCTAGCTTGTACCGACACGATATAGCTTCGGTGAATGGAAGCAAGTCGATCTTGTTCTTCTCGAATCCCAATCACAAGTCCAAAAGAATCCATATGACACTAAAAGCTAGCTTGGATGGGGGAAGCACGTGGCCGCAAGAGTTGCAGGTCCTATTAGACGAGGGCAGCAGCAGAGCATATTCCTGCATCACCTCTGTAGATGACGGCTATATCGGCATTTTGTACGAGAGCAGCCAGGCGGATATGGTCTTCCAAAAGTTTGCGGTATCGGATATAATTAAAGACGCGGATAAAGACTAAACGATTTGATAGCAAGAGGTAGAAAAATAAATTAGACATTTTACATGACATGAAGAAAGTTAAAGGATTAATAGTAGCGACATTTGCTGCATACAAATCGGATGGATCAATCAATTTTGATTTAATACCTGCGATTACAGAGTACATGGTGCAACAAAAAGTGAAGGGGATATTCATTTGTGGTACAAACGGGGAGGGGCCAAGCCTTTCGACGGAGGAAAGAATGCAGGTAGCGGAAGCCTATATGAAAGCTGTTCGTGGTCGTTTACTGGTGTTTGTGCATGTTGGACATAGCTCCGTTAAGGAGGCAAGGCGTTTGGCAGCGCACGCGGAATCCATGGGAGCGGATTATATCTCTGCCGTCTCTGCTTTCTATTTTAAACCAAATACGGTTAAAAACCTGATAGATAGTATGGCAGAAATTGCATCGGCAGCTCCTAACACACCTTTTTATTATTACCATATTCCAAACATTACAGGTATTCAGGTGGATATGATTGAATTTTTGGAATTGGCGGAAGAATATGTGCCTACCTTTGCTGGTATAAAATATACAGCCTCTACCATAAACGAATATCAGGCGTGTTTGCATTATAAGGGAGGTAAATACGATATCCTTTTCGGATACGATGAACTGTTGCTTCCTGCACTGGCGGTAGGTGCACAAGGAGCTATTGGCAGTACATATAACTATGCTGCCCGCCTCTATATCGAGGTGATGAATTTATTTGAGCAACGGAAAATTAAGGAAGCAGAACAACTCCATTTCCATGCGGTGGAGATGGTACAATTGATCGTGAAGTATGGTCCAATCCCTACACAACGGTCTATTATGAAAAAGATAGGTTTAGATCTAGGAGATCCTCGGTTGCCATTACAGTCGTTAGACGCTGAATCAGAACATAGACTCTATGAAGATCTGACCGCTTCTGGTTTTTTGGAATTGGTCAATGGTTTATAGACCTCGTATATGCGCGATGTATTTTTATTATTACTACTACCCGTTATAACTATGGTATCTTGCAACGTTGGAGATGCGCAGCATCACAGAAATGACTGGAAATGGTCTATGATGCCCCCTGTTCCGGATACATTAGGTTTTGCGGGATCTTTCGCCGGAAAGCTCGATGATGGAATTATCCTGTTAGGAGGCGCTAATTTTCCTGACGGAAAGTTGCCGTGGGAAGGTGGCAAGAAGCATTGGACCGATAAGATATTCTTTTTAGAGGACAATAGCAGGGAATGGCTCGAACGCGGTAGATTGCCTATACGTTTGGGATATGGTGCTTCTGCTAGTTTGGAAAATGCTTTTTACGTAGGTGGAGGAAGTAATGAAACAGGACATCAGGACAAGGTATACAGAATAACGTTGGAGAATGATTCTTTACAGACTGTAGAGCTCCAGCCGTTGCCGATGCCGCTTGCTAATATGTCGGGTATACGCGTTGGAACCTCGTGGTATATTGTCGGAGGGACAACTAAGCCGGATGCGGTACAGGCGGAGAATGTATGTTTCCGGATGGATTTAAAGCAACCTGAGGATGGTTGGGATGTCTGCCCCCCTTTGCCGGGAGATGGTAGAATGCTAGCGGTTCTAGGAACTGATGGAAAGGCTCTGTATGTTTTTTCGGGTGTGGCGCTTAGAGACGGTCAAAGACAGTATTTACGGGATACGTACCGTTATCGGCCTGGGGAGGGTTGGGCAAAATTGACAAATCTTCCCCGTGCTGTCGCAGCGGCGCCCAGTCCTTGTTTCTATGATTCCGATAACGAGCAATTTTTCATCTTCGGAGGAGACGATGGAGAACTGGCGCAGATGCAATTAGGTAGGGGCCATCCAGGATTCTCTAATAGAATCCATATGTTCGATGTAGAGCGGCAAAAATGGTATGATCAGCAAACCATGGACTTGTTGGATAGCTTACCTCCTGTAACCACAACAGCCATTGTTGTGCGAGACACGGTAGTGTTACCAATGGGAGAGGTGAAGCCGGGTATCAGGACATCACAGGTTATTCAAGGGAGCATGCTACCTCATAAAGCGAAGAATCTATGAGAAATCAGTCAACATTTTATATCTGGTTTGTGGTTGCGGCATTGTGGGTCGTAGCTTTCTTAAATTACTTTGATCGCATATTGATTACTTCGATGCGTGATCCTATCGTGAACGAGTTTAACTTGACTGATGCCCAGTTCGGGTTGCTGACGACCATTTTTCTCATCGCATACGGTCTGTTTAGTCCGCTTGGGGGTTATTTGGCCGACAAGTATGCCCGCAAAACACTGATCGTTTTCTCGGTGTTTGTGTGGTCGCTGATGACGATTTGGACGGGTTATTGCCGTTCGTTTGAAGAAATGCTGGTTTCACGGTTCTTGATGGGCGTCAGTGAGGCCTGTTATATTCCAGCTGGACTTGCCATGATTACAGACTACCATCGTGGCAGAAGCCGATCGTTGGCTACCGGGTTGCATATGAGTGGTTTATATGCGGGAATGGCGCTGGGTGGGGTGGGCGGATACATGGCCGATTTATGGGGATGGAGATTCGGGTTTCATTTGTTCGGTTTTATCGGTGTGGCTTACGCTGTAATCCTGTGGTTTACGCTAGTCGAATATCGAGACAGAGAAAGTGCTGCAGATAAAAAAGCTATCGCTGGTTCCGAAAAGACGATAGCTGTGGGACAGACTTTTCGCGCTATATTCCAATTACGCTCATTTTATATTGTTCTTATTTATTTTGCCATACTTGGAATGGCGAATTGGATCGTGAATGGTTGGATGCCTACGTTCTTGAAACAACAATATGTGCTGGATTTAGGAGCAGCGGGACTCTCTGCGACGGGATATATTCAAATAGGCTCCTTCGCCGGAGTTGTATTGGGTGGACTTCTGGCAGATTATTGGGTGCGCAAATCTGCTAAGGGAAGATTATATGCCATTGTTCTGGGGTTTGTATTGGGGGCGCCCTGTTTGTTCTTGCTGGCATCGACCTCGACGTTTGGTATTGCTATCGCGGGAATGGTTGTCTTCGGTTTAGGTAGAGGATTCAATGATGCTAATTTAATGCCGCTCTTGCGACAAATTGTGGAGGGAAGGTACGTGGCAACGGCCTACGGATTCTTAAATTGTCTTAGCACCATTGTAGGTGGTATAATGGTATACTTGGGCGGAGCACTGATGGATGCGCAGATTGGACTGTCCGTCATTTATCAGTTTACCGCGATCCTGTTACTCTGCGGAACGTTAAGCTTATTATTGGTGAAGATCAAATGGTGACAGGACTGAACGAACCGATTAACTTATCAGATTGTAATCGGTTCGTCAAGATTATGCTACATCCCGCAGATCTACCGGTACTACACGTGAAACCCCTTGCTCGACCATGGTCACTCCGTAAATAATATCCGTGCTCGCAATCGTTCGTTTGTTGTGCGAAACGATGATAAACTGTGAGTTCTTCGAGAAATCTTTAATGATATTATTGAACTTGTCGATGTTGGTGTCGTCCAATGGGGCATCCACTTCGTCGAATATACAGAATGGAGCTGGTTTTAGAAGGTATAACGAGAATAATAACGCTGTTGCGGTCAGGGTTTTCTCTCCACCGGATAATTGGTTAATCGACAACGGCCGCTTGCCTTTCGGACGTGCAATAATGTCAATATCTGATTCCAACGGATTGGCAGGATCGGTTAATACCATGTCGCACGAATCTTCTTGATTAAACAGGGAACGAAATACATGCACAAAGTTTTCACGAACGGTATTGAACGCGTGCATAAATTTGTCGTTGGCCGTTTGGTCTATCTCGTTGATAGTCGCCATCAACGAGGCTTTCGCATCAAGCAAGTCATTTTTCTCTTTGGCAATAAAGTCGTGCCGTTCCTGTATTTCGTCGTATGCTTCTTTTGCCATCGGATTGATGGAACCATATGCATCTAACTGCTTTTTGAATTTGTCGCAAGCTGTTGCCAATTCCTCTTGACTGGCGGAAATCTCTGGCATGTCTCCTTCGAGCAATGACTGGATATCAATGTTAAACTCGACCGATAAACGCTCTTTCAAACTATTAAGGTCAATCTGTAAAGCGGTCTTCTTATCTTTTAATTCGGATAATAGAAAATCATCTTGATCTTTGCTACGACGTAATTTGGTTATTTCTTCTTCCAATTCGTTAATCATCCGGCGTGTGGTATAGAAGTCTTCTTCGATTTCTTGAAGACCTTTTTCCAATTCCTCTTTTTGCGCATACATCGCCACTAGATCTTCGTCGTTATGATCCGCAATGTGAGAGGTATCTTTCATATCTACTTTCACC
The DNA here is from genome assembly GCF_002980525.1 of Sphingobacterium haloxyli. Lineage (GTDB taxonomy): Bacteria > Bacteroidota > Bacteroidia > Sphingobacteriales > Sphingobacteriaceae > Sphingobacterium > Sphingobacterium haloxyli. Next base: position 284,879 of record NZ_PVBQ01000003.1, read on the forward strand.
TGTTCGTACTCCAACGAATTTTTCGCTATCCTAGCTTCGAAAGCTTCTTGTTGACTTTCTCTATATTCCAAATCTTTTTGCAAGCTGGAAACTTTATTTTGCTGCTGGTGGAAACGGATGTTTTCCTGATTGAACGATGCCGACTTTTCGTTTAGGGTCTCGGCAATTTCAGCATAGGCATTTTGCAATTCTGTTAATTGCTTTTGCCCCGATTCTGCCTCTACTTTCAATATCTGTAACTCCGGCTCTGCTTTTTGCAGCTCGTACTGGATTACTGTAATCTTGCTTTCAATATCCTGTTTACGGTGCTGACTGTTGGCAATGAATGTTTGATATTGTTCTTGTTTGGTTTTTACGGAAATCAACTCGTTGTTTAAACGATTTAATACCATACGAAGTTCATCGATAATATCTTTTTGCGAGGCAACGCGCAATGTGGCTAATTTGTTGACGTTATCCGCCTCGTCCTGCTGTAATTTTTCGATTTTATGGTTGAGCTCCTTGATCTCTTTGGTAAGGCTTTCCAGATTTTTCGCCCGACCAATACGTTTCCCTTCAAATAGGCCAACGGAACCTCCATTTAGGCCTAAGCGGTTTTTAGAGAACTTTCCCTCGGGATGCAAGATGACCAAATCGCCATTTGGTAAGGCTTCTTCTAAGCTATCTGAAGCTTCGGTTTTTAGTAAAAATACATGTTGCAACAGTTGCTCGCAGAGTAAGCTGTATTTTTTATCGACTTTAACAACCTCTAAAGCAGGAATCGTATTTTCAGGCGTTTGTGGTTTGGTTTTGACCGCCTGAATAGCATCTAACACGAAAAAGTTTGCTTTTCCGCGGGATGCGTCGCTCAGTAATTGAATGGCCTGCACGGCTTCTTTTTGGTCTTGTACCACATAATGGTTCATGACCGACTCCAGGTAGTTTTCGATAGCCACCCGATATTCCTCTTTACAAAAGAGAATATCCGAAAAGAGAGGGTATGACTTCTTCCAACCGGCGTTTTTGCGTAAAAATTTAATGGATTCTGGGAAACCCTCGAGGTTATCCACTAGAGACTTGGTAAGGTTATATTCGTTTTGCTTTGCGTCTACCAAACGAGATTCTCGATTTAATTGCGCACGTGTTTCATTCAATTGTTCTTCAACGGATTGGATCTGTTGTTGCAACGCGTTTTCAGCTTGCATAGCAGCATCGTATTGGCTTTGTTGCTGTTCCACTCGTTCTTCCAGATCGTCCACGGCTTTGTTGAACTCATTGAGTTCTTCCACCTTAGCGGAAGCATCCGTCATCGTACGTACCGATTCCTGTTGTAAAGCTTCCTTTTGGATGTTTAGAACAGCAATATCTTTTTCTAATTTATAAATGCTGTTCTGCAGCTCGCTGTTCTGTTGGGTAAAACTGTCTAGCTTCGCTTTTGCCGATGATTGTTGTCCCCGAAGTTCTTCTACTTCCGTTTGGTTACGGTCGATATCTAATCGAAAAACATCCAGTTTTCCTTGTTCCTCAAAAAGCTCTTCATTCAGTCTTTTTAGTGTATATTGAACGTGCTCTAGTTGCTTTTTGTCGTTGTTAAGTTCAGCTGTGATTCGGGTCTCTTTTTCCTGCAAATGAATGATACGTTCATTTTTTATCTTTTTATCCGATTCGTAAGAACGAATTTTGTTGACATACTCGTTTGTGCTCTTTTGTTGTGTCGCTAGGTTTTTTTCTTTGGCGAGAATATCTTCGCGTAAGGTGCGTAGCTGGTTTTCGTGACTTTCAATCTTGGCCGATGTTTGCTTGATACGTTCTTGCTGCGCATGTTCTTGTTCGGCGATGCGTTCCAAATCCGTGCTGAACCCGTCCAAACGGTAATACGCTAGTCCAACGCTGGCTTCGCGGTATTCCTCTTTAAGTTGAAAATATTTATCGGCTTTCTTGGCCTGCGTTTCGAGTTGTTTTAAATTCTTGTTGATCTCATAAAGAAGATCATCGACTCGGTCCAAATCGGCTTCCGTGTCCTTGAGTTTGGACAAGGTCTGCTTTTTCCGTACCTTGTATTTGGAAATACCGGATGCTTCCTCAAACAGATTTCGGCGAGAGTTGTCTTTATTGTTGATGATTTCATCAATCATCTTCAGTTCAATAATCGAGTAGGTGTCTGCGCCTAAACCGGTGTCTAAAAAGAGGTCGGTAATATCTTTTAAGCGGCATTTCACATCGTTCAAACGGTATTCGCTATCGCCATTTCGATAAAGTTTACGGGTAATGGTAACGGTCGAAAATTCGGTCGGGAGCAGTTTGTTATCGTTCTCAAAGGTTAAGGATACTTCGGCCAAGTTTGCGGGCTTCCGGTTTGCGGTTCCGTTAAAGATGATGTTTTCCATCTTTTCCGAACGCAACATTCGTGTACTCTGTTCACCTAAAACCCACCGAATAGCATCCACAACGTTCGATTTGCCACATCCGTTGGGTCCAACAATAGCGGTGACACCTTCGTTAAAGTTAATGGTAATCTTATCCCCGAAGCTCTTAAATCCTTTAATCTCTAATTTTACTAACTGCATATGTTATGCCTTATTTCTCAAAAAAATAAACAGGCGAAAATACAGTTTTTTAGGCAGAATTAAAAAGCGTAATGCTTATGAGTAGTTTAGACAAATTTAGTATCTCTTCTAGTCGACTATCGGGATGAAAATCCAGAACGTCAAGCAATTTTGAATTTTGGTAGCTATGTGATACTTGCACATGTTGCTATCTCGGTATTTAATAAAGCAAAGTTATAGAAATCAAGAAAATGTTTTTTAAGATGGCAGAAGAGTTATTCTTTCTTGTAAATAGGGTAAGCTGTTTATGCCATTTTGAATACCTATTGTAAAACATAAAATATTATGGTAACTTGGGACTACATTTAACTAACAACATTTTTAAACATTAATAACAAAAACCATGTGTCACTTCATCAAACTATCATTAGGTTGCTTTTTTTTGACTAGCTTAATTAGTTGTCATTCGGAGAATTTTTCAATTTTGCCGGATATCAGCACTAGCATAGCTGAAACAAAACTAGCTGAAAATTATCAACCCCTCCCTTCAAACGTCTTCATTCAAAAAACCTATGTTGAAATGCGAGCCGATTGGTTCTCTATACACAAAAAAGAGGCTCTATCTAAAGCGGGCTACCCCAATATAACCGAGCAGTTCACCAATACGCCTGTAAAGCGCTTCCTTGAGGTTATCGAAAACCTCTCCAAAGATTCGGGTATCAATGTTCATTTCGCCGCGGAAAAACAGGATGAAGCCGCGTTGCGGTTGCTGTTTGTTCGGGCCGACGAGAATTTTAAGGATGTGGGGGATTACTATCAATTGAATCCGGATGGCTCGTTCGCTAAAATAGCTAACCGTATCGACGTAGAGGAGTTGAAAAACAATTATAAAAAGGGTATAAAGACAGTTTTGGACAAAACCACGGATGCTACATACGGAGAAACGGAGCTTGTTCATTTCAATAAGGAGACAATTAGTGAAATAAGGCGGGAAATTGCTTACCAGGCCGCACGCGGTACCGTTACCGGCATCACCACCAAAATCCTGTCGTTAGGCGATGAAGAGACCGAAGAACGCATTGCTCGGGATAAAAAAGACAGAATTCTACAGCGCCTCACGATCCTCTTCACCTATGTTGACAAAAGCAACCAGGAAACTGATTTCGAGACAATTGATCGCGAGCGATATCTCGGTACCATTGCGATCCAAAACCAAGGCATTGTCAAAGGATTGGTTGCTGCGAAGAGCCAGGGTGTCAGTGGTTTGAATAGTGGCAATCCTATTCCTCCACCGCCACCTCGAGGGGAGATATAGTAGCCTTTATATTTGATGAATATCACGTATTATATCTACTTAGGAGTTCTAACCCTGGCTGTATTGACGGCTATCGTTAGCCTAAAGCGAGGGTTACATTCTTCTATTGCTGTAATCGCTTTAGTGGTGCTATACACAGGCTTAGTGGAGTGGAGTGTTTTCTATAAAATGGAATTTATGCCGGATAAAACAAACGTGCAGATGTACAACTTCTTTCACCTTGTGCAATATCTAGCGTTTGCTTATTATTTTCAGCAGATTATTCAATCGTGCAAGGTTCGAAAAGTGATTCAGGTCTTTCTGTATCTGTACCCAGTATTTTGGTATCTGTTAGTGTTCTTTGTCTTTGAATTTAACGAATGGAATAGTTATGTATTTGTAGTAGGGGGTGTGTGCACGATTCTGTGGGCGGTTATCTATTGTTACGAACTACTGGCAGCAGATGAGCCTGTTATATTACGTTATAATAGCGAGTTCTGGATTGCCATTGGTTTGGTTTTCTTTTATGTATGTAGTGTGCCTTATATGGGCATGTTCAATTTTTTGGCTAATCTTCATGTTGATTTGGCCTATATTCTGAAAATACCCTTACAAATCTCCAATATCGTGATGTATTCGCTGTTCACCTATGCTTTTATATGCCAGTTGACCATTATCAAGAAATCTTAGCCGTTATTATCACGGTTGTCTTGCTGTTTATGGCTTTGCTGTGCGTGATGGTGTTGATCATGTTCAACCATCAACGCCGAAAATTCCGTTACCGGGAAGAGAAAAAGGCGATGTCCGAAGCCTACCAGAAGCAATTGTTGGAATCGCGACTGGAAATGCAAGAGGAGACCTTTGATTCCATCAGTCGAGAGATACACGATAACGTGGGGCAACTGCTGAGCTTAGCCAAGGTACAGCTGAACATTGCCGGGCAAAGTGCCACCGCCGACAAGGATCTGCTCGAAGATATCAAGTCCAACGTAGGGCAGGCCATGACAGATCTGCGCGACATCGCCAAAAGCCTGAGCAGTGAACGGTTGCAATGGATACCGCTAACGCAGGCTGTTAGCCAGGAACTGCAGCGTATTGGGCGCAACGGTTTGATGCAATGCCACCTACGTACGGTAGGCGAGGAGCATCCTCTTCCTGAGCAAAGTAAGACCATCGCTTTTCGCATCGTGCAGGAAAGTCTACAGAATATCTTGAAACACGCGCAGGCTACTGAAATAGACGTCTTGTTCGACTTTCGCGACAGCGGGTTGCGCATTCATATCCATGATAACGGTCTCGGTTTCGATACCGAAAAAGCCGCGACAGGAGGCCTCGGCCTACAAAACATCAAAACCCGGGCGGCGCTTATGGGTGGTCTCGTTGATATCAATAGCGCCTCGGGAGAAGGTACAACTATTATATTACATGTTCCTTATGACTAATATCAAATATATCGCCATCGTGGATGATCATGCTCTTTTCCGCAAGGGGCTGGCAGGGCTCATCAATTGCTTTCTAGGCTACAAAGTCATCTTGGAGGCTTCGAACGGACGCGATCTCATTCATCGATTACAACGGGAGCAATTGCCCGATATTGTCCTGCTCGATATCAGCATGCCTGAAATGGACGGCTATGCGACGGCTGAATGGTTACGGATCAACCACCCGGCTGTCAAAATACTTGCACTCAGCACCATGGATGCCGAATCCGCTATCATCAAAATGATCCGGCATGGCGCCAAAGGCTATGTGCTTAAAGATGCCGAGCCCAGTGAGCTCAAACGGGCATTTGAAGAGGTGCTGACGATAGGCTATTTCTTTAACGAACTGATTACGCGCAAGGTACTGCTTTCCATTCAGTCCTTGACTGGGGACGGAGACTTTCGAACGTTTGTCAAGCTCACGGATCGCGAGACGGAATTTCTCAGGCAGATCTGCTCCGAAAAGAGTTACGCAGAAATTGCCGACGAAATGTGTGTCAGCGTCCGTACGGTAGAGGGCTACAGGAATGCTGTGTGCGAAAAACTACAGCTGAAAACCCGGACCGGTCTAGCTATGTATGCCATCAAAAATGGAATTGTTAAATTAGATTAGGGGTGCTCCTATAAAGGATGCTTAACCCCTTCAAACGTCATTTTCACAGGATTGATGTAGCCTTGTTCGTCGAAAGTCATACGGTCAATAGAGGTTTCCCGTTCGTTGGCTCCAGTTTTATCTAAAGGTCTGCGATGGTAAACGATATAATAGGTGTCTTCGTTCGGGATTTTGATAACGGAATGATGCCCAGCGCCCGTCGCAATATCTTTATCTTGTTCGAGAATGGTGCCGATGCGCTCAAACGGACCGAAGGGATTGTCTGCTATAGCGTAGGCAACTTTATAATCAGGGCCGCCCCAACCACCTTCTGACCACATGAAATAGTATTTGTTGTTTCGGATAAACATGAAAGGTCCCTCTACATAATTCTCGGGCGTTACTTCTTTATAAATGGTGCCGTCGTCAAAAGGTACTAAGCTTCTGAAGTCATCGCTGAGCTTTACGACATTACAATGTTTCCATCCACCATAGTACATGTAATACTGACCGTCTTTATCTTTAAATACAAATTGATCAATAGGCTGTGCTCCGTTAACAATATCATTAATTAAAGGCTTGCCTAATAGGTCTTTGTATGGACCTTCTGGCTTGTCAGCAACAGACACGCCTATACCGCCGATTTCCCCTTCGTGGACATCGTTCGCGCTAAAGAAAAAATAATATTTACCACCCTTTTCTATAATACCCGGCGCCCACATAGCTTTATTTGCCCATTTCACTTCCGATGTATCAATTATTCGATGATGTTTTTGCCAGTTGACTAAATCTTTAGATGAAAAAGCATCGAAAAACACTTGTTCTTCGTAAGGTGCGGAGTAGGTCGGAAAAATCCAATAGGTATTGTCGTATATGATACCTTCAGGATCAGCATACCATCCTGGAAAGACGGGATTCTGCTGTGCAGACAAACCTAACCATGCCAATAGGAAATAAAAACAGGTGAAAAATTTTACTTTGTTCATATGAATAGGATTATTTGTTTTTAAAGATAAAAAAACAATCTGTTTTTTTGTGTATTTATAATCCTAATTGTATTAAGGTAGAGATGCAGGGGCTCCCTTTGGGTTTGCATCTCTACCGCATATGGGATGGTAATTAACGGTGTTCCACTACGCCGATGTATAATGGTGTATTCTCGTCACCGGCTTTGCCGGTCAACATAATGGTGTAGTAAGAGTGATACCGTTGACCACTGATTAATTCGCTTTTCTTTAATTCCCTTCTTTCTCTTGTTGCTAGCACGTTGCCACTTGCATCAGTGACTTTAAGCGTATAAGTACCGCTTGTTTGTGCTTGGAAGGCTTGATGTTCTACCACCGAAGATCCTGTTTCAATGGGTCGATTACTGTACAATGGCTCATCTTCCCCTTCAATAAGTAAATTGACAGCGCCTACGCCGTCTGCCATGTTCATGAACCGTATACCGGATTCATTCTCACCTAAGTTTTCGACGACTTTATCCTGCGCCATGGCAAATATTGGCTGTTCTGCTGTGCCATATACAAAAGAAGTATAGCCGCTGTCTATCTTAATGGTCAGCGTCGTGTCTACCAAAGCGCTTTGATTAGCGTTATAGCTTGCTATTGTTAATTTACGATTACCAGGGCGTAACAGCTGTGCGCCAGAAAATTTTTGATATTCTAATATCATCGGCACACCGTTTAGCGGGTTGCTAATGACATTGCCGTCTAAACGGTACGTTAGGCCGGAAGTTGCATCAGGGAAACTATTTACGAAATACATGACACCAGCTGCGGGCATGTCATTCCATGGACCATCATCATTATCTTTCAGGCAACTGCTAAATGTGAAGACGCTGATAAGTAACAACAAACAAAATTGTAGAGATAACTTTTTCATTGTATTTGCTCGATATATTTTGGAATTAATACGGGTACGGGCAAGAAAATGCTACAGCTAAAAAAAATTTTATCACATATATATTCGTTGGATGGATAATGAATTATAGACGTTCTTTTTTCTTTTCGTGTTTTTGATTAAAGTTAGAAAGCGCCATAATGCGAGGGATACTACTATGTGACGCTAATTCTCGTAGTTTCTTTATCCGTTTCGCACGTTTGTAGACTTTAACTTTTTTATTGTTTTTGTACAGATTCCAGTTCATTAGCAAAACGCTGCCTAATACGATAAATAATCCTATAATCTGCAATGAGGTGACATGGTGGTCGGTGAAATAGTGTGCAAGCACCAAGGCAACGATGGGATTTATATATGCGTGTGTACTGACTTCCGTTGCAGGTCTGTGCTGTAATAACCATATATAACTACCGAAAGCCAAAATCGAACCCATAGTAGCTAGGTAGATAATTCCGCCCCAGTCTTCCGGGAGTACGTCCTGTATTTGAAAACGGCGATATTCACCATTTATGCTGGCGACTACGGTAAAGGCGATGCCAGCACAGACCATTTGCCAAGCCGTTTTTACCATGATGTGCACATCTTCTTCTCCACGTTCCTGCATCTGTCGTGTTCTTTTTTCTTTGCTATATTTTGATATAAGAGATCCTACCGTCCAAGCAATAGTTCCGAACACCAGTACGAACATGGCTGTAATTTTTATGTTTTTATCCCCCGAGGTATCCTCCTGTGCGAAAAGTTGTTCAGCAAACAACATAAAAACACCCAAAAAACCAAAAATCAACCCTAGCACGGTAGGTAAGCTAGAGAAATTCTCTTTCCATTTCGGCTTGTCAAAAACTACAAACCATATAGCTGTCGCTGCGGCGATAATAGTGACAATGGCGCTCGAAATATACTGCTCAGCCCAAATAATTGCAGCCATGTCAACGAATAGCAAGAGAAAACCAACAAACAGAGCATCTTTGACAGCTGTTTTTGCAAAGAGTTTGTATCCTTTAAAATAGCAAAATCCCATTAACAGCGAGCCGGCTATTATAAAGCGAATAGAGCCTAATACAAAGGGACTAAAGCTCCGCAACGCTTTTTCGATAAAGAAAAAGGTAGAGCCCCATACAATGTATACCACGAGGTAAGCAAAAATAATACTGCCTGTAGTAGGCATACGTTGATTTCCTTTTGTCATATTAATCTTCTGTCGGAATAACAAGTTTTTGTTCTTCTTTTACCGTTTCTAACACAATAGTGGTGCGTGTGGAAATAATCTCCTCTATTTTTCCCAGTGAATTGCGCATCAAATCTACTAAGCCGGCCGCATCATTTGTACGTACCTTAACTAGATATCCGTCGTCTCCTGCAATATCATGTACTTCTTGCACTTCGGGGATTTTCGCTAAGAGCAAGCCGACTTTCTGCGTTCCTATTGGATCTTGTGCCTTAATGAAAATAAAGGACAATAGCTTTTGGTCGAGGGCATCTGGATTGATTTTCGCATTATACTGAAGAATAACTTGTTTTTGCTCCAATTTCTTGACCCGCTCTAGGATAGCGGAGGGTGCCATTCCCAGCTCTCGCGCGATATCTGCATTGTTCGTGCGTGCGTTTTCTTGCATGATTCGAAGAATCTGATAATCAATCTGATCTAAGCTGAATTCCAGTTTTGTTGCCATGCTGCAAAGATAAGTGTTTGTGGATAATATTCAAAACATAACAATGTATGCAGAATAATATTCTTTTAAAATTGCATATTAATGATTATTGTTTATTTTTTTTAAAATTAATGATTTGAAGAAAGGGTTTCTTTCGATAGCTTCTTTGTCGCTCGAGCCGCGACTGGCTTTTCCTTTTTTTCTCTCAAAAAAAGGAAACAAAAAAAGTCGCCACTTTAAAATTTTGATAGGATGGGATAGTACAAAGATAATATCTCTACAGTTATCAAAATTTTACATGTGGCGTTTAGAGGTTAAGGATGGGACAATACAATTGCATGACCCCTCCTTAACATTAAAATGTCCATCCGAATGTTTTACAATTGTACAAACTCATCCTTAGTACGATCCCTTATGTAAAACATTCGAAGGACGAGGTTTTGGTTCTTTTTACGGAAAAAAGAACATAAATTTGTTTTTTGTCAAACTATAAAACAAACGTGCAGATTATACAAGAACTAAACCGACTTTCTTCCCTGCTAATGGGAGAGCTGTTTTATTTGCCCGAAAATCCACAGCATCAGACGATGCGGTTGGCTTACGCCACCGATGCTTCTGTATATCAGGAAGTCCCCCTGGCAGTGGCGATTCCACAAGGCAAGGAAGATTTAAAAAACCTTATTTTATTCGCGGGTGAACAGCGTTTGACACTTATTCCACGGACAGCCGGCACCTCACTGGCAGGCCAGGTAGTAGGGAGCGGCATAGTCGTCGATGTATCGCACTGTTTTAATCAGATATTGGAGCTGAACGTGAGTGAGCGTTGGGTGCGTGTACAGCCCGGTGTAATCCGTGATGATCTGAATAACTATCTTCGGGCGCATGGATTAATGTTTGGTCCAGAAACTTCTACAGCAAGTCGTGCGATGATCGGTGGTATGATTGGTAATAATTCCTCCGGCTTACATTCCATCGTTTGGGGAGATACGCGCAAGTGCTTATTAGAGGCTAAGGTGTTGCTCGATGATACGTCAGAGGTTGTTTTTGAGGCGTTGGACGGGGCTGCTCTTTTCGAGAAATTGGCTTCTCAGACGCGGGAGGGCGAAATTTACCGAAAACTGAATGCATTGTTATCGCTTCCGGAAAATAAGGAGGCAATAGTATCGGGATATCCTAAAAAGACCTTGACCCGGCGAAATACGGGATATGCGTTGGATTTTTTGGTGGATGACGAGAAGTCGTTCAACTTATGTGAGTTGTTGGCAGGATCGGAGGGGACTATTGGCATTGTGACCGAAGCGAAATTACGCTTAATGCCACTTCCGCCCAAGGAAATTGGTTTATTATGCGTGCATTTTGCTGACATGGTGGAATGTATGGAGGGTAATATCGTTGCGCTGTCTCACCATCCCGAAGCTTCGGAGTTGGTTGATAAATACATATTGGATTTTACAGTGGGGCACCCGACATATCAATATAATCGCTTTTTCATTGAAGGTGATCCGCAAGCACTGCTGATTATCGAGTTTCGAGCGGATGATGAGGCTACGCTTTATCGAAAAGCAGATGCATTGAAAAAAGATCTAGTCGACAAGGGATTGGGCTATGCCTATCCTTTTGTTGTTGGCGTCCAGGAAACAAATTTGGTCTGGGATGTGCGTAAAGCAGGACTGGGCTTGATACGGAATCTTCCAGGTGATGAACAACCGGTTAATCTCATTGAAGACTGTGCTGTTTCACCTGAAGATCTACCGGCATACGTAAAAGATATCCAGGTCTTGCTGGAGGAGGAAAATGTGCATGCTTCTTATTATGCGCATGCAGGAGCGGGAGAGTTGCATATTGAGCCATTTATTAATCTCAAAACGACACAAGGGCGTCATAAATTCCGATCAATCTTGGAACGTACCACGGATTTGGTTTTGAAGTACAATGGTTCTTTGAGCGGCGAACATGGTGATGGGCGTTTGCGAGGTGAATTTATCGGGAAGGTGTTGGGTGAACAGGTGTACCAATTGTTGCAGGAGACAAAGGCAATTTTCGATCCTCGCGGCGTGTTTAATGCGAATAAGATTGTTAATACCCCGCCGATGGATACTTCTTTGCGCTATGATAAGGTAGTGGATGGCAAGCAGATAAAAACCTATTTTGATTTTACAAAAGACGAGGGTATTCTACGTCTAGCAGAAAAATGTTCCGGTTCGGGTGATTGCCGGAAAACAGAAATCACTGGAGGCACGATGTGTCCATCATTTATGGCGACCCGGAACGAAAAAGATACTACGAGGGCAAGGGCAAATATGCTTCGTCAATTTCTGACAAATTCGACAAAAGCAAATCGGTTTGACCACGAGGAAATAAAGGAGGTGATGGATTTGTGTTTGAGTTGCAAAGCTTGTAAAAGCGAATGCCCATCGCGGGTAGATGTCGCTAAGATGAAAGCGGAGTTTTTGCAACATTATTATCATGCACATGGCGTGCCATTCCGCTCTTCAGTCATCGCCAATTTTACCAAAAGCCAGCGTTTAGGGTCTTATGTTGCACCGCTGTATAACTTGATAGTCAAAACACCGGTTCTTGCGAATATGGTAAAATCTGTGGTAGGTTTTGCTCCTAAACGTTCGTTGCCAACCGTTAATTTTACGACGTTATCTAAATGGGTTCGGAAGCAACCTGTCAAAAGCCACAAGCGAAAGGTGTATTTGTTCAGCGATGAGTTTACGGAATATAACGATACGGCTATTGGTATAACAGCTTATAAATTACTGACATCGTTGGGGTATGAAGTTATTATACCAAAACACGTGGAAAGCGGACGTACATACCTGTCTAAGGGTTTTGTAAAGGAAGCTAAAAAGATAGCTGAAAGAAACGTAGAGCTCTTAAAAGATTTGATTACAGAAGAGGCGCCCCTTCTGGGGATAGAACCTTCTGCTATTATCACTTTTAGAGACGAGTACGTCGAGTTAGTTGGTCCGCATATGTATGAAGCGGCGCGCAAGTTAGCCGATCGGACATGGATGATTGATGAGTTTCTTGTTAGGGAGATAGACGCCGGTAGGATTCATCAGGAGCAGTTTACGAAGGTGGCGAAGAAGGTCAAGCTGCACGGACATTGTTATCAAAAAGCCTTTCATTTGGTTGGTTATACGGAGAGACTATTGTCGTTTCCCCAAAATTACGGTGTGGAAATTATACCTTCGGGCTGTTGTGGAATGGCCGGGTCATTTGGGTATGAGGAGGAGCACTATGAGGTGTCCATGAAAGTAGGGGAACTTGTACTTTTGCCGACAGTGCGTGCAACAGATGAAGACACGCTGATTGCTGCTGCAGGAACGTCTTGCCGTCATCAAATCAAGGACGGAACGGGACGAAGATCTTATCATCCCGTAGAAATATTATATGATGCTTTAATACAGTAACTTTACAGAAGAGTTACGCATCGGCAAGCATGAAACTCATTTAACATTGGATTCGTGAATGCTAAGCATTTTATTTAGGTTTGTATTTATTCAATAAATAATACGTTTGGAATATGAAAAGTACAATTTTACAAGCGACAGCGGTTATGATGTTGGCCTCAACATTAATAAGCTGTGGAAATAACCAAAAGGGTAACGAAAATGCAACCGAAGATGCCCTGACGGCGAACCTTAGGCAGTATGTAGCAACGTCCACGACGGATAATCCAGCCATCTTCTTGTCCTTAGTAAAATCGACAGAGACGGATTCCGCTGTGGTATATGTTGGAAAGTCCTTAAATGATAAAGATACGATTGGACTTCAAATCGAAATAACTAAAAATATTCCGGCAGGAGTTTTTGAGGATGGAAACGTAAACGAAGAGAAAGCCTTTCATGAAGGGGCTATCAAATTCAGTTCGATCGGAGATGAGTCTGACAGATTTGTGAAGGCTGTGGCGACGCTCTATAAACAACCAATTGATAGCGCGATGACGGACGCTATATTAGCACCGCTTGTATTTTCCTCCAACAAGACTGTAGTGGATTTATCCGGAAATGGAACGTATGCATTTAAGCTGTTTTTTGCCAACAGTGCTGGCGAAGAAGCCGAAGTGTTTGCAGAATTGAATTTGTATAACCGCTCATTCAAAATGTGGGCGAAAGATGGAGAGCAATACCCGCGGATATTGTCGGCATTTACAAGTGGTTTGTAGAAGGGAGATATGAAATACATTTTTCTTTTACTAGCGACAATCGCTGGTATGCTACCGTTGCATGCCGCAACTGTCGATACGGTCAACGTACGAAGTGTACTGATGAACAAAGACATCAAGGCTGTTGTTATTTCTCCCGAAAATAAAAAGGCCACGTCTACCCTTTATTTGCTGCATGGATATTCGGGAAATTATGCTAGTTGGATCAAAACTGCGCCTCATATCGAGCAACTTGTCGATACTTATGGATATCTGGTGGTTTGTCCTGATGGCGGTTTCAATAGCTGGTATTGGGATACACCCAAGAATGATTACCTGTACGAGAGCTATATTACGAAAGAACTAATACCTTTTATCGAACAGCAATATCAGGTAGGAAGCGACCGGACTAATCGGGCAATAACAGGACTCAGTATGGGGGGGCATGGAGCATTGTATTTGGCGTTCCGCAATCAGGATCTTTTTGGTTTTGCGGGCAGCACATCAGGCGGTGTAGATATCCGTCCTTTTCCCGATAATTGGGGGATGAAGACGCATTTAGGCGAATATCATCAAGAACCGGAAATCTGGGATGCGCATACAGTTATCGAATTAACCCATCTGGTTAAACCGAAATCCCTTGAATTATTCATAGATTGCGGAACAGAAGATTTCTTTTTCGAGGTGAATAATAAATTGCATGAAAAGCTTACTTATATGAATATAGCGCATCACTATCTTACGATGCCAGGTAAACATAACGGAGAGTATTGGGTGCGATCGATTGATTTTCAGATGGCATTTTTTGCGCAATGTTTTCAAAAGGTCACTCTTAACTAAGCGTATAGATGAACAATGTGTGGGTGACCATTTTCTTGTTACTAGGTTGTGTTCCGGTATTTGCGCAGCAGGTTGTGCTAAGTGGAACAGTACGGGATGGTGAATCGGGCGAAACGCTAATAGGAGCTGTCGTAGCAATTGACACTAATACCGGTCAACAAGCCGTTAGTACCAATGCTTATGGATTTTACTCCTTGACACTACCAGCAGGAAGGCATCGGGTGATCTTTAGCTACGTAGGATACCAGACTTATGTCGAAGAGATCGAACTTGACGCCAATAGGAGATTGCACACAAATCTCCGCAAAACGGAAAATGAACTCGAGGAGGTAGTGGTATCGGCAAAAAGGAAAGACGATAACGTAACGAATCCGCAGATGGGGGTACTCAACTTCACCATGGAAGAGGTGAAGAATGTACCGGTTGTTTTTGGCGAAAAGGACTTGTTGAAGACTATACAATTATTACCCGGCGTACAAAGCGGGGGCGAAGGGTCTTCTAATTTTTATGTTCGTGGTGGTGGTGGTGATCAAAATCTTATTTTGCTCGACGAGGCTACTGTTTACAACGCTTCTCATTTGCTGGGCTTTTTCTCGACATTCAATTCTGATGCCATTAAGGATGTGCAATTATATAAAGGAGGGATTCCGGCGCAGTTTGGCGGCCGCATTTCGTCTGTTTTAGACATCGCTATGATGGATGGCAACCAAAAGAAGTTTGTAACTGAGGGAGGAGTAGGTTTGATCGCTTCTCGTCTAAAAGTGGAAGGGCCTTTGGTTAAGGACAAGAGTTCGTTTATGATCAGCGGACGCCGCACTTACGCGGATATGTTTTTAAAGCTTTCGAACGATGAAGATGTCAATAAAAGCAAGCTTTACTTTTATGATCTAAACGCAAAACTCAATTTCCGTTTTAACGATAAAAATACACTTTATCTATCTGGATATTTTGGCAAAGATGACTTAGGGTATTCTGATCTTTTTAATTTTGATTGGGGTAATGCGACGGCGACGGTGCGATGGAACCGTATTTTTAGTGATAAATTGTTTAGTAACACGTCGTTGATTTACAGTGATTTTAACTATCGTGTGCAGGTGTCGAGCGATGATACTGATTTTGGCATTGCATCGAAAATTCGTAACTGGAATTTAAAACAGGACTTTTCATACTATCAAAATCCAGTAAGCACTTGGCGTTTTGGTGCGCACGTCTTGCAACAGTCCATTTATCCGGCGAGTATAACAGCGGGAGAAAATACATCGGTTAATGATGTGAATGTAGATAACCGCCAAGGAATAGAGCTGGCAGCCTACGTTTCGCACACCTGGAAGCCGGCTGATTGGCTATCTTTGCTGTATGGTGTGCGTCTTACGGATTTTATGGTAATGGGGCCGGGAACTTTTTACGCTTATGACGAAGACGGCGAGCCTCTAGGAGAACAGTATTATGGAAAGGGTGCTGTGGCTAAGCATTACTTAAATATCGAACCTCGTTTTTCAGCCAGTTTTTTGCTAAGTGAGCGGCATAGTATCAAAGCATCGTATAATCGTATAGCGCAGAACCTACATCAGTTAACGAATACGACGTCGAGTTTGCCGACGGATCAATACGTGGTAAGCAGTCTGAATATCAAACCCCAAATCGCTGACCAGATCGCGATCGGGTACTTCCGAAATTTCAGGAACAACCGTTACGAATTCTCCTTAGAAACCTATTATAAGCATATGGACAACCAGATAGATTTCCGGAACGGAGCAGATTTACAGGCAAACCAGTATTTAGAAGGAGATCTATTGTACGGCGTTGGACGAGCTTATGGTTTGGAAGCATATCTTCGAAAGAACACGGGGCGGCTGAATGGTTGGGTAAGTTATACGCTGGCAAAAAGCGAACGAAAGTTTGATGAGATTGATGGTGGGCAGTGGTTTAGAGCCCGTCAGGATCGAACGCATGACGTTTCTGTGGTAGGAATGTATGAGCTGTCGAAAAAATGGACGCTTGGAGCGACCTTCGTCTACCAGACGGGTAACGCAGTGACTTTTCCAAGTGGAAAATATGAGGTTGATGGCAAAACGATGTTCTATTATACAGAAAGAAATGGTTACAGGATGCCCAATTATCATCGATTGGATTTTTCGGCGACGTATGAACCGCTACCTTCAAAGAAGCGTTTCCAATCCAGTTGGACATTTGGTGTATATAACGCGTATAATCGGCGGAATGCATACATCATCGACTTTCGGGAGAACGAAAGCAATACGAATATAACAGAGGCTTATAAAATAGCGCTGTTCGGTATCATTCCATCGGTAACATGGAATTTCAAATTCTGATTATTATGAGTGCTAGACGTTATATTTATATCGTATGGATCTTTTTGTTTTTCGTGGCATGCGAAGAAAAAATTGATATTAACTTGAATGATGCGGATCCGCGGGTAGTAATCGAAGCGAATCTCTCTGATTTACAATCTACCCAACGTATAAGGGTGTCTAAAACCGTTGCTTTTAATGACCCGGTTAACTCGCTGGGCGTAACGAATGCGCATGTACTTGTGGTAGACAGTAAAGGAAATCATCATGATTTCCAGCATGAAGAGGGGGGGAGCTATGTCGCGATGAATTTCACACCGGTACCGGAGCAAGTTTATGGTTTATACGTGGAAGTCGATGGGGAACGCTTTCTATCTTCTTGCTATATGCCGCCCGCGGTAGCAGTAGATTCCACGGGTATTATTGAGGAAAGTATTTTTGGAGATAGTTATTATTTCGCAACATTTAAGTTTAACGACCCCCCTAATGAGCGGAACTATTATCGTTATGACGTTTCCATTAATGATATTGGCTTCCGTTTCTCTTCCGTGTTTCAAGATAAATTCAATGATGGGTTGTACGTTACCCACCAGGTTTCTGATTTGGATACGGAATTGAAACCGGGGGATGTTATTACGGTGAGACGCTATTGCATAGACGAAAAGGTCTTTGATTATTGGAATGAATATCAAAGTACGAATCCCGGTTCCGCAGCCCCGGGGAACCCGACGTCTAATATTTCTAATAATGCCTTGGGTTATTTTTCTGTGGCCTCAGCGCAAGAATTTCAATTGCAAATTATGGATATGAATTTCGATTGGGATGGTCTTGATGATAGCATGTTGCGGTAAGTTACCGCTGTGTTTAAAAATTGCATATGCATTTCTGCTAAAATGCATATCCGTTTTTATCAAATTGCATATGCATTTTTGGTAAGACGAACTACAATATGCCAAAACCATAACCTTTTTCTTGAAGATAGGTGATTACTTTAGGCAGTGCATATGATAGGCGGGGTAATGCTTTGATATTGTCGTGAAAAACGATAATGGAACCATTTTTCACGTGGCGAATTACATTCTGATAGCACTTTTGGGGACTTAGCTGCTCATCGAAATCTCCGGAGAGGACATCCCAAAAGACCACTTCGTATTTTTTGTGCAATACATTTAGCTGCGACTTTTTTGCTCTGGCATAAGGCGGACGAAATAAGGTTGTTCCTGTTAATTGTTGGCATTTTTCGATATTATCTAAGTATATGTTGTCCTCGGTATCCCAACCCCGTAAATGATTGTAGGTATGATTGCCGATTTGGTGCCCGTCTGCGAGGATGCGTTCGTAAATTAACCTGTTTTTCTCAATATTATCGCCTACGCAAAAAAAAGTGGCTTTGATGTGGTGTGCAGCGAGTGTATCCAATATAAAAGGTGTAACCTCGGGAATTGGCCCGTCATCGAATGTCAAATAGACCTTCTGTTCTTTTCGCGACTTATTGAATGTTACTTTTGGATAGTACCATCTTAAAAAAAAAGGTGCGGTTACAAAATACATGTTGATAATATCAGAAATTTGTCCCAATTTTAAAAATCATTTTATGCTTAATTAATCAAATGACAAAAAAAATATCCTATTATATTGTATTATTTTTCATATTGTTCATTATAGGGGCTCCCGGCGGATATGCGCAAGTAACATTACAAGAGGCTATTGAGACGACGCTCGAACGCAATCTACAAATTAAGCAAGCAGAATTCGGGTATCAAATAAGCGAGCAGGACCTTTATCAATCGAAATCGGAATTGTATCCAAATTTAAGTGTCGGTGCTGATAATGCTTATAATTATGGTCTGACGTTTGATCAGACCTCTGGTCAGCTGATTCGTGGAAATTTTTGGACAACAAATGCTGGGGCGCAGTTATCCTCGAGTATCGCTATATTTCAAGGTTTTCAAAAAATCAATCAAATCAAAGCGAATAAAATTCAGCTTACTATCGATGCGACAGAAGTTGAAAAAGTCAAAAACGATTTGGTCCTATCTGTGGTAACAAACTATTTGGAGGCCATTACAAACGGGGAGCTGTATGAGGCAGCTCAGCAGCAAGTTAGGCTTTCGCGGGAGCAACTACGACAGGACAGCATACAATTTCAGGTGGGAAACAAAACGTTGGCAGATTTGGCACAGGCAGAAAACCAGGTGGCGACAGACGAATTGAATATTATGTCGTCGGAGAATGCTTATGAACTTTCGTTACTCAATTTAAAACAGCTCATGGAACTATCTCCGGATACGACGTTTGGTTTAGAAAAACCTAGTATAGCGGATATTATGGCAGAGTATGCGGTTACTTCTTTCGATGATGTGTTTAGAAAAGCGTTGTTGTCTCAGCCGGCGATCGAACAGGCGAGTTATTATAAGGAGTTGGCTTTAAAAAATATTGACATTGCCAAAGGTGCTTATTACCCTACATTAAATCTATCCGCGGGATATGGAACAAATTATTCATCTCGGGCTTATGATATGATCACGCAGGAACAAATTCGATTTTTCGATCAAGTTAATGAGAATAAATCGTTTCGCGGCGGCCTTTCATTACAGATCCCTATTTTTAACAACAACAGGACTAAGGTGGCCGTAAATAAAGCAAAGATAGGCTATTTGCAAGCAGAGAATGAGGAGGCACTGGCGCGCCGGAATCTGGAAAAAACTATTGCGCAGGCTATTTTAGATTTGAGATCTGCCAACCGGCAATATTTCGCGTCTCAGGTAGCTTTTAATACATCTAAAGTCGCTTTTGAAACGATTAAGGAACGTTATGACGTGGGCATGGCTAATTCCATGGAAATGTTCACTGCTCAGACAAATATGAATAGTGCAGAATTTGAAATGATTCGTCGCAAATACGAAATGGTATTTCGCGGAAAGGTCATTGACTATTATATCGGAAACCCTATAACTTTTTAACTATATCTTCATGGCAAAGAAAAAGAGCAACCTACCTAAAATATTGGTCATCTCTGCAGTAGTAATTTTGATACTGGTTGTAATAGGAAGTAAGTTCGGCTGGTTTGGTGATGGGGGAGTGCAACAGGTTGCAGTAGATGAGGTGGGAGAGAAAACCATCTCGGAACTTGTTTCGGCGAGTGGGAAGGTGCAACCGGAATTCGAAGTAAAATTGAGCTCGGAGGTTTCGGGCGAGATAATAGAACTGAATGTCCGAGAAGGGCAGGTTGTAAAAAAAGGAGATGTATTATGCCGTGTAAAACCGGACTTGTTACAATCCAGCTACGATCAAGTTGTGGCGATGGTTAGCCAACAAAAGGCCAACCTTGCTGCTGCACAGCAGATGTTAAAGCAACAAGAAGCGAGCTTGATCAACGCGGAAGCCATCTATAACCGAAGTTTAGAGCTTTTCAACAAAAAAGTGATATCTGCGTCGGAGATGGACAAAGCAAGGGCCGACTATGAGGTCGCACGCGCTACTGTGGAATCTCAACGTCAGCAGGTGGAAGCCTCCAGATTCGGGGTGAATCAATCGCAGGCGCAATTGCAGGAAGCAGGGAATAGCTTGTCCCGGACAACAATATATGCACCAGCGGATGGTGTGGTTTCTTTGTTGTCAATAGAACTCGGCGAGCGCGTGGTGGGTACAGCGCAGATGGCAGGGACGGAAATTATGCGTATCGCCAATATGTCCACCATGGAAGTGAATGTGGAAGTAAACGAAAATGATATTAACCGAGTAAGGGTGGGTAACGACGCTACGATAGAAGTAGACGCTTTCCAAGGACGTAAGTTTAAGGGGGTGGTAACCGAAATTTCAAGTTCTTCTACTTCTGCGGGTTCTGAAACGGTAGCAGCGACTGCCGAACAAGTAACGAATTTCAGTGTGAAAGTACGTATTGAGGCCGCTTCTTATGAAGACTTGATAGATGAAGATAATAAAAACGCCTCTCCTTTTAAGCCCGGATTATCTGCAACGGTGCAGGTTCATACAAAATCGGACAAAGGTCTCGTTGTACCCATTCAGGCAGTGACGGTGCGAGAAAATATCAATGACGCGGATTCTACAGACAATGCTGGCATAAAGGAATATGTATTTGTACTGAATGGAGACGTGGTAGATATGAAGGAGGTGACGACTGGTATCCAAGATGATAATAACATTATTGTTAAATCGGGACTAAAAGCTGGCGACAAGGTGGTGTCTAGGCCTTTCAATGCGATTTCCAAGATTTTGCAGGATGGTACACGAGTGAAGGAGGTCGAGGCGAGCGCCCTGAACTAAAGATAGAATGAAGAAATTGGCTCTCTTTTTCGGGATGAGCGAGAACGAACGCAGAGGTTTTCTTGTGCTGTCGATTCTTATTGTGCTGATGGCGGCTACCCCTTTTATATATAGTTTTTATGTTAGCAATACGAGGGACGATATTTTCCTGCTTTCTTCCCTAGTGGAGGAAGAGCGAAATATGCTTGGGGCGAATGAGGAAGGAAACCGCGGACCTCTTACGGAAGCAGAGAAACCGCCTTTTCCTTTCAATCCTAATAACTTAGCTGCGGAAAAATGGAAAATGTTAGGATTTACCGAAAAGCAAATAAAAGTTATTAAAAATTATGAAGCTAAAGGTGGGCGATTCCGAACAAAAGCGGATGTCGCTAAAATTTATGTCATTTCCGAAGAAGACTTTAGGCGGATAGCGCCGTATATTACCTTGCCCGAGACAGTTTCTACGCCACCGCCGAAGGTAGCTTCTTCACCCAATGGAAGGACCAAACCTTCGAACGCGAAAATAGTGCTTGACTTATCGATAGCGGACACCACTGCGTTGAAGAAGATTCATGGTATTGGTTCGGTACTCGCTGCGCGTATTGTAAAATTTCGTGATGCATTGGGTGGTTTTCATAGTATTGACCAGGTAAAAGAGGTATATGGTATTTCTGAAGAGCAATTCGTGAAGATGGAATCTTCTTTGACGTTGGGAGATAACCCTATTAGCAAGTGGGCCATAAATCACTTGTCTGTAGAGAGATTGACGCAACATCCTTATATCTCTCGCAAAGAGGCTACGCATATTGTACGGTACCGCGAGCAGCACGGTGCTTTTGCGTCGTTGGATGATTTAGAAAAGATGTATGCTTTAAATGACGATTTTTTACGTAAAATTGCACCTTATTTGGAATTTAATTAACGAGCATGCTAGAAGAACGCCTTAAATCCGTGATTCGGGATATTCCCGATTTTCCGAAACCAGGAATTGTATTCAAAGATATTACGCCGATTTTAAAGGATCAACAGCTCTGTGGAGAGATTGTCGACCAGTTGGTCAACTATCTGCAAGGAATTGAAATTGACGCTATCGCCGGAGTAGAGAGCCGCGGTTTCTTGTTTGGTATGCTCTTGGCCAACAGATTAGATGTCCCTTTTATTCCTATCCGGAAACAGGGCAAGTTGCCTTTTAACACGATATCGGAATCTTATAAATTAGAATATGGACAAGCGACTATTGAAGTGCATGAAGATGCGCTTGCCCCGGGAAGTAAGGTGTTGATTCATGACGATTTGCTCGCTACAGGTGGAACGGTCGTGGCGGCTTCCAAACTATTGGAAAAACTGGGAGCAGATATCATTGGGTACGCGTTTATCATTAGTTTGGACTTCCTTCAGAGCGAAGGGCGTTTAACACGCTTCAGTGACCGGATAATTTCTCTAGCTCGGTTTGATGCTTAAATATCCCCTCGATGTAATAGTATTTATCTCCAAGGATTAAAACGGATTGATGCTTTTCCAAGCTGTATCCTTTATTCTTGGTATAGTGAAGTGTTTCGCGTGTGTCGTATAACGAATTTTGAATATTTCGTTGTATACGAAATGTAGCAGGTTCTCCATTGTCTCCATAAATTATTTCAACAAAAACGATATCAACTTTTGGATCTGAGGAAATTATTTTTACGCTGTTAGCTGTGCTATCTTTTTTTAACATGCCGGCATAAGCAGGCTTGTTTAAATCAATTGAGGCAAAACTAGACAGCTCATTTGCCCAATCCGTGATTTGTATTTCTTTGGTTTCGGATAAGCTGTCCTTAACAACCGTTTTTTCTAAAAAAGGTTTCTCTTGGGTCAATTGTGCTATTTCCGTCTTAAAATATCCGGGAATATCGAAATACGTTTCTCTTGTTATTTTTTTGTCTTTTGGACTGGAGTTGCACGATATGTACAGCGCACTAACGACTACCGCCGTTATTGCGCTGCACCATGTGTTTTTTGTTTTATACCAATACATTACCACTCATATCTGCTGGGATGTCAAGGCTTAATAGTTTTAACACTGTAGGAGCTATGTCGCCCAGTTTTCCATCTTTTATTTTCTGGAAGTCTTTGTCTATCAGGATACAAGGTACAAGGTTGGTGGTATGTGCTGTATTTACTGAGCCGTCTTTATTGACCATAAACTCAGCGTTCCCATGATCGGCCAATATAATGAAGGAATAGCCGTGTTCTAATCCCGTTTCCACGACTTTTTTAGTGCAGGAATCTACGGTTTCGACCGCCTTTACGACAGCATTAAAAACGCCTGTATGTCCCACCATGTCAGGGTTAGCAAAATTTAAACATATGAAATCCGGTTGATTTTCTGCTATATCATTGCAAATTGCGGTGGTAATACCTTCAGCACTCATTTCTGGTTGGAGATCATAGGTCGCCACTTTTGGCGAAGGGATGAGCAATCGGCGTTCGCCGGGAAATTCTTCTTCACGTCCCCCCGAAAAGAAAAAAGTGACGTGTGGATACTTCTCTGTTTCAGCGATACGAACCTGGGTCTTGTTTTGACGGCTTAATACCTCTCCGAGTGTATTCGTTAAATTCTCTTTCTGGAACACAACGTGTACATTTTTGAATGTCTCGTCGTAGGAAGTCATGGTTACATAATATAATGACAGGGGATGCATGTCGTATTTTGGAAAAGCTTCCTGCGTCAAAGCTATGGTAATCTCACGACCTCGGTCAGTACGGAAATTATAACAAAATACAACATCGCCTTCCTGAATAGTCGCTACGGGCCGTCCGTCCGCATCTGTCACCACAATGGGTTTGATGAACTCATCGGTAATTCCATCGTCGTAAGATTGCTTTACTGCTTGTTTTATATTCGTGGTAGGTTTGCCCGTTCCTTTTGTTAACAAATCGTAAGTTTCCTTGACCCGTTCCCATCGGTTATCTCTGTCCATGGCATAATAGCGTCCTATCGCGCTTGCAATAGTTCCTGTTGAATGAGCTAGGTGATTCTGTAAATCTTCGATATAACCGAGTCCGCCATTGGGATCGGTATCACGGCCGTCCATAAAAGCATGGATAAATACTTGGTCTTGTTGAAGTCCGGTCTGCTGTGCGGCGTCACAAAGTGCTTTCAAATGTTCAGTATGGGCGTGCACACCACCATCGGATAACAGTCCAATAAAATGAACCTTTTTCTGGTGTGCTTTGGCATACTCAAAAGCCTCTTGGATGGCAGGGTTAGCGTTGAACTCTCCGTCTTTTGCAGCCTTATTTATACGGCCAAGTTCTTGATATACAGTACGACCACCGCCGAGATTCATATGACCTACTTCCGAGTTTCCCATTTGTCCTTCTGGAAGCCCGACGGCTTCGCCAGAAGCTTCTAATCGTGAAGTTGGATAAGTCGCTAATAAATGATCTAAAAATGGAGTTTTGGCTGCACGTACAGCATTTGAATTATCGTCTTTTCCGTAGCCTAAACCATCTAAGATTAGTAGTGCTACTCTTTTGTTTTTTAAATTACCCACATACAAACTTATATAAAATGCTTTGCATTCGCCAATACCTTGCTATAAAAAATCATCATCACGAATTGGCATAGTTTTAGCATATTCTCGATCAGAAATATAAATCAGGATATATGATATATAAAGTGATGCGAAGATGCGCTTTTCTGGCGTTCTGCTGTCTGATCGGTGTATCGGTATTAGCAATGACTACCTCCTTTGACGAGGCGGTCAAAAGCGCATCAATGGCTCTGAAGGCGGGTGACGCAAAGAAGTTGGCGAAAATCTTTGACAACAGTGTCCATCTTTCCGTTAAACGAGATGAGGGAGCCTTTACTAAATTTCAGGCAGAGTTACTACTGCATGATTTTTTCCGAACGAATAAAGTGGATGGATTGAAAGAAGTACAGCGTGCTAATAATTCAACAGCCGCGTTCGCTGTTTTTTCATTGAAAACGAACTCAAAAAACTATCGGGTATTTATAAAGTTTGTACAGTCTAACAATAAGGAGTTTAAGGTCGCTGAGGTTCGAATTGAGTAAAGATAAGCTTAAAAATTGATCTAGGATTTTATAATAAAATATATTTTTGTCATCTTCGCTTATTAATTTAATTCGAATAAATGGCAGTTGAGTTGAGTAAACTGGAGCAGTTTGTGGCGTTAGCACTGCAGGAAGATGTAGGGAATGGCGACTATACTTCTTTATCCACTATTCAAGAAAATGTATTGGGAGAAGCAAAACTGCTTGTAAAAGATACCGGTATTCTTGCGGGAGTCGCGGTGGCAAAGGATATCTTTCATATTATAGATCCGAATTTAAAGATTGATGTGACGTTGGACGACGGTGTGGAAATAAAGGTGGGAGATATAGCTTTTTTTGTTCAGGGTAATGTACACAGTATCTTAAAAGCGGAACGGTTGGTGCTGAATGTGATGCAACGCATGTCCGGAATCGCTACACGGACCAATCACTATGCTAAACAGTTGGCTGGAACAAAATGTAAGGTATTGGATACACGAAAAACAACACCACTATTACGTTTTTTAGAAAAGGAAGCCGTGCGTATTGGAGGTGGCGCCAACCATCGCTTTGGGCTGTATGATATGATTCTCATCAAGGATAACCATGTTGATTATGCTGGGGGTATTTCCAATGCGTTGACGCGAGCTCAAACTTATCTAACCACCAAAGGATTGTCTATCCCTATCGAAATAGAAGTTCGGAGTTTTCAAGAACTCGAAGAGGTATTGGCTAATGAACATGTAGACCGCGTAATGTTTGATAATTTTACACCGGAGGAGGTAGAGAAGGCCGTACAGCTAGTGAATGGCCGGTTGGTGACGGAAGCATCTGGCGGTATTACATTAGAAACGATTCGCGATTATGCGCTGGCTGGAGTAGATTATATTTCGGTGGGTGCATTAACGCACTCTGTAAAAAGTTTGGATTTAAGCTTAAAAGCTAAAATTGTATAATTATCTTTAGGAAGCTTAAATTAATATATGATTTCGATTTATCTAATAGGCATAGTTATCTTAGCTTATCTGTTTGGTTCCATTCCATCGGCGGTATGGTTTGGTGAGGCTTTCTATGGAGTAGACGTGCGGGAATATGGAAGTGGAAATGCCGGAGCAACAAACACCTTTCGGGTGCTGGGTAAAAGGGCAGGGTCGATTGTCATGTTTGTCGATATCTTTAAAGGTTGGACCGCTACCAATTTACCTTATCTCTTAGATTCCACGGTTGTTGGTATACCAAGCTCTGTACAGTTCGTTAATTTCCAATTGGCACTGGGGGTTATTGCCGTGCTGGGACATCTTTTTCCCATTTTCGCTGGTTTTCGAGGTGGCAAAGGAGTCGCAACTCTATTCGGGATGGTTATTGCTATTCATCCAGAAGCGGCGTTATGTTGCGTAAGTGTCTTTTTGTTGACGTTGATTATCACACATTATGTGTCGCTTAGTTCCATATTGGCAGGGTTTACCTTTCCATTTAGTATCGCATTTATTTTCCATACATCGGTTCCAGCCGTGTTATTATACGGTATAGCTATCTGTGCCTTGATATTGGTTACGCATCAAAAGAATATTGAAAGACTATTGAAAGGCCACGAGTCCAAGATTTATCTGTTTAGGAAAAAGAAGATGTAGGGTTGTTAAGCTTTTAGGCATAAGATTTGTATCACTTTATATTTATCTGTTACGTTTGTAGACAAACTTGAATTATTATGAAAACGATTATTAAACATACCTTTCTGATCGCGATGGTGGCGATTATGGCAGCGTGCTCTACTGTGCCGTTGTCGGGTAGGAAGCAGTTGTCACTTGTTAGTGATGATCAGATACAGCAACAAGCTGCCGTAGCCTATAAGGAGTTTCTGGGCAATCCCAATACAAAAGTAGTGACTGGGACCTCGAACGCGACGTTGGTGAAAAAAGTCGGTAATAGGATTGCTTCTGCTGTAAATCAGTATCTTCAAGCTGAAGGCCTGTCAAATCAATTTAACTTTAATTGGGAGTTTAATTTGGTGCAGAGTTCTGACGTGAACGCATGGTGTATGCCGGGAGGTAAAGTGGCTATATATACAGGGATTTTACCATTTACAGCAAATGAAGATGGTTTAGCGACAGTAATGGGACATGAGATTGCACATGCGATTGCTCGTCACTCGATGGAGCAGATGTCTAACCAATACGCCTTGCAGGTTGGCGCACAGGTGCTAGGCGTTGCGACTTCGGGAAAGAGCTCTATTGTACAGGGCTTGGTCAACAACGCTTATGGTATCGGAGGCCAACTGGCATTACTGAAATATTCGCGTAGTAACGAATCGGAAGCGGATCAGCTCGGTTTGATGTTTATGGCGATGGCAGGGTATAACCCACAACATGCGGTATCTTTTTGGGAACGTATGGCTAATGCGAAATCTAAAGCCAATGCGCAACCGGAATTTTTGAGTACACACCCTAGTGACGCTAGACGGGTCGCTGATATTCAGAAGCTGATCCCACAAGCGATGCAATATTACAAAAGATAAAAAAGAAAAGGCCTGCGGGCCTTTTCTTTTTTATCTTTTCTTCCTCTGAACGAAATACTGTTCAATCTCTTCAAGAGTAAACGCATTAAGACAGCGCCTTGGAGATAGTCCACCCTTTCTTGCTACGTATACGCCATATTGCATGTCGGTTAGACCTTCGGTACGGTGAGCATCAGGATTGATGGATAGCAATACACCTTTTTCCAGCGCATATCTTTGCCAACGCCAGTCTAAGTCTAACCTTAGTGGATTAGCATTTATTTCAATAACTACTTGATTCGCCGCACAGGCGTCTATTACCTTTTTGTAATCGATCGGGTAGCCGGGTCGGCTGAGCAACAAACGACCTGTGGGGTGCCCGAGAATAGTGGTATACGGATTTTCAATCGCGGTAATCAAACGTTGGGTAGCTTTTTCTTCGTCCATACGCAAATTGCTATGGATAGAAGCGACCACGAAATCGAATTTTGCAAGGATATCGTCTGGGTAATCCAGACTGCCGTCGGAGAGAATATCCGATTCTATTCCCCTGAAAATTCGAAAGGGCGCTAATTTATGGTTTAACCGTTCAATTTCTATCCATTGCTCTTTTACGCGTTCTATAGGAAGACCACTCGCATAAACCGCTGTCTTAGAATGGTCACAGATGCCGAAGTAGCTCAGCCCAAGTTCATCTTTGCAGTACGTTGCCATCTGTTCTAGCGAATGCACACCGTCGCTATAGGTTGAGTGATTGTGCAATGTGCCTTTTAGGTCGGCATACGTGATAAGCTCAGGTAGTTCGCCGTTTTTCGCCCAATTGATTTCTCCTGAACCTTCTCTTAGTTCGGGTTCGATATAGGATAATCCAAGCGCTTCGTAAATGGCTTCCTCGGACGCGAGTTCGGGTATGTCTGCCTGGATGGCTTGCAGCTCTTTTATGTGTATTTCACTTCCTGTCGTGAGCAACAAATCGATAGCAAAACGTTCCTCGGGGGTAGATTGTATACGGTAGCGGACACCTAGTTCATCGGTTAACTGAATAGCAGTATCTTCGTATTCTTCGGTCGTGTATACCGGTGTCTCTGCCAAAAAAGACCGTATTTCTGAAATGCTACAGGTTGTCAATATATCGACGGATGCAATGATTTCACATTTTCGTCTAATTTCTCCCGTAAAAGCATGCTGTTTCTCGGGAAAATGGCTGACAAGATTTCCAAGCAGGATTGCCGCAATCTTCTCGACTTTCGCATACAAGAATAATCCTTGATTTGCGTTGGAAAACTCTATGGATTTGCGAATTTCTTCCTGCGTTTTCAAGCCGAACCCTTTGGCTTCCATTAATCGGTTTTCGTTGCAGGCATAAAGAAGCTCTCCAATCGATTCAATACCAAGGTCTTTCCAGATAGACCGGATTTTTTTCGGCCCAAGACCCTTTATTGTGAGCATGGCCATAACGCCTGGCGGGGTCTGTGCAATAAGGTCGTCCAGTTCGGGGAATGAACCCGACTCTAGAATCAACATAATTCTTTCCGCCGTGCTTTTGCCAATACCTGGTTGTGTACTGAGCTGGTCTATCGTGGCACCCGTCGCTGGAAAAGGCAACTTATCAATCTTGAACGAGGCAGAGGCCATAGCTTTTGTTCGAAACGGGTTTTCGTTGAACAGCTCCATGAGTTGACTGTATAACTTAAAAATTTTGGCTATGGCCTTGTTTTCCATAATTATTTAAGAGTGATATTCGACTTCTGTTTCCTTTTCTACGTCTGGTCGTTTGTATTTATTGATGATCAGGCGGATACCGCTGTTTTTGGTAAAAAATTTAATCGTCCAGTTAACAAAGGTCACTAATTTGTTCCTAAATCCAAAAATGGAAACGAGATGGACAAACATCCAAGTGAGCCAAGCTAAAAAACCTTTCATGTGGAAGCGCCCCATATCGACCACGGCCTTATTTCTTCCAATGGTCGCCATAGAACCTTTGTCGAAATATTTAAAATCAGTGGTTTGTTCATTATTCATCTGTTTTAGGATGTGTTTGGCTACATAGGCACCTTGTTGTTGTGCGGCGGGCGCTACACCTGGAAGCCCTCTGGGGGTGTCTTCCGTAATCATTGCCGCGACGTCGCCGATAGCATAGACGTTTTCCATCCCGCTGACACGACATTGCCCATCTGTTTGAATGCGGTTCCCGCGCTGAATAATTTCTGGACGTATTCCTGTCGGAAATTGCCCCATTACACCAGCTCCCCAAATCACTGTTTTGGTTGGGATACTTTCCCCATTGGAAAATGTAATGGTGTTGCCATCGTAACCCGTTACCTGCGCGTTGAGTAATACATTCACACCAAGATCTCGCAAGTAGCGTTCGGCGTCCTGTGACGATTTTTCAGATAACGCCGCTAAGATTTTTCCAGTACCTTCGACAAGGTATACTTTCATCTCATTTTTGGAAAGTTCTGGATAATCTTTTTTTAGCATGTGGAGTTGAATTTCTGCAATGGCTCCAGAAAGTTCTACACCTGTAGGGCCACCTCCCACGACGACAAAATTAAGAAAGCGCTCCCGGTCGTGGTAGTTTTTGCGTAGTACGGCTTCCTCTAGATTTTGCAATACATAGCTTCGGATATTTAAAGCTTCATGAATGCTCTTCATGGGCAATGCATATTTCTCGACCTGCTTATTACCGAAGAAATTGGACGTCGCGCCGGTCGCAATAACCAGATAATCGTAATCATAGTCGCCGACCGATGTTTTGACAATCTTTTGTGCATGATCGATTTCGGTAACGTCAGCCATTCTAAATCGAAAGTTCTGCTGCGATTTGAACATTTTACGGATAGGAAAAGAAATGGCATCCGCTGCTAATGTTCCAGTAGCTACTTGGTACATCAGCGGCTGAAAAGTGTGGAAGTTATTTCTGTCGATCAATAATACTTCAACTTCTTTATCTTTTAAGCTTCTGGCGACCTCGACACCACCAAAACCGCCTCCGATGATAATTACTCTCGGAAAGCTTCTTTCAGAACGATTTAATAACATGATAAACTAATTTTGTTCTATTTTGGGGCAAAAGTACGAAAAACATAGCGTAAAAATTTGTGCCATTTGTTATTGTAATGTTCCTTTGATTTTAAGTCGTAATCCGTCGTGGTCGTTGGTGAGGTACAACTGACAGGCGAGTCTGCTTTCCATATCTGCATCCGGTAGCGTATCCAACATATCGAGTTCCTGATCTGAGGCTGCGGGCAAGCTGTCGCCGCCGTTTAATATATGTATATGGCAGGTTGCGCATAACGCCATCCCGCCACATGTAGCAAGGATATCGTATTCGGACGCCCTCAGTATTTCCATTAGACTTAGATTAATGTCTGTAGGAACTTCGATAGTTTGCGTTGTTCCATCACGGTCTTCGACGGTAATGTTGATGATGTTTTCCATTTAAAATGTATTAACCCCATTCACGGTGGTGTATTTAAAACTCAACTTTTGGTCCGGATAAACATACTTAAACGCACTTTGACACATCAAAGCAGCCTCGTGATATCCACACAGGATTAGTTTAAGTTTTCCGGGATAGGTGTTGATATCGCCGATTGCATAGATACGCTCTACATTGGTTGCGTAATCATATGTATCAACCTGTATTGCGTTCTTATCAATATTCAGTCCCCATTCGGCAATTGGGCCCAGTTTAGGGCTTAATCCATATAAGGGAATAAAGTCTTCGGCAGGCACTACAATATTTTCCTTCTGTTTGTTGATCAAGTGAATGTGTTCCAAGTGGCCATTTCCACCGAGAGAAACTAAGTTATGAGACAAAAGCAGGTTTATTTTTCCTTCTTGTGCGAGTCGGTGGACCTTTTCAGCAGAATCAGGCGCACCCCGAAACGAATCATTTCGATGTACGAGGGTCACTTCTTTTGCGACGTTAGCGAGGTAGACTGTCCAGTCCAGGGCGGAATCTCCGCCGCCAGCAATAACAATATGCTTATCGCGGAACCGCTCTGGATCTTTGATCATATAGTGTACATGCGATTTTTCATAAAGCTCTAAATTGACCAAGTCGGGCTTGCGCGGTTCAAAACAGCCTAGTCCGCCTGCAATGACGACCACCTGGCAATGGATTACAGTGCCATCGGAACCGATGACATGGAAAGAGCCGTCATCTTGTTTCTGTAAACCTTCTACGCGCTCCCCGAGTGTAAATGTGGGTTTGAATGGTGCAATTTGTTCCATTTGTTTGTCGATAAGCTCTTGCGCTTTGATATTTGGATACCCTGGAATATCGTAAATTGGCTTATGTGGGTATATTTCTGAAAGTTGTCCGCCAACTTGGGGCAGCACGTCTATTACATGGCACCTCATTTTTAATAGGCCGGCTTCGAATACAGCGAATAAACCAACCGGGCCGGCGCCAATAATGCATATATCTTTTTCAATCATAGTTTTCTTTTTGCTTTTCGTGAATATTCAAATTGTCATATATCGTATTCAGTATCCTAGTGAAATTTTTGAAATCCTCCTCCGAAAGATTTTCCCAGGCCTTCATACGAATTTGCGCAATCTCCGGAGAGAGTTCTTTTACTTTCTTTTTGCCGTTAGTTGTAAGTTGTATAAGTAGACATCGTCTATCCGCTGGGTGCCCTACGCGTTCCACCAATTCTTTTTTTATGATAATATCAACGATGCGGGTCAAGGTAGGCTGGTCTTTTCCTGTTTTTTCGGCAAGTTCCTTGTGTGTCATCTGGTCTTTATTATATAAGGCTTTCAAGATAGACCATTGATCGATGGTTATATCAAACGACTTTTGTGAAAAAGCAGTCTGTGCGTATTGTTTAACTCGTCTGGCGGTCCGATCCAGTAGAAAAGAATATTGTGTATATTGTTCTTTTTTCATTATGATGACTTGTCTTTTAAAATGCAATGAAGCCTGCATGAATGATTGATGTCTTTTTTGTATGGTCATTCATGCTGATTGCACAGCAATTATTAGTATGACAAGTAAAATTACGAAAAGATTAATGTACTACAAAAAAAGGCCTGGATTTTGTCCAAGCCTTTTTCAATGTCACCCATAAATCCATTTAAACTTATACTGAATCTCGGGGATTTTTATCCGTTCTGCCAACCTTGTAAGGCGATCGGGCAATTTCATGAGGTAGTCTCGCGCTTTTTCTCCTTGTTCGTTCAAATTGGATACTTTGTCAATAGCCCATTCACGGTTAAGGTCTCGAAGAATATCGACATAATCCAAAGCTGTGTATACTTCTATGCGTTGTGCCGCATCAGAGAAATGTGCAAACGCTTCTCCCTGTGGCTCGCCAGATTCACGTAAAAAATGGGCAGGCATGACAATCTTTTTACGCATCATATCCTCGAAAGCTATCATAACCTCGCTTGGATCGACCTGCAAGGCGTGTGATATAAATGACATGTAGGCCTTGGCGTGCCGAGCCTCGTCGGCGGCAATGACGCCGCACATTTTAGCCAATAGTTTATCGCCTGACTTTTTTGAAATGCCGGCTACCCGTCGGTGAGAGACATTAGTTGCTAACTCCTGGAATGAGGTATAGATAAAATTGCGATAGGGGTCAGGACCGGTACCGATATCAAAGCCGTCTTTTATCAGGTATTGAGTTGATATTTCAAATTGCCGCATATCAATGCGTCCGGATAGATATAGGTATTTATTTAATAAATCGCCGTGACGGTTTTCTTCCGCGGTCCAAGCTCTTACCCACTTCATCCATCCGCCTTGTTCGTTTTTTTCGACATCTTCCGCCATAGTCAGCCACGACTCATAGGTAGGAAGCGCTTCTTCGGTAATTGTATCACCAATAAGTACTGCGACTAAATCGTAAGGAAGTTCTTTTGCACTTTCTTGTAAATCCCTCACTTCTTCAAAAAAAGTATCACGCGAGGCATCGGGTAAGAAATCAGCTGGTTGCCACATTTCTTCTACGGGCTTTAGATACTCGCTCATTTCATTCAACATGAACGGCTCTAAATATGCCATGACCTCTCTTCTTGAGCCCTCGGGGATATTTAATGGTAATTCTTGCATATCTAGTACAAAGATAACCAATTGAGAATAAATTAAAGGTGTGTATCGATACAAAAATGGTTGTGATGTAAAATCATTTTAATATGGATTTGCATCTCGAAATAAAAAGAATACATCGCGTTGACGAGTTTTCGTGCTTAATACACTAACTTTGTAGAATATTTAAGGAGTGTAAAATTGAAAACTTTTGACATAGATACGGTTCGGGCAGACTTCCCGATTTTAAGCAGAGAGGTGAACGGTAAACCGTTGGTTTATTTTGATAATGGTGCAACTACGCACAAACCGAAGCAGGTCATTGATGCTATCATACGTTATTATGCCGATATGAATAGTAATGTGCATCGTGGCGTGCATTATCTGAGCCAGATTTCCACGGATGCTTTTGAGGTAACACGTCGTAAAGTACAAGCGTTCATTCATGCAAAACATGAACACGAAATTATCATAACTAAAGGAACGACAGAAGCTATTAATATCGTTGCTTCATGCTATGGACGTGCTTTTATAACCGCTGGGGATGAAATTATTATTTCCGCGATGGAACATCATTCGAATATCGTGCCTTGGCAAATGCTTTGCGACGAAAAAGGGTGTAAGTTACGTGTTATCCCGATGAACGATAATGGAGAGTTGGATATAGAAGCTTACAGATCCTTGTTTTCGGAGCGCACAAAACTTGTTTCTTTCACTTATGTATCCAATGCTTTAGGCACGGTGAATCCTGTAAAGGAAATGATTGATGTTGCACATGCACATGATGTACCGGTACTGGTCGATGGCGCGCAAGCTATACAACATGTGGCAGTGGATGTACAGGCACTTGATGTGGATTTCTTTGTTTTTTCAGGACACAAGATGTACGGCCCGACGGGCATTGGTGTATTGTATGGAAAAGAAGACCTGTTAAATAGTATGCCTCCCTATCAAGGTGGTGGTGATATGATTAAGGATGTGACTTTTGAAAAAACAACTTATAATGAACTCCCTTTTAAGTTTGAAGCGGGAACACCTAATATCGAGGCAGGAATTTGTCTGGGTGATGCTATAGACTATATTCAGGACATCGGCTTGGATGCGATTAAAGCTTATGAAGAGGAGCTTTTGGCCTACGCCACATCGCGCTTGTCGGAAATAGAAGGAATACGCTTTATCGGCACAGCTACACGTAAATCCTCCGTTATTTCTTTTGTGGTGGATGGTGTGCATCCTTATGACATTGGCGTCATATTAGACAAATTGGGTATAGCGGTAAGGACTGGACATCACTGTGCACAACCTGTTATGGATGCTTTTGGCATTCCGGGGACGGTACGGGTTTCACTGGCCATGTATAATACTAAAGAAGAAATAGATGCGTTAATCGACGGATTGAAAAGAGCATTGAACATGTTATTATAAACGCAGAGACTGAGAAATGGAAATGTCGACGCCGGTATAGACGCCTAGCTAATGCCCATCAAAGTTAATCAGGAAAATGACTATAAACGAAATACAAGACGAACTCATTGACGATTTTTCTTTTTATCAAGATTGGATGGAGAAATACGAATACATCATCCAGTTGGGAAAAGAAGTTCCGTTAATAAAAGAGGAATATAAAAAAGACGATTATATTATCAAAGGGTGCCAGTCAAAGGTCTGGTTATATCCGGAATTGCGAGATGAAAAGGTGTATTTTACTGCGGATAGCGACGCCATTATTACTAAGGGTTTGGTAAGCCTAATGGTAAAAGTGCTTTCTGGACATACTCCTCAAGAGATCGCACAAGCCGACCTTTATTTTATTGATGAGATTGGATTAAAAGAACATCTTTCGCCCACGCGTGCGAATGGTTTGCTATCTATGGTAAAGCAAATGAAATTGTATGCTGTCGCGTTGCAGATGAGATCTTAAGATACGGAAATGTATTGCGCATCTACTTTTTCTCCAAAAAATATTGCTGCTTTTTCTTCAAAATTCAGGGGATCATCTGTTGTCAAAAATTGTGTCCGGCCGTTTTTTGAGCAGATTTCCTCTACCTCTGGATGACGGTTGAAATAATCTGCCAGGCTTTTCGCAATCAGTTCGCCTTGCGATAATACCTGTACATGGGATGGTGTGTATTGTTGGATAAGCGGTAATAACAAGGGGTAATGTGTGCAAGCCAGGATTAGGGTGTCAATCTGAGCGCTTTGTCCGAGTATATGCTGAATATCTTTCTGGACAATTTCATTGGCGTTCGCTCCTGTTATTTCATACCTTTCAACAAGCGGTACCCAAAAGGGACAAGCGTGTTGATGTACTTTTATTTCGGGATGAAACTTCGTGATTTCTATTTTGTAGGATTCGGATAATACCGTTCCTTGTGTGGCAAGGACACCCACTTCATTGGTCTTTGTATAATGATGAATGGCTTCCGTCGTAGGACGAATGACGCCAAGTACCTTTTTTCCAAAGGGAAGGTCGTTTTGTTGGATGGTTCGCAACGCTTTTGCAGAAGCGGTGTTGCAAGCTAAGATAACAAGATTACATCCTAACTCAAATAACTTAAATACGCACTCTTTTGTGAAATCATAGACCTCTTCGAACGGCCGTGTGCCATAAGGAACGCGCGCGTTATCGCCTAGATAGATATAATCGTATAAAGGCAACGTGTCCTTAATTTCCCGGAAAATGGTTAACCCTCCAAAACCTGAATCAAATATGCCGATGGGGCCGTGCTTTGCTATTTCTGTCATTTTTATCTTCACCCGTTCCTTATTGTTAAGCAAAGATGGTTTTTCTTTATAAGTTTTCCAAGGTGTGGAAAAAATGAGGAGTAAATTCTGATGATAATATTGTTACCTTCGCCTTTAATCCTTCAGGAGTTCCAAGTTCAGCATATTGTTTGAGGTGACGTATGAGGGGGCTGGATGGATAAAACAATTCAGAAAAAGAAAACTAGGAATAATAATTGTTAGGAAGAACACGTACAATATATTTTCATTTATGAAGTTTCATTACCTTCTTTTTTTTACGTCGTTAGCGTCGTGTACGATTATATCGGCGTTGCAAGCCCAGGTTAAATATCAACCCTATTCATATCAACACTATCAAAAATACGACAATCTCCTTTATTCGCCGCAAACACGTATGCACACGGCTACTAAACCTTTTCTTTTTAAGGGCGATTTATTGGCCAAATATGATTCTATCCAGAGTTTGAACCATGCAGACTCGGATAATATTTTTATGCGAAAGATATTCAATGAGCATTTGGTAGAGATTCATAAGGACGATCATAGCTTTTATCTGGATTTTCTGCCTGATTTTGTCATCGGAAAAGAAACCATCGGCGCGGATAAAAGAACGACGTGGTTGAGCACGCAGGGACTTCAAATGGGATTAAATATTAAGGAGAAGTTTACTTTTTATGCGAACGTTTTTAAAAACCAAGGCGTGTTTCCAAATTATTTAACCGATTATATTAACAGAGCTGATGTAATTCCCGGTCAAGGAAGCGCGAAACACTTGTCAAATAATAAGAAAG
Organism: Sphingobacterium haloxyli; assembly: GCF_002980525.1. Classification (GTDB taxonomy): domain Bacteria; phylum Bacteroidota; class Bacteroidia; order Sphingobacteriales; family Sphingobacteriaceae; genus Sphingobacterium; species Sphingobacterium haloxyli. The sequence continues at coordinate 322,005 of NZ_PVBQ01000003.1, forward strand.
ACTGGGCGTACGCTACGGCAAGTTTGACGTATGACTTCAACGATTATTTTCAAACAACGCTGGCGTATGACAAGAATCATATTGGAGATGGTTACCGCTCCCTGTTATTATCAGACTTCTCTTCAAATTATGCACATCTGAGATTCACGGGTAAGATAGGAAATGTACAGTATACATCAATATGGGCATATATGAATGATCCGAGAAATCCGCGTATCGACTCGCTCAATTCGGGTAGCCAATTTGGTGATGGCAAAAAATGGGGGGCTTTTCAATACCTGGATTACAACGCAACAAATCGCTTGTCGGTTGGTTTCTTTCAAGCGGTCATTTGGGCAAATCGCAACGAAGCAGGGCATCGTGGCTTTGATTTTAATTACGTTAGTCCTATCATTTTCCTACGTCCGGTGGAATCTAATAACTCGACGTCTCCAGATAAAATGTTTCTAGGATTGAATGCCAAATACAAAATGCTGGATAATATTACAGCTTATGGACAATTTCTGTTAGGCGAGTTCACAGCGAAAGAATTTTTTGCTGGAGATGGATACATACACAATAAATGGGGTGCGCAACTGGGGCTAAAAGGTTTCGATATATTTAAGGTCCGAAATCTTAATTTTCTAGCCGAATATAACGTGGTTCGACCTTATACTTATCAACATTACGTATCGATATCTAATTATAGTAATCATGGGGAACCTCTTGCCCATCCAAGAGGGGCTAACATGCGAGAGCTTTTGGGTATGCTCAACTATTCGTGGAACCGTTTTGATTTTTCTGTACAAGGTATGTATAGTCGCTTTGGAACGGATCCGGACGCAGCTACGAACATGGGAGGGGATATTTTTCAATCGTATGCTAATTTTCCTAATAGATACGGGAATTACATAGGGCAGGGGGTGAAAAATGATCTTTATTACGGCGATATAAAAGCGGCCTATGTGCTTAACCCAAAATACAACTTGCGTTTTGAAGTGGGTTATACGCAACGCTACAATAGGATAGAAGGAGCCGCCACAGAGAAATCTGGTGTTATAAGTTTGGGGCTTCGATCTTCGTTTCGCAATTTTTATGGAGATATTTAGTAAAATTGCATAAATGGAATCTGTTAGAAATTGCTATTAAAAAAATCGGCTGATGAGAATTATAATCATAAATGGCCCTAATCTAAATTTATTAGGTGTACGGGAGAAAAATATTTACGGGAGTCAGGACTTTCAATCCTTTTTTGAAGAATTAAAGCAACAATTTTCGACGGTTGAGCTGTTCTATTTCCAAAGTAATCACGAGGGGGAGATTATTGACAAACTGCACGAGGTAGGCTTTTCTTATGACGGCGTTGTGCTCAATGCAGGGGCGTATACGCACACTTCGGCGGCTATTGGCGATGCCATCGCGGGTATTACAACTCCTGTGGTAGAAGTTCATATTTCAAATGTATATAGGCGTGAGACCTTCCGTCACCATTCTTATCTTGCCCCAAACTGTATCGGCGTGATTTGTGGTTTCGGCCTAACTAGTTATAGATTGGGGTTGGAAAGCTTGTTAGAACGGTAACGATCTTAGAGATCACCGTTTAGGCCGATTTTCAGTTTTCGGTTTTCGAAAAATAAGATACAACCCAGCGATCATGAAAGGGATGCTGAGCAGTTGCCCCATGTTGAACTGCATACCCTCTTCGAAAGCTTCTTGGTTTTCTTTGAAAAATTCCAAGGCAAATCGAGCACCGAAGAGCAAAACTAAGAATATACCAAATAGATAGCCTGCTTTTGGTTTTGCATTCTTTTGATACATCGTCCATAAGATGACAAAGATTATGACGTAGGCAATAGCTTCATATAATTGTGCCGGATGGCGGGCGACGCTATCTACCTTTTCAAAGACCACCCCCCATGGCATGGAGGTCGGAAGTCCGATAATCTCGGAGTTAAAGAAATTACCTAGCCGCACAAAGGCTCCTGCTAATGGGACAACGACAACTAGTCTGTCGGCAATCCACGTAAATTCTGTTTTGGTTTTTCGCGAAAACAGCCATAACGCTATTAGGATGCCAATAGCTCCTCCGTGGCTAGCAAGTCCCTGGAATCCAGTAAGTTCAAAGCTTCCATTAACCATACGGAAAGGAAGAATCATTTCTAGGGGATGTTTACTATAATAGTCAAACTCATAGAATAGGCAATGACCTAAGCGTGCGCCGATCAACGTTCCCAGAAAGATATAGATACTTAACTGATCCAATAGCTCTTGTGTTTTCCCTTCTTTTTTGAAAATTTTCAACATGAGGATATAGGATACCACAAAGGCAGCTAAAAAGCATAATGCGTAATAACGCAGACCAAAAGAACCTATTTCAAAAATGACAGGGTCTATATTCCAATGGATAACATTCAAAATCGCGTGCATAAGTCTTCAATTGTGCAGTAAACCTAAATAAATTTATTTTTATATGCAATATAAGCATGTGCATATAAAATAAATCTATTTCGCTCTCCTCGGCCATCAAGGGCTATATGATGGAGGAAATATAAGGTTATCCTTTATAAAATCAATATTGCATTAAATTTCTTATACTATTTGGTCGAAATTCCTAACTTTGAGAGAATAAGGACAAAGCATAAAAAAGGAGAAAAGATCTACTAGTTGTTATCCGAATAGCAAAAATGAAATATGGCAAATAAAAGAGCGAAAGAGAAAAAGAAACACATATCCGTGGTAACAGATAAATCGTTGAAATTTTTTGAAAAATACATTAATAATCCTTCGCCAACAGGTTTTGAATGGGAGGGCCAGCGCTTATGGTTGGATTATCTCAAACCTTACGTCGACAAAACGTATATTGATAATTATGGCACAGCAGTAGGGATCATCAATCCCGAGGCGTCCTACAAAGTTGTCATTGAGGCGCATGCAGATGAAATATCTTGGTTTGTTAATTATATCACTAAAGAGGGCCTTATATACGTTATCCGGAATGGTGGTTCCGACCATCAGATCGCGCCTTCGAAACGCGTAAACATTCATACAGATAACGGTATGGTTAAAGCGGTCTTTGGGTGGCCAGCTATCCATACACGTTCCGGTGAGAAAGAAGATGCCCCTACCTTAAAGAATATTTTTTTGGATTGTGGTGCTACTTCTAAGGAAGAAGTGGAGGAGCTAGGAATCCATGTGGGGTGTGTTGTTACTTATGAAGATGAGTTTACCGTACTTAACGATCGTTATTATGTAGGGCGAGCGCTGGACAATCGGGCGGGAGGATTTATGATTGCGGAAGTAGCGCGCTTGTTAAAACAAAATAAGAAAAAATTGCCTTTCGGTCTGTATATCGTCAATGCAGTACAGGAGGAAATCGGATTACGTGGGGCGGAGATGATTACCCATTACATTAAGCCTAATCTTGCCATCGTGACGGATGTAACACATGATACACAAACGCCAATGATTAATAAAATTACGCAGGGCGACTTAGCCTGTGGTCAAGGTCCGGTGTTGTCTTATGCGCCTGCAGTACAGATTAATCTAAATAGGCTTTTGATCAATGTGGCTAAAGAAAATGATATTCCATTTCAACGTCAGGCATCCTCTCGGTTCACCGGAACGGATACCGATGCTTTCGCGTATTCAAATGGCGGTGTGCCTTCAGCCCTAATCTCGTTGCCTCTGCGTTATATGCATACAACTGTAGAGATGGTACACAAAGAAGATTTGGATAATGTTGTAAGACTTATTTATGAGGTATTGCTCAAGATAGAAGAGGGGCAGGACTTTAGGTCGTTTAGCGAATAGCAGTTGCATGCCGGTTTGGAAATAAAAGCCTAAATTTTATGAAACTTGAAAAACAAATTAAATAGATGAAAAATAATAATAACGATGAAATAGAGAATAACGAGCTTAGCATAGAATTAAGCGAGGAGATCGCGGAAGGTATTTATAGCAATTTAGCTATTATAACGCACTCAAGCTCCGAATTTGTATTGGATTTTATCCGCATCATGCCCGGAGTGCCCAAGGCAAAGGTCAAGTCCAGAATTGTTTTGACGCCAGAGCACGCCAAACGGTTATTAGGGGCGTTACAAGACAATGTTAACCGATTTGAAACGGCCAATGGAACAATAAAAGCAAGCGAGCCGGGGCTGCCATTAAATTTTGGTCCGAAGGGCGAAGCTTAGCGCTGAAGTAACGAATATTTATATAGCACTAAATGGATATACAGGTTAGGAACTTAACCATCGAGGATTACAAGGATTTAAAGCGCTCCATGGAAAAGGCCTACGGTGGAGATACGGGAGATGTATGGACACGTGAAAACATAGTAGATTTAATAGAGATCTTTCCCGAAGGACAATTATGCGTGGAAGTAGATGGACGGGTGGTAGCCTGCGCGCTTTCATTGATAATTGATTCGAAAAAGACGAATATTTACAAGAAATACTATGAAATCATAGATAATGGAAAGTTCTCTACCCATGATTATGAGGGGGACATCCTTTATGGAATAGAGGTATTTGTTCATCCTGACTTTCGGTCTCTGCGCTTGGGGAGGCGCTTGTATGACGCGCGGAAAGAGTTGTGTGAGCAAATGAATCTTCGAGGGATTCTTGCAGGAGGGCGGATACCAAATTATCATGCCTATGCAGATAAAATAACGCCACGGACCTATATCGAAAAAGTAAAGCGGAAAGAGATTTTTGATCCTACACTGACGTTTCAACTGTCAAATGATTTTCATGTTTCCAAAATCCTGAAGAATTATCTTCCCGAAGATAAAGAGTCGAATGAATTTGCGACGCTATTGCAATGGGATAATATATATTATGACCCCGATGCAAAATTCTCGTCTGCATCCAAACAAACAACTAGATTAGGGCTGGTACAATGGCAGATGCGGTTGTTTAAAGATATAAATGACTTTTACGATCAGGTTGAATTTTTCGTAGATGCTGTCAGCGACTATGGATCAGACTTTGTTATGTTTCCCGAGTTTTTTAATACACCGTTAATGAGCCCTTACAATGAGCTCCCTGAGCGTGCTGCTATGGAGAAGCTTTCGGAGTTGACCAGTGAAATTGTCGAAAAGCTGCAGGAATTTGCAGTATCGTACAATGTCAATATTATCGCCGGATCCATGCCTATCATGGAATATAAAAAGCTCTATAACGCATCCTATCTATGTCATCGAAATGGGAAGGTGGACGTGCATAAAAAGATTCATATTACGCCCAACGAGTTTAAGTATTACGGGATGGTAGGAGGGAATGAAATCAATGTATTTGACACAGACTGTGGAAAGGTTGGCCTTTTGATATGTTATGATGTGGAATTTCCGGAAGTTAGTCGTATCATGGCTGATCAGGGCATGCAGATACTTTTTGTGCCATACATGACCGACACGCAAAACGGTTATTTGCGCGTAAGAGCGTGTGCGCAAGCGCGAGCTATTGAAAACGAATGCTATGTGGCAATAGCTGGTTGTGTCGGTAATTTGCCACGCGTGAATAACATGGATATCCAATATTCGCAATCTGCTGTATTTACACCATCAGATTTTGCTTTCCCTAATAACGGTATAAAGGCAGAAGCCACCCCGAACACCGAAATGGTTCTGATTGCAGATGTGGATTTATATGCTCTACGGGATTTACACGAATATGGTACAGTAAAAATACTGAAGGATAGAAGAAAAGACTTGTATAGGGTGAACCTCCTAAAATAAGAGGCTTCCCCGATTTTGTCATTCAGTGATCGCTGAATAATCATGTGCTTTGGGTATCGTGTCAAGAATCGAATGCCACTCGTTTGGAATGGTCGTCAGCTTTCGCTTCTGAAGGTCTAACCAAGCGCCGTCTACGTCGATCGTTGCAGCCTTTACACCATTTTCTTTGTAGATTTCGTGACGAAACGAGAATCGAAAATTTTTAAGGTTAAGCTTTGTCATTTCTACCCTCACGGTTATGCGTTCGTCAAGCCCGATTTCACGGTGATATATCAGCTCTTCTCTAAATAAGATAGGGCCGATATGATATTTTGCAAATTCTTCCAGCGAAAGCCCCACCTTGGTCATCATATTGCTTCGCGCCTGTGCGCAGAAGTCGGCATATGCTGAATGTCTTAGATGCATGTTGGGATCTAGTTGAGACCAGAGCACCTGCCCTTCGAAATAGATGTTTTGTTTCATTTTTTGTCCTAAATTTATTAAACCTCGTTACATGACATTGATTGGAGATGCCAATTGCATTAATATCGCTGTTAACCAAGCAGCATACGTGCCAATCGCGTAGCTAAATACCGCGAGAATCACTCCCGCGGAGACTAATGACGGGTGGAAAGCTGCTGATGTAACGGTGGCGGATGCTACTCCTCCAATATTAGACATACTGCCCACTGCAAAATAGAAAAATGGGGCTTTGATCAATTTCCCAACTAATAACAACAGTAAAGCATGTATGCTGAGCCATATTATTCCCACTATAAATAACCCCGGGTTTTTCAAAATAGCAGCAATGTCCATTTGCATACCGATCGTCACAATTAACATATAAAGTAAGGCTGTTCCTAATTTTGAAGCGCCCGCATGCTCGAATTTACGAGCTGGTGTAAAGGAAAGTGCAATGCCAATCAGCGTAGCAACGAGAACTATCCAAAAGAAACTGTTAGTCAGCGAAAACTTTTCCAGTTCTGGAAAGTTATTCGCCATATACGAAGCTACTGGGTCCGCAACTAGCGAGGCAATCCCTGTTCCGCCTAAAGCAAGTGATAGCATCAGGATGAAATCCTTAGCTTCGGGTATACGGCTACTCGTTTTTTGTTGTTCGTCCATTCTTTTAGTCAGGGCCTTTACATCTGCTGCTTCTGCGTTGAAAAAGCGATCAAATTTTTGTTGCTTAGTGGCTCCGTATAGCAAAAACGCCATCCATATGTATGCTACAAATACGTCTACGGCGATAACAGAAGAGAATAAGCTGGGAGAGGGTTGTAGTATTTCTTTGAGAGCCACTTGATTAGCGCTTCCGCCAATCCAAGATCCTGCCAACGTTCCTAGCCCGCGCCATACTTCGTCAGGACCGACACCGCCTACTATTTCGGGGGCAAACAGCGACGTGATCCAAACGGCGATCGGTCCGCCGATAATAATACCAATTGTGCCTGTGAAAAACATCACGCCTGCTCGCTTACGCAAATTCCACATTTCTTTTAGATCTAAATTTAGAGTGAAAAGAATCAAACAGGAAGGAAGAAAAAATCGACTGCCAATAGTGGCAAGTGGAGAATTTTCACCGTCAATAATATGAGCGGAGTTCAATAGCCCAGGGACGAAATAGCAGAGCAGTAACGGCGGAATGATCGTGTAAAACTTGACAAAGTATTTGCTTTTAAGACTTGCGGTGTAAAATACGACGCCTAAAACAATCATTAACAAACCCAGCACAGCGGCATGATCGGTGATGAGCGGTGTAACTTCTCTGATAGCATTTTGCATATTTTGTGGTAATTGTTAAATTGCCTGTGAATTTATATAAATATTTTCATTAGAATAAATTATTTATGCGTGTATGATTTCATCGGAATAAATGAACTCGCTACACTCGGTTTGTTTTTTATTAGCAATAAAGCTATCGTATTTATTCATACCCGTGTGCGGTTAGAACAAATCATGATGGTTAGACTTTTTTGAACTCGTAACATATAAGATGATTAATCGTAGAGATTTTATCAAGAATAGTGGGCTCGTTATGGGCTCGTCAGCTGTAAGCACGCCTATATTTCGGGCTGTCGCAGAAACAAAGAAAAAGACCTTACGTGTTGGATTGATCGGATGTGGGGGGAGAGGAACAGGAGCAGTGTTTCAAGCCTTGGCAGCAGATCCCGATGTGCGTGTAACGGCATTGGCAGATATTTTCGAAGACAACCTGACCAATACACTTTCTGCTTTAAAGCAAAAATATGGTGACCGTATCGCTGTAACGGAAAGGACTTCCTTTCTCGGTTTTGATGCGTATGAAAAACTAATTAAATCAAAAGTAGATGTCGTGTTATTATGCACGCCGCCGAATTTTAGACCTGCACATCTGGCATTAGCGGTAAAAGAAGGAAAACATGTGTTTTGCGAAAAACCCGTTGCTGTGGATATACCGGGGCTGCACGAGGTGGAGGCAGCTATCAAGTTAGCCAAGGAAAAGAAATTATGCTTGGTGAGCGGATTTTGTTTCCGTTACTCTTTGCCAAACAGAGAGATTATTTCCCGGGTGCATGATGGTGCTATTGGAGATATTAAAGCCATTTCCTCTTTTCGCCACGGCGGCGAGTTGAGCTATAAAGAAAGGCAACCTGAATGGAACGATTTGACTTATCAATTACGAAATTGGTATTATTATCAACGATATTCGGGGGATATGATTGTCGAACAGACGATACATAGTATAGATTATATGTCGTGGATATTAAATAACGAACTTCCACAAAAAGTAACAGCTACTGGCGGACGCCAAAGCCGACCGTGGAATAAATATGGAAATGTTTACGATCATTTTACAGTAGAGTACGAATACGGAAATGGATTCCGCAGTTTCCATTTTGGTCGCCAGCAGAATGGTACAACGCCACGTAATACTGTGGAAGCCATGGGAACAAAGGGATATATAAACGTGGGAATTAATACTAATTACGAGATTTTTGGAGACCAGCCTTGGCGTAATACCGAACGCCTTAACAATATGTATCAAACGCAACATGACGAACTCTTTAAAGCGATTAAAGAAAAGCAGGTCATCAATGATGGGGATTTCATGGTACAATCTACGCTAATGGCAATTTGGGGTAGACTGTCGGCATACTCAGGCAGAACGCTGTCCCACGATGAGGTGATCCATTCGGAAGAAGTTTTAGGACCGCCTGTGGAGGACTATCACTGGGACATGAAAATAGACGAGTTAACAATCCCGAGGCCGGGTCATTATAAGTTTACGTAGCGATGGAACAAATAAGGATATTGGTTGTAGGTTGTGGTAATATGGGGGCGTCGCATGCTGCCGCCTATCATAAATTAGCAGGGTTTGAGATTGTAGGGCTGGTGTCTCGAGGAGACAGTAAACATCGAATTAACACGATGCTCGAGACGGTTTACCCGACATTTGATCATTATGATGACGCTTTGCATCAAACAGAACCGGATGCAGTATGTATTGCGACATACCCCGATACACATGAAGAATACGCGTTGAAGGCATTTGCGGCCGGAGCACATGTTTTTATTGAAAAGCCGTTGGCAGATAGTTTGGCAGGGGCTGAACGAGTGGTTCAAGCGGCTAAGGACTCGGGTAAGAAGTTAGTAGTTGGTTATATTCTTCGCTATCACCCATCTTGGATCAAATTTATAGAAATAGGCAAGACATTGGGCAACCCTTTGGTGTTTCGCATGAATTTAAATCAACAAAGCCAAGGATACATGTGGAACGTGCACCGGAATTTGATGAAGAGTTTAAGTCCTATTGTGGATTGTGGGGTACATTATATCGATGTAATGTGTCAGATGACCGAAGCGCGTCCCGTTCAGGTTTCCGCTGTTGGTGCCCGTTTAACAAACGAGATACCGTTAGATAACTATAATTACGGACAGCTGCAGATTCATTTTGATGACGGCTCTGTAGGGTGGTATGAAGCCGGTTGGGGCCCCATGATTAGTGAAACCGCGTTTTTTATCAAAGATGTAATTGGCCCTAAAGGTGCTGTATCTATTGTCGCTAATAATGCTGGTGCGAGTGGTCAATCTGATGCTGTCGAAGCGCACACCCAAACAGAATCGTTACGTGTACATTATGCGGATATAGACGAAAGTAATAAGTTCGTTAGACCCGATGAATGGATAGACTTAACAGATGAGCCTAACCATCAAGAACTATGTGATCGAGAACAGCTACATTTTTTGCGTGCTATACAAGAGGATTTAGATTTGTCTAAATCTATGGAAGACGCCATCAATAGTTTGAGGATTGCTTTTGCTTGTGATGAATCCGTCAAAACAGGCGGAATGGTGAAGCTGTGAGTAGTGTTTACGGTATATTCAAATACTTGTGTGTTTGCATAGAAATTTCCCATTGCGGATTATCTTTTACATATTCGATAATCAACGGTGTCATTTCAGCACTTTTAGACCATTCGGGCTGCAGATATAACTTACAGTTTTTGCTGACGAATCTGGCGTGTTCTTCTGCCCATTGAAAATCGCTTTTGTTAAAAACAATGACCTTTAATTCACCTGCGGCATTCAGTACATCTGGACGTGGACCTTTAAATTTTTTAGGAGACAGACATATCCAATCCCAATAACCAGATAACGGATAAGCGCCCGATGTTTCTATGAAAGTTTGTATACCCGCTTCCTTTAGTCCTCTTGTGAGATAGTCTAAATTGTAGAGTAGAGGTTCTCCTCCCGTAATAACGACTGTTTTTGCAGGGAATTTCTTTGCATTCTCGATGATTGCTTCTGCCGACGTCAACGGATGTAGCTCGGCATCCCAACTTTCTTTGACGTCACACCAATGGCAACCTACATCGCACCCCCCCAAACGAATGAAGTATGCCGCCTTTCCGGTATGGTATCCTTCGCCTTGTATAGTGTAAAATTCTTCCATAAGTGGAAGCAGTGTGCCGTCTTCCGGAACTTGATTTGACATTGCTTTTTTCCTTTGAGAGGACAAAGGTACGAAAAAAAGGCGTAGACGCCTAGTAATGTGCGTGTCCTATAACGTGAATAGTGTATAGGCTCACCGATAAAAAACGGCTTCCGTTTCTTGCAGATATTGAATATCTTTGCGTTCGAGACTTTACAGATAATTTACAGCGTAGTATGCTGGCGGTCTGTAAACAGTTAAAATTCAATTTTTTTAATAAATTAAAATCATATTCGTAGATGATTAACATTACATTGCCTGACGGGTCGGTCCGTCAGTATGAAAAGGGGACTACTGCTATGCAGATAGCCCAGTCCATTTCTGAAGGTTTAGCTAGAAATGTATTAGGAGCCGAAGTAAATGGTGAAGTATGGGATGCATCCAGAGCGATAGAAGAGGATGCTTCTGTTAAATTGTTGACCTGGAACGACGATAAAGGAAAATCGACATTTTGGCATTCGTCTGCCCATTTATTGGCTGAAGCATTGGAGGCGCTGTATCCGGGAATAAAATTTGGTATAGGTCCTGCAATCGAGACGGGATTCTATTATGACGTCGATTTCGGAGACCGTGAATTTTCTTCCGATGACTTCAAGCAGATAGAAGACAAGATGTTGGAGCTCGCAAAGCAAAAGGAAATATTTGAACGTAAATCGGTTTCCAAAGCGGATGCGTTAGCTTATTTCACAGCAAAAGGCGATGAGTATAAGCTGGATTTGATTAAGGACCTGGAGGACGGCAAAATTACATTCTATACACAAGGCAATTTTACGGATCTCTGTCGTGGCCCGCATATTCCGCACACAGGCGTTATCAAAGCCATTAAGTTGACAAACGTGGCTGGAGCATATTGGCGTGGAGACGAAACGCGTAAGCAACTCACCCGTATATATGGTGTCAGTTTTCCCAAGGCATCTGAGCTGACAGAATATTTGAAGTTTATTGAGGAAGCTAAGAAGCGTGATCACCGGAAACTTGGAAAGGAATTGGAGCTTTTCGCTTTTTCTGAAAAAGTAGGGGCTGGGTTACCACTTTGGCTACCAAAAGGCGCTACTTTACGTCAAAAATTACAAGATTTTTTGCAACGAGCGCAAATAAAAGCAGGCTATGAGCCGGTAGTGACACCGCATATCGGTCATAAACAACTATATGTAACTTCGGGACATTACGAGAAATATGGAGCCGACGCATTTCAGCCCATCCATACGCCGATTGAAGGCGAGGAGTTCTACTTAAAACCAATGAACTGTCCGCATCACTGCGAGATTTATAAGACCAAACCGCGTTCGTATAAGGAATTGCCTGTTCGATTTGCAGAATTCGGGACGGTGTACCGCTACGAACAATCAGGAGAACTACACGGATTGACACGGGTACGTGGCTTTACGCAGGATGACGCACACTTATTCTGCCGACCCGATCAGGTTAAAGAAGAGTTCAAGAAAGTGATTGATCTCGTGTTATACGTTTTCGGAGCACTCGGGTTTAATGATTATACCGCGCAGGTTTCCTTACGCGATCCGGAGAATAAGACGAAATACATCGGTACAGATGATAATTGGGACCTAGCGGAAGCAGCTATTATTGAAGCGGCGAGTGAAAAGGGGCTCCGTACAGTTATAGAGCATGGGGAAGCCGCATTTTACGGTCCAAAACTGGACTTCATGGTGAAGGATGCACTAGGTCGGAAATGGCAACTGGGCACGATTCAGGTGGATTACAACTTGCCAGAGCGTTTTGAACTGGAGTACACAGGAAGTGATAACCAAAAGCATCGCCCTGTTATGATACATCGCGCGCCATTCGGCTCATTAGAGCGATTTGTCGCGGTGCTTATAGAGCATTGCGGAGGGCAGTTTCCATTATGGCTTGCACCAGAGCAATTTATAATTTTGCCAGTTTCGGAGAAGTACGAAGAAACTGCAAAAAGTCTTTTAGATACGCTAAATAATTCCGATATTTGCGGACTGATTGACTTCCGTGACGAGAAAGTCGGTCGTAAGATTCGTGATGCGGAATTGAAAAAAATCCCTTATATGTTGATTGTAGGGGAGAAAGAGGCCGAAAATGGCACAGTTTCTGTTCGTAAACATGGGTCTATAGATTTAGGCTCTATGAGTCCACAGACATTTAAGGAATTATTAATTAAAGAAGTAACCGTTTAATATTTAAACATTTGGCATTAAAAAGATCAGGTGGTTTTAGACCACCAATGAGAAAGAAAGAACCAGAACATCGCATTAACGAATTCATCAGAGTGCCCGAGGTGCGTTTGGTGGGTGATAATGTTGAGCAAGGCATCTATCCTACTCGTAAGGCATTAGAAATCGCAGACGAGCTGGAACTTGACTTAGTGGAGATTTCGCCAAATGCCAGTCCTCCTGTTTGTCGGGTCATTGATTATAGCAAGTTTGTATACGAACAGAAGAAGAAGCAAAAGGAGATAAAAGCGAATGCTAAACAAACAGTTGTAAAGGAAATTCGTTTTGGTCCGAACACGAATGATCACGATTTCGAGTTTAAGTTAAAACATGCGATAAAGTTTTTAGAGAACGGTGAGAAAGTCCGCGCTTATGTGCACTTTAAAGGACGTGCTATTGTTTTTAAAGAACAAGGTGAGATTTTATTATTGCGTTTTGCTCAAGCTTTGGAAGACTACGGAAAGGTAGAATTGTTGCCTAAATTAGAAGGCAAGCGGATGTTCTTAACACTGGCTCCGAAGACGGCTCCGAAAAAATAAACACGAGAATCTAACAATTGATATAAAATTTAATTCATTATGCCAAAAGTAAAAACCAATTCCAGCGCGAAAAAACGCTTTAAATTGACTGGGACAGGTAAAATTGCAAGAAAAAGTGCTTATAAAAGCCACATCTTGACAAAGAAAGAAACGAAGCAAAAACGTAATTTGACACAAACAAGTTATGTTTCTGATGCAGATATGGGCAACGTAAAACGTATGCTTGGTATCGGTAAATAAGTTTTATTTCGATTTTATAGTAATAATTTTTTTAACCGGGTATTGGGTAGTAAGATTGCTGGAATACGTAACGCCTTATACCAAACTAAATTTAAAATAATATGCCACGTTCGGTTAACGCAGTAGCTTCGAGAAGAAGACGAAAAAGAATCATGAAAATGGCCAAAGGCTATTTCGGTTCAAGAAGCAAAGTTTATACTATTGCTAAAAACACAGTAGAAAAAGGTTTACAGTACGCTTACCGCGACCGTAAAACTAAAAAGCGCGAGTTCAGAGCTTTATGGATTCAGCGTATCAATGCAGGTGCTCGTCAACATGGGATTTCTTATTCACAGTTGATTGGTAAGTTAAATGCTAAAAACATCGGCTTAAACCGTAAGGTATTAGCTGATTTAGCAATGAACAATCCTGACGCTTTTAAAGCTGTAGTTGATACCGTAAAATAGAGTTTTTAACCCGTTATCAATTTGTTAGATATTAAGAAGGAGCCTTTGGGCTCCTTTTTGTTTTCCTTTTATATCCCATGTTTTGTTAATCGGATATAAACAAAGAAAGGAGACCTGCTCAGGTCTCCTTTCTTTGTTTATGTACTACTTTTTACTTCTTACGCTACGCTTACTGCTGAGGCTGTCCTGCAGCAGGTACGGCTGGTGTCACGGGCTGAGCATCAGCGCTAATACCTAGTTTCGAACGTACATCCATTGATATGTCATCTCCGCCTTGAAAGTAAACTACGTTTCCGGCCGAAGTATCCAGTACGTAAGCATATCCTTTTTCTTTCGCTACAGAATTGATTGCGTTCATTACTTTTGTTTGGATAGGAGTCAAAAGCTCTTGTTGCTTCTTCTGTAAATCTTCTTGTGCAACACGTTGTACTTCCTGTATACGTTGCTCAATGTCCTGAAGTTCTTGTCCCAACGTCTGAAGTTCTGCATCAATGGTTTCTTTGTTTGCTTCACTACGGCTTCTGTACTTTTCGTTAGCCTCCGTTTGTTTCTTTTGAAACTCCGCATACATGCCCTGTAATTCTTGTGTTTTCGTATCGTTGAGTGTTCTCAACTGATCATTTGCTGTCTTAAATTCAGGAGTCAACTGAAAAATTTCATCAGCATTGATATGACCAATCTTTTGTTGAGCATTTACATGCTGCACGCCTAAAAATACCACCGCTACTAAAGCTACACTTCTAAATAAATTTTTCATTCTTCTCATTTTAATCATTTTGATTGGTTCTCTTTTATCAACCAATACACTTTTTGTTTTTATAAAATATAACGTTAATAATTAATTGTAATTTGCTGCCACAAGTATAATAAAAAAATTAATTAGCCAAGCTTGGATTTGGTTTTAAACCTAATTTTGTAATGATGTCATTACTTTTATCCAAGTTGGGGTTTGCAAATAAGATGGCGACTTCACTTCCCTTGTCCAATATCAAATCCAAATTTTCGCTCTTTGCTATTTCCTGTATAGCCTTTGAGACGCGATCTTGGATAGGCTGAATCAAACGGATTCTTTCTTTGTAAAGATCACCCTCAAAGCCAAATTTTTGACGCTGAAAATCCTTAACTTGTTTTTCCTTATTTACAATTTCATCCTCTCTTCGGCGACGCATATCATCATTTAGCAGGACTTGGTCATTTTGATAGGCTTGATAGAGCTTTTCAATCTCCTCATACTGCTTATCGACCTCAGCTTGCCATTTCGTAGAAAGATCATCCAATTGCTTTTGAGCCGTGGTATATTCAGGGATATGTTTTAAGATATATTCAGAATCCACATAAGCCAAATGCTGAGCAGAAGCTAGGGTTACTGAAGCTACAATCAAACTGATGACAAATATTACTTTTTTCATTTTATAAATTTTTACACTACCTATTTCTCTAAATTTTAGGACAACTATAGTTCCAAAAAGTTTAAAAGCCGCCCATGTTTTGTAATATACTGAATGTAAAATTCTGTTTCCATTGGCTAGACTGTAAGCCTGGAATCGGATCAAAGGCATGACCGTAATCTATCCCCAACATACCAAAAATAGGTAAGAAGATCCGTGCACCTATCCCGGCCGAACGGCGCATTTTAAATGGATTGACCTCATCGAATTTATTCCAAGTATTACCTGCCTCTGCAAAAGCTAAAACAAATACTGTAGCCTGTTCATTCAGCATAACAGGATGGCGAAGCTCTAACTGATATTTCGCATAAATAGGGCTACCGGAGTTGATGGCTCTACGTGTACCGTCGTTTTGTGATCCTGTCGATTCGGGTATGATGGTACCATTAGCATAACCTCGCATAGCGATAATTTCGGAACCTTGCAAAAAGTCAAAGCCCATCATACCGTCACCACCAAGTTTAAACCGTTCGAAAGTAGATGTTTCTGTTCTGTTTGTATAATTCCCCAGATAGCCGAACTGGGCCTGGCTTTTCAAAACCAGTTTACCGACAATTCTGGTATACCACTGGCTGTCAAATTTCCATTTATGGTATTCTGTCCATTTGTATCTGATATGGTCAGGATCTGTCTGGTAATTGATGTTGTTCCACGCAGAGTACGGAGGTGTCAATTGTACGGAAAATTTGAAATGTGAACCGGAAGTAGGGTAGATGGGGGCATCCACTGAATTTCGGCTGATTTCCTGCGTGATATTCATGTTGTACGACGTGCCGTTATCGTATAAAAAGTAGCCTGCGTAATTCTGTAATTTGTAACGTTGGAAAGATAAAGATGTATTTACCTGAAAATAATTATCCGGCCATTGCAAACGTTTACCTAACGTAGCTGTTACCCCGGTCATCCAGATACGACTAAGATCACTGTCGGCAACTACTTGCCTACCAGTCCACGGATCAAACCCAAACATAGCAGAACTGGATGTATAAGCACTCAAACCAAAATAAATGGGTTTCTTACCACCTAACCAAGGTTCAGAGAAGGAGAAACTGTACGACTGGTATCTTTTTCCGGACGTTTGACCGCGAACACTCAGTTTTTGCCCGTCTCCACGAGGTAGGGGTTTCCAGGCATCCTTCTTGAAAAAGTTGCTTGTTGAGAAGTTGTTGAATGTTAAACCTAAGGTACCGATTACTTGTCCGGCACCATATCCTCCTGAAAGTTCAACCTGGTCAGACGGCTTTTCGGCAACATTGAACACAATATCCGTTGTTCCTTCTTCGTAGTTCATGGATGATTGTGGAATGTCAGGTTGAATCTTTTGTTCATCAAACATACCTAGTTGAGAAATTTCGCGGATGCTGCGCATAATCAGCTCGCGAGAATATTTTTGTCCGGGTTTGGAATAGATGGAACGCAATACGACGCGGTCATTAGTTACATCATTTCCCTTGACGATAACATTGTTAATCGTGAATTGTTTTCCTTCACTTATCACGATGTCCACATCCACCGTGTCGTTATAAACACGTTTTATAATAGGCTGCACGTTGAAAGTAAGGTAGCCGTCGTTTTGATATAAAGAAAGGATGTCATCGCTGGCGCGCGTTGGTCCCATCAACTTGGTGTGCAGTTTCTCCTCACTATATACATCCCCTTTTTCGATTCCCAACAACAAATTCAAAAGAGAATCTGTGTATTTAGAGTTTCCGGACCATTGAATGTTGCCCATGTAATAACGGGGCCCTTCATGAAGGTTAATATGCACATCCACTTCATTGTTGTCATAACGCGAAATACTATCAACAAGAATCTGGGCATCTCGATACCCTTTGTCTTGCATCTTGGCAACCAAGTTTTCTTTTGCCTCTTTGTATTTATCGTCTTTAAATTTGCCTGGCCCAAAAATACGGTACCAACGGCGAGGTTTTACCCCTTTTAAGTATTTTCGTAACTGACGATCTGAAAATTCCTTATTGCCATCAAAATACACGCGGTGAACTTTAATTTTTTTGTTTTTGGTTACATTGGCGATAACAATTTCATTATTCGCTTCTGCACTGTCCTTTTTCGTGGTAATTTCTATTTCCGGATACAGGAACGATTTTTCCCGAAGAAATTTCTGTATTGTGGATCGTGTTGTTTTTAACAGATTCTCGTTGACAATCTTGCCCGAACTGGTGTTTAGGCGTTTTTGAACTTCCTCTTTCTCTCCCTTTTTCAGTCCTTCAATTTCAATACGTGTAAGTCGCGGACGTTCCCTGACACGGATTTCCAGATAGACATTGTCCCCTTCGAATCTTTCCGCATATAACTGTACATCGTCGAATAAATTCTGCGCCATCAAGGTTTTTATAACATTTGCTGTTTCCTCGCTAGGGATTTCGATATATTGACCTACTACAAGTTTAGAAATAGTAACTAGGACGTCATTGTCCAGGTACTCGGTGCCGGAGACACGTACGCCGCCAATGATGTAGTTTTTAGGGTCTAAATAGCTGATGTCATCAGGATCGTTTAGGTTAATTGGATTGTTTCCTGGGATTTGAGCGAATAATGGTTGCCCTCCGAAAACTAGTGTAAATGTTATTAAATATAGTAAGCGCTTCATTTATTCTATTTTCTCGGTGCTAAAGTACACCAATCTCTTGTTAATTTTTGTTAAAAGAAATAATTAATAACCAGCCTTTTAAATCGGGCTTTGAATCGACGGTGCAAAGGTAATAAATATAATGTTATAGCTGTTCGCTTGTTTTGCCGAATCTTCTTTCTCTTTGCTGGTAATTGTAAATTGCCTCGAAAAGGTCTTCACGTGTGAATTCCGGCCACATCTTCTGCAAAAAGCAAAACTCTGTATACGCCATTTGATAAAGAAGATAATTGCTAATTCGCTGTTCACCGCTTGTCCTGATCATGAGATCCGGATCAGGTATCCCAACGGTGTATAGATTTTTTTGGAACACTTTCTCATCAATATCGTCCACTTGTAACTTGCCTTCTGCTACCTGCCTAGCGATAGATTTAGCGGCATCAATAATCTCTGTCCGCGAACCATAACTCAATGCAAGTGTAAGTACACATCTACTATTGTTTTTTGTCAACGTTATGGTGTCTTCCAATTTAGCTTGGCAGTTTCGGGGCAAATCACTGATATTCCCGATGGCGTTTAAGCGAATGTCATTCTCTATAAAGGTTTTGGTTTCTTTTGCTAATGTGTCGACCAGTAACTCCATCAATGCGGTGATTTCCATCTTTGGCCTGTTCCAGTTTTCAGATGAAAAAGCATATAGTGTCAAATAGGGTACGCCGATCTCTATACATCCTTCCAGTGCTTCCCGAACAGCGGTCACACCATTCTGATGACCGAAGATACGCAATTTTCCAAAGCCTTTTGCCCATCTACCGTTGCCGTCCATAATGACAGCGACGTGTTGTGGTAACGCTTTAGGATTTATCTTTTGTTTGAAACTCATTTTTTTAACGGACTTCCCCATAGGGGATTTTCTGGTGTAAAGATAGACGTTTTAGAACAATAAGGGAGTATTAAATTGTGTTAAAATATCTTGTTAATAGTTTCTAACATCCAATCCCCATAGTAACTTTTCACGCAACGTGCCGAAAAAACTATCAGATGCTAAACGGATAAGATTTACACGGAACGGTGCGCGCTTAATATGCAATTTGGTGGTGGTCGTTAAGGTTTCATTTTGAGAGTCGCAGCTCAGAATATACTTATCTGTTCTACTTTCAATCTCCAATTCTAGCTCGCTATCTGCGGAAATAACAATTGGCCGCACATTCAAATTATGGGGAGCGACAGGTGTAATCACAAAATTACCGCTTCCTGGCATGATAATAGGGCCTCCGCAACTTAGGGAGTAAGCTGTGGATCCCGTAGGTGTGGCAATGATAATACCGTCTGCCCAGTAAGCGTTCAAAAGTTCTCCGTTCAAGGTTACATTGATTGTAATCATGGAAGAGGTATCGTGACGAAAAACCGTGATGTCGTTTAACGCGAAATTAGCATCCCCGAAAATCTGTTGCTGATCACTGTTCACCGCTAACAAATCCCGCGTTTGCAAGGTATAATGTCCCGCGAGAATATCATCAAGTGCCTGGATTATTCTTGTTTTGTGAATCGAAGCCAAAAAGCCGAGCCGTCCAAAATTAATCCCGGCAATCGGAATACCCGAGTCCCTAACCTGTGATACTGCGGACAGCATCGTTCCATCTCCACCAAGGCTCAGCAAAAACGAAATATCTTGCGGTAGATCATGATGATTATAATAACGCAAAAAAGTATCCGGACAATCCAATTGTTCTCTTAAGAAGTCATAGAAATCGGAGTAAATATAGACCGTGATATCTTTTTCTTTTAGGTAAGAAAACAGTTGTTCAACGTAAGGAACAACGGATGAATTGAAAGCTCTACCATATATAGCGATGGGTTTTTGTTGCATAGAAAGCGATTTTTTGTCGAAACTTTACGCAAAGATGCTAAATTAAGGTGAGTTTTATAAATTTAGGTAATTCATTAAAATATCATAGCGTTCTTTGATGTCTGAATCTTGGCTGCCATCGTTGAAGGTAGCTTTAACAACATAATCAAAGCGCCATAAAGAAGCAATTACGCTCGAGATATTTTGTTTGTCGACCTTAATCGTCATTTCCATTTTGGTAGTGTCCGGAATATCGCGGAGGGCGGTATTGAGTATATGTACATTTTCCGATTCAAAGATATGAGCAATATGCGAAAACGATACATCATTTTTTCCAAGCTCCAACACAATGATAGCCCCGAGGTCTTTATTGCCTAATGTCTCGTTGATAGCGGATAATAGATCAATTAATGTCACGACGCCCCTATAGCCGTTATCTTTATCTAAAACCGGAAGGATTTCTAATCGATGCGCGTCCATATACTGAAGCGCATTATAAACATGCTGATATTCGTATAAATACACAAAACGTAAGGAGACTGCCAAGCTACTTAGGATTTGTGTGTCATCATGCGCAGAAAGTAAGTGGTCTTCCGTGAGGATTCCAAGTAGATCTCGTTCGTCGACAATAGGAAGCTGCGAAGTATGAAGCTCGTTCATTTTATCTAATGCAAACCCAATGCTATCGTCAGACCGGACGTCAAAATAGTTCTTTGCTAGAATTTCACCTATATACATGATGAACTGTTTTAAAATTAAACAAAGGAAACTTGAAACCGTTTTCTGTATTCCTGTTTAATTATATGCTAAATTAACAATATTACCTTTACCATATGCACTTTTCATGTAAATAACTTTTTACAACATTAAAATTTAAATTTATTATTTTTACGCCAACAATTATGCAAACACGGACGTACTAAAAAGCAAATGGCCAGAGAAGAAGAGCAGGTAAAGTTTATTCAAATTCGTGAAGTAATTCGAAAAAAGAGCCCGAAGTTGGCCAAATGGATCCCGAGTCCCTTAATAAGTTATTTGGAACGTGTTATCCATGAAGATGAGATTAATGATATTATGACCAGATTCGGGGATCTATACGGATTAGATTTCGTTGATGCGTTAATTGCAGATTTGGGCGTAAAAGTAGTATTAGATGACGCGCAGAACATCCCTGTTACCGACAGTGTGATATTTGCCTCTAATCACCCGTTAGGGGGATTGGATGGTATTGCTATTATGCACGCGATAGGTCAGTATCGGCGAGATGTAAAATTTCTAGTAAACGACATATTGATGAATATCCGAAATCTTGAGCCTCTTTTCGTTCCGGTCAACAAGATAGGGGGACAAGCAAAGAGCGGGATTATGGCAATTGAGCAGGCTTACGCATCCAATAATGCGCTGTTAGTCTTTCCGGCTGGCTTGGTTTCACGGAAGATAAAGGGAGAAATCGCAGATTTAGACTGGAAGAAAAGCTTTATTTCAAAAGCAAAAAAGTACGAACGAGACATCGTACCTGTTTACATTGATGGTAAAAATTCTAATTTTTTCTATAATTTAGCTAGACTAAGGCAAAAAATAGGATTAAAAGTAAACATAGAGATGTTATATTTGCCGGATGAGATGTTTTCGCAACGAAACCATACGGTAACCATTCGCATAGGAAAACGAATTCCTTACCAGGAATTTGATCAATCGAAGAGTGAACATGAATGGGCTCATCACGTGAGAGAGATAGTATATAGAATGGGAGACAAAAAATAATATATGCAGGAGATTATACCACCGGTGGATAGAGCGTTAATTAAAGCGGAATTAACACAGGATGCTTTTATACGCTATACCAATAATGGAAATAATGAGGTTTATTTAATCAACTATCACTCTGCTCCTAATATTATGCGTGAAATAGGCCGCTTGCGGGAGGTCACTTTTCGCGGAGCAGGGGGAGGGACAGGGCTGCCTCTGGATATTGATGAGAACGATACAGGCGAATATAGTTACGACCAACTTATAGCTTGGAACCCGGAAGAAGAGGAAATCATTGCCGGTTATCGAGTTATTAAATGTTTAGATGCTATAGATAAGGAAGGAAACCTTCATCTTTCGACCGCACATTATTTCCATTTTTCGGATAAATTTAAAAAAGAGTTCTTGCCTTACACGTTGGAACTTGGACGCTCATGGGTTCAACCTCGTTTTCAGCCCTCCATTGATAACAGAAAAGGTCTATTTTCGTTGGACAACTTATGGGACGGCTTAGGGGCGCTAGTGGTTATTAATCCAGATGTAAAATACTTGTTCGGAAAAGTGACCATGTATCCGCACTATAATGAAACCGCGCGTGACTTGCTAATTTATTTCATGGAATTTTATTTTCCGGACAGAGACAAATTAGTGGTTCCTTTTGAACATCTTAGTTTAAAATATAAAACAGACGTTACTCCCTTTGTTGGGATGTTTGACAATTTGGCCTATAAAGAAGGATATAAGTTGCTAAACACAAAGATTCGGGAATTAGGTGAAAATATTCCTCCGCTTATCAATACCTATATGAATTTATCGCCGACCATGCGTACATTTGGTACAGCATTGAACGATGAATTTGGAGAGGTAGAAGAAACCGGCATCATGATTACGTTGGAAGATATTTATCCTGCCAAGAAAGAGCGGCACATGACTACCTACGAGCGAGATAAAGATAGGGTAAGGATAAAAGAGCAAGGGTAAGAAGGTATCCTTGCTCTTTGTTGTTTTTCTCTAAGTTAGCAAGGACTTAACCACCTCTGATATAGTTCTGCCATCTGCTCTTCCTGCGAGTTGTTGATTCGCAGCGCCCATTACTTTTCCCATGTCCTTGACGGATGTGGCTCCAACCGCCGCTATAATAGTTTTTATTACCTCTTCAATAGCAGATCTGTCTAGTTGCTGAGGTAGGTATCCTTCTATCACCTGAAGCTCTTCCATTTCGATTTGATAGAGATCGTCCCGATTTTGATTTCTGTAAATATCTCCCGATTCCTTGCGTTGTTTTGCCAATTTTTGTAAGACCTTGATTTCTCCCTCTTCGCTAAGATCTTCTACTTGAGTCTTTTCTGTTTTTGCCAATAATATAGCCGCTTTTATAGCCCGTAAACCACGTAGCCTGACGTTGTCTTTGGCAATCATGGCCGTTTTAATATCCTGGTTGATTGTTTGTTCTAATGACATTTTTATGAGTTAAGCGTTATAAATTATAAATGAATGTTTATTTCTAGCACCGATCAGGTATTACGGATTATAGCCGTTCCATTGGCCTGAGCTGTAGGCATCACCAAAAGATCATTGATATTAACATGCGCTGGTCTTGAAAGTACAAAAGCAATAATATCGGCTATGTCTTTCCCCGATAGTGGTTTTAGTCCCCGGTATACATTTTTTGCACGTTTTCTATCACCTTTGAAACGGATTTCGGAAAACTCAGTTTCAACCATACCTGGGTCAATAGAAGTGACCTTAATCCCTCTTTCCAACAAATCGATACGCATAGCTTTTGTCAGCGCATCTACTGCATGCTTGGTTGCGCAGTAAACGTTTCCGTTCGGGTAAACTTCTTTGCCTGCAATAGAGCCAAGGTTAATGATATGTGGGGCTTCGCTTCCTTTCATTAATGGGATAGTGTGTTTGGTAACATAGAGTAGTCCCTTGACGTTAGTGTCTATCATCCGGTCCCAGTCACCGATGTTTCCGTCTTGTATAGGTTCTAATCCTTGGCTAAGCCCCGCGTTGTTGATCAATACATCGATGTTCCGCCATTCGGCAGGAAGATTCTTCCATGTTTTCTCTATTTCATTGTTTTCGCGTACATCAAGTTCAAAGCAAAACATCTCGCAAGAGGGGTGGGCAGATTGAATTTTCTTTTTAAGTTCTTTCAATCGTTCCAAGCGGCGTGCGCAAAGCAATAGCCTGTATTTTAGTTCACTCGCTAGAACCTCCGCACAAGCTTCACCGATTCCCGAACTTGCTCCCGTTATAAGTACCGTTCTCATTGTCGTTGAAAATTATCATTTTGTGCATTCGTAAATAGTACAGAAACCGAACGTCTGTGGCCTTACTGTTGTTTCTTTAAAGCCGATCTTCTGGGTAATGGCGGCAAATCGCTCACCGTCCGGAAAATTAGCGACAGACTCGGGAAGATATGAATAGGCGCGTGAATCTTTTGATATCAATTTGCCCAATGCCGGGGTCAACTTATGAAAATGGAAATGATATAGCTGTTTTATGGGAAAGATTGTTGGGTTGGATAACTCCAAAATAACAGCTTTACCACCCGGCCGCAATACGCGACGAATGTCTGCGAGTCCCTGTTCAAGGTTTTCAAAATTGCGAACACCGAAGGCAACTGTGACGGCGTCAAATGTGTTGTCAGCGAATTGCAGTTTCTCTGAATCGCCAAGCTGAACCTCAAATTGTTTTTGTAGACCTTTTTTTTCAATTTTTTCACGGGCCACATCTAGCATGCCCGCGGAAATATCCACGCCTATAATTTTTTTAGGATTCAATATTCGAATAGAATCCAAGGCAAAGTCGCCAGTACCCGTAGCTACGTCGAGGATAAGCTGTGGATGGATGCCGCGTAACGACCGAATTGCTTTTCTGCGCCATATCCTGTCGATCCCCATCGTCATCATCCGATTCAACATATCATACGTTTTAGATATGTTGTTGAACATGTTTGCTACTTGTTCTTTCTTTCCACCTTCCTGTGCTTTGTAAGGTTTTATTGTTCGGATATCATTTGCCATAAAGCAAAGATACGATATTGAATTTTAACGTGCTAGAGCCGTTTTCAATCTGACAGGTTTAACGCCATTTTCGTATCCTCGCTACACTTGTTTCGCCTTTTCTTCGGATCAGCTTCGCTCAATGAACGAAGTATTACCGAGGATTTACCGTGTATTCCTCGGTAAACTCCCGGTAGATTCACGTTAACGGGCGAACAAGGTTCGAATGTGGTCGAAAGAAAGTTCAAATATAAGACGAATGAAGAGTGGAGGATATGCATTAAACCTCATTAACTGTTTGGTACTTAATCTAAAGGATGCAGGTAAGCCTATTTTTTCTTTAAGTAATACCCAATTACAGTTTTTAACACCCTCTGGATTTGTTAACATTTATATAACTTATTGGCTTAAAAGAGACTTTTTTTAGTTTCCACACGTTGTTAACAACGTGGTGTGGAAAACATTTGTATTGAAAGCCGTATCCGCAAGGGAGTTATAACTGGCCTTTTTTGCGCTACTTAGATAGTGTGTACAAATAGTTAGATTGTTCCTGTTTATTTTTTATATTTTTGTTACTTCGTTACGATCAGCACTAACAATAAACAGAAGAAATTTTTTGGAATGGCGATAGAGAATGAATTTTCGAACAATGCAGGGGGCAAAACTTCTTTTGCTAAGAAACGGACTAGTCTTAATAACTTAGTCAGTGGATTGGGTAAATTGCCTCCGCAAGCCTTGGATTTGGAAGAAGCTGTTTTGGGAGCCCTGATGTTGGAGAAAAATGCGCTTAGCGAAGTCATCGATATCCTTAAACCGGACTCATTCTATAAAGAGGCTCATCAGAAAATATACGAAGCCATATTTAATTTGTTTCAGCATACTTCACCTATTGACTTATTAACGGTCACTGCCGAGCTCAGAAAAATGGGCGCATTGGAAATGGTGGGAGGGGCATATTATATAACACAATTGACGGATAGGGTTGTTTCCGCCGCGAATATAGAGTACCACGCCCGTATAATTTCCCAAAAATACATTCAGCGCGAGCTTATCAAAGTATCCACGGAAATTATCAATAACTCTTACGACGAAACGACGGATATATTTGATTTGCTGGACCATGCCGAGAAATCACTATTTGATATCGCTCAAAATAATTTGCGTCGTGATTCGCGAAAAATGGACGACATAATGCGGGAAGCAATCACCAATTTAGAAGCGCTTCGTGACCGTACGGACGGATTGACCGGTATTCCTTCTGGATTAACGGCGTTAGACCGCATGACATCTGGTTGGCAGCCCTCCGACTTGGTCATTATTGCTGCACGTCCTGCCATGGGGAAAACAGCGTTTGTATTATCGGTCGCACGAAATGCGGCGGTAGACCACCAACGTCCGGTGGCGGTGTTCTCACTGGAGATGTCGTCAGTGCAGTTAGTTAATCGTCTGATAGCTGGCGAAACAGAAATCGAACAGGAAAAGCTAAAAAAAGGAAACCTTGCCGACCATGAGTGGCAACAATTGCATTCCCGGATAGGGAGATTAACAGAAGCACCTCTTATCATTGATGACACGCCGGCGCTAAATGTTTTCGAATTCCGGGCGAAATGTCGACGTTTGAAAGCTCAACATGATATTCAAATGGTAATTGTGGATTATCTACAGTTAATGCATGGAAAAAGTGAAGGAAAAGGCGGAGGTAATCGCGAACAGGAGATCGGTAGCATATCCCGTGCGCTGAAGTCTGTTGCGAAAGAGCTGAACATCCCAGTATTAGCCCTTTCTCAGTTAAGCCGCGCGGTGGAATCACGTCCAGGAAATAGTAAACGCCCCATGTTGTCAGATTTGCGGGAGTCGGGATCTATCGAGCAGGACGCGGATATGGTGCTATTCCTTTATCGACCAGAGTATTATGGGCTCACGGAAGACGAAGAGGGACGTCCTACCGCAGGGGTGGGCGAGGTTATTATAGCGAAGCATCGGAATGGTGAGACAGGTATTGTACCGTTGCGTTTCATCGGGAAATACGTTAAATTCGTGGATTTAGAAGAGGATTTCGGAGGTGCGGATTCCTTTGCAGGAGGAGATAACTTTTCTGCAATGGGGCCTTCTGATGCTTTTGGTGGAGCAGATGGTTTTGGTGGCGGAGGCATTACCATGCCTTCACGAATGAACGATATGCCGGACGACGCTCCGTTTTAAAATTAATAAAAAAGCCTACATACCGTAGGCTTTTCACTAAACTAAACATTGAAACAAATACCCGGTTCCTATGGGTAAGTCGTTACCACTTTACTTACTTTCCACCCGTCTTGGCTGTGGTTCAGTGTAATGTAATCTATACGTGTGAAATTATCGAATTTCATGATGGCTTTAGCGACACATGCTTTACCACACTCATCAAGCATCTCGTAGGTCGTTTCACAATTGAATCTCAAACCTTTGTTCTTCTTTAAAAAACTAGTGTACGTCTTTTTGTTGTAGCATACATTGTTAGCGGTGTTTCGGTATTCGAAGTCGTCCGAAAACAGGAACTTGTTGAATTCAATGCTGCCAGCGGTTGCCGCCTCGAGATAAGTAAGGACGATGTTGATCGAATTAAGATCTCGCAGAGGGTTGACTTTTTTGGCTGCAAAAGAATTGAATGATGTCAGCACAATAAATGCTGTTGCGATGGTTGCGAATGTCGTTTTCATTGTATTAAGTTTTTAATGTGTATAATATTTATCTTCCTTTTTCTGATCTATTGATGATTCAAAGTTAGCTGCATGCTGTATAGAACGAAACTTCAATTAGACCAGTATTTGATATTTCTCGGTAAAGCCAGCCTAATGCTCGGTGAAATTTTTTGCTGATTATCATTATGGTTTTATTGTCCATATCTTCTGTCCGATACTATCCAATCGCATTGCCAAAAAATGAAATGTTTCATTATGAGCTATTTGTGATTTTCTTTGTTTTGCAGGTTGTTCGGATATGAACAAAAGGTGTGCGTATGTGGACGTATCATCTTTAATGAGTTTGGAAGGTGTTTACTACAGGATGTTTTTTCTTCCGGTTAATTCTTTATATTTTTGCAGTCAGTTTTTAGATCAACTTAAGCGAGGGAAATAGTATGCCAGTCAAGATACCAGATAATCTTCCAGCTATTCAACTTTTGGAGAAAGAGAATATATTTGTGATGAGCGATTTACAAGCTGCGGCACAGGACATTCGCCCGTTGCGTGTGCTTATTCTTAATCTAATGCCCCTTAAGATAACGACGGAGACTGATTTCATAAGGCTGTTGTCCAACAATCCTTTACAAGTCGAAATAGAATTTGTACGGCTGGACACCCATACTTCAAAAAATACACCTGAGGAGCATTTGGAAATGTTTTACAAGGGATTTAGTGAAGTGCGCGATGATTTCTATGATGGTATGATCATCACCGGAGCACCGGTGGAGATGATGGATTTTGAGGCAGTATCTTATTGGGAGGAGATTAAGAGCATATTTGATTGGGCGAGAACCCATGTTACTTCCACATTATATATCTGTTGGGCTTCTCAAGCGGCGCTCTATCATTTCTACGGTGTAGAGAAATCGCCTTTAGAAGAAAAATTGTTCGGCGTATTCAAGCATACGGCTACCGAGAAACGGCATCCGCTATTCAGGGGGTTTGATGATGAATTTTTTATTCCCCACAGTCGTCACACTACTATATTAAAAACATCGGTAACAAATAGGAATGAGATCTCTATTTTGTCCGAATCAAGTGACGCAGGGCTTGCTATTCTTTCTTCTAGAGGAGGGCGCGAGTTCTATTTCACCGGTCATTCTGAATATGCACCGCTCACCTTGGATGATGAATATAGGAGAGACTTGGAAAAAGGACTAAACATTGTTATGCCAACTGATTATTATGTGGATAATAATCCCGATAACCCCCCGTTGGTGCGCTGGACAAGCCATGCGAACTTATTATTCAACAATTGGCTGAATTACTACGTTTACCAAGCAACGCCATTTGATTTAAAAGACGTCCCAAATCTGGGGGAGATCAAGCTACAGGGGTAATGCTGATCGGCTTCGTAAAGGGTACGGTTCGAAAGAATAAAAGGAAGTAGTCAGGTACGCGGCACGCCCGGTTTCCGCGACCTGACTATTTTTCTCCCTCCGATGTTTCCATAAAGATGTCTTTCCGTCCTCTTCATTATCATATCGTCTTCTAGACATCAGAAACATACACAATGACTTTCTTCTTTCACGGTGATGCCAAATTGTATATTTAAATTTTTACCTCCAAATAAAACTGAAGAACGCATATTTACCGGGGTATATGGTTGTTTTTACGGGTGGGTAATTGGATAAGTTTTCTCCTGTAGATACTTGATGTATACAGAATCAGTTGGGTGGTAATTTTGTTTATGGGGCAAATTATCGTTGAATCGATGACTAAACCTTCTTTTTTGGGTATATACTATTTTATAGTGTACTTTTATATGTTAGTCACTAAGATCATATACATTGTCCCTACATATTTTTATCTTCAAAAGATTTACTTAATTTTTTGGTGGATTTCATGGAACTCCGATCCGGACGGAGATATGGGCATGGGAACTGACCAGGCCATGAAGGTATAATAATGAACACTTAAATTGAAAAACATGAAGATTTTAAAAGTATGGTTACGTAAGGCTAAGGCACAAGTAATTACAGGGCGTCGCGCACAGGTGGCTTTGCCAACAATGGTCGCATTTTGGGATGCTGAAGCTTCGTCAAAGAAGGAGCCCAAATGTTTTTTCAGGACAATCTAAATTAGCTGTGGAAAGCCTGGCTTGGCATACTGACGGTCAGGTTTTCTTTTACTCTGAATTTCAAATATTTCAATAGAAACCTGCATGATAATGGATTTTTTGGAAAGAAGCAAAGCAAGCAAGAATGATGTAGCAACCTCTTGGTTATATGCGTTATTTGCAGCTAACCTGTATAGGTTCTGTCCTCACATAGATACAAGCAGTTATTCGGATATTTATCGACGCCTAGTGGCGTCTAGGTATCGTGCTTCGGACGATCAATTGTCGGAAGCATTGCCGATCAAACAAGAAGTTTTGGCTAAGTTGACATCATATATCGGGCAGATTAAGGATCGGCCTGGTATTGTAGCTACCTTCCATACCGGCTCATATCGGCTGCTTAACCGCGTTATGTGTATGCAGGGACTACAGGTGGCTGTCGTTATGTCTAGCGATATTATAGCCGACCAAGGTGAGTTTTTGTATGCGCAGCACGCGAAAATGGAAAATGCCGGTGCATTAAGATTGATTGATGCGGACGCGAGCAATTGTCTTATCAAGCTATTGGGCGCGTTGAAAAATGGCTATCATGTGTTGGTATATATGGACGGAAATCACGGATCAGTTACCGCAGAAGATGGGACAGATAACGAAAAAGTGCCGTTTTTTGATTGTAATCTTCTTGTACGTAAGGGTTTAGCTGTGTTATCATATAAACGGAACATCCCCATTTATCCTATTCTTTCTTCTTTAGACGATCAAGGCGATACATTTTATAGAAGTTATCCTACAATTTATCCAAATACCCAAGAAGCGTTGGAGCACTATATATCGCGCGTTTTTCGGTCGCTATATGCACATTTACAGGAGGTTATATCCCGGAATCCAGAAGTGTGGGAAGGATGGTTATATGTTCATACGATGCCACGAACGCAGGAACAAAGTAACAAAAGGAGGCGGTACCAGTCATACTGGCCCTGTCGGGTTGGAACTCGATATTATATGATGATTAGTCCTCGATACACTTGTCAGGAAATTGGAAAACTGTCTTTCTTGTGTATGCGTAAGTGGAAACATTTAACGAGACAGATGAAGAATTGATTTTTTTTAGTAATTTTAGCGGGAGAAAGCTTGTTTTAACACCTCAGGTTATGTTAAACACTGCCTTATTTAACCGCGATGAAGAAAGTTACTGAACTTAAAGTTCCTGTTCATATCCTCATCCATCTATTGGGGTGGGTGGTTTACTATTGGCTAACCGTTTCACGTAATCAAAGCCAGTTTGAAGGAAATATATATCTGGCAGTCGGAAGTTTCCTTTTGCTCTATATCCCCCTTTTCTATACCGTTTGGTTTATTATTGGGTATAGTGCGGCTGGACGTGCTTGGAAATACTGCTTTTTGATGTTGTTTCTACTTTATCCAGCATTGGTGAGCATAGCTTATTTGATGATTTACAAGTTGTTTCCGATATATGGAGTCGTATTTTACAACAGCGAATACAGGCTAACGTGGAGTGACCTTTTCTCTACATGGATTGCGGAATACTGTAAGCTACTGTCACATGTTTTTCTGTTTAGACTAATTATATGGGGCATTCGATCCATCGCTATTCTCAAGGAGCAGCAAAGCGAAAACAGCGAATTAAAAGAGCAACACTTACGTTTTGTATTAGATGGTCATTTTCAATATAACGTCCTTTCGGCTATAGCAAATCAACTCGCACTGAAAGGAAATTGGGAATTTGCCCGATCATTGGGCAGATTAGGGAGTGTCCAGCGCTATAGTTATGAAAACACACAAGCCCGCCTTACAATGATCAGCTTGCGAGAAGAGATCAATCAAGTAGAAAGTCTGATCGATGTTATACGTCTTCAACATGGCAGTAATGATGTGGTAGAGTATGTGAAGAAGGGTACACTGGAGGGACATAAGGTACCGCCTGTTTTATTGTTGAGTTTTATGGACAACGTCTTGAAATATGCTTCCGTCAAGGGGGGAGGACGCTCCATTAAAATATTACTAGATTGTAAAGACAACATGTTTACATTTGTTGCCATCAATAAATTCGAAGGCAAACGACGGTTTCGACGTAGCAGTGGGATAGGGCTATCAAATGTTCAAGAGCGATTAGATCTTTTAGCACAACAGCGATATAACTTGCGCTATGGTAAGCGTCTAGGATATTTCTTCGTAGAATTGACAATTAAACAAAGTGTGCATGGGTCGGCCTAGCGCAAGGTTACGTGTGTTTCTTTTGGATGATGATCCCGCCATGCTAAAGGTGCTGTATGCCTATTTTCAGACAGATAACCGTTTGATGGTAGTTGGAACGGAGACGGATAGTATCCGAGCTCTCCAATACATTCGAAATAATCCTGTTGATCTCTTGGTATCGGATATTGTTATGGAAGGATTCGACGGCATTTCCCTAGTCAAGTCCATTCAGCCTCGCCCTGCGGTAATTTTAATAACCGCATATGCTGAACGCGCCATGGATGCATTTGATATACAAGTAGACGATTGTATTCCCAAACCCGTTGATTATGCGCGCCTAGCAGATGCAATAAACCGCGTTATCTCCAAATCGATGGATACTCAGGATGCCGGGAGAGACTTTATGTTTGTAAAGGACGTAAGAGAAGGGTTTGATTCAAAAATCGTCTTCGCAGAAGTTAGTTTGGTGAAAAGCGATAAGAATTATGTCTGTTTCCACCTGTCGGACAAACGTAAGATAAAAGCCCGTACCACGTTGAGAGAATTGTTATGTATATTGCCGCGCAACATTTTTATCCAAGCACACCGAAGTTATGTCGTCAACGTCCACCGGGTGATTAAATTTTCGCGCGCAATGAGACAATTTTATCTATTGGATTATGATGCTCCGCTATCGATCGGCGCCGAATACTTGGACGATTTTGTGAACGCATACTACCCCTCGGAAAAAACCAAGATTTAAAGAGTGTATGCCTAGATCTTTAAAAAATTAAAAAAAATGTAAACTTTTCCCGTTTTTGGTTACATTTGTTTACGTACATCGGCAGCATGCTTATCTATGCCTCCTATGTTTCAATTCATAAACCGTTCCAAAAAATTATTTATGCACGTTAATAACACGTCCACAGAAAAAGAAACTCTGACCAAGCGAAAATCTAGCCTAGGCATACGCCTGTTTTTCATCTACCTTGTTTTCTATACAGGTTTTGTACTGATAGGTGTATTTCAGTATGAATTATTGGCAATTCAAATACTCGGGGGGCTTAACTTAGCCTTAGCCTATGGGATTGGTCTCATTGTATTTGCTGTTGTTCTAGGTGTGTTATATAATTATTATTGTACTAAATTCGAAGACGAAGCTAATAGCGAACAAACAAATCAAATGAAAGAGGGGGGGACTACATGATTTATGAGATCTCATACACCGCGCTTGTATTCTTCTTTATTTTCGTTGGATTAGTGGTTGGGCTTTCCTTTTATTTTGGAAGGAAGACACGTTCATCTTCTTCTTATTATGCCGCGGGAGGGCAGATTCATTGGGGTGTCAATGGAATTGCATTTGCAGGTGATTATTTATCGGCAGCCTCTTTTCTTGGAATTTGTGGGATGATTGCCGTATCGGGCTTTGATGGTTTTTTATACGCAATTGGCTTTCTGGGGGGGTGGATTGTAGCTTTATTTCTAATAGCAGAGCCATTCAAACGGTTAGGAAAATACACATTTACCGACGCCCTTAACGCCAAATTTAACTCACGTGCGATAACGTTGTCCGCATCTGTAAGTACGTTGATTGTATCGGTATTTTATCTGATTCCGCAAATGGTCGGTGCTGGTGATTTGGTGATGCCCCTGCTCGGTATGCCACATTGGGCAGGTGTGCTGTTAGTGGGTGCTATTGTAATTGTCATTGTCGCTAGTGCGGGAATGGCTTCCACGACCTATGTGCAGTTTTTAAAGGGAGGCTTGCTCATTGCACTTTCGTTGGTACTTACGTTTTTCATATTGAAAAATGGGCTCACATTAACACCGGACTTCAAAGGTAGTAGCAGCCACTATACCTTTATGGAGCTTACACCACAAGTGGAGAATGATAAAGTGGTGGCCGTATCAGATTGGGATGTCATTGCGCAGCAAGTCATTGGAGATAAAACATTTGTCAAGCTTTCACAAAATGGTATTGAACGGTGGTTTGACTGGGAGCGAGGTCATAATCGCTCTTTATTGAAAGAGGCGCTGACCGTAACGCAGCAGGCCGATGGACAAACATTATATAACGGAGAGCCTAAGGAAAACCGTCGTTTTTATCAGGTAGGGCACATGAGCAGGATTGTGGTCAATGGGCAAGAAGTGGAACAAACCGGGCCCCTTAGTCCATTTGAGTTCTTATCTACATTGCAAAAGAGTGAGATTGTGCGGTTTCTACAAGTAAAATTTCCAGATGGAGCAGATCAAGTGTCGCTGTACTACCAGGAGCCTACACTAGGCGCTTCTTTTATGCTTCCCGGTCTTAAATATAAAATTGGTCGCGATGCAAACTTATGGAGTAAATTGGATTTCATATCCTTAATGTTAGCGTTGTTCTTAGGAACGGCTGCCCTACCACATATCTTGATTCGTTATTATACCGTTAAAACACCACGTGACGCTCGGAAATCGACTATTCTGGCGATAGCTGCCATTGGAGGCTTTTATATCCTTACCCTGTTTATGGGACTGGGGTCGGCTGTGAATGGCGTTTTAGATCTGGAATCTAGCAATATGGCAGCACCATTATTAGCACGCGCATTCGGCGCAGTATTGTTCTCGATTATATCAGCGGTAGCATTTGCAACCGTGCTAGGCACGGTTGCGGGATTGATTGTAGCGTCCTCAGGAGCGATAGCGCATGATTTTATTGATGTGTATCTAAAGAAAAATTTGAGCGACGATAGAAAAGTTAAACTTGGAAAGATTGCCGCTTTTACTGTTGGGATCTTTGCGATCCTACTCGGCATGGCGTTTAAAGGGATAAATGTATCTTTTTTGGTTGGGTGGGCGTTTGCCATCGCTGCATCAGCTAACTTACCGGCTATTCTGTTTTTGCTTTTTTGGAAAAAAACTTCGGAAACAGGGATCGCAGCATCGATTATAGTGGGGATTGTATCTTCGCTAACGATTATTCTCACATCGCCCACGATGTGGGATAAATATGGCCTAGAGTCAGAAAGTGCATTACATCAACTGGAAAATCCTGCATTGATTTCTTTTCCGTTGGCAGTATTAACCGTTTATTTGGTGTCTTTGCGGTGGCCGAGACGGAGTCCCATTGCGGACATTGAAAATAGTACAGGTCCGTAGCGTGTAACCTGTTTTCGCTTAAGAAAAAGCTCGACTCTATTTAATAGAATCGAGCTTTTGAATTTTATATAGGATATGCTTACGCATATACGCTTTCTTTTTTTAATTTCTTAACGAGCAATGCATACACAATAGCGCGATACTTATTCCTGTTGGATTTTCCGATTTGGTCTATAACTTCCTCAATAGCGGCATCTAACCCTGGACCATCCGTCAATCCTAGTTTTTTAACCAAAAAGTTGCTCTTGACACGGTCGAGCTCAGCTTTATCTGACGATGCAATGGTTTCTGCATCGGCATTGTAAATGGACGGCCCCAACCCCTTCGCTACAGCGGCGATTAACTTTTCATCTAAAGAAAGGTTCAACTTTTTTGCTTCGGCAACATAACCGGCAATTTTTTCTTCTAATTTGCTCATATGAAAATATTTAAGATAAATTGACTATTACAAATTAAATGTAAATACTATTCTCTAGAATAAAAAAAAAATCAATTTTGAATTATTTTTGTAGCTGTTGTTCGATTAATCCTGCCCGTTTCAACAATGCGTCTACACTCGGTTCTCTTCCACGGAACCGTTTATAAAGTGTCATGGGGTGTTCGATACCCCCTTGGGAGAGAATGTTTGTTTTGAATTTATCAGCAACCGCTTTGTCAAAAATTCCCTTTTCTTGAAAATAGGCGAACGCGTCAGCATCTAACACTTCTGCCCATTTATAGCTATAGTAGCCCGAAGCGTATCCACCACTAAAAATATGTGAAAACGATGGACTTATCGCATTTTCTCCAACATCAGGCAACAATTGTGTAGAAGCGAAGCAACTATTTTCAAATGATTTGACGTTGTCAATATTTGCTGGATCTTGGGCGTGCCACCCCATATCCAATAATCCGAAACCCAATTGACGCAAGGTTGCCATTCCTTCCATAAATGAAGCCGACGCTCTGATTCTATCAATGAGTTCCATTGGAATCGCTTCTCCGGTTTGATAATGTTTCGCAAAAATTTCGAGAGCCTCTTTTTCGTAACACCAGTTTTCCATGATTTGACTGGGCAGTTCTACAAAATCCCAATATACAGACGTGCCAGATAGGTTAGGGTAGGTCGTATCGGCTAACATACCATGTAGCGCATGACCGAATTCGTGGAACAGGGTAGTCACTTCGTTGAATGTCAATAAAGACGGTTTCGTAGTGGTTGGACGTGTAAAATTGCATACGATGGATATATGGGGTCGTTCGTTCTGGTTACCTTTACGGTATTGCGGTTTAAATGATGTCATCCAAGCCCCATTACGTTTACCTTTTCTAGGAAAGAAATCGGCATAAAATATCGCTATGAAACTATTGTCGTTCGTCGTGACTTCAAAAGTGCGTACCTCTTCGTGGTACTTGTCGATATAATTAACTTCGTGGAAGTTTAGATCATAAAGCCGCTGAGCAATAATGAAAACACCGTGCAATACATTTTCAAGTTGAAAGTAAGGTTTCAGTAGTTCGTCGTCTAAATTATATTTTTTTTGTTTTAACTTTTCGCCATAATACGCTGTATCCCATTTTTCAAGTCGTGTTAACCCGTGCATCTCCTTTGCAAAAGCACTTAGTTCTTGAAATTCTCTTTCTGCGGCGGGCTTTGCTTTATACAATAAATCATTTAGGAAGGTCAACACCTTTGATGGCTGCTGTGCCATACGTTCTTCCAAAACAAAATGGGCGTGTGTATCATAACCTAATAGTTGTGCGCGCTGGAAACGTAGTTGTGCAATTTTGAGGATATTCTCCTCGTTGTTATATTCGTTATGTTGAAACGCTTTACGGCCAGCGGCAATAGTAATTTCGCGACGAAGCGCCTGATTATCGGCATACGTTACAAATGGGATGTAACTTGGATAGTCTAAGGTGAATATCCAACCAATTTTATTTTGTGCTTCAGCGAGCCCTCGTGCGGCTTCTATAGTGCCTTCTGGCAAACCTGATAAATCCTTTTTATCAGTGATGTACAATTGATATGCGTTTGTTTCTGCTAGTATATTCTCTCCAAACTTTAGCGTTAATATAGCAAGCTCAGCATCTATTTGACGTAAGGTTTTCTTTTTATCATCATCCAACAATGCGCCGTTCCTAACGAAATCGCGGTAGGATTTCTGTAGTAAAGTTTGCTGCTCGGTATTTAACGAAAACTTGTCTTGTTGGTCGTATATTACTTTTATTCGTTCGAACAGTTCTGGATTTAGCATGATGTCGTTGTTCAGCTTGGATAGCTTTGGCGCTACCTCTTGAGCTATCTTATCAAGCTTTTCGGTGGTTTCTGCGGAGTGGAGGTTGAAAAATATATTTGATATACGGTCCAGCTCCATGCCAGAATAGGCTATTGCAGCTATTGTGTTTACAAAAGTAGGCGGTTCTGGATTATTAAGAATTGCTGCGATTTCTGTTTCTGTTTTTTCGATAGCGATGTCAAACGCGGGGATATAATCTTCGTCTTTTATTTGTGAAAACGGCGCCGTATCACGCGCTGTGTCAAATTTTTTGTTTAGTACAGACATGCTGCAAAAATATAAAAAATAGGGGTAAAATATTGCCCCTATACATTACGGTACTGTTTGATTATGTTGTTATTTTTTCCCTTTTGCTGTTTTTGTCTTTTTAGCATCTTCAAAATCCCGGAAGATTAATCTTTCAATAGTCCTTTCGATGCGTTCCCGACCTTCGTCGTCATTAATATCGATACCACTGACCGTACTTCCATTGTTTTTGGCATGCAATGTTAGGTAATAGATTCCGCCAAGAATAATGGCGAGGGTAGCTTGTATGTCTACGTCTGTATTTACAAACCGAGCGGAAATAAGATCAAGAGCACTTTTACCAACCTCTTCTCGGTCATCAGCTATTTTCCGTAATAACTTGTTTTTTACCCCCATCTCCCAATGGATAATACGCTGCATAGATTTATCCTTTAAGAATGAATCGAACTGTAGTTGGAATAGATCGCTAGTGTCTTGTGCGTCAACCGGTGTTGGGTTTTCTGCAAACTCCGTGATTTGTGTTTTGAGCTTTCCGGCCCAAAAATCTTTTTCTAGGATATATTCTTCTATCAAACCATCTAGATTCCCAAAATAAAGGTATATAAGTTTAGGGTTTAGGCCGGATTCTTTCGCAATATTGGTAATAGTAAGTCCTGCGTATGTATATTTTTGCAATACCTTACCTACAGTTGCTATTAACCTACGTTTGGTTCGCTCTTTGTCTCGGATGGGGCCGGCAACCACTTTGCGGACTTTTTTTACAGGTATATGGTCTGATTCTTCCGTGGTTTTAGTTTTTTTTCTTGCCATAGTATATTTCTATTTTAATTTATAAAATAATTAGTTTATAAAAGTGACTATTTAAATTGGAAATATCAAGAAGCTGTATGATTTTTTTTTGCTTGTTAGTCAGGTTTTTATTGTGGTTTTTGACCGATTTTCACTAAATTAATTCTCAACTTATTTATTCGTATTGTAGCGAAACAAATGGACGTGGAGTGGTTAAATCTTGCTTGAGATACCGCTCAAAATGATAGAAAATAAAAAAGGCAATAGAAATTATGATCTACTGCCTTTTTCATCTCGTTAATAGAACTTATCTATTCGTTTATGCTAGGTATTTTGATAACTTCATTGGTGTCTTTATCGTAATCTACCGTATCGAAATTGAAACCGAACAATTTAAAGAAGTCATTCCGGTAGCCAGTTATATCTGAAATTTGCTCCAAGTTTTCTGTGGTAATCTGCTCCCATAGTTTTGCCACTTCCGTTTGTACGTCTTCTCGCATTTCCCAATCATCAACCCGGATCCGTCCTTTGTCATCTAGAGGAACTTCTCCTTTGATATAGAGACGGTCAGCAAATAGCCGTTGCATTTGTTCGATAGTGCCTTCATGTATACCTTTCTCTTTCATGACTTTATAGACTAGGGATATGTAGAGAGGGACAACGGGGATAGCAGAGCTTGATTGCGTTACCAACGCCTTGTTCACAGAAACATAGCTAATACCGTCTATATCTTTTAACAGGTCGTTAAGAAGCGGTACCGTACCTTCCAGGTCATCTTTCGCTCTTCCGATTGTTCCATTTCTATAAATTGGGTAGGTCAGCGCTGGTCCGATATAAGAATAAGCAACCGTCTTTACCCCGTCCGCCAATACGCCAGCGTCCTTTAGTTGTTCTATCCAGAACTTCCAATCCTCGCCGCCCATGACGGCGATGGTATTCTGGACGTCTTCTTCGCTTTCGACCGGTTGAATGGAAATGTCCGAAACAACGCCAGAGTGGAAATCCACCGTTTTATCGGTAAAAGCTTGTCCAATGGGCTTAAGCACCGACATGTGCGCCACACCGGTTTTTGGATGTGTACGGCGCGGTGAAGCTAATGAATAGACGACCAAGTCAACTTGTCCAAGATCTTTTTTAATAAGATCAATAGTTTGTTTTTTTATGTCATCAGAAAAAGCATCTCCATTGATGCTTTTTGCATAAAGTCCCAGAGCATGTGCTTCGTTTTCAAAGGCTGCAGTATTATACCAACCGGCCGTGCCTGGCTTACCCGGGGCCGCAGGTTTTTCGAAGAACACGCCGATCGTTGCAGCGTCCGAACCGAAGGCAGCAGTAATGCGGGAGGCTAGCCCGAAACCGGTGGATGCACCGATTACCAAAACCTTTTTAGGACCGTTTTCGATTTTACCCTTGAATTTTATATGGTCTATCTGTTGCTTAACATGTTCCGCAGTCCCTTCCGGATGCGACGTTAAGCAGATAAATCCTCTTACACGTGGTTGTATAATCATATCGTTTTTCTATTCTATCAAATAATAGCGCAAATATAATAATTATTAGCTATAGGCCGTAAGATACCTGTTTTATGCTGTCAATTTAGCAACCCGCTTAGGAATCAGTAATAGATAGGTATGGTCATAATAAATTAATATTCTGCGACGCGAGTAGCTCCCGTTGTCCTCCATCCCATATACTTACTTGTACTTCGCCAATATGAGCTTTTTTTAGCATGAACATACAAACACGTGATTGGCCGATACCACCTCCGATAGATGGAGGAAGCTGGTCATTTAATAGCATGTCGTGAAAAGGAAGCTTAGTCCTTTCCAAGCTGCCTCTAAGTTCCAGCTGGTGCAATAAAGCCTTTTTATCGACCCGAATCCCCATGGAAGAAAGCTCGAAAGCAGTATGTAAAATAGGATTCCAAACCAATATATCACCATTTAGGCCTTTATACCCGTTTTCGTTATCGGTGCTCCAGTCGTCGTAGTCGGCTGCACGGCCGTCATGTGGAAAGCCGTTACTGAGCTCACATCCGATACCATGTATAAAGACGGCGCCATGTTCTTTAGCGATCGCGTTTTCTCGTTCCTTAGGAGTTAGATTAGGATATTTCGCTAAGAGTTCCTCGGAGGCGATGAAATGAATGTCACTTGGAAGAACGGCTTGTTTTTCAGGGTAACGTTCAGCCACTTCATGTTCTGTTTCATATAGCGCTTGATAGATTTTTATTACGGTGTCCTTTAGATAAACCAACGTGCGATTTTGGCTGTTGATGTGTTTTTCCCAATCCCATTGGTCTACATAGATGGAATGGATAGGGCTATAATCCTCGTCGGGGCGTAAAGCCCGCATATCGGTCAATATACCTTCTCCGGGCTTTATTTCCAATTCTTCTAGTCGCACCCTTTTCCATTTAGCCAAGGAATGTACGACTACGGCACGCTGTTCGTTCAAAGATTTGATAGGAAACCCTACCGGACGTTCAATGCCATTAAGATCATCATTGATACCTGTTCCGTCCAATACGACTAAAGGGGAGGAAACAGGAATGAGATTTAATGCCTGAATTAGTTTCTCCGAAAAAATGTTCTTAACAAACGTAATCGCTTGTTCCGTTTTTAATAAGTTACGTCCCATAAAAATGCTAGCGCTCAAAATATCATAAGCGAGTTATTGATATTTTTTTAAAATTTATCAGCAAAAATAAATGTTTAATTAATAAAATGTATGATATTTTGAAAATATTACCAAAAAAGGGAGCTGTTTATACAACTCCCTTATAATAATATCCTGTAGAATAGGATTATACGGAAAAACTCTCGCCGCACGCACAAGTACGCGAAGCATTCGGGTTATGAAATTCAAAGCCTTTGCCCGTAAGTCCGTCCGAGTAATCTAGTTCCGTTCCCGCTAGATACAAGTAGGATTTTATGTCTAAACAAATTTTAATACCCTTATCTTCACAAAACTGGTCGCCTTTTTTTTCTTCGTTGTCAAACGATAGTTTGTAGGAAAGACCGGAGCACCCGCCACTTTCCACTGCAACTCGTACAAAGTAACTATTGTCATAGTTCTCTTCTTGCATAATCTTGTCGATACGCTCCTTTGCTTTATCTGTGATTGTTACCAGTTCGTTCATCGCTTTTCTTCTTAATTAACAAAAATCGCTATTCTTTTTTTTACTTCCAACTATCGGCGGTCGAGAGAATGTCAAATTTACCAATATGGCGAACGCGTCAATTGATGAGGCCCGCTGTATATAGCTGCCAAATAGGGGAGGCGGAACGTAGACGCTGGACGGTTTCAGCTAAATCGTTTACAGTTTGTTCGACTTCTGCTTTCGTCGTGAATTTACTTAAACTAAAGCGCATACTAGCGAAAGCTTCATCATTACTGACGCCCATTGCTTTTAATACATGTGACGGATCCAAGAGACCGGAAGTACATGCTGATCCCGAGGCTAACGCCACGTGAGGAAGAGCCGTCATAATTTCCGTCGCTTTAATATGCCGGAAGGCAACGAATGTTGTGTTATCCAACCTTTTAGCTTGTTCGCTATGGATAATAATCTGCGGAATTTTAAGCTTAATCTGTTCCTCTAAATAGTCGCGGTACTGCTGGATCTGGGGGTGGAAATCTACTATTTCCAACGCTTTTCCGCATCCCACAATGTTAGGGACATTCAGTGTTCCTCCACGAAGACCGTTTTCCTGCTGCCCACCGGATATCAACGAGGGTATCTGTATAGGTTTACGTTTACGGCGTATGTATAATCCACCTACGCCTTTGGGGCCATGGAACTTGTGTGCGCTAAAGGTAAGAATGTCAATAGGTATCTGTTTTAAGTTTAACTCTTGCTTCCCGACCCACTGTGTAGCGTCGCAGAAAAACAAAACATCCTTTTCCTGACAGATGTTTGCAATTGTCGAAATAGGGTGCATGACGCCCGATTCGTTATTCGCGGCCATGATACATACTAAAATGGTGTCTGGACGTATGCTATCTAGTAGTAATTGTAAATCTAATTCTCCATTTTGATTGACAGGTAGATATGTGATTTCGATACCGCTCCGCTCTAGTTGGGCACAGGTGGACAACACCGCTTTATGTTCGGTCTGACAGGTGATCATATGTTTTCCTTTTTGGGCATAAGCATTGGCAATTCCCCGAAGTACTGTGTTGATACCTTCCGTTGCTCCTGAGTTAAAGAGAATCTCACTATCTTTAACATCGAATTTCTGTGCAATTTGTTGGCGCGCCAAAGCTACGGCTTGGCTGGCTTCACGGCCAATACGGTGCTGCATGCTGGAAGCATTCCCATAAGACTCCTTTAGGAAAGGAAGCATAGCATCTAAAACCTTTGGATCTATCTTTGTAGTAGCGTTGTTGTCCAAGTATATCCATGACATAAGGTTAAAGATAAGAAAAAGGTTTGTTTACACAGCATATTAATCCAGCGACCGCGTAAGAATATAATAACGGTAAGCAAGCAGGGCTTGCTCCCATTTTGTCAATTTGGTGGGGTCTTTTCCTGATAATTTAGGTAATACCACTTTATTGAGTTTATTCAAAAGACGGAAAATACTTTTTGTCATAACATTTTTTTTGGACTACAATATAGGTTAAACAAACCGCTCGATAAAACGTTTTATCGAGCGGTTTGTTTTGGAAGATATTTTCTAACTATGGCTGTAGGAGAACTTTCTCTCTGTTCCAAGTAAAAGCGGTGAACAAAATTGCCAACACACAAGATAGCAACACGATTTCGAAGCTAGCATTCCAGCCACTGTGGTCTACGATGGCTCCAAGAGCTGCATTAGCTAACAGGTCACCTATAAAATAGCCAAACAATCCTGTTAATCCTGCGGCAGTACCTGCAGCTTTCTTAGGAACAAGATCCAATGCTTGTACGCCGATGAGCATAACAGGTCCATAAATTAAAAAGCCGATCGCCCATAAAGAACCATTTACAAGCCAGGCTGTTTGCCCAGGAGTTATCCAATAAAGAAATACAGCCAGTAAAGTAGCTGACATGTAGATGATGGTGACAGGAGCTCGGCGTCCTTTGAACAGTTTATCACTCATTAATCCACACAAGATAGTACCCGGTATGGCTGCAAGCTCGTAAATGGAAGCTGACCAAGTGGCTTCCGATGCAGTAAAATGTTTTGCCTCCTGCAAATAGGTCGGTGCCCAATTGATGATTCCGTTACGGACTAGGTAAACAAAAGCATTGGCGATAGCTATAAACCATAGCATTTTGTTGTTAAAGATATGTTTTAAAAAAATGTCTTTTGCGCTAAATTCTTTTTCTTGTGATTTGTTATAAGTTTTGGGATAGTCATTATTGTATTCCTCAATGGGCGGAAGGCCGCAGGATTGAGGTGTATCACGTATGAGAAAAAGAGATATTAAAGCAACGACTATTGCCGCCATGCCCGGAAAATAGAGTCGTGCTTGCCATTCTACAAACAATTCAACACCAAGGATAGCCAATGGTCCCACTAGAAAACCACCTACGTTATGTGCAAGATTCCAGATGGACATGGTGGTGCCTCGTTCCTTGATAGAATACCAGTGAACCACTACACGGCCGCATGCTGGCCAGCCCATACCCTGCACCCAGCCGTTGATAAACAAAAGTGCGAATATGAGTCCTATAGACGAGGTTGCAATAGGTGAGAAACCCATAAATATCATGGTTATGGCCGATAGAATTAACCCCGTTGCCAGAAAATATCGCGCATTGCTTCGGTCAGAAACGTTACCCATAAGAAATTTGCTCAGGCCGTACGCGATCGAAATAGCAGACATAGCGAAACCCAATTCGGCTTTACTGTAACCCAATGAATCCTGAAGGTCTTTGACGGCAAATGAAAAGTTCTTGCGTACAAAATAGTAAGCAGCGTAACCTATAAATATGCCAATGAATACTTGCAGGCGCAGTCTTTTGTATTCGGGATCTATTTTGTTGGCGGATAGCCGCGGCTGGTGTGCCGCTGGTTTGAAAATATTAAACATGTATTTTTCGGTTCTCGTTAAAATAAATTAGGGTAATCGCTAATAATGCCATCCACTTGAAGTGCCTTGAGTTTTTCTATTTCTTTTTTATCGTTCACCGTCCATGGAATGACCTTGATACCGGCTTTATGAGCGTCTTCGACAAATCTCGTTGTAACTAACGAATAATGTGGACTAATGATGAAGGGACTGTAGCCTAATTCATCTATCAGTTCCGTTGTCGACTTTTCGTTTCCTCCTGCGATTAAATAGGATGTTTTTAGTTCAGGGTAGACCCGGTTGATGTATTGAATAGTGCGTTTGTCAAAGGACTGTATGACTGTTCTGGAGGCTATTCCCTTATCGATGACAACCTGCAGCAGACGGTCAGAAAATTCCTGCGGATTCGGGTGGTATTCACCGTCTTTTCCTTCTTTGCTCTTTGTCTCGATGTTGTAAAACATCGGTGTATTTCTTTTTTCTTTTGCATAGGCTTCGGCTTTATCGATAAGGTCGGATAACAATGCAATGTTGGTAGGGACTTTTTTCTGTTCCGGAAAATCCTCATAGCGTTTACTTCCGATATCAAATTGGGCCAAGTCTACATAGTTGTAATTGTATATTATGCCCTTAATGTCCTTA
The DNA here is from genome assembly GCF_002980525.1 of Sphingobacterium haloxyli. Classification (GTDB taxonomy): domain Bacteria; phylum Bacteroidota; class Bacteroidia; order Sphingobacteriales; family Sphingobacteriaceae; genus Sphingobacterium; species Sphingobacterium haloxyli. The sequence goes on from NZ_PVBQ01000003.1 coordinate 366,823, forward strand.
CCTGTAAGGGGCTTGCCGTCTGTATATTGGACGAATTTTGGATTTAAATAATGATCATGATACACAACGACCTTATTGTCTTTTGTAATATGGCAATCCATTTCTAATGTTGTCACTTTTGGCAAGTCAATCGCCGTTTTCATCGCCCCAATTGAGTTTTCGGGATAGAGCCCTCTTGCGCCACGATGCCCCTCGTAAGAGAAAGCAGGAAATATATCATTTTGCTGCGTCTGTTTTTTTAATGGAGTTAAAGGACCACAAGCGCTGCACAAAATTAATACGCTCATGGCGAGCATTGTTTTTAAATGCGTTTTGTCGGGAGTCATTTGATGAAATATTTAGATTTATATCAGTTTGTTCCGAATCAGTAAATAGCAAGATATAAAGTGCTCGCTATTAGAGCACCTAATACTGGTCCAATAATGGGCACCCAAGCGTAGGCAACATCGAAAGCTGCTTTGTTTTTAATGGGAAGGATCGCATGCATGATGCGTGGACCAAAATCACGGGCGGGATTTATAGCATATCCCGTTGTACCGCCTAATGAAAGACCAATTACCCATACCAGAAAGGCAACAGGGATAGCACCTATAGACCCCAAACCGATAGGGGTGCTTTCGTCTGCCCTGATAAGAGATGCATCTGTAAAATGCAAAATGGTGAATATAAGAACGAACGTGCCTACAATTTCACTGATGAGGTTTATGGGCAGGTTGCGAATTGCTGGTGCGGTGCAGAATACCGCCTGTTTTGCTCCGGCGTCCTGCGTCTGGTCGAAATGATCTTTATATACGATCCAGACTGTAAAAGCGCCTGTCATTGCTCCTAAGAGCTGTGCTGTCATGTAGAGTAAAGAGGTTGCCAAGTCCAGTTTTCCGAGGGCAAGATTTGCGATCGTAACCGCCCAATTCAAATGGGCGCCGCTATAAGGTCCCGCAATCGTTACGCCTACAAATACCGCCATCGCCCACGCGGTAGTAATGACTATCCATCCGCCGTTATGGCCTTTTGTGCCTTTCAATACGACATTTGCCACAACGCCTCCACCTAGTAAGATCATGGAAGCTGTACCAATCAATTCTGCTAAAAAAGGAGTCATAATGATGAAGTTAAAATCAATTGTCTTATTTATAGTCTGCCCAAAATTTCACAGTATCTGTAGCTCTTTTCCATTCATGAAGTAATGGTTGGTATTTCTTTTTTGTATCGGCAACAAATGTTCTTTCCTCTTGCCATAAAGTTTGCAGCTGATCAATATCTTTCCAGAATCCGACGGCTAGCCCTGCCAAAAATGCGGCACCCATAGCTGTGGTTTCTGTAATGGCCGGTCGAACAACACTAGTTTTTAAAATGTCTGCTTGAAACTGCATGAGGAAGCTATTTTGGGTAGCTCCGCCGTCTACCCGAAGTTCGCGGATTTTTGATCCGGAATCCAATTCCATTGCTTTTAGAATATCGTAGGTTTGATACGCAATACTCTCTAACGCGGCTCGTGCAATATGTGCATCATTGGAACCGCGCGATAATCCAAGGAGTGTGCCTCTGGCGTCTGGATTCCAGTGTGGTGCACCTAGGCCGGAAAACGCTGGAACCAAATATACGCCGTCTGTGTTGTCTACGCTCATGGCAAGTTGTTCGATCTCACTCGCCTTTTTTATAATGCCCAATTCATCCCGTAACCATTGGACAACAGCGCCACCGATAAAAATACTTCCTTCAAGCGCATAGTTGACTTCTTTGCCAATTTTCCATGCGACAGTCGTTACCAATTTGTGGGTAGAGATAACCGGCTTTTTGCCGATGTTCATCAACAAAAAACAGCCGGTGCCATAGGTGTTCTTTACCATGCCCTTTTGTGTACATAACTGGCCAAACAAAGCAGCTTGTTGATCGCCGGCGATACCGGCTATAGGAATCGGTCTGGCGCCTAATGTTGTACTTGTTTCCCCATATACTTCAGAGCTATCGCGCACAGCGGGCAGCATGGATGCGGGAATATCAAAGATGCCTAGAAGCTCCTCGTCCCAAGATAACGTATGGATGTTGAAGAGAAGGGTACGTGAAGCATTGGTGACATCTGTAATATGCTTAGCGCCGTCGGTTAGGTTATAAACAAGCCAAGAGTCTATTGTACCAAAAGCCAGCTCGCCTTTTTCGGCTAATTTACGCGCTCCCTTAACATGTGTAAGTATCCAATTGATTTTGGAGGCTGAGAAATAAGAATCGATTAAGAGACCGGTTTTTTCTTGTATCGTTTTAGCCAAGCCTTTTTCCGTCATCGACTGACAATAGGCAGCAGTACGTCTATCTTGCCAAACAATAGCATTATGTATAGGTTCGCCTGTTTTCCGGTTCCAAACAACGGTGGTTTCACGCTGATTCGTAATGCCGATGGCTTTGATGGCGTCCAGTTTTATATTGGCTTTTGCAATAACTTCCGTCAGTACGCTGAGCTGTGACGACCATATTTCCTGCGCATCATGTTCAACCCAGCCTGACTGGGGAAATATCTGCGTAAACTCTTTTTGAGCAATATTTTCGATTTCCCCCTTCTTATTAAAGAGGATCGCTCTGGAACTTGTTGTGCCCTGGTCTAGCGCTAAAATAAATTCTTTCTTCATTCGTATAATACGTTTAAGACTTTATCCCCGTGCGGGATCATTGTGGTTGCTTACTTCTTTTGGAGACAATGTATAATTTTTTACTAAAAGTTCATAATCCGCTAGCTCTCTATTTATCCATTCGTCGTCTTTATCAAATTGTTCTGCCATGATTTTAGCTATTAACGGAGCCGCTTCCAAAGATGCTTTTGCATCTAATAGCAATAATCGGATACGTCTGGCAAGAAAGTCTTCTACCTTTACGATCATTTCGTTTTTACAAGCCCAAATAACTTCGGCAATCCTAAAATCGTAGTCTTTATGGATTTTTTCCGAAAGGGCAGGGTTATTTTCCATCAATTTTTGGATAGCTATCATGTCTGAGCCGTACACCTGCCAATGTCCGGGATATTTGTCTTCTGTATATCCATGTAGCGGCAGTTCATGAGTTTTGCATCGGCTTTCGGGAAGATTCCCTGTTTTAATCGCCAAATCTATCGTTTCCTCCGCCATTTTTCGGTAAGTTGTCCATTTGCCGCCGGTAATCGTGATAAGACCTGACTCAGTTTTGATGAGCTTATGGTCTCTGGAAATTTCTTTTGTGCTGTTGCTGCCGCTATTTGTGGGCGCTGCCAATGGTCTTAGACCAGCAAATACGCTACGTATATCTGTGCGAGTAGGGGCGTTTTCCAAATATTTGTCCGCGGTTGAAAGTATGAATTCGATTTCTTCATCTAGTGGTCGGGGTTCAATCTGGTGTTCGTTCAACGGCGTATCTGTTGTTCCTAATAGGACTTTTCCATGCCAGGGTACACCGAAAAGAACACGTCCATCACTTGTTTCTGGTATCATGAGGGCGTCCTCATTGCCTAAGAATTTTTGATCAATTACAATATGTGCACCTTGGCTAGGACGTACAAGATTTTTATGTGTTGGCGTGTCTAACTTAAGGATATCGTCCACAAAAATTCCTGTGGCATTGATTACTACCCGAGCTTGCACCTCATGTATTGTTCCGCTTTCTCTTTCTACAAAATAAAGTCCATCTACTTTCCCGTTCGTGTCTTTGCGGATGGCTGTTGCTTCTGCGTAATTAAGTGTGACGGCACCGTATTCGGATGCGGTTTGTGCAAGATTTATGGCTAGGCGAGCATCATCAAACTGTCCGTCAAAATACTGTATGCCGCCGAGCAAACCTTTGGTCTTTACTTTAGGGATTTTTTCTATGACCTCCTTTTTGTTTAACAATGAAGATTTGCCGATACGTAGACTGCCTGCCATCCAATCGTATAGCTTAAGACCAATTAGAAATTTTAATTTGCTGAATACGCTATAGGATGGAATGACAAAGCGTTGTACAAACGAAACGTGCGGTGCGTTTTGGAAAATCAGACCACGTTCCTTCAATGCCGAATAAACGAGTTTGATGTCGCCGTTAGCTAAATAACGTACACCGCCGTGAACCAATTTAGTGCTCTTGCTTGAAGTGCCTTTAGCAAAGTCATATTTTTCAATCAAGAGGGTTTTGTAACCTCTGGCGGCGGCGTCGACAGCAATGCCTAATCCAGTGGCTCCGCCACCGATGATGGCAACGTCCCATGTGGTAGTGCTTTTTATTGTATGTATCGCTTCGGTTCTTTTAAAAATCATTTTGATTCGTTTCGTTAGGATTTTTGTTGTGAGGTAAAAATAGTAAAAAACGTAAACAAACGAAACTTTTTGAAGTTTTTATGGTGTTTTAATTTACTATTCGGTTGAAATGTGTATATTGGGCTATGAATAATGTAGAACGTCATCAGTTTATCATCAAGCAGATTGAGAAAAATGGCCATGTTTCTGTCGTTGATTTATGTGAAGAGTTGAAAGTCTCCTCCGTTACTATCCGTAAAGACCTACAGTTTTTGGAAGACGAAGGGATAGTCTTCCGGACGCACGGTGGGGCAACCAATGTAAACCCGTACCAGAAGGATCGTTCTATAAACGAAAAAGCACTATTACATTCGGATGCTAAAAAATGTATTGGGATAACGGCTGCGAAATTGGTCGAACCGAACGATTCCATAATTATTGCCTCTGGCACGACGATGCAATATTTTGCCAAGGAAATTGTACCTCAAGAACGTCTAACAGTGATTACGTCGGCCATCAATGTGACGATGGAACTCATTAAGCACGAAAGTATTGATATCATTCAGTTAGGAGGACCTATAAGGAAGACGTCTTCCTCTATTACTGGGCGTTATGCAGAAGATTTATTAAGTGATTTTTTCTGCTCTAAGTTATTTCTTGGCGTAGACGGTATTGATGCAGAATTTGGTATTACCACGACAAGCGCGCAAGAAGCGCTGTTGAATCGCAGAATGATGGAATCGGCGCACAAGGTGATTATTTTGGCGGACGCTTCTAAGTTTGATAGAAAGAGCTTGGGCAAGATTTCTTCCTTGTCAAAAGTAGATATGATTATAAGCGACAGTATACCTGTTAAATACCAGCAATTATGTGACAACCTGGGGATTGAATATAAAACATGTTAAATTCGAAGGTTCAACTAAACTGCTAACCTTTTGGTTATTTTCTGGTCGGCTGGAGGAGAAGCTTAGCTACTCGCTTTCTTCATCTGTGCTTCCAGTATCCCGTCGATGACAATGCTGATGTTTCCCAGTAAACTTGCATCGCGCCTTAGTTCCGAGAGCGTGACTTTCGTGTCTTCTCGAATCTTCGCCATGCTATACGTGTTGATCGATTGGATAATTGGGATAGTAATGTACTGCTTGGCCTCTGCAATTTTCCCGCCGAGTATGATTACTTCCGGATTGAATAGCTGTATAAGGGTGGCAATACCTTTGCCCAAGCTGTTTCCTAGTCTGGACAACATGCTTATTGCGAATTGGTCGCCCTGATTAGCGGCTTCTATAACGATATGCGGCTCTATTTCGTTGATTTCTTGCCCCGATAAGCGGTTTAGTAGCGAGTGCTGTCCCGACCTGATTCCTTCTTTTACCATTCTGGCAAGGGCGATTCCAGAAGCTACGGTCTCCAGACAGCCTCGTTTGCCGCAGTAGCACAAGGCGCCGTCGTCCACAAAAGGCATGTGGCCGATCTCACCGGAAAACCCCTTGGCTCCTTTTCTGACTTTTCCATCCATGATAATGCCTAAGCCAATCCCCCAGTCCAGTAATACGACCAGTGCGTCTTTTCGGTCTTTGGCTAATCCGTGACGAGATTCGGCAATGGTAGCCGATTTAACGTCGTTCTCTATAAATACCGGATAGGGAAACATCTGTTCGAGATTCTCTTTCAAGTTAAAATCCCCTTCGGAAAGGTAGGTGTAATTGATATATTCCTCACTACTGATCAGACCGGGCATACTCATTCCGATTCCAAGTATTTTGCTGGTATCAACGTTCAAATCCCGGATCAGCGCGTCAATAAAATCTCGAATCGTATTTAGGGCGGATATATCTTTGGAAATGGAAAGCGGTAGTTGTCTAATGCCACCAATGTTATTGTTATTGTTGTCAAAAATGGCTGCTCGTACGTGGAACCGCTCCATATCTATGCTTACAACATAGTAACAGCCATCCTTCAATCCATAGAGATCGGGTTTTCTTCCGCCGACAGACATACCCTTTCCTTTTTTTTCTATTAGGTCAAGATCAGTAAGTTCCGCCACCAGACCTTGGCACGTAGGATGGCTTATACCAAGTTTTGTAAATAGTTCTAGTATAGAGGACGGACCATTTTCGTATAACTGTTTTATTAAATTGATTTTTTGAGCATATTTTTTCCGGTCGACATTCCCCATGTCAACAATGTCCTGATCGATAGTGCCAAGTAAAGGGTCGGTTGGTGACATTTGATATACATTAAAAGCTGAGTTCTTTGAAATTTTTAATAAAGATAATTTTTATTTTTAAATTTTATACTAATTAGGTGATTTTTTTAAAAAAAATAATTGATGTTTTTGTTTTAGTGAAGAAAATAGTATAATTTGGCTTTTAAGAAATAGAGCAAGAGGATAAGCGTGAAGTTAATTTTTAGCTTGGTCAGAAAGACATATCTATGGCGAGGGGTCGTTATATCAGTGTCGTGAAATTGGAGAATTCATAATATAGCGGTATCTCAAATCATAAAGAATATTTAAAACCTAATTTAATCAATAAACAAGCATGAGTGAAAACAAAACATCAAGACGTAATTTTCTGAAGAAGACGTTGATTGGTGCGGCAGCTTTTACCATTGTGCCCAGACACGTGCTCGGCGGTAACGGTTTTCTCGCGCCTAGTGACCATTTAACGAAAGGAGTAATCGGTGTAGGATCCATGGGAAGGGGGCATTTCAAATATGCGGGTACAAAAACGGTAGCCATTTGTGACGTAGACACTAGACACTTAGCCATAGCACAAAAAGCTCTTGGAGGAGGAGTAAAAGAGCATCACGACTTTCGCGAATTGATCCAAAACTCAGAAGTAGATATTGTACATATCGCGACACCGCCACATTGGCATGGGATCATGGCCGTAGAAGCTGCTCGCTCTGGTAAAGATATCTGGTGTGAAAAGCCTATGACGCGGACTATTGGGGAAGGGAAAAAAGTAAAAGAGGCAGTAGCCCAACATGGGAATATCTTTAGGTTAAACACCTGGTTTCGCTTCGACGCCAACTTTTATGGTATGAATGTGCCCGTCAAAAAAATCAAAAAATTGGTCGATACTGGTATGTTGGGTTGGCCGTTAAAGGTAACGATCAGTAAGCACACGGGATTTGATTGGAAGTTTTATTGGGTAGGAAGGGAGAATCTACCTGTAGAACAAGCTCCCAAAGAATTGGATTACGAAATGTGGTTGGGGCCAGCAGCATATAAACCCTATAGCACGCACCGTGTACATACCACATTCCGTGGATATTGGGATTACGACGGTGGTGGACTAGGTGATATGGGGCAACATTATCTGGATCCCGTCCAATATTTTCTGGGTAAGGATCAAGAAAGCCCTGTAAATATAGAAGTAGATGCGCCACAACAGCATTCGGACGCTGTTGGAACCTGGAGAAAAATTACCTATACCTACGCTGATGGATGTCAGATTGTATTGGATGGCGCAGGTACCGAAGAAGGATTGGCTTATATCGAAGGGCCAAAAGGGAAATTGTATAAAGGATTCGTTTCCGATATTCCCGATATGGAGCGGAAACTGGCGCAATATCCCGATCCTGCTCCGCAGATGACGGATTTTGTGGAAGCCTGTCGCACCCGACAGAAATTTGCGTTGAATGAACAAAACGGTTATTATTCGGCCACACTGGTTAATTTGGGCTTAGCCGCCTTGCGTTTGAACCGAACGCTGAAATTTGATTCCGAAAAACAAATGTTTGTGGACGATGAAGCAGCAAACAGATTAATTGATCAACCTATGCGTGGTCCTTGGATTATCTAATTAACCTCTTGAGAACAAATGAAGAAAGTATTTAATACATTATCAGCCCTGTTGCTTATACAAATTGCGGCGTACGCCCAACAACCAGCAAACAGAACCTCAGCAACAAAAATTGCAGATGTGTTGGCGCAACAACCGGCTGAAGAAATAAATAAATTTACAGCTGCCATGAAGGAACTCCAAAACTTCACGGCAGAAGACATAGCAAATCTACTCACGGGATTGAAACCTCAAGGAGAAAATAATGCGGCAACGGAGTATGCGGCTAATTCCTATTCCTTTTATATTATGCAGCCCGGTATGGAAACGCGACGCGAAGTCTTTTCTAAAGGTCTTATATTAGCGTTGGATAGATTGCAAGACAAGGACAACAAGGGCTTTGTATTACAATTGATGCGACAAGCTTCTAAAAATGAAGCAATTGACGTGCTTGTTCCGTACTTGAAAGATGAATACCTAGTCGATAAAGCGGCGATGGCATTAAATGGCATCCGTACACTGGAAGCGGCTCAGGCACTGTCTAACGCGTTAGCATCATCGGCTTCTGAAAAAACAACGACAGCAATCGTAGGTGCCTTGGGTGATCTTCGCTCAAAAAGTGACGAAGAAGCTATTATTGCTACATTGGCACAATACACATCGGAGAACTACCAACGGAACGCTTATACTGCATTAAGTAAAATTGCTGGTACTAAGTCGGCTCCCCTGTTTTTGACAAAGCTAAAGGAAGTCAATTATCAATTTGATAAAAGCAATATTGGTGGGCTGACATTGGATTATGTTAACAATCTGTTGGATGAAGGACAGCAAAAACAAGCTATTTCGATCGCCAATATTATTGCTAAAGAAGCCGCAAAGGCAAAAGCTCCAACACTACAGGTGGGGGCATTAATATTATTGACGAAAGCTAACCCAACAAAAACACGTAAACAATTGATGAAAGCAGCGTTGAGCAACGATCCGTTGTATCGTGCGGCGGCATTGGATCTTTTGGCGGAAAATGGAACCGATGCGGATACCAAAAAACTGATCGGTACATTGCGGAAATCTTCGCCAGAGGTGCAGGAAAGTATCCTCAACTATCTCGCCACGGAAGGTACGGAAGCTCTCGTGCCAGATATTAAAAAATCGTTGGGTAACTTAAAGTATACAAGGGCAAAAATTGCCGGCTTGAATACGCTCTCTAAACTATCTAGTGATGGTAGCACGGATTATCTGATTTCAGAGTTGTCAAGCGCTGACGAAGCAACGACCAAAGCGATTGAAGCGCTGCTCCTGTCTTCCAAAGATGCAGATGTTGTTGAGAAAATAAACAACGCGGTTACAGAGACAGATACAAAAACGCAATTAGCACTGCTTAAAGTGTTAGCTACCCGCAGAAATGGCAATTCGTCCAAAGTGGTTTTACCGTTATTGACAGCTAGTGATAATAATATTAAAGTAGCTGCATTGAAAGCCCTACCAAATGTGGTAAATCTTGAAGATGTAGATACTCTGGTTGATGTATTGGCTAATATGTCAGAAAGCGATGCCCGTTATGTACAAGAGGCTTTGGTCATTGCTTTAAATACACATGTTGACAAGGATGCAAAAATACGTCAGTTGGCAGTGGAAACATTGCAAAGCCCGTCGCCGACCTCCGCTAAACTTTTCCCTGTATTTGCTGGCGTGGGTGGCGAGGAATCTTTGAAAACTGTCACAGGCTTTCTAAAAAATAACGAACTCAAAAATTCAGCCGTCCTAGCGCTTGCTAATTGGTCTGACCCAGAAGTATTGCCCGTGTTGATCGGGCTGTCCCGCTCTGAACGCGTCAGCGAACATTTTGGAGCTATTTTCAACGGTTTAATTAAGCACATTAATGCGAGTGAACATACAAATGAACAAAAAACGCTACTATTAAAGGATGCATTTGAACTTGCAGAAAGCACCGCGCAAAAACGTAGCGTATTGAGTAGCTTGCAAGCAACAGGTACTTATCAGGCGCTTATGTTTGCCGCAAGGCATATGGATGATAAGGACTTGACGGGTGCTGCCACAAATACGGCGATCAATATCGCGACAGACAGTTATAATTTTATTGGAACAGACGTCCGTAATATCCTGAATAAAGCGATGGAGAATCTGACGGGGAGCGAGAGCTCTTATTTAAGGGAAGCGATCATTCGCCACCTCACCGAGATGCCGGCAGGAGAAGGCTACTTATCTATATTTAATGGCACGGATCTTACGGGTTGGAAGGGACTTGTTGAGAATCCTATTAAGCGTGCCGCGATGTCTTCAAAAGAATTGGAGCAAAAGCAAGTTGCGGCAGATAAAAGGATGCGTGATAGTTGGAGAGCGGTTAAAGGTGAACTCGTTTTCTCCGGAGAAGGAGATAATATTGCTACCATAAAACAATATGGAGACTTTGAGATGCTGGTGGATTGGAAACTGGATCCTAACGGGAAAGAGCCGGATGCAGGTGTTTATCTTCGCGGTACTCCGCAGGTGCAGATATGGGATATCTCACGCACGAATGTAGGTGCGCAAGTCGGATCCGGCGGTCTATACAACAATAAAAAACATCCATCCACACCCTTGAAGGTTGCCGATAATGCTTTGGGCGAATGGAACACGTTTAAAATCCGGATGGTAGGTGAGAAAGTATGGGTATGGTTAAACGGTGAATTGGTTGTAGATAACGTAACACTCGAAAACTATTGGGATCGCAATCAATCTATCTTCCCTGTTGAACAGATCGAACTCCAAGCTCATGGTTCGCAGGTGTGGTACCGGGATATATACGTAAAAGAGCTAGCGCGCAAAGAAATATATACGTTGAGTGAGGAAGAAAAGAAAGAGGGCTTTGAGATGTTATTCGATGGTAATAACCTCGATAAGTGGACGGAAACGCCAGCTTACGAAGTAACACCGGAAGGACATATCAGAGCAAATCCGGATGCTAAGTTTGGTAAGAACCTTTATACAAGAAATGAATACGATGATTTTGTATATCGTTTTGAGTTTAAACTGACGCCTGGTGCCAATAATGGTGTAGGTATCCGTACCCCCTTAGAAGGGGATGCAGCCTATGCAGGTACGGAGATACAGATTTTAGATAATGATGCAGAGATTTACAAAAATCTGAAAGAATATCAGTATCACGGATCCGCCTATGGTATTATTCCCGCTAAACGTGAGGGTATGAAACCAATCGGCGAGTGGAATGAACAAGAGATCCGCGTTCAAGGCGACAAGATCAAAGTAACGCTTAACGGCGTGGTTATTCTAGATGGTGATCTTGCGGAAGCTTCAAAAAATGGGACCTTGGATGGCAAGAAACATCCCGGACTAAATAAGAAATCGGGTCATATCGGCTTTTTGGGACATGGTTCTGAAGTTTTCTTTAGAAATATACGTGTAAAGAGACTTTAGCAAATATTCTCTTAAAAATGAAAAGGAGTTGCTTTTTAAGTACCTCCTTTTCGTTTTTAAGACGTTTTTACTAATTATTGTCAATCGAATGCAAATCTTTTAGTACTGACAAACGTTTTATATTTACATTACTTTATTGATATAATAGTTGAAATATGTTTGATGTTGATATTAAAAACTTACTAATAGAGAGTATTGAATGGCATTTTATTGGGGAAATTGTCGTTCGTACCGCGATCATGTTTTTAATGATTTTATTGGTGCTCCGCCTGTCAGGAAAAAGAGGGGTACGTCAGCTTACCTTATTTGAGGTCGCCATTATATTGGGTTTAGGGTCCGCTGCAGGCGACCCGATGTTTCAAGAAGATATACCTATTTTTCACGCATTAGTAGTTTTTGCTGTTGTTATGGCGATATACAAGACACTGACATGGCTAGCCTCTAAATCACTTTCTGTCCATCGAATTTTGGAGGGTAAAGAAATGGCTGTGGTCGAAAATGGGGTATTTAGTGTAAGAAACGAGAAGGATAACGACTTCTCTACCGTAGAATTCTTTGCAGAATTGCGTAATCAGTCCATCGAACACCTTGGGCAGATTAGAACCGCCATATTGGAAACAGACGGCACAATCAGTGTGCTGTTTTATCCCGATCATGAAGTAAAGTTTGGTCTGCCATTATTTCCCGAAGCTTATCAAGAAGTCGATTTATCTCGCTGTAACGGCCCGTTAGCTTGTATGCATTGTGGGTGTATACAGCAACACAACAGCGTCCTTCATGACCCTACATGTCCTCGATGTCAACATGATAAATGGGTTGTAGCATTAAATACCAAACGGACGGTTTAGATAGATGCTGATCAACGGTAACATAAGGCCGGCCTGATATAAAGTAGATTTTTTTTAAGTAAATTGGTAAATAAATAAACTATTCAAGGGGTTTGGTTGTTGAACAAACAGTATCAATGAAACTTGCAGGGATTACTATAATTCGGATGCAGCGAGCTCATTATTCTTTGGAGCTTTTAACATTCGTAAATATTTATGCTACTGAGAAACAACAGGAAGTAAAGGTTAGAAGCTAAAATGGAAAAGACGAAAATATTATTGGCAGAAGATCACCTAGTCGTCAGAAACGGTATCAAGCTACTTTTGGACGCTCAAGATAACTTCGAAGTCGTAGGCGATGTTGGCAGTGGTAAAGAAATTTTGGATTTGATGGCTACTGGTCTAGAAGCGGATATTTTAATTACTGACCTAACCATGGATAATGTGGACGGACTGCAGTTGATTAAAGAACTTTATCAAAAAAATATCGGGATACACGTGATTGTATTAACAATGTTGGATGAAGAACAGTACGTGGCCCAAAGTTTCCGATTTGGCGCGAGGGCCTATCTGGTGAAAAATGTTGCGGCAGATGAAATGCTTTTCTGTATCAACCATGTAGCTAAAGGTGGGCGGTATTTGTGTGAAGAACTCGCTATGAAACTAGTGGATAAACTAATTAACAAGGAAGAGGCACAGTCTTGTAAGATAGATCCGGCGGAATTGTCACTTTCTTCGCGGGAGCTCGAGGTATTGGAATTGCTGGGTGAAGGGTTGACCAATTTAGAAATATCGAAGAAATTATTTTTGAGCAAACGAACAGTGGAAGGGCATAGACAAAGCTTAATTGATAAAACAAAATCAAAAAATACACCGGCTTTAATCAAATTTGCTATTCAAAACGGGTTATTAAAATAAATGAATGGAAAACATATTGACGGCAACCGTTATGCAAATAGACGAAAAAACGTTAAACGCGTGCGGTAAATTTATTCAAGCTCATGGATTAAAACTATTGTGCGCTGAAAGTATGACCGCTGGATATTTAGGTACTCTATGGTCGTTGGAATTTCACAGCGGCGACTATTTTTTGGGATCGTTGGTCTGCTATGATAACCAATGTAAAACCAAGTTGCTTTCTGTCCCAAGACATAAAATAGAAAAATATTGCGCCGAGTCCGCGGTAGTAACCTTGCGTATGTTGGATGGATTGTCAGCGAGCTCAATTCCTCGGGCGGATATTTTTATTAGCGTGACAGGGCTGGCTTATCAAACGAATAACCCGAAACAAAAAAGGGAAGTAGGCACTGTGTATTATGCCTTTCAGTACAAGAATGAAAAACGAATTTACAAAAAACAATTTTCTGGAGACCCGGGTAGTATACTTATACAAACTTGTAACAGTATATTTCGAGACTTAGTTGTTTGGTTGCCCGTCGTGATAATGAAGGCGGAAAAGCACTTAAATAATAATACATCAGCGATCGATTAGGGCCAATAAGAAAAATGAGAAGGTGCAGAACAAAAATGAAATATTCAGGTTATATAAGTGTACATTACATTAAAAGGAGGAAACAATGAATAATTTAACGTGGAAAGGTCGTTGGAACGAAGTTAAAGGAAAAGTTAAACAGGAATATGCAGATTTAACGGATGACGACTTGTTATATGCAGAAGGTAAGGAAGACGAATTGTTAGGGAGGTTGCAAAAGAAAACAGGGAAGACGAAAGAAGAAGTAGAGGATTGGTTAAATAGCATCGATTAGCACGCAAACCTGTTTATAGTTGAGCTAACAAGGTATGTTGGATGAAAAGGGGCGATCTTTGAAAAGACCGCCCCTTTTTTGTTATCTGATCCGTGACGGATAAAGAATACGTATTATACGGACCGTTGCGCCTTTCTACCCGAGTTTACAGCGTATTACTACCTAAAAGAGAAAAATTACGAACCAATACTGCCCTTGAACGTTCTATTGCAAACAAACAGAAATAAATTATGGCAAATACAAAGGGAAATGGCAATATGCCAAATGCGCATTTACACGAACTTCTAGTAGATGAGATGAAAGACATTATGGGAGCGGAACGTCAACTGCTAAAAGGACTGAAGAAATTAGCAAACGCTGCGAAGAATCCGACGCTTAAGAAAGCATTTGAAGAACATTACGAACAGACGGAAAACCATATTGAACGTTTAAAATCTGCTTTTTCTAATTTAGGACTTAACGGTCGAGGCAAAAAATGTAAAGCAATGGAAGGCCTTTTAAATGAAGCAGAAGAGATTACCGAAGAATTTGAAGATAGTCCAGAGGTGTTAGATGCCGCATTGATTGCTGCGGCGCAAAAAGTAGAACATTACGAAATTGCGAGTTACGGATGTATCGTCACGTATGCAAAATTGATGGGTCACACAGAAATAAAAGAATTATTAGGGCAGACATTGTCGGAGGAAAAAGAGACAGATGAATTATTGACCCAAATAGCTATGGAAGAGGCAAATATGGGAGAGACTGCTTAAGCGCATAAAAGAAAAGCCAGTAATCATCAACTGGCTTTCTTTTTATCCTGTATGAAATCGAAGATAGCAATGCCGTAGACGGAGTTCACAATTATCTAGAAATTTAAAATATATGCAATGCTAGCAATGAATTATCGAGGGCCTTTTCGTGTAAGAGCGGAGGATAAACCTGTGCCTGAAATACAACATCCCCAAGATGCTATCCTACAGGTAACGAGAGCGTGTATCTGCGGATCCGACCTGCATCTTTATCACGGGATGGTTCCCGATACAAGGGTCGGGACTACTTTCGGTCATGAGTTTATAGGCGTGGTACAGGAAGTAGGGCATTCTGTCCGCAACCTCAAAATAGGCGATCGCGTATTGGTCCCCTTTAACATCGCGTGCGGGCAATGTGTTTTCTGTAAACAGGGTCTTTATTCCTGTTGTCACGAATCCAACGCGATGTCGACAGCCATAGGGGGCGTATTCGGCTATTCCCACATCGCCGGAGGCTTCGATGGTGGACAGGCTGAGTACGTTCGAGTGCCCTACGCAAATATCGGGCCCACCGTGATTCCGGAGGGAATAGATGAAGAGGACGCCCTCATGTTGACGGACGTTTTACCAACGGGGTATCAAGCAGCGGAAATGGGAGGTATTAAGATAGGAGATACCGTTGTCGTATTTGGTGCCGGTCCTATTGGTATAACCGCTGCCCGTTGTGCCTGGCTTTTTGGCGCTGGGCGGGTTATTGTCATTGATCATCTAGAATATCGTTTGGAGTTCGCTAGAAAATATGCATCCTGCGAAGCCTACAATTTCAAATCTATGGACGATCCTGTATTATTCTTAAAGCGCATTACCGATTTCTTGGGAGCAGATGTCTGTATTGACGCCGTCGGGTCTGACGCGTGTGGAAACATGATGCAGACTATTACCGGAAAAAAATTGAAGCTACAGGCCGGATCTGCGACGGCACTCCATTGGGCAATTAATGCAGTAAAAAAGGGAGGGATTGTATCTATCGTAGGGGTCTATGGACCAACAGACAATCTTGTTCCTATTGGCAATGTGGTCAATAAGGGTGTCACAATACGCGCCGGCCAAACGTCCGTTAAACGTCTCTTGCCGAAGTTGATCGAGCATGTTCAAAACCGTGTACTCCGACCAAAAGATATTATAACGCATCGGTTCGCGTTAGAGGATGTAGCGGAAGCTTATCATATCTTCTCTGCTAAATTAGATGAGTGCATTAAACCTGTTTTAATCCCGCATCCGGTTCACTAAATGATATAGACTATGGAAGAAGAGCTAAAAGAAAGATATCAACATATTATAGGTTGGGGAATCGACGCAAATCCCCTTAACGAACCTACATATCCAATAAAAGACGAAGGTGTCGAAAAAGGAGAGGTTTCTTGGGAAAGGCCTGAAAAACAAAAAGTTGAAGTGGAGGTGTTATACTCTAACGAGCGGCCTGGTTTGCCCGCAGTCGTCGGAGAGACCTTTCCTCCGCAATTCATAAGTGGTAGACTTCGAAGATATGCGTTTAAGTATAGCGAGTCTCGTTATCGGCACTGGTTACCGCTTTTAATCGCTGATCGGATTAATGAACTAGAAGGGGTTGTCGGGGATATAACAAAAGGCAGACTCCCGACTGTACTTGCCAAAAGGGAATGGAAAGCGCGTTGGCAACACGAGAGAAAGAGTTTAGTACGAAATGTCTTAATCGGTGCATTGGCAGGCATGGTGATTTTTAAATTAGTCAAATACCGTCAACCATAGCGATGAATTTAAGAGATCGACAAAAAACATAGAAGGACAAGCGTGGGGCGGGTTATTAGCCGTTCTGTCTTCGTAATAATTTCATTAATTTATTTTGTATCATTTTGTCGTTGAGCTTTTGTTTGCTTTGGACAGTCCTTATCCATCTATCTAACATTGTACTTTCGTAGGCAGAAAGTATTTCAGGATGTATGTAATAATTCCGTGTAACGGTCCGCGTATTACCTAATTCATGCGCAACGTAATCAACGATATTTACGATATTTTTTTTCCGCTCTGCAGTGTTGTTGGGGAGAGATAATGTAGCCATATAGGACAACGCTAATAGACAGCCATTCCATGTTCGAAATGTTTTACAGCTAACTTCTGACAGCATCGCTTCTTTCAGATAAGCATTGATGGTGCCGGAGTCAAGCGGCCTTACATTTCCCTCTTCGTCGTAATACTGGAAAAGTACCTGTCCAGGGAGCTCTTTAACTTTAGCTAATGCCCGAACTAACGCTTTTTCACGTAGGTAGCATTGTTGCACTACGCCCTTCTTGCCGACGAATTTAAAGAATATTTTATTGCTGGACATCTGTTTAATATGTTTGTTTCGTAAAGTGGTCAGTCCATAGGACCCATAATTTTTTTCATAATATCTATTCCCGGCCCGGAAAGAAGTCTTATCAATAATCGCTATGGCCAGCGCACAAACTTTATCACGAGATAGTGTCTTTTTTCGTAAATCTTGGGATACTCTCTTTCTTAAAAGCGGAAGTTTAGTTCCGAACGTGAGAAGATCAGCAAATTTTTTCTCACTTCGTAAGGACGTCCATTTTGGATGATATTTATATTGCTTGCGATTGTTGAGGTCGAATCCTGTCGCCTGCAAATGACCATTTGGAGACGCACAAATCCACACTTCTCGCCAGGCGGGGGGTAGGACCAGTGAATGAATGCGAGATAAAGCCTGCTCATTTGTGATAGGAAGACCTTGTTTATCGAGATATATAAAAGAATCACCTGTAGCTTTTCGGCTATACCCTTTTTCTTGCGGAGAAGAATAACGAAGACCATGCTCTTCTAGGTCGAATAAAGCTTCCTTTTTTATGTCCATCTTACCCTATCAATGGTTTCGGATTGCATTAATGAGCGTTGACTTGTTCATCTTATGCCGACCTGTAATGCCAATTTTTTTGGCTTCCTTCAGCAGCTCCGCTTTTGTTCGGTCATCCAATGGATTTGCTCTTCCCCCTTTCTTACTGGCGTCCGGCGTATTAGATATACGAGCAGCTTTTTCTTTACTCATTCCTTGGTCCCTCAATGCATCATATTTTTTGTCGTCTTTAATAGACTTTCGGTCATTTTTTGCCATGATTATGATCTTTGGTGTCTTTGAAAACTTTTAGAATAAACCCTTACGAAGCTTAATAAGTTTTAGGGTTTAATACGGTTTAGCGTGGTTAAAATACTCGCTGAAAGCTGTCAAATTTTCTTTTTTTACGTATTAATACTTGTTATCATGCGTTTTCCAAACCTAAATGTCAAATCGTTTGTTTTTATCCAACAGCGGGAGATTAGTGGAGAGGATTAAACAAAAAAATAAAGTTATGGAAGATAACAGAGAACAAAATGAAATGGAAATGGATGAATCAATGCACGGTGTTCCACGCAAAGAAGTGCCAGAGGTAGCGAAGGACGAGCCAGATGATAAGCCAGCGGCTAGAACCATCCAGTGGACAATCGTTATTGCCGTTATTATTCTCGCCATTGTTTACTTTGTGTTTTTCTACTAAGGCTTCTACCAATCGGAAATGCCAGAAAGCAATCACGGTATCTCGAAGTAGACTTTGAAAGACGTCAGCTGAAACGGAGTGCGCATAAGTCGTTCGGTTAAAAAATCCTATTAAAAACAAAAAATATCATGAAAAAGCTTATTTTTTTTACACAACTATTTGCGGCTGCAGGTTTCCTATATGCTTGCGGTGGAAATCAGAGGGAACATATACAAGATACTCCAATAGAGCAAGATATGCCGGTAGGGGACGGCATCGTACCTATTGATTCGTTAGAAAGAGACAGTTTGGATACTGTAGAACGGATGATGCCAACTCCCCCCTTGGATTAAAAACGTTGGTGTCAGTAAGTATTAACATTCATTACTATCTAAAATATTACAACATGAATACGTACAAGAAAGGTAATCCAAAAGATATCTACCCCAGGCCTCCGTTTCCGACACAAAGCCAACAGCCTCCAGGGGTTACGTCGGCCATGCAACCGAGACCCGACCACGGCGAAGAAAGCTACATCGGATGTGATACCCTATTGGGAAAGGTCGCGGTGATAACAGGGGGAGATTCGGGTATCGGCAAGGCTGTTGCAATAGCCATGGCGCGTGAGGGTGCAGATGTAGTTATCTCTTATAAAGATGATATTGAGGATGAAGACGCATTCGATACACGTGATTGGGTAGAGCGGTCAGGACGTACAGCGCTACTTTTTAAAGGAAACATAAGGAACGAAATACTGTGTAAACAGATCGTCGATGAAACAGTAGCGAAGTTTGGTAAGATTGATATTTTAATCAATAATGCGGCTTATCAGATGACTTATGAAAGCGTAGAAGATATTTCTGAAGAGGAGTGGAATAAGACCTTTCAGGTCAATATGAGTGCCATGTTCTACTTCGTGAAATATGCAAAGAAGCACATGCCACCAGGCTCGTCTATTATTAACACAACGTCCGTTAATGCCTATAACCCCAATCCCAGTCTGTTGCCTTATGCCGCTACCAAAGGGGCTATTCAAAATTTTACGTCGAGCTTAGCGCAGCTGTTTTTACAGGACGGATCAGGGATACGGGTAAATGCCGTTGCTCCTGGACCGGTGTGGACGCCGCTTATTCCTAGTACGATCCCCGATCATGAAAATTTTGGAGAAGATACGCCTATGGGTAGGCCCGGACAACCTGCAGAAATAGCGCCCGTATATATATTCTTAGCGTCGGACGCGGCCTCCTATGTCTCGGGCGCCACTATTCCCGCAACTGGGGGGCGAGCAACGATTTAATAAAACGGGATAAATATTTTTAACTAAAAAGTAAGACATGAGCAATGCCATAAAATACATCGTAGCTTTAATAGTAGTAAGCTTGTCTTTTTCGTGTTCGAGCGGAGACAGAAATTCGTCTGATATAGATACCGATACAGTTTTCCCTGGACCGGTGAGCGAAATGGACCGATCCCGTTATAACCTCAATGAACCTGATGAGATGTTGCACGAAATGCAAGACTCGGCGGGCGCGGCAGCGGACACATCGGGTTTGCCATTGGACGTAAATAAGATGGACACGCTGGCTGACTAATTAATTTTGATTTCCGCGTCGCTATTTATCCTTTACGAAGGTATCTGGTTAAGATAACAATCGTCTGTCCCTCTATTTTACCTTCGATCTGTTCTGGATTGTCTGGTACTAAACGGATGTTTTTGACTACTGTACCCAACTTCGCTGAGAGAGATGATCCCTTTACATCCAACGTTTTAACAAGTACAACGGTGTCTCCCTCGTGGAGACGAGTGCCGTTGCTATCTATATGAAATTGTATAGTTCCTTCTTGTTCATGATCACCTGTTTTTCTCGCCCATTCTAGACTTTCATCATCGAGATATAGAATGTCAAGATTTTCGGCCGCCCAGCCCTCATGCCGAAGCCGGCTCAGCATTCGCCACGCTGCGACCTGCACCGCGGGATACGCTGACCACATCGTTTGGGAAAGTACTTTCCAGTGTTCAGAATTCATTTGTTCCCTTTTTTCGATCTGATCTAAACAAATGTTACATACGTAAACGGCATTGTCTGCAGTTTGCTGTACATCGGGAGGAACTGTATATATAGATAACGTTGCTGTGTTGTTACACAATTCACACCTATTGTCGCTTCTTTCTATCAATTGATGTTCTAAAGACATAATAACCGGACTGAACGGCGAAGATACGAAAAAGTGTGGATATACATTTCCTCGTAAATATTTCGTAATATTGAAATATAAACGGATAAAATTATGAAATGGCAAGGCGGCCGTAAAAGCGGTAATATCGAAGATAAAAGGGGCATGAGCGGTAGGCGAAAGTTGACTCTTGGCGGAATAGGAGGTATTGTCGTGTTGATTATTGGTTTTTTGATAGGGGGAGACCCCCAACAATTATTGAATCAGATACAGCAAGCCGCCCCGATACAACAAAGTGAATACCAATCGACGGAGGAGGAAAGCCGGTTGATGGATTTTGCAGATATTGTTTTAGGAAGTACGGAAGATGTTTGGAAAAATATTTTTGCAGCTAATGGATGGGACTATCCGGTCACAACGCTAACGGTATATAACGGTGCAGTAGAAACTGCTGGATGTGGAGTGGGACATTCGGCTTTTGGACCGTTTTATTGTCCAGGAGACCAAAAGATTTACCTTGATTTAAGCTTTAATGACGAATTGTCAAGCAAATACGGAGCAAAAGGGGAATTTGCTTTAGCTTATGTCATTGCCCATGAAGTAGGACATCATATACAAAATGTACTAGGGGTGTTGCAGCAAACCAATGCTATGCGTGCAAAGATGAGTGAGCGGGAATATAATAAGATATCCGTGATGACCGAACTACAGGCGGATTTTTACGCGGGTGTTTGGGCACATCACGTTAAACATTACTCCAGTATCGAATTGACTTACGACGATATTGTTGACGGTATGCGAGCGGCGGCAGCGGTAGGAGATGATCACTTACAGGAACGAGCACATAGAGATGTAAATCCCGAGTCGTTTACCCACGGCACCTCGGAACAACGCGTTCAATGGTTTAAAAAAGGTTACGATACCGGAGACATCAATGCGGGTAATACATTTGAGAGCACGAATCTTGAATAATGCTCTCGAAGACTGCGCCGCTTTTCTCACTAACGAGATTATTGGACCAATAAATTGCACCCCCGAATATCACTATTGTCGAAACGACCTAGAATTTCGAATCGTCCATCCACATGTTGCTTGCCTAGATCCTGTGTGGCAATAAAAGAGCAAGAATGATAATTGGCTAAATCAATAACGTTAATGGCGCCTGTTTTTCCTTCTTCGATAAGGCTTAATGGGTCATCGGTGTCGCGTAGCAATACTTTCATCCAAGGCGGTGTCTGAAAAATTCCTTCTCCAAATGAATAGCCTTGCGACAGCAGTTCTGTCATGCCGTATTCGGAATGTATATTTTGTACGCCAAAGCCGTAAGTTAATATTTGATGCAGCTCTTCTCGGATCATTTCCTTTCGTCTACCTTTCATACCGCCCGTTTCCATAATTTTAAGATCAGGAAAATCAACTTTGTATTGTTCGCAGAAATCCAAGAGTGCATATGTCACGCCAATCAAGAGAGTTTTTGTACGGCACTGTTTCAGTTCATCGAGGGTGTTGAATAAATCTTCATGATTATACAAAAAGTAGCCGGATAGCGGGTGCTGGCTTCGCGCTATTAAATCATCGACCATAAAGATTAATGATGAACCCGATCGTTCGAGATAGGATGGAAGGAGCGCGAGCACAGCCATATTTTCTACCTCGCCATAAAATCGTTGAAAGCAGGAACGAAAACTCCTTTGGTACCACGCTACTTTTGCTACATGGTGCTTGCTCGTAACCATACCAGTCGTGCCCGAACTAGTGAAAATGATCTCTGTTTGATGTCCCTCAGCAAGTATCCGTTGAGTTTTAAAAAAATCAATTGGTAAAAAAGGAATCTGTGTGTAGTGACTAATACATGTTTTCTCTTTACCTAGTAGGTCTATATATTTACCGTAAACGGAACAGTTAGCTTTTTGATAATGGTATACTTCTAGGCAAACCTCATTAAATGTCTCCTCACTATCAATTGAGAAAATATGTTCTTGCACGTTCATCATTATCAACAAAGATAGTGATGTGAAGGATGAAATCACAAACCAATCTCAATCTTGTTGAAGTTTTATAGATTTATCGATTGCCCATTCCGTGAGATATAAGGACACTTTTTTGGAAAATATATACTTTCTTGGTCAGGTAGTTCGCATATCTTTGTAATTTTGCATTAGCGATAAACCTTAGCAAAGCGTAAGTTATTTTGGATTTCGCTTGAATAGACATCAAAATAGAAAAGAGATACCGGCAATGAGCGTTTCTAATACTGACAATAAATTCTGTGCATTTCTACGCGGCGTAAATGTGAAGGGAACGAACATGAAAATGGCGGAAGTCTGTTCTGTCTTCGAAAGGGCAGGTATGAGAGATGTTTCGTCGGTGTTAGCCTCTGGAAACATCTTGTTTTCCTCAGAAAAAAAAGCGCAGGAATTAAAAAAGGTACTGGAAAAAGTGATGTCAGAACATTTCTCTTACGAAGCTTATCTATTTGTGAAAAGCCGACAGGAGATAGAGACTATTTGTTATGAAATTCCTTTTGAGAATGACTCACAATATCATATATACGGATTTGTTGGCGTGGATGGTGTGGCGAAAACGTTGATGTCGGAATTTTATAAATCAAAAAAGGTTGTAGGAGAAAAAGCGCAGCTTGTCGGTTGTCGTTTCTACTGGAAAGTGCCGAGAGGAAATACGCTCGATTCCGAATTCGGAAAGATACTAGGGAGAAAGAATCTAAAAAGTTTCTTTACCTCGCGTAACATCAATACTTTTGAAAAGGTGCTAAAGAGAATGTAAATTTCTAGTCTCGACGGAGAATAACATATTACGTACATTAGTATAATATCATTGTCTATTGAAGGGCAATAAAATCATTATTGATATTATGAATAAAGACTTGATACTTAGGGAGAAACTTGCGCTTGCGCGTACGGTTTTAGCAAATCAATCCACTTTGCTGGCGTTTATACGGACGGCTATGTATTTTTTGGTCGCAGGGATCAGCATCAATAATTTAACGACTATAACACAGGGATATCTTATTGAAATTGTGTTTATCACGATCTCCGTGATTTTGCTGGTGATTGGCGCTATTAATTTTCTGATACAAAAGCGGAATATAGCCAAGAGCGAAAGGCACATCGGAGATTATAAGTTGGAATATATGACCGACAAAAAATAAAAGATAAACGACGAGTTTCGACACTTCTATTCTGATCCTTTTTAAATTACAAAAGCCCAATCTTTCGATTGAGCTTTTATAATCCCGCTGGGATTTGTCCGTCACCCTATCCCGGAACGGAAAAGTCGAACCCCTCTAACCCTTCTGTTCTCATTCCAGCTTAAATGACAAAAGCCACTCTTTTGGAGTGGCTTTGTGATCCCGCTGGGATTCGAACCCAGGACCCATACATTAAAAGTGTATTGCTCTACCAGCTGAGCTACAGAATCATACTTCATTTTCGAAGAATCGCTTTCACCGTTTGAAGTGTTGCAAAGGTATAAAAAATGTTTACTCCTACCAAATGCCTGCCTGTTTATTTTGGATGAGAAGGTTTAACGGACTGTTTTTCAGTAAAAAAAATACACTAGTTTAAAAGCCCGCTTTTATCATTCTATCTACTCGGTTTATATCTTGACGTAATGCTACGTCTTTATAGCCTTTTTTTAATAAAAGCTCACATGTCTCATGGCTAAGATACTGGTTAATTTCAAAATAGAGATTACCTCCGGGAGACAGATGTTTTTTTCCAATCTCAGCAATAACATCGTAGAAGAGAAGAGGCGTCTGCTCTTCTACAAAGAGTGCGCTGTGCGGCTCGTAAAGCAAAACGTTGTTGTGCATGTTTTTTTGCTCGGCTGGCGTGATATATGGAGGATTACTAACAATAATATCATATTGCTGGTTTCTTAGCATAAAACTGTCCCATTCCAAAATATCGGCTTGGACGAAGTTAACTGAAAGATTTAGATTTGAGGCATTTGTACGGGCAACGGTTACAGCCTCACCATGCAGATCGATCGCATCAATCCGCGCTGGGGGTAGCTGCTTCTTTAGGGCTAGTGCGATGCAGCCAGATCCTGTTCCGACATCGAGTATAGACAACTGTTCACTATTTTGATGCTCCTTGACAATCCACTCGACCAGTTCTTCGGTTTCGGGACGGGGAATTAACGTATGTTCGTTTACTGAAAGGCTCAGTCCATAGAAATCTGCTACCCCAAGGACGTGTTGTATGGGACGTCCTGTTTGCAGCTCCTCCAGTATACTCATAAATCGGTGTAACACTGTTCCCGTAACTTCGTTTGTACTATTTGACATGTAATAAGCACTGCTTTTTTTCGTAATAAAAGAGTATGACATCAAAAACAGCTGTTTAACTTCCATTACAGGGTACAGTGGTAATAAAGCTTCTTCATAAGTGTTTGCTATATCCTTTAAAGTCTTCATCTCATTAACTTCAGACCACAAACTTACAAAAGCTGATTATACTTTCGATATTCTTTGGTAAATACTAAGTTTGCAATATGGTACAAGAAGAGAGATATATGCAACGTTGCCTGGATTTGGCGATGCTAGGTGCAGGTACGGCTAGCCCAAATCCAATGGTGGGTGCTGTCATTTTGCACGATGATCTTATTATTGGTGAAGGTTACACATCTCCATATGGCGGACCTCATGCTGAAGTGAACGCGGTGAAGGATGCCTATAGAAAGTTGGGTGAAGCCGAAGCAAAGGCTCTCTTTCGCGTATCCACGATGTATGTCAGTTTGGAACCCTGTTCGCATTTCGGGAAAACACCACCCTGCGCCGATATGCTGGTCGAGCTGCAATTCAAACGGCTGGTTATCGGTTGTCTTGACCCTTTCGCAAAAGTCAATGGTCAAGGGTTAAAGAAACTACAACAAGCAGGTATTGATACGACTACCGGTGTATTGGAAGATGCTTGTATATTTCTCAATCGAAGGTTCTTTACGCGGATTCAACAGCAACGCCCCTATGTTATACTGAAATGGGCACAGACAGAAGATGGTTTTTTCTCTCCTGAGGTCGGGGCAAAGCGATGGATAAGCAATAAAGCGAGCAAACAACTTGTACATAAATGGAGAGGTGAGGAGGATGCGATACTGGTAGGTACATCTACGGCTCTTATTGATAACCCGGCACTAACGACCCGGTTATGGAACGGAAAAAACCCGAAGCGTATATTAATCGATAAAGAATTAAAAGTTTCAGCGGACGCAGCAATATTTAATGAGGAGGCCGAAACGATCGTATTCAATGCACACCAAACGCACTGGCAAAAAAACAGGAAACTAATTGCTTTGGAGCATTTCGATCTCTATCTGCCACAGCAGATGCTGTATCAGCTCTATCTGATGGATGTACAGTCCTTGATTGTCGAAGGCGGAGCGATGACAATACAATCGTTCATTGACGCAGGACTATGGGATGAAGCACGTGTCTTTGTGTCCCAGAGTCGCTGGAATCAGGGCAAGCCTGCTCCCCTACTAAATATGATAATGAGTACCACGCAAAAAGTCGGAAGTGACGATTTGGGGTTTTATTTTAATGGGCAGATTGTTTAACGCACTTTTGGGGTATCTAGAAGGTCAATAACATAACCTAACACCTCCTGCTCCGTATGACCATCTTCCAACATCGAGAACGTGAGGTAAGCAGCGTATATTTCGGCACTGAATAGGATGTGTTTGTCCGAAACTATCTTGTCAATCACATCCTCATTAACATCCATTCCGATATGGTGAAGTTCATTGTGTAGATTGGTAGAAATGGTGCTATGTTCTTCTCCTGATGCAAAAGCAGCTATGATATGTAATATCAACTTATCCAAAATTTCTGGGCTTATTTGGGTTGCTTTTTCGCCGTAACTACTTAAGTCTATTCTTCTCTTAGCACTGGTGACAATTTTATCCCAAATTAGGTATTCTGTTTTAGTGTGCATAACCATTGGAGTTTATAATCTACCTTAAAGGTAACAAAAAGAAAAATCTCCCAAAAATAATACCTGTATTTTTTAGACATTTTAACCAATGTAGCCGCAACCCTGGCCGAATTTCTATAGGCAAATTAGGCTGTCCGCAAGATTTCGGCAAGCTCCTTATGTCCTTTTTCGAGGGCCAGATCAGAAGCTGTCATGCCCATTTCCGTTTTTACAGAAACATCAGACCCGTTCTCCAATAGAATGATGATCATATCAATGTTTCCCTGTTGCGCAGCAATATGTAAGGGGGTGATACGAGCGTGTTGAACTACGTTTACATTAGCGCCGGCCTCGATTAACATTTTACTGATTTGGTCGTATCCCCCCGTTAGTGCAGTATGTAGAGGATGCACATTGTATCCGTTTTGCGAGCATATATTAGGATCTGCGCCTTTTGCTAGGAGCGTACGAACAACCTTTTCTTGTCCAAAATGTGTCGCAATGCCTAACGGAGTAAATCCGTGCGTAGAAACCTCGTCAATAACTTCCGGTTTCTGACTCAGCATAGTTTCTATCTGCTCGACTAAACCAATCGCGCAAGATTCGTGAATCGTAATAGCGGTTAAATGGGTTAGAATTGTTTTGATAACTTGATCTTTATGGTAATAGCAGGCAAGTAATAAGGGAGATATATCATGGCTTGTTTGCTCTCTCAATAATTCCGGTTGTGCTCTCAATAATATCTCCAAGTCATGGTGGTTCCCGGTCTCTATGTATTCTTCTACCTTATATAAGCTCATCGTATATCTTTTGAAGTCTACGAATTAAATAAAATTTTGCGAAAAATGGATGAAATGTGAATAAGATTTGATGTGTTCAAAAAATAAGGTGTAGTTATACTTCGACATTTGCCAACAAACTCCCTAAAATACTGGTGGGTTCTTAATTTAAAATTTACTTTTGTATAAGCCCTCCCAAAGGGCATGTTTTTCATAGGTAGATGTAGGGTCGAACATTATCGTTCGGCCCTTACTTTTTAGCTCCTACCGCTTATACTTGTCGTGTAATCCTTTTCCTTCCTTGATGAGAGGCATTATTTTTTCTATACGTGCTGTCTTGGTTTGTTCTAGTTTGGCCGTGTCTATATATTCAATGTATTCTTTTTGTTTGCCGGGAGACAATTTGTCGAATGCACGTTGAAGGTAGGTATCCTTCGCTAATGTTTCTTTGAGTAGGCCGGAGGGCTGTCGCGGTATGCTCTTTTCCGGTTTTATTTCTTTTTTGTCGATTACGGTTTGAATGGCTTCTTGCAGATAAGTTTTTATTTTAATGGGATCGATTTCTTCTGCTGATTGAAACCGCCATTGTCTTAAAGCCTTTGTTTTGCCTTCCGACGCTGCGATGAGCACATTATCTTTGTCTTTCAGAAATACTCCGTTGTAAAACCATATTGCAAAATGGTTTTTAAATCCGCCATACGACGCAACGTTTCTGCCTCCGAAGGTATACACATCGCTGCCCCACTTAAATTCCCGATCAAGAGGTAACTCGTTTAAGACCCGTTGCACTTTTTCTATGGCATCGCCCCATTGCGCATGGTAGCGTTTCCAATCTGGCGTAGATTTATACTGCAACCGTTCCATATTGTATCGGACGAGTTTTTCGATGAGCGCATGCGGTATTTTTTGATCCAATGGGATTTGGATCGCCCCTTTGGACGTTTTATAGGGGGTCAGCTCTTCCTTAAAATGATCGATAGCTTCGGGACCAGGGTAAATGCCTAAATGTTTCTTGTACAGGGCAAAATGAATCAGGTTACCCTTATAGCGGAAGGTAGGCATCTGATAACAGATTGTTTCGGCGGCCTCCGGGACTGTGCGAACAATTGTCGTTCGTACTTCCTGTAATATTGCCTGTTTTTTGTCGTCAAATCGTGCAATGTATTGCTCCACGTTCGTTATTGCTGCCATACTCTTTCTATATGTTTACATTCCATTTCCTAATTCATTTTTTTTAACAGAAATATATTACCCGCGGGGTCTTCGATCCAGTGCATGGATGGGTCTATATCCTCCTCTTCGTCACGGATCGTAACATCATTGACACGCAGATAATTCGTGGCACTCTCTACGTCTTCAGTACACACCTCTAACCATATTCTCGAGTCTGTTAGTCCTTTTACACAGTCCAGTTGCAAAATGTTTTGTCCGAACGCCAACCGGTGCGTTGCCAATACGGTGGGGTGGGTAATGGGTAATTCCTGCACGTCAAATAAGAGAACATCTCTATAAAAAGCTACTGTTTCATCGTACTTCTCTGCGGGAATCTTCATCACAATCTTCACACCGCCTTTGAATCTAATTTCCATAATAAAACGGGGTTTTGGTCTCTTCAACTATTCAAAAATAAAGCACTGAGTGTTGAAGTTACTTGCCTTAAGGCAAGTTTTCAAACGGTGCTATTTACTCACTAGTTCTTTTCGGATACGGCTGAGGGAGGTATCGGTAATACCTAAAAAAGTAGCGATGTGTTTTAATGGTGCTTGCTGAAAGATGAGTGGTTTCTCGGCCAGGAGTTGTTTATAACGATCTATTGCTGATAGGCTGATGATATCTATAGCTCTTTTTTTGGTGATAAGTAACTGGTAGGCCATCCAGGCACGCCCCCATTCTGCCAGTGCGGGAATAGTCTCGAAAAGCCCTTGGAATTGTTCGATCTTTATTTTCCACAATACACAATCTGTTATACAGATAATATTCTCTTGAGTAGGGATATGATGGAATATAGAAGCAACTTCAATGACGACTTCGCCTGGGCAAAAGAAATTGGTACTGATATCATTACCTTCGTAATCATGGACGAAAGAGCGGGCAATACCTTCCTCTAATATATAGTAGCAATCGCTAATTTGCCCTTCACGCAATAGCAGGTCGCCTTTTTTAAAGGAGACTTTTTCATGCCGCTCTATAATCCGATCAATATCAGCATAGGACATAGTCGGATATTGGTAAACTAGACGAAGTTTATCTGAATACATAGCAGGTTTTTGTTTTAAAAATAGAGTTTTTTTAAAACAAAACGCATACCATTTAGAAATCAAACTTCACCCTGACCCGGATACCGTGTTTGGGTACGTCGGGTTGGTCAAGATAATTCAGCCGTTTGACGTAATCTACCCGAATAAATTTAAAGATGTTGGTTAAACCTATACTGGCTTCCACGTAGGGACGATTGTCGAATCCATATGTTATTGGCTCTCCATATTCATTCTCTTGAAACTGGAACACGTTGCTGGTATACGCTGGGTTGTTTTCGTTACGTAAATCGCCATAAATTGCCTTAATACTGAATACTTCACGCCATTTTAATTTTTTTATTAATGGTATTTTATTCAGTAAGAACCCATTCATATAATATTGGACGTTTGTCGAGATAGAACGGTCGCTCACAAATTCCAGGAAGTTCATGAGATTGTACGACCGTAGCTGATAAGCGTACGTTTGATTTGCCCTGTGGATATTCAAAAATGGGAAGGGGATATGATCGCCAAGAATATAATTTCCTTCGATATTGACATCGGCATACCCCAGTTGTGAAAAATAAAAGCGCTTATCCGCACCTAACGTGAAACTGTGGTAGTCGTATTCGCCGCCTAGCACATCTTTCAGACCGGCAACATAATTGAGGTAAAAGATCGGATATTTATTATATATAGGTGTGCGATACAGTTTGCCTTGATAGAATTCTTCATGTGGTGCGTAGCGCAAACTGACGGAAAGTTCGGTGGTGTTAAGTTCGTTGAACAAATTGTTATTTCCACCATCGTCCAACATCTGGTACGTTAATATGCCTGCTGGTTGTTGTCGCCATTTGGATAAACCGATGAGGTAAGAGAAATTGTTTTCGAACTCGCGCTTATATTCCATACGGTAGATGTCGTTATAGAGATAGCGCTCGTTCTCACCCCGTTTAAACGATAACAAAAAATTATCTTCTTGAACAAATTCTAGGTTTTGCCCCGGGATTTTCGTGTCGCGCATAACGGATGCCCGTAAGTAATGTTGCGGAAATGTATATACCGATTTGTTGTTGAGGGCATAAGTGCCGCTCAAGAAATATTTCCATTTTTCGTCCTTAAATCCATAGGCAGTATAAGCTTCAGCATAAAATCGCTTACTCAGTCTATCCGTAGTGCGTCCACCCAAGCGCAATCTAAAGCCTTCTACGGGATTAAAGCTATAAAACGTATTGACAGGACCAATCTCTATAGGACCTGCTTGTTTGTAACCCGACAGAACCAAAGCACTTATATCCATAAAGCGCTGAAAGGAGGGAATAAGCTGTAAGGTGTCGATATTACGATATATGTTTTGCTCATTGGGCTTCAGCGCAATTGGACGATGGGCTGCCCAATATGTCTCATTTAATGTGGTGTCATTTTTTTGAACAACTTTTACGACTGACGGGCCTGCATAGACACTATCGGGTTGGGCGATACCTGTTCGGAAATCATCGAAAGTTACGGTGCGGTTACCCCTGATACCTGTACCTTTATCTGTTAACGAGAAATCCAATCCTAAAGAACTTGCCTTTAGGTAATAACGATTGTTGCTGTCTCGTTCAAAGTCGAGTTTGACATCCAGATCGCGGACAAAGTTGAGGTTAATATCGTCGGCCACACTAAGAGCAGCCCGTTTAACCGCATATTTCCCATCTAGCGTAATGTATAATTTTCCCTGGAAGAGAAGATCGGCTTTATTCCGAGGAAAGAAACTTAGTTCTACCAAAAAAGGGGTTTCTGTTTTAACGGTATCGGTAATGTAAAATCTATAAAACGTCGGGGATGATCCAGCAATCGGACTTAAAAATTGATTTGTCACCAATTCGATATTGCTTTCGTAGATATCGATATCTTGATAGAGCTTATTGAAGTAAGCGCTCAAACCGTCACTGTCTACGAATTTAGGGTCGAACTGAGCGCGTTGTTCCGCCAAAATTAGCTGTTTGGTCGTATTTGGTTTTTTACGTTTATATACCTGCGATAACTTTTCTTCTATATAGGCAGGGAGCGAGTAACCTCTTGTGCTACTTCCTACGTCTACATCTTCTTTTTCAAACAGAAATTGATAATTTTTAAATATTTTTCTGTTTTTAAATTTTTCAGACAGGTTGCTCAGGCCTAAAGAAACTTTTTCATATTGACGATACTCGGCATATTCGTAGGAAGCAATTCGATTCTCATCTTTGTGTGCGATAACTTTTCGAACCAGTTCGACGGCTGGATTGTTCTTGTTCGAATATTTAGTCCGTTTCGGAGCTGTAATATTTACGGTTTCGATGGTGTGTTCTTCCGGAACCAAATAAACCGTTAATTCTTGATAGGTTTCTCTACCGATACTGACATCTTGGGATTCGTAGCCCACGAAAGAAATACGGATCTTGGAAAAATTTGGTTCGACTTTTAATATGAAATTTCCGCTATCGTCGGTAGATGCCGCTGTAGTGGATCCTACGGCCCCGACAGTAGCGTAACCGACAGGCCCTTTATTGGTCACATCCATTACTTTCCCTTTTACATGGAGGGTTTGTCCGAGCGATAACGCCGAAACAAAAACAAATGCCATAAGCATTCCTAGTTTTAATTTGTAGGCTAATAGTATATTGCTGATTGACGTTGTGCGATAACTTGACATGGCATATCTTTTTTAAGACTCTCAATTTGACTTTTGAACTAAACAAGTCAATTTTTGAAATAGTCGAACAAAAGTAGCAATACTTTAAGTGATTTTGAAGAGGGGAGGTGCACCGTTTGGTGAATGTGACGTTTTCTTGATAAAGTGTAAAAGGATGGGTTTGCCTTATCAAAAGGGATCTTCTACAGTGAAGGTTATTGGCTTGAGGGTCCCAGGGTGCACGAACTGTATATAGCCGGCGTGGAGGTGCAATCTGTCGGCTCGTTGCCCGTATAAATCGTCGCCGAGTATAGGGACATGGAGCCCTTGATGGTGTGCAGCGTGTACACGAAGTTGATGTGTACGTCCTGTCAGCGGAAAAAAGTGGATGCGCGTACGTCCATTTTCATGGACAAGAACATCGAACTTCGTTTGTGCCGGTTTACCATATTTGTAGCATACTACCTGTCGGGGACGATCGTCTAAATCAACCCGGAGAGGTAAATCGATAAGTCCGTTTTTTTGCGTTACGATACCGTCTAATATTGCGGTATATCTTTTTATGATGGTATGTTGTATGAACTGTCGCTGGATAAATTGATGTGCGTCCTTATGTTTGGCTATTATCAGAATACCGGAAGTAGACATGTCTAGCCGATGGATAATAACAGGGCCTGAAACCTCCGGATATCGCGCTAGTATTCTGGTATAGACGGAGTCGGAAATATGGATGCCGGGAACAGAAAGAAACTCCGAAGGTTTGTTAATGACGATAATATCACGATCTTCATGGATAATGTCAAAGGCGCGTCCAGCTGCAGGGTTTACAAGCATTGGATTTGGGGCGACTTTTAATCCCGTTAGCATATGCGATAATATAGGCTCACATTTACTTTTACAGGCGGGGTAGAAGTTTCGGTGTTTTCGAACTTCGGAAGAAGGGGATGCTCCCCACCAGAATTCTGCGATACAGATGGGCTGCAACTGATGCTGGTATGCATATTGAAGCAATTTTGGAGCGGCACACTCGCCGGCGCCCGCGGGAGGTATAGGTTGCTTGCTTTCGGCAAAGATGGTCAAGACGTTTTTCATTTCCCCTCGGGCATTCGAAAATTCATATTGCTCAAATAGTCGCTTTTGCAGCGCGGCAGATTTTAGTTTTCGATTGTTTTTTAAATGTTCTATTTCCCGTTGCTTATCCTGAATTGAGTTTTCGATAGAATCGAGTTGCCTCTTCCATTTGCTTTTGAGAACAGCGTGTTCATGCTGATCGCGGTAGCTTTGTTTGATAAGATCGGTTTCTTGTAACTGATAATCTGCTGCAGACATTACATCCTTGCTTTCGAATCTTATTTTTTTTCGCTTCGCTTTTTCAGCTTTCATATGGAGTCGATAAGCTTTTAACTGCTCGTTGGCTTGTTGTCGCGTTTCTTCTAGCTGCTGAAGGAGTCTCGACAGATCGGGAGAATCTTGCAGATTCTCAATTTGCTGGTTTAAGGCATTGATTTGTGCTTCCTCTTGTAAGAAAAAACTCTCTTTAGCGAGCATATCAAAAATGGGCGGTACAAAATAGGCGTGCTGATTCGTGCCCGCAAGTTTTCCCGAGAAGGCAGCCAGATAGCCGAGTTGGCCGTCTTTCCTCTCCACGACCAGAACACCGAACATCTTGCCGATGGCAGAACCTTCCATTTCCTGTAAACCAAAGTTGTGAAGGAAGTCTTGTTGCTTTTCAAGATAGTCCTGCAATTCCGCAGCAGCTCTTTTACTCAGTTCATCGGGTTCATAGCAAAAAGGGAAAGTAAAGGCTTTGGGTTCGGGCAATGTTGTAATGTCCGTGTGAAAATGATGAAAAAAGGTAGGGTTGCTGGAAACCATGCGGATGAAAAACTTTGTGCAGCAAAAATAGAAAGTTTATCCAGTTTTATGACAATATTATGGACGGATATTTTCATTCTGTAACAACAAAAAGCCGTAAATTGTGTTAATTTCAATAATATATAATTTTTACTTAAATTTTTAAATATGAAAACGGATATGGAAGAAACAGACGCAATCGTGCTTGAAAAAGCTTCAGCGAGCTCGTCCAGCATCGGTATTAAAGAAAAAGACTCACATGCTGTTGCGGCCATTTTGAATAAGTTACTGGCCGACGAACATGTGCTGTATGTCAAAATCCGGAATGCGCATTGGAATGTGGAAGGACCTGATTTTCATTCCCAGCATCTGTTTTTTGAAAGCTTATATGGAGAGTTGGCGGAAACGATTGATGAAATTGCAGAACGTATTCGTTCGATTGGGCATTATGCTGTGGGTACCATGAAAGAATTTTTGGAACTGACCCAATTGACAGAGAGACGTTATAAGAAAAACGATAGCCAAGGGCTTATAAAAGAACTATTATCGGATTATGAAGCCATTATCGTATCCATTCGTGAGCAGATAGACAAGGTTGGTGAAAAGCATAACGACGCCGGTACTGAAGACTTTTTGGTTGGCATTATGGAAGCACACGAAAAAACTGCATGGATGCTACGTGCGCACCTGCGTTAGTGTACGCTACGGTCGTTAATAGAGACGCAAAGATTTACTATGAAAGGTAGATACTGCGTCTCTATTTTTGTTATATTTACCGTGAAATAATCCTTTTTATATGAAGAAATTTTTTCTAACTGTCCAGAAAGGAACAACATCTAGCAATTTTGCGGCGTTTGTCCTGCGGGTAGGTTTTGGTGTTTTGATGATTCCCTACCATGGCTATGCCAAGCTGGTTGAGTTTAATGAACGTAAGGATGGATTCGTTGATATATTGGGTTTAGGCGGCACGGTGTCATTGGGTTTAGCTGTATTCGCTGAATTTTTCTGTTCGGTACTTTTGATTCTCGGTTTGTTCACCCGCGTAGCCACAATCCCTTTGCTAGCGACTATGTTGGTCGCTTTGTCTATACATAATTGGGAATTATTTGGACAGTATGAATTAGCCACTGCTTTTTTTATCGGTTATCTATCGATTTTAGCATTGGGTCCCGGTAAATTTAGTTTGGACTATTTGATTTTTAGACGCGGAAGATAGCAAGGAACTCTGTACTCCTTGCTATTTAGCACTGTTTACTCTTTACCCTTCACTCGTTTAAAATTTCGAAAAGGTTTTTTTTGACTTGTGTTTTTCTTTTTCGTTCCCTTCCGTGGTTCGTATGTTGGACCTATTCCAATGTCAGGAGGTAATGGGACTTTTGGTATCTCCTTTTCAATTAATCGCTCTATACGAGCAAATCGATTTTGATCCTTCTCATTGATAAATGTAATGGCGGTCCCCGTGGTCGCCGCTCTTGCCGTGCGTCCAATTCTATGTACGTAATCCTCCGGATCAGGAGGGACGTCATAATTCACCACCAGGCTAATTCCAACAATATCGATACCCCGAGAAATAACGTCGGTGCCCACCAACACCCGTATTCGCTTCGCCTTGAAACGTTGCATTACATCCTCTCGTTGTATCTGCTCCAGATCCGAATGAAAACCTTCTGCAATGATTCCCTTTTTTATCAGTTCTCTCGTAAGTCTTTTTACAATATCTTTTTTAGAAGCGAAAATAATAATACTCTCATACATTGGGTTACTTAATATGTGTTTGATGAGTTCCATTTTATGCTCGTCATACACCAAATATGCTTGTTGATCGATTCCATCAGAGGGTTTAGAGATAGCCACGTTGACCTCTAATGGTTGATGGAGTATTTTCTTGGCTAACGTTCGAATTTTCGGCGGCATTGTCGCCGAAAATAACAGGCTTTGTCTCTTTTCGGGTAAGGCGCTAATAATACGCATAATGTCGTCATGGAACCCCATGTCTAGCATGCGATCCGCCTCATCCAACACGAGATATTCCAGATGACTAAAATCTACCTTTCCGGAACCCATGTGGGCAATAAGTCTACCTGGGGTCGCCACGATAATGTTCACTCCCTCTTGGATAGCTCTTCGTTGCTGTTCATAGCCTATACCGTCGCCGCCTCCGTACACACATATTGACGTAGCTCCTGTGAAATATCCAAATCCCATGACTTGCTGATCGATTTGCGCAGCCAATTCTCGAGTAGGAACAAGAATAAGACTGTTGATTTGTTCTTGAGGGTTCTCGGCTATTCTGTTCAATATGGGCAAAAGATAAGACGCCGTTTTACCTGTGCCCGTTTGTGCACAAGCGATAATATCTTTTCCGTCTAAAATAACCGGAATTGCTTTTTCTTGGATGGGTGTGGCTTCTTCAAACCCCATGCTATCAAGCCCCTCCGCTAATGTGGGAGAGAAATTAAATTCAGTAAATTTCAAGATCTTAATTATTCATTTTGCTAAAAATAGGGTAATAATTCGGATCATACAAATTTAAGTTGTTTCTTATTTAAAGATTGTTTTTTCGGTGACCTAAGATAGCGACGTCTAAATATCGATCCGTGAATCCAATTTGCTTTTCATCAACAATAAAAGGTGTTTTTATTTTTTATTTTAAAAAAAGGTGATATTCTTTGGGAAAATGATAATTTGTTCGTATGTTTATCGTTGTTTATTCCAAGTAAGCAATCTATGTTATAAGCAAAGAAAATCATCAGGGGTATAATACGATTTCCGCCTCTAGGTTAAAAAATATTTCGTTCGCCTTTCTGGCGGACATAAATTTGTTTCATTTTGTTGTTTAGTAATCGAGTGATCGCTCAGAAGCCCCGCGAAAATCGCGGGGTGGACGGGCGTTTATACTAATTTGACGCTCTCGCCTGTATGACAGGATTTATAGATGGCGTCTATTATTTTTAAATCTCTTAAACCTTCCTCGCCATCAACAGCTATGACAGGCTCTTTCCCTTCTAAAATAATAGATGCCATTTCCTCCATTTGCAAGGTTTGATGGGTAATATGCTGCTGTGTAAGTTTACCTTTGTGTGTCCGTCCTTCGATCGGCCCATAACCGGTGGATGGCTGCATCTCCGCAAAACCCTTTTCCCCGTTTAAAAAAAAGCGGTCGAGGTGGTTCATGTTGTAGGTGGACAGACAGGAGGATACGGCACCGCTTGGAAAACCCAACTGAAATAATATCGTTTCATCTACTCCTTCCTTAAATTTTACCGGATCTGTCTTCATTTCCTGTGCGGTTACCCATATGGGTTCTTCCCCGACCATGTAGCGAGCTCCGTTTACAGCATAGATGCCAATGTCCATTAAAGATCCGCCGCCGGCCAAGGTTTTGTCCAGTCGCCATTGATTTGGGTCTCCTATCCGAAAGCCACACTGTCCTTGAAAAAAAAGGATTTTACCGAAATCGCCATTTTGTCTCATGCGGACGACTTCCAGCGTCTTTGGCTCAAAATGCATACGGTACCCGACCAGTAGCTTGACGTTGGCGTCTTTGCATGCCTGGACCATTTCTTCGCCTTCTTTGGCATTCAGGCCCATCGGCTTTTCGCAGATTACATGTTTCCCTGCTTTTGCCGCCCTTATGACCTGATCGTGATGCAGAGCGTTGGGGGTAATTACATAGACGGCATCGATGTCGGGGTTGTCCTTTAGGTCGTCAAAATTTTCATAATTGTAGCAGTTTTTCTCTGGAATTTGGTGTTTTGATTGCCATTCCTTGACCTTGGCGGGTGTACCGCTGACTACACCAGCCAATTTCGCTTTCTTGCACGCTTTCATAGCTTCTGCAACACGTGTCCCATACCCACCAAGCCCCATAATGGCCACCCGTAAAACTGGGCCTTCATAGGGTTCGCTATCAATATGGGGTGAGCCAAATTGCCAGGAAGGAAGCAAAGGCAACACCATGGCTGAATAGGTAATCTTCTGAAGAAATTCTCTTCGTGTACGCATAGGAATTGAGTTTAGTTTTCTATCACCTATAAGTAACAACAAAAACAAGAAAAGGTTTAGGGATGGGTTTATATGTAAAAATTGGGTAACCTAAACCTTTTTACGATTCTATATGTTCACTTTAAAAATAGATAAGGTTATGGTATTACCGATTGTATTTGCGGTTCTGTTTATTGCGCTTGGTATTTTCTTCCTGATCAGGAGCCAAAGGAAAAAGGAGATGCGTAAACCTAAATAAGGATACACGGGACAATGAAAAATGTGCGTGTAAGACGACATCGATGGAAATGGATTGGCGGGGTTCTGCTTTTGTTCCTTTTGACGGCACTGGTCGTAGGTAGTTATTATATAGGGAATTGGAAGCCTAAGATTAAAGGGAAACTGGAAGAAATGGTCCGTCAGAAAAGCCAGGGTCTGTATACGTTGGTTTATGAAGATATGGAATTGCGCGCTCTAACGGGCACAGTGCGTTTAAGAAATGTTGAATTGGTACCGGATTCTATCGTGTATAACGATCAGGTAGCGACGAAGATTGCACCTGATGATCGTTTTCACGTCAGGTTAGCATCGCTGGAAGTGGAGGGTGTGAGCCTGTGGTCAGCGCTGATCCGTAAAGAGTTGTCTATCCGGTATGTCACATTGAACGACGCTGAAGTGCGGATACTGAGCGAGCCTCATGCTTATAATGATACAGTCAAATATAATCGTGACACGGCCTTGTACGATCGTATTAACGATGTGTTCAAATCGATACAGATAGACAAGGTTAGCGTAGAACATTTAAATATTGTTTATTCAAAAACGGAAAACGGGAGCACGAACGAGATCAAAGCAGATAGTATGCGGTTCCGATTTTACGATATTCTGATCGACGAAAACGCAGCCAAGGACTCGATGCGTGTATATTATTGCAAAGCATTGCAGGTAGATATTCCAAAATTTGAATACGACATTCCGAATAGTCCTTACAAAGTAGGTTTTGACCATCTAGAGATGGATAGCAGGAACAACGAATTGATGCTGGCTAAACTTGGTCTATCGCCTAAGATCAGAAAAGTAGATTATTTCCGGGACGATAAGCAAAATAAAGCGTTAATTTTTCTAAACTTTGATACCGTTAAGTTAGAAAAGATTCGGTTACGGGATTTGATTGACAGAGAGCGCATTTCTGCTGCATACGTACACGTAAGAGGCGGCACTGCTTCATTTCATAAGGATAAGCGCTTTCAACAGGATAATGTAAATAAGATAGGAGAGGCTCCCCATCAGAAGATAATGGGTGTTAATCAGCTTCTATACTTTGATACGATCTTGGTTGACGGTGTGTATCTTTCGTATCATGAACTGAGCGGGAAATACCTTCGTGAGGGCGTGATTACTTTTGAGAAGGTACATGGTAACATCACCAATCTCACTAACGATACCAGTCAGCTGGAAAAGGATGGTTTCATGCGGGCGGATTTGCGGGCAAGTTTGATGGGGTCGGGACGATTGCATGCGAGATTTGGCTTCGATATGCTGAGTAAAAATGGTAGTCACTCTTATGCCGGAACTTTAGGAAGTATGGAAGTATCAGCTTTCAACCGTATAATTACGCCGTTGCTTAATCTCCAGTTTGCTTCGGGGAACGTGCGTCGCATACGTTTTGACATGCAGGGAAATGACTATAGAAATTGGGGTAAACTCTATTTTGATTACGATCAACTTAAAGTGAATCTTTTGTATCCTCCCGGTGCGGAAAGCAATAAAAGAGGAAAGCGCGGTATCCTCACGTTTTTACTCAACCAGCTTTTAATCAATGATAGCAATCCGGATGCAAATGAAGTGTATCACATTGGAGAGGTAGATTATGAGCGTGTTCCCGAATATTCTCACTTTAAAACCATTTGGAAGAGTCTGCAGGAAGGTTTGCAACAAACGGTAGGTTTGAGCGAAAGCAGTAAGAGGAAACTGAAGGAAAGGGAGTAATGGCTATCCGGTTAAAAGAGATTTGCGTAATTTTGAGGCATGTTAAAGTCACCCATTGTAATTGTTGGAGCGGGGCCAGCGGGGTTAATAGCTGCGCAACAACTGGCAAAAAAGGGGGTTGAGGTGCACGTCTACGAACAGAATAAAGCCGCGGCACGTAAATTTTTAGTGGCCGGCCACGGTGGGTTTAACCTTACGCATAGTGAAGATATCGATTCGTTTGTTCAGAATTATGATAAAACCGAAATCCGACGTATTGTCAAATATTTCGATAACAGGGCTACTGTGGAATGGCTTGCGAAACTGGGAATCCCGACGTTTATCGGCAGCTCCGGCAAGGTATTTCCGGCAAAGGGAATAAAGCCCATACAGGTATTACAAGCTGTACTCACTAAATTAGTATATGACGGTGTAAAAATACACTATGGCTATCAAATGGTCGATTTTGACGAGAAGGTTGTGACCTTCATTCATCAAGGAGAGTTTATAGGAATCCCTTATTATAAACTAATTTTGGGACTAGGCGGCGGATCTTGGTCTAAAACAGGTTCAGATGCGAAGTGGGTGAATATTCTTAAAGCAAAAGGCGTTCAAATCAATGCATTGGAACCTGCTAATTCGGGTATGAATACGAAAGACGAATTTTCTTCGCTTGCGGGCCAGGTACTAAAAAATATTCAGTTAAAATTTGCGGAACACAAAAAGTCGGGTGAAATAGTATTTACATCATACGGTATCGAGGGAGCCCCCGTATATTATCTAAATCGTTTCCTGCGTCAGCATCTTTTTCCGAATCGTCTGTTTTTAGATTTAAAGCCTACTCACTCGATGGCTTCCATCGAAAAGGAGCTGAAAAACAAGGGAAATGTGGCGGCAACGCTGAGAGATCGACTGAAACTTTCGCAAACGGCTATACAATTACTGAAATCTTTGGATAAGGAAACCTATACCAACCCTCGTAAATTAGCATTGGCAATCAAAAACTTTTCGATAGAAGTGACGTCGTTTAGACCTATTGATGAGGTCATTTCTACGGCGGGAGGGGTTTCTTTTGCCGAATTGTCTGCTTCTTTGGAACTGTTAAAGTATCCTAACGTTTTTTGTGTTGGAGAAATGCTCGATTGGGAAGCGCCTACTGGGGGGTACTTATTGCAAGCTTGCTTTAGTTCTGGTGTGTGGGTTGCGGATAATATAAAGTGAAAAAAGACTTAACAAAAGAGGCACTTCGTTGTTATATAGTTAAATATAAAACAACACGAATATGAGTGCGGAAAATCTTTATAATCAAGAAGCAATAGATAAATTAAAGAAAATTGTCGACGAGACTGATATCGGCATGTTAGGTACTTATCCGAAGGGTAGTGAGTATATTCATGCTGTTCCGATGAGCCGGCAGGAAGTCGATCAGGAAGGAAATATTTGGTTCCTGTTTTCTTCAGAAAGTGAAACTTACCAACATTTACAGAACACAGCTAAGGTCAGCTTGCTATTTTCTGACGTTCGAAATTATAGTTTTCTGAGCATTAATGGGACGGCCGAAATAAGTCAAGACACGACCCAGATAGAAAAGTATTGGAATAAGATGGTCGAAGGCTGGTTCGACCGAGGAAAAGAAGATCCTCGTATACGTGTGCTAA
Source organism: Sphingobacterium haloxyli (assembly GCF_002980525.1). GTDB lineage: Bacteria > Bacteroidota > Bacteroidia > Sphingobacteriales > Sphingobacteriaceae > Sphingobacterium > Sphingobacterium haloxyli. The sequence goes on from NZ_PVBQ01000003.1 coordinate 408,388, forward strand.
AGGTCGTGCCTAATGAGGCTCACTATTGGGATACGAAATCAAATAAATTGGTGACTTTTTTTAAAGTGGCAGCCCGTGCTGTTACGGGAAAAAACATCGAAACCGGCGAGCAAGGCGATTTAAATCTATAGGTCTAGACGCTGTACGTGAGGTCTTAATCCCATTGAACCATTTACGTTCTGCTTGGTTATTTATAATAAGGAAAGGACGGTCATGGCTATGGATAAATATGGAAGTGAGACGTTTAAAAAAAGATTGTTGCGGATTGCGCAGATTGCACCGCTATACGAGTCGTTACCTCCAAAATTATACGGAGGAACTGAGCGAATCGTACATTATTTAACAGAAGAGTTAGTTCGACAAGGGCACAGCGTTACGTTATTCGCCTCGGGAGACTCTGTTACAAAAGCGAAACTGATCACCTGTGTTGATGAGGGGCTACGATTGAAACAAGCTTGCGGTGACCCTTTAGCCTATCATATTATCCAACTGCAAAAATTGAGTGCGTGTGTCCGTGAATTTGATATTTTACATTTTCACACAGATTATTTGCATTTTCCGTTTAGCAGTATGTTAAAAATCCCATCAGTTACAACTCTCCACGGCAGGCTAGACATTCCCGAGTTACAGGATATTTACAATACATTCCCGTATCAGAACTTAATTTCAATTTCGGAAAACCAACGTCTACCCGTGCCGCAGGGGAACTTCGTCAAAACCGTATATCATGGGCTTCCTGAAAACCTCCATCGCCAAGGAGACGGAAGGGGTGGATACTTTGTTTTTTTAGGACGGATCTCACCCGAGAAAGGTGTTGAAAGAGCAATCGAAATTGCGCTGGCAACGCAAACGAAGCTAAAGATTGCCGCAAAAATTGATAAGGCTGATTCTGCGTACTTTGAGAAAAAAGTCAAGTTTTTATTGGACCACCCTTTAATAGAATATATCGGGGAAATAAACGAACAACAGAAAACCAAGTTTTTAGGCGAGGCCAAGGCCTTGTTGTTTCCTATTGATTGGCCCGAACCTTTTGGACTGGTTATGATCGAAGCGATGGCATGCGGTACACCCGTGATTGCGTTTAACAGAGGGGCGGTGCCTGAAATTATGGAAAATAATGTCACGGGGTTTGTGGTAAATTCCGTAGCGGAAGCTATTAATGCAGTAAGTCGGTTAACATATTTATCAAGAGTAAAGATACGTCGTGTTTTTGAAAGACGTTTCACGGCCGCCTACATGGCCGAAAGCTATGTTGGTGCGTATCATTCCGTGGTTGGTGATACGTTCAAAAATGTCTCTCGAAATAGTATACCGATATTAAATAAACCAGCATGAAAGAAGAACTACTACAGGAAGAAGAGTATCATATCTCGTCTGATGCCGTGAATTCGGACGAGGTGAATATGGTGTTAAATTATTTGAACACGTTTGCAGTCTTTGATCGGTCGGGGAACATTCATCCCTATGGAAAAATGGTACAGGGAATTTATCATGAGGGTACCCGCTTTATAAACAGATTAGTGTTACATGTTAATGGGCAAAAGCCACTCTTACTAAGCGGATCGATCAAAGAGGGAAATTCCATCTACTCGGCAGATCTTACCAACCCCATGATAAAAGAATGCAAGATACAGGAAAATTCTATTCATATCGAAAGACATCAATTTGTTCGGGAAGGTGCTTTTTATGAGGAAATCAAGATTCTTCAATACGAGCCTGAAAATTGCTCCTTTGATCTAAGCTTGGATTTTGATGGGGATTTTAAGGACATCTTTGAAATTAGAGGGATAAAAAGAAAGGTGGATACCAACAATGCGTACCCCGTTGACCACGATGAGTATTTTGAAACCACTTATTTAGGACTAGATGGCATAAGACGTTCTTTTGAAATCTACTTTCAGTCCGACGCGGACTATAGCTTAGAAGGAAATCGAGCTGTCTTTTCCGTTAATTTAACTTCTAAAAAGGTCGTCACTATTCAGTATTGTATTCATTTCTTGACAGGGGATGAGAAAACAGACACTATTTCCTATGCTGAAGCCAGTGAATTAAACCAGTTTGAGTTAAATCAAAGCAAAACCTTATTCGCGGAGATTAAGACGTCTAATGCCCAGTTTAACCACTGGTTATACCGGTCGGAGAAGGATTTTATTTCGCTCCTTTCCCAAACCGATTACGGAAAATATCCGTATGCTGGTGTTCCTTGGTACAATACGCCCTTTGGAAGGGACGGGATAATCGCTGCAATGGAGATCTTATGGATCAATCCGGAAATCGCAAAAGGGGTGTTATTATTCTTAGCCGCGAACCAAGCTGTTGATCTAATTCCAGAAAAAGATGCCGAACCTGGAAAAATACTCCATGAAGCGCGCAACGGTGAAATGGCGAATACAGGCGAAATTCCGTTTAAACAATATTACGGAACAATAGATGCCACGCCTTTGTTTATTATCTTGGCGGGAATGTACTATGACCGTACGGGTGATTTGAACTTAGTTAAACAAATTTGGCCGAATATTATGGCTGCGGGCAATTGGATCGATAACTACGGAGATATCGATGGCGATGGTTTCGTGGAATATATTCATAAGGCTAAAAATGGTTTGACAAATCAAGGTTGGAAAGATTCCTTTGATTCCATCATGCACGAAAACAATCAACTTGCCGACCCGCCGATTGCTCTATGTGAAGTTCAAAGTTATGTGTACGGTGCAAAACTTCATGCTGGAAAGCTCGCTCTCGTACTTGGTAACCAAAATGCGTCGTCGAGACTATATGATGAGGCCGCCGCTTTAAAAAAGAGCTTTAACGAGCGTTTTTGGGATGCCGATTTATCTAGTTTCGTTTTGGCGCTCGACGGTCAAAAAAAGCCTTGTAGGGTAAAGTCTTCAAATGCTGGACACTGCTTATTTACGGGGATTGCCGACGACGATAAGGCTGCTGTTCTTGCGGACACGCTACTTGCTTCGGATATGTTTAGCGGATGGGGGGTCAGAACCCTGTCATCATCATCGGGAAGGTATAACCCGATGTCTTATCATAACGGCTCGATCTGGCCTCATGACAACGCGTTGATAGCTTACGGGTTATCAAAGTATGGTTTACAAAAGCATGTTTTAAAAATTATGGCGGCCATATTTGATGCCTCATTGTTCATGGAGCTACAAAGGGTTCCTGAGTTGTATTGCGGTTTTGAGAAACGGCATGGTATAGGGCCTACGGCGTACCCCGTAGCCTGTTCACCACAGGCGTGGGCAGTTGGTACGGTATTTATGCTGCTGCAATCTTGTTTACGTATCGATATAAATGCTATAAATAAAACAATAACTTTCGATCGAATTATCCTTCCGGATTACCTTCACGAAATTCGTCTCACGGATTTAAAACTAGGCAATAAGAAAGGTGGCTTGGTCGTCAACCGTTCGAAATATGGTGAGGTGGGCTTTAATATTCTCAATAAACCGGATGATTGGGAGATCGTCATAAACTAGTTAATGCAGGATTATATGTGGTATGAAACGACTCTGATCGGTAGTGATTGGCATATCAGATTCCCTGAAGGATATGCCGCAAGCTTCTTGTCCGATGATCCAGCTGCCGATAATGGAAAAGCCGGTATCTTCACGATGTAAGTTAGCGAGCTCTTGGTATATGTAGCCTTCTTCGCCGTATTCACCTTCGGTATGGTAGATCATCTGCTTGTCATAATACATCTCGATATTGGCACCTTCGCGGGACAGGATAGGTTTTTTAACAAAATGTTTCAGATGAGCCGGTCCATTAACATATGCGGCTAAGAGGTGGGGATGATTAGGGAATAACTCCCAGAGAATGGGAAGTATCGCTTTATTGGACAGCAACATCTTCCAGGATGGTTCTATCCATTGAGCTTGGTTCGGATCGTTTATAATGTGTACGGCGAACTCTTCACGCGCCATCCACTCCCAGGGATATAATTTAAAGATGGATAAAATGGGTTCGCCTTCTAGGTCTACAAAGCTATTGCCGGCCCAACCAATATCGTCGATGTAGATAAGCTTTGTTTCGATACCTGCCTGAAGTGCGGTATCCCGGAGATATTCAACGTTCGTGAGATCCTCTAAGGTTTCTTTGGCACAGGAAAAATGCAGTATATCTCCCTTAAGGTAGGGCTTTAATTCGACCCAACTTTGTATCAGTCGTTCGTGGACGCTGTTAAACTGGTCTGTAAGCTGGGGAAAGTAGTGGTTCTTCCAATACCACTGCACAATACTGGTTTCAAAGAGCGACGTCGGTGTATCCGCATTGAACTCCAACATCTTTAGCTCGCCATGCACAGAATCATAGGCAAAATCAAAGCGTCCGTATATGGAAGGTTCGTCATCGTTCCAGGTTCGCTCAATATGAGGAATCATAAAAGGTGGTATATGGAAATGTTGATACCGTTTGTTTTTGATGATGTACTCGACTGCATCTATGCACATCTGCCATAGTTCGTTGGTCGCGTTATAGATCAGGTCGGCATCTCGATTACGGATCTCATAATAATAGTCGTCAACCCAATACGGTATACCATCCAGCGTATGGTAGCCGTATCCAATAGACTCCAAGCGGGACTGCCATTGCGGATCGATACGTAATGTTTTAATCTGCATCAGGAACCGTAAGAAGAGCGGGTAGTGGAAGCTGCGCTACGGCCAAAGCCGCCACGCTGGGCTTGATAGGCCGCGGCCTTCGCGGCATTGTTACCAGCTACGGACTGGGGATGCAAACTGTTATTGGCGTAACCGAAGCCGCCGCTCAAATGTCTAAAAGCCATAAACCAGAGCAGCGAGGAGCCCATACCACCCCCGGAATGTCCTTGTGTGTAGTTGTCGGTGACTTCCGTATAAGCTGCCGTTGTATCTGCACGCATAAATATACGCTGCCTCCCGTCGTTATCCTGTTGATTCTTGGAAGGGGCACAGGAAGCTAATACCGAGGTAATTAAAACTAATTTGACACTTTTTGTTGCTGTTTTTCTCATTATTGTACAGTTACATAGATAGGTACCTTGCTTAAGGTGGCAGATGAATCCATCGTATTCCACGTGCCCGGTGCGATGGCCGTCACAATAGTGTCGCTGGCCGAAGTAATCTGCTCGCCGTTGAACCAGATACGTTGTGTGGTGATATGTAATACCGAGTCGCCTTTAGTCACCGTTTTTAAAGTGACTTCTCGTGCGGATTTTTTATCCAGTTGTTCCAACGCTCGTTCGCTTTGTTTATGGCAGGACGTGGCGCTGATGAAGCAAAGTACCGATAATAAATATTTCATCTATTATTTTTTCTTATGACTGATGAGAGCTCTAGCAAACAATCATTGCCCTGTGCCAACGATTATTTACATCTCGGTTTCATATACTGATTTACTTCGCAAATTTAATTAAAATATTGTACATTCCTGCACCGAACGATGTGTAAATATTCTTCATATGCGTACGTTTTGGGCCACGACGAAAGGTAATGGCAAGTTGCCGACCGATATATACAATTCTTTATCATTCAAAATTATATTTCAACATATAAGGAAATTTATTTTAGGAAAACTTTCGCGTGACCCATATGTTCTTCTTTATGTAAATAACTCATTGGAATAGAACGATAAAAAACGAAATTGCCATGAAAAAAAATGAACACGAAACATCTGGATGCCCCTTTCATTCTAAAATCAATGATCTGCAAAAAAATAGAGTCTCGAGTGAGGGGAAACCGATGACTACGGATCAAGGTGTGAAAATCAATGATGACGCGAACTCGTTGAAGGCCGGCGAACGAGGTGCCTCTTTATTAGAAGATTTTATACTTCGTGAGAAAATTACCCATTTTGACCATGAACGGATTCCCGAACGGATTGTACATGCTCGTGGCGCGGGCGCCCATGGTTATTTCGAGCTGTATGAAGATATGAGTGAATATACTCGTGCTCGAATTTTTACGGATACCGAGCATCGGACTCCAGTTTTCGTCAGATTTTCTACGGTCGTTGGAAGTAAAGGCTCCGGAGATCTGGCACGAGATATACGGGGATTTGCGGTTAAGTTTTATACTCAGGAAGGCGTATTTGATCTTGTCGGAAATAATACACCTGTGTTTTTCATTCAAGATGCGATGAAGTTCCCGGATCTTGTACATTCCATCAAACCCGAACCTGACTGGGAAATTCCACAAGCTGCTGCTGCACACGATACGTTCTATGATTTTATTTCGTTGGCTACCGAATCTTTGCATAATCATATGTGGGCAATGAGTGACCGGGGAATTCCAAGAAGCTATCGGATGATGGAGGGCTTTGGTATACACACATTTCGCCTGGTAAACGCGCAGGGAGAATCGCATTTTGTCAAATTTCATTGGAAACCTAAGTTAGGTGTACACTCCGTTACATGGGACGAGGCAGTAAAGATAAATGGCGCAGACCCTGATTTTCATCGACGTGATTTGTGGGAGGCTATAGAAGCTGGACATTTTCCAGAGTGGGAGCTTGGTCTGCAGATTATTCCGGAAGAAGATGAACATAAGTATGAGTTCGACCTTCTGGATGCAACGAAGTTTGTTCCGGAAGAACTTGCGCCTGTAAGGATTATCGGAAAGATGGTATTGAATCGAAACCCAGACAATTTCTTTGCAGAAACCGAGCAAGTGGCTTTCCACCCAGGACACATCGTACCAGGTATCGATTTTACGAACGATCCATTATTGCAAGGACGCCTTTTTTCTTACACAGACACCCAGCTTTCTCGTTTGGGAGGGCCAAACTTTCGGGAGATACCCATCAACCGCGCAGTCAATGAAGTGCATAATAACCATCGCGACGCGCAAATGCGGATGACGATCAACAAAGGTAAAGCGGCGTATTTTCCTAATACAATAGGCGGGGGATGCCCACATTTAGCGAAGATGGCGGAGGGAGGGTTTACGTCCTATGAGGAGCGGATAGACGGCAAAAAGATAAGGGATAGGAGTGCCAGCTTTAATGATCATTTTTCACAACCTGCACTGTTTTTCAGGAGCTTAAAACCTTGGGAGCAGAGCCATATGATTGAGGCTTATGCTTTTGAACTGGGGAAATGTACGCTAGATTCTATTAAACAACGCATGTTGTGGCTTATGTCGCAGATAGATGATCGGTTAGCCATAGCTGTGGCGGATAAACTGGGACTGCAAATACCGACCGGTATCGAAAAACCGGTAAATCAAAACATTGGTGCTAACGCAGATCCGCACAAACATGAACCTCCTGCGGTTAAACATTATTTGGAAAAGTCAGAGGCCCTCAGCCAAGAACGGTTACCGGCCGCGACTATAGAGAGCAGAAAAATTGCCGTACTGGTGGCAAACGGTTTTGATATGGTAGCACTACAAAAAATGAAGACGTATCTCGAAGAACTAAAACACGCGAGTTTTCTGCTCATAGCACCCCATGGCGGCACTGTAACTAGCGCAGATAGCAGAGAGCATAAGGTAGACCACGCATTAATGACAACGGAAAGCGTGCTTTTTGATGCGTTGTATATCCCTGGAGGTGAGGGGAGTATACAAAAGCTTAAAGAAGAAGGGAAGGTGTTTAAATTTATAAATGAAACGTTAAAACACTGTAAGACGGTTGGTTTTGATGGAGAGGCTGAAGAGCTGTTTCAGCTTTCGGCTGCAAAGGATTTTGTCAACGACGAAGCCATTTTATTGAATGGAGCGCCCGAGCAGTTCGCCAGCGCACTGGCTAAGCACCGAAATTGGATGCGCGAACCGCATACCGCACATATAGCTGTTTAACAGCACTGGTCTACATGAAATTAGTTGGCGAACATAGTTTGCCAACTAATTCGCTCATATTATTACAGGCAAATTATATCCGGTCATTCTGGACGGCGTTTCGATCGGTATGAAAGTTTTATTGTAAATGTTCGCTATAAAATATAACGGTCTCCGCTACTATTTTATCAATTTCCTGTTCTGAAATGTTATTAAACCCATGATCGCCATTTTTTACTTTTATAAGGTTATGGTATATACCAAATTTGGAAAGGGCTTTCGCCAATTTTTTAGACTGTTCTATGGGTACAATGCGGTCTTTCGTGCCGTGTAAGATGAGTGTAGGGGCCGCAGTTGAATCAACATAATACAACGGTGAGTATTCTTTTGCTATTTCCAATACCTCGTCTTTATTTTCTTCTAAAGTGTATCCTGTTAAAGCATAGATAACCTTTTGCCGCAGAGGAAGCAGTTTGCTTGCAAAGGTTTTGTAAAAAAATACAGTTAGCTTTCCTGCATCTGTACGCAATAGAGTATTTAAATCGGTGGGACCAAAATTGTCAACCACACAGGTCACCTTTGCTGAGAAGTTTACAAGGCTCTCATCTCCTAGCCATTTCGCATCATCAGAGTACGCGGCCAACATGGCGAGATGGCCTCCAGCGGAGCCTCCCCACAAACCTATTCGATTACTATCGAAATTATACTTATCCGCCTGGGCACGCACCCAACGTATGGCGTCCTTACAGTCGATAACAGGATCGGGAAAGTGTATTTCTTTATCCAATAAGGTGTAGTCGATGCTCACTACTGCCACACCGGCATCATTTAATGCTTTTCTAAGGGTTCGCATATAATATAGTGTTTCTAATGTGCGGTTTCCTGCTACCCATGCTCCGCCGTGTATGATGATGACAACGGGAGCCCGCTCTGAGACCGGAGTAGGATCGGGTAAAAAGATATCCAACGAGAGCGGTTTTCCCGCCTGTGATGTTTTATAAACGACATCGGTAAGTGTGCCGGAAGTTTGGGCAGAAACGCCGGAACCCAACATGCTTACAATAAGTAAAAATAGGATTGAAATAAATCTCATATATATATATTGTTGATACCACAAACTTACAAATTGATTTTTATGCACAGTGTACGTGTAAGCATGCTCGTTCTGTTAAATGTTGGTCTCTATGCGGTCCGTTATTTTTTCTCTGGCAGTACTGCCCAGATAACATTAGCGGCGTCGTCAGTAACGAGCATGTATTGTGGCGTGAACACCACCGCTACGGGACGGCCGTAGACTTCAGCTTTTTCTTTGTTGGCGACAAAACCTGTTAAGAAATCTTGGGGTTTGCCTGAAGGTTTGCCTTGTTCGAACGGAACGAACACCACTTTGTACCCAACCAAGCTGGAGCGATTCCACGACCCATGTTGGCCAATGTATGCGCCTTGTTGAAAAGCCGATGTCTTGCTAAAGGCTAAGCCTAGCGATGCGGTATGCGAACCAAGCGCGTAATCTGGCGTAATTGATTTAGCGGTCAACGAATCTGGCGCGGTTCCCAGATGTTCGCCGTGTTCGGGATCCCATCGGGGGTCGATATGCTTGCCCCAGTAGGTATATGGCCAACCATACCAACCGCCGGGTCGTACTGCCGTAATATAGTCGGGCACGATTTCGTCGCCCAGCTCATCCCGTTCATTTACGGCCGTCCATAATTGGTTTGTGGTTGGTTCCCAATCCATGCCCACAGGGTTACGCAGACCTGCAGCATATATCTGCTTACCTGATCCATCTGGGTTAATCTCGAGGATCAGCGCTCTGCCAGCCTCCTTGTCCATACCGTTTTCGCCGACATTACTGCCCGATCCGACAGATATATATATCTTGGATTTATCTTCGTTTGTGGTGAGATTGCGCGTCCAGTGGTTATTATACCCTCCCGCGGGGAGCGAGAGAACCTTTTCAGGTTTGTTTGTTATTTTTTCTATAGAGGAATCATATGGGAATCGCACTAACGCGTCGGTGTTTGCTACGTAGAAAAAATTGTCGATTATCAACATGCCGTAAGGTTGTGAGAGGTTCGTTAAAATAACGTCTTTCTTTTCCGCTATACCATCATTATCTTCATCCCGGAAGCGCAGTATCTCGTTAGGACTTTTATCGGGGAAAAGATTGCGGGAGTTCTCTTTCTCAGGATCTTCCCCTTCCTTTTCTGTTCGCGACTGGGCCACAAAAACATCTCCGTTTTCCGCAACATAAATGTTGCGCGGGCTGTTGAGGTCGCGGGCGAATGGGACTACCTGATATCCTGATGGCGCAGTTGGCGTACTTTCGCCTTTCCAGCCGATTATCTTTGCAAATTTGTTCTGTGGCGGTGTATCGAAAGGCGCTTTTAATTTGATATCGGCACCATATTCGTTGGCAATAGCGCTGGTATCGCCGGCACGGATTAATGTATCCGTTTCGTTCGAGGTTTTATTGCCTGACTGGCCGCAGGAAATTAGATGGACTATGGCCGGTAATAGTATTGTTAAATGTCTTGTCCGAGATACAATCTTTTGTTTCATATGTTATTGTCTGTTTACTTATTGTTTTTATAACAATTTTTTAGAGAGATGGTTCCCATTAAACGACAGTTTCCTTTGATTTTGTCATAAATAGGTATAAAGGATTCACATTTTGGGATGCCAAAAAACTGTACTGACTTTAAATTGTTCATATGGCAGATTTATTGGTAGTGGAATGATGTATATGTTATGGAGAAACGTGTAAACTTCGAAGTTATCATTATCGGTGGTAGTTATGCCGGTCTGTCAGCGGCTATGTCCTTAGGTCGTTCCTTACGCTCTGTATTGGTTATTGACAGTGGACAGCCTTGCAATTTGCAAACTCCGCATTCGCAGAACTTCCTTACGCATGATGGGCATGCGCCCAGCCATATTGCTGCAGAGGCTAGGCGGCAACTCATGAAATACGACACCATAAAGTTTCATCGTGGTCTTGCCGTTAGCGCGTTGAAAACGGACCAAGGATTTACTGTGACTACCCAGACTGGTGAGACCTTCAGTGGACGAAAACTCATATTTGCCACTGGTATAAAAGATATTATGCCTCAGATTCCGGGTTTTTCGGAATGCTGGGGAATAACAGTGATTCACTGTCCATATTGTCATGGCTACGAATTTCGTAACGCGAAAACGGCCATTCTTGCCAATGGAGCAAAAGCTTATCATCTCGCGTCTTTGATTAACAACTTGACGGATGATCTTACGCTTCTCACGAATGGTAGGGTTGAGTTTGATTTTCCAGCTGCGGAGAAATTGCGAGCAAATGATATCGCGATTAAGGAGAAAGGGGTTGTCGAGATTGTACATCAAGATGGTCTTGTTAAAGAGGTCGTCTTCGCTGACGGTAGTCGTGAAGCATTTAAAGCGGTATATGCTGCTTTACCTTTCGAGCAGCATTCAGATATTCCCGTTGCGTTGGGCTGTGCTCTGACGGAACATGGATATATCCATGTCAATACGCTGCAAGAGACCACTGTGGAAGGGGTTTTTGCCTGTGGTGACAATGTCGAAATGATGCGCTCGGTAGCAAATGCTGTGGCTTCTGGAAATGCTACGGGAGCCATCGTCAACAAGGAGCTTGTGGACGAGTGTTTCTGACCGTTGTGCAATATCACTAGAATTTTTATATCGACCTAGAACGTCCTACAGATTTATATTATGGGAGTTTTTTATTTCGGCCATGACAAAGGTACTGTGCGTACTGCCGATACTTTCGAGTGTGCCTAGTTTGTTGAATACAAACTCTTGGTAATGCTTCATATCCTTTGCAAACACTTTTAGAATAAAATCATAATCACCGGAAACATTGTAGCACTCTACCACCTCGTCGATCTTTAGGATGTCCGCTACTAACCGATGGCCCACCTGGCGGTCGTGTTGCTTCAATTTAATGTTACAGAAAACGATAAATCCTTGACTAAATTTCTCGGGATTGAGCAACGCGATGTATTTTTTGATATATCCGTTGTTTTCTAACCTTCTGATTCGTTGCAGCACGGGGGTAGGCGAGAGATTCACCCGTTTGGCTAACTCCTTAATAGTGTGGTTCGAATTGTCTGCCAATATTTTCAATAACAACAGATCTGTCTTGTCAAGTTCTTCCATAGCATAAAACACTTTTGGGTGAACAAATTTAATAAACAAAAAGCTAATTATGCTAATAAATATATATTATATGGCTAAATTATCTGATTATATAAAAAATTGTGGTTATTAATAAACAGAAACTAACTTTGTGCAGTGCATAAGCAGATGCGAAGAGGTTAAATTGTGCTTACATCTGCAAGACTGTTTAACGAAAAACACAGTATTATTTATGAAATTTTTAGTTACCGGAGGTACGGGATTTATTGGAGCACGCGTTGTAGTCAACCTGTGGGAACGTAAAATTCCGGTAGTGGTTGCTGACCTGAACCTGAATATAGAATGGACGAAGCAGATTGCTTTGTTAAAATATCAAAACGACGATATCAAGCTTGCTGAATTGGAGGAGCAGATTGCTCAGACCACATTTATTGAGCTGGATGTATCCGATAGACGGGCAGTTAATAACGTTTTTTTGACTTATCCGGATATTACCCATGTTATCCATTTGGCGTATCTCATGAGTGCCGAAGTGGAAGCGGATCATCATCGCGGGGCATCTGTCAATATTCTTGGTATGGTCAACATGTTTGATATGGTGGTGGATCATAAACTGACGCGTTTGGTGTTTGCCAGTAGCGAGACAATCTATGGGGCAAATCATAGCGCCTATGGCGACGAAGATTACGCCATTAGGGAGGATGACTTCTGCTCGCTAGATGATCATTTCTATACCTATGGTGTTATGAAAATGTTAAATGAATTTACAGCGAAGAAATATATCCAGACGAAAGGAGTTAGTATTGCGTCTATGCGTCCTCCGGTTGTCTACGGAGATGGACGCATGCGTGGATCGGTTCTTTGGGCTTGTGAATTTGCTACCAATCCGGCATTAGGGAAGGAGGTTAAACTGCCATTCTCTAAGCATGCTCGTGATTGCTGGATTTATGTCGATGACGTCGCGGAGCAGTTTGTCCGACTAACATTGAAGCCGGAACTCAAATACTTCGCATACAACAATGGAGGACATTCGGTGACGGCTGAGGAGTTGATGCAAACTGTCGCGAACATCGTGCCAGATGCTCGGTATGAGTTCGACGAGAATGTGCAGCGGACATCCCTCGTGGATCGTTGTGATGGCGCTCGTTTAGAAGAGGAAATTGGATTTACGCCGAGGTCGCTGGCCGATGGGGTGCGGGCGCAGATTGAGGAAGCTCGAAACAGGCAATTACAGCCCGTTTACTAGAAAAGTTCTATCTTTATAGATATTTTAAAATACTAAGCAAAATATATGGCAGGATTTCGTAATACAGTGGTTGGGAGTTACCCGCGTCCGGAAAAGTTAGAAGACACAATGAAGCGGCCCGTGATGACCCAGGAAGAGGTAGATGATTATATCAAATGGGCGGCAAAAGATCAGGCTGAGTTGGGATTGGATACGATTACTGATGGCGAAGGATACCGTGAGAATATGTACTATTTCTATCAAAAGCGTATTGACGGTATTACTTTTAAAGATATGCCTAAGGTTTCTTTCGGTACGGCTGGTTTTGGAATCGAATGTCCTAGAGTGATTGGTGAACTCAAGAATCCGCGTTTTGATATTGCGCGCAATTGGAAGATCGCCCGTGACGCAGCTCCAGCCGGTGTAGACGTGAAACTGACTGTGACAGGTCCTCATGTATTATATAGATTTAGTGTAAACGAGCGCGAAGATCTGTATCCTGATGCGCAGGCTTTATGTCGCGCGTGGGCCAATGTTTTGCGAGACGAAATTGCGGAAGCTATAGCGCTGGGGTGTGAACACGTACAGTTTGATGAACCGATGTGGACGGAGTCTCCGGAAGAAAGTGTTTGGGCAGCTGAGATCCTGGCTGAGCTAATCGAGTCGTTGCCGAAAAAAGTGCGTATCGGATTGCACGTATGTGGTGGAAATCCGAGAAGAAAACGAGTCTATTTTACAAAGTATACTGATATAGTTGACGCTTTTAAGGCCGTCCCGGTAGATGAACTTTTACTGGAACATTGTACGCTCAGTTACAATATGCTTGAATTGTTTGATCAGTGGGATTTTAAAGGAGACTTGGCGATCGGTGTGATAGACCAACGTAGTGACGATTTAGAAACTGTAGAGGAAATACGTCAGCGGTTGAAGCCTGCCCTGGATTACTTTCCGGCTGATCGCTTGATATTAACTAGCGAATGTGGATTTGGACACGTGCCTATCGACGTCACACATGCTAAATTAAAACGTCTCGTCGAAGCTTCTAAAGTTTTGTAAGAAAACCACCTACGTATCCCCTTAAAAGCAAGTTTAAGGGGATTCTTATTTGAATATTCTTGGGTCTGGGTGCAAATATTGGTACGGTATGTCTTGCTCAGACAAAGTTGATATTATTTTTCGGCCGTGTCCCTGCGTGTATCGGAATTCGGTTAAGCCCTTTTGATAATTAACGACTTCCTGTTTCGTCGGATGTTCAGGGGCTACGATATTATATGTTTTCGAGTGGATTCTTTTATCTATCATCTTTTCGGTTATCAGGACGATATCTTCATAATGGACATGGTTAACAAACTGATCAGGCGTTGAAGTATGGTAATTACTGAAAATTCTGTCTCCTCCCATTAATCCCCCTAATCGCAAAATGTTTAGCTGTGGGAATTTGTTTTTTATTAATTGCTCTACGAATAAAATGTTTGGATGAAGAGACTGTTCATCAAGTGTTTCTTCGCCAATTTCCATTTGCACCTGCGGATAAATACCTATTGAGCTCATTAGAAAAAGTTGTTTATCAAAATCGTTAATAAACAAGCCGATATTTTCAAACCGGTTTTGAAGCGATTTTATATCCGTTCGTTTTGAAAACGGTACACTGATAACAATGGTATCCAGATATTCCAAAACTTTCCAAGATTTATACGTTTGAAGTATCTCGTTATCTGAAAATTGGATAGCAATGGAGTCATACCCCATCGTTTCCAGTTCTGCTCTTTTTCTTGGTGTGGTTGTGGACGTATAGATTTTATATTTTGGAAGCAAGTGTTTAGCCATATGTAACCCTAGCCAACCGCATCCAATGATGCCTATGTTCTTCATGTTGATATTAGCTAAAAAGATTAACGATGTAAGGTAATATAATTTATAGACGTGGCGTTTGCAGATGGACGCGTTACCCTATCTTTTTGTCGTTTAATAAGTCAAGCGCTTCGTGAATATAAGCCATACCTTCTGTTGAGTACGGAAGTGTCAGTGCAAAATGGTGACCCTGACGATCCATTTTTAACAGTGACTTCCTTAAAATGTTAACGATTTTTGCTCGATGATTCGGAAAGAACGTTTCGTACTGATACGCTAGAAAAACCAAACATAAGGCATTTTCCATGGTCTGTACTACCGGATTTACTTTTAATTTCTTTTTTAAGATAATTTCCTGAACGTCTGCGATGAGGGTATCTGGCACTTTCGATTGTTCCATGATGACTTTCGCCTTTTCAGCATGGTGGTTGGCTAAAGTCTTCCTCCATTGAAGGTATCCGCTCTTATCCAGCGGAAAGCTGTCCCGCGGAATTTCCCACCGTCCGATATGTTGACATCGGGAAGCCAGAATAAGTGCATTGCTTGCATTAGGATCTAATTTCAACACCCACTCATATAGTTTAGTGGCTAAAAAATATTCCTGTGGGTATTGCGTCCCTTGCCACACAAAAATATGAGGGTCTTGGCGATTGTAGTCGTCGAATAAATCTAATGTTTGTTGTATGTTCGGATGCATGTCGTCAATAATTACAAGTTAAACCTTTACTTCCCTAATAGCTCGATGTACAGATCCTCTACTTTCTTACGAGCCCACGGCGTTTTCCGCAAAAACGTCAATGACGATTTTAAACTTGGATTGTCCACGAAACAGTTAATCCGCACCTCCTGACCTAATGCTGTCCAACTTCCATAATAATCCAGTAATTCTTCTATAATCGTATCCAGCCGTTTGCCATGTAATGGGTTATTTGGTTGCTTATCCATATTATAAAATTACAAAAAAAGCGATTACCTTTTCTTATTTTTCATTGTCATTTTGGCTTTTAGCCCACTTCCGTAATTGTAGATTTTGTTATTGCTTTCTTTCTTTATATGAAAAGCGCCGCCTTGAGATTCATCCACTTCATTCTTTTCCTTTATATTATTGGACGGACGGTAGATGACAAGATCCTCTGGAAGAGGTATGACAGGTATTTTCTTCCCTAAAGATTGCTCTATTTTTTTGAGTTTGGCGAGTTCGATGTCTGTTGCAAATGTGATCGCTATAACGTCATTATCTGGAGTTTTTAGGATATGTTGTACAAAAACGTCGCCACTTTCCGGGATTTCAAAATGAAATATAAAAGGAATCCCCCGCAAGTCAATCTCGTTCGTGCCTTCGGTTGCGATAACAAGTATTCGGCATTCAGGGATTTGCTTGAAATCATGAATATTGTCGATACCTACGTCGTCATGAAACAATGGGTGTAAGATAGCAACTTCTCCTTTTTTAGCGTGTAGACTTTGACTTATTTTTTGTGCAGTAAGGCGACTATTCACAAATATCACGACTTTATCAAATACGTCGTCATCTCTCATCAAAAGATTTAGCAAATTGATTTTCGTGGTGAAATTAGGAACTTTATACAAGATGAGTTCATGTGTTTCAATGATTTTCTCACTAAGTTCTTCAACCTCGACCAGCGTAGCGTACGGCATAAAATCATCGATCATCAAATGCAATTTTTCATGTTCGACCGTACTGAATGCTAAATACTGAACTTTTCCACAGCTTTGTGCCAATTCCCTTACTGTAGTTTGCATTCCCTGTTTAACTATTTCTTCTGCATCATCGATGATAAACGTCTGAATTCGATTTAAATTAAGTCCTAACTTTAAATACACAGCCCGGGCGCGGTTCGGCGTCGCAACGACAATATCTACCCCACGGACCAAATCTTCGATTTCTTCCTCCATACTTCCACTCGTTTTGAGTCCCATAATATGGAGGTTCTTATTCTTGCTGACGGTCAGAAAACGATCCACTATTTCTGTGATTCGCTCCTCATTGGGCGCCAGAATTAAGACTTTCGGAGCCTCATCTTGCGTATATTTCAGGCGCATCAGCACGCCGAGGACATAAGTAGTAGTTTTTCCAGCTCCTTCAGGTGCTATGCCAATAACACTATGTCCTCCGACGATTCGTGAGAGCGATTTTAACTGGAATTCTTTTGCCGTAAAGTAACCCAAATCATTCATGGAGGCATGGAGACGTTTACTAAGCTTTAATTTATCTAAAGACACTGCTAAACAATTAATGAATACAAGCTACAAAGTTAACTAAAATATAATTGACACGTCGCTCTTGTCTACTCGTTTATCTCATCGCGGTCAATCTCCATCTGGCTTGTCGAAATAGCGTTGTATCTAATAAGTTTTAACGATCACATTCTTGTTGTAAAGAAACCAAAAATGGGTAAAATCTTTTTTGTAAATTGTACGCACTATTTATTTTAATAAAATATGCATAAAAAAACACAATTGATTACCGCTATGATACTGTTTTCTATGACGGTTGCCGTAAGCCAGATGAAAGTTCGGGAAGAGTTGCCCGAAAAATATAAGTGGAATCTTTCCGATCTCTATGCTACCGATGAAGTTTGGAAAGAAGAAAAACAACGAGTGCAACAAGAAATGCAGAAAGCAGCATCCTACAAAGGTAAACTTTCACAGTCCGCTACTGTACTTTTGGAAGCATTAGAATTGAACAGCAACTTGGTTAAGGAAATGGCCAGACTATCATCATATGCGTCGATGAAATCAGATCAAGACACGAGGGTGACAAAATATGCGGGAATGAAACAGGAGTTGCAACAGCTTTTTTCGGCATATGGCGCACTGACATCGTTCATGGAACCAGAATTATTAACCCCAGAAGAAGAACAGCTCAACGTCTTTTTTACACAAGAAAAGGAGCTAGCGACATACAAATTCTATCTTACCGATTTGCTTCGTAAGCGTGAGCACCGCGGCTCCGAAGAAGTTGAAACCGTGATGGCGTATTCATCATTAATGTCTGGAAATGCGGCAAATATTTTTAGTACATTTTTTAATGCCGAATTTCCCCATCCGGAAATTGAATTGAACGGTGAGCGCATAAAACTCAATACCGCCAATTTTGCGCTTTATAGAGCGAGCGAAGACAGAGAAGTCAGGAGTAAAGTGTTCGAGACGTATTTTCGTAAGTTGAATGAATTTCAACGGACCTTTGGAGCACAGCTTTACGGAAATATTAACGCCGCATTGTTTACAACAAAAGCTCGAAATTATGAGAGTACCTTAGCAAGGGCGTTAGATGGGGGTAATGTTCCCACCGATGTGTTTCATAATCTCATCAAAAACGTCAATGGAAACTTGGAAACCTTTCACCGCTATTTAAATCTTCGTAAACGTATGATGGGCGTAGACACGCTACATTATTATGATTTATACGCTCCTTTGGTTGAAAAAGTAGATTTGGAATATACAGTAGAAGAAGCCATTGACAATATTTTGCAGTCTTTGCGGCCTGTGGGTGATGAATATATAGACGTGTCGAAAAGAGCATTTAATGAAAGATGGATTGACATGTATCCAAACGAAGGAAAAAGATCGGGGGCGTATTCTAATGGGTCCGCGTTCGACGTACATCCATATATACTCATGAATTACAATGGAAAGTACAACGACATGTCGACTTTGACTCATGAATTGGGGCATACCATGCACAGCTACCTCACCAACAAGAAGCAACATTTTGCGAATGCCAATTATTCGATTTTCGTTGCTGAGGTCGCGTCCACTCTAAATGAAGAGTTGTTGAACGATTATATGCTGGAGCAGATTGAAGACGATAGAGTCCGGCTCGCTATCCTGGGAAACTACCTCGAAGGCGCTAAAGGCACACTATTCCGACAGACACAGTTTGCTGAATTTGAATTAATGATCCACGAAAAGGTCGCAACAGGCGAAGCGCTAACTGGCGAGGATTTTGATAAAATGTACCTCGATCTGACCAAACGGTACTACGGTCATGATAAAAATGTTTGTATAGTGGATGATTACGTCAAGTCCGAATGGTCTTACATTCCACATTTTTATTACAATTTTTATGTCTACCAATATGCGACGTCCTTTACAGCTTCTACTGCTCTCTCAGAAAAAGTATTAAAGGGAACGGATGGAGACCGTAAAAAATACCTTGATTTTTTAGCCTCCGGAAGCACTAAATACCCGGTGGATTTGCTTGTCGATGCTGGCGTAGATATGAACACTTCGGAACCGTTTGATCTCACTATTGCTAAGATCAACGCTGTAATGGCAGAGATGGAAACCATTCTGTCGAGAATCGGGAAATAGATATACTAAGGAAGGCGTCTAAAAAGGGCGCCTTCTTTTGTTTTATTATGGGCTTATGGTCTGTAAGGGTTTTAGGAGATTAGCCTAGGCCGCCAGCGGTTGATATAGATAATTTATCCATGACTGGTCATAAATAA
>NZ_PVBQ01000004.1 GCF_002980525.1 Sphingobacterium haloxyli
AGAAGGGCATCACCCATCTGGCATGCTGGGCACACGCACGCCGTGAGTTTGAAAAAGCATTGCAGAACGATCGCCCAAGGGCCGAAAAGGCGCTGATGATGATACAGAAACTCTATAAAATTGAACGTAGAGCTAAAGAAGAACAACTTGCTGCCGAGAAGATCAAAGAGCTGCGGCTGAAAGAATCGCTACCGGTCATTAACCAAATGGGCAAATGGATCTTTGAAGAGATCAAGAACACTTTGCCTAAAAGCCAGATCGGAAAGGCCATGGCCTATGCTTATGCACGCTGGGATGCGCTTTCGGCTTATCTGAATGACGGACATCTGCAGATTGACAATAACCTTATCGAGAATGCCATAAGACCAGTAGCGCTCGGACGCAAAAATTACTTGTTCGCTGGCAGTCATGAAGCCGCACAGCGATCGGCAATGATCTATTCTTTCTTCGCTATCTGCAAGAAGCATGAGGTCAACCCGTTCAAATGGCTAAAGCATACTTTGCTCAACATATCCTCCATCAACCATAAGAATCTAAAAGATCTTTATCCGCAGAACTATAAACAAATTAGCGACAAATCAAATATGTAGTTCATAGGGCGCATACATACTGTACAACTGCATAAATGTTTAAATTAGCAGTTTAAAATGAAAAAAGAACGTAGGAAATTCAGTGCAAGCTTTAAGGCGAAGGTGGCCATAGAAGCTATCAAGGAACAGCAGACTATTCAGGAGCTGGCCGTTAAATACGAGTTGCACCCAACACAGATCAACACCTGGAAACGGAATTTCTGGATAATGCGGAATCCGTTTTTACCACGGAGAAAAGCCCGACAAAGGATGACTCCAAAGAGAAGGAACTTTATTCCAAGATTGGGGAGCTACAGATACAGGTGGATTTCTTAAAAAAAGTATTGGGCAAATGAGTCGTGACGAGAAACGCGGGCTTGTTTGCCCCTCCTATAAGAAAATGAGCGTTTACAGGCAGTGCAAAGTTATTGAGTTACCGCGCAGCAGTTATTATTTTAAGCCCAAGGGAGAATCTCTGTTCAACCTGCAGGTTATGAATGCCATAGACCGTAAGTTTCTGGACTGTCCCTTTTACGGGGTAGAGCGCATGACGGACTATCTGAGGCAGGATGTGGGCTATTTCGTTGGGCAGAAGCGTGTTCGTAGGCTGTATAAGCTCATGAACCTGAAAACCATACATCCTAAAAAGAACCTGAGCAAAGCAAATAAGGCAGACTATAAATTTCCTTACCTGCTCAGGAACCTTAAGGTCGAAAGGCCCGCTCAGGTATGGCAGGCGGATATCACTTACATCCCCATGTTCAAGGGCTTTATGTATATGTTTGCTATCATCGATGTATATAGCCGAAAGATAATGGGCTGGGACGTATCCAATACAATGAATGCTGAATGGTGCAGGGATGTACTGGTAGATACGATCCAAAGGCATGGTAAGCCCGAGATATTCAATACCGATCAGGGCTCTCAGTTTACATCTGAAGTTTTTGTGAAAGCCTTACAGAAAAATGAAGTGAAAATATCAATGGATGGCAAAGGTAGGGCGCTGGACAATATCTACATTGAAAGGTTCTGGGGATCGCTTAAAAGAGAGAAGATATACCTTAATCCACCCAATGGTGGGGTTGACTTGTACAAACAGGTGAAGGATTATGTGCACTTCTACAACACCGAGAGAAGACACAAGTCATTAGGACGAATAACACCAGATGAAAAGTTCTATCAGGAAATTAAAAATGTATCGTAATTATATCTTAGTTTAGTAAAAAGTTGTCCAGCAAATAGGGAGTATCATAGTAGACTTGTCTACGTACGGTATCGAACGTGTACGCTTAAATGAATCGCTGTTGCTTGATAAAGATGAAACCTCCTTAGATCCTGCGAACGCCAATCCACGTGGTGCACACGGCGATGATGAGACGGATGCACTAGACGAGATTATTCGGGATTTTAATGATCGCTGGTTCGCTGATTGGGAAGCTACGCCGGAGGACAAGCGGCAGGTATATGAAACATTTACACAACGTATAGCTGATCATCCAGATTACCAACAGAAGTATGTAGATAATCTTGATCCGTATACCAGAGAGCTGGCCTTTAAAAAAATATTCGATGACGTGGCCCTATCTATGCGTAAATTCCAGATGGAATTTGCCAAACGTCTAATGGATGATCAGTTTAAGCAGGAGTTTAGGAATAGCACACGACGTTATTTGGATAGGTAACTACTCAGATTAAATCAACCAAAAAATGAAATACACGAAAACTGAACCAGAAATTACTTACGCCGAATTCTATAGTGCGGCAAGTCCGGTAAAACATTTCAAAAGTCTTACCGGAAAAGAATATGATGTTATATCGGTCAAGAATGATATCATGACCTTCGTTCGAAAAGCAACCGGTGAAATCTGGTCGATGAGTTTAAAAGGAGTTCACCAAGCCTATTTGACCTTGATAGATTTTAAGACTGCTAACTTTAAGGCATTTGTGCCTCGTACACATTCTCCTGCTCTAGGGCTTTTGTTGCATATCGGGTTGTTAATTAAGAACTGATAATTGTGGTTGATGATATGCCAGCCTATTTTATACATAAGTTAATATTGGAGTTCAACGAGAAACATACTTTTCCCAATGTTAATCATCAAATTTAGTCCTGAATTGCGTCAATGGCCGAAAAGTCCCGTAGTGTAAGCGGAACGTCATAGATTTAATCATGCACACAAGTAACGACAATTCAAATACGTAGTTCATAGGGCGGATACTATATATCAAAGAAAAAAATATTATGTTTGTTAAAATTATCGAATGACGGAGCCTGTTTATATTGCTAGCCTGCACCGCCCCTTCAACCAACAGTTGAAGCCAAGCAAGTGGATTTGTACATTTGTCGACACGCTAGACAAATCAATTCCAAGTTCACAAATTCTTTCGGAATTTTATTATTATTTGATTAAGACGTTAAATAAAGAATATCAGAAAGAACTTCCTGACGCTTTTAATGGTTTACCGAGTGACGTAGCCATTAACAGTATTTGGGAGTATATTCAGAATATTAATAGTAAAAAGGAGTTTCTATCTGAATTGCCAAATATTATTTTGGATCGGAAGACTGTCATTGATAAACAGATTTATTCAACTTATAAAGCCGCGTCGTATTATTTAAATTTGGCTAAGGATAAATTTAATTTAATCAGTCCCAAAAATACTTTAACAGTCAATGGAAAAGCACTTTTGGAAATCAAGTCGAACTTTTTCCGAATTTCACAGCGGGAAGCAACATTCTATTTTGAGCGAATATTAGAAGCAGATTTCCACCTTTTTATAACCCATTGTTTGTTTATTAAACTGGGACTAAAATATAATCTTAAAAGTGTTATTGCCGAACAATCTGAATTCATTAATGATTATTTAAAGATTAAGCATTTTAATTTTACGTCCTCCAGCTTATCAAATTATAATATTGTTCGTAATTCGTGGGTGGAATCGTTAAACGTATTAGACGCTAAATTTAACATAAGAAGAAACTATATTGAAATTATAAACAGTAATGTTAAATTCTATGAGTGGTATAATGAGTTGTTGCTCTTGTTTAAAAAGTTTGAAAATGAGGGGTTTAAAGAAAAGATGGCTTTTGTTAAAAGGAAAGGCATGTTTTTAAAAATATACAAACAGCGATTAAAAAAGGATAAAAATGATCTAGGGTTTATAAATTTGCATAATATAAAAGGGGAAATGAGGATCTCCGCGGAAAATTTTCAAAAATTTTTGGTAGAGTTTTACGAAAGCGAGAAAAAAAACCGTAATATATATTTTAGTAATACTGTCAACTCAATTGATACTCGTGAACGGTTTTATATTCGGAATAGGCCCGTCATAAAAATTAAAATTAAAGACAAATGAAAATCGACAATCTTTGGGAAAAGTTAAGCCTTCCAGAAAAACATATAGTCGCATTTAAAAAGGATATTGCAGAAGGAAAGGTACCGGAGCTGCCATTCTTTATAATTGGTCAAGAAAAATTAAAAGCTGCTGTCAAAAGTAAAATTGAAGAAATTGACGCAGACCGAATGGTTACTAATTTAATCATCGCTGATTTTGGTAACGGAAAGACCAATCTTCTAAAATATTTACAATTGTTTTTTAATACACATGATGAGTACAATATCTCCGTTGAATATTCCCGGGCTGATATTGAGCGAACTGATCTTGTTCTGTTCTTACTGAAAATTATTCAAGATAAATACATTGATAAAATAGTTGATTTTGTTCAGGGATTTTCCGACAGCAATAACATAGGAGCACTTACCAATAATTTTGAAAGTAATTTTCGAGAAATTGAAGAATATACTAAATTACTTTTTAAAGAGGGGAATTCAAGAGAGAATATTATTGAGATCTTCTATTTAGGAACCGGGAGATTTTATAATAAAAGATATTTTGATAAATGGAAGATTGAGCAAATCCGTGACTTTAATAGAAGGGAAATTTTAGTATTATTTCTAAATATATTATCGGAGGCCAGTACGTATTTAATCTTTGCCATTGATGAAATTGAAAAAATCAGAGAAAAGTCTAAATTGAGATTTAACCATTTTTTGACTTCATACAGAGAATTAGTAGATCTGTTCAATCAAATTAAGGGGCATTACTTAATGGTTAGTTTCACGACTGGTATTGGCGAATCCGAAATCAGTACCACCAATGATGCGTTATATACACGTATCAAGCCGGATATTCTCCAAATTGCCCCTTTAACATCAAAGGAGGATATTGAATCACTCGTCGGGTATTTGAATGATTTATTTGAAACGGATAAAAATCTCGGTGATATTTTTACCGCCTATTCAAAAAATAGAGCACCGAATAACCGTTTGGCTATTCAAAGAATTTCGAGTTTACTTTATGCTCAGGGCACCGATGAATCTCTAGAGGAAATATTGAAGAAATTTGGTTTGGAGGAGGAATTTAATGAAACATTGGGAAGGCTTGAAGATGAAGAGGCATTTAAAAATTTACATAGGAAGTTTTTTGATCCGTTAGAATTTTATTTTGAATCTATTGAATCGGAAGGTAATCTAAAGAAGCAGGATCGCTACTATATTGACGATCTTTCAGAAAGGATCAGTTACTTTATTTTCAATAACTATTTAGAAGATTTTCAAAATGAACGGATTAAAATTGAAAAACTTAGGGATGAATTTCCCTCCCACGGCATTTCAATTTTTTCACCGGAAAAATTAGAATTAACTTTTTCCGAATTGGGGCTTACTGATGATGAAAACTTAGAAATAATTGATTTTGATCCTAAATCCTTATTTGTTCTTCTTGAACTGTATCGGGATAATTATGACTTACAGCCTGTGTTAAATGAGGTGATTACACAATATACAAAACAAAAGATCTAATGGTGTTTGATAATTATACGAATATTTCATTATTCAATTATGAAATTCATTTAGAAACTATTGTAGAGGCTGTTTGCGAAATTTCTTTAGATATTGGAATTCAGTTAGGTAGGCTTATCGAATTGAGAAACCCAGTTGCAGGTTTTACAATTTTAGATCTGTTTAGCGACGAATTTCTTTTGGAAATGTCTATTAGGCCGGAAGAAGTATTGGATATTTATAATAACAGTGGGCAATTAACTAGAAAGGGGATGGGTAAAGAAGGGTTGATAGGAAAAATTGCTGCCTACTTCAATGAACAAATAACTAGGTTACCAGAATTTGAAGCCTCATTATCGGCGACCACTGACGTGGTGGTGCTCAATCGCTTGTCTACAAAATTTATGGGTAATGGTGATAAAGGAAAAGATAGACTCATTACCGCCATTAAGAAGACAAAAATTTTGCAAGCCCTTGTTGAAAAACTCAATATTGACAAGATCCGAAAGAGTCTCGGCAAAATAGCATTTTTTGAAAACGACATTTTTTATAAAGGAGTTGTTTCCGAACAGAAATTTGAAGGTCATCCCGAAGATGTAATAGTCCTTTCTTCTATTCTTAAAATAGATGAATTAAATGCATCACCGATTGACGAAAAAGACATTTGGATTAATGAAAAGTTTTATAAGAAATACTCTTTTTTTTCAGTATCAAATGACATCTCTATCCTTTCTAATTCAGCGGGGCTTGAACTGGGTATCCTTGTCGGTAACTGCTTTATACCATATGTGAATGTACAGCTTACCCCGTTTATAAAGCCCGAGTTCTTAAAGTCTTATTATTATAATCTTTTGACTAATACTTTTTCAAAGAAAAAGAGGGGTGTAGATGCAAAAGTGGATGATCTGGTGAAAGATTTTCGGACTAAGGTGAACAACCCTAAACTGAGCCTTTTACTTTCTCACTTAAAAAACAATTTTTATTTAGATGGTACAGTTGTGATTGATGCGGAGTTTAGTCATTTTTTTAATAGTGTAGTTTCTGTTGAACAGTTGGAACACTTAAAAGATTATCATTTTTTGCTTTCACCCAGTGTTCAAGCTGAAACGGCTTTGGGAGTGTATACAAATGTTAAAAAGGATACAGACTATAATTTAATACATTGGCTGAATCATGATGGTGATTCAAAAGTTAATCATTATAGATCAGTATCTGCTCCGAAAAGCAGCAGTAAAAAGTTCGTGTCCACTTTAAAGCCATCCATTTGTTATTATTTTTTATCAAAGTATTTTGAAGACTTTGTGGAGATTATCCTTAAAGAGAATGGATATACATATGTAACTAATCACCACTTTACGATTGACAAGGAGGAACACACGGAGGTAGATTTTTTAATAGAAACACCGACGAAAATTACCTACGTCGAAGCAAAGACAAAAATTTCCAAATTCTATATTGAAGGTTATTTAAGAAGAGCTTCACAACTTATCGATAAGTTTAAAATGCTTTACGATGAGGGAATTGAGATCCAATTCTTATTAATTGGTAGTTTTAGCGATAAGACAGTATCGGACTACCAATATTTTATTGATGCAAGCGGAAAGAAGGAGAGCGGATATAATATAGCTAGAGAAGGACTTAATTGTATTCCTTATCACTTTGATGTTCCAATTCCTGATAAAGAGGGTAGAACTATTACCGTAATCGCAGAGCCCGAATTTGAAAAGTTAAAACAGATTATTTTAGAAGTATGCCCGAAATAAAATTGCCTATACCCTGATACTATGCTCAAAAAGAAACTCATACACAAAATTTGGGAGATCAGTCTGATCTTGGCATTGAGAAATTGGGGATTGACAATGCAACAATTACATATTAAATTTGGGGATAGGATTAAAGCCTTCGGCAACTCCATTTAGGGTTTGTCCACGCTTTCAGCCTCTGAGCACAAACCCTAAAAGGAGTGATGTGACAGTTCAATTTACACTACCGAGTCATTCAGTGTTATTTTCCGATAAACAAATATTCCTCAGTCTCCTTATTATTTCTTGTTAGTGCATAATTATACTTACCTAGCGTAATTACTTCTACGTTCGATCTATGCCTTCTTAATAATTCTTCAATTTCGATAATTGAAGGAATACCATTACTTCTGTAAGAAAGTAAAATAACAGAATCTGAGTGTTTGTTTAAAAGTTGATCTAATTCGAAGAGAAAGGTTGCTTTGTTTTCAAATTCTCGAGTCTTATTTATAGTTATCTCTTTATTTTTAGTTTCAAAGTTAATGTTTGATAATATTTGATCGTAATGTGCTAGCCCTTCCAAAAAATGATATTTACTGTGATAAGTAAGATGGTTGTCTTTATGGAAATATGGCGGATCAATATAAACTAAATCAGCATTTGCATCACATTTTAATGCAGAAGAGTTTAGAATTTTATTATCAAAACCGTTGTCAAAAGTACATTCAGAAAGTTCTTTATGGAATCTTATGAATAACTCCTCAAAAGATCTTTCCCATGTTGTCTTGTTTCCAAAATTACCTCCATTGTAATTCGTCCTAAGATTGAGATTTTTACGATGGAATAGATTGTAAGGGCGTTTGATCATACATGATTGGAATAGAATATAGTATGCACTAGCCTGTTTTTCTTCATCTGCCAAATGTTGAATATTTTGGATTACTATATCTATTACCCTGTTTTCATCATCAGGGTAATAGATATCATTAAAGTTTTCTTGTATGATATGTTTGTAATTAATATCTGGGTTTTCTTTAAGCAATTGTAAAGTTTCATCAAGAGAGAGTGATAAAGTTTTATTTCCAATAATAGCCTTGGCAATAAGATAATTGAAACGGAAAAGGTCATTATAGATCAACTTTTTCCCTTTTAACTTTGCATAGTATGAAAAGGTTGCCGAACCACCAAAAATATCTAATACTGATTCAAAAGGAATCTCTCTTTTTTCTATTTCTCCCCATATTGCGGGGAGCAATTTTCTTTTTGAACCATAATATCTAGTGACTGGAATGATATGTTGAAGCATTATATTGTTAGCCAAGGTAATTGTTTTTTTTAAGATAGGTGTTTTTTTAGCCAATTGTAATATGATATACCTGTGTGAGATAATTGATATTTATTCTTGCCATCTTCATTTACAGAGATGTCATAAAAAGGATAATAATATTGATTAAAATATCTACTCACATTATTCTTGTTTTTACTCTCTAGTTCTGCATTTTCCAGTGTTAAACGCGCAATTTCAGCAGTTGTGTGGCCATTGCTGTCATCTTTGTATGGGTATAAAGCCTCAACAATAGTATTTTGAAGCTTCTTTCTTTTGAAAGCTGTAGGTAATGTCTCTTTGTTTAGACTGAAATGTTTAGAGTGTGTAAGTTTATCATAAAATTGACGTTCAAAAGCTTCGTAGAAAGAGGATATATCCTCTTCGTTTAAAATTATATTTTCATCTGGAACTTGCTCCTTTATTTTCAACAGCCCCATGCTGTCCTGTTGTTGGTTTTTTTCTTCAAATTTTTCAAATGTAGATGTGTCATCTGCTCGTTCTCTAATCAAATTGCGTTCGTATCGTTCATGAATTTTTGCATCAATATAAATCAAATCTAGATATTGGTCATTATCGAACCATCTTCTAAATGCTTCAACTTCTTCTGGAGACCTAAAGCCGGTGATAACTATAGGTATGTTTTTTTTAATTTGATCTAGATGCTCTGTGATTTGGTCGACAACGATTGTTGGTTTTTCTTTCAATGCTTTTTCTGCAAAATCGCCAATCTTTACTTTTGATCCAATTCCATGTCTTTCATAATAACTTAAATGCATAAAATCACTAGCTTCTAAGTGGTAATAATTATAATGCTCTAACATATATGTTGACAAGGTTGTCTTTCCTGCACAAGTGGGGCCACAGACTAAGAAAATATGCGGAGGAAATAGATCTAACTGCTTATAGGAAACAGGTTTAGTAATTAGATTGTTTCCCGATAGAAAATCAAGCATATCTTTATAAGCTTGTCTTCTAAAATCATATTGGTCAGCCTTATTTATAGGTAGTGCGCTCAAAGGCTTTTCAGCACCATTTGGTATAAACCATTTATTGAATGTACGATCATTTAACCAAGGATAGATTGGTTGGGGCTTTATTTTGTGTTCTTTGTCAATAATTGTTCCTTCAACAGAACTAGTAAAAATTAGATAATCACTTCCATATTTTTTTTGTAATGTTTTGTTTAATACTAAAACAATATCAGATCTAACTGTGGTACGTCGATCATTTCCTTGCTCTTTTAATAGCAGATCCAAGGTGTCAAAATCATTCTCTTGCATCCAATACTTGATGTCTACTCCGGGAACTTCCTTGTCATTAGAGCTTAAAGCATGAATTTTAACAGATGTATCCTCAATGAAGAATAATTTATCAGAGTTAGCCGGTTGTGTTTTACGAAATCTTTCTTTAGCATCCTCGATACTCTGTCGAAGTAATTCATCCCTATCATCGATTCTTGGCTCAATATAGCCAATGCCATAATTTTTTTGTTTCGAAATTCGAACAGGGTAATCTTTGCAAATGTGTCTTGCATGTGCTAGTTTTTCATTATTGGATGTAATAAAAGTAAGTTCAAGCATTATAGCACATTTATTATTCTTCCCCTGTTATTTGTTGAAGTTTCAAATATCAGAAATTTTTCATTAAGCTGTTGCTTTGCGAGAGTTATAGTCTTTTCCAAATCTTCTCCAACAAAAAATAAAGTTGGCCCCATACTAGACATACCTATCGCCGATGCGCCGCAGTCATATAATATTAGCTCTGCATCTGAAATAGTAGTTTCATGTACTTTGCGTTCTGCTGTTTTCCACTTTAACTTTTGAATCTTTTTTATGGACTTAGAGAACACATCTATATCTTTTTCTATAATACTCGGTAATACGCCCAAAGAACATTCATACAGAATTTCTTTTATTGCTTTGTTTGATAAATTAGCAGTTCTTTTAAAGAAAGAATTTTCAGTTGTATTAGAAAATCCATAGAGATTTCTAGGGATGCATAGACCAATTTTCCAATTTGGCATCTCTCCCTGATTAATTAAAAGAGACTGATTTACCTTGTGTTCTAAGGAACCTGATGGAGATAAGGTGTTCCCGTCATTCTTTCTTCCGACATCAAAAGCATATCCTCCACTAAAATAAGTTCTAACCCCTATACCAGAAGTACCGCCTCGCCCAGAAAAATCAATGATTTGTGTAGTACTATAATCCTTAAAATCATTAATTAAAAATAACCCCTCTATACATGCTAATTTTATTATTGTTCCAGCGCCTAATCCAACATGTGATAATAATTCCCCTTTCCCTATTTTAACATGGATGTTGTGCCTAAAAGAAAGTGCTTTTATTGTTCTATCAATACTGTATTCTATTTTAATAATTTCGTTATCAGTAAGTTTTGTGTCTCTTAAATCCGTTAGTGAGAATCTTATAGATGGAGAAATTTCTATCTCAAGTTTAGGATCAGATATGGAAAAACCTATTCCTCCATTTATCCGATAGGCATTTTGACCCATTGCTATTAGAGTGATATGCAGTCTAGGAAAAGCCGTAATTTTAAGCATTGGCATTTTCCCATTCGTGTTCAAAATGTTCTAAATATTTGGATGCAAATGGGCTGCTGCTGTCAAAATGGATAGCAGGAGTATCCCTACTTTGCCGTTCAGGGAATACCGGGCCTAAAATACAAGTGTCATCGATTCGAAATATACTATGTTTGGGCGAATATGAAAAATAGCGGTACTCCAGAAGTGGATATTCTTTTTCTAGTTTTTCAAGTTTTAATTTAACACTATCAAAGGTTGATGATTTTGTGCTATCTATATATTCTTTTTCAGGTAGCAATATTCGAACTTTGACTTTTTTGTTGAGTGCTCTTAATAGTACTTTAGCTCTCTCTTGATCCCCATCTATGTCTGCAAAATGATCTATTAACCGATCAGCAGTAACACCCATGATATCAATTTGTCTTTTTGATTCCTTAATTAGATTTTCATAAAATTCTCGACTATCTCGATCAGATCTTACATCAAGTACTTTCATGTCAGTAAATTTGTCAATTTTTTTATACTCGTACCAGCTTAAGCCTACTTGAACACATGCTACAAATAATCCCGTTATTAATCCTGCTATAAGATCCGCAAACTTCGGAGTTAGCCAACCTGTGTATAAGTATATCACTGACAAAACAAATGTAATGAACAGTAATATACCCAAGACTATTGTTATTAGATCCAAATAGAATCTCTTTTTGTAAATCATTTTTATATTAGTTTACTGTTCAATAATTCCAAAATTCTCATATCAATTATAATATCTGCATGTTCCATGGTATAAAACTCTAATCTGGCATTTTTTATAATGTTGTCTACAAGAATCTCCGGATGATATATTTCATATAAGTTACCATAAAGTTCAATAGATTCTTCTTTTTTTATGTAAATTTTAATTAGCTGACTATACTCGTATATTTTTAATCTTTTCATAGAGCTCAAGTCAGGAAAGGATATTTTGCAATGTTTAATTGGCTGTCTTAATAACTCTAAATTGTGTAATTTGATTGCATCGTTTATTAGAAACCCATTTTCGACATCAGTATTCAATTTGCTAAGGGATTCAGACCAAGTATTACGATTAAATCGAAATATAGCAATTGTTCTAGTAATGTTTTGTGTGTCTTTTAAAAGAGAAATTCTTTCCTTGGAGCATTTATATATAATCTCAGGTGTTATGTCCTGATATCTGGATCGTAAGAATTCGGTATGAGATCCTTTCATTGTAAGGAAAGAATCTAATTCAGTTTTTTGCATCACTATATAGTAAGTAAAAAGAATCTAATAACAAGCTCTCCCCTCAAACCTCCATACGGTTTCCCTAAAAGCGCAAGCCTTTACTAAATATACGTATAGAATTTTGCTTAATTAGTTTTGTTTGGTCCATCAGATTAATTTGTCGATTAGTAATTTGCGCGGAGGTAACAGTCCGCGACCTCCATTTTTCACTCTTTAGTTTTCTTTACTGGATACCTCTCAACATACACCTTCATCAACTCTCCCGGATTTTTCCCCACGGCCATTTCGATTAAAAGGAATTCGAAGGGTTCTGGGGCGCCGGTACCATAATATAAGTTTTTTAAACGCGTTTCGCTTATTCCGGTTTTCACACGAATAATATCAAATGAATTCTCACTTGGAACCTGTTCAATAGTATCTTTTTCGAAATTTTCCTGCATAAATTTTCCAAAGCCCTTACGTTCTTTGATAGTATTGATTTGAGAATTGACTTCGTTTAGTTTAAACTTACGATGCGGATACACTTGGTCTCTAGCTTGGTCAATTGTGTCGCCAGTATTAACCGCAATTTTGCAAAATGAATGGAGCGAAACCGAATGCTTACTTCTATTGATAATTTTGCTTATTTCGCCTTCTGATAGCCCTACTTTTTCTCCTAAAGCCTTATTAGTCAGTTGAAATTTCTCTTTTTTAGCCTTAACATAGTCAGAGAAATTTTCGATGTCTTTCATCATCATCTCTTTTTCATCCATATCTTAATTTTATTATAATTCCAAAAAATTATTTTTTATTTATGGAATTTTTTCTGTATATTTGTCTAAGCGATTAGATAATCACGGCTATTAAGCCTTGGTTTACGAAGTTGTCTCGTTCCGTAAATGACCAAAAAGCCGACGAGAGAACCGCGTAGTATCGCCTCATGCTTGAAAAAGTTTCTTACTTTTGTCATAGGCATGGTGGCGGTCTCGCGTTATCTCTAAATGGCGCTTCCTATTTGTCTTCGATACTTTAGGAAGAGGGTTTGGTCGCCCTACGGATTTAGAGTGCGGGACTGCCCCTTGCTTTTTTGAGGGCTACCCATTCACTTCCGAGAAAGCTTCGTTCTACATAAACTTCAGGATTATGAAAAGAACGAAAAAGTTAACTAACATTAGCAACACCCAAAGCCACCTCAAAGAGGTGCCGCTTCATCCATCCCGTAAACAACAAATAAAGAACGTTATCGCCGCGCCCGAATAAAAAAGCCTAGGCAGTTAGCAAAAGGTGAAGGGGCAAGGTACGCCTGCAAACGCAAATGAGGCGGACTTCGCCCAGCCGTCCGGAAGGACATATTTCACCTTAATGTTTTCTGCTTTACCGACCTCTGACAAAATATGCACAATTGTTTGTACGGTTTCTTCGGTCAGTAAAGGCTAAATAATTCGTTGCACAATAAAAATAGGATTTACTTTCCAATCTTGCAAAATGATTTTGCGCATATTTCTTCTTCTTCGTAAGGAGCAGGGGTCGGTTTTATTGATTTTCAAGTTATTACTAATCATAAAACCGATTAAAACATGCAGCAATTTTATGCTACTGGGCACGCCATGCCCGTAAAGACGGACAGAACGACACAGGTAACTGTGTATCCACCTAGACACATTCATAATCAAAATGTGTTTCTACAGGACCCTATCAAAAAGATTGTTACTACCCGAACTGGTAGTATTACGAAACCACATACGAATCTAAAGACGCTCAAGGATGAAGATTCCTTTAAATTACCTTCGGCAACCGTTCGAGACGTTGTCGATGTTTCTTCGAGATATCCTCGGGATTTGTTCGACACTGGTTCGGGTGCTGTTCGGGAAGTGTTCGACTGCTGTTCGGGTGCCACCCGAAGAACAACCGAATCTCAAACGAAGGATTACCGAAGTTGTCCCGAACCAGTCCCGAAGCGGACTCGAAGCGCTCCCGAAGGACACCCGAACAGCACCCGAAGAAACAGGTGGCGTTTTTGCCTATTTTTTGGCGTTCTCAAAGCGGGGATTAAGTATAGGTGCAGTAAGGATGTAGTACTATTTACGCAACTTTTGCGTAAAATAGATGAGGTAACGTTAATGTACCGAGAGTGTACTGTTAGTGTACGGGGAGTGTACCGAAAAGGTACAGGAGATCTACTAAGAAGCTACTGGAGATCTACTACTGACCTACTAAACGCATGTACCTCTGGCGTAGATCAGCGGTACAGTAAAAGTAGGGGAATAGTAGGGGTAGAGGCAA
Source organism: Sphingobacterium haloxyli (assembly GCF_002980525.1). Classification (GTDB taxonomy): domain Bacteria; phylum Bacteroidota; class Bacteroidia; order Sphingobacteriales; family Sphingobacteriaceae; genus Sphingobacterium; species Sphingobacterium haloxyli. The sequence continues at coordinate 14,532 of NZ_PVBQ01000004.1, forward strand.
TGAAGAACAAATCAATGCCTTTGGTGTTGGCATTGATTTGTTTCATGTTGTTTAATCTATCAGACGCCTGGGCGCAGTCCGCGGAATCGCGGACTGCCGAAGGGCGAATTGAGATTAAGCCTTTGCAAGTAGGGCATCGGGTTCCCGATGAGTTTTGGACAGACTCAGTATCCATATACGAGAACGGAGAGATTACCCGGGCCACATTATCGCAGTACAGAGGAAAATCACTATTACTGGACTTTTGGAATACCTGGTGTACCACGTGTATTGCACACATGCCCGATCTATATCAAACGAAAGCATTCAACAAAGGCGATATGAATGTGCTTTTGGTAACAAACGATGATCCGACCAAAGTACAGACGTTCTTTGCAAATAAAGAAATAGCAAAGAGATATCCGTTGACATCGATTGTTGGAAACAAAACGGTACCAAGGTATTTTGTACATGGTTCAGTGCCATTTTATGTGTTATTGAACGGCGAGGGGATGGTGCAGACAATGACGGGACTGGCAGACCTGCGTATAGAGGATATCGAGCGGCTCGCAGTAGAAACCGATGGAATCAGGGTCAGTGATGTCACGACAGATACCAATAACTTTCCTGCTTTGCTGGCGCAAAAATATGCTGCCGTGCCGAACTTCCACTATTCTTATTTTTTTCGCGGGGAGAACTCTGATCTTGGAGGTGGAAATATTCGCAGGATGGAAGATGGAAAATTATATTCCCTAAGTATGCTCAATATCGGGATAGGGGAAATGTACCGTTCTATCGCGCGCTACCGTTATGAAGAACTAGATCTGCCGTTTCACCATTCATTTGTGCAGTTTCCGGCGAATCTGCCAATACTCGTTGAACTAAGTAGTCTGGAATATTCCATTCCGGTGTCTGAGAAGGAAAGTGTTCCCCTTCAAGCGTTGGCACAGCTTAATGAACATATCGGGCTAAATGCCCGATTTCAGCCGTTAAAAATACCTGTCCGGTTGGTTTACGACAAAAAAAAACCGTTCGACGTCTCAAAAGCAAAACGTGCTTTATTTAGGAATACACCGCTTTCCAGTGCTGTCCGTAGGTTCTTTAATGATGGGATACCTGTATTTGATATTTCCTCGGCAGACGAAGCCATCTCTGTCGAGCCTTTTAAAAATGGAAGGTCGATCGGAGCGGAATTGGATGTTTTAGGGCGAGGCGTAAAGTATATCGAGGTGGAATTTCCAATTTTAGTTGTCGAGTTATGATTAGAAAGGAAATAGCAAAGATCTATGGCGTGTCCTGTTTTGCATTATACACGTGTTTAGCGAATGGACAGGAGTTTCGACTTTACGATAAGAACAACAGCGCTCCGATATCGGGCGTATCTGTGCATGTTAAGGAAGAGGAGCGGACATATTCGTCAGACAGGGAGGGTAAGGTCATATTGCAAGATTATGGCTTGAAAACACTCCGGATTTCACATGTTGGGTATATTCAATTAGATACAGTGATTTCCATGTCTGATGGCGATCGGGTATTCGAGATCGGACTCTTTAATATAAACCAAGAACTGGAGGAAGTGTATGTGTACGATGGCTATCGGAAGATTTCACAACGGGAACGGATCGGCTCGTTCGATCAAATTGGTGCCGAAAAGTTGCAGGAGCGCACCTCGGCCAATATATTGGACAGGTTGGATGGTATGCTTTCGGGGATGATGTTCGATCGGGGACAAAGCAATGAAAACAGGGAATCGAATCTTCGCGTGCGCGGCCTAAGCACTATTAGTGGAAGCAAACGCCCGCTGATCATATTGGATGATTTTCCGTACGAGGGGGATATATCGAATATAGATCCCAATAATATAGAAAATATCTCGGTGCTGAAGGACGCCGCGGCCACATCGATCTGGGGGGCTCGGGCAGGAAATGGGGTGGTTGTGATAACGACCAAGAAAGCAAGTTACGGAGAAAAAACACGGGTATCATTTATTTCTAACCTGTCTGCCCGCCAACGTCCGGACCTCCGCTACGCTTCTACGATGAATGCGGCAAGTTTTATCGAAATGGAGAGATTCCTGTTTGATCAGGGGTTTTATAATTCAAAGTTTACCCTGAGTACGAAACCAGGCGTAACGCCGGTCGTTGAATTTTTAAAGCAGCACCGAGACGGGTACGTATCGGATACTGATCTGGAATCTCAATTAGCGGCATGGAAAGAAATAGATATATTCGATGACCTGGATGAGGTATATAAGAAAGGCGTAACAAGCCAGAGCAGAATTTCCCTTGATGGCGGGAGCGATAAACTAGGCTGGTCGTTGGGAATCGGTTATAATAACGGAAAAGATGAACTCGCCGGCCGACAGGAGCGGCTCTCGCTGAACAGCAACCAGAAAGTAAAGATCACCAGCTGGTTGGAAGGAACGCTGGGAATCACGTACACGGAACAGGCGATGCGTTCGGGAAGACAGGGAGTCGCCAATTTTTCAAATAGTCAGGGAGATGTGTACCCTTATGCACAGCTATCGGATGGAAATGGCAATCCGCTACCGCTAGTGAGGTTTTTGCGATCTTCCTATTTAGATGGTCTGGATTACAGTTATCTTCAAGATTGGCAGTATTATCCGTTGGAAGATCATAACTATCAAACCTCGGATGACAAACTCACAGAGATCTTGTTTGCACCGGCATTACGCATAAAGCTTCCCAAACGGTTCGGTGCAGATCTGAAATATCTTTACCAACGGCAGGCGGGTGAAAAAAATGAGCAATACCGGCAGGAAAGCTTCTTCACGCGCGACTTGGTGAACCGTTTTACGCAAGTGGATGACGGAGAAGTATCCTACCCGATCCCGTTGGGAGCGATTTACGACAGAACCGATGCAAAGCTGCTTGTACATAATTTCCGCGGGCAGCTGGATTATACCTTGGAAAAAGGTGATTTTACCACAAACGCGTTTGCCGGTTTCGAGGTCCGGCAGTCTACGTCAAATTCGGTGAGTAACAGACTGTACGGGTTCAACCCAGATAGATATACACATACGCAAGTTAATTATGCCACCAATTATCCGAGTTTCGTAAATGGCGCGAGGGCATTTATTCCGAATCGAGATGGTAGGTCCCGATCGGATTCAAGGTTTGTCTCGTACTATGGTAACGCTTCCGGGATATATAAGGGTAGGTATTCGTTGATGGCCAACTTTCGTAAAGATGCCTCCAATTTTTTTGGCATGAACGCGAACAGGCGCTGGAACCCGTTATGGTCAGCGGGCGGTGCATGGGAGCTTTCTAAGGAACCGTTCTACCGGTCTACCTTTCTTCCCTATCTTAAGTTGAGAACTTCTTACGGGTTGAGTGGAAACCTATCCAATAGTATGGTTGCCGTGACGACAGTAACGTATCGACCGAATTCCGAATATACGGGAGAGCAGGTAGCTGCTATCAGCAATTACGTAAATCCTGAACTGAAATGGGAAACGGTAAAAACATGGAATCTGGGGGTGGATTTTGGCATGCGGCATAATCGACTAACGGGCAGCATAGAGTATTATACGAAAAAAGGTGTCGATCTTTTCGGTACGTCCCCCATGGACTATACAGCCGGAATCGGAACACACATCATGAAAAATGTAGCGTCCATGAAAGGAAGCGGACTCGATCTGAATGTTTCAAGTCAGAACCTGCGTGGTAAATTGCAATGGAACTCCCAGTTGTTACTCAGCTACAACAGGGATGAGATTGTCGATTACTATCTGACAAATACCAATGCGAATAATTTTGTTGGTGCCCCGTTAAGAATCTCCGGACTGGAAGGAAAACCGGTCTATAGTATGCTCTCTTATAAATGGGCGGGATTATCGCCCGAAGACGGACGTCCGCTTGGATATTTGGAGGGTGAGGTTTCTGATAACTATTCTTCGCTGTCGGGTACGGGGACGCAATTGAAAGATCTTCATTACCATGGCCCGACTTCACCACGTTTCTTCGGCGCGTTATCGAATAGTTTTCAGTACAAAGGCTGGAGTCTGGATCTGAGGCTCCTGTTCCAATTCAATTATTTCCTTCGAAGATCGACCATCGAGTACTATAACTTGGTGCAGAGTAACGTGACACATACCGATCACGAAAACAGATGGAAACAGCCGGGTGACGAAAACGTCACGGATATTCCCGCTTTTATCTACCCGGCTACATCTGCGATGCAGAGGTTCTATATCAATTCGGAACCTTTTGTCTATGATGGTAGCTTCGTACGTATACAGAACATGCGTATCGGATATGACCTTACCGAAGCAGGTTTTTGGTCTTCAACAAAACTCAAAATGCAGTGTTACCTCACGGCGGAAAATCTGGGAATCTTGTGGAGAAAAAACAATTTGGGGCTTGACCCACAGGCAGGAAAGCAAGATCTTGGCTCTTATCCAGTTCCGGCCGTTTATACTTTTGGTATCAATCTAAGTTTATAATGATGGAAAAACAAAAACTATTAACCTACATTCTCTGCACTCTTTTTGTTACATTATCATCTTGTGAGAAGTTTTTAGACGCAAAATCAGATGTTTCATTATCTGTTCCAGATAATCTGGAGGATCTAGATGCTCTAATGAACAATCTGGCCATCTTCATTGATGATCCGAGAGGAGGGGAGATATCGACAGATGACTATTACGTGTCTGAAGCCGATTTTAACGGTTTATTCAGCCAAGATGAACAGAATCTATATCTCTGGGACGATAATGTGTATTTAGAAGATGCATCAAACGACTGGTTGCGCACTTATAATGCAATATATTACTGTAATCTTGTGCTTGAAAAATTAAGTGAGATACAGGGAGTAGGCAAGACATCGGATCATAGGCAGTTTGACAAGGTCAAAGGCGAAGCACTGTATCATCGTGGAAAAGCCTATTTTCATGCGGCACAACTGTGGTGCAATGCCTACGATGCGTCAACCGCTGATTTAGATCTAGGCTTGCCATTACGCCTTTCCAGTAATTTCAATGAGCAGTCTTACAGGTCTAACCTAAAGGTTACATATGAACGCATTTTCGAGGATTTGACCAACAGTGCACGGTTGTTACCGACGCGGTCTTCTCATCCAACCAAGCCGTCCAAGTCGGCAGCCTTCGGTATGCTGTCCCGGGCGTATATGGCGGTGAGGGATTACGAAGCAACCGGAAGGTATGCAGATTCCTGCCTGCAACTACATAGCACATTGCTCGATTTTAGTACATTGGACCCCGAAAGTAACAATCCCATCGATGAGTTCTGCGAGGAAGTGATTATGGACGGTGCAATAGGCGCGAGTATTCTTACACAGAATAGATTACGGGTTTCGGAGGATTTGGTTGAACTGTATGAAGACGGAGATTTAAGACGAACGGTAAACTTTGGTCAGCGTGTGGACGGCTCCTATATTTTTGAAGGGACCCTAAAGCCTTATTTGAACTTCAGCGGAATTGCAACCAATGAGATGTACCTAAATAGAGCGGAAAGCTATGTCAGAGCTGGACAGCTGGTATTGGCTGTGCAGGATATGAACGATCTGCTGATTACGCGTCATGAAGTGGATGGGTACGTTCCTATTGATGAGGATATGGATCAGCAAGAATTGCTCGATTTAATTTTACGGGAGCGAAGAAAGGAACTTTTATTTCGTGGTATTAGATGGATGGACGTCAAACGGTTGAACAAGGAGGGACGTGGTATTAGGATGAAACGTGAGTGGCAGGGAAGTATGATGGAGATGAAACCGGGTGATTTACGTTTTGCGCTACCTGTTCCCCGAACGGTTATAGAGTTGACGGGCATGACGCAGAATCCACGATGAAAATTAAAAAGCCTTCTGTAAATATCAGAAGGCTTTCAATTCCCCTTACGGGTTTCGTCGCTGTGTTGCTGCGGCCGTAATACTGGAGGCATCATTGTTAAATACCTCATCGAAGTGGTCTGCTAATGCTGATTGGTTATCCACTTCCTCGGGTGTCGGTAATTGACATGGCAAAGGCAGGTTGGCAGAGGAACAACCGCTTAACCCCGGATTGGTCATTGTCCAATTTGAGGCAACATTGATCTCGTTGGGATCATCGCTGTTATAATACCATGTTTGTTCTTGGAAAGCTTCTCCAAAAGACTGCATTGCAACCGCCCCACCAAGCACCGTTACACCGAACACTGCTGATTTTACTAATTTTTTAATTTGAGTTTTCATCTTATTAAATTTAAATGGTTATATTTTTTGTAAATTCCTGATGGCAAAGACTCCTGCACCCAAACAAAGAAGGTTAAAGATCAGGTGCGTGGTCCAGCCCATCGATTCGATTACACCCCCACAGTTGCAAAGCCTATCCGGGACGAAAATCAACATCGTTGCCAAATAGAGTGTGAAAATACCCATTAAGACGACAGAAGCCCAAAGCACGATTTTCTTCAGCTTTAAGAAGGGCAATACCAGCAGTACAGCTAATAGGATCTCTAAAGTGGGGATGCCCCAGCCGATAAGTTCGGCGTACTGTCCTACAAGCGGTATCTTGCTATTGCCATCTATAAACTCTTCCACATGTTTAAGCTTGTCGTATCCGGTATACATATACAGGAAAGCATAACCATACGCAATGAGCTCAGGAAGACCTTTGTAGAGCCACAGCGATTTCTTGCCGAGCCAATGTGCGGCTTTGCTCTGGGCTATTGCGTCTATGGCCGCTGCTATTCTCGTTCTGTTGATAAGCTTTTGCATGTTTATTCGTTTCTTGTGCGTTGCGTAATCTATTTTTTTGCTGCGGAATCTCGATCTATCGATCGCTGATTTCCTTGGTTAATATGTTCTTCCCGGCTAAACCGGGAAACACCGCAAATTTTCGTCTGTACTGTTTTGTTTTCATCTCTTCAAGTTTTATTTTTCGTTCGGCAATCAAGCATTCGCTTTTCTATTTATTGCGGAATCTGGATGCAGCGTTTCGACCTTCAGCGGATCAAACGCTTCGTCTGTTTTAAATTCTTGCAGATCCGGTTTATCGATAACCATGAGAAAATCAGCATGAAGTATCACGCAGATAAACACAAAGAGTACGAACAGGCCCTCCTTACTGTACTCAATTAGATGCTCTATATTTGCCGCTCTTTTCATGACCTACGTTTATTGTTATTGTATAGTCCAAAGGTAAAACGGAAAATAAAGCGAGCGTTATGCCGAATATGACATTAGTGATATGCCAAAAATGACATAGGCGATAACGAGTAGGCGGAGTCTTGCGAAGTGCCCTGTATGATAGAAATACTTTTATACTTTTTCAATAGATCGCCGATACCGGGCTAGTGTAATACCACGATGTTTCTTAAAAAAGCGATTCAGTTCGCTGGGACCATGGAAACCTGATTGTATCGCCACTTCCCAAAGGGAAAAGGGGCCAGCAAGCAATGTTTCGACATGCTTAACCAGTAGGCTGCTGCGGTAATCACGCAGATTTTTGCCGTGAAATTGCTTGTGGATGCGATTGAGATATTCGTATCGTATACCGAGCTGATTAGCGATCAATTTGATCTGGGCTTTATTGCCTTCATATGCAATGTTTTTGGCAAGTAACTGTCGACATCGCTGGATTAAGAGTTCAGGGTCGGAGGTCTGTTCATACTCCGTAAACACCTTCTCTTTCGATAGCTGCATCAATCGCGTTAGTTCGGTTAACACAAAGGCTTCGTTATCCAGATCACCTTTTCGGAGATTGTTACAAAGGTGGTCGATATGCAGTAGGGTTTTGGGGCCGACGAGAAAGTCGATGCTATAAACCAGATGGGTGGCTTTACTTCGGTAAGCGGCAATCACCTCATGTAAAAAGCGGAAGCTGCGTTCATTCCCATCGCGAAAAATACCGCCATCAAAGTAAAATCCGAATACTTGATGTCCTCCGGCAGAAAGTTCGACTCGATAATCGCCCGGAGGGACATACAAATACCGGGCGCGACCAGGGGCGAGGGTGCAAATAAGATTGTCGGCGGCATCACGGATCAAAATATCGATGTCTCCCTCGACTAGATACAGCACGTACAAATCACCCATGTCGACCCGTACCGGAATAACCGCCTCCTCCTCGAAGTGTAGATCATAACTAAAGAGATAACCATGTTTACCATCGAACTCTTGGGCGATGGCCCAATTTCCTTCTTTGGCATAGTACTGCGTGTCCGCATGTCGGATGTTAAGCCGAGGTTTCGGTCGCTCGGGTATCTGGTCGGCAATCGCTTGCCCAAAGTGAGCAAGGAAGTTGACGTGTAGGCTTTTTTCCATAAGGTCTCATAAGCGGATTGTAAATACCACTGCTCCAGATTTTGGTAGGGAGCAGTGGATTTAGCGCAACGTTGCACTTAGCCATAGCTAATCTCGATAGAAAGAGAGCCATGTTCAGTGCTTTCAGCATCGCCAACTCGCCAAACAACACTTTGCTGGCCGCCGATGATGATGTCTTTTGGATTCTCACCCCGCTGTTGCGGTTGGCTTTTTTCCTTTTTAGTGAAAGCAATCAAGCCTCGTCCGTTCAACGTTCCAGCAACAGCGTCAGTAAGCTTATCTCGGAAATCGGTAGGCAGCTCATGGAGCTGCTGCAACTGGGACGGAGTCAGCTCGAAATGTTCTTCCATCCATTCCGTAAAATTCTGTTGCAAGGCAGTAGTTTCTTGTTGTAGCTCTTGATCTGATAGGGCGAGAAGTTCCGCTTGAACTTCAGCTACACCCACGGTGTCTAATTTTTTTTTCATATTTATTTTGTCTATCAAGCAAATAAAATCAGATAAATAGTATTCGTCAATACCGGCTGGCGGCCGTTGGCTCCCAGTTGGGGAAATTTACGCCGAGTTGGGATTACGCTGGGAAATTTTTATGACGCACAGGATTTGAGTAGATAAAAAATGGCGACAAATGACGGCTTGAATTGCTTTTTATTATCGGTGTTTTTATATTAGTATACCAATCGCTTTTTGCGTTACATATTACAACTTATTAACCGAGAAGAGAATGAAAATATATTTATGGGGCAGTACATTTTGCGGAGTTACTTTCGTGACTTATCTATTGAATACGAATGGACGTTTTCTTGATTTAATGGATTATATCGAGGAGCCTCAATTTTTTTTGCTTTGCGTGTTAACATTTGCTTTGTTGTGGTTGTACATGTGGTGGATCAGTAGATTGGTCAGGCTTTTATTTGTTTTATTGTCAAAGATGAGACCATCCTTTCGGTGGCCAATGTATGGCGCGTATTTTCTAACCGTGGGATTAAGCATCACGACCTTCCATCTTTGTTTACTACATTTTCTATATAGTTTGGTAAATAGTGGTATCGTAGCGTCTGGTTATATGCGAATAGGCTTTCCGATTTTTGTGACGATTTTATTTGTTTACACGAGTTTGGTTCTGTGGAAACCGAGCTGTTCTGTGTTTCATGACAGCCATATCCGTCGATGGTGGAAGAAAGGACGGCGCGCTGTACAATGGAAGGATAGGCAGCTTGCGTTATCCGTGGGTGATATGTATGGCAATGGCGTCGCCGAGCAGGATGATGCTCACAAAATTGGGCATTCCAGTGGTGGCGCGAGCAAAAGCGTACCCTCTGTTGTTGTGGAGCCTGTACCGTTGCTGGATAAAGTACGGATTTTAGACATCTTGATTTATTTATCTACCCGAAATGGTGGGGTCTTGTACCTCATGGATGGAAGGGTGCTCTATACAAAATACACAGCGAATGTGATAGCATCTTGGTTAGCGAACGAGTGGTTCCTGAAAGTAGGAAAAGGTCGGTACGTGAATATGTTTCACCTCCGAAGAAGCAAGACTTCGAAATATCACCTAGTGGCTCCGCCCGCTGCCATGAACGCCTTGTGTGGGGCGGGCAACTTGGATGATAGGAAGCTACGAAAGCTTTTAAGTGTTACCGAATGGTTTGAAGGGAATTTAGCGCAACACGAAAAAGCACGCGTAAATTTGCCTGTCGATTGCTGGGACGAATACTTTGCGTACTAGTAAGTGATGAAATTACTCCAAAAAAAAGCACGAACTTCGAAATATGGCAGTCCACAAAAGACGTGCATCTCGCTCTGGGAGCGGCTTTCAGCCATGAATGGAAAAAAGAAGTTGTGTTTGAAAAAATGCATAAACTCAGTTCATGCAGAATGAATTTAATTCATGCAAAATGAATTTTAAATAGCAGAAAACGAGATAGATAATAGGAAAAACGAGTCGCGCGGATGCGGGATGTCCTATTATGTCATCGACATGTAACTATCTTGTAAATAAGATTTTATTACATTATTTATCGTACATTTATAAATGTTAATGTAACGTTTTACATAAAATACCGTTTCCGAGGTTTCTATAAAAGTTGAGCATTTCCGATCGTTACGGCACGCGCTCCACAATTACCCTCCGTTTACTGCAGTGCAAGGGAGCCGCGCTTATTGTTCTTAACCCACTTATTTTACGCAACGACCTAACTACCCGTATTTTGCCGGGTCAGGACGCCGGTGCGCGACAATTTCACATCTACTAGAAACATATATGACACCAAGAACAAAACGGGAAATAGTATTCCTGTCCACTTTTCCACCACGTGCCTGTGGCATAGCAACATATACTACAGATCTTATGACCGCGATTTCTAATCAGTTTCTACAGACCTATTCGCAGGTACCTATACCAATAGAAAATGATGATGAAAGGCTTTCATATGATTTCGTGAGTGATCATGTGCTCAATGTATCCGATGACGACTCTTTCGGGATCTTGCTGACTTATCTTAACCGGTCCGATAAAATTGACCTGGTCTTCGTTCAGCATGAATTCGGGCTCTTCCGAGGCCAAAACGAGAGATTCCATGAATGGCTCACCCAGATAGAAAAGCAGGTCATCGTAACGTTCCATACTGTATTGCCTTGTCCTGAGGAAAAACTTTTCAAGGAGGTAAACGCTATAGCGGAGGCGTGCGCTAAGCTCGTCGTAATGACCTACCATTCCGCGCATATTCTTACTAGCGACTATCAGATCAATCCCGATAAGGTCATTGTCATCCAGCACGGTACGCACCTGACCCCGGCGACGGACAAGAATGAGATACGCGAGCGATTTGACCTTAAAGGAAGAAAGGTCCTCAGCACCTTCGGTCTGCTAGGTCCCGGCAAAAGCATCGAAACAACCCTGGAAGCGTTGCCCAAAATTATAGAGAAGGCGCCAGAGGTCATTTTTCTTATTTTAGGGGTGACACATCCAACCTTATTTCAATCCGAAGGCGAACGGTACCGTCTCGTACTTGAAGAATTGGTCGATACCTATGGGATTGCAGAGAATGTACGGTTCGTCAATCATTTTCTATCAACGGAGGATCTGCTTTCTTACCTTTTGGTGACAGATATCTACCTTTTTACCTCCAACGATCCATTACAAGCCGTAAGCGGTACATTTTCCTATGCATTGAGCTCTGGATGCCCGATCGTGTCGACACCGATACCACATGTATGTGAAGTGTTAAAGGAAGATATGGGGATTATAATAGATTTTAACGCACCCCTGCAACTGGCCAGCGCAGTCAATCAGATACTGGACGACACAATACGCTTGGACAGTATCCGGCATATCAATATACAGAAAACGGTGGCGACGTCGTGGCCTAATGCTGCCATAGCGCATATGGAACTATTTGAAGATCTTATCGGAGGGGGGCGGAAGGTTGTTTATTCCCTGCCACCGGTTAACCTTGATCATGTTCTGCGCATGACGACAGACATCGGGATGGTACAGTTTGCTGATATAAGTTCGCCAGACCTGGAAAGTGGTTACGCACTCGATGACAACGCGCGCGCATTAATAGCGATACTGCACCATTATAAATCCTATCAGGCATATGAAGACTTGGCCTTGATCCAAACATATCTGTATTTCATTGCCCGATGCATGCAGGAAGATGGCACCTTTCTAAACTACATGGATAAGCAGGGACGTTTTACCGAACAGAACGGACAGGAAAACCTGGAAGATGCAAATGGTCGCGCCATTTGGGCGTTAGGTGAACTGTTAGGGATGGCCCCGCTACTGCCGGAAGCGTTCACCAAGATTGCCGGCGATTTGATGGAACGCGCCTCGGTTAATTTTTTACGCTACTACTCAACAAGATCCATGGCTTTTATAATGAAAGGGTTGAGCTGTGTAGCAGATCGGAGCTATCATGCCCAACTGGATATCTTGGCCGCTCGATTGGCTGCGATGTTCGGACACGAAAGCGGAGACGGGTGGCATTGGTATGAGCCCTACCTGACTTATGGCAACAGTTGCATTCCCGAGGCGATGCTCTGTGCCTATGAAGTTACAGGAAAACCGGAATATAAGGTCATTGCCTATAAGTCGTTCGAGTTTCTATTAAGCCAGGTGATGGCAGATGACGGAATACACGTCGTTACAAACAAGGGATGGGCACATCGAGGAAAACCCCGGAATGATTCCAAGGGAGGGGAGCAGCCTATAGATGTAGCATACACCATTATAGCGCTTGATCGTTTTTACCGGATAGACCATGATGACCGATACCGGGAAATGCTGGTAACATCATTCGAGTGGTTCCTTGGTAGGAACCATATCAGGCAGCACATCTACAATCCCGTTACAGGTGGGTGCTTCGATGGTCTGGAAGAAAAGGTTGTCAATATCAATCAGGGGGCAGAATCGACGCTTAGTTACCTCATGGCCAGATTAATTATGGACGGGTACATTCAAAAGAAAAAGACTCCCGAAAATTTCTGTATTAATCCTTTGAATATCAACTATTAATCGTATATTTAAAAATAAAGATTCGCAGTCATTAAATCCCTTTCGCGAATCCGATATGAAAATAAAACATACTGTTTTATCCTGAAAATTTTGTCGGTTTACCGGCAAGTATTCTTCTCTTTAAAGCACGTAATATCTCTAGATTAAATAAACAGGCAACAGGGCGCCGATTGGGTGCCTTCATGTCTATCGTCGAGCAAGCACCTCGCGCGAGTTACCATAACAACGTTAGTAAACTTAAAAATACACATCATGAGCAAAGATCAAAAAAAGACCAAAAGCACAAAAGACAAGACACAGTCTTCTTACCAACAAGAAAAAGACGGCCCGTCCAAGGACACCGTTGCTAATGTCTTCAGCAAAAAAAAGAAGTAACAGGTTGACGGCATAGCCGTTAACCGTTTTTTTAATATAGCTGGTCATCGATTATTTCTTTAGCAGCATATCACTTAAATCATTATAACATGGAATTTAGTGCAAATAATCCAGTGGTTAAGAAATTCTATTATCCATTTTTCATTCTTAAAGTAACTTCCCCAATATTGTAAGCGTAAACAGAAGACGGAACAAATGTGAAGTTGATTTCACTAACAACTTTGGTATCTTGTTTATCTATAGTTGTAACTAAGGCCTTTTCAAAACTATTTGCTTTGCAAAATTTCGTTAAACTGGTCAAATCTTGTGGCATATCAAAGAAACGGTTACTCCATTTTATTTCTACTCCCCATACAGGTTTAAATTTTTTATCATCTACTAAAACCAAATCTACCTCTCCTTCAGATCGTCCTTCTCTCCAACGTGCATAGGTTAAATCCAAATTTTCACGGTGCATCCATTGTGATAAAATGGCGGTTTCTACCATATTCCCCATTTCACTATCGGTTGCTTTTACAGGTGAAAATAGAGCTGTTCTGAGCGATGGATTGGTTAGATAAACTTTGAAACTGGTCACGCGTTTTAATCGTTTCGCATTCATATCTACTTTATTCAAGACTTTAATTAAAAAGGCAGCTTCTAAATATTCTAAGTATTTTTTGAGTGTTTCTTTTAGGATTCCACTTTCTCGAGACATGGTCTCATACGAAAATTCATTCCCCGTATTATACGCAATGTAAGTGAAGAAACGATTAAGTTCCTGAACGTCTCTTATTCCATACAAACTAGGTAAATCTCTCAACAGCACCTTGTCTACAATATCATTTTTTACATAACGCCCCATATCCTTCTGTATTTTATCAGATAAAACAACTTCGGGATAACCTCCAAAATTCAAATATTGGATAAATTCATCATTTAGTTCATCTACATTCAAAGGTGTGCAATAGGGTATTTGCTTATCTCCGTACTGAATCGTACTTTTTTGAATAAGGTGATCTCGCTTTTTAAGATGAATGAATTCTTGAAAAGTAAGAGGCGGAAGCATAAAGTCGGTAAATCTACCAGCACCACTTTCCGTGCTGTGCCATTTCAACGCAGCTGCTGCAGAACCTGAAACAATAAATTTTGTATTCGGATACGTGTCAACCAAAACCTTTAAATGTCGTTCCCAATCTTTGAGATACTGAATTTCATCAAAAAACACGAAGCAGTTTTCAAGGCTTTGAACTTTTACCGACTCTTTGCATAAATCTAAAATTTCCTGCAAACTCAGATTGACATAAATAGGATTATCGATGCCAATAAAAAAAATACGCTGTGGATTAATACCGTCTCTGATTAATTGATCAATAGTATGAAACATCATTACTGTTTTCCCTACCCGTCTTGGCCCCATTAACACAACAGCTCTACGAATTTCTATCTCCATTACATGGGGGTAAAACAGATCAAAATACAAGCGCTTGGACATCTCCTTATATACAGTAGGAATTTCTTGGGTCAACCACCAAGGATTTTCGTATTGTAAGCGTTCGATGATTTTTTCTGTCGGAATAAACCTTGAATTATCCATTTATTTTCTTATTTGTTCAAATATAGTGAAAATAAACCATTTAAAACATATCTATTTGTGTGTTTTTAGATTGTATAGATGTTTTTTTAAAAATTGTAGAGTCTATTTATACTTTAAATTACAATACCATCCGCATGGGCAATAACTTCTCGGACACGGCGGGGTGTCTTTTAGTTGGAAAAACAAAGAAATATTTCAAGAAAAGTCATGAATTTGAAATCCGACAATCCAGAAAAGCGTACATCCCGCTCTACAAGCGGCTTGCAGCGATGATGGAACGTTTATTTTCTTATTGGAATGCTTAAAATTGATACGACAGTCCTAGCGACACTTCATTCCAAAAGTTATCAAATAAATTAAACTGACTCCTTTTTAAGTCATTTCCTTTAGTTTTTGAATGATAATAACCAACCAAACGGTTTAGACGTATCTCTGCACCCAGTCCTTTAAAAAAGGTATACCGTCCGCCGGCATGTATTCCTGAGGAATAGACATCGCTTTCAACGACTGGAGTTTCACTATGTATACCATCAGGCAGGTTTGTTGTAGCTTTTGAAGTTCCTTTTGTTCCGTCCAATTCTAGAAATGCAGCGACTTTCCCCTTGTCATAAAGGTAGCTCTGAATCAGTAGACCGACGTGCTGATTAATGGTGTTCCCGTCTATGTTAACACCAACCGGCTGAATTCCGTTGCCATCAGGAATGTATATTATCTGTTGGGGATATAAATTTTGTTCATGTTGAATGTTTAAATACTAAATAAAAGGGAAAGATAGGTGTTTGATAAAGGCGAGGTGAAAAATCGATAAGATGTTTCTTTTTGTTCATCAAACAATTTAGAGGAATTGTTAAATGTGTACTTCACATTGGCTAACGATCTTACGGATAGCTGGGCATGAAAATTAGGAGCAATACGGTACGACGCCCCGACTCTAATATCCATATCGATAGCTTTATGGCGCGCTGACGATTCCTGAGCCGTTGTTGATCCGGAAAATGATTCATGGAATTCTACTACTAACATAGAAGCGTCATTGACGTTGTAAAGCTGGTAACTTGGATTCACCTCGGCAAAAGTATTCCACCGGGTTTTGTTGAATGGCATAAAATAATAGCGGTAGAAAATACCGAATGCATGCGTCTTTTCTAAGTTTTCTCTTCGCGCAGCAGTGGTATAAACTTCGTTGTTAGAATCGAACGTGTAAATTTCTTTAATTTTGGTTAAATTGTAGCTTAATCCTATATAGGAACGAGACGATACTCCGAAACCGATCTGGGGCTGGATTTTGGGGGATTTTAGTTCGTGGATTTGGGCAGTGCTGGGCTGCGAATATGTCTCAGATTTTGCCCGATCAAAGGCACCTCCAAACTCAATTAGTAGTTTTGGCTGTTGTGCAAACCCAAGATGGAATGTCCCTAACAACAATAGGAAAATAATGATTTTATTCATAATTATATGGATTAAGCGGCAAAGATAATTTTTTTTCCTATCTTTTACTTCGAAAATTATAACATGGAATTTAGCGCAAATAATCCAGTGGTTAAGCTCTGTATACAGGGCATGCATCTGGAGGAGACAGGTAATTACGAAGATGCACTTGCCCTTTTTCTGCAAGCTTGGGAGGAAGCAACTGACGATGCTGAAAAATTTACTTCGGCACACCATATTGCTCGTCGGCAAAACAAGCTGGAGGACAAATTAAAGTGGCTCCACATGGGATTGCAGCTCGCACAGAAAATAAATGATGACGTCGTTAGACCTGCACTACCGCTAATATACGCCCAGTTGGCACAATGTTACAAGGAACTGCGCGAGGCGGATAACGCCGAAAAATACGCTAAGTTAGCAAAACAGCTACCTGATGCACCATCGACCAAAGGTCCCTTCTTTCACGGAACAAGGGCAGATTTACAGATAGGCGATCTACTGACCGCCGGAGGCAAATCGAATTATGAAGCCGATCTCGTTATGAATCATATTTACTTTACCGCTTTGATACATGGGGCCGGGCTCGCTGCTGCTTTGGCGAAAGGCGAGGGAGAAGAGCGCGTTTATATCATAGAACCAACGGGGGATTTTGAAGAAGATCCGAATGTGACGAATAAAAAGTTCGCAGGCAACCCGACACGTTCGTATCGCAGTCAGAAACCACTAAAAGTAATCGGTGAGATTGAAAATTGGGCACGAATAACTACCGAAGAGCGAAGTAAGTGGCAGGAAAGACTGGCAGATAATGATGGTGAAATTATAAATTGATGATGGCAAACAGAATGGGCAATAATTTCGCCGACACGGCGGGGTGTCTTTTAGTCGGAAAAACAAAGAAATATTTCAAGAAAAGTCATGAATTTGAAACCGAAAAATTGCTCGTAGATTTTTTAGCAAGTCATGGAAAAAAAGTCCATGATTCGGCTCATGTTCACAGTCCTGCCGGAGCACAGGGCATGAATACCGGGATTCAGGATGCTTATAATTTGGCCTGGAAATTGGCCATGGTCCTAAAATTCGGTTTT
Source organism: Sphingobacterium haloxyli (assembly GCF_002980525.1). GTDB lineage: Bacteria > Bacteroidota > Bacteroidia > Sphingobacteriales > Sphingobacteriaceae > Sphingobacterium > Sphingobacterium haloxyli. The sequence goes on from NZ_PVBQ01000004.1 coordinate 31,779, forward strand.
CCATACGGGCTTTTGGAGTCGTATGATGAAGAGCGAAGACCTATCGCCCGAAACATCATCCGTCTTGGCAGCGCGTAGGGAGAAGAGGTACTACCGGTGGCCGCCGCTTCCGGATCCAGGCCTGCTTTACGAGTATATCGAAAGCTTCGGCATCGCCCTGTTGAAACTGCTTCCACAACTTTATATCATTCATCTTTTTTCATGTGCTTAGAAATATTAGTTATAAAACGCAATATCGCAAAACTACTTCTATCGACTGTTATCTATGACAAGAGACATACTTAGGAACATTACTACCTGATGTAATCGTGGATGACTGAAAAAGTATCCGGGAATTATTCGGCGTTTACATAGCGAATCTGGCCGTTTGCATATTTTTATTGACAAATAAATACCATTACGTTACCTTTATTCCCGTCGTAACGATATGTTGAACGTAAAAATTAATGAATTGATGCCCATACTGTACGCCGCTTTCAGATACACCCTTTCCCTACTCCTACTGGTTTGCCTGTCCTTTTCGATAACTGTCCATGCCCAAGACCCAACGAATCGTCATGCCACAGCGCCTTTGGCGGCCAATGGCGGCCGGATGGTGCAGTTTGTCGATGGCCAGCTTATGGTCTCCACCATTTTGGCGGACGACGCGGCCACCGTGATAGCCACTTCCCATCGCGCATCACCTTATTTCTGCACCATCAGCGATGACGGCCACTGGTTGCTCTATTCCATCAAAACGAAGACGGAGAAAACCACTTACGTACACGATCTGACCCGTAATGGTGAAATGAAACAGCAATATCCGTTCGCCATCGAGTCTGCTGCTTTCACCCGCGACGGCAACAGGGCTTTTTTCGTGCATTCCAAGACATTCTGGGGGGCAAAGCTGGCGGCTTACGATACGCAACACTGGCAGCTGCTGACCATGCGTTCCATTACCGACTTAACCACCAGCATCGCCGTGAACGCCGAGGGTTCGCAGTTGCTGGCGGCAGCAAGGTCGGTGGTGCGGCAAATCGATACGGAAACACTGAAAACCCAAAAAGTACATTGGGAGACTTCACGGTTGACCGGCTTGGTATACAATCCCACGGATACGTCCCAATACGCCAGCATCAATCACAGGAACCGGATCGAAGTAAGGGACGTCAGGCAAGATCGCGTGGTGCAAACCATCCGTGCCGAAAACGGGCAGTTTACACAATTGGCTTTTGCTCCCGATGGCAGGTACCTGATGAGCCTAAACGACGCAGGTCAACTTGCTGTATGGGGTCTGCAGGAGCGTTCGCGCGTGACGGCCCTGAACAATACCATCGCCGCCGACGGGTTTGAGGAGGGCAAATTGACGGTGCTTAACCAAGCGGGATGGCAATCCGTCCGAACCGATCTGGCGGAGGCACGCATTAGCGCCACTTCCGCACTGCCCGATTCGGCCTTTCTGAATGGGCCCACCAGCAAAGTGGGTATTGTTCCGATACCGATCATTTCCTACAGCCCGGAAACCAGCTTTTTACTTGGACTTGGCATGTGTTTCATACTCCCTCCAAAAGTCAATGAGTCTTCCGTTCCCCCACGCTTCTTCCGTCCGTCTTCGATCACGCCTTCGGTGGCCTATGGCTTCAACGGCCAATTGCAGACGAGCCTGACGATAGATTATTTCAGCAAACGCGGATGGCACTACGTCAACCATGCGAGTTTTCTCCACAACAATCGGTCGTATTTCTTCGGATTGGGCAACGATACCCAAAAAGAGCACAGCACCGTATACCACAACAACGTGTTTTCCTGGGAAGGGGAAGTGACCAAAGCCATCGGCGAACGCTTCTTTGCGGGCATTACCTATCAGGTCCGTAACGACAGCCGATTGGATTTCGATGAACCTGCCTCAACCGCGGTGCCCAACGGGGATGGTGGATTTTTAGCGGGCGCGGGTCCGGTGTTGCGTTTTGATACGCGGAACGACCTGTTTTTCCCGACGGGAGGCTATTACGCAGACCTGTCCTTCAGGCGCTATGGCGGATTGGGTGGCAGCGACTTCGTGTACAGCGATGTTAAGCTCGATTACCGTGGTTTCCATGCGTTGCCGATATTAACGAAAGGTACGACCCTGGCGGTGCAGGCACTGTACCACGGCGTATTCAACGGAGACGCGCCTTTTTACCAATTACCCTATATTTCGGCCGACCGGCTATTGCGCGGCATATGGCGCAACCTCTACATCGATAGGCAGGCAATTGCATTGCAGGGCGAGCTGAGATCGAATTTCAGCAATGTCGACCCGCGGTACGGCTATGTGGTGTTCGCGGGAGCGGGGGATGTAGCACCCAATTTTTTTGAGGATTACAAACCCGGCATCACCGGTGTATTTGGTGTGGGCTTTCGGCAACAGGTTGTCCCTAAACTCAAACTGCAATCGCGGATAGACCTTTCCGTGACGACCAAAGGAAATGTCGGTGTCTTCGGCGGAATAGGGTTAACGTTCTAACTATGCCCAAGAATCTATTCAAGTCGATCGTAGCGTTTCTGAAACGCAACCGCAAAAGGCTTATTCTCTTGACATTGATGAGCCTGGTGCTTCACGGCACCTTGTTTTTTATGGCATACATGGCCAATCCTGCAAAAACCGTATACGATTTCAGCAAGCGATTCGGGCTCGGCATCAATACATTTTTGTTTATCGTGGAGGCGGTCGTCACGTATTACCTGTTGATCTTTCATGTGATTCTGCCCCTGATGCACAAGGTACGCATCTGGCGTGCGCTGGCTGTCTTTTTTGTGATGTTCGCGCTAAAGTTAGCCCTTAGTTATTGGTGGCTTTTTTCGGCACCGCAAGACCCCCAAAACATGCAGGAACGATTGTCCACCACCGCCATTCCCGACAATAGTTTTTCCTGGTTTTTGCTGTGGCACGCCATGTTCAGTTTATGTGATTTGGTCGCCTGTTTTTCGGTGGCATTGATGGCGGAATGGATACGCAAAAGCAAGCAGCAGATCATTTTAGAGAAACAAAAGGCAGAGGCCGAGCTCAGTGCACTGAAACACCAGATCAACCCCCATTTCCTGTTCAATTCATTGAGCTTCATTTATAGCAAAATTATGAAGAGCGATGAAAAAACAGCGGAGTCCGTGCTGATACTGGCCGACATTATGCGGTACGCGCTGGCAAAAAGAGAGGATGTGCGTGGTCGGGTAAACATAATGGAGGAGGTGGAGCATTTGAAAAACGTGATCGAAATCAATCAGCGGCGCCACGATCACCGACTGAATATTTGTTTCGATGAAGACCTAACCAATCCTTCCGCAACCATCGTTCCGTTAGTGCTGATCACCCTGGTCGAAAATGCGTTTAAACATGGCAACTTACATGACCAAAGTCACCCTATTTTGATAAAGCTGCATACCAACGGCCGTGAATTGTCGTTTTATATAAAAAACAAGAAAGGCAACGGCATCAAAGAACTTTCCAACGGCATCGGTCTGCAAAACATCAGGCGGCAACTGGATCTTAGCTATGGCAGCCATTATACCTTTGTATTGGAAGACGAGCCATCGGCATTTGCAGTGCAACTGAAAATACCACTGAATTCATGATCGACTGTATCATCATCGACGACGAGCAGCATGCGGTTGACGTACTGGAACACTACGTGGAACAGGTTCCTTACCTCAATTTAATTGCGGCAACCACCGATCCCGTTACCGGGCTCGCACTGCTGGATGACCTGGTGCATGGCGTGGTATTCCTGGATGTGCAGATGCCGAACCTCACCGGGGTTGAACTCCTCAAGCTGATCAAACGGGATACCCGCGTCATCATGACCACCGCCTATAAGGAATATGCGCTGGATGGGTTCGAGCATGCGGTGGTGGACTATCTGCTGAAACCCATTGCGTTCCCGCGGTTCCTTAAAGCGGTGAGCCGGCTGACCACAACCGTTGGCACCCTGCAAACGGCAACGAACGGGAACGACGCTTTTCTTTTTGTAAAGTCGGAACAGAAGGGCAAATTGCTCAAAGTGGATATACAGCGTATCACCTTTATTGAAGGGCTGGGCAACTATGTGATCATTCATAGCGACGGGCAGCCGCCCATCACCACTTTCCTTACCCTCAAATATGTATACGAACATTTGGCCGATAAGGGCTTTATCCGGGTTCACAAATCGTTCATCGTTTCCCTGACCTACCTCACGGCAGTCGAAGGGAACGTGGTTCGCGTACGGAACAACGACCTGTCTATCCCTATCGGCAAAGCCTATAAGCAGGAATTCTTCAAACTGGTTAACAGCAAGTTGCTTTCATTTCGAGCTAAATAGCTCAGTACTTGACTTGCTTGTTTCGCGCCGGGTTAACAATGACGATGCGTGGCTATTAGCGATGACGTCACAGCAACAGAGCCATACTTTCGTACACCAAGATCATACTGGTGCCCTCCAGAACCAATCTTCCGTTTTTCTAGCATTGGGTAGGCGATAATAAAAACCACCCGGAGCGCATACGTTTCGGGTGGTTTTAATATTTGCATGCTAGAACTTAAACTAATATATTTGAGATGTAAACCGAACGAAATACAAATCTCAACATGCGACAAGATCCTGCTTGGCAATAAAAAGACACCATGATCCAAAAAAGAAGTATCAAAAATGTAACGAAGTGGGCCATGTACCTGCTGCATTTTGTAACAATAAGCATCGTCTGCGGTCAATCCACAGAGATCAGCTATCTTTCGGGTACCGATAAAGACCATACTGTAGATTGGGATTTTATGGTGAGCAGTGGTGCCAATAGCGGCACCTGGAGTAAAATACCGGTACCATCTAACTGGGAGACCAAAGGTTTTGGGACCTATCATTATGGCTGGCAGGAAGATTTCGAGAAGAATGAAATTGGCTATTATAAGCATACATTCGTTTCGCATCCCAACTGGAAAAACAAGACGGTAAAGCTTGTTTTTGAAGGCGCGATGACCGACACCGAGGTGAAGGTCAACGGGAAATCGGCAGGTCCCATTCATCAAGGCTCCTTTTACCGATTTAAGTACGATGTTACGAAGCTGATCAATCCGTCCGGGGAAAACCTGCTGGAGGTAACCGTCCGGAAAATTTCTTCGGATACCTCGGTGAATAGAGCGGAGCGTATGTCGGACTTTTGGGTTTTTGGAGGCATCTTCCGGCCCGTATACCTGGAAATCGTGCCGGATAACCATATAGAATGGACCGCCATTGATGCGAAGGCAGATGGTAGCTTTTTGATCAATGTATATACAGAAGGGGATCAAAAAAATCAGACGGTGGAAGCCCAAATAAAAACATTGGATGGAAAAAAAGTAGGTGCTCCTTTTCGTACGCCTCTTGAAAAAGATACAGAGAAAACAAGCCTGCGAACACAGGTGGAATCCCCCGACCTTTGGTCGCCCGAGTTTCCCAATCGCTATCAGGTCGAGCTCAAGCTGCTCGATGCAAAACAAAATGTGGTGCATACCAAAACCGAAAAGTTTGGATTCAGAACGGTTGAGTTAAAGCGAGGAGAAGGCTTTTTTGTTAACGGTGTCAAAGTAATGTTCAAAGGTGTCAACAGACATAGCGCTTGGCCCACCTCCGGTAGAACCATGAGCAAGGAAATCAGCATCACGGACGTCAATCTCATGAAAGATATGAACATGAATGCCGTACGGATGTCTCACTATCCTCCCGATGGCCATTTCCTCGAAGTATGTGATTCACTTGGCCTTTTTGTGATCGACGAATTAACCGGTTGGCAGAAAAAGTACGATACGCCTGTTGGTCGTAAGTTGTTGAAAGAGATGGTGATGAAGGATGTAAACCATCCGTCGATCGTTATCTGGGCAAATGGCAATGAAGGTGGTAATAATCACGAGCTCGTGGAAGATTATGCCAAATACGACCCCCAAAATAGAATCGTGATTCACCCTTGGGATATTTTTGAAGGCACCGACACGCAACACTATAAAGGTTATGATTGCTGTGCCGGATCGCTATATAATGGCAAAGAAGTGTTCTTTCCTACAGAGTTTTTGCATGGCCTGTTTGATGGGGGGCATGGCGCCGGTTTAAACGACCATTGGAACAAGATGATGTCCAATCCGCTTTCTGCCGGCTGTTTTCTATGGGTATTTGCGGATGAAGGCGTGGTTAGGCTAGATCAAGATGGTCGTATCGATACCGATGGCAACCATGCTCCCGATGGCATTTTAGGTCCGTACCGTGAAAAGGAAGGCAGTTTTTATACGATCAAGGAAATCTGGTCGCCTGTTTATATCGACCACGAAAAACTACAAACTCATTTTGATGGCGACTTGGAAATAGAGAACCGCTACCTTTACACCAATTTAAATACGGTGCAGTTTCAGTGGAAACTCAGCACCTTGCCTTCGCCTTATGAGCAGGATACAATAGGCAAGGTCTTGGAAGAGGGATCGCTCGCTGGACCCGATTTGCAGCCTAAACAACACGGGACGATTAAAATCCCTTTCGATCAGCAAAAAAAAGAACAAGCCGATCTCTTAACGCTAAAGGCGACAGATCTATACGGAAGAGAACTCTATACATGGACTTGGCCACTCAAGTCGGTGAAAACGATCAACAAACAATGGATAAACGAATCGCGTGCCGAGGCAAAGGCACAGGTGACGGAAACGGATGGCGACGTAACGCTAACAGCTGGTGATTTAGCCATCAGTTTTGACAAACGCTCCGGATTGATCCATCAGGTAAAAAGTGGTGATCAGCAGATCCCTTTCTCGAACGGACCACAACCGGCCGTTGGAAAGGCAGACTTTGTCTCCATGGAGCACGCTATAGAAGGAGATAGTGCTTTTGTCGAAATACGTTATAAAGGCCCGCTGAAACGAGTAAAGTATAAATTGGCCCCCAGTGGTCTGCTAACATTGGACTACGCGTATTACCATTATACGGGAGATCCCGACAATGCCTTTGATTATTTGGGAATAAACTTTGATTTTCCTGAAGAACTGGTGACCGGTGTGAAATATATGGGAAGAGGCCCATATCGGGTTTGGAAAAATAGAATGAAAGGTAACAATTACGGTGTTTGGCATAAAAAGTATAATAATACGGTTACCGGAGAATCCTGGGAATACCCCGAGTTTAAAGGCTATTACCGTAATTTCCATTGGGTTGTCATTGAAAACACGATTAAACCCTTCGCGATCTATAGCGAAAGCGATGATCTGTTTTTAAGGCTGTATACACCAGAAAGGCCGCAAGCCGCCGAAAATGATCATAATTCGCCTCCTTTCCCCACAGGCGACATCTCTTTTTTGAATGGCATCAGCGCCATTGGAACGAAGTTTGATGCAGCGACAAACCATGGTCCGGAAGGACAGCCCAACAAAGTAGGGGCAGCGTGGATAGCGGGTAAACTGGTGTTTGATTTCGTTGGAAAGTATCCATAAATTGAACCACCCGGAGTGTTGAAAAAACTATTTTGCTTATCAGAGTAAACAATATTCTTAAAAATTGTTTACTCTGATAAGCAATTTTGTGTATATTTGTTTATTACAGTAAACAAATATGGAAGCATTAATCGAATTATTCCAACGGAAGTTAGCGTACGTCAACGTGGGTTTTACCCGTAGCCTGATGGCGGAGATTAACTGGAATGCCAGGTTGATCGGTATAAAAGGAGCGAGGGGGATCGGCAAAACGACACTACTGTTGCAATATATAAAGCTGCATTTGTCTGACAGATTAGATGAAGTTCTGTATGTAAGTCTAGATGCTATCTGGTTCAATACAAATTCATTAGTAGATCTAGTGAAAGATTTTGAACAAAGAGGAGGAAAATATATCTTCTTAGATGAGGTACATAAGTATAGCGGGTGGGCGCAGGAACTGAAAAATATATATGATGATTATCCTGAATTAAAAATCGTCTTTACAGGATCGTCTTTGTTGGAGATCTTAAATGCACGTGCGGATCTAAGTAGAAGAGCTGTTATTTATAATATGCAGGGGTTCTCCTTTCGGGAATATCTGGGAATAGAGACTGGAATTCGGTTTGAACGGATAACTTTAGCCGATTTGTTAGCTCAGCATACCGACAAAGCAAGGGAGGTGAATGAGCAAATTAAACCTTTTCAGCACTTTGATAACTATCTTCAGCACGGTTATTATCCCTATTATAAAGAAGAATCGGATCTCTATTTTATGCGCTTAGGAGAGGTTTTGAATATGATGCTGGAGATCGAACTGCCGTTATTGCGCCAAATTGATCTAGCCTATGTGGCTAAAATTAAACAGCTGTTAACGGTTATCGCAGAATCAGTACCCTTTATTCCTAACGTGAGTAAATTGAGCGAAAAGATTGGGATTAATAGAAATACCCTGTTGTCCTATTTGCATTATCTAGATGAAATTGAACTAACTCGTAATCTCTTCAGATCTGGAGAAGGGATAAGTGCGCTGCAAAAACCAGCTAAGGTCTATCTTGAAAACACCAACCTCCTTTACTTGCTGGCGGAGGAGAATGCCAATCGGGGAAATCTGCGTGAAACCTTTTTTGCGAACCAAGTGGGGTACGCTTACGACCTTAATTACGCCGAACAAGGAGATTTTACGGTGAATAATAAATATACCTTTGAAATAGGTGGGAAAGATAAGACAGGAAAGCAAGTCAAAGGGCTGGATAATGCCTATATCGTGTCAGATGATATAACGCACGGTTTCCACCGCAAAATTCCTTTATGGTTATTTGGTTTTCTATATTGATGTTGATTAACCCACCCGAAGCGCACGCGCTTCGGGTGGGTTTAATTATCGACCTTTTAGGTTCTCCCATCATTTATTTTTAAAACCACCATCGTTGCCAGTGTATCGTCAAATTTATCGATGTACACGATATTGGGATATAAAGAAGGCGATACAAAATCAAGAACCCTATCGAGGTTTGCGTTGGCTTCTTTAGCCAGATCCAAGATGCTGGACGAACAGGTGACTGCTTGCGATGTAGACTGGGTAAGTGTCCAGGAGAGCAAGAAATAGCTATCGCTATGCGCCTTCATTTTATCAACTTGATCGTTGATCATTTTAGAAAGATCATTCGTATTGGCATAACGATTATATACATTAAACTCTTTTGTCGTATAAAAGCCTTTCCTGTAATACTCTCCAAGTTTCTTGCTATCCACACCTTCGACCACGATGATAACTTTACTGCCGTCGCTCAAAAAATCGTTTAATTTGATTTGGGTAAGATCGGATTTATCAGAAAACAGCAACTTATTGATGCCAGCTAACTGTTGGAATAACGTGGTCCATTCTTCATCATTAAATTTTCGATAACTGGCATTGCCGACATCTGTATTAAGGGTGTGGGAAAGGTTAAGAATGACAATTTCCTTCCTACCTTCTGTAAAGCTGTTGACCTCCTTGATTATATCGGATATGGACTCGCCATTTGCCCCTTGCCAGGTAGCATCTATAATCTTGCTGTAATGCCCGGTCATGTACTTCCCTGCAGCGATAACAGGGCGGATATCGAAATAGCGAGCGCCATTGGCCAACTGTTCGCCTACGGAGCCAGTCTGCGTTAATGTATTACAGTCCCGCCCGAACGCCGTTCCACCATTTCGTGTATACATCCCAGCATCATGCGACCCCGGGATCGAAATATCTTTAAGTGGAAAACCCCCTATACGACTTAAAGTCTGCTCCATCCACCTGGAAGGATCTATCAACATGTAATCTCCAGATGAACCGTACAAGGCAAAAGGCATAGTCCCATCGTGATCCCATCCTAAGTCTATGGTCTTGTTTAGAAGATTTCCGTTACTTGGTATATTAACCAAGTTTACATAGACGTCCCTATCGTGCTTATAGCTTGCACCGAACTCAAGATAGCAGCTTGGGTTGGCGGACGTATCTGAACCAAATTTGTATTTTACTTCACCGGCATCGTCATGCTCGTGCTTAAATATATTTTCACAAAATTCTACATAGACCTTGACAACCGAACCCGATTCAATCTTTTCAGGGAATCCCCAGCCGTCCATCTGATACTGGTGGTTATGAAAGCATACCCAATCCTGATCTGTTTGGTTTTTAATTAAAATGTGACTTCCTTGTCCCATAACATATAAGTTTAAAAGTTAAAAAATTTGTTATTCTAGTTGTCTATTGATTGATAGTAAGCATCCATATAGGCAACAATATCGTCGTACAATGTCATGTACTGGTTGGCTTCCGTTGAATTAGGCACTGATGCTTTTTCTCTGAAAGTTTTCCAGAGTGGGAGCGAGTTGACCAAGTCTTTGTCGAGCACATCTTTAACGGCCTGACCGATCTGCGCGGGCGCGTAGTGTGCCGCTAATTGCAACTTCTTGATGTGATGTGTCACCAGTTCGAACAATAAGGTGTTCGCCTGTGCGTTTGCTGGCGCAATATCAGTATCAGGGATCTTTTCCTTTGGCGCGACGTCGTATTCAGGCGGTATCCGGCTAACGTAGGTAACCCGATGCAGCACACGCCAACTCTGATTGGTGTTGGCTCTAGCTTCCCGCAGTGCTGCTGCTCGCGGGTCGTTAGATAGGTTCAGCCATCTCGGATCGACCACTCTTTCGAAAAATTCGTCGAAGTTTCCCTTGTCCGGGGGTAGATAAAACGTCATAAAGCGATAGGTGTCGACCTTTCCTGGCTCTGACTTAGACGTGTAAAAGGGTTTTTTCGGATCGTTGCCCAAGTATTTGTTCAAAAAACCATCAGGATCGGCCTGGATATCCAACGATATAGCAGACGTTTCTTCTTTTGCCTTGCTGACTTCGTATTTCATATGCGTACCCCCGTTGAGGTCCAACTCGCCCCAGAAACCCACTCCCCCAAATACCAATGTGGTTTCTGCGGTCAGCCCCAATGACCAGTCGAAGCTGTATGAACCACCGTAATTTTCCTCAATTTGGCTGACATAGCCTTGCTGCTCACGATAGAGCCCTCCGGCGGCAGTCCAGACGTGTGTACTGTACATGCCTCTTTTCGGCGCCCCCTGCTTCCAGTCGTAAAGTGCGTTGGATGAAATATCATTATCGAGTTTATAATTCCGGTCTTTGCCCCGTTTTTTCGCGTCGAATTGCTGATACTGGGCCAGTAATTCCTGGTCTTTCCGTTCAATCTGACGTTTGAGTGCATAGGCTTCGGTCGGCTTGAAGTAACTACCCCTTTGTACATCGGCATTTTGATAGTCCGGATCATTTTTTAATCCTACTTTGCCATCCAATGTGCCATTTTTCACATACGCTGGGTTCAACGGGAAATAAATCAGATTGACATCTGGCGGAATCTCTGTATTGGGGGCGATCGTAGTGCCCATGAGGGCGCCGGTGTCTTGCAGTAGCAGCGTATAAACATCCGCTGTGGCCGATTTGACTAACGCATACCCCTCGTTGTTCGGGATAAAACGCCTTTCACCGTTTTTAAGGAGCATACCCGCGCCGTCGTCTGGCTCCCAGTCGCCACAGTTATACATGGTGTTGACGTTGCCTGATAGTAGCTGGGCAGCGAATTGACTGCCGGTATCTTCGCTCTCATTCCATCCTAATCCGAATGTCGCTTTACCGATGACTTCAGTTTTTATGATGTCGGTGATCAGGATGATTTCCTCTAGTTTTTTTTCAAAGGATACGCCACCGCCGAGCTTGGTGTTAAAAGCCAGATGACTACCGGTATGCTTGGATCCGGAAAAGCGGAAGGCGGTTGTTTTTTGCTGTGTCAAGGCCACCGACGAACTGTTGTTGTACGCGAAGTACGACGGCTTGGTAGGATCTAGGTAATAGGGCTTAGTGAGGTTTTCGCTGGGCAGCGGTGGTGCGCCCTCCACGTAGCCAATCAGCGATGGGTTGGTTTGGACCTGCCCTAGGTAAACCATGTTGAGATCGCCCACTTTATACCCCGAGGCGTGCACGATATGGCCGTCTTGATCGATATACAGATAGCAACGTTTTAAGACGCTGAATGATTGGCCACTTGCATCATACTGCACATCGGCATATTCCACTGCGGCTGGCCCCGAGCGAAGAGATGCTTGTGCATCGGTGGCAAGGCCTCCCATGGCATTCCGGACCCCTGGCCCTTCGTTTGCGACCGGTGCCGTCGATGGCACCCAATAAGGAGATGCTTGATCCGTATCAATTTTAAATATGCCGTTGTTGCCGTAAGCCGATTCATCGACGCATCGATCGCCCGATCCGGTATCAAAGGCCCAGTAACCGACCAAATGTGTCTTCAATCCCGATACATGCCGGTTCATGTTATCGGTAATTTGCTCGTTGGTTCGGCGCTCCGACCAGACCCGTACTTCTTCTAGATAGCCCTCGAAACCATTCGTGACCACGGCACTATCGTTTATGCAGCCGCCGATGGCAGCTTGCGGCGTCATATAGCCGCCGAAATCGCCTGGAAGTGCATTGATGCCTGTAGTCAGCTTTCCGTTAATGAGCAGTTGCATGGTGGCATTATCATGGACCACAACCCACATTTCCTCCTCGTTGCTTAACCATACGGCATCGTTTGATGATACGCTATCATAGGCCGTGCGTCCATTTTGTTCGTTAAAATACCACGCTGATGTAAGCCCATCTTGCGGAGTTTCTTTGATTGTATATAAGGTAGCTACCTGCTCTTTTCCAAGCACTTTATTCCATAACAGTACATCCGAGATCGTACCCGAAAAGAATGCTTGCTCAGACGCTTCCGCATCGGGCCGTGTCCGACCCATATTCAATGGTGTATTGGAGTCAAAAAAGCGGACGTTACCATACAATATCGCGGCATGAGGAGCGCTATCGTCTGGAAACGTAGCAACTAACTGACCGTTTACAAACAATTTCAAGACTAACCGGTGGTAATTTTCGATCGATGTGCCCAGCTGCTTGATTTTTTCTCCATTTTGGTTTTGGGCGACGTTCTCCACCTGTTCTGTGACTTCGATGAGCTCGGCCGTAAAGACCAGATGTGTCATTTCTGTGCTGGTCAACGGACTCGTGGATCGGCATGTTATATATTGCTTGTTGAGCGGTAAGGCATTGCCGGCTTTATCGGTGGCGTTTTTGCAGCGAACTGTTAGGTAGGGCTTACCATCTTGCAGGCCAATCTCATAGCTTTGCTCGTCTTCTGTTGCCCCAAATTTGCTGAGCAGCACTTGTTTCTCCTTGGTCGTTTGATCGGCTTTCACCCAAAGTGAGGCTGCAAATGCCTTGTCGAAGTTAAGGCCGTTGTTTGCGCCGCAATCCGCATAGTTTCCGTCGGTTAATCGAACACCGTAATGGGGTTGATAGGTAGCGGCCAGATGCGTCCATTGGTTGTTCGGTACGGCAGCCATTTCGGTGACGACGGCTTGTTTACCAACAGCGGCATAAGCATATTTAAATACGCCAAGGCTTTCCCATATACACTTTTCAGTATCGAAGCTTGTACCGTACAGACCTTGTGTGGTCATCGCTTCATTGACAACGGATCCGTTACTCGTTTGGCGATCCAGCCGCCAAAGCAGTTGCAGGTTATCAGCACTCGATTGTAAAACTCGGTGGTAGTGGTCGGTGACAAACTGTGGGGACAAACTGTCGCGGTATAGGGAAAATTGGTTAAGCCCCATTTCCATTTCTAGCTGTCCCTCCGTGGACTGGGCGTTGCCGCCAACGGTTACCACATGGTTATTGCCCTCGGGCTTACGGGTAGTGTCACTTTTTCCAGACGAAGAGCCATTGATAAAAAACGAAAGAATTCCGTTTGCGCGTGACACGGTAATCTGGCTCCAGCTGTTGTCGGCTATGTCTTGGGTAAATGCTGACCTTACAGGATCCAAGCTGCCTGTTTGAACGGTGTAAGACAACCTACCTGTAGGGTCAAGGTGTAGTGTTTCGATCTGATCGGTTGTTTCGCCGTTTTTGAAGGTAAGCGTCAAAACCGGTGCTGGGCGATCCGGTTCAATTGTTCTCAACGCGGGCTTAATATAGAGCTGTACGGCATAGTTATCTTGGTTAGGAAACAAGCGTTTGTCTCTTTTTGAATCGTCCATACAATCCGCATCATTTACTTCCAGCTTGCCCTTACCCATCAGGTAGAGCATGTCGCTGCGCTTTAGCCCCAGCATATTCTGGCTTTTATCGACGCCATTTTCGATATCGAGGTGTAGGATGCGGTTGGTGTCGCTAGCCAACTTATCGTTGGAAAGGGTGGGGTATGTCCAAGCTTCCAATGTCCGTGCCTGTTGAAGGTTCAGCCGTTGGTACTGACTTCCGCTATTATCGATCGTGATCAGCGAATGTTTGCCGCGTAGCCCTAGCGCTGATGATGGCGCTATATCGAGCCAACCGCCGTTTACCCCCGTTTTTAAAGGTAGGGCGGTGGCGGCTCCGTTTTTGTCCGTTGTCAATAGTTGAGGATAGCCGTTGTTTGCTGGCCGATCAAGTCTGACAGCAAACAGGGGCGATCCCGGTGCTGTCTTTTTTACGGCTAAGCGTTGTTTGAGGGCGTACCCTTTGCTCTTTACACCCTGTATTTGGCTTAAAGGAAGGCTCGCGTTGCCGACCAATCCATTGGCGCCGATGGTAAACACCCGGATAAACGCCAATAAAGCCCGTAAGCCAGCTTTCGGGGCTGCCGCCACGTTGGTGACGGGCAGATCTTGCGCTAGAGCTGGACACTGGAATGCGATGTGGTCCGCGACGATTTTATTATCCCCGTCGGCACTTTTCTTGATGATTTCGCTTAGTTGGCCAAGCTGTCGGTTAATGTTTTCCCAAATTCCTACAGTTTCGGGTTTCGTTGAATCGCTGTATTGCAGGGATATTTTGACGGTACACGTCGTCTTGCTGTTTCCGTTTGTTATTGAAAGCGTGGTTGTTTTGATTTCCTTGCTCGGCACCAGCAAGAGTCCATCCGGTCCATCGGTGGGCAATTGATAGCAAGCGGTGTTGTTCGGGTCGTTATTAGCGCCTGCGGTGTAATCGTAGGTGCTTGAACGGTCGCTGAGTACTTGTGAAAATAGCGTGACATCCGTCGGCACATGGTTGATTTGGATGTGTAATGGATTTTCGGGGTTGCCTGGTATGGTGCCCGACAATGTAACGGTGGCGGTGGTGGCCTCTTCGGCTACCTTCACTTCCACTTTGTCGACCGTTATACCATCGGACTGCGTACTGATTATTTGTAGAAATCCGTGTTGTAGTGGATCTCCCACAGCCAAAAAGCCTTGTTTATATACGCCTAAGCTATCGTAGAATACCGTGTTGCTATCGAGCACATCGGGGTTTAGTGGATCGTTGGTGTAATGTTCTTCCAGTACAGCTGCCACATAATCTGCACGCTGTAGTAGCCCCTGCCACGTCTCGTTATTACCGATGTTGTCGTCCAGTGTTAAGCTGTACAAATTGGTAGCCGTTTTAGCGAGTTGCACGACACTGTTGTTGAGCAGCGTGCCGGCCTGTCGCCCGATAAATAGCAGGTTGCCGCTGTTAACGGCATCTGCAGAAGCGGGTCCGGCTGTCCAGGGTATACCAAACACCGGCCGGGAGATCGAGGTGTCATATTGTGCTGCAAGGAAGGCATCGTTGTTGCCTTGGTAATACAGATGTATTAGCCCGTCTTTGCCACTCAATAAAAACGGTGTGCTATCCGGCTTGATCGCGCCAAAAAGGGTGTAACCATCGTCGTCGGCTACCGGGAGCGCAATGCCGGTGTTCACTGTCAGTCCCATTTCGTCCATGCTGCTGCTGTCGCCGGTAGGGAGTTTCAGGGGCGGGGTGCCGGGTACCCAGCGCGCGCCAGATAAGGTGGCGTCGTGTGTGCCGGTTTTAGAATGATCTTTGGCAATCAGTCCCTTGCCTGTATTGAGCGGCCAATAGGCTAGTAAATCAGGGTGGTCCTCCTGAAGGTCGAGTGGTTTAAAGAGATTTTTCTTTGCTACGGCCGCCTGATTGCCCTGCCACAGCCGTACTTCATCCAGCATTCCGGTAAAGTTGCCGCCGTCAGCGCCTTGCCCAATGACGGTCAATACGGTTTGAGTTGGCGTCTTTCCCTTAAAATCGACCGTGGTTTCCAGTGCTACTTCCGATCCATTGATCAACAGGTGGTAACCAGTTTCATCGTAACAGGCAATTACGTTTGTCCAGGTGTCCAGTTCCAGCACATTATCCTTGGTCTCGGCCGAGAGTAGATTCTTGCCATCTCCAAACGCGACGCCGATTTTTAGGGTGTTGGTAATGTAAACTACGGGGGGATAGTTGGCAGCTGATGTGCCCGGCGCTACACCGAAGATGTATTGTTTATCCAATGTGGTGCCTTTGGGCATGACCCAGCATTGTTGCGTGAATGCCGGTCCGAGCGTTAAGGCCGGGTTGGACGGAATAAGCAACTGAGCACAGCCATTGAAAGAGAGGGTAAATTGTCGAGCATTCAAGGCGCCTGCTGCCAATGTCTGCGTGGCGTTGTACGTGTTTTGGTAAGCCAGTCGTCCGGTTTCGGCTACCGCGAAATCAAGAACCACAATACCATGCGCTGTTTCGTTTTCCGGAGCCGCGACCGCACCCTGACAGGCTAGCATATAGCGGTAGGCATTTTGGAGTTTGAGCTGCTCGTTGTTAGCCGTGCGTACCTGTTCTTGTTTGTTGTACAGGCATGCTGAGGGTTGACCGATGAGCGTGATGGGGGCACTCGGCGTGCCACTGCTGGGTTGTGTTAGCGATAGGACCACATTGGGGCGGATGGTCTGCACAGTGGGATCGAACTGGTCGTCGTCAAATTGGAACCATCCACCTGCGGGTTTGATGATGGAGTAGGTGAAGAGCTTGCCTTCTGCTATCAGAGCGATCTGCCAGGCATATTCATCGGGTGTCGCGGTGGGCAACAATTGTACGTCAAAGCCTGAAATGGAGACTTTTTCACCTGTGGGTGTCAGCGGAAGTACCCAAACAGGCTCCTCGAAAGGTGTATTGTCCATATCCACAAAGCTTTGGTTGTCTTTAGGACCTAGGGGCGTGTCTGGTTTTTCACTACGTTGGAACCGGACTTCCCAGCTTGGTTGTAATATCCAGTTCGGCCGAGCTTTAAGGTTGTTGTCACTGTTTTTAACCGTTGCGGGCTGCTCGGAGAGGACATAGCGATTGGCGTACAGTTGATTATCGATGCATCGGAAAATATATATATAGTGTTGGTCGGTGACTACCCGAAAAGTCGAGGTTGCGCCTAACGTGGGTTCCGGGATACGAAGGATATTGAACCCGGCCATACTCACGGTTGTCGGAAATGGCAATTCTTGGTAGGTCTGCCAATCGAGGTCGTCGTGCGAGGAGGCGATATCCGGATCCAGGATGTTGAAGCATATGGAGGTGGTACTTTCGTTCGTATTTTCTGCCTGTTTCAACACGAAGGACACGGCACGGCCTTGGTGACTGACGGTGACGATATTGCTGTATGTTGTTTTGTCGTTCATAACAGGAATTATTTGTTTGCTTTGATATAAAAATGGACAGCTACGTTGATAGGACGGGATTCGGCATCACCGCCGTCGGTACAGGTGCTTTGTTCGTATTGACCATTGTCGGCTGTGTTATTACTGCTGGTGACACCGTGCGTCCCTTTAGAGGATGTGGGTAGATGGTCAAAGCTGGCACTAAACGGCGTGCCGGGACGTTTGGTGGCGTAGGGTTGCGTCTGTCCGATGACAGGCTCATCGTCTTGGGTGTCGCCTTGGGCTCCACGTAAGAATTTGCCACGTAGGTCGGGAAGTTGAAATGCATCAGGGGGGATATTTTGATCCGGATTGTTGTACAGATTTTTGACCACCGCGTATAACGCGCTGTATGTATGCTGCGGGTAGATTTGACCTTTGCACGGTAACCAGTAATCGTTTTCGGGCAATGTGCTACCCCCGTAGGCGATAATGGTACCCACGGGCCAGTCATCGGACAGGAGCTGCTGATATAACACGTGCCAGGCGACGGCCGTGTTAATTGGGCGTGTTTCTTCGTCGCCGCCACCCGTCGTTAGCGCAATAGGACCGGAAGAGTTCTTATTCCACTTGTAGACGTCTTTGACTAAACCTGACATAGCAGGTGCTCCGGATTGGTTCGGCAGGTGGGGAATGGCGGTACGAAACGGTTTGGATACGGGGTAGCCGGTGGCGTCAGCTTGTTTTGAGCCCACCGCGTTGCCGGTGTTTCCTCCTGGTTGAAGTGCTTCCCGGCCCTCGGCTTCGGGATCGCGGTTTTCGGCATCCATGTTCACGCCACGGAGAAAATAGCCACGCAGATCGGGTAGGTTAAACTTGTTGTCACCGGTAGACCCAAATGCGGTTCCGATGGCTGCAAATAGCGATTCAAACTTACCCACGCGCTGGCGTTCTGCGCCTTCGCAGCTTGCCCAATTGCTGGCGAGGGCTGTAATAGCATGACCGGCATACGCCATGACCGTGCCTACGGGTGGTGTAGCGAGTCCTCCACTGTTGGTCGTTGTTTTCCATTTGATCAGGTAATAGACGTATACATTAATTGGTCTTGTTTCTTTGTCGCCACCTGTGCCGTCTGTGTCGCCATAACCATCTTCATCGCGGTATTTGCCAGCATCGTCGACGCATGCTCCTTTGTCCAATTTAGAATTTCCGATCTTGTTTTTGGGAATGGTCGCGGTAAAGTCCTTACGAGGTTTTCCGGTGGCCCAAGGTTGAAAGGAACCTACCGTGTTGCCTGCGTTTCCATTGTCGTGAAGTGCTGTTCGGCTGGCCGCATCCGGGTCATTGCCGGAATCTTCGCTTACGCCTCGCAGAAACAGACCTCTGAAATCCGGAATATTAAATCTACCGTCGGCTGGGCTTCCAAACGCCTGACCAATGGTGTCGAATAGTTCTTTGTATTCTGTTTGTGATAATTCCGCGCCGTCGCAGATTAGCCACCCTGCTGCCTTTAAGGTGTCGCGTTGTGTTTTGGCATCGCCACTATAGGGTATGATGGTGCCCACGGGGGCATCGGAGCTGTTGTTTTTCATGAGGGAAGGGATTTATTTTTGAATACTAGCTATTATACAGTTCATGACGGCTTTAAAGCCGTTTGTTTTTAAGTCGGTCAGCGCATAGCCACCAGCCAGATCGTTTATAGTCTGCGGTATACCATTAGCCTTCTCGTTGGAAAGGGCTGATGACAATAGGATCTCGATGTCGTTGCCAAACTGGAGGCTCGTGGTATAGAGTTGGTGGGCCTGCCGCTCGACATGGAGCTGGTTTCCTAAGCTGATCTGTTGATCGAGATAATCGAGCTTGCTTTGTAGTGTATAGATGCACTGGTGATAAAACATATGGCCCACGGCTGTGCGCAGTCGTTCGAGTAGGTCGGCCAAGACGAAGATATACCACCTTTTTTTAATTGATTCACTGACGGCGGAGGTTCGTAGAAGTGCCCAGACTTTTAAAAAGGCATGCATGGGGTGTTCAATCAATGCGGTTACTAACATACCGTCTGCGTCTTTGATGCCGGTCCATTCTCGAAAATCTTGATCACTGGAATAATGTTCGAGTCCAAAATGCCAGTTTCTTCCGGGTGGCGGATTTTTTTTTAAGTCAAGGAGGGCTTCGGGCAGTTGTATCCGTTGCATTTCCGCCAGCGATATAAAGCTTTGCTTTATCTTTTGCTGGTCGGCCTGGGGAAGCTGTGTGTTAATGGTAGTTGATCTCATTTTTTCATAGGATTGTTTGTTCAATACAATGTCTTTACCCCGCCCGTATATTGGATTGGGCATACACAAAGTTTGCAGTAATAGAGTGGTGTTTTCAGGTAGTAATTACCTGACTATAGGAAAGAGGTAAAAATACGGGTACGCTATATGTTGATGCTATCGGGATCGATAATTTTCTGCTGGATGGCGTAAAGGACCAAACCGACTAAATTCTTCGCGCCGGTTTTTGCAAACAGATTGTTCTTATGGCCTTCCACGGTTCGGGTGGTAATAAATAGTTCATCTGCGATTTCTTTGGCCGTCTTTTGTTGTGCCAGTCGAATAAGTACATCGCGCTCACGCGAGGTTAATAGGTCGCTGCCAAGCCGCGGTGGAGATACCTTATGGGATATTTGTTTCCTCAGGATACCGACTTGATCTGGTAGCAGGTAGAAGCCTCTTTGCATAACTTCGTCAAGCACTTCGATCAAAACTGTTAAAGAAACACCTTTAGGTAAAAAAGCGGCTACACCTTTCTTGATCATAAAGCCCAATGTATCGTTGTGGTAATGGGAGGAAACAACAATAATATGCGCATCGGGGTAGCGATCTTGAATGTTTTCGAGTAGGGTTAGCCCGTCCATTCCTTCCATTTTCAAATCAATAATATAAGCTTCTGGGTGTTGATCTTCCAGAGCGTCTAAGCGCTCGAGACAGGAATTGCCGTCGGAGGCTTGCAGAACGATTTCGAACCGATCGAAGTTTTTTAAATAGGAACTCAACAGATCAATGAGCAAAAGATCGTCATCAACCAGTGCCAGTCGGTGTTTTTTTGGTAGGGAAGTGGTCATGAATGGGCTTGTTTATAGAGGTGTTTATTATCGGAACAAATGGAAATAAACTGAAAACCCTGGTAAGATTTAGTTTTGTATTGTCCCGCGATCATCATTATCCGGTTTTGGATACTTTTGATGCCTAATCCGGCTTGGTATCCAGGCGGCAGACCTTTCCCGTTATCACAATAAGCCATACATAGGGAGGCTGGTGTAATCCGTAAATGTAAGCGGACTCGAGTAGCGTGCCCGTGCTTATCGCTATTGACGAAGAGTTCTTGGATGATGCGAAGAAAATGTAGTTTTACATGGTTTGATATAGATTGCTGCGTACGGACATCGATATAATAATCGATTTCGTAACGGCTAATCCAATGTTGTACCTGATGGGAAAGCAGCGTTTCTAATGATGTGTCTTCCAGCAGGGGCGGGTAGAGATTGTGGGATATACGTCGTACTTCTGCGATGCAAAACTTAATCTTATCTTGCAGCTTCGGACGCTCGACGTCAAGGTCTACAGACCACTGTAGGGCGGTTAAATGACCATTTAGGGAATCGTGCAAATCATGAGCTATCCGGGCACGCTCATTTTCTTGGCTCTCCAGCATGGAGAGTCTTAATGACTCCTTAAACCGGTGTTCGTTTTCCAGATGCGCTACTTTTTGTTGATACATGTTTTGCTGATACCGATAGAATAGCCAAAAAAAACAGATCAAGATAGCGGAGATAAAAAACAAGGAAACGATTATCCAGAAAATAATGGTTTCTTCTTTTTGCCAAAGCGCCATAGGTATAGGGTCAAATAGATATAAAATACGTTGGTAACCAGTAAGTTTATAGCCCAAAGTAAAAATTTGAAATGGGTATGGGCCGTAACGAAAAAATTGATCGGAAGATAGAATATAAAATTCAAGCTGTAATAAAAGGTCAATGCCACGATCAGACGTACTTTTTGATTATCCATCCGCTCGGAACGGCGAACCCTTTGCAACAGCGATATAAGTCCGTAGGCGACAAGCGTCGCCGAAACGACTACGCGACTGTACGATTGATAGTATGAAAAGTCTTGATCGGTGTCCCGCAGGATATGATGCGCAAATTCCCAGGTCACGAAACTTCCGCTGACGAATAGCAGTAGCCACCCGATTTTTCGTAGGCGGGTAAGGAAAAACCGCATATACATGATGCCCACCAACGTCAATTCCGCCAGGGCATATAAATGTACGAAAACGAGATTATCGGTATGAAACGATAACCAGTATCGGCTGGATAGATCCACAATAAGCGCAATGGCCAGATACGCAAACACATAATAATCCCATGGGTTGGCCGCTTTCCTATAGCAGATTAAAGCTGCAAGGCTTAGGGTCAATAAAATGGGAATGGACCACGTTGCAGCATCCAGCCATTGTATCCAATTTGACATGATGTTTTAATCAAACAAGATTTCAAATTGCTGTTCTTCGGTTATTGGGGGAAACGGAGGCACTAGGCGGATCGTATCGTAAGACGCCTGCGGTGCCGAACGCGCATCGTCTTGATCGTCGTAGCACCCTCGGATAATCAAATCCATAGACCATAAGGATGTCTTTTTATCGACCTTAAATGCAAAGTATGCGCTATTGACACAGGTCGAAATATCCTCCATCGGAATGATAAAACACCGCACTTTTAGCAAGTCTAGAATAGCGGGATCAATAACTTTGCCGCTAAAGGTCTCGTTCCAACGATCAATACGTCTCTGGGCTTCCCTTTCACTGATATCAGATTTTAAATCTGCTTCCTGATCGGTACTTTTTAGCGGTTTTGATACATAGATATAGTGATCCATACTGTCCCGGTATGTACTACGATCAAAGGTTTCTGATAGTACAAAAAATCGGAGTTTTTTATAATCGTCTGATACACCGGGGTACACATGGACGTTTTTTGCGCCCGATTTCATAAAATCCAATACACAAAAATCAAAATGGGATTTATCGCTATAGAGGCGCTCTAAGATAATAGGGGCTTCATGGCGCTCAAGCATACCTTTCCAGTTGTGGATATACCGCCAGATGTCGTTTTTTTTCATAGTTGTTTATAAGATTTGTAGATGTTTACTGCGTAGTACGCTTCATATAGGCGTAGCTAAGCAAATGTAATAAAAACGATATAATAATCAATGGAGTTCTTAACGGAAGGTACGCATCTTACCGTCTTTTCCAGCCCTTTATCGCGCTTATCGATTGTTCGTCGAAATGGACGAAAATAAATATTGGTAATCACCGATACTTGCATAAAAAAAGCCTATGAATTCGCTTATGTTAACCGTATATCGATTTGTATTCATGTTGCCGCTCCTGCTGGCGGCCTCCTGCACTAAGGACGCACCATTTACGGAAGAACCCGACCCCGTTTTCGGCGAACCGGTAGTTAAACCCAAGGGACAGCCTGTGGGCGATGCCGTTTCGGCAGCGATCGGACCCAATGGCGGCGTCCTGTTGTACGGGGATATGGTACGAATGGAAATCCCGCCCGGCGCCGTGGACGAACTGACGACGTTCGCCATCCAACCCATCGGCAATACACTTGACGAGGGGTCGACTAATCCGGCATTCCGGCTGACTCCGGAGGGTATCCACTTCGATAAACCTGTCCAGCTCTCGTTTTTGTATGATCCGGATGCTGAGGGTAACCCAGCGACACGCATGGTGGCCTTCCAGCGGCGCGACGGGGTATGGTGCGGTAGTTCTACGGAGCTGGATGCTCCGCAAGGTCGACTGACGGTTGAAACAACCCATTTCAGCGATTGGGTGTGGTTTGACCTCTTGTCGCTGCGGAAAGATAAAGAATCGGTAGGTGCGGGTGAAACGGTTAATCTGAAGTTGCTGGAACAGGTACTTGGCGAACTCATGCCGGCAAACCACATCGATAGCGTTCCCTTAGCGGCAATGGACGATATCGGTTTTTCGAAGGATCTGACGGTGAGCGGGTGGAAGATTATCTCCGGCCCGGGATCACTATCGCCGAAAATCAACACCAAAATGGTACCCGGTGACGCGGTTTATACAGCCCCGACCACTATAGAGCGAGCGACGAATGTGGAAATACAGGTCGAAGTGGAGAGCAAGAACGGTTACATCAGCGACCGAAGGGCTCCTGGTGGTAGGCGAAAGTTCGGGAAGCTTATTTTATTGACGACCATCCGCCTGGTACCCGAAAATTTCGTTCAGCTCATCGTGAATGGCGTAGAGCAGGATCTATCCAAAACGGGACATGATGCTAAGCTTGTCAACGGTAGTGTGTACATTCGGTTAGGCGGAGACGAGTCTCCGATAAGTCTGACGCTCCAGTGCTTTGGTACGGGCCCTGGTACATACCCTGGCGGCATCGACGGCGGGGAGGCTGTGCTGTATTACACCACATATCATGGAGGGGAAAGACGTAGTTCTATTAGTTTTTACCGCACCTGTGAAAACGAGGAGATATTTAACGGAACCGCTACGCTGACGGGTGTTGGCCAGTATATAGAAGGTTCTTTTTCGGGCCGGATCTTTCCAATAGCGGTACAAGGCTGTGAGGTTCCCCCATCAAGCAGTGTGGTGCTTAATTTTAAAATTAACAAAGGCTAACCCTCTAGGAATACCCCATTATTACAGTATTAACGATTTGATTTGATGCATATAACGTTTGCCTACCCCGATTTGCTGCCCGTTTTTCATAATAAGGTAGAGCCTGCCGATATCTCGATGGCAGGCGTCGATGTGCTCCAGATTGACAATAAACGAACGGTGCACCCGCATAAAGCGGGATGGATCGAGTTTTTGTTCGATAGATCCGATACCTGACGAACTTATAAACTCGCCCTTGTCTAGGTAAACCACGGTATAGTCGCCCGCAGCTTTCAGGTATCGGATGTCCTGTACGGCGATACGTCGTAGCCGTTTACCTTCTTCGACGAAAATATGCGCAATTAAAATGGTATTCATCGGATACAAAAGTAGCCGAACCGTTATGCCGAATTCATCGAATTATTGCGGAGAAATATTTTTTAGGTAGTAGTACTTAAAAAACCAAATTTTTTACGATTGTAGATAATATGTAGCGTGCGATAAGTTGCTTGAATCAGGTCGGTTACTTACTTTTACGCCGATGAATAGGTTGAATTTTTGTATTGTCTTTTTGTTATCCATAAGCATAATGACTACACGCGCACAGGAGCTTTTTACGTCTTACGGAAATTGCACAGAAAAGACCTTTGGTTTTGCCAGTGTGAACGGCGAGGACCACAACATACCGCCTACGTATTGCGATGCTACCGGATTTTCCGAGGGACTGGCATCGGTAAAGCTTGACGGGCAATGGGGATATATAGATGTTAACCAAAAAACACGCATCGCCTTTTCATTCGATTATGCAGCGCGCTTCAAGTACGGGCAAGCAATCGTGTATCGGGGCAAATTCCGCGGCGTAATAGACAAGCAGGGCGATTATACAGTTCCGCCGATATACCTTGATTTACAAATGCTTGAAATCGACGGGAAACCATATTATATATCGCGCGACAGCACATTTTTCGCTGGGCTAATCGATAGCCAAGGGAATGAAGTTATACCGCACCGGTATACGTATCTCCTGCCGCTGACGGGGTATCAACACCTTCCGCTTTATACGGTTTTTCGCGAAATTGACACGGCCCAAGGCAGCTTTTACGAGCAGTTTGAAGATAATCCATTTCTGTTTTCGCCTGAAAAGGGGAGACACGACCTTTACGATAGCCAATTCAATAAACTGGCCTCCAGACAATCGAGCGATTACAGTGACGGGTTTCCACACGATAAACTCCAGCAGATCGACGCATTCCTCCAGGAGGCTCGTAATAAACCTGCGGAAGAGAAAGTGAAGACAGCGGAACATATACTATCCCTGCCCGACTCAACCCCGATACCAGAGCCATCCTCCCTATATCGGGAATACGAACGTAGGGAAAGCAGCGAAGTAGACGAGTATCTGGAAGGGCTCGGTTACCGATTCTTTACGGAAAACGGAAAAAACGGGTTAAAAAAGGGAAACGATATCCTGATTCCGGCGGAGCACCGTCAGCTGCGTTTCGTGAACGGGGTTATCCTATTTCCGCAGCCAGCCGATATGCCTATGTTGGAAAAGCACTATGGTGGCGTGTACCGAAACAAAGAAAAAGGGATTTTCGATATCTTCGCTGTACTGTCGGCAGACGATGAACCAACCGAAGGAGCGATGCAATACAGCTTAAGTGGCGATGTTCGTCTCCCGATTACCGAAACCGTAGCTGGGAGCAAAAAACTGATCTCGACGATCACTTCCCTCGGTTTTGTGTGTCTCCACACCACGCAAGATACGGCCGGTGTGGTCGAAAAAAAGTATAGCCTTGTTAGCTGGATAGGTGAGGAGCTGCTGCCGCCGGTTTACCAGAAAATAGAGGTGACAAAAGCCGGACATGTGCTGGTCGCTCAAGAAAAGGAAGTCCCGGAGGGTGTTGAAGAACATCTCGGGTTGTTTAGCCCGAGGGGGGAGGAAATTGTTCCCTTAGGCGTATATTCATCTATCAAGGCATTTTCCGAGGGCGAGCGTGCGTTGTACCTCGCTACATGGAGCGACCCTTACCCGACAACGGCAGAATGGAAAGAAAGAAACGATACCAACAAAACCTACCTCATATTGGAAGTGGACGGGAGCTCATCCCGGGTCGTCAACACGTTTACGGCAAGCACGGTACACGTGACACAGCTGGATGCAGAAACAGGGATGTTGCAATATATAAAACTGGTTAGTGGAGAAAGCCTTTGAATCTTTTAACAACGGAAAGGCGGCTGTTCTGGCCATGACATCCGGATGAATCCGTCCCGATAATCGTCGGGATACGTCCAGATAATTATGAAAAATAATTATATAACATGAAAAACGATTATAAAATCAAGGTTTTTATGATTTTTTATTACAGATAGCTAAGCATGAACTTGAAATCCGCCAGTCCGCAAAAGCCGTACATCCCGCTCTGGGAGCGGCTTCCGGTCTTTCGGGAAAAATGAGAGATGGTCAAATAAATGCACGAACTTAATTCATGAAACACGAACTAAGTTCATGCGGAATGAATTTTTCAGTTCTACAAACTCGTTTTTTTTCCATATTTTTCGGTTGGAATTTGCTAAACGCGTTTAAATCATTTGATGAACACTACACGTATATACCTCGTACTTGCATGTCTTTGCCTATTGGTGACAGCATGCGAAAAACAAGATTGTTTTACCCCTCCGGAGCCCGTCGTTTTTGAGTTCGTGGATGCTGAAGGAAACAACTTGATTACTACCGGTCAGCTGCATAACGACAACTTCGAGTTTCGCGAAGAATTGGGAAACGACCAAAATGAGCTCGTAGAGCATACGATTGGAGTAGATGATCGCGTCACACTGTATAGCGTGGGTTGGTCAGGTGGGGTCGAACAATTTAAATTCTTATCGACCATAAAATCTTTCTCATTCTTGGTCAAGGCAAGAAACAATAAGGGCTGCGGAGGGACAAAAATCGAACAAGTAACCTTGGATGACGTGGAGTATCAGCAGAAGGAGGGGTATTTCCTCATTACCTTAGTACCTGAATAGGATTAGAAATAAGTGCTTTGTATCAGTTTTTGGATCACCGCCCGCTAGAGGCCGGGTGGGGAAGCAAAACACCCGGAGCGTGCGTTCCGGGTGTTTTTTATAATAGGGATACCTAAAATTGATAAGAAAGCCCTACGGAAACCTGGTTCAGAACGTTATTAAATAAGTCGAACTGATTGGTTTCTGTGTCGGTTTCCTTAGTTTTTAGTTTGCGATAACCCGCCAAACGGTTTAGACGTATCTCTGCGCCGAGCCCTTTGAAAAAAGTATACCGTCCGCCAGCGTGGAATGCCGAGGAATATAAGTCAGACTTGGTAGGCGTGCCGTCCAAACCAGATAGAACTTCCGTTTTGGAGGTTCCCATGGTGCCGTCTACTTCCAAAAAAGCCGCGAATCTTCCGTTGTCAAAAAGATAGGTTTGGACAAGGACGCCGGCATACTGTTCTGTTGTTTTGGTCTCTGCATTTCCTCCACCCGCTCCCGGGATCACAAGGTATATTCTCTCTTCAGCGCTACGGTAATTGTAGAGTGCGCCAATTGCCCATACTTTGTCGATACGAAATGTCGCTCGGGGCGTAATGGCAAACTGTTTCAGCTCCACCGAAGAATGATCAGCTCCTGAAAATTTGGTGGTACCCAATTGGGTATGGACGGAGATATTGAATTTACTGTCTTGACTATAAGACCGACCCGTAGCAAGTAAACAAGCTACTAAAACTAAAATGTAAAGTTTTTTCATGTTGAAATACGAAATAAATAATAGGGACACACGGATGTTATCCATAAAGTTAGATTAATTAACGCGCCAAAGATAGACTTTTAGACCGAAAGAAGAAATTTGAAGAATTCATTTCTTAAAGTATTACACGTGGATATCAGAGATTAGGGGATTCGGTAAGTTTTTTGTACTTCTGAAAATACAATTTTTGGTATTTTTGTTATTTCTGTAGAACGATTTTAAGCATGGATGTTCTTAGAGAAAAGTCTGCGATATTACTGAGCCAGGCAGAAATGAGCTTTCAGCGCCTTGTGGGCAGCTATTATTTACTCAAGTTGCCTGTAGTAGGGCAAAATTAGTGTCAATAAAATGCCGCGTATCAGTTTTTGGAGATAAAGTCCTGCAAAATCGCTTTGGTGGTAGGCAACGCAGGATCATAACTTTTAAAAATTACATCGTCGATCACCCATTTTTCCTGTTTGACGAAGACGATTTCGTCATCCCATTTTTCATTAAATGTCGTATTACTGAATCTCACAGTAACAATGGCCTTATCGTCCAGATTCTTTATGTCTTCTACTGAGAAATGCTCTGCCCCTTCGTATAGACTGCTAAAAATATCTCCCTCAATCAATCTGGGTTTATTGGTCGGTTCATTGCTGTTAGCGACTCTGATTGCGTCGATTTTCTCCATGGCGGCGGCTTTTGAGATTAAACCTGCGAGATCCTCACTTATTAGGTCTTTATCTATCTTGTCTAAAGCACGTGTGTCGCTTTTAATAAAGGCAGTTAACGTATTGCTGATGTCGGTCATCTGCTGTGTTTCATACCCTTCTTCATGCGTTTCAGTCTTTTTGGTTTCAGGATTATTACAGCTTGATAAAAACATGATCATCCATACGGTTATGATACTCCATTTCATAATGCATAATTAATTAATAAACTCGTTTTTGCTTCTATAGAATATCTGCACCGAGCCAAGGACCAAAGATAGATTTTTAGACCGAAAGGAGAAATTTGAAGAATTCATTTCTTAACCGAAGTCAATGAGTTTGGTCGTTTTATACGTCAATTTTGCTAAAACATATAAAAAGCAAAACAATGAAAATAACTTCAGCTCGGCTATTCGGAATATGCTTTATCCTTTCATTCGTATCCTATGCAATTGGTATGGGGCTAATGGAAACAGTTGAAAATAAGACAACCTTGATTATAGGCGCGTTATTAATCGCCATTTTGCACACTTTATTTAACCTAGGGTTATTGATCGTTATGTTCAATGTCCTTAAATCGATAAACAAAAGTCTTTCCATTTTTTACCTGTTGTTAGGTTCTTTTGGGACACTGATGCTTACTTTAGGGGCTATTTTCCTTTTATTGCCTATTTCAATAAGTGAAACTTTAGTTCAAACAGACCAACATGATTCTTCCTTATTCAGTATGATTTTAGATTTGTCTTCAAGGGGGAATTTTTACGCTTATCAGCTAGGCATGATACTATGGGGCTGTGGCGGACTGGTGTTTTGCAACCTGCTGTATAAATCTAGGCTTGTTCCCGTTTTGTTTCCCATATGGGGTTTCATGGGATACCTAATTTTTATTGTGGGTTGCGGATTGGAATTATTTGGAAAGCCTTATGGAGTCATGTTGTCTATCCCTGGGGGCTTATTTGAAATTCTCTTGAGTATCTGGTTAGTTACCAAAGGTTTTAACAACGGCGTAGTTATCACTAAGGTCAATCACTAGCAGCTAATCGCTTTCTGATTCTGCTTAGGGATTCGGGTTTAACGCCGATATAGCTGGCAATTTGGTACTGAGGCACTCTTTGGAATATAGCAGGTCTTTCTTTTAATAACCTCAAATACCGCTGTTCAGGCGTTTCTGTCAGATAGGAGGTAAGCGTCTTTTGCTGTTCGGCAAACACGGTTTCCATTACTGCCCTTGAAACCGTTTCTAATCTCGGAAAATGTTTAAAGATTTCCTGGGCTTTTTCTTCATTGCCCACAACGACGCAAGATGTTTCTTCACTGATCAAATAACTATCGGAAACGGGGTTGTCTGTAAAACTGGTTAGCGAAATTATCCATTGTCCTTCATTGAAAAAGCCGGTTGTGATTTCTTCCCCGTCGGTAAGGGTATATTGCCTGACCAAACCGGATAGCATAAAATAGGTGTCTTTATTCCGTTGTCCTTCTTTTAGTAGGTAATGGCCTTTCTTGATTTCTTTAATGACCATACTGTCGGTTAGCGCTGTTATTTCAGGCGCCGTCAGCTTGGTGAATTTTGAAAAGTAGTCGATCAGTTTGTTTTGCATGGTCTTACGGCGTTGTCTTTTAAGCTGCCGGATTATGGTCTTCGGCGACATCAAAATCCGCCGCAGCCGGTTCTGATCTTTCGGTCTTGACCAATTCAAGACGGTTGTCGTGGAATCTGAAATGATCCTTGACATCCCAGGTCCAGCTTTTGCCGTGCCGGGTGTTGATGCTAACAACCGTATAAGCTACGATGATTTCGTTGCCGTCGACCTTCAGGTCAATTTTGTTAAACGTGTCTTGTATGGTCGAACCGTCCGGGATGGTAGGGCAGGCTTCTAGTTTTTTCAGTGCGGTGCTGTCACCCCGGAACCACTGACGCAGGAAGCCGAGGTGTGTGTCTGAACATTGATAACCGAGATCGAGTGCGGTAAGTATCTTGCATTTTAGGTTGCTGCGCGATGGGGAGGCTTTGCCGTCCCAGGCACATTCATTTCCAATAAAAGTGGCCACATAGCCTAATGCGGCCTTTTCCGGATCGGATATATTGGCAATATAAGCTTCGTCCAGCATGATGGTACTGACGATTGCATCATATCCATCCATGGGTTGGTCTTCGCGCCAGAGGAATTTGACCGATCGGGGCTGCAATTTGAATGGTTTCACCACGGATGCCGAGGTATCCATACTTTCTTGCCCGGAAGAGTCTGCTTGTGTAGCCTGCGTATCCTTTTTGCCGGACGATTGGCAAGCTTGCAGTGCAACGAGTAGGAGCATACAGTAGGTAAGCCGACGTAAAGCGGAACGGTAAGAAATGTGTATCGATCTGTCCATATGCTAAGCAAGCTAAGATAATTTCTTCATTTGTCAAAAGGATTTTTGTTATTCCTGTAGAACAATTTGAGCGTGGAATGGAATGCCCGAGCTGCCGTGACGTAGCTTTAAATAGTTGGTTCGGATAAGAACTATTCTTGTTACTTTTGATAGATCAGAACAAAATCAACAGGATAATGGATACACTCTATTCTTTGCTATTGCTTTTCAACTTGACAGGTATCAATGCGGCATCCGGCTTGCAACACGATCAGGATCAACTGTATATTGTTTCGGACAACAGTCCTTATCTTTACCATTATAATGTACTGGAAGAACGACTGGATAAAGTGCTGTTGGACAGTACACAGCAAGACGAGCTGGTTGCCAAAAAGGATAAAAAAGATTTCGAAGCGTTGTGCGATGTTGGCGATGCGCTGGTAATCGTAGGTTCAGGATCAAAACCCCAACGGCAAGACGCGTTTA
Source organism: Sphingobacterium haloxyli (assembly GCF_002980525.1). Classification (GTDB taxonomy): domain Bacteria; phylum Bacteroidota; class Bacteroidia; order Sphingobacteriales; family Sphingobacteriaceae; genus Sphingobacterium; species Sphingobacterium haloxyli. The sequence goes on from NZ_PVBQ01000004.1 coordinate 63,174, forward strand.
TTTATGACAAACGGAATCGGAATGTACGCCATGTATCTTTAGAATCGATTTATCAACAAATGCAGGAGATAGGTGAGGTTGACCGGGATAACTTCAATATAGAAGGGTTGACATATGCTAACGGAGTCTGGTACTTTTTAAACCGTGGCAATGGCGAAAGGAACCAGAACGTCATCTTTACGGTAGGGGGTGATTTGGATTTTGTACTTCGTCCGGAAACATTGCGTGCGCATCATGTCCAGTTGCCTCGTATCCAAAACTATATTACAGGTTTCTCTGACGGGGTCATCGTGGACGACCGCTTATTTTTTATCGCAACGGCAGAAGACAGTGCCAGTACTTATCACGACGGCGAATGTAAAGGTTCCTATCTCAGCTATATAAGGCTTAGCGACTGGAAATTAGGACCAACTAGCCTGCTTTCGAATACCAAAAAACTGGAAGGGCTTGCGCTTTATGGCCAGTCTGCGGATACACTAACCTTTATCCTTTGCGAGGATCCGGACGACGAAAGCAATACTAATTGTCCGATTTATCGGTATGATTTCAATTTAGGTTCCTGATAAGAACTATTCTTGTTATTTTTGGATAGATTACAACAACATCAATATGACAGAATTAAAAGGTAAAAAAGCAATTATCACAGGTGGAGGCCGTGGTTTGGGAAAAGCAGTGGCGCTGGCACTTGCAGCTGAGGGTGTACATGTGGGTATCACCGGGCAAAACGAGCAAAACCTGCGATCAACAGTGGAGGAACTTCGTGGAATAGGTGTGGAAGCACACTATGCCGTGTTTAATGTATCGGATAACGCACAGGTGGAAGGCGGAATAAAAGAATTGGTTGAGTCACTGGGAGGTGTCGATATTTTAATAAATAATGCGGGCGTAGGCCAGTTCGGCAAAGTGATGGAGATGGCACCAGCGGATTTCCAAAAGGTGTTTGATATTAACTTCTTTGGCGTATATCTCGTGGCCAGAGCGGTATATCCTTATCTAAAAGAGGCAGGACAAGGAGATGTTGTCAATGTCGCGTCCACCGCAGGTTTAAAGGGTGGCGCAGGTATGGCGGCTTACGCGGCTTCCAAAGCGGCGGTGATTTCATTATCACAGTCGATGATGGCGGAATGGCGTAAAGATGATATTCGGGTTATCACCCTGACACCGAGCACGATTGCTACGGATATGAGTATTGACGGCGGTTTAACGGATGGGAACCCGGATAAGGTGTTGCAACCGGAAGATTTTGCTGAGTGGGTGGTGGATATCCTCAAGATGAATCGACGGGCGCTGATTGCGAATGGATCGATTTTTAGTACGAATCCTTAGTAACATAAGATCAAGGTGTTTGAATAGGAGAGAGGGGCAATCCCCCTCTCCTTAAGTAACATGCAGGGCCAATCAGGCACTGAACTTTTATTTCACATCCCACCAAACTTTTACATTCACATCATCTCCCCCCATTTCAGTAATAGCGGCTTTATAGTTATCTGGGTTGTATACCGATTGTAGGCTGGCGTACATCAGTCTTGAAGGCATCGTATTATTATTGAGCTTACTACCCGTTGTGGGCAAGACAGGATACCCCGTGCGTCGATATTCAGCCCATTGCTGATTGTCGGTAAAATAAAGTGCTAAATACTTGTGCAACATGATACGCGCTAAAGTGCCATCATACGTGGCCAGCTCATTTGAAAAGTATTGCTCATCAAGGGGTCTTTTAGTCCATAATTCGACAGCGGCCTTAATGCCATTCTTGAAATGGCTTGCTGCATCTTCACCGTAACCTTTTTGTGCTAGTTCGGCTTGTATGAATTCAACTTCGGCATAGGTTAGTATCGGAATGATCATCGGAGCAGTGACCTGGAGATTATTCATGTAGGATGGAGAATAGTCAAAACTGGTATTGGGATCGTATCCGCTCGGAATTCCTTTGTAACCGATAGTTTGTTCTCCTCTTTTAGCTTCTCCAACGTAAAAAGGGCGGCGTGGATCTTCAAGCTCGTTTAACGTTTCGATAAAAAATGAACCGACAGCATGTTGGTTGCTGAAGTCCAGTGCCCTCGACCAGGGCGATAGATTAGGCGTAATTCCGGTTACGTGAAGGATGACGGATTCGGATGCTTGGCCAATGATCGGATTCGATATGGGATCGGCAACGATCGCTTGCATTTCCGTATAGGCAGGTTCATATACGTCCGAAATACGCAACAGCAACCTTAAGCGCAACGAATTGGTGAACTTCTGCCATTTCTGGACATCGTTCGCAAACAAGATATCCGTTCCGTAGTTCATAGTCTGGTCGGTGTCGTATAGGCTATTTGCCAGCGCGAGGTCTTCCAGAAGCTGTGCGTAGATATCTTCTTGTTTATCATATTTGGCTTGCAGGATCCCTTCCTCGGCTTTTGAAGCTTCAAAAAAGGGAACATCACCGAATGTGTCGGTCAGGTTGGAGTAGATCCAAGCCTGCAAGGTGAGCGCGATAGCTAAGTAGTTGTTGGATTGTTCTTTTTCGGCCACAGAACGCATTTCACTGACATTTTTTGCCCATCTATAAGCCGCATTCCATTGTGAATCGCCTGTGGTTGGTAGTATTTCGTAGCGCTGGACACCTCCATAGAATTGGGGATAGTTAAGTTGGATCTGCATCAATTGGCAGTTGATATGGTAGTGGTTGGTCAGGTTATTTGCTGCCATATTATAGATAATCTCGTTCAACAGGGTACCGGGGCTGATCTCATTGATCAGATTCGGGTTGGTGTTGATCTCTTCGAAATTCTTCGTACAACCTGATAACCCTAACATCAGGCCGCAAAGCGATATAATTGTTTTTATTTTCATGAGCGTTATTTCAGTTTTATGCATGTGGGTTAAAAATCAAACTTTAAACTGCCGCCGTATGTAGCCGTGTACGGCATCGGTGCCATCTCCAAGCTTGGGACAAAGACGGTCCCGTTCATGGTACCACCTTCTGGATCCCAGAAAGGAAAATTGTCTATAACAAATAGATTCCGTCCGAACGCGGTCAGCGAGAGGTTGTTTACGTAGATGTTTTGTAGAAGTTTCTTAGGCAATGTGTATGTCAAGGAAACTTCCCTAAGTTTGATAAAGCTTGCTTTAAAGACGCCCGGCTCGGTAGTCTGGTGATATTGGCCATAGTAAGACTGCGGGCTAATCTGGACCGTATTGGGACTATAGCTTCCATCTTCGTTTTTGACAACACCTTCGCCTATGATGTAGCCTTCATCCCGTCCGGGAATAGTATTGGTCGTGAAGCCATCCCACGAGGATCGGTTATATGTACCGGAGTAAATAAGTCCACCCCATTGACCATCTACTGTAAAGCTCAGCTTGAAATCCTTATATCTCAAATTGTTTGTTAGCCCGGCTTTCCATTTAGCTGCTGTATTGCCGATATATTCCTGAGTAGTTGTTCTGACGGGTACGCCGTTGTTGAATACCATATTTCCATGATCGTCACGAACAAACTTGGTTCCGTAGAGGTCGGTAGTGGTACCGCCGACTGTACCAATGAGATAACCCTGCCAAACATTAGCTAACGTCTGCCGCTCAAGATTATCGTTCAATTCAACGATCTTATTGCGGTTCAACGCCCAATTGGCGACGATATTCCATTCGAATTCCTGTTGCTTGATCGGCGTACCGTTCACAACGAGTTCTACCCCGCGGTTCTGGACTTCGCCTGCATTGATTACCCTGCTGCTGTATCCCGACACGATATCATTCGGCAAGGACAGGATTTGGTTCTCTGTACTGGACATGTAATAGGTTGCGTCCAAACCGACCCTGTCATTAAATAGACGAATATCAAACCCTGTTTCCCAGCTTGATGTGATTTCGGGCTTAAGGTCCATATTATACATCGTTCCGGGTATAATGGCGGAGCTAGCAAAGCTGCTTTGGCTGTAGTATTTGGATGTCTGATAGGGATGGGCATCGCTACCGACCCTTGCATAGGAGGCTCTATATTTCAGGTAGTTAACGGTCGAAGGAAGCTGGAAGAGCTCTGAAAGGATAAAGCTACTGGACACAGAAGGGTAGAAATAGGAATTATTACCTTCGGGCAGGGTGCTGGACCAGTCGTTCCGGGCCGTAAGATCTAGAAATATCCTGTCCCTCCAGGATATGGACCCCATACCGTAGACACTGTTGATCCGTTTCCTTTGGTCATTGGTCTTGACTAGTGGATTGTTCACGCCATTGGCCAAGGTGTAAACACCGGGTACGATAAGGGCGTCGATTGAGGACATCACATTGCGGTGATCATAATCCATGATGCTCCCGCCTCCCATAATACTATATTGAAAAACCTCAGCAAAGCTGTTCTTGTACGTTGCTAAGAAGTCTGCATTGATTTCTTGACTGGACACATCCTGTCTGCCATAATAACCCCTTGGATGCTTTTTACTGGTGTAGCCCCGGTGGGTTTCTCGAAGCTGACCAAGTGAATTGAGGGATAACCGACCCATTAAATTCAGATGCTCCGAAACCTCGATATCAGCGCGAACATTTCCAACCAGTTGGTTACTTTTAAGCGGGTTGGTGTCAACATACATCAGGTAGTAGGGATTGCTCGACCACTGTGAAAATGGGTTTAATTGTTCTACGTTTTCTTTTCCCTCGCTCCAAATTGGCTTATACCATTCAATGTCTACGCTTGGTAACAAAAACATCATGAAATAGTTCAGTGATCCGTTGCTCATACCAAATCCAGGAAGGTTTTCACTTGCTCGGTTGTTGTAGTTGATTACGGAGGATAGTTTTATGTACTTTGTGATCTCGTAGTTGCCGTTAAAGGACACGCTGTTTCTTTCGAAGCCGGTGTTCGGCGTGATATACTTGTTGTCTGTACGTGAAAGGTTGACGCGCATGGATCCTTTAGAATCACCGCCTTGTAAGGCTACGCTATTCTCGAAAGTCATTCCAGTACGATAGAAATCTTTCATATTATTCTTATATGGCCTCCACAAAGTGCGCTCGGTGCCCTGGGCTTGGGTAACGGGGTCATACTGGTAAAAATACTGCCCGTCGAATTTTGGTCCAAAGGCGGTGGGAGAGTTGGTACTTGGGCCGTCTTCTGAATTTCCCCAAGAATAGTACATATTGCCATTCTGATCAAGCTGATTCATACTACCGCCTCCATATTCGTATTGATAATTGGGCCAGTTGGTAATATGATCGAATAAGGCCGTGCTATTGACAGAAATGCCTAGCTTTTGGTTTTTCTTACCCGATTTGGTGGTAATGATCAGTGCTCCATTTGCAGCGCGCGAACCGTAAAGTGCCGCAGCCGAAGGGCCTTTGAGAACCGTTACGCTTTCGATATCGTCCTGACGTAATTCGGAAATCGCGTTCCCGTAATCAACTGGAGCCTCGGTTCCGTAAGCAGCACCAACGTTGTTTCCATAGGCAGTGGTTTCTTGATTCATTGGTACACCATCGATGACTACCAATGCGTAATTTCCAGCAGGATCCAGTGAGGTGTTTCCCCGTAGTTGTATACTTTGCGAATTAATAGGTCCCGTGTTGCCGGAAATGATCTGCAGTCCTGCAACCTTGCCTTTTAGTCCTTCTGACCAATTGGTGGACGCGGCGGTAGCTAGCTGTTCGGCACCGATGGTCTGTTGCGCGAAGCCTAGCTCTTTTTCTTCGCGTTTGATACCGAGTGCCGTAACGACCACTTCGTCCACAGCATTGATCGCCTCGGTAAGCATAAAATTTCTGGTTGTGGTTTTATCAGCGCTTATTGTAATTTGATTTTGTACACTTTTGATATGACCAACGTATCCTATTATAACCTCATAAGTGCCGACGGGTACCGTGATTGAAAATTCCCCGTTATGATTGGTTAGGGTGTTGATTTTGATACTGTTGATGCTGACGGTTGCACCTGCGAGGGCTTCGCCTTTTTGGTTTGTTACCGTCCCTTTTAAACGACCTTCCTGGACTTGTTTGGCATGGCTGGGATGGAGCGGAATGTTCGTTTTGCCGTCTGTTCGCTGAATGGTAATGAGTTTATTCTCGATGTTGAAGGTGAAAGGCCGGTTTTTAAGGCAATGTTCCAAAATGGCGCTGACTTCTACATTTTGCATTTCTACATTTAGCAGCGGAATGTCGTTCAGTATATTGGCATCGTAAAAAAAGTCGTATCCGGCTTTTTGCCGTATTTCTTTAAATATAGCGTCTACACTGCTGCTGCGTTTTGAAATGCTCAGTGTCTGGCCGTATACATAAGCGTTCACATGCAGTATAAAGCACGGAAAGAGTATTGCGCTGATCTTTAGCGCACGCAGGAATGAAGTAAAATTCATATTTTTGTTTCTGTCGTTAATAGTATGCTGAATTTGTCTGGATTTCTATTTTCGATAAGTATGTTTTACACAGGTCGGGTGGCAGGTGTTCGTAGCATCTGTCACCTTTATGTAGTTATCTCCTATTTGGTTTGCTATGTTTTCGTTATGGTCAACCTCCTTTCTTTTAACGTGGCTTTGACTTTGCCTGCTGATTCAATCATGTTGATAATTACGGATAAGGGTTGAGAACGTCTTATCATGCCGCTGAATCGCACGGATTTAATGTCTTCGGGATATGTAATATCGATATTATACCAACGGGATATCTGTTTGCATATCTCCTCCAAGGTTTCCCGTTTGAAGACGAAATCACCGTTTTTCCAGGCAATCTCCCGTTCGAGATCGGCATGCACGGCTTCGAGATGCTCTCCTGATTGTGCTTGTTCGCCGGGACGCAGAATAATCTCCTTGCCGCTGCTGAGCTTGACCTTGACAGAGCCTTCAACGAGTGTTGTATATTGGTGTAAATCGTCAGTATAGTTTTTAATATTGAACTCGGTGCCCAGTACTTCGACGGTCTGCCCGTCTGTCTCCACCAGAAAGGAAACATTTTGCATGCGTTCCGTATCCGGGCCATGGATTAGTTTGTTGACCACAAAAAAGGCTTCCCCGGACAATCTTACCTTCCGTTCGGTGGCGTCAAATCGTACAGGAAAGGTTAACGACGAACCTGCATTCAGCCACACTTTAGAACCATCGGCCAATTGGACTTGATATTTACCTCCCCTCGGGGTTTCGATTGTATGATAGGCGGAGACATCGATGGACGGATGATGATGCGCTATGGGAAGTTGTCTATAGATAATTTCACCGTTCTTTCCGGGTAAAATTTCAACTCCATACTTAGAAAATACGGTGTGGCCACTTAAGCTGTCCAGTGCAATCTTTTTACCGTTTTGCAGCGTCAAAATAGCTTTGTCTGTTGCTGCAGCGATGTCATAATTTGCTGTTTCGCTCCACGGTAGGCTAGGTATATGGCCCGTTTTTAATAACGAAAACCCTATTCCGATGACCACTAGTATAGACGCTGCAATAGTCGCGTACCTTTTCCCTATTTTAAAAACCTTGGGTTTGGAAGGGGAAGCTTTGTGCGCTATGCGGTTGAATATCTTACGAATTTGCTCGCTATCGGGCTCTTCTCCTTGACTTTCGTCAGCGATTTTAAAGAACCATGCTTCCAGCAGGCGAAGCTCCTGTTCGGAACATTTTCCTTCTTTGTATTTATTTAATAACGTCTGAATATCTTTCTTCACGTGTGTATTTGTTATCGGGTATTATTCCCTTCTAATAATAAAGAAACCAAAAAGGAGGGTTCGGCTATTGCCTAGAACAGGTTTAATAATTTGATAACATCGTTAATGTGAAGTTAATATTAGGTGGTTGGGGTCAGAAAAAAATGTAGCTGCTCTGCCTGATGGTTTTCAAGAAGCGTTTGCGGATTGTTTTCAACTGGTTGTGGACCGTGTTGGGTGAGGTTGAAAGTTGTTTTGCGATTTGAGGTACGCTAAGCTCTTTCTCATACCGTAGCTTATATACTTGACGCATCCTGTTAGGTAACGACTTTATTGCGACCTCTAGTAAAGACTCAAGCTCCTGTGTATGAGCCTGCCGGAAGGCAAGCGATAATTCGGTAAGATCAGCCATATGCTCCGGCAAATCGTCCCACAATTCTACAAACTTTGGCTGAAGACGGGTTGACCGGTAATAATTCAACACCCGATTGATGGCCATGCCGTAGAGGTAAGGGTAGATATCTCCTTGAATTTGTATAGCTTCACGTTTATTCCACAAAGAAAGGAAAATGTCTTGTATCAAGTCTTCGACAACTGCTTTGTCGTCTATTCGTTTACTTATCTCTTTATATAATAGCTTGATATACCGGTTATAGATGGTCTCGAATGCTTTCCAATCGCCCAGTTGCAATGCGTGCCATAGCTGTTCATCTATATCCGACGTCTTCATAATCTCGCTGTTCAAAAGCATGTATGTGGAACTTCTTCAACAAAAGTAAATATTTGGTTCAGTATCCGTGTGTTAAGGTTTTATTAAGATATCTTTATTAATAAAATCCCCGAAACGGGTAGTTTCAGGGATTTTTTATTCACAAAATGCGCTGACCGATTAGCGCACGCTTGTCGGCGGGTCGGGATAACTTTTGGTGGGTGCTATACGGTACGTGCTCGATGCTTGGTAGGTGTTTCCGTAATCGTCTGTAGCCCGTACACGAATTTGATGTTCACCAACGGCTAAATCCACCGGCAGGCTAACGCGCCACAGGTGCGCGCTAGGCATGGCGTCGGTAGGTCGCCGCCCGGGTAATAGCGTATCCAGATTGTCCCAGGGATATAGTTCGGCTAGATAAGCGGGATCTGACGTACGAACCGGCATCATTTTTTTCCATTCACTCCCGTCTACGGAATAGGCGACGTCGTTTCCGTGGTGGCCCATAAAGAAATTGGCAAAAATAGCGGACCGGCTACGCTTTCCTTGTCCTACAACCTTCGGATGGAAGATATTGATTTGGTAGGTGGAATCACGGCCTGATGCTTGATAGCGGATACGATATTGGTTTTTATCAAAATCGATAAATGCGTAACCATTTGGCGTTCCGTCGCGCATGGTCGCGGTAGGTACTCCCCGTTCATCCAACTGACCGGAATACCAATCGCCAGAAGTGGTGCCGGCGTTGTACTCGTGATGTGGCTTTTCTTGGTGCCAACCATCGTCCTTGTTGTAGAAATGCTGTGTCTGCGTGTGCATGTGCGCAGACAGGGAAAGGGTGTGCGGATAAGCTTGGAGTAAATCAAACAGTCGTTGCCTGTCTTCTGCCCGGAAGGTATCGCCATTACGATGTTCCAGCGGAATGTGGAAGGCCAACACGACTAGATGATCTTTAGGGACATGTTTTAAGTTGTTTTCGACAAAATCAAGCTGATCTTTGCGAAATCCGCCCAGATAGCCTCTTCCTGTTCGAGGATTGGGATAACGCACATTGTCCAAAACGATGAAATGTACTTTACCGTAGTTGAACGCATAGTTTGCCGGCCCAAAGTTCGCTTCGAAAGTTTCGTCGGATAAACTGTCGGCTTGTACGTCGAAATTCATGTCGTGGTTGCCTTTTAGGTTGTACCATGGCAACCCGATGCGTGCGATACTTGCTTTGTAACTCGGATGCAGGCTTAGATCGTCGCCTACGAGGTCGCCTAAGCTGATTCCAAAAGCCACGTTTTTGATGCCGACGACTTCATCGACGATTGCACGATTAAAAAAGAGCATCTCCTGTGCGGTATAGGCTTGGGGGTCACCAAAGACCAGTATCCGGAATTGCTCGTCTTCCCGGCTTTCGGTAAGACCAAAGTCAATGCGCTTAGGAAGTGGCCCGGTAGGGGCAACGCCAGGGTAGGTGAGGTCTGTTGGAGATCCTTTTGGCTTGTGTATGTAAAATGATTTCGGCAGTTTATAGCTATCTAACGGAAGGGAGTAACCACTTGGTTTGATCACGAAGATAATATTGTCATCGCTGACCGGTAAGGTGTAACGACCTCGCGCATCGGTTAAAACGACGTCTATACCGTTGCTGACAGCTACGTTGGCTAGACCAATTTCTTTGTTGTCTTTTTTCCCGTTATTGTTGAGGTCAAGATAGACTGTACCATGGGCATGACTTTGCGCGTAGCTCCAGGCGGAAAGCAGGAGCGAACCTGCACTGAGCAATAACTTTAAATTTAATTTCATGTGATGTAAGATTATTGATGAAGGGGCATGATGTAGGGTGAAGTTTTGTGTTGAACCAATATGCGGTTCATATCGTGTTTCATGGTAACGACGCCAGCGGCCGTGTCGTAGGTGAAATCATCGAGACCTCTATTCCTCGGAATGAAATCAGGAATAATGGCCTGGATATGTGCATCGGTTACGTGGCTGTTGGAGAGTTGCTCACGCTGCGATATGGGGAATCGGATACCAAGATCGGTCATGCGGCGTCCCTCGGCAATGAAAATCTCTTGTCGCATCAGGTAAACGAGGTAAAGGGCTTCGTCTGCGGTTGCTACTGCATCAATATCGGTTAATGTAATATGGGTACCCGACACGGAATACGCTGGAATATTGCCAAGCGAGCGATCTACTACTAGCCCTTCTTTGGGGGCGGACGCTGCATCAAACTTTACGGAAACAGCCGTCAGGGGATAGTCTCCTCGATTACCACCATTCCGCGTGTCTTTGCTGTCGTCAAGCATGGTTTGCGGTCTTTTGCTGACACAGTCGTTGAGTAAATCTTTTAAAGCTTGCTTCGCAGCCGGGATATTTTCCTGTGCAATTAGTGCTTCGGCGAGAATGAGATAAGCTTCTTCGGCCTTAGCGATTGCGATAGGCTTTTGGTCGTCGAAGATGTTCGTTGTTTGATGAAAATATTTCGGGTCAAGGAAATCCAGACGAGGAAGGGGTGCGAAGGAGTTGGTGTTTGATGAAAAAATAAAATTTTGGAAATTGTTTGATGGTCCGTTTTGTGTACCGTATCGCACCTGTCTCAATGACAAGGGGTGATCAATAGCTTCCCGGGCAAATCGCACAGCTTCCTCCAGATTGCCTAATCCATGGTGGCATCTTGCCAACAGAAGCGTACATGCTTCCTGATCTTCGGCTTCGGAAAAAAGATCGTTTGCTTCGCTGAGCATAGCGATGGCACTTTCCAGCAGCTCGCGAGGTGACCGGACCTCACCTAGTGCTTCCGTCGGTAGGCCAACATAGAGCTCGGCTCCTAATATATGGGCATAGGCTTGAAAGAAGAGCAACTCGGCTTTTTGTTGGCTAGCGTCTTCTTTTTGCAAGGGAATGAGCTCGTTTAGACCAAACTTGCTCATTTCCATAAGCTTGTGGATAGCCGCCTGGATATTGGTAACGTCTTGGTCAAAATAGTTGATCTCTGGGTTGTCAAACACCTTGCTGCTTTGGGTGTAGTTGTTAAAATAGTTGTCGGAGACGAGTTCAGAAAATTCAACAACGGTTCCGACCGTAAGGCTGGCCTGCCGACGGACACCATTCAACCAGGATTCTAAAGACATGGAGCTCGGGATAAAGCGCTCCTCTGTTACATAAGGGTTGGTGACTTCGAATAGTTCGCAGGAGCTAAGTAGCAAGGCAGTGCTTGCAAGTATGTATATCGGTTTTTTGAATCGTTTCATGATAATAAAGATTTAGAATGAAATTTTTACGGACATCAGAAATTGTCTTGGTGCGGAATAGGTCGCGTAAGAAATACCACCGGTGGTGGGACCGTCTTGCCCCGTAGCACCGCCGCTGATCGTTGCTTCGGGATCAAAGGAGGAGGTCGCGAAATTGAACGGGTTCATCACCGTGGCACCAACGACCACATAGTTCGCAAAGGAACCTATAGCAGACTTGGGCAAGGTGTAGGTGGCACCGATCGTGCGGACTTTAAGATAGTCTGTTTTCTCGATGAACATATTGGTGAAGCTCAACCAGCGTGTACGCCCGTATTCGGAGTTGATTTCTCCGGCAGGTATGCCTTCATCGCCGGCGCCATAATTGTAACGGAATTGGCTATCCCAGTTGTTGGCGACGGCACCTTGCTGATAATCGGCGTTGGCGAAAACATTTAATCCTTTCCATTGTAGGTCGAAGCCCATGCTACCAAACAAATCGGGGATTGTGGTTCCGAGATATTGCAGTGGCGTGGATGTCGCCAATACCCCATCTTCACCGAACTCACCGTAACTGCTACGGATAAAACCTACGGGATATCCTTCTTGGACCACGGTTTGTATCGTCCGTTCGCTGAATCCAGCAATGTTAAAAGGTGCGGCTCCGTTAGAGGATAGTACTTTGTTATCTAGTGTATTGACGGCGAGGTTGAATCGCAGTGCTGTGTTTTTTGTTTGCAAGGCGGTGATTTGGGAGCTAAACTCGAAACCGCGGTTCATGATTTTTCCGACATTCCGTAACGCTTCGTTTTCAGCGGTAGAGGGTGCAGCCGGTACGCTGAATAGGGCGTCGTTCGTGATGGCATGATAAAACCCGGCTGAAAGGGTTAGGCGATCATTCCAGAAACCAAGGTCAACACCTGCCTCCAGGGTGTTTGTTTTTTCTGGGCGAAGGTCAACTCCAGGGAAGCCAAATGTGGCAGCTTGCGCGCCTAGATAGCTTGAAAAGGCTACCGTACGAAGGTTGTGGTATGGGGGAGGAAAGTTCCCGGCCAGGCCATAATTTCCGCGGAGCTTGGCTGATGGAATAAAGGACAAATTTTCGCTCCACCAGTTTTCTGCAGACGGGATGTAGGAAAAGCCAACTTTTGGATAATATTGTACTCCTATATCTTTACCAAATGCGCTATTTCCGTCGCCACGCAAGCCCAAATCCAAGAACATCTTATTTTTCCACCCTAAATTGCTCTGTAGGTAAATGCCGTAGTTCACTACTTCGAGGTAGCCTTCGTTACTGGTGGTTGAGGTGGCCGCTCTTATATCTCTTGCGCCGTCCCGAACATTGGCACCGTTGTACGCCACCTGTCGATCTTCGTTCCGAAAAAGTTGACCGCCCAAGGTGGTAACTATAGACAGATCGCCAATGTCGGCTTTGTGTTGCCCGTTTAGCTCTAGGGTAAGTCCCCAATATTTCCGCTCGCCATTGCTGATGTTACCGCGGTCTGTTGTCAAATTGCCGGTGGTATGGGTAAGGTATTCGTTCGTCTGGATAGCTTGATTGCGTAAAACTCTATAATCTATTCCCCCAACAGCTTTGAGGTTTAGATTATGCATCGGCCTATATCGAAAACTTTGCGAGGTCTGGAATCTATTCACAACAATTTCATTGTCTTGAAGACGCTCGGCGGTGTGAACGTATTCCTTCATCTTAGCGAATTCTTCGTCACTAAGCTCATCGAGGCGGGGGTTGAACCGGGGCTGAGGTCCGGTTACTGCCGAGGCACCACTTTCCGCGAACCATAACCCCGTGTAGCCTCCTTGGTTTCCGTTGCGGTTACGTTTGTAGCTGTTGTTCACAAAAGTAAAACTGCTTTCGTAACTGACTTTTTCGTGTAGCTCGGCTTTGAAACCGGATCGTAAATCGATACGTTTATTTTGGTTTTGTTTGAAAACCTGTACGCCGGAGCTGTTGAGGTAAGCGCCCGTAACACTATAGCCTACTTTTCCGCTATTTCCATTGACGGCAACGTTATAACGCTGGAACAACCCGGGTTCAAATAGCAGTTCCTTTGTCCTGTCGAAATGCAGAAAATCGGTCGTGGCGCGTTCTGCACCCGTGGTAGCTTCTGCGGTAACTGTCGTACGATCGGCACCTCCTTTTTTAGTGAAAATCTGGATAACGCCATTGGCTGCATCAGAACCGTATAAGGTGGTTGCGGCGCCGCCATTGACATACTCTACACGCTCAATATTGTCGACAGGAATGTCGGCCAATGAACTGACACCCGAGCCTTGGGCGCTGCCGCCACCAATCGCCGAGGCCGTATTGAGGTTGTCCATGCGGACACCATCTACATAGATGACCGGAGTAGAGTTTTTAAATGCAGATACGACACCGCGGGCGCGAATGATTGATGTTGCTCCTGACTGTCCGCCTGTTAAACGGATTTGTGCATTGGGGAGTTTTGATTGTAACAACTGATCAAAGCGTGCCGCCGGTATTTTTTCCAGCTCTTTGCCGCTTACCGTGGCTATGTTGGTGGACAGACGTCGTTTGTTGATGTCCATTCCCTGACCGGTGACGACCACCTCGTCTAGTCCAAACAAATCTTCTTGTAAGACGATCGTGACGGGACGGCTTAGCTGCTCTGGTGTTACGACGACGTCTTTCGATTTATAGCCGATATACTGCACGCGTAGTAATACATGGTCTTTTGCACCCGCTAGCGGTAATTTGAAGTCGCCCTGGGCGCCTGTCTGTGCCGAACGGTTGGTTGTTATTAGTTGCACCGTTGCGCCGACAATGGGTGCATTGGTGCGGTGATCAGTGATCGTACCGCTGACCCACTCGTGCTGTTGGGAGGCGACTTGCCGAGTTGGTGCAGCGGTAGTGGCCAGTTTGTGAAGAATAATTTTGTCGTCTTTTAATTGGTAACCTACGCCGGAGCCGGCCAACACGGCGCGTAAAAGCTGCTCTAAGGGCAACGTTTCATTGTATGGATGGGCTCTTTTCCCGATGAGAATCTCTTTATCGTAAATCAGTTTTTTACCGTTGCGTTCGGCAATCTGCTGTATGGCATGCAGCAGCGAAGTGTCCTTCTTCTGTTCGATATGACTGACAGGCGTGGAAATCGGCGTGTCCGCTGCAAGCGAGCCGTTCCAGAGGCAGGCGCTGGCAATGAGTAATAGATAGTTTTTCATTTTTCGTAATATGATATGTTAAAGTACGATCAAACCGAAATACCTTCGAACCTATAGTTAAGCGCGCCGTTCGAGTGTCTCGGCATAATCTTGTTTATTCTTGTGGAGACAGTATGATGGTGTCCTTTTCTAAATGATATTGCGTGCCCGTGGCAAAACAAATAATTTCCAGCACGGAAGCGAATGGTTCATCTGCATCGAATTCGCCTGAAAACTGGTGGGCTTGTCCAATTTCATCCGCTACCTGTATGTTGCGCTTGTATTGTTTTGCCAATTTTTGGATAACTTGCTGCAAACTCGCGTCTTGAAACAGTAGTTTCCCGCGCGGGGCGGGCATAAGGTGTATGTAGTCGACACTGTTTTGCTTCTGGTCGTAGGCAAGACTATCGTTTGCCAGTAAGGTATAGTGCCCTTTGTCCCAGCCCATCTGTGAAACGCGAACTTGACCTGTTTTTACACGTATATTCCATTTACCCAGCGCATCCTGTGTTTGGATGGTGAATGATGTGCCTAGGACTTCGGTCTGCATCAACTTGTTTTTAACAACGAACGGACGATGATGATCTTTCTGGATACTGAAAAAGGCTTCCCCTTGGGATAGCTCCACAGACCTGATGGAGTCGGTTTTATAACGATGACTAACCGACAAGTGCGTGTTCTCACGCAGGGTGATGGATGAACCGTCCGCAAGTAAAATCTCTTTGGTCTCCTTAGGTCCGGTGTTATAATGGACGTCCTGATTGGAAGAGATATGCTTAAAGAGCACAAATCCGATCAAAACGGTGGCAGCCACGCTGCCTATGGTGCTCCATAGTAATCGCATACGGGAAACCCGATCACGGCTTCCACGCCGGTGCTCGATATGTTGCCACATGTCATGACCTATGCTTTGGAGTTTTTCGGAACTGTGTGGAAGCGGTTTGCTCGTTAGGCTATCGAGCCAATTCTCCATGGCGCGTTGTTCGCTGATTCCTTGGTTGCCCTTTAGGTAACGATCAATGATTTCCTTTATTTTTTCAAATTGCATATACAAGTAAGCTGTTCACTTGTATGTCTATTTTTTCGCCCGAAAGGGCTAGTGGAGCATGTTATCAAATAATTAAAAAAATATAAAGAATAGTGCGTAACGATGGTTTCCCTTTTAGGACAGGGGGGTGTAAGTACTGATGATAAACGCGGTGTAGGCGACATCTCTCAATTGGACGCGTAAACGCTTTCTGGCGGTAGCCAAATGGTTCTTGACGGTATCTTCTGATATATTTAATTTCTCGGCAATCTCTTGTATGCTTAGGCACTCCTTCGTTTTTAAACGAATGACTTCTTGCATACGGTCGGGTAGTTTGTTTATCTGCAAGTCGATCTCTTGTTGCAGTTCTTTCATTAACAATGGATCGAGGGCGTCTGAGAAGGTTTGTTCAACATAATTTTCAAGCGGCAGGTTCCGTTCACTGGATGACAAGCGTTGCGAGAGTTTGGTGAGGGATTTATAACGTACGGACGTAAATAGGTAGGATTCAATAGAACTGTGGACGGCTAAGTCGAGTTTCCGGTCCCACAGGCTGATGAATACTTCTTGGACGACATCTTTTGCATCGTCGTCGTCCCGAAGTATGTTGAAGGAAAATTGAAATAACGGTTTCCAGTAACGATCAAATAACTTGTGCAACGTTTTATCAGCACCCGACTTTTTCAGTTCATTGGCAAAAGTCTGGTCATGGTTTGATGGAAGTCCGTTTGTCGTCTTTGTTGATTCCATGATGCTGCAAATGTAAACCATCGAGATTAAGGGAGTATTAACACAGTAATAAATAAAATCGAGGCTTAATCTATCCCTTTGAGACTCTTGCGCTTGCTGTATTCATCATACGAAGGTCAGAAAACGGTTTTTCGCAACTAACCGCTACCGAAAAGAGGCAATAGGTACTTTAATAATTACAAGTTTCAATATATTTGGCTTTCCAAATTTAACTAATTGAAAGAGATGAATAAATACAATTTCGGAATCGTCGGTCTGGGAGTTATGGGACGAAACTTGCTCCTAAACATGGCAGACAACGGTTTTGCTGTAGCCGGACTGGATTTAGATCCGGAAAAAGCCGAATCATTACAAGCTGAAGCACAAGACGGACAAGATATTAAAGCAACGACGCATGCGGAAGATTTTATCGAGTCGTTACAACAGCCTAGAGCGATCATGCTTTTGGTACCGGCGGGTAAGCCTGTTGATGCGGCGATAGCGAGTTTGGTGCCGTTTTTAGATAAAGGTGATATTATAGTCGATGGTGGCAATACGTACTTTCCAGATACGGACAGACGATTTAACGAGCTGTCTGAAAAAGGAATTCACTTTTTTGGGATGGGTATCTCCGGAGGCGAAAGTGGAGCGAGGAGAGGCCCGAGCTTAATGCCCGGAGGGAATAGGGAGGCCTATGAGCGATTACGCCCGGTATTCGAAGCGGTCGCGGCTAAAGTAAATGGCGAACCTTGTGTCGAATTCCTAGGAAATGGTTCCGCAGGGAATTACGTAAAAATGGTCCACAACGGTATCGAGTATGGTATTATGCAGCTGATTGCGGAAACCTACGACCTGATGAAAAAAGTGTACCGTTTGGACAACGCTGCCATTCAACAGGCTTTTGAGCAGTGGAACAAAGAGGAACTGAGTTCGTTTTTGGTGGAAATTACGGCGCAGATATTAAAGAAAAAAGAAGGGGATACGTATTTGGTTGATCTGATTTCAGATTGGGCAAAGTCCAAAGGTACTGGAAAGTGGACTTCGCAAAATGCAATGGATCTACAAGTGCCTGTACCGGTAATTGATGCTGCTGTCAATATGCGGGATATGTCGAAATACAAGCCGGAACGGACCGAAGCGGCGAAAATACTCCCATGGGATGGGGGCCGTATCGCTGCGGGTGAGGAAAAAAATATCGGACATCTTAAACAAGCCTTATTTTTTGCTGTCCTCACTACCTACGCGCAGGGCTTAGCGCAATTAACCGTTGCTTCTGAAACGTATGGTTATGATCTAGATTTGGAAGTAGTAACTAAAATATGGAGAGGCGGTTGTATTATTCGGGCGGTCGTATTGGAAGATTTCCGCGCTGCTTATGCGAAGAACCCGCAGTTGCGTAATATCCTGTTAGATGAAGATATTGCCCAAAAATTGGTGGCATGCCAAGAAAGTATCCGCGCTGTAATAAAAGATGCAATAGATCAGGGTATACCGGTATCGGGCTTGATGAATGCACTGGCGTATTTTGATGCCTACCGTTCGGAAAATCTTCCGACGAATATCATTCAGGCGCAACGTGATTATTTTGGTGCACACACGTATGAACGTATCGATCAAGCGGGTGTATTTCATACGCAATGGGACTAATTTAAGCGACCGTAAAAAATGACGCACGACAGAACAACAGCACCAACATCCATTGTCGTATTTGGTGGAACAGGTGATTTAGCGAAAAGGAAATTATTCCCGGCTTTCTTTAATCTATTCATAGACGAATGGATGCCAAAGCAATTCCAGATCCTTGCGCTGGGTAGAAAACAATACACGCAGGAGGGTTTTCGAGCTTATGTCTTGGAAAATTTGAAGGAATTTTCACGTAATAACAATTACACCGAAGAACAGTGGACGAGTTTTAGTGAAAAGATAACTTTCCTGAATTTTGACATCACGGATGACAGTTCGTTCCTGAATCTCAATGATAAGCTTACAGCGTTCGATGTAGCTTGTAATAGACGAACAAACCGCCTTTTTTATTTATCGGTAGCACCGAGCTTTATAGATAAGGTATCTGTTAACTTACATAAAACGGGCTTAGCAAGCAATATAGAGAAGGACCGTATCATCATTGAGAAACCTTTCGGGTATGACAAGGCTTCGGCGATTGCCTTAAACAAGCTGCTAAACGAGAATTTCAAGGAAGAACAGATTTATCGTATCGATCATTATTTAGGGAAAGAGACCGTACAAAATATTTTGGCCTTTCGCTTTGCGAATACGGTTTTCGAACCGCTATGGAGCAATAGACATATCGAATCGGTTCAGATAACGGTGGCCGAACAGGTGGGCGTGGAAGATCGTGGCGGATACTACGATCATTCGGGCGCGCTACGTGATATGATTCAGAACCACCTCCTGCAAATTCTCTGTATGGTCGCGATGGACGCGCCGGTCGAGTTTGAGTCGGCTTTAATCCGAGATAAAAAGGCGGAAATACTAAAGGCGGTACGAAGAATTAAACCAGAGGACATCAATCATTACACCGTTCGTGCACAATATACGGAGGGGGTAATAAAAGGCAATCCAAAACAAGGTTATAGACAGGAGCCAGGCGTAGACCCAAACTCGAATACGGAGACATTTGTAGCCATGAAGTTTTATATCGACAACCCAAGATGGCAGGGGGTTCCTTTCTATATGCGCACCGGCAAAAGTATGGCGCAGAAGAAATCGTCTGTTGTCGTGAACTTTAAGGAAGTGCCGAACAAAACGTTCGTAAACGGTAGGAATAGCCCAGTGCCCAACCAATTGACCATCAATATCCAGCCTGAAATGGATATTCGCCTATCGTTCATGGCAAAGAAGCCCGGTTTGGATATGACCTTAAAACCGGTTGAAATGGTGTTTGACTATTTTGAGTGCGCACCGGACAGCCCGGAAGCGTACGAGACCTTGCTCATAGATGCGCTCGATGGTGACTCGACCTTGTTTATGCGTTCGGATCAGGTAGAGGAAGCATGGGATATTATTGCGACGATTCAGGAAGAGTGGGAAAATGGGACGTATTCGCCTATGTACACCTATGAGGCAGGAAGCTGGGGCCCAGGGGCAGCCGATGAACTGCTGAGCAGACAGGGACATCGATGGCTATCAACAACAATGGAAGACTTAAAGGAGGAAAAACATGGTAAAACAGTTTGAAAGTAAAACACAAATTTTTGAAACAGCTGCACAGCTGTTTGTCGACGCGGCAAAGAAAAATATCGATGAAAAGGGTTTTTTTTCGGTGGCACTGACAGGAGGTTCTTCTCCTATTGAGCTGCACAGATTATTGGCTACAGAAGCCTATAAATCACAGGTGGACTGGAGTAAGGTTCTGGTGTTTTGGGGCGACGAAAGATGGGTGCCGCTTGATGACGATTTGAGCAACGCCAAGATGTCTTACGAAACGCTACTTAATCACGTTCCTATTCCGGAATCTAACATTTTTCCGATGTATAAGGAAGGTGTAGACGCGAAAGCTTATGCCCAGACCTACGAGCAAATTTTGCGGGAAAAATTAATAGATGATGCGCGGCTTGATCTTATTTTTTTGGGAATGGGAGACGACGGGCATACGGCATCGCTGTTTCCGGGTACCGAAGTGCTTCATGAAAAAGATAAATGGGTAGATGCTTATTTTCTCGCTCCACAGGATATGTATCGGATTACGCTAACAGCGCCGTTTATCAATAAAGCAGAGAAAATCGTCGTGATTACGTTTGGCGAGAAAAAAGCGAAAGCCTTACAGGAAGTTTTGCAGGGAGAGAACAATCCGGAGCAGTATCCATCTCAACTGCTAGAGCCTGCTGGAGGAGAGCTACTTTTCTTGGTAGACGACGAGGCGGCACAGCTATTGACGTAATTGAGTGTCATTATGCAAACAACTCCCCAGGTACGTATCCTGGGGAGTTGTTAGAGGTTTTTTAACGGTTCACGAAGAAGGACGGTTATCGCTTTCTTCCTTCTTACCCTCTTCAACAAGTTCATTCACTTCCTCCATTTCGCCTGCTTCCAGATGCTTTACATCTTCATCCTGTTTTTGAGAGTCGGCTTCAACGTGGAAGGTGCAGCCAATCGGAAAGTGATCGGAGCCAACAGATGGATAAATGAATAGCTTGTCGATAATAATATCCGTACTATGAAACACTAGATCCAACGGGACTCTGAAAAACCAATATTTGGCATGGAAGGTCGATAGTATGCCACGTCCGATGCGCGCATCGATCAGCTCACTGGTCTTTTTGAACAAAATAGAGGACTTTGCCCAGGCAACATTGTTGAAGTCGCCCGTCACCAATACGGGCAAGGTATAATCCCTCACTTTCTTGGCTACTGAAAGCAGGTCGCCGTCTCTTTCTTTGGAATTCTCTTCTTCCGTCGGGCTGGGCGGCGGTGGGTGTACCGCAAAGAAAACAAAGCGATGGCCATCATGGGTTTCCAGCTCCGCTTCGATACTGGGGACATCATCTGCTACAAAATAATGGGTTTGTATATTTCTAACTTTTAGTTTCGTGTAAAAATGCATCCCATAGGTATTCTCCAAGGCAACTTTCTCTTGATAGGGGTAGTCCTTTTCCAGGCACTGCATAGCTTTTTCCCAGTTGGCGTTACTCTCCATCGTAACGAAGATGTCTGGCTGCTCTTGTTCGATAAGCTGGATAAAACGGTGGTATTCGTTGTTGTATTGGTAGATGTTGCATGAAATAATCTTTATCTTATCCGAACTAGAGGCTGTTTTTGTAGGTTTTTGCTTCTTCCAGAATTTTGTGTAGCGCATCAGGACATAAACATGATAGGTAATCAACAAAAACTGCAGGGACTGTATTGCCCAAAGCCAGCTCATCTCCTGTACATATACCATCATTACGCCGAAGACAATGATTTGTAGAATGAGAAGCTGTATTTTGATAAATTCGGCTACACGAAATATCCAGTGCTGATGTTGGATAAACGGCAGTACGCTTAAAAGAATTAAGAGAATAGAGATAACAGCGAGCGTCGTAGCCATATTGGGTATGTTGAATTGAAATACAGCTAAAAATAAGAAATTTAGCTGTAAAAGATAAAAGTCGCGCAAATTTAATGTTGTTAATTTAATCTCGGTCGTTTGGATTTATTGTTATAACTTTGTATTGTTGGCACCGATGACTAAACCTGAATTCATTTTCGGCGCTTCATAGTTTAATGTTATGTTTATACCTATATTGTAGATATGATGTCTTATAAACCGCTCGCTGATAGTGAACTATTACGCCTGATGTCGAAAGGAAAGGAACAAGCTTTCAACGAGCTGTTTAACCGTTATTGGGATAAGTTACTTCAAACAGCGATACATAAATTAGATGATGTTATGGAGGCGGAAAATATCGTTCAAGATGTGTTTGTGTCGTTGTGGAAGAGAAGGAAAGAGCTGAATGTAACAGGCAACTTTCAACATTACGTACTGGTAGCGGTGAAATATAGAATAATAAAAGCACTGAATCACCAACGCGTTCGACGCATTTATTTCGAGGAAGGACATGGCTCGGTAGACTTGTTAGATGATGCTACCCAGCAATATTTGGATTTTACTGAACTACGGCAACGGCTCGAACAACTCGTAGGTAATCTTCCCGAGAAAGCCAGATTGATTTACCGGATGAATAAAGAGGAAGGCATGAGTTATCGCGAAATTGCCTCAGAATTGGATATAACCGAAAAAGCAGTGGATGCACACCTTGTGCGGGTAAAAAAAGTTCTCCGTTCTGGATTGCAACGTTTTCTGTCCGTGTACCTATTCACATAAGACAGTTCTAGAAATAAAAAAAAAATGAAGGATTTGGTCTTGCCGGGGTACTTATTTATAAAGCACCTATTGAATGGCAAAGAACGACCAGAACACACGTATGCAGGATTTGGCCAACCGTTGGTTGAACGGCAGCCTGTCGGAAGCGGAACAACGCGAGTTTGACGACTGGTTCTCTAGTTCTGTAGATACCCCAATTTTTATCCAAGAGCATATTGCCTCGTCAAAAGAGGTGCATCGTCGTATTTTGTTGGAAAGGGTCTACAAAGAGGCAAAGATAAGGCGTCGTCACATACGGCTGCGGGTATATGGGGCTGTTGCGGCTGTCGTCTTGGTAGCGCTTATCGGTGTGTACGTCGTTGATGAGAAAGCAAACATGAATGTTGATAGCTCGCATTTCGTCGAGTTGGAAGATGTCGCCCCGGGAACGAATAAAGCCGCGCTCACATTGGCCGATGGTACGGTTTTAGATTTAAGTAGTGACCAAGAGGGTATTGTAATCGGAGATGAAATTACGTATACGAATGGGCGACGAGTTTTAGATGAACACCGTACTTCTTCGCTGATGATGTTGCATACTCCAAAAGGGGGGCAATACCGAATCGTACTGTCTGATGGATCTAAAGTATGGCTCAATGCGGCCTCCTCATTGAAATATCCTGCCGTATTTTCTTCGGAAGACCGTATAATAGAGCTCGAAGGGGAAGGGTATTTTGAGGTGGCCAACGATAGCAAAAGACCGTTTAAGGTGCTTTGTAGGGGACAGGAGATAGAGGTGTTGGGTACTGCTTTTAACGTTTCGGCATATTCGGAGGAAAACGAAATAAAAACGACGCTAGTCAGTGGTTCGCTAAGTGTCTCGGCACATCATTCGTCTGTTACATTAAAGCCAGGAGAGGAATCCGTATATAGTGACACCCGATTATATGCTCGGATAGCTGATGTTGAACGGACAATAGGTTGGAAAAAAGGCTTATTTCGATTTTCTAATACGGAGTTAAAAAAGGCGATGACGGAACTGAGCCGTTGGTATAACCTGGATATAGAATATAGAGGTGCTGTTCCGACAACATATTTTTCGGGCGAAATTGAACGGAACCTCCATTTGTCATCGGTGCTCGATATACTGAAGGAAAGTGGTCTCAATTTTAAATTGGAGAGACGTGGTTCTACCAACAAGTTGATCATTATGCCCTGAAAATAACGGAGTAATTAACAGATTGTATAACGTAATGAAAGCTGTATGATAAATCCATTTTTTTCCTAAGACTATTAGGAATACCGTCGAAGATAATACATAGCTGGATAGCGCTGTGAACACTATCCAGATGTGCTTAGGGCGGTTCAAATAGTACCGCTGTTTACAGCGGCTATGCTTAAATTATAAACCCTAAAACATAAACAAAGTTATGATTTTTAATCAAAAAGTCGAAGATATGTCTATTGGCGTGCTTTTGGCTAAAAAGATTTTGGTACGAATGAAATTGATATTGCTATTGACATGCATAACGGTATTGCAGGCCTCACCAAATAGTTATGCGCAACGGATTTCACTGAATGCTCGAGACATCCCTTTGAACGAGGCAATGCGCCAAATACAAGAACAAACTGGCCTCCGCTACTTTGTGAATGCCAAAAGTAAAACACAAGTGACGGTAAATGCGGTCTTGAAAGATGTTCCCTTAGCGGTAGCTATGGAAAAAATACTATCTGGTTTACCCTTTAATTGGACGCTAAAGGATAAGGTGATTGTCATTAACGAGAAAACCGGTTTTTCGTATTCGGGCCCTTCAAAAGTTGAGAATCAAGAAACGGTTCGTATTACCGGCGTCGTTTTAGATGAGGCCGGTAGTCCCCTCGAGGGGGCAACCGTATCTTTGAAAGAGAACTCGATAACGACGGCAACCAACAAAAAAGGGCAATATAGTATGAGTCTTCCTAAAGGCAATTATACGGTCGTATTCAGTATGGTTGGCTACAATAAGCAGGAAGTTTCCTTTAAAGGGAGTTCTCCAGTCAACGTTAGGTTATATCCAACATCGGGTGAAATAAATGAAGTAGTCGTTGTCGGGTACGGTACCGTAAATCGAGAAGACCTCACAGGTTCTGTCGGTATTGTAAAAGTGGAAGAATTGGCGAATGCACCGGTGGTCTCGTTTGATCAAGCGCTGGCAGGGAGAATAGCGGGGGTTCAGGTCTCTGCGAGTGAAGGGCAGCCGGGGGGTGAAGGGATTAACATCGTTATCCGTGGTGCCGGCTCACTGACACAAAGTAACGCGCCTTTATATGT
Source organism: Sphingobacterium haloxyli (assembly GCF_002980525.1). Classification (GTDB taxonomy): domain Bacteria; phylum Bacteroidota; class Bacteroidia; order Sphingobacteriales; family Sphingobacteriaceae; genus Sphingobacterium; species Sphingobacterium haloxyli. Next base: position 87,757 of record NZ_PVBQ01000004.1, read on the forward strand.
CGTGGATGGTTTTCCGATAGAAGATTTTGATCCGGGTTCACTGAACATGGACGATATCGCATCTATGAATATACTGAAAGATGCATCTGCAACAGCGATATATGGCGCTCGTGGATCGAATGGTGTGGTTATCATTGAGACCAAAAGAGGTAAGATTGGAGCGCCGGTCGTGACGTATAATGGTTCCTATGGATTTCAGGAAATTATCAAACGTATGGAGATGATGGATGCTTATGAGTTTGTACGTTATCAGGCCGACAGGGGCAATGGTCGCCGTTATTTCGACGACTCGACGACCACGCTTGAAACGTATCGAGGTATGGAGGGCATAGATTGGCAGGATAGGCTTTTTCGCAACGGAGCGACAAATATCCACAATGTAGCGGTCAGGGGCGGTAATGATCAGACAAAGTACTCCATATCGGGATCGGTTTTTGATGCGGACGCCGTTATTATTAATACGGGAAGCAATCGGTATCAGGGTAGATTTTCATTAGAACAGACATTCAGTAAAAAAGTGAAAGGGGGAGTTGATGCAAATTATTCTAGCAGAATGGCGTTTGGACGGGAGGCGTCTTTGGCCAATGCGGGTGGTTCGGCCACCAGTTACTTACTCTACGCAACGTTGGGATATCGACCGGTCACAGGGAGCGTAGACTTTTCATTAGATGATTTAGGAGATGATATGATGGATGAGGATGTAAACCCATTGGAAGATTACCGGATTAACCCGATTATATCAACACAGAATGAACATCGGGAAGTCTTAAGAAACAATCTTATTGCCAACGCTTACCTTTCTTATGAAATTATAAAGGGTTTGACCTTGAAGGTGACCGGCGGGTTAAACAGCCTTAATTCAAGGTCAGAGAACTTTTATAATTCGTTGACATCTCGCGGAACGCCTCTTTTACCTTCTAATTCACGTGGGCAATGGGGATCGAAATCGTTCTCCGAACGTATCGCTTGGTCTAACGAAAATATCCTTACGTATAAGACGAGGATTAACAAGGCTCATCAGCTTGACCTAATGGGTGCTTATAGCTTGCAGGAAAGCAGAAATGAGTCGGGAGGTTATACATCGATACTTGTTCCGAATGAGTCCTTAGGAATCCATGGACTTCGACAAGGTACGCCTTTGGGAACTTCGGGAGGGGCTTCCATTTTTAGATTACAGTCGTATCTGGCGCGGGCTAATTATAATTATGATTCGCGGTATTTGTTCACCGCTTCATTTCGTGCAGATGGATCATCAAAATTTCTAACCGCTAATAAGTGGGGATTCTTTCCTTCGGGGGCGTTTGCATGGCGTATGATAAACGAACCGTTTATGAAAAACCAGAACATTATCTCGGAAGCAAAATTGCGTGTCAGTTACGGACTGACGGGAAATAACAGGGTGTCAGATTTTGCTGCGTTCGCTTTAGTGGACCCTAATAATAACGCAGCTTATTCTTTTGGAAACCAAACCCCTACGCAAGGCGTGAATATATCCAGTTTAGGCAATTCGCAATTGAAATGGGAAACAACGGAACAGATCGATATAGGTTACGACATCTCTTTCCTGAAAAACAGGTTTGCATTCACGGTAGACCTCTACCGAAAAACGACTAACGACCTTTTGCTAAACGCCAATATGCCATACCACACGGGTTTTACAAGAGTTTATAAGAATGTTGGAAAGGTGCGGAACCAAGGGATCGAGTTGACACTCAATACCGTGAATGTAAAAACGAAAGATTTTAGCTGGCAGTCTAATTTTAACATCAGCTTTAATAAAAACAAGATATTGGCGTTGACGGAGGGTGAAAACAGTATCATCAATAACGTAACGTGGGAAACAGCGTTTAACAACACGCCAGCATATATATCGAAAATAGGTCAACCTGCGGGACAGATGTATGGTTACATTTGGGACGGTATCTATCAGTTTGAAGACTTCAATGAAATAGCACCTGACGTATATGAATTAAAAAGCCATGTAACCACGAATAATAATGATAGACAGAACATCAACGTGAAGCCGGGCGATATAAAATATCGAGATCTGAACGGGGACGGCGTGATTAACCAGTATGACCTGACGGTAATAGGTCGTGGCATTCCTATCCATATTGGTGGATTTTCTAATAATTTCACCTATAAAAACTTTAGCCTTGGTGTATTTCTTCAGTGGTCTTACGGCAACAGCATCATGAACGCGAATAGACTTATTTTTGAAGGGTCAACGCGATTAAGCCTTAATCAGTTCGCGTCATATGCCGACCGATGGACACCTGAGAATCCTTCTAATGAACATTATCGTGTAGGAGGTTGGGGACCTAACGGTATCTATTCGTCTAAAATAATTGAGGACGGTTCGTTCCTGCGTTTGAAAACAGTGTTCTTCGGGTACAGCTTGCCGAAGACGTGGATCAGGCGTGCGAAAATACAGGATTTGACCTTAACAGCATCAGCACAGAACCTGTTCACATGGACATCGTATTCGGGCTTCGATCCGGAAGTATCCTCTAAGCACTCCGTGCTTACACCTGGATTTGACTACTCGGCCTACCCTCAAGCACGTACTATTGTGTTTGGGATTAAAGCTACATTGTAAAACATAGTATTGAAAATCATGAAGAAAAGATATTTTATAATTGTCGTGTTACTGCTGTTCCATTTTGCAGCTTGTAAAAACTTTTTGGAAACGACGCCAATGGATGCGTTATCGCCGGAAAATTATTATGAAACGGAAGCGCAGCTTAGATCGGCTCTCGCAGGCGTTTACGATAGGATGGGCCGGCCGCAGACGTTTGGTGACCAAATGCTCGGCCGAATGGGGCTTGAAGGAGACGAGGGCTATTACGCACGTAGTTCAGCCCGGGTAGGAGTGGCGGTCTACAGCACGGAACCATCCGATGCTCGGATCGCTAACAATTGGGAGCATTGGTATGAAGGTATCAATAGAGCTAATTTTTTACTCGCAAATGCGGATAAGGTAGAGATGAACGAAACTGAATTGGCAGCAATTAAAGGGGAAGCTCTGTTTTTACGCGCTTTCTACCATCTGATATTAGTGAGCAACTGGGGTGCCGTACCCTTGATGTTAGAACCGATCCGTTCGGCCGACCAAACCGTAGCACCTCGCGTTCCAGCTCGTGAAGTATATGAGCAAATACTCGCGGATATGAAACAAGCAGAAGGTATGGTGAAGAGTATCTCCGATATAGGTCATGGCGGACGGGTCAGTAAGTCTGCGGTAAGGGGCGTCTTGGCGCGGGTATGTTTATACATGGCCGGCGAACCTATTAATGATAGCAGTAAGTATGCGGAAGCTAGGGCTTGGGCAAAGAAGGTCATCGATCCGGCTCCTGAAGATGGATTCCAGCACGACCTCAATCCGTCTTATCAACAAGTGTTTATTAATATGTGCCAAGATCGTTATGATATTAAAGAATCCATATGGGAGGTAGAGTTTTATGGAAATTCGGCGGACGCTTTCCAAGAAAACGGACGGGTAGGAAGCAACAATGGAATTGCTTATTCTGGCGAAGATGAAGCGTATGGTTATAGCTATGGTTTTCTCCAGATTACAGGGCGGCTATGGCATCTCTACGAGGATGCGGCTAGTTTATTGTCGTCTGATGAACGACGCGAGTGGGCTATCGCGCCGTATCGCATAACCGGAACGCCTGCTGTTGAAATACCGTTTACGGTAGCACAAATCTATGAGCGCACAAGTGGTAAGTGGCGTCGTGAGCTGGAACTGGTTGAGCCTAAAAATAAGAACGCCGGACCCATTAATTTCCCGTTGCTGCGGTTTTCGGATGTACTATTGATGTTTGCCGAGGCAGACAATATGGTAAACCAGACACCTTCCAGTGAAGCCATAGAGGCGGTAAACAGGGTTCGCAGGAGAGCTTACGGAAAGTATCTTCCTCAGGAATCGGTGCGCATGGTTCAGGTGACTAATGGCGGCACGGGCTATACGTCTGCACCTACAGTAACCATCCTCGGTGGGGATGGTACTGGAGCGACGGGCAAGGCTTTTGTTAATGCGAACGGAGCGGTGACCAGAGTCAAAATAATAGAGGAGGGAATGAACTACACAACGCCACCGCTTATTGTACTGACCGGTGGTGGCGGATCCGGAGCAGAGGCGGTCGCGCTACTCAGCAAGCGGCAAACGAGTAATCCGGATCTAACAGACGATCAAACCGCTACCCAGGAAAGTTTTCAAGAGCTCATTGAAAACGAAAGAGCCAGAGAGCTTTGTTTTGAAACGTTGCGAAAGCATGACCTTATTCGGTGGGGTAAGTTTATGATCAATATGAAACGCATAGAGAATGACTTCATCAATGGTGACTCGCCTGTACCGCGGGCTTCTTCGGGGACCGCTTATGGTGTACTTAGTTTTCAGAATGCTTCTCCACGTGATATGTTATGGCCGTTTTCGCCGCGTGAGATGGCACTGAACAGGGGCTTGACCCCGCAGAATCCTGGTTGGTAATAAGTATGATAAAATATAATTAGCGATATGAAAATACGTTTAATCGGAATAATATTGTGCCTAGCAATATTGAATTCCTGCGAAAAGGAAGAAGCAGCGGATATTTCCACTTTTTCCGTACAGCCCGCGAGCTTAACGATAAAAGCGGGTGAAGAGGCTAAATTTCTCCTGACGGGCGACCCAGGACAACTTTCTTTCTATTCTGGGGAAGTGGGCAACGCATATGATTTCAAGGATGTATCCAGAATTGACAAGGTAAAGGATCTTATTTTTGCATTTGACGCGCATAATACGCCGACAGAAGCCGTGCAGGTCCAGCTGATGTTCTCCACAGACTTTAATGGGATTTATAAGTATGAAGACGTAAGTAATGCCACGTGGCATGACGTAAGCTCCAGATTTCATTGGGCAACCCCAGCTCCCTGGCAAACGAGCTGGCAATCATCCGGAGCGGTGAATTTGGCGGATATGCTCGAGGGTGGAAAACCATTTTATATTGCCTATCGATATATAGCGCCACCGGTTCCCGAAGGAGCTATTCCGGGCAGGAATTGGAGAACACGTTCACATGCGCTTCGCGTCAACACGGAATATGGACATACGGTCGATTTAGCTTCTTACAGAACGATGGACTGGAAGCTCGTGAAAAAAGATACCTTGTTGACGTCTTCTAGTACCGTTGCTTCAACGATCCTGTTGCTTGCGGCGACTGCTGGATACCGATTGGAATATGAGGAATGGGGTATCTCCAAATCATTTCAGGTGGATGAAATTAATATGGGTGTAGACAGGAGTGTGCCTATAAAAGGTTACGCAGATATGCCATTGTATGAATTTACGCACGTATACGCCGAGGCTGGTACATATACCGCCACATTTGTTGCTTCTGATAAAACGGCATATAATGATAAGGAAACGGTGAAGCAAGTGAATATTACAGTAGTGGAGGAGCCTTAGACAATGATGGTCAAGTTAGTGACGAGCTCGAGGGCCACGCTTGTAGATAATCAATCCGTTTAGGAAATTTCGGAGTAATTGGTCACCACAAGGTTTGAAATTCGGATGGTCTTCTTTGCGGAATATAGCGCTCAGTTCGGTTTTCGTTACCTTGAAATCCACTAGGGATAATACTTCGACAATATCGTCGTCCGTGAATTTTAAAGCTACGCGGAGCTTTTTCATGATATCATTGTTACTCATGACGTAAAGATAAAAAATCTACGCGAAAAAAAAGCTTTTTTCGATGCATGGGTGACCTCGTACGGCTCTTCCGTAATAGGCTGAGCGGTATATTTTGGCGGTTGGAATCCCCGGATGTATAGTTAATCCGGGGATTTTTTTAGTAAGGCGGCACCTAATTTAGCCTACTTGGGGGGCAAACTCGTCAACGGGTAGTCGCACTTTTTTGAGAGATGCCAGCCAATCTTGCTCTTGATCACGATAGCCCAATGATAATAGTACGACACTGCGTAAGCCTTTTTCCGTTAAACCAAGGATACGATCTACCTGTGCGGAGTCAAACCCCTCCATCGGCGTTGAATCCACCTGTTCTGCGGCAGCTGCAATTAACGCGGTGCCGAGTCCGATGTATGCTTGACGGGCACTCCACTGAAAATTTTCCTCAGCCGTACGTGCCAACAGGTAACTTTCTAGCATCTTTTTAAAGTCTGCGAGTTGCTCTACGGGTATAGACCGTGTAGCTGCTGTGCGTGCCATAAAGTCGTCAATCATACCCTGATCAATATTCGTGTAGGCTGCAAACACAAGTAAATGCGATGCGTCTGCAATTTGAGTGTTGAAAGAGCCAGCTCCCAGTTCGGCGCGGAGAGCTTTGTCTTTGACCACGATAACCCGATAAGGCTGTATGCCGACCGAGGACGCGCTGAGATTTGTCGCTTCGAGAATGCGACGGATCTTGTCATCGTCTACGGATGCTTCTTTGTATTTCTTTACGGCATAGCGCCACGATAATGCTTCTTGTAATTCCATTTGTAATCTTTTTATAAAACCTAGGCAAATATCCGATAATTTGGTGTAATTTTGTAACCAAGGGACAAAAAGTAATAGTGACATTCGGGTAACTAAGTGACATTTTATGGAAAACAAAGTAAAAGAAGTGCCTTGTGAAGGACACGAGTATTCAAATTGCGACAAACACATTGCCGCGGTACACGACACCATGGACGTGCTGAATGGTAAATGGAAAATCACCATTATCTCTTTGCTGGGCTTTGGAAAACGGCGCTATTCAGAAATACTGAAGGAGGTAACGGGAATTTCCGGAAAAATGCTTAGCAGAGAACTGAAGGATATGGAAATGAACCTATTGGTAAAACGCACGGTGATCTCCGAACAGCCGATAGCAGTGGTGTATGAGCTTACTGATTACTGCGTGGATTTACTTCCGGTAATCCACGGTTTGGCGGATTGGGGTACGAAGCATCGACAGTGTATCGTCGAACAGTTTAAACAGGAACGTGTGGAGGTGCCAGCATAGACCGACTCGGAAGAAAAGTAGGTGTTTTTTACGCTTGACCCGTATAAATCAGGTGTGCCGAAGAATGACGGATGGAAAGTAGGTAATAACTACGCGTTTTTTGCGTTGCGGCCAACCATTTAGGGCGCTGTTTGTCTACTTATTAAAAGCCGAATAGGGAAGTAGGCTTATGGTAATAAGATAAAAGCTATGTCATTAAAGGAACCAGTTTTAAAGATCGTAAATAAGGAATATGAGCCCTTAACAATGGTCGAGCGTACGGTGGGACGGAATAATTTGATGTTCAAAACCGACGAAGCTGGGAGGCCCGTCTTACTGTTTATAGGTAAGAAAGATGCGAATGGTCATATCATGGGTGATCGTTATAGTCGACGATTAAAATTCGATGAAAGCGGAAACCTCATTAAAGATCATTGGGAGCGCAAAGGAGAAGCTACTTAAATCAAAAAGATGATGAGAAAATTAATTCCAACACACTGGCACGCATTTATGGACTATATATGGAGCGTCGTGCTCCTAGCGGGTCCTTGGTTATCAACTTTTCATGAGGTAGAAGCCGCACGAATTACAAGCTTGGCTGGCGGTGGGCTTATTGCCTTACTGACTGTACTTACAGCCAGCGAGGGCGGCATCGTACGTATAATACCGATGAAGGTACATTTGGCGATGGATGGTGTACTAGGGGCCTTTCTTATCGCGGCGCCTTTTCTGTTTGGGTTTAGCGAAGAGACTCATCTCTTTCATATCGTCATGGGACTGATTATTTTAGGCGCTGCGTTTTTTACTGAAACGAGGCAAGAAAAACATGCGCCCCCCAGACCTGTTACCGGACCGGAGGAGGGCGGAATGTGACGGTGCTGCAGCGCTAGTCCTCCTCTTCGTCGGCAGGGACATTGCCCGCGGCGTTTCCGGCAATATCACCACCTTCTTTGTCACGTTCATCCAACTGATCGGTCTCTTTGATATTGTCTTTTTCGTCCTCGTCCTTCGATTCTTCCTGGGGAAAGTTGCTGTAATTTGCTTTTTCGTTTTCTGCAACGCCGCGCTCGCGGTCTGTTTGTGGTTTTTCCTTGTGTTCGTTCGTATTCATATCTTTTCTATTTACTTATTACCCATAGAACAGCTGGTGTAAGGTATAGTTTCAAATTTTAGGAAATGTCGCTTACGTGACGTAGATAGTAACTGTTCTTAGTACATTTGGGAAGCAAAAAAAACGAAATGACAGAATTTTGGGAGAATAGTTTTCTGGATAAACAAGAAATGTGGGGACTTGAACCGGCTAGATCGGCCGTGTTGGCAAGCGATCTTTTTAAAGAAAAATTGGTAAAGAATGTACTCGTTCCTGGTGCCGGATACGGCCGCAATGCACAAGTATTTAGGCACAGTGGTATGGATGTAGAGGGGATTGAAATATCAAAAACCGCTATAGAACTAGGCAAGAAGAACTATGGGGATACGATACCTATCCACCACGGATCCGCAACGGATATGCCATTCAACGATAAAAAATACGATGGGATTTTTTGTTATGCGCTAATCCATCTCTTGGACCAAAAGGATAGAAAAAAATTGATTCACGATTGCTATAACCAATTAACGCAGGGCGGACTGATGGTTTTTACGACGATTACAAAAGCAGCACGAACTTACGGACATGGAACGGAGATTGGGAAAGACCGATTCGAAATGTTCGGCGGCGTCAAAATGTTCTTTTACGACGCGGAAACGATACAAGAAGAGTTCGGAAACGTAGGTTTGTTAAGTGTTACTGAAGTCCAGGAAGCCTTTCCTTTCTATTTTATAACCTGTAAAAAAGGATAAGCGTAAATCGCGTTGAAAACAAAAGGTATCTATAAACGTTTGTTTAATAGATATATATCATTATGAATATTCTTGATTTTGACAATATAAAGCTAGAACAGTTAAAAAAGGAGTCCGCCGTTCCCAAAGCTGTTGAGGACCAGGTCGAAGAAACGTGGCTGGTTAATTACGGCGATGAGCCGGTCGGCGTCGGTCTCTTTTTCCCGGATGGTGATAAGTGCGTGATGGCTATTGTCGGAAAAACCGATGAAGACAAAGTCGTACTAGGCACCTATGGCACGAGCGATGACCACGCTAATCTTATTTATCATGCCCTCGAAATTGCTTTTCAGGGTTATTTGAGATCTGTTAGGGGGGACACGGTGCTTGGTGACCCGCCCATTGATGAGACAATTGATGAGTAAGGATCAATTCGAGCGGTTTTATGGCTGTGTAGTCATTGAACGTGCATAATCACTATTCTGTGCTGCCTGGGGCTGATGTACCTTCATTATACGTAATACGTATCTTCGCGAGACTTTCGGGGAAATTGCTTTGAACGTACTGAATCATCTGCTCCCGCACATAGCAGCGTAGATCGAAAGCATCGCCGGAGTTTCTACAGCTCATCAAACAGCGTATTTCCATGGTTCGCTCCTTAAAGTCGGTCACTTGAAGGACATTTACTTTACCATCCCATAGGGGGTGACCTGTTAATAGCGCTGTTAGTTTATCCCGCAATTGTTGTATTGGTATGGTGAAATCGGTATAGATAAAAACGGTGCCGAGTATTTCAGCGGTAGTTCTTGTCCAATTCTGGAAGGGTTTTTCTATAAAATAGTTAATCGGGAGTACAAGGCGGCGTTTGTCCCAAATATTAACGACGACATAAGTCAAATTGATTTCTTCTACGCGCCCCCATTCTCCTTCTACAATCACGACGTCGTCCATGCGAAGCGGTTGGGTGAACGCGATTTGAAAACCAGCTAATAGGTTCCCAAGCGACTTCTGGGCAGCGAAACCGATAATAATGCCGCCGACTCCAACTCCGGTAAGTAAGCCGGCGCCAATTTTTTGCATGCTCTCAAAGCTGAGGAGGATAATTGCAGTAGACACGATGACGATAATGGTAATGATCAATTTACGGATAAACACGATCTGGGTCCTAATTTTTCGTTCTCGCAGATTATTGTCCTTGTTCACGTCAAATCGATGGTATAGATAGTCCTCGAACACCCTGACGGTTCGAATTAACAGAATTGCAAAGCAGCCAATTAGAAGTATCTCGACAGTTTTGCTAACAACCGAGAGCGTTAACGTATTGAAACGGGTAAAAGGCAGGAGGCTGCTAAAAACAATAAGCGGAATAAAAACGCTCAGTATCTTGTTAAAATGGCGGATAAAGGATCGGAACAGGGAATAGGACGCTTGTGCGATAGCCTCTCGACGTACGAGCGGCACGAGTATCATTTTTATAAGAATCCCTGTTAGAATAGCAAATAAAATCAGACTGATATTCCAGAGCCAGATAGGCAATGTTTGAGAGAGGCGAACTAATTCTTCTGTCATAACTACTTCCGTCTTTTGTATGCAACGATTGATTACTACATAAGTATAACGGTGTCGTCATGACAACGTTTGCCAAAAGTGAAAAAACAGGAAAGATTAAAAATAAATCAATTCAGATCAGGGCTTTTCGGGAAATTGGCCACATGCGCATATTTCGGTCCAAGACTGATAAGCGCCTGTTTCCATAGATTTTCTCCGTCTTGTAGCAGGAGTAGATCGGTTGGAAATTTATTGTGTACTGCCCAACAGTTTTGCTCGATTTCCTCGTCCAATTGCCCGGGAATCCATCCGGCGTAGCCGAGAATAAATTTAATTTCATCTGGCTGGAGTAGATGATCGTTGACTAGAAGCTGTATCTGCTCGAAGTTTCCACCAAAGTATATATCATCGACCAGCTCAACTCCACCTTCAATCTTTTCAGGCGCCTTGTGAAGAAAAAATAGGGCTTCCACGCCAACTGGTCCACCGATATACAAGGGAAAGCGTGGGTTTTCTATAGCTGGTACGACATCTGATAACAACAGCGAAGAACGATTATTAACGATAACGCCCATGGTTCCGTCAATAGCATCGTGTTCGCATAATAATATAACGGATCTTTCGAAGTTGTTGTCGAGCATAAACGGTTCGGAAAGCAATAAACTTCCTTTTTGAGGTGTGTGCGTATTGAACATAATAAGAACTTTTCGTCTAAAACCTGACTCAATATACGGTATTTTTATAAAGAATACAATTTATAACGTTATACATTGGATGTTCTCTCTCAAACAACATAGGGAGATGGAGGTAAAAAAAGATAATAGATATTACGAATCCCGCCGCTTTTGATTAAGTTTGTGTTTGCATCAAACAGACTTAACCCATGTCCATTATCCATAAAGATATTGCAGCTATACGGGAAGATTATTGTAAATATAAATTGAACGAGGGAGACGTATTGTCCAACCCAATTGAACAGTTTCAGCGTTGGTTTGACGAAGCACGTCATGCTGAGGTGGTGGAACCAAATGCGATGGTATTGGCGACGGTCGGAGAGGATGGCTTCCCTTCGTCGAGGGTTGTTCTTTTAAAAGATATAAAACCTACTGGATTTAGCTTTTTTACGAATTATCATAGTAAAAAGGGACGGGCAATAGCGAAAGAAAAGAAAGTCAGCCTGCTGTTTTTTTGGCCTGAACTGCAAAGGCAAGTGCGTGTGGAGGGATGGGCGGAGAAACTGCTTTCGGAGGATTCGGATGAATATTTTGCCTCTCGTCCTAAAGGGAGTCGTATAGGAGCGATAGCATCGCCGCAGAGCCAGGTCATTACCGATAGAAGGGTGTTAGAAACGCGTGTAGAAGAATTGACGGCGGAGTTCGCTGAAAAAACGGATATAGAGCGACCTGCCTTTTGGGGAGGTTACGTGGTCCATCCTGTGCGAATGGAATTTTGGCAGGGTAGAAGTAATCGTTTACACGATCGCATTGAGTACGTTTTTCAACAGGAGGATTGGATTATACAACGATTAGCGCCATAATAATGATATCTAGAATAAAAGATTTAATAATCGCTCATATTGGCGAGCAGGCTGTTGTTCGTATGGAAGAGGAACATTTACAGCCTACATTGGTTGTCGCTGCCGACCATTTGGTTAAAATCGCCTTTTATTTGCGGGATACCGAAGGATGTTATTTTGATTTCCTTTCGAATATATCTGCCGTAGATTATCATCCTGATAACCGATTTGCCGTAGTGTATCACTTGGCTTCCATTCCGTATCAAACACAACTTATATTGAAAGTGGAAATAGAGAATGACCGCCGACTGGATAGTTTGCCCGAGGTGCCTTCGGTTGCGGCCGTTTGGCGTACAGCTGATTGGCATGAACGGGAGGCATTCGATTTGATGGGGATATTTTTCACAGGACATCCGGATCTAAGACGCATCTTATTACCTGACGATTGGCAAGGATATCCCTTGCGCAAGGATTATGAAGATGCGGAGACTTATCATGGAATAGCCATTAAATAAACAAAGATGACGCCTTATACCGAAGGATTAGATAATTATAAGAAGAAGATCGCAGCGATTACGCCGCAAGAGATGGTCATCAACATGGGGCCACAACATCCCTCTACACACGGTGTGCTCCGTTTGGAGCTTATCACGGATGGAGAGGTTGTTAGGGAGGTCATCCCGCACTTGGGTTATCTTCATCGCTGTTTTGATAAGCATGCGGAATCAATGAATTATGGGAAGACAATACCTTTTACGGATAGATTGGATTACTTGTCGTCCATGAACAACAGCCACGCTTTTGTTATGGGGGTAGAACGTATGCTCAAAATAGAAAACAAATTGCCTAAACGCGTGGAATATATACGGGTGCTAGTTTGTGAGCTTAATCGTATTGCTTCGCACTTGATTGCTATTGGCACTTACGGAATCGATATTGGTGCTTTCACGCCGTTTATGTGGTGTTTTCGCGATCGTGAACACATTATGAATATGTTGGAATGGGCTTCGGGATCGCGTATGCTTTATAATTATATTTGGGTAGGCGGTTTGTTTTATGATCTACCAGTGGGGTTTGAAAGCCGTTGTCAAGAATTTGTAGACTATTTTAAACCTAAGCTGGTGGAGCTGGATGATTTGCTTTCGAATAATCAGATATTTATTTCGCGTACAGCGAATATTGGAGCGTTGCCTGCGGATGTTGCTATCAATTATGGATGTAGCGGACCGATGTTACGTGCATCGGGCATTAAGTGGGATTTACGAAGAGTGGATGGCTATAGTGTTTACCCCGAACTGGATTTTGAGATTCCGATTGGTAAGGGGGAGATGGGAAAGCTTGGAGATTGCTGGGATCGGTATAAGGTGCGTGTCGATGAAGTGAAAGAGTCTATTAAGATCATAGAACAATGTTTGCAAAGACTTCAGCTCGATTTTAAAAGGACACCGGATTTCGATCCTCGTGGATTAGTCCCTAAAAAAGTGAACTTGAAAGCGCAGGAATATTACATTCGTGCGGAAAACCCGAAAGGAGAATTAGGTTTTCATTTTGTGACGCAGGAAAAAACAGACGTGCCGCGACGGGTAAAAGCTCGAGGACCTAGTTTCAATAACCTTTCTGTATTGTCCGAATTAGGTAAAGGGCAGCTTATAGCGGATCTGATTGCCATCCTCGGCTCCATTGATATCGTACTGGGAGAAGTGGATAGGTAGTTTGAACAGGAACTCATAATTTATAACGCATAATTCATAAACTAAGACATGTCATCAATTCTTATAAAATCAGCACAAATTGTCAACGAGGGAAAAACTTTTTTAAGCGATGTATATATCAGTAATGGACGAATCGAAATGATTGCTGAGGAAATCAACCATTCTGCTGATCAAACGATCGATGCGCGGGGTTTGCATTTGCTTCCGGGGTTGATCGATGATCAAGTACATTTTCGCGAACCCGGTTTGACCTATAAAGCCGACATTTGGCATGAAAGCCGTGCAGCGGTTGCCGGAGGCACTACCTCGTTTATGGAAATGCCGAATACGGTTCCCAATACGTTGACGCAAAAATTGTTGCAGGACAAGTACGATATTGCTGCCGAAAAATCATTGGCAAACTATTCTTTTTTCATGGGAGCCGCCAATGATAACCTAGACGAGGTGTTAAAAACAAACCCACGTGATGTTTGTGGTATCAAGATTTTTATGGGCTCGTCTACGGGAAATATGTTGGTGGATAATGAAACAACGTTAGAGAAGATTTTTGCTGAAGCACCAACGCTGATAGCAGTACATTGCGAAGACGAAGCGACCGTGCAGCGCAATCTTCAAGCCTTTAAGGATAAATATGGTGAGGAGAAGCTGCAACCTTTTATGCATCCGCTTATCCGGACAGCCGAGGCTTGTTATCTTTCTTCTTCGAAAGCGGTGGAACTTGCCAAAAAGCATAATACTCGTCTTCATATATTACATATTTCAACTGCTGCGGAGACCGCACTCTTCGTCAGTTCTATCCCCTTGAAGGAGAAGAAAATTACGGCGGAAGCATGTGTGCATCACCTTTGGTTTTCCGACGCGGATTACGAAGAAAAAGGTAACTTTATTAAATGGAACCCTGCGGTGAAGACGGTTGCCGATAAGGAAGGGGTTTTTCAGGCGGTGTTGGACGGACATATTGATGTGATTGCGACGGATCATGCCCCTCATACATTGGAAGAAAAATCAAAGCCTTATGCACAAGCGCCGTCTGGTGGTCCCTTGGTACAACATGCGCTGCAAGCGTTGCTGGACTTGGTAAAACAAGGCAAGATGACAGTGGAACAAGTTGTACAAAAAACGGCACACAATACCGCAGAGCTGTTTCAGATAGAAAGCAGGGGGTTCGTTCGAGAGGGTTATTGGGCCGATTTAGTACTGGTAGATCTGGATAGGCCATACATGGTTTCTAAAGACAACATCTTGTCAAAATGTGGTTGGTCACCTTTTGAGGGATATACGTTTTCGTCTACAATCGTCCACACGTTGGTTTCTGGAAATGTAGCGTATACAGATGGCAAGATTATTGAAGTAGGCACAGGGCACCGGTTATTGTTTAACCGGTAGGAACGCGACTGTATATGAAAAGAATCTTTTTTTTCTTATGTGTTGTTACAAGTCTTCAGTCTTGTAATCAAACAACGATCACGGGCGAATCAAATAGTTATGCGGATGCGATGACTTTGGATACAAGTGCTTACAATAGCTTACACAAAACATATCGGGAGGTAGCTTTAACGAATAGACGGTTTAAGCACCAAGATATCGTGGACCTGGTGAAAGTACGGGAAGAAAAAGATGTTCTGCAGGTTGCGGAGATAGGCAAATCGGTGGAAAGCCGAGCAATATATAAACTGCGATACGGTAACGGGGATAAGAAAGTGATGTTATGGTCGCAGATGCACGGTGATGAACCGACGGCTACGATGGCTCTATTTGATATTTTCAATTTCTTGGAGGGTGGAAATGATGGTTTTGATTCCATTCGAATCGCTCTTAAGGATAACCTGACTATTCATTTTATTCCGATGCTGAACCCCGATGGTGCCGAACGTTTTATACGGCGGAATGCGCAATATGTCGATTTGAATCGAGATGCGCGTGCCAATCACACGGTGGAAGCGAAATTGCTGCGACGGATGGCGGAGGAAATTAAGCCAAATTATGGCTTTAACTTACACGACCAGAGCATATATTACAACGTGCCTGGAACCAAAAATCCGGTAACGATAGCAATGCTGGCTCCGGCATATAATGCGGACAGGGAAGTGAATGATGTTCGTAAAGGTGCGATGCAGCTCATTGTGGGAATGAATAACCTGTTGCAGCAATATATTCCCGATGCGGTGGCAAAGTATGACGATACGTATTCGCCACGTGGCTTTGGTGACAATTTCCAAGCATGGGGAGCTAGTACGGTGCTGATAGAGTCGGGCGGTTTGAAAGGTGACCCTGAAAAACAGGAGATAAGGCGGTTTAATTTTGCTATCATTTTGAACGCTTTGCTGGAAATCGCACAGGGTTCATATAAGAAATACGACTATAAGGCATACGATAAGATTCCTTTTAATGCGTCTCAGTTACACGACGTGGTTATCCGACAGGTCGACTTGGGAACGGATAGTGTACCTCTTAAGACAGACATTGCTATCCGGCGAGCGGAACTGACTGTAGAGCGAGATTATTGTGTACGCGGTTGGATAGAAGATATAGGTGATTTAGAAGGTACGTATGGGTACGATGAGTTGGATGCCGGGGGATTGAAATTTGTGCAGGGCAAAGTCTATCCGAAGGTTTTCCAGACGGTTGATGATATTAGTAATAGTAGTGCGTGGGAGCTATTAAAAGATGGATATATTGCGGTTCGGGTGATGTCGCGGGGGCAAGATCGTTTGCATAATCTTCCGTTGGTTATTGCTGCTGGTACTGAAATTCTTCCAACACCTAGAATCGTTCTGACAGGGACCAGTAACTTTTTTCTAGGGGATGGTGCAACATTAAAATATGCGGTGGTCAACGGTTATCTTATCGATTTAAGTCAACCACCGCTAGAAAATTTTTATAAGAACTGGATCAATTAGCCGACGCAGATAGAAGTTTGCGGAGATTACGTACGCTCTCGGCGACATCGGGTTGGTTGTTTTCCCAGTTATATTCGTACTCTGCAGATAGCATCCCATCAAAGTTCTGATTTTTCAGTTCGTCGATAACTTCGTTAATCGGAAGCTTACCTGTTCCCCAATGTACATCATGTGCTTTTTTATCGCCGAATGCATTTAAATCTTTAAAGTGCGCGTGAATAATCTTGCCGTTTAATTTCTTTAGACTTTCTACAGGATCTAGCCCCGAACGCATCCAGTGTCCAACATCAGCTGCTACACCCATTTTCGGACTTCTTCCTTGCAATGCTGCCAAAACGACTTCGGGTTTCCAATAGGTTGTGGGTTCTGGATGGTTATGAATGGCAGCACGGATATCGTATTTGTCGCACAGGGCAGATATAATATCCAAGTGTTCTTCTTTTGGCTCACAATTGATAACGCTGACACCCATATCTTGGGCAAAAGCAAAAATCTGATCCCATTCGGCGGCGTCTTTGCCATTAACTACGCCAAAGGCGTGTAGTGTAATATTACGGTCAGTCAGGAGCTTACGGACGAGGTCTCGTCCTTCTTTCGAGAGGGTATAGTTAAACTTCTCCTCGTTCCCCGCGCCGATAATCTGCCCTGGAAAAGCTTCTACAAACCGCAAATCAGCACTATCGATCTTATCTAATGCTTCGGCAAAGGTGAACAATTTAAAGGTGTACGCTTGGGCCCCTAATTTCCAGTTTAAATGTTCTTCAGGGTAACCGACAGTATCCTGCAAAGTATCTTCTACTTGCGTCGTTGAAGAAGTTGTTCCAGACGAACAAGATAAAAAAGCAATTCCCGCTAACATCACCAGCGAGTAAAATGTGGTTGGTTTCATGGTCTCTTTTTATAAATTTAGAAAGCCAAAGTAATAAAAAATAAGGGGAAATGTACATTCCCCCTTATTTTTATATGCTGAAGTTACGCTTATACGGTCGTTTTACCGTATAGCTCTTCGCGTTGCGCTTTGACAACATCGGAGTTAATGTATTCATCGTAAGACATTAATTTGTCTATGACTCCATTGGGGGTAAGTTCAATGATGCGGTTTGCGACGGTTTGCGTTAACTCGTGGTCACGCGAGGTAAACAACATGGAACCCCTGAAGTCTAACATTCCGTTGTTTAATGCGGTAATAGATTCCAAATCAAGGTGATTTGTAGGCTCGTCGAATAGTAAGAAATTTGCGCCTTGAAGCATCATTTTTGAGAACATGCAGCGCATCTTTTCACCACCCGACAATACAGATACCTTTTTCAAAACCTCTTCGCCGGAGAACAACATTTTACCTAAGAACCCACGAATAAACTGTTCGTCTGCTTCCGGTTTTGAGGTGTAATTGCGAAGCCAATCGACAAGATTCTCATCACGACCTTCAAAGTATTCGGCGTTTTCGATAGGCATATCGGTCGGCGTGATGGTGACCCCCCACTTAAATTCTCCTCCAAAATCTTTGTCGCGACCGGCTAATATTTCATAAAATGCACTGGTTACCAGTGAGTTTTCGGATAATAGCGCGATTTTGTCGCCTTTATTGATCATGAATGTAACGTCTTTAAAGTAAACTTCGCCGTTGACGCTTTTACTTAGACCCTCTACATGCAATATTTGGTCACCCGGTTCACGGTCCATCTGGTTGAACATAATGGCGGGATACTTCCGGTTAGAAGGTTTGATATCCTCCACATTAAGCTTCTCCAGCGCTTTTTTCCGGGAAGTCGCCTGTTTAGATTTAGAAGCATTTGCAGAGAAGCGACGGATAAACTCCTGTAACTCCTTAACTTTATCTTCCATCTTTTTGTTTTGATCTGTGCGTTGTTTCAACGCCAGCTGAGAGGATTCGTACCAGAAACTATAGTTACCGGTATAAATGTTCATCTTGCCAAAATCGATGTCCACGATATGCGTACAGACATGATCTAAAAAGTGACGGTCGTGTGAAACAACCAAAACGATCGCTTCATACCCTGCCAAAAAATCTTCTAACCAAGCGATTGTGTTAATATCCAGATCATTGGTGGGCTCATCGAGAATCAGGATGTCTGGATTACCGAATAGCGCCTGTGCCAAAAGCACTCGTACTTTTTCGTTACCATCTAGTTCCTTGACTAATTTATAATGGAGTCCTTCTTTGATTCCCAAGTTGCTTAATAGGGTAGCGGCGTTGTTCTCCGCATTCCACCCGTCCATTTCCGCAAAAAGGCTTTCTAGTTCACCGGCACGTTCACCGTCGGCATCGCTAAAGTCCTCCTTCATATAGATGGCATCTTTCTCTTTCATTATCTTGTAGAGTTCCTGGTTGCCCATCATGACGGTTTCGAGAACGGTAAATTCGTCAAACTCGTAGTGATTTTGTTTTAACACGGACATACGTTCGCCCGGTGTAAAAGCCACAGAACCCGTTGTAGGATCAACCTCGCCGGATATGATTTTAAGGAATGTCGATTTTCCAGCGCCATTGGCACCGATGATTCCATAACAGTTTCCCGGTGTAAACTTCAAATTTACATCTTCAAACAGCACGCGCTTCCCAAAACGAAGCGATAAATTCGATACATTAATCATGCTGCAAAGATAAGGTTTTTTTATCTTCTTTTTCCGGCGAAAACGAAGCAACCTCGTCTTCGAATATTTTACATGGAGGATAGTACTGATTTTAAACAATCGATTGTGTTTCAATACGGTTTGCATATACTTGTCGATTTCGCTAAGTTTAAATTATAATCTTTTTATGATGAATTTAAATAGAAGAAAATTGACAGGTGTTTTGTGCAGCACAATCTTGCTAGCGATGGTTTCTGCATGCGCTCAAAAGCAACAGCGGCGAGAGCGGAATACGCCATTCGAATTGGTCAATTTTGAAGAATTGCCTGACCCAACTGCCGATACATTGTCTGACTGGTCTAATGTGGGGAATGGGTTACATGCGTCTTTTGTGACGATTGATAAGCGATTTCCGAAGTCGGTAGCTCCAGATTTTTCTGTCAAGAAACAGGAATCCATGACAGGATGGAGAGGAGAGCGTATCTCGGCGCAAGTGTTATTGTGGACGAATACGGAGATCGTGGATGCGCAGGTAGAAGTATCGGAGTTTACGGGAGAAAATGGAGAACATTTACCGGTTGATATGGCTTCCACGCATTTTGTTCGTTATGTGATGACCGATGAGTTCGCTGGAGGATGCGGTCATCGCAAACCAGAAGATTTTGCGGCGTCTCTGTCTCCTGATATGCTGGACGATATGACTTCTTTCGATCTCGAAGCAAAGAAAGTAAGGCCCGTTTGGGTAACATTACGTATTCCTGAAGATGCGAAGCCGGGAAATTATACGGCGAAAGTGCATGTGAAAGCTGCTGGCGTAAAGGCGCAGGAACTGGACGTTTCTTTGAACGTAATTGATCAGGTTTTGCCAAAGCCGTCAGAATGGACCTATCATTTAGACCAGTGGCAACATCCCGCTGCAGTGGCACGCGTAGAAGATCTGGAAATGTGGTCTGACGAACATTTTAAAGCGTTGAAACCACAAATGCAGATGTTAGCTGACGTAGGGCAAAAAGTAATCACGGCGACCCTTAATAAGGATCCCTGGAATGTACAGACATTCGATGCCTATGCGGATATGATTATTTGGATAAAACAAAAGGATGGTTCTTGGAAGTATGATTATAGTGTGTTTGATAAATGGGTGCAGTTTATGCTCGATCTTGGGATTAACAAGATGATAAATTGCTATTCGATCATTCCTTGGAATAATGAAATTCATTATCAAAATGAGGTAGGCGGGGAATTCGTAAATGTGAAGGCCAAACCTGGTACGCCTGTATTTGAAGAGTTATGGACCCCGTTTCTAAAAGATTTCGTACAGCACCTTCGAGAGAAGGGATGGCTAGACATAACGAATATCGCTATTGATGAACGCACAAGAGAAGAGGTCGATGGGGCTTTGGCGCTATTACAAACTGTTTCTCCGGAATTGGGTGTTTCTTATGCGGATAATCAGAAAACTTATCAACGCTATCCAAATAGTGAGGATATTAGTATTGCTTTGGGGCACCCCTTCTCTGCGGAGGACCTTAAGGATCGTCAATCTCGTGGGTTAAACACCACATTTTACGTCTGCTGTAGCGATGGGTTTCCTAATCAGTTTACGTTTTCTGACCCCGCTGAATCTACCCTTCTAGCATGGTACACTGAGGCGGCGAATTTTGATGGTATGTTGCGTTGGGCATTCAATTCTTGGGTGGAAAATCCATTGTTGGATTCGCGCTTTCGTACGTGGCCGGCTGGTGATACCTATATTGTATATCCGAACGCTAGAAGCTCTATTCGTTATGAACGCTTGTTGGAGGGGCTCCAGGATTATGCGAAGATTCAGATGGTGAAACAAGCGTTAGGGGAGAAGGGTGACCAAGCGAACCTCGGTCGGTTGGAAACGGCCATTCAGAAACTAAAGATTACGAAGCGTAACGAGACGTGGAATCAAGACCTCAATGATGCTAAAGTATTACTTAACGAACTTTCGGTTCAATTAGTACAATAGAGCAAAACATCAATCCCTCGTTATTTGTATAATCTTACTGCTTCCCGGAATTTGGTTAGCCGTAAATAAGCTGGACATTTTTCTAAATCTTTTTTCCAAGCTTCTACTTCGATAAACTGTATCTTAAGGAAGGTGTCCACATCTACTACGACTTGCTCCTGTGAAATCTCTACCCGCTCGGGAAAAGATTTTCCTAAAAGTTCGCTCTTCAGTTCCTCTATTATCGTCATGTGAGCAAACATAGCTAATTATTTTTACATGTCGTGTCTCGGCACGATTCATTGTCGCGCCTATCTCCTGGTAGACTCTTATCAGGAAAAGAAGTGAAAAAAAGGTATTTTTTCTTTGTGAGGTTTTGGTAAATAAAAAAAGTTTGTATCTTCGTGTACGTACACAAAAATAAAATAAACCTAAAAATGGCGAAACCGACGTTGTTTTACAATGCAAAAGTAATCCTAAATGACACCATAATACCAGGTGCCGTGCTGGTAGAGCATGGCAAGATAAAGGCCGTTATTCCAGCTAATGAGTTTTCATATGTCGATAATTATAAAGGACATACATTGATTGATGTAAGGGACCAATACGTGTCTCCAGGTTTTATTGATATTCATGTTCACGGGGGAGGCGGACACGATTTTATGGATGGGACAGAGGAAGCCTTTACCCAAATAGCGAAAACCCATTGCCGATTTGGAACGACATCTCTTGTCCCGACGACATTGACGACTACGGCGGAGCGATTAGAAGAGACGTTACAGAGTTACGAAAGCGTAAAGCAATATGATAATGATGGAGCGGACTTCTTGGGTATCCACTTAGAAGGGCCCTATTTTGCGATGAGCCAACGCGGTGCGCAAGATCCAAGATATATACGAAATCCTGATCCAAAAGAATATAAATCGCTAATAGATAGGTATAAAAGTATTGTGCGTTGGAGTGCCGCCCCAGAATTAGAGGGTGCTTTGGCATTTGGAGAGCATCTGGTCGCGAATAATATTATTGCTGCAATCGCTCACACCGATGCCATTTACGAAGATGTTGAAAAAGCGTATCAAGTGGGCTATAAGCTAATGACGCATTTTTACTCGGCCATGTCCGGGGTAACAAGACGGCACGCTTTCCGGTATGCAGGGGTTGTTGAAGCAGGATATTTGATTGATGGCTTCGATGTCGAACTTATTGCGGATGGCGTGCATCTTCCTAATCCTTTATTGGAATTGATCTACAAAATAAAAGGGCCAGAAAGGATGGTGTTGATAACGGATGCGATGCGAGCAGCGGGTACCGACGATACGCTTTCGATACTTGGAAGCCGTGATGATGGAATGGAGGTGCTTGTAGAAGACGGTGTTGCAAAGCTAAAGGACCGGACAGCGTTTGCGGGAAGTGTGGCGACTGCGGATAGATTGGTCAGGACGATGTTAAAGTTGGGAAATATTCCGCTGACCGAGATCATCCGGATGATCTCCCTGAATCCGGCAAGGGTAATGAAAGTAGAAGAAGAGAAAGGCTCTATTGCCGTCGGTAAAGATGCGGATCTCGTCGTCTTCGATGCTAATATCCAGGTTCAATATACTATGGTGAAAGGAAAAATCGTATATGAACGACACATTGAGTAACAAGGTTGTTGTATCCATATATTTTTATTTAAAATATTTTCGGTAACGTACACAATTATTTATTTTTATAAAGTAACAAGATAAACCGTTAACATGAAAAACTTTACTAGAAGAGATTTTATCGGCGCTAGTTCCCTGGCAATGTTGGGGCTAGCTGCGAACAAAGCGTCTGCTTTTACATTACCTATCGCCGCTCAAAATGGGAAACGCATAGGCATTATTGGATTGGATACTTCCCATTCGGTAGCTTTTACAAAGTCCATTAATGAAAACCCTGGAGGATATCGAGGATATAAGGTGGTGGCTGCATATCCATACGGAACAAAGACCATTCCGTCGGCTACGGATCGTATACCAAAATTTACGAAAGACATACAGCAGTATGGCGTCAAGATTACCAACTCTATCGAAGAACTGTTGAAGCAGGTGGATTTTGTGCTATTGGAAACGAACGATGGACGCCTTCATCTTGAGCAGGCGGAAGAGGTGTTTAAAGCCAAGAAAGTACTTTTCATTGATAAACCGTTAGCTGCATCTTATGCCGATGCTCAAAAAATATTTGCACTTTCCCAGCAATATAATACGCCGTTCTTTTCATCTTCTTCTCTTCGGTACATTGATGGAATGCAGGATATTATTGACGGTAAATATGGTAAAGTACTCGGAGCAGATGTGTATAGCCCCGCAGCGTTAGATCCTAGTCATCCGGATTTTTTCTGGTATGGCATTCATGGTGTGGAAATGCTTTTCGCCGCGATGGGCGTGGGGTGTAAGATGGTTTCAAGAACGCATACGGAGGGTGCCGATATCATCGTGGGTGTATGGGACGATAACCGTATTGGCGTAGTTCGGGGTACTAGGCAAGGTAAAAGCGCTTATGGAGGTACGGTGTATTGTGAGAAGGCTACTATAGCGTTGGGCGCGTACAAAGGATACGGTTCGTTATTGGAGAAAATCGTTGAATTTTTTGACACGAAGGTTGTACCTTTTGACAGCAAGGAAACTCTAGAAATTTGTGCATTTATCGAAGCTGCTGACGTCAGTAAGTCTGCTAACGGTCGTTCGATCGACTTAAATCATGTTATCAATTAAATTTCAGTTTATTATGGAGAGTAATTCAAGAAGGGATTTTATAAAAAAGTCGTTGATTGCTTCAGCAGCAATTAGCGTAGGAGGTGTATTGCCCGCGTTTAGCGCAAAGAGCTATAATAACATTATAGGCGCAAATAATAAACTGCGCATATCGATGATGGGGGTCAATGCAAGGGGAAATGCATTGGCGAAGAATTTTGCAGCGCAACCCAATAGTGAGATTATTCATGTTTGTGATGTGGATAGCCGCGCCATTGACAAGTGTATTAGCGGATTGACAAAATATCAACAAACTATACCAACAGGTTTTGCAGATTTCAGAAAGTCCCTGGAAAGTAAGGACGTGGACGTGCTGGTTGTTGCCGCACCAGATCATTGGCATGCGCCGGCTGCTATTTTGGCTTCGCAGGCAGGAAAACACGTATATCTGGAAAAGCCCTGCGGCCATAATCCACAGGAAGGCGAATGGCTGATCGATGCCGTCAATAAACACAAGAACGTTATCCAAATGGGTAACCAGCGCCGCTCTTGGCCAAATGTGGTTAAAGGTATTCAAGAAGTGCATAACGGTACGATTGGTGACGTATTCTATGCTAAAACTTGGTACGCTAACAATCGACCACCCATTGGTATTGGTAAGAAGGTGTCCGTGCCTGATTGGCTTGACTTTGATTTGTGGCAGGGGCCCGCACCCCGAAGGGATTTTCAGGATAACCTTATCCATTATAATTGGCATTGGTTCTGGCATTGGGGTACGGGAGAAGCTTTGAATAACGGTACGCATATGGTGGATTTAGCGCGCTGGGGACTACAGGCGGATTATCCAACGCGGGTGAGTTCAAATGGCGGGCGTTATGCGTATCAAGATGATTGGGAGACGCCAGATACGCAAGTGATCAGTATCGAGTTTGGTCCGAATAAATTAATTACCTGGGAAGGGAGGAGCTGTAGCGGAATGCCAACGGAAGGCTCTAATGTCGGTGTTATGTTTTATGGATCTAATGGTTCGCTGCAGATAGATGGAGGTAATTCTTATAAAGTATTCGATATAAAGGGTAAACTCGTCAAAGAAGTAAAGGACAGCGGGCCAGTCAATACGGCTAGTTTAACAAGTCCTTCACAGCAATTAGATGCTATTCATATACAGAATATGTTTTCGGCCATCAATAACGGCGGAAATCTAAATTCAGATATCATGAGCGGTCATCAGAGCACGCTTTTAGTGCAATTAGGTAATATCGCGCTACGTTCTGGTAAACAGTTGGAAATAGATCCATCTAATGGACACATTCGCAATGATAAGCATACCATGCGGGAGTTTTGGTCAAGAGAGTATGCTAAAGGTTGGGAACCCAAAATCTAAATAAGGGATGAGCGAAACAACTGTAAAAACGGTGGCAAGTTTGACCAAAAAAGAAACAACGATTTCTATTGGTATTATTGCTCTATTATTTTTTATTTTCGGTTTCTTGTCTTGGATAAATGCCATCCTGATACCGTATTTTAAAATCGCTTGTGAACTGACGCATTTCCAATCCTATTTGGTAGCGTTTGCTTTCTATATCGCTTATTTTGTCATGTCGGTCCCATCCTCGTACCTGTTGAAAGCTGTCGGTTTCAAGAAGGGAATGATGATCGGGTTTTTGGCGCTTGCGACGGGTGCGTTTATATTTATTCCAGCCGCAATGACACGAACATATGAGGTGTTTTTGCTCGGATTGTTTACCATCGGTGTCGGTTTAGCTATTCTACAGACCGCTGCAAACCCTTATATTACGATTCTAGGACCGAAGGAGCGTGCAGCGCAACGTATCAGCATCATGGGCATCTGTAACAAATTTGCAGGAATTCTCGCGCCTCTTTTGTTTGCGGCGGCGGTACTGCGCCCTACAGATCAGGCCATGTTTGATAGCTTGGCGGAAATGACAGATGCAGACCGGAGTGCGGCACTTGATGAACTAATTCGACGCGTTATCGTCCCGTATGCTGTTGTAGGCTGCGTCATGTTATTGATCGGTATCGGTGTCCGGTATTCTCCGCTCCCGGAGATAAATACCGATGAAGAAAGTGAGGAAGTTGCGGAGACGAACAGCCATAAAACCAGTATCTTTCAGTTTCCGCACCTGATTTTGGGGGCGGTGGCTATTTTTATTCATGTGGGAGCACAGGTCATATCCATTGATACCATCATTAACTATGCGGGATCCATGGGGATTTCTCTTGTGGAAGCCAAAGTATTCCCATCATATACGCTCGCGATGGCGATTGCAGGTTATTTTATGGGAATTGCCGTTACGCCCCGGTTTATTAGTCAAACGAATTTATTAAGGATTGTTACTGTATTGGGCGTTATACTTTCGTTGCTTATTATTTATGCCAATGGTGAGGTTACTTTCTTGGGACATACGGTTGACATCTCTATTTGGTTTATTGTATTGCTTGGTATTTCCAATTCCCTGACCTGGGCAGGCATCTGGCCGCTTGCACTGGACGGACTGGGCAGGTTTACTAAAATGGGTGCATCGCTGATGATCATGGGATTATGCGGTAATGCTATTTTACCGATGGTTTACGGTTATTTTGCTGATGGGTATGGCTTGCGCGAAGCGTATTGGGTGTTGTTCCCGTGTTACCTATACTTGGTATACTACGCAGTTTATGGTCATAAAATCAGAAAATGGAGTTTGTAAAATGAGGACATTAAGCTATTTTTCTTTGCTAATAATTTTTCTTTTCGGAGTTGGATGTACCGGTGAAAATCCTTCTAACCAAAAACGGGAAGAGAAAGCCAGATTAACCGTTATCAACCCACAGCATTTTCATGCGGCTTTAGTGCAGAAGCACATGCATCCAGCTATTGATTCGGTCGTACATCTTTTCGCAGATTCAAGCACCACTGTAAAGGGGTATAAACAATTGATCGCGCAATACAATATGCGGGAAGACGATCCTACGCACTGGAGAATTATCGATTACTACGGAGCGAATTTTTTAGAAAAAGCATTTGATCCAGTGACGGGAAATGTGGTGATACTGGCTGGGGACAATCAGCGGAAGATAGATTATATCCAAGAATCTGTTCGGCGTGGGCGTGACGTTTTCGCCGATAAACCATTGGTCATCGATGTTGCAGGTTATCGTAAATTGAACGCCTTAATGAAAAATGATGGCGGAAAAGAATCGGTTTTGGTTTATGATATGATGACGGAACGATACGATGTGAAAAATCAGGTTGTCAAATCGTTGCTGAATAATCAAGCCTTTTCTGGCGGCTTAGTAAACGCGAAGGATGGTGAGCCTGCTATCTTATTCCAAAGTGTACACCACTTTATCAAAGATGTTTCCGGTAAGCCACTTCTGCGTCCGGCATTGTTCTTCGACACAGAAAAGCAGGGTGAGGGATTGGTCGACGTTACGACCCATTACATCGATTTGGTACAATGGATGCTATCGTCGGAAACGGTTATCGACATCGATCAAGATGTGAAACTTACAGGCTCACAACGATGGAAAACGAGCCTGTCTAACGAGCAATTTCAAAGTGCAACTGGCTTGCCGGGCTTCCCATCTGTATTGCAAAAACATGTTGTTGGCAATGACTACGTCGATGTTTTTTGTAACGGAAAGATGGAGTATACCTTTAAAGGGATCCCCGTATCAATTGATGTTAGATGGCATGCCGAATCGCTGGATGGGAGAGGAGATCAGTTTTATGCGCGTTTTCTCGGCAATAGTTTTACGATAGAGATTAAGCCTGACGAAAGCGGTAAAGCCGCTGTTTTTATCACACCGAACGACGATGCTGATGGCTTTGAAAATCAATTGGTGGATGCGTTGGATGCCATTAAGGGTTTACCTGGGATAACTGCGGAAAGAGTAGCAAACGCTTTTAAGATTGTCATCCCCGAAAAACTGTACCTCAGTCATGAAGACCATTTTGCAAAAGTGCTGGACGGGTTTTTACGGTACCGGAAGGACGGTGTTTTGCCCGCATGGGAAAAATCCTTCATACTGGCGAAGTATTATTTGACCACTAAAGCTTTAGAGGAAGCTACGACGATAGCACCACCTTTTGGACAGGAATAATCGATGAACAGTTTACGTTTATAAATAAGAAAATTACCCACGCGGGTCTGAAATTGGGAGATAAGTGAACTAACTGATACCTCAACAAAAGATGGTACGCACCTACAAACAGAATTAATTGATAAACCATGAATTCACAGAAGAAGATTTTCACTTGGTGTTTATTTTTATTCCTATTTCTTTTTGTCCCAGATAGCGCATTTGCACAAAATACGCTTGATCGACAAAATCAATATCTAAATGAAATATTGAAAATCAATATTGAGCAACGTTTCAGGGCGAATACCAGGAGAGTATCGGTCCAAGACAGCACTTGGAAAGATTGGCTACATCGAACTGGCGAATTGCCGCCTGATTTTTCCAAGATGCGTTCCATACCGATGTTGCCGGAACCTTTGGTACAGTACAAGGACGGAAAAGAAGTACCAATAACTACGGAAAAAGAATGGGAGAAGAAGCGAGAATGGATCAAATCGGAGTATCAAAAATGGATATCAGGACATGCACCGCCGGCGCCAGGTAATGTACTGGCGGAAATACTAAAAGATACGTTCGCGGAGGGAGGGAACCGGGTACAGGTAATCCGGCTAAGTTTCGGGCCGCAGCATAAGGCAAAAATGACCGTCGAGTTATTGATTCCGAATGGAGAGGGTCCATTTCCTGTATTCATGACGCAGTGGAATCATCGCGATTGGGCACAGTTAGCGGTTAAAAGAGGGTATATCGGTTGCGTATATGCCGGGGCTGATAGTAAAGATGACACGGATTCCTATATGTTCTTATATCCCGAATACGACTTTAGCGCGTTGATGCGTCGGGCGTGGGGAGCATCAAGGGTGGTCGATTATTTGATGATGCGAGCGGAAGTCAATAAACAACAAATCGCCATTACTGGCCATTCGCGTAATGGTAAGCAGTCTTTATGGGCGGCATCGTTTGATGAACGTATCGCCGCAGTAATATCGAGCAGTTCAAGTACAGGCGGAGATGCTCCATGGCGGTATGGGGATCCTCAATACGCTAGTGAAACGTTGGATTATGTCACTGCTTGGAACGCGCATTGGTTTCATCCGCGACTCAAATTTTTCTCCGGTCGGGAAGACAAATTGCCCGTTGACCAAAACTTGTTGGGTGCATTGATTGCCCCAAGACCTCTGCTTTATCACTACTCACTTGTGGAACCCGGCTTAAACTCCTGGTCAAATGAACAAAATTACTATTCGGTAAAGAAAGTATATGATTTTCTAGGCGTTCCTGACAATATTGGTGTACTTACCCGCATGGGAGCGCATGCTGTTGCGGCAAGGGATGTGGAACAAACAATCGATTTTTTAGATATTCATTTTAAGCGAATTCCGCTAAAGTGGACAAATAATTTATATTATACCTATGACTACGAAAAATGGAAAGAAAACCATCCCAATAATCAGGAAAACGCAAAGCAAGTTTCTCTGGTAAGTCTTAAAGAGAATTACTCTACTATCGAAGATTTTAATCAGGACAAGCGTAAGATTTTGACGAATCTGAACTGGATCTTGGGGGAAGAACCCCCAAGCGTCAGAGCGGCGAATGTGGGAACTTGGAATAATCCGAGAAGGGATTGGATTGAAAAAATAAATCCCGTACCCGTTGTTAAAGGAGCTAAAGAAATTTATCTAGGGCCCTACAGCGCTACAGGAGATCATGTTCCAGGTGTTTTATATTGTCCGACAGACGAGGACGGGGTACTTAAAACCAGGTCGAATGGAAAGTTGCCAGTTATCGTTTACTCGCATCAGTATGCGCATTCAACTGGTTTCGTGAAGGGTTACGATAAAACGGGGTCACGAGGTACAAAGGAGCTTTTTGAGTCGTTGGTAAAACGTGGCTTTGCAGTACTAGCGATTGATATGTATGGTTTTGGAACTCGAATATGGGAGGCGAAGAACTTCTACCTGCGGTACCCTAATTGGTCAAAAATGGGGAAAATGATCCGTGATGTAAAAGGTTGCATCGATGCGATAGAAGATCTCGACTATTTAGACGAAGATCATGTTTATTTATTGGGCAATACGATAGGTGGCAGTGTCTCCTTAATGACCGCTGCCCTGGACGATAGGGTGGCAGGAATCGCTACCGTGGCCGCATTTTCCCCTTGGAGGAGTTCCGATAGCCAGTACGAGTCTTTGAGGACTTATTCTCATTTGCACGGTTTTATTCCGAGGCTTGGGACATTTGCGGATAATCCGCAAAATACCCCCATTGATTTCGGAGAAATTATTGCCGCAGTTGCACCAAAGCCTATACTGATTTTAACACCCGATCTGGATCGCTATACTGATATCCAAGCGTTAAAAAAAATGATGAACCCTGTGCACCAAGTTTACAGCCTGTATGGAAAACAAGATCAATTGACGGTAGCTTATCCAGCCGGTGAAATCAACCGAATGACCGTGGAAATGTATGGTGAGATAGGGGCTTTTTTTGGTGGACTGTATGAAGTGCGTCAAAGGAGTAAATAGCCGAATAGTTAAAGAAAAACAACAAAGAACAGATGGCCAAGGACGAACTATTAAGTAGAAGGAAGGTGCTCACAGCGTTTAGTTTAGCAAGTTTAGCTGTGATATCTCCGCTAATGGCAAGAGAAAAACAAGAAGCGCAGAGGAGTGGTCAGAAAACTGTAAAACTTTGTGCCAATATAGAGGCAATGAAAAAAGACGGGGCTTTAACGAGTGGTTGTATTGTGCGTACCGCAGGGTATTATACTATAGGAGATGGAGGTGCGGCAGAGTATTTGATCTTGGCCCAAAGCACAGTAGAACGCATTGGTCCGGAATTCATTTCGTTAGACAACGGCCTGGTGGCTGTTTTAGTAAACGTGGGAGCAATAAATTATAGGATGTTTGGCGCAAAAGGCGATGGAGTCAATGACGATGGCGAACAGATCAAAGCTGCTCATATGTATGCCAACAAGATGGATATACCGGTAATAAACCTTCAGGGGGACTTCTGGATCGAAAAAACCGACGGTATAATCATACAGACGGATGTGGCATGGGGGAAAACCAAGTTCCATATTAACGAGCGACATAATACTAGCGCACCGCGCTTCCACATCACTAGTAAGCACACTCCGATTTCTATTGAATTAACGGAAGGAGAAAAACAGGAGTTTTTAGAAAAATTCAAACCGGGTGTGGGTGTGATTCCTGTAATGGCGGCATATAAAAACTGTTTAGTAGTTGTATCGGATAATAAAGATCGTATTGGATATCGAGCTGGCAAAGCGTATGGTGGCAAGGTATCCCGGATGCGTGAGGAGTTGTTTTATGTAGAGGAATACGGGCGGATCATTGGCGATATTGCATGGGCATTTAGCAATTACACGACATTTATTGCCTATCCAGCGGATGAAAGCTATTTGTCTGTGGAAGGGGGTACGTTTTATGTGTCGGGCGATGATTCGGGTGCTAAGAAAATGCGGTATGTAATGAATGGCTTTCGCATCAGTCGGAGCCGAACTATTATTCGCAATCAATGGGTAGGATTAGATACGGGAAAACGCGATGTTTCTATGATGCCGAGAAATGGGTTTTATTCTTTCACAAATGTCTACGACTGTTTGTTAGAAAATGTACGGTTAATCCCCTGGGAGAAAGATCGTGGAAGCAAAGAAACTAGTGTGTCTCAAGGTACGTATGGATTAGGGGGTAATCGGATGTTTAATGTGGTTTTTCGCAATGTAACAGCCGAAGGTAGTATGGTTCATTGGGGAGTGTTCGGTACGAATATGAATAAGAATTTCAGGATCGAACGGTGTAAATTGAATCGAGTAGACGTACATTTCCATTGTTGGAATTTGCAGATTAGCGATTCTGAAATTGGATTCAAAGGAATTTCCATAACTGGGGGTGGTGAGCTAATCGTTACTAATACGGTTTGCCGAGATCGCAGGTTCATTAATTTTCGTTATGACTACGGAGCGAAATGGGATGGCAGTATCTATATTAGCAATTGTAGGCTTGCACCCGATCAATCGACGGATCTGAGCATATTGTCATTTATGTCTGCAAACTTTGATTATCGTTATCCTATCGGCTATGCACATATGATCAAGATTGAGGACTTTGTCGTGGATTATACAGCTATGCCTGTGAAGGAAGTTTCCTGTTGGGTTATGCGAACGGCTGCTCATTCTTCTTTACGTCATGGTGAAGGTTTGTTTTTTCCTGCACTCGCCGAATTTAAAAATATCACCGTGGAGGGTGGAGGGAGTGGAGTTCGGTTGATGGCCATCCCAAATGCAAACGGATTTAAATTAAAAAATGAAGGAGTTTATGATTCCACCGAATTGATTTCAAATGCCCATTTAACTTTTGAAAATATACAACTTGAGGTGATAAACTCCTCCGGCAACAAGCAAGATATGCATTTTATATTTGAGTCGCCTACAGGAAAGGTCGGTACACATACGTTGCTCCCGCATATCGTTTTCAAAAATTGCAGGTACTTTAGGGGCGATTTTGGAGGAAATATAGCAAGCATTTTATTTGAAGATTGCACCGTAAGTGAGGTGCGTGCATCTGATACAAAGCTATTACAGGGGAGTATCGGTTTTAGTAATTGCAAAATTAAACCTGTTTCTTCTATAGCAAATAAGCCATTCTCGGTGGCCTCGGTCCTTGGGACAACATTCACGAATTGTCTGCTGCTTGCTCCGGATATCAACGGACAGAGCCGTCCAGATCTTCTCCATCTCATTGATATCGTACAACTCAACAAGACGGTGAAGTATAATCACCTGAACACGCGGCTCGGCAACGATATCCTAAAATTTTGTAAAAACGAAGGAATTGTTATCGCCGCGGCATTTATTGACATGCTGAAATGCCATCATGAATTAGAAGCAGAAAATGTGAAGATGGTTTGAAATTAAAATATACAGATGAAATGAATATAAAAATCACAGTATTCAAATATTACGGTCTTTTGTTGGCCGGTTTCGTCCTGTTGGCCGGGTGTGGCGTCAACAAGAACGCATTGAAATTAGCTCCAACTTTTGTTGACCGGCAACTGTTAGATGCCATCGACCAATATAAGATTTTACAGTCGAATATTGACGAAGGAGTGTTGCCGAGAACTTTTTCTCCAGAAACTAAGAAAGTGATCAACGGACATAACCGATTATGGACAGCTGGGTTTTACATCGGCACGCTCTGGTACTTGTACGAATTTTCCGGCGATCAAGCGCTGCGGAAGGAAGCTGAGCGGCGGTTGCCAATCCTAGAGGAACAGAAATTTAGTACTCGTACGCACGATTTGGGCTTCATACTGTATTGTAGCTATGGAAACGCATGGCGATTGACGGGAAACAATGAATATTACGCTGTTTTACTTACGGGAGCTGAATCATTGATCAAACGATACAACCCGGCGGTAAAAAGTATTCGTTCATGGGATCAAACGCACGGTAAATGGAGGTTTCCGGTCATTGTGGACAATATGATGAACCTGGAATATCTGAACTGGGCTAGCCGGGAAAGTGGAAATCCAACGTATGGTGAGATCGCTATTACGCACGCCAATACAACACTCAAAAATCACTTTAGAGAAGATCATAGCTCGTACCATGTAATCGATTATCATCCTGAAACAGGAGAGGTTTTGCATAAGCATACCCACCAAGGGTTCGCTAATGAGTCGGCCTGGGCGAGGGGACAAGCGTGGGGTTTGTATGGCTATACCATGATGTACCGTGATACGGAGAAAAAGGAATACCTCGAACAAGCAAGGCATATTGCCGATTTCATATTGAACCATCCGAACTTACCGGAGGATATGATTCCATACTGGGACTTTAATGCAGACGGTATTCCCAATACATTTAGGGACGCTTCGGCTGGTGCGATTACGGCTTCCGCTTTACTGGAGTTAAGCACATTCGGAAATGATGAAAAATCCAAACGGTATTTACAGGCCGCTGAAACGATGATTAGGAGTTTATCGGCATCGCCCTATAAAGTGGAAAAGGGCGATAAAGGCGGATTTATTTTACAACACTCCGTGGGGAGTTTCCCTGGGAATTCGGAAGTTGACGTTCCATTGACCTATGCGGATTATTATTATGTGGAGGCTTTAATACGGTATAAACGTTTGTTAGCTGGAAAGATACTTCAAAAGGGGCATTAGCGGGTGTAAAACATAGTTGATGAATATATTACCTGAAAGCAGAAAAAATCTGAACATGATTTGAAAACTAATTATATAGATGAAAAAAAAAGTAACTATATTTTACTTCCAGTTGTTCTTCGGCTGCCTACTTTTTCAAGCATTCGCACAACAGGATAAGGAAAAACATATTTATATTCTCATGGGCCAATCTAACATGGCCGGGAGGGGAAAAGTGACCGGGCAATACGCAAAGCAACAGCATTCCCGAGTGAAGATGCTTGACCAGTCCGGCAAGTGGATCGTCGCCAGACACCCCGTGCATTTCGACAAACCTAAGGTCGCGGGCGTCGGTCCGGGGCTGGCTTTCGGTATAGCTATGGCCAAAGCTAATCCTCATGCTACCATCGGACTAGTACCATGTGCTGTGGGAGGAACACCGATCGCAAAATGGGAGCCAGGGGCTTATGATAGCGCAACGGAGACGCATCCATACGATGATGCGGAGCAGAGAATAAGAAAAGCTATGGAAACGGGAACTGTAAAGGGAATCCTCTGGCATCAAGGAGAAGGAGATAGTAACGAAGAATCGGCAAAGGTATATTTGAGCAACCTTCAAAAACTTATTTATAGGGTACGCAAGCTGGTCGGTGATCCGGAATTACCCTTCGTAGCAGGACAGCTAGCTAGGTACCGGGATAACTATCAGCTGGTCAATAGCGAGTTAGGGAAGCTTGAGGGTACGGTGTCCAACACAGCGATTGTTTCTTCTGAGGGGCTTTGGCATAAAGGCGACGGGACACATTTTGATAGTCCGTCGGCATCTGAACTGGGGCGGCGTTTTGCTCAGGGTATGTTGCATCTACAACATAATTATTTGACTGAAAAGGAAAAAGTGGAAGGTTGGGAGCTGCTGTTTGACGGCAAGGACCCGAACATTCGATGGAGGAGTATCAGGGATGATAAATTCCCAAAAGAAGGATGGGCTGTTAAAAATAATACGCTTGTTCTTTTGCCAGGGAGGAAAGGAGGGGACATTATCACCCGTGAACAGTTTGCCAATTTCGAACTGGTGCTTGATTATAAATTGGCAGATTCTGCGAATACGGGAATAAAATACTTTGTTTCAGAATTGAAAAATGTAAAAGGAAAAACCGCATTGAATGGCCCTGAATTCCAATTAATAGATGACTTTAAGCATGAAACGGTAAAGGATGGCAAAAGTCCGGAAACCAGCACGGGTTCTTTGTATTTATTGTATGCTCCAAATAATAAGACACTGAATGAACCCGGAGAATGGAACGAGGCAAGAATAATAGCAAATGGCAAAAATGTCGAACATTGGATTAACGGAAAAAAGGTACTAGTTTATGAACGCGGATCCGAAGAATTCCGGAGACTGGTGGATCAAACAAAGTTTAAAGAATATGAAAACTACGGTGAGGCTTCGGCCGGTTACATTCTGTTACAAGATCATCACGACAAAGCTTATTTCAGGCGTATCAAAATCAGAAGATTGACAAATAGCCCCAAAGGAGATTCATTGAGAGCAGAAATCATGGATTTGAATTGATTATTTTAAATAAACGAATTATGGAAAAAAAAGCAAGGACTAGATTCAAGATGTTCTGTTCCTTATTTGTAGTTTTCTTATTGACTTTTACAGATATAGTGGAGGCGCAGAGCGAAAAGATCTCTGATTCAAAAGGCTTTGAAGTTAGGGGATTTCACTTGGATCTAAGGATACAGGTGATGAAGCCGGAGGCTTTAAAGTCATTTGCATTGAAACTAAGCAGGTCGGGAATCAATACATTGATTATGGAATATGAAGCGACCTTTCCTTTCGAAAAGCATCCGCTTATTCCTAACCGGTATGCTTATACGAAAGCAGAAATAGCAGATTTTGTAAAGTATTGCGCGGATTTGGGGATAGATGTGATTCCCTTGCAACAAAGCTTTGGACACGTTGAATATATCTTACGTTTTCCTACTTATGCTAAACTTAGGGAATCTAATGCCGACTATTCTCAAGTTAACCCAATGCAAGAGGAGCTGGCTATTAAATTGTTTAAGGAATTGTTTACGGAAATGGCCGAACTACACCCTTCTAAATATTTTCATATAGGTTGTGACGAAACAAGACTGTTGGGACACAGTCCCAGTAGCAAAGCCAAAGTTGAGAAATATGGTACTGGAAGGTTGTATGGCGATTATGTCAAATTGATGTGCGACCTTGTAATGGACATGGGAAAAATACCTGTGTTGTGGGCTGATATAGCGTTAAAATATCCTGAAGCATTAAAGTCTTTACCTCGGGGAGTTGTTTTTGTGGATTGGAATTATGGCTGGGATCTCAATAGGTTTGGCGATCACCAAAAACTTACGAAAAGTGATTTTGAGATTTGGGGTGCTCCCTCTCTAAGGTCCAACCCCGATAATTACAACTTGACTTCATGGGAGAAGCATTTTAATAATATTCGGGACTTTATTCCTCAGGCAAGAGCGCTCGGCTATACAGGAATGATTATGACTTCCTGGTCAACATCAGGTGTGTATTCTTATCTAAAAGAAAGCGGCGCAGATATAATTGATCTACATGCCGTGCGACGAGTTTATCCACTGTCCGGTTTTAACCTCTTATTGGAAGCATACCTGAAAGCGATGAACGAAACGCAGACGCTCGATATACAAGCTTTTGTGCAAGATTATACAAATAGGGTGTATGGATTTAATCAGCAACAATCTAATCGATTCTTTAAGGCATTGTTTGCTGCTCCTTATCAGATTGGACAAGGTCGCGTTCTTGGGACGGAAGATATGTCAATCAAACAATTGCTTGATAGTGTTACGTATGTGGAAAAAGTATTCGACGAGTTACGACCGCTGAAAAACAAGGATGAATTTGAACATTATCGCCTTATGGCCAAAACAAGGGCGCTTTATGTTTCGTATCAATATATAGAGCATCAAGTAAACAGGGAAGATTTTGTAATGTCGCAAGTTCCCGAATTATTAAGCGAGTTAAAAGTTATCATTTCGAAGATTAAAAAATTAAATAATGATTACTTAAAATTAAATAAAAAAGCCTTTTACATATCGGAACTGAGTATTGATAATGATTTACGGCTCGTGAAGGTCCAAGCGCTATATAATAGATTGGGCAAGATACGCTGAGGGGGCTGGGTATTTTGAGAATAATAGAGTAGAACGAAAAAACAATATAATAATGATGTCAGATAATTTTATAAATAGAAGGAAATTTATTGCTAATAGTGCTTTAACGCTGGGGGGGCTATTTGTCGCGGATATGGCATTGTTTGGGAAAGCCACTTCATCAGAGAACACTGTACAAGTGGGCGTAATAGGTACAGGAAAAAGAGGTCTAGGATTAATAAATACAATAGAAAAAGTTTCTGGTTTGAAAGTCGCCGCTTGCTGTGATATCATTCCTGAAAATCTGCACGCGGCGATGGCAAAGGCCGATCCAAAGGCTAAAGCATATACAGACTACGAACAGCTGTTAGCAGATAAAAATATAGATGCCGTGATCATTGCGACACCCTTGTACCTGCATTATCCGATGGCGGTAGCAGCACTTTCGGCGGATAAACATGTATATGTCGAGAAATCGATGGCCTTTACGATAGAACAGTCGTTGGATCTAGTTAAAAGGGTGAGAAATTCGAGGTTTGTTTTCCAAGTAGGTTTTCAGTACAGGAATTTTGAACTCTATCACAAAATTAAGGACGTTGTCAATCAGGGCTGGATAGGGGATACCTATAGCTTTGAATGCCAGTATAATCGAAACTCGGATTGGAGATATCCTGTCAATGACCCAAAATTAGAGAAAGTTATCAACTGGAGGATGTATAAAGACCTTTGTGGCGGACCTTTATCCGAATTATGTGCTCACCAGATCGATGCGGTAAACTATATTACCAATAGTCATCCTATTAAGGTAATGGGCTTAGGAGGAATAGACTACTGGAAAGATGGAAGAGAGACCCATGATAATGTCAGGACGGTGTATGAATATGAGCATGGCATAAAAGCAACATATACATCGGTTTTGTCCAACGCGTTCAATGGATATCAGATTAGAATCTTAGGTAACAAAGCAACGATTGAAATTGAACGTAACAAAGCTTACCTATACCCGGAAGCGACAAAGCGTACACTTGGTACCGTCGACGGTGTGACCGGGGCGACTATTTTAAACGCGACGCAAGGTGAAAGAACAGAAATTGAATACCTGGGTCCAGGTGAGAAAATGGTCGAGCCGACTATAAATGCGCTCAATGATTTTGCAGATTGTATAGTTAACGGTAATAAGCCTGTATCCAATGTAGAAACAGGACGAGACTCCGCAATCGCTATTTGTATGGGTTTAGACGCCATTGAGACGGAAAAAACGCAATATTGGAAACCGGAGTATGACATGTTGTCCTAGGATCTGGAAGCATATCGCTAAGCAGCAGAACAGCGGAAAGAGAAAAGGAATGGATCAAAGAACAGTGATGGTACAGATGCTTTTTGCAAAATCTATCCAGATTATGTTTGGAAAGCATTGAAAAGTTACTATATTAGTAACAAATTATAAGTCTAACGAAAATAAAATTTTATGAAATAACGTGTACGTAACCGACCTATCCGGTGAATTCTGTTGATATAGTGCGGTTACGTAACCGAATTTTGCACATATAAGTCATTGATAAGTTTACAAATAATAACCAATAGAAAATGTTATGATGCGTAGTTTACACAAGTTTTCCCTGCTATTTATTATGTCATTATTGGCAGTAGATGGCTATAGCCAAACGCAGATCGTTGGCATCGTTAAAGATGCCGAAACGCGGGAGCTGCTTTCTAGCGTAACGGTTCAGATTCGTGGTGTAACCACCCAGACCGACCGCCAAGGGCGTTTTGAACTTAAAGGCAATGTCGGAGAGAAAATCAGCTTTTCGCTTTTAGGGTATGACTTCTTGGAATTAGCTTCTACTGCAGGTACAATGGAAGTTATGTTGGAAAATCGGCTATCCGATTTGGATGAAGTGGTTGTCGTGGGATATGGAACTCAGAAAAAGTCGAATTTGACAGGCGCTGTTTCTTCCCTTCAAATAGATGAAAGGATTACGAGCAGAGCCTTGACAAACTTATCTTCAGCTTTAAGCGGACAGTTGCCCGGTCTGGCTATTAGTCAAAATAGCGGCATGGCGGGAAGTAACGATATGTCGATACTCATCAGAGGAATGGGAACAGTCAACGACGCAAGCCCACTAATAGTAGTGGACGGTATGCCTGATGTTGATATGAACAGGTTGAATATTAACGATATAGAGAGTGTGACTGTCCTGAAGGATGCAAGCTCCGCTGCTATTTACGGTTCTAGAGCAGCCAACGGTGTAATTCTGATCACTACGAAATCGGGAAAGAATTTAGAAAAGCCCAGACTTGAACTTTCGTCTAATGTAGCGATGTCAAACCCTACTGATGCGTATTCATTTTTACCTGACTATCCAAGAGCTTTAACTCTCCATCAAATAGCTCAACTCACGTCTACTGAACGCGCAAACTTGAACTACAAAGATGGCACGATAGACCAATGGATGGCTTTGGGAATGATCGATCCTATCCGGTATCCGAATACAGATTGGTGGGATATAATTGTCCGAAATGGCGTGTTGCAGAACCACAACCTTTCGGTGCAGGGAGGAAATGACAAATCTAGCTTTTTTGGTTCTGTCGGGATTATGGACGAAAAGGGATTGCAAATAAACAACAATTTTAAACGATACAACGCTAGATTTAACTACGAACATTCTTTAAGGGATAATTTGGTTATCGGGACACGCTTCGGGGGAAACTGGTCTGTTTGGGAGTACGCCGGTTCCGAAGGTTTTACTCAGGGGAGTGGGGTGGGAGCTGATCTCAGAGCTTCGGTTGCCGGAATAACCCCTTACGATCCTGTTACGGGATACTACGGAGGAGAGATGGCATATAATGAAAATACACTCGTGTTCAATCCGCTACAAGCTTATACGAATGTGAGAAACCACCAAAACCGGCAGGAAATCAATCCTTCGATGTACCTAGAGTGGTTCCCAATCGAGGGATTAAGAGCCCGTGCTGATTATACCATTGATTATTACAACCAATTTAGACGAGGGGCAAATATACCCACTCAGGCGTATAATTTTCAGCGTGAAATGCTGACAGACCGATGGTTTATCACACCAAATGCTCCAATACAAAATTTTACAAATACAGGGTATAAGACGCAGTTAAATGCTTTGCTCAATTATGACAAGCAAATAAATGCCAATCATCAGATAACAGGACTTTTTGTGTTTAGCCAGGAGTATTGGTACAATAGAGCCCAAAACGCATCAAGGAATGATCGTCTACATCCCTCACTTACTGAAATTGACGCCGCACTGAATGAGATACAGTCCAATGGGGGAAATTCCAACGAAGAAGCTATGCGTTCGTTTGTCGGTCGCTTCAATTACAATGCGTATGGTAAATATCTGTTGGAGTTCAGTGCTCGATTCGATGGGTCTTCCAGATTTATTGGTGACCAACAGTATGGTTTCTTTCCATCGGGTTCTTTTGGATGGAGATTTTCGGAAGAAGGTTTCGTGCAAAATTTTGCGCAAAGCTTCTTGAACGAAGGTAAATTACGGGTTTCATACGGAGGTCTAGGAAATAATAGCGGTGTAGGTCGGTATGAACAGCAAGAAACTTTGACTACAATGAATTATATAATCGATGGCCAAATAGTGCGTGGATTTGTAAATTCCAAGATGATCAATAGAGATTTATCATGGGAAGGAACCTACGTGACAAATATAGGTTTAGATCTTGGTTTTCTTCGAAATAGACTGACAGCTGAAATTGATTATTATAATAGGTTGACTAAGGGCATGAACCGTCCTTCTGAAATGTCTACGCATTTAACCGGTGCATACACGGCACCTAGAAGGAATATTGGTAATTTAAGGAATCAAGGTGTCGAGGGTAATTTCACTTGGCGAGATAATATCGGTGATTTTAATTATAGTCTGCGTTTTAATATCGCCCATAACAGAAATCGTTTGGAAAGCTGGAACGAATATTTAGGAAGAGGTTCGACTTTTATCGATATGCCGTATGGTTTCT
The DNA here is from genome assembly GCF_002980525.1 of Sphingobacterium haloxyli. Taxonomy (GTDB): domain Bacteria; phylum Bacteroidota; class Bacteroidia; order Sphingobacteriales; family Sphingobacteriaceae; genus Sphingobacterium; species Sphingobacterium haloxyli. The sequence continues at coordinate 128,918 of NZ_PVBQ01000004.1, forward strand.
TGTATACATACGAAGATAAGGGGATAGCGCAGACTTGGGACGATATATATAACAGTACGCCACAGGGCGCTGCACCGGGCGATGTATTGAGACTTGATTTGAACGGAGACGGTCGAATAGACGCTAATGATAAAAAAGCTTATCCAAATATAGACCAAAACAGGCCTCGCACGAATCTCGGATTCGCTATCAATATGAGCTGGAAAGGGTTTGATTTCTCGACTTTCCTAACAGCGGAAACGGGGCGTAAGGATTATTGGATTACCCGTTATAATGATGTTAATCCGAACGTGACAAGTTACGCCTTTAGCCAATTGCATTTGGATTACCCGTGGAGTCACGCGAATAGGGGTGGCGAATGGCCTAGATTAGGTGGTGGGGGTTTAAACAGACAGGAAACAACCTTGTGGCTAGACAACCTGAATTATTTACGAATGAAGAATATACAGATTGGATATACGTTAAGAGGCAAAAGGGCCCTTTCTTTACTGGGGCTAAATGATATACGATTCTTCATCTCAGGTGAAAATTTATTCACAGTTACCAAGTACAGGGGACTTGACCCGGAAATACAAGGCAAGGATATAAACGAAGCATATCCTTTGGTTAAATCGTATTCAATGGGGCTGAAGATTGGAATTTAAACTAAATAACAATGGAAAATATAAATAAACTTTATAGAATAATACCCATGATCATCACCTTGTCGTGCTTTTCATGTAATGATGACTTTCTAGATCGACAGCCTAGGACTGAATTAGGCGCTGCTGCGTTCTGGCAGACCACGCAAGACGCAACTACAGCTTTGATGGGGGCTTACTCGGATGTCCGTTCACTCTTTGAATGGGATTTGTGGTGGGATGGACAGGGAGAATACCAACGCGTTCTAAATACCACCGCTATTGCTAGATCTCCCGGAATGACAGACGGTAGTTTTAACCCCAGTGGTTATGGTGGGGCCTTTAACGCTCTGTACAGGGATCTTTACGGTGGTGTGCACCGAACAAATTACGTTATTGAAAACGTAGAGAGAATGTTGCTTGAAAACACGTCTCCAGACGTCACTGGTGAACTCGAAGCAATAATAGGCGAAGCTCGTTTGCTAAGAGGAATGGTCTATTTCAGATTGATTTCGCTTTGGGGAGATGTGCCCTATATAGGAAAAATCATCTATGATAATTCTGAAGTGGAGGATATTACTCGGATGCCAATAAAGCAGGTCAAGGATTCGATTTATGCCGACTTTACTTATGCATCTGAAAAGCTTCCAGACCGCATTCCCGCCTTGGGGCGTGCTGCCAAACCTGCGGCGCTGGCTTTCAGGGGAAAGCTACAGCTTTATTGGGCGTCTTGGAATAACTTTGGGTGGCCGGAATTGGATGGATTTGTGCCTGATCCAGAGGAGGCCAGAACCGCTTATGTCGGGGCGGCAGATGATTTCAGAAGCGTTATTCAGGACTTCGGGTTGGCATTGTTCAGGAACGGAGAGCCGGGAGAAATTGACGAATTAGGAAAAGCAGAGATTCTACCCAATTATTTTGACCTGTTTCTGCCTACAGCAAATGGGGACTCAGAAATAATTATGAGCTTTACACATGGCGGACAAGGCTCGGGCCAAGGAGAATCGCTAATGAGGGCATTAGGAGGACGGCAACTTATGAGTGGTCAACTTCAGGTATTCCCCCGTTTTGAAATAGCAGACAGGTATCAATCCACCATCACGGGTGATTTTGTGAAGCCGCTAATTCCAATGAATCCATCTAATCCAGAAGCAAGAACCACCGAAAACTCTGCAATTAATCCACAAAGTTATGCTGACCGAGATTACCGAATGAAGGCTTCTATCTTGTGGGATTATGAGATGATTATGGGCATTGTGAATTTTCAGTACGACGGATGGACGCCGTTTATATATAAAACTTGGACATCCCCTGTGACGATAGATGGCGTAAACTATATTACATACACAGGACACGGAACTGCACTATCCGGCTACGTGTACAGAAAATTTCTAAGAAACTACCCCGGGGCGGATCGTGCGTCCGGTGATTATGCCTGGCCAGTTATGCGATTGGCAGATGTATATCTGATGTATGCAGAGGCTACTAATGAAGCTTATGGCCCCCAGCAGGTTGCTGTTGACCTGGTAAACCGGATAAGACACAGGGGAAACCTTCCACCTTTAAAAGCAGAGAAGTATGCCAGCAAGGAAGACTTTTTTGACGCAATTGAGCAAGAGAGAATTATAGAGCTATTGGGGGAGGGGCACAGATCATTTGATCTGCGACGTTGGCGGGCTATTGAAAGGGTGTGGGTGCCGCCATTTTCACCCGGCGTATGGTGTATTGACAGTCACGGAGCAAATGTCACTAGGTACTTTAACAATGCGTCTGAAAGAGCCTACGAGCAATGTTACATATTTAGAATCCCGCCCGCTGAACGAGATAGAAATCCAAATCTAACGCAAAACACACCTTGGATGTAAAACTTAGAAGATTCATTAAAAACAAATAACCGTATGAAAAAATATAGTATAGTGTTAGTAATATTGGTTGGCTTATTCGGTTGCGGAGATGATTATTATCCCGTGGACGAAGACGGATTATTAATAACCGATCGAGCCGAGTGTTTTGTGAGCAATTTTGAGCTTCTGGATACAGACTATCAGACTGTCAGAACGAAGAACGCCGTTATAGACACTGTAGCACAAACAATAGATGTTGAAGTCCGGTGGGGAACTAATTTAAAAAGGCTGTGGCCTCAATTTACGCTGGTAACGGATGCTAAATTAGATCCCAAAATAACCGATTGGACTGATTTTACTGATATAAGTTCACCGAGAGAATGGACGGTGATCTCGGGTAACCGTAAGGTGAAGAAAACGTATTCCGTGAATATAACAATTCAGCAACTAAACCCTTAATTATTATGTGTACAAAGTATTATAAGATATTCCTGTTGACCTTTTCGTTTGGCTTATTATTTATCTCCTGTGAAAGTGATGAGTACAGTGTGCCAAAAGCGAATACCCAACTTCACAATGATGTCATAAAGCGAACATTAGGGCCAAATGTGGTTGGACTTGATATAGAGTTTGCTTACGCAATGGCACTAGGATGTGAGCGCGGCCATATCGTTAGTGCCGAGGTGGAAGCCTCTATATCCGGAGCGACCGGAACCTTTTTGGAACACCGTTCTTTTCATACGGATAATGGAGGCAATGATGTGGGAGTCGTTGTAGGGGAACCATCCATTACCGCAGAAAACACTACAAAAGTAATATTCAGTGTCGATACTTGCGCAGCAACCCTAAGATATTATTACACGATCCCTGAAGAAGCAAGAGGAAAATCGGTAACCTTCACGTTTTCTTCAACAGCAAGTACGGGGGAGCGTGTATCGTATCAGATGGGACCTTACCAAATCGCAAAAATGAATATAGAAAAGGATATCGTACTTTCTAATGATGATAAGTGTTTTTTTTCGATTGCTGATATGAAAGTATATGATGAAGCTGAGGCATTGCAAAGGACCGATAAGATAGATTTGGTTTATCTCTATAGAGCTATTCCCGGTATAGCATTCGATCATGCGTTAGTTTCACCGGATGTAGATGCCACGTTTCTACAGGGGAAAACTGTGCCTTCGAGTATAGATAATGCCACATTGATACAGAGGGCGTTTGGTTTACAGGATCAGCATTTAGCCAGATTGCAGTTCGGGATATATGTTGATGACCTAGATTTTCAAACTTTAAATATTTCCGACGCGTCCAATTATGCGATAGACCTAAGGGCTGAATATGGCGCCTGGATCCAAACCGTTGATAACAAATATCGGGCTTATGTCTATGTCAATGCTGTCAACAACGGAGACGAAACAATGACGATAAGCATTAAAAGATATGAAATGTAAACGATTTTTTACCTATAGTGCTTTCATATTTGTGATTTTGGGGATAACGACTTCCTATATGTCACCGGAAGTAAATGAAAGCGACATGCGACAAAATGAATGGACGCCTAAATTCGGTGGCTGTGGAGGAATTTTCTTTCATGCTAAAGAAGGACCACTAATTGTTGAGATAGAGAAAACGGATCTGAAAGCAGGTTCACGAACAAGATCATTGCGAGCAACCTTTATCGGACCTGACAGAAAGGTTCTGAGAGACATACATACTTCTGAAGAATCCGGTGGCAAATCTTTACGATTAGAAGGATATGTTAATAGACCAGGTATATATGCTGTTATGGTCACTATATCAAATGATCGGTACGGCGAAAATACAAGCTGGAGGTTTAGGACAAACTGTGATAAGTATATAATAGAAACTTCAAGAGGGCACAAGGACCAGCGCCACGAAGAACCGATCGTCTTGGTCGACCCTGAAAAAGAAACAGATCTCTGTTTCATGCCCCAACGGAATGGATTTAATATCCTGATAACAGGTTTATCGGACGAGGTTAAAAAAGTCGAATTGAGAGATGCGAGTGACCTGCATATCACTTTTCTTGAAGTACATAACGATACTGCTTTCCACCATGTGGAAGAGGGAAGACGGCTTAGGGTTCCTTGGAAATTACATTTTCCAAAAGCCTTAGCGAAGGTGGAGATAGAGGGAGTGACGAATTGGGACATAGGTGATAAATCTGATTTTTTCAATGAATATCCTGGCGGGGCGCTTTGGACACCTGATACGGAGAAATGGTTCAGCTTACACGATAACCGTTGGTTAATAACACCTTACAGCTACACGTCGTACGACCAGTCAGGCAAGCAGCAATCTGCAATATTTAAAGTTCATAATAATGGAACTACTCCTAAGAAGGTTAAATTAGAATTAGAGTTCCCAGATGAAAAATGGAATATCCAATTATCACATAGGGAGATTCTCCTTGATCCCAATCAGGAAAGAGAGGTAGTATTAAATTGGATAGGCAATGACGTAGATAGATCGGTACATTTACGCACGATATGCGAGGATTTTTCAACTTATGCTACGTTATATAGTAAAGCACAAAAGCCAGACACAGATCCTTTCTTACAAATGCCAATCCAACTTGAACCCTATCGTCATGAGCAAGAGCAGTTTGGTTATACACCGGATTATCCTACAAACAATCAGCCCTATTTCAACGTGGACAACATGCCATATATACTTTCTGAGAACAGTGTTTTATCCTGCCAAAATAGTACGTGGAAAGAAACGTTCACGGGTCCTCTTCAAAGTTCAATTGCTGCTTTCGATTCGGAAGGTGATATGTATGTTTTAGGTCGTGATAATAATAAAGTGGCTTTATTACACTCGAAAGATAAAGGGCTCACGTTTAAGAAGTATTGCCTTCCGAGTGTACTTGGAACAAGTTTCGATATAGAGCAATTTACGGGGCACAATATGTTGGAGGGCCCACCGCCCGTTATAAAATATACCCGTGTTGGAGCAGATAAACAACATTTTTGGAGACGGTATGGCAATTTGGAACTGTTGGTGCCGAAGAAAACGAGAAAAGGGATTGAATGGGAACAGTCTATTTTGATTTCTGACAAATGCCTTGGAGTTTCATCGCATTCCGGACTTCCGTCATCGGTCGTATCTTCTAGAGATAAAATTTTTATTGTATGGGGGGAGGTTACCGATGTAAACATAAGAAGAGAAGAAGTGCCGGGAGTGCCTGTTTTTGTTTCTATGTATGATAAGAGAACAAAAAAATTAACAGCTCCAGTTTTGGTTGGATTCGGGCCTCCACCAAATGATACACATAACATCCCCGGCATAACTATCGATGGAGAAGGCTATTTACATGTCTTGACAGGTACTCACGGCAGACCTTTTCAGTATGCAAAATCTTTACAACCTCTAAGCGTTCTTGATGGCTGGACAGAGGCCGAATCCCTTTTAGATCGGAATACAATTCACTCGACCCAAACATATTTGGGTTTAGTCATAGATCAAGAGAATACATTGCATACTATCTTCAGGTATTGGCAGCATAATGCGGAGCCCTTTGCTGAGACTCATTATGCAACATTGGCATACATGTTTAAAAAGCAAGGTGAGCAATGGTCTGAACCTAAAATATTGGTGCAAGCGCCATTATCCCATTATAGCAATTTTCGCCATCGTCTAACTATCGACCGAAAAGGGCGACTGTTTATCTCGTATGATTACTGGTCTACCTTCTGGTTCTACAGAAATGATAGAAAGTATTCGGAACGTACCTTATTGATGTCACACGATGGAGGAAAGCGTTGGGAATTGGTTTCGGGAGACGACCTTGCTTCATGACGTCTAGTATAATGGTTAAGACTAAACAAATCACAGCATGAACAGAGCAGTTTTCGTACCTACGGTTTTAGTACTCGTGTTTTTAAATCTTTTTGCCAAAGCACAATTTCAGGCAGATGATTACGAAGTTGTGGCAGAAGATGCCGCTTGGTGTTGGTTCTCTGATCCAAGGGCAGTGTACCATAAAGGATTAAATGAACGAATATATTATGCGTATATCAATAGCAAAGGAGACGTCGTCATCAGTGCGAGGTATTTGGAGTCAAAAGAGGTGGAGACATTTGTTTTGCATAAGGAATTGCAGGTGGATGATCATAATGTTCCTTCCATATTGTTTTTACCAGACGGTCGTCTCATAACTTTCTATACAGAACATAATGGTCGTTTCTTTATGAGGACAAGTAAGAAAGCGGAGAATATTACGGAATGGGAAGAAGAAAGGGTTATTCCTTTTGGTGGAAAACGCATTACGTATTCCCATCCCGTTATGTTGAAAGAGGAAGGGAACCGTATTTATATGTTTTGGCGCGGTAGTGATTGGCGGCCGTCCTTTTCATTCAGCGACGATTTAGGAGATAGTTGGAGCCCGGCCGAAGCGTTAATAGAAAGTAAGGGCGTAAAGAACCGGCCTTATCTGAAGGTTCATTCGAATGGTAAGGATAGGATAGACTTTATATTTACGGATGGACATCCTGCTGTAGAGCCCACGAATTCTGTTTATCATTTTTATTATAAGGAAGGAATATTCCATCAAACTAGTGGGGAACAGCTTAGTGCCTTGAACGGATCTGCCATTCAGCATGAACGTGTTCATAAGGTATATGATGGAGAAAAGAGTAGTATAAGGGCTTGGATATCGGATGTGGCTCTGGACAAAAATGGAACGCCTGTTGTTGTTTATACCCGCTTTCCGCAAGATACCGACCATCGTTACCATTACGCCCAGTGGAATGGGAAAAGATGGCTTGATGAGGAAATCTGTAAAGGAGGCGGGTCGATGCCGGTTGTAAAGCCGGGAGAAAAGGTGCGAGAGCCTCATTATTCAGGCGGGATTGCATTGGACCATCATGATCCGTCCAATGTTTATTTGTCTCGCAAGGTCGATCGTTTCTTTGAAGTTGAGCACTGGAAAAGAAAAGGAAAACGATGGATTCATACGAAAATAACTTCAGGGTCTGGAATCGATAACATACGGCCGTATGCTGTTTTTAGTTTTACGGGGGACCCGATTGTGTTATGGATGACAGGAACGTACAATCACTACACCCAATTCGATACGGATTTACGTATAAATCAAACGATGTCTACAAGACTCGAACGGGTCTATAACTAGTCAATTGAACTAGGATCTCGTAAGATGTAAATATCTTACCAATATGGTTGATCCTGCAAGTGCATTGGTTGCAGGAATGTAAAATGATCAGAAATTAGAAATGGTAAACCAATCAATAATTATAAAAGCAGAATCAGATTTTGAAAGAGAGAAGCTCCGGTTTCCTTTCGGACTTAAAGGGGCATACATCAGCGAATTATGGCAAACAATCGTTTTGCTGGAGGATGATAAGGGAGAGCAAGGATTGGGGTTAGCTACGCAGAGCGTTCTATATGGCGATGCAGAGATATTTGCCGCTACTTCTGAATCTAGCGGAAATGCGTACATGTTTGTGTTAACAAATAAGGCGTTAAAATGGATAGAAGGAAAATCATTCCATACTCCCATAGAGCTGTTCGACGAGATGCTGCTTTGGTTGCTCGAAGAAGGAAGAAAGTTAACAGGACATCATAATCTTAATATAAATTTTGTATACAATGCATTGGTTAGTATTGATAATGCGATGTGGATGTTGTATGCAAAAGAGAACGGCATTTCGACTTTTAGGGAGCTTATACCTTCCATTTATCGACCGACGTTTAGCTACAAGAATGATCGGATTGCCGTAATGTTTCAAGTTTCGTATGATATGGCGTTATCGGAGGTACAGAAGGCCGCCGATCAAGGATACTTCGTGTTTAAGATAAAAACAGGAAGCCCTGGAGATCAAGACAGTATGTTGCGGAAGGACAAAGCTAGATTGAAAGAAATCCATGATATCCTTGACAGGAAAAGAAATAACGAAATAAGCAAAATATATTATACCATGGATGCCAACGGACGGTATGGAAAGAAAGAAACGTTACGGGCTTATCTGGATTATGCAAAAAAAATTGGGGCGTTTGAACATATACTGTTGTACGAAGAACCGTTTATGGAGGGCAATGACGAGGACGTTTCGGACTTAGGACTAATCGTAGGAGCTGATGAAAGCATTCACAACGAAAATGACGCCCGTCGAAAGATGGCACTGGGATATAAAGCATTTATCTTGAAAGGTATCGCTAAGACGTTAAGCCAGACGATTAAAATTGCCACAGTAGCGCACGAAAATGGTATTCCTTGTTTGTGCTCAGATTTGACCGTCAATCCGATTTTAGTAGATTGGAATAAGAACCTAGCCGCCACATTGGCTCCCTTTCCGATAATCGGGATGGGGTTAATGGAAACCAATGGTGATATGAATTATGCGAACTGGGAAAATATGAAGGAGAGGCATCCTTTTGCGGACGCCAATTGGACACAGGTAACGGATGGTATATTTCAATTAGATCAAGATTTCTATGCTGTAGCCGGTGGAATTTTTTCAATCTCGTCTTATTACCGAGAAATGATGGAAGGCGCAGAATATATCAACTATGTGAAAACGGAGTTTAGCGACGGAAAACAAGTTGATCAAAATGATATAAAGCAAAAAAGATAATCCGATGAGTAACAAATGGTTGTTAAAAGGTATATCCGTCATCGGCCCAGGGGTCGTTACGGCTGCTTTGGTTTTTGGACCGAGTAAAATGACGATAACCTCTAAAATGGGAGCAGATTTTTCCATGGATCTACTGTGGGTGATTGTCTTGGCTATCTTCTTTATGATGATTTTTACGAATATGAGTGCCCGTATTGGCCTCCACAATCAGCAGTCATTGCTGACATTGATAAGGAATAAGTTAGGAAAAGGTCCAAGTATATTTATAGGCTTAGGTATTTTCCTTGTTGCGACCTCGTTTCAAGCGGGGAATTCGACGGGAGTCGGTATCGCCATTGGAGAAGCCACTGGTACAGATGCCAGAATTTGGATAGTGGTATTTAACCTCGCAGGGATTCTTTTGCTTTTCTTTCGTTCGTTTTATAAAATGCTCGAAAAAGTAATGTTATGCTTTGTCATCTTGATGCTTATCTCTTTCGTGTCTACCGTTATTGTCGTAAGGCCTGACCTTTCGGCGGTGATGTCGGGGTTTGTTCCGGTAATCCCGAGCGGTTCAACGGGGCTTATTGTAGCATTTATTGCATCTTGTTTTTCATTGGTCGGTGCTTTTTATCAATCTTACTTAGTACAGGAGAGACGAAAAATTTCCGATGCAAACGGAGCGTTTGTCTCGGCAGAGATGAGTAGTATTGTCGGTATCGTCATTTTAGGTCTGATGAGTGCATTTGTACTTATGTGTGCAGCTTCTGTACTATATCCACAAGGTGTCAAAGTGAATTCTGCATCAGAAATGGCGATGGCTTTAGAGCCCTTGTTTGGTTCGTCTGCGAGTTATCTGTTTTTCATAGGGTTATTTGGCTCATCATTCTCTTCCTTAATTGGCAACGCCGTACTGGGAGGGGCTATGTTGGGAGATGCTATAGGTTTTAAGGAAGGCTTAAATAGCAATAAAGTAAAATTGTTGATAGCCGTTGTCATGATTTTCGGGGCGATGATTGCTGTCATTTTTGGAAAGCTTCCTTTAGAGCTAATAGTTTTAGCCCAAAGTGTGACTGTCTTCTTAGTACCGTTTATCGGGATTGCAATCTATTGGATAGGTAACAGTAAAAAGATTATGGGAGAGTACAGAAATAACAGGTTCCAACGTGTAACCGGTCTGTTGGGGATTGGCTTGGTTATTTTTTTAGCAATCATAAATTTTAAAGCATTGTTTTTATCATAAAGTTTTAAATATGGATTTAAAAGAACTAGAAGAAAAATACACACGTCCTTCCAATGAATTGGTGAAGGATGTGCATGAGTTAGAAGGTGATATCATGTTGTTGGGCATAGCAGGAAAGATGGGCGTAAGTATGGGAAGTCTGTTGGTTGATGCGTTGCGTCAAGCTGGAAAGGATAACCGGGTGTATGGTGTATCACGCTTTTCAGATAACATGGTTAAGCAACAAGTGGACGCAGGCGGAGTAACTACAATCGCATGTGACCTGCTCCATAATGCGGATTTGCAAGCATTGCCGGACGTGCCTAATATTATCTATTTGGCAGGACATAAGTTTGGTACTACGGGTAATGAGGATTTTACCTGGGCTATGAACACCTATCTACCGGGACGGGTTGCCGAAAAATTTAGGAAATCGAATATCGTTGCGTTTTCATCTGGAAACGTCCTACCATTTGTGAAACTGCAGGAGGGAGGAGCAGACGAAAACATACTGCCGCAACCTGTTGGCGAATATGCGCAGTCCTGTTTGGGGAGAGAACGCGTATTTCAATACTTTTCAAAGAAAAATGGTACACCAATATTAATTTATAGGCTAAATTATGCGGTCGATTTCAGATACGGTGTGGTTATGGAAATTGCGAAGGCCGTACTACATGGTCAAGCAATTGATTTGCGTACGGAAAATGTGAATGTCATCTGGCAAGGTGATGCGAATGAAATTGCCATTAGGTCTTTATTGCATTGCACGTCTCCAGCGAAGGTATTGAATGTCACAGGGCCCGAAACGCTGTCTATCCGTTGGCTAGCAAAGGAGTTCGGAAAACTCTTTAATCGGGAACCTTTATTTCAATTTGAAGCAGAAGGAACTGCACTGTTAAACAACGCGTCTGAATGCCATCGACTGTTTGGTTATCCTAAGGTGAGCATCAGGGAGATTATCGATATCACCGGAAATTGGCTATTAAATGGAGGAGATGAATTTGGCAAACCTACGCATTTTCAAGAAAGAGGAGGACAGTTCTAATGAAGAGGCTAAAGAGCGAATTAAAAGAGCTATTATTAGTCGGTACGGTCATTCCAGCTCATCCATTGGCACTAAATGCCGATAGAACACTGGACGAGGACCGGCAAAGGCGTTTAACACGTTATTATATAGCGACCGGCGCCGGTGGAGTGGCTGTAGCTGTACATTCTACACAATTTGAGATCCGTGACCCGCAGATTAATCTATTTAAAAAAGTACTGGCTATGGCGATCGAAGAGATCGATAACCTGTCACTGAATAGACCTTTTATCAAAATAGCTGGAATATGTGGAATCACCGAGCAAGCGGTTTCCGAGGCGAATACTGCAGTGGAGCTAGGATATGATATTGGCCTGTTAAGCATGGGAGGACTACAAAGCTGGTCGGAAGAGGATATCTTGGATCGAGTTCGGAAAGTGGCCGCTGTTATTCCTATTTTTGGATTCTATTTGCAACCTTCTGTCGGAGGCCGCATATTTTCTTATGATTTTTGGCGATCGTTTGTCGATATACAAGGCGTCGAGGCCATTAAATGCGCTTCGTTTAATCGCTATCAAACATTGGACGTCATGCGGGCAGTGGCGAACTCTCCGCGCCGGTCAGAGATTGCAATGTATACGGGAAATGACGATAATATTGTGACTGACCTCCTGACAACCTATCGGTTTAATGTGAAAGGTGAAAATGTATCGGTAGACTTCCGGGGAGGTTTGTTGGGTCATTGGGCTGTATGGACGCAAAAGGCAGTAGAATTAATGACTGAAATAAAGGAATATAAAAAGAACCCAAATGCAGATCAAGCACAGGCACTGTTGACCAAAGGCACCAAAATAACGGATGTTAATGCAGCGTTATTCGATCCCGCACACCATTTTCACGGTTGCATCCCTGGCATTCACGAGGTGCTAAGACGCCAGGGGCTCTTGAACGGTACTTGGTGTCTGAACCCAGCGGAAAAATTATCACCTGGCCAAGCCGATGAGATTTCCCGCGTCTACAACGATTACCCGGAATTAAACGACGATAACTTTGTGCAAAGTTTTTTGGAGAAAGATAATATGTTTCCATGGTAAAACCTTTTTTAGCAAGAAACATAATGCTTTTTGGTGGCTTAGGATAAGCGTGCAAAGTGGACCTATCACGGTAAGTATGTGGTAGCGGCTACTTAAAGGTACCGTTTTTGCCGTATTCCTCGTCGGTAATTTAGGTTTTTTTATAAAAATTTTGGAATAAAAAAAGTTTGGCTTATATTCGGTAACGTACACAGTTTGCAGCTCCAATTATTATAATTGTAGAGAGGTTAGTATTTGGTTATGAGGGTAATCAAAATAGACAAATCTTAGTTATATTTTTGTATCCTGTAAAGGGATGTAATGTTTTGTGTAGAAAGCAAAAAACAAAGCATTCATGAATACAATTGGAAACAGATACCAATGAATAATTATACGGATGAAAAATGAAAAAGAACTAGTCGGTGTTAAAGAGATTGCACGTCGGGCGAATGTCTCTATTGCGACGGTGGACAGGGTCTTGCACAATCGGACTGGTGTTTCGGAGAAGACCAAACAGAAGATTAACGACATCATCAAAGAATTGGATTACAAACCCAATATTTTGGCAAGGCGCCTAGCCTCATCTAAAACCATGCATCTTTATACGTTAATACCCGCAGTATCGGAGGAGACGGATTACTGGTCTGTGCCATTGCAAGGTATTATACAGGCTGAAAAGGAAATTATGCTTTATAATGTCAAAATCGAAAAGCTGTTTTATGACATGAACGACAAAGAATCTTTCATGAAGCAGACGAGGGTAATTCTTGAATCAGAATCTGTGGATGGTGTTCTTTTGGCCCCAGCCTTTATTGAAGAAGCAATTGCATTCACAGATGTATGTCAGAAGAGGAAAATTCCTTTTGTTTTCATTAACTCGAATATCCCAAATCGTAAGAACCTCAGTTATTTTGGACCGGATCTTTTTTATAGTGGGTACACTGCAGCGCATCTGGTAAATTATTTGGTAGAAAAATCAGATCAGATACTATTAATGAATATTGCTAAAGATATTAACTCGGATTATCACATTCTTAAAAAAGAAGAGGGGTTTACGGAATACTTCACAGAAAATAACCCCGAGAGAATAATAAAGCAAAATCTGGATAATACGGACTATCAATCGGTAAAAAAGACTGTGGCAAAGGTATTACGGGATTATCCTGATATACGGTTAATCTTTGTTACGAACTCGCGGGTTTCATTGGTAGCAAAATACCTCTTGGAAAAGAGAATAGAAGATACGTTGCTCGTTGGATACGATTTTTTAGATCGAAATATTGAGTTTCTTAACAAAGGTGTCATTGATTTTTTAATCTGTGAGAAACCACAAGAACAGGCTTATCGTGGAATAAAGGCGTTATATCGATATTTAATGTTTGAAGAAAAACAAGAAAAAGAATATTTAATGCCTATTGACATCATCCATCGAGAGAATCAACGATTCTATCGTAACTAGGTATACGCTTCGTAGTATGCCTTTTTGATATAGAAAAAACGTGTACCTACACAATCGTAATTAGAGGCATTTTTTAATTAAAATAAGGAAAATATAAGTTAATGGAAATCGAACAAAACAAAATAGAGCAGCTGCAGATTAGAACGTATGAAAACCGCGAGCAGCTCGGACAAGATGCTGGGCAAATGGTCAGCAAAAAAATTCAAGAACTACAACAGAATAAGGATTACGTGTATATCATATTCGCTTCTGCACCTTCACAGAACGAATTTTTGGAAACCTTGGCGAGAGATACGAATATTGCCTGGGAGAAAGTCGTGGCATTTCACATGGATGAATATATTGGTTTAGATCTGGCCCATCCGCAAAGTTTTGGATATTTCCTAAAGGAGAACTTATTTGATAAAGTACCGATTCATCACGTGCATTACATACAAGGAGATTCAAGCAATATCGAAAAAGAATGTGAGCGCTACGAGCAGCTACTGCGAACACATCCGGTAGATATTGTGTGTATGGGAATCGGGGAAAACACACACATCGCTTTCAACGACCCTCATGTAGCGGACTTTAATGATCCTTATTGGGTAAAAATCGTTGACCTGGATGATGAAAGTCGTCAGCAGCAGGTGAATGACGGGTGTTTTGGATCCTTTAGTGATGTGCCCACCCACGCCATTACATTGACCGTTCCGGCGTTATTACAGGGAGAATTTTTGTATTGCATGGTGCCTGGCAAGAACAAAGCTAAAGCGGTCTACCAAACGCTTTATGAAGGAATAGATGCTCGGTATCCGTCTACCATATTGAGAAAGCATCAAAACGCACATTTATTCATTGATAAAGAGAGTGCTCAACATCTTCACGAATCGTTGTGAAATTTATAATACCATCTTCTCCAAAGCTCAGAAGCTGGAGAAGATGGTATCCCTTTTAAATCGATATACGTCCTGGATACGCGTGCAGACCCTTCTCTAGGCAAACTAAAGCGTCGCGTAAATCTTCCTCTTTAAGAACATAAGCCAACCGTATTTGGTTGGTTCCTACTTTCGGTGTGCTGTAAAAGCCAGTAGCGGGAGCCATCATGACTGTTTCGTTATTATACGAAAATTCTTCCAACATCCATTGGCAGAACTTGTCGGCGTTATCAATAGGAAATTTTGCTACCACATAGAACGCTCCGCCCGGAACGGGACAGGAGACGCCCTCCATTTTATTTAAGCCTTCAACAAGTGTATTCCGGCGGGCAGTATATTCTTTGGATACAGCGTCAAAATAGCTATCTGGCGTGTCTACCGCTGCTTCAGCTGCAATCTGGCCTTCAAGGGAAGGGCTCAGACGTGTTTGGGCAAATTTTAAGGCGGTCTGATATAATTCGTTGTTTTTGGTAATTAGGCAACCTATCCGTGCGCCGCAAGCTGAATATCGTTTGGATACCGTGTCGATAATGACCACATGCTGTTCAAGCCCATCTAGGTGCATGGGTGAAACAAATGTGTTACCATCATAACAAAATTCGCGATAAGCTTCGTCGGCAAATAGATAAAGGTCGTATTTTAGACACAATGCTTTTAAGGATTCTAACTCTTCGCGTGAATAGAGATAACCAGTGGGGTTATTCGGGTTACAGATTACTATTGCGCGTGTCTTGGCAGTAATTAGTTTTTCAAATTCTGTTATCGGAGGTAATGCAAACCCAGTTTCGATATAAGACAGAATAGGCTTCACTATGGCGTCTGCGGCGCATGCAAATCCGTTATAGTTTGCATAAAACGGTTCAGGAATTATAATCTCATCACCGGGGCTAAGACAACTCTGCATAGCGATAGTAAGCGCCTCTGATCCACCGTTGGTTATTAAAATGTCCGTCGGCGCGATATGATAATTCAATTTATTGTAGTATGCTGCCAACTTCTCCCGATAGGAGGCAATGCCTTCCGACGGGGTATAAGCCCATATGGTGAAATCGATGTTTTTTAAAGCGTTTAGCATGATTTCAGGCGTCTCAATATCGGGTTGCCCAATATTTAAATGGTATACTTTCTTTCCTTCTTTTTTTGCTTGTTCTGCAGAAGGTGTAAGCTTTCTAATTGGTGAAGCCGGCATATCCCGACCTCTCTTTGATATTTCTGGCATTACCTTGTACGTTTTTAAGTATATGACAAAGCTAGTAAAAAACCTTCAGGAATCCTATGTTATGTGATGGATATCAGGGATGATACCTGCTAAATATTCTGTGAATTCAGATTTTACGATAATATAATTTTTTTCCAAACAACAAAGGTCATCAACCGATGACCTTTACTTTGTTATATAGCCTCTGAGACGGGCGTAAATTGTTATTCTACATTTCCTTTAATTGTCAACGTTTTGACAGGTGTCTTCGTGTTGGACTTAATCGTGAATTGTTTAGTAAAAGGGCCTTTAGCCGCAGCGTTATAGGTCACCGTGACTGTGCCTCCTTCCCCCGGCTTAACAGGTGTTTTGGTGAATTCAGCAACTGAACAGCCACAAGAAGGTTTCACCTCACCGATGATAATAGGAGCATCGCCCGTATTGGAAAATTTAAAATTGTACGATGCAGGTTTATTTTGGGGAATGGTCCCAAAGTCATGGGTTTCTTTTTCAAATTTAAATTCGCCTATAGCCACGGTCATGGACATGAATCCAATGACTGTTATAAACGTCGCTAATATTCCTAATGTTCTTTTCTTCATCTTACTATATGCTTTAACCTCTATGATAATTATCAAAAGATACGCCAAAATTACGAATACCGTAAAGGATGCGGCTCAAATCCCTCGAAATAAACAAAAATATTACAGACGAGCATTATATGATGCCTTCTTTTAGGAGGTCTTGTATATGTATAATCCCTGCGTAATGTCCTTCTTGCGTAACTAAAAGCTGTGAAATATTATGTCGGCGCATCATATGGAGCGCATCAGCCGCGAGTTCCTCTCTTCTCATCGTTTTAGGATTTCGCGTCATAATGTCATTGGCAGTCAAATGTGTCACATCTTCGTGTTTTTCAAGCATCCTGCGGATATCTCCATCTGTAATAATACCTACAATACCATTTGTGTCGATAACAGCTGTGGCGCCCAATCGATACTTCGTGATGGTAATGAGCACTTGACGTATATTCGCAGAAGGTGAAACTTCAGGTTTTCCGTTATTGTCTGATAGATCACTGACTTTTAAATATAACCGCCTACCGAGCGTGCCGCCGGGATGATATTTAGCGAAATCACGATCTGAAAATTGCCGGCAGGTTTGCAAACAAACCGCCAAAGCGTCTCCCATGGCTAGTTGTGCGGTTGTACTTGTGGTAGGCGCCAGATTGTTTGGGCAGGCTTCCCGTTCAACGGACGTATTCAAAACAAAGTTTGCATGCTGCGCTAAAAAGGAGTCCAAATTGCCCACCATAGCAACCAGGGTGTTACCCGTTTGTTTTAAAAAAGGTACTAACACCTTGATTTCAGGTGTATTTCCACTTTTGGATAGCGCAATAATAAGATCGTGTTCTTGAATGATCCCCAGATCTCCATGAATCGCATCAGCAGCGTGCATAAAAATGGCCGGTGTACCGGTGGAGTTAAGCGTCGCGACTATTTTTTGTGCAATAATTGCGCTTTTACCAATGCCCGTTACGATAATCCTACCTGATAGATCTAATATTTTATTTACGACCGTAATGAAGTCGTGGTCAATAAATTGCGTCAGTTTCCGAATTGCTCCGGCTTCCAGTTCCAGCGTCTCGATCGCAGTCTTTTTGATATCGATGTTGTGTATCACAGAAAAAATCGTTAATTTTATTTTAATTACCTACAAAAGTAGGTTATTTAGCGCTCAAATGAGCCCCGGATCCATTTAATTTTGTTTTGAGGTCAATGGAAATAGAAAAATCACTATTTGACAATTTGCAGGAGTTTTTTGGCTTTGATACCTTCAAAGGAGACCAAGAAGCCATTATAACGAATATCTTGAATAAAAGAGATACGTTCGTTATTATGCCCACAGGGGGGGGGAAATCCATCTGTTATCAATTGCCTGCGCTGATGAGTGAGGGTACGGCGATTGTTATCTCTCCGCTTATAGCGCTTATGAAGAACCAGGTAGACCAGTTGCGGGCATTCGGTGGAAATGATAGCATTGCACACTTTTTAAACTCATCGCTCAACAAAGGGGAGATTACGAAGGTAAAAAAGGATGTAACAGAAGGCAAAACGAAGTTACTCTATGTGGCACCGGAATCGTTGGCTAAAGAAGAAAATGCACTTTTTTTAAGGCAAATAAAAGTTTCTTTCGTTGCTGTCGATGAAGCACATTGTATATCGGAATGGGGACACGATTTTCGGCCGGAATACCGAAAAATAAGACAAGTTATTAACGGAATCGGTGATAATATTCCCATTATTGCGTTAACGGCGACAGCGACACCCAAGGTGCAATCGGATATTCGTAAAAATTTGCAGATGAACAACGCGGCCTTGTTTAAATCGTCCTTCAATAGATCGAATTTATACTACGAGGTCCGACCTAAAAAGAATGTCGTTAAGGAAATTGTGAAGTTCATCCGGAACAATGCCGGAAAGACCGGTATTATATATTGCCTCAGTCGCAAAAAGGTCGAGGAAATCGCCGAAGTGCTTCACATTAATGGAATAAAGGCGTTACCCTATCATGCAGGTTTAGATGCGAGAACGAGGGCCGAAACACAGGATAAGTTTCTGATGGAAGATGTCGAGGTCATCGTAGCGACTATTGCTTTTGGGATGGGGATAGACAAGCCGGATGTTCGCTATGTGATCCATCACGACATACCGAAATCTATGGAAGGGTATTACCAGGAAACTGGACGTGCTGGACGTGACGGCGGAGAGGGTGTTTGTTTAGCTTTCTATTCTGAAAAGGATATTGAGAAACTGACGAAATTTATGAAAGATAAGCCTGTTTCCGAGAGGGAAATAGGTACACAAATTTTAAAAGAAGTCATCGACTATTCGGAATCGTCTGTATGTCGTCGGAAACAAATTTTACATTATTTCGGGGAACAGTTTGACGAAACAGGCTGCGATAATATGTGCGACAACTGTCGCGCGCCGAAAACGTACTTTGACGCTGAGGAAAATTTACTGGAGGTATTACGCTTTATAGATAAAGAAGGAGAGAAATTTGACGATCATCATATCATCAATGTGATGATTGGACAAAATAATCAGCCCGTATCTTCTTATAAACATGATTTACATCCGTTGTTCGGAAAAGGTAAAACCCTAGGTGTAAACTATTGGAAATCACTGATTCGACAAGCGGAATTAAACGATTTTTTAAAGAAGGATATTGATCACTATGGCTTACTAACGCTGACCGAGCACGGTAGAAGGTATATAGCTAATCCCTATGGGATCAAATTTATTCTAAACAGAATAATGGAGAAGGCAGATGAAGACGGGACAGACGACGTTGCGCAGGGATCAGGAACATTGGATACAGAGTTGTTGAAGATGTTGAAAGATTTAAGAAAGAAAATAGCAAAGCAGAAATCCTTACCACCCTTTGTGATATTTCAAGATCCATCACTTGATGAAATGTGCACGCACTATCCTGTTAGTTTGGATGAACTGAAACAAATGCATGGTGTAGGGGCGGGCAAAGCGCTTAAATTTGGAAAGCCATTCGTCGAGTTAATTAAAGAATACGTAGACGACAATGATATTGACCGTCCGTTGGATCTTGTTATCAAGAGTACGGCAAATAAATCGGCGTTAAAAGTCTCCATTATACAAAATATAGACCGAAAGATAGGTTTAGAAGATATAGCGTCCTCTAAGGGGATTAGTTACGAAGATTTACTTAAAGAAGTGGAGTCTATTGTTAATTCTGGAACAAAGCTGAACATCGGGTATTTTGTCGATGAGATGATTGATAGTGACCGACAAGAAGAAGTATATGATTACTTCCGAACAGCTGAAGTAGACTCTATCCAAGAAGCGCTGAAGGAACTAGGGGAGGACGATTATACATATGAGGATATTCAGTTGATGCGAATTAAATTCATGTCTGAATTAGGAAATTAATAACTATAATAGATGATTCAACAATATTTACCTGCTATTAAACATCGGGAATCCACCCATTTTTTTTTGATGGCAGGACCTTGCGCTATTGAAGGCGAGGAAATAGCCTTGCGGATTGCGGAGCGGATTGTAGAGATTACGGACAGACATGGAATTCCGTTCATCTTTAAAGGGTCCTACAGAAAAGCCAATCGCTCGCGTTCGGATTCTTTTACAGGGATAGGAGACGAGAAGGCTTTAAAAATACTAGAAAAGGTAGGTAAAACATTTGGCCTCCCCACCGTGACCGATATACATGAAAGCCAGGAAGCGGCTGTTGCGGCTGCATATGTAGACGTATTACAGATCCCGGCATTTCTGTGTAGGCAAACAGAATTGTTGGTGGCTGCTGCTGAAACAGGCAAAGTAGTCAACATTAAAAAGGGACAGTTTCTATCCGCTGCTTCGATGAAATTTGCTGTGGATAAAGTGAAAGACGCGGGAAATGACAAGATTTTGTTGACTGACAGAGGCAACACATTTGGGTATCAAGATTTAATTGTTGATTTTCGGGGATTGCCGGAGATGCAGACATTTAATGTGCCAACAGTGATGGACTGCACGCATTCACTGCAACAACCTAATCAAATATCGGGTGTTACGGGAGGGAAACCCGAGTTAATTGAAACAATAGCGAAGGCAGCTATCGCTGTCGGCGCAGACGGACTGTTTATAGAAACGCATCCCGATCCAGCGAATGCGAAATCGGACGGCGCCAATATGCTACACCTTGATTTGCTGGAAGGCTTGCTCGAAAAGTTAGTGCGTATCCGCGAAGCAATCTTATAGGCGAATTAGCGATGTGCTTAATCGCATCGCTAATTCTTTATGATAAACTTATCGTCGCCCTCGACAATAATATTAATAAGATCTTTCTGACGTAGACCTTTTGTTGCTACATCCCATTTTTTCCCGCTCAATCCTGCCGCTTCCTTCACGTCTGTCAAGATATTACGTTCTTCTTGAAGTAGTCCCAATATCAGTTTTTCCTCCTCATTCAGCTCCACAACGACTTCTTTTTTCTCGGGTCGCATTTGTGGGAAAAAGAGAACTTCCTGGATAGAAGCGTTATTGGTCAGGAACATAATCAAACGGTCCATACCAATGCCAAGTCCGGAAGTAGGGGGCATACCATATTCCAAGGCACGTAAGAAATCTTGATCGATAAACATCGCTTCATCATCTCCTTTTTCGGAAAGTCGAAGCTGTTCCTCAAAACGTTCGCGTTGATCGATCGGATCATTTAGTTCTGAATAAGCGTTGGCAATTTCCTTTCCACATACCATGAGTTCAAAGCGTTCCGTCAATTCAGAATTATCTCTATGCTTTTTAGTCAATGGAGACATTTCGATCGGATAATCCGTGATAAACGTAGGCTGGATATAGTTGCCTTCACACTTCTCTCCGAAAATCTCATCTATCAGTTTGCCTTTCCCCATGGTGTCATCCACGGCAACGCCCATGCTTTTAGCCGCTTCCCGGATCTCGCGCTCCGATTTTCCTAAAATATCAAAACCTGTAAACTCTTTGATGGCGTCAGCCATAGTTACACGTTTATAGGGAGCTTTGAAATCGATCTGATGCTCTCCGAAAGCTGCCGTTGTTGTTCCATTGACAGCAAGGGCACAATGTTCAAGCAGGCGTTCTGTAAAACTCATCATCCAGTTATAATCCTTGTAAGCGACGTAGATCTCCATGACGGTGAATTCTGGATTGTGTGTTCTATCCATACCTTCGTTGCGGAAATTTTTAGAAAATTCATACACGCCGTCGAAGCCTCCAACAATAAGTCGTTTAAGATATAACTCGTTTGCGATACGTAGATACAAAGGGATATCCAGAGCATTATGATGCGTCATAAAGGGACGCGCCGCAGCACCCCCAGGAATGGATTGAAGAACAGGTGTCTCTACCTCCATATAACCCGCGTCATTGAAAAACGATCGCATGGCATTGAACAATTTCGTCCGCTTGACGAATCTTTCCCGATTTTGTGGATTAACGATTAAATCGACATACCGCATACGGTAACGTTGCTCCGGGTCGGTAAACGCGTCATAGGTTTTGCCGTCTGCTTCCTTTACAATAGGTAACGGACGCAACGATTTTGTCAACACTGTGAGCTTTTCAACATGGATGGAGATTTCCCCCGTTTGTGTTGTGAAAACATAACCTTCTACACCTAGAATATCACCGATATCCAAGAGCTTCTTAAAAACCGTATTATATAACGTCTTATCTTCATCAGGACAAATGTCGTCACGCTTGACATAAGCTTGAACGCGTCCGGTAGCATCTTGCAGCTCCATAAACGATGCGCTTCCCATGACACGTCGGCTCATCATCCGTCCGGCAAAGCGGATACTTTTGTAATTTAGTTTGTCTCTTTCGTAGTTTTCCAGAATATCTGCAGCCGAGACATTTACTTTAAACTCATCCGCCGGATAGGGGTTGATACCTAAGTCGACAAGGGCTTGGAGGTTTAGTCTACGCTGTTGTTCCTGTTCCGATAATACAGTACTCATATTAATGATTCAAAATGCTAAATGAGAATGCAAAAGTAGGAAAAAAAAGTGGATGTTTAAACAGCTGTTAATTGAATGTTAAAGTGAAACATGTACGGCTAAAGTCCTATTTAAAATTATTCTTTTGTTTTATTTAGAGAAATAGATTATCTTTGCACCTCAAATTGTTGAATATATAATAATCATAAGATAAAATGAAAAAAGATCTGCATCCATCAAACTACAGATTAGTTGTTTTTAAAGATATGTCTAATGACTATACTTTCTTAACTAAATCATGTGTAGACACGAAAGAAACTATTACTTGGGAAGATGGTAATGAGTATCCGTTGGTGAAATTGGAGATTTCTCACACTTCTCACCCGTTCTATACAGGTAAAATGAAATTGGTTGATACAGCAGGACGTATCGACAAATTCCGTAGTCGTTACCAAAAATAATTTTCGATATAGGCTTCGGTCAAAAATAACTTTAATCCCGATAGGTTCTCCTTGTCGGGATTTTTTTATGTAAATTTATCGAATTATGCTGTTAGAAGTCGTTTTACATGATCGAGCCCCATGGCGCGAGCATTTGTTGCCTATGGCTTTCACAAGGCCGGTGGGAGCTTTTCGACTAGGAATATTGACACTTCAGGAGAAATGGCAATTGGTATTGGGTGCTCCTGTCAGCTTTTATACAGCAATGTATCTCCAAGAAAAGTTTCCAGGCCCTTCATCTACCGCTACCTATTTGGTAATACGTGGAAACCTTTGCCCATCAACAGATTTGATAAATGTACTTGCTCAATTAGAGCAAGACTGTATATTGGAGAAGGATGGTGATTGGATTGCATATAAAGTTAATAAATGGTTATCTCAACCGGAGGGGAGTACCTTAAAAGTGCAGAACTTTGAAGGAGAAGTGCACCGTATCCAATTCTTAGAAGATATTTATCTTCAAAATGTCCGGCAAATTTTCTTTGACTTTTCTTTGCTTACAAAGGATAGAACCTCGGAAACGCTGCATGCTTCTAATGTGGTGATAGGAGATAATCTCTTTGTCGGAACGAATGTGCGGTCGTTTGGTTGTACATTTAATACATTGGATGGCCCTATCTATATCGCCGATGACGCGTTGTTAGAGCAAGGTTCTCATCTAAAGGGACCAATAGCTATCGGTAAAGGGGCAAGAGTAAAGATGGGGGCCTGTTTGTATCCTAATGTCAGCATCGGCCCGAAAGCTACTGTTGGAGGGGAAGTCAATAATACAGTCATGTGGGAAAGTAGTGCAAAGGGACATGATGGGTATCTAGGCTGTGCTGTAATTGGTGAAGGCTGCAATTTAGGGGCTGGAACGAGCAACTCTAATCTTCGAAACAATTGGAGTACGATTAAATTATATGACTATCGGTTACGGGATTGGCGGAAAACGGGGCATCATAAAGTCGGCACCTTTATGGGAGATTTTGCAATGTGTGGTATCAATTCTTCCATTACGACAGGTGCTGTAATTGGCGTAGGCGCGCAGGTGTCTATGTCAAATATTATTCCGAAGTTTGTGCGAGAGTTTTCGTGGATCACAGATCAAAAACAGGAAGCATATGTTTGGAACAAGTTTGAACAGATGTTGCAAGCACGATCTGCCACCAAGAGAGAGGTACTGCCAGAAGCAGACCTTCGTATATTACGGGAGGTATATCGTTTAACAAGAGAAAGCAGAATTTAGTACACAAAATAGATAACTTAAAACGATGAGAAAAAACATTGTAGCAGGAAACTGGAAGATGAATTTAGATTACGAGAAAGGTTTAAGCTTATTTTCGGAAATTGTCAACATGGTCAAAGATGAGGTTGTGGGTGACCAAGAGGTTGTCGTATGTAGTCCAGCTATCCATTTACACAGTATCGCGAAATTAGCGGAGCCCGTAAGCAACGTCGCTGTTGGTGCGCAAAACATCCATCAGGCAGAATCCGGCGCATACACAGGAGAAATATCTGGAGCACAAGTGAAATCTACGGGTGCGAATTATGTTATTCTAGGTCATTCGGAGCGTAGAGCGTATTTTGGGGAGACAAACACGCTATTAGCGCAAAAAGTGGATGCAGCACTAGCTAATGGTTTGAGGCCAATTTTCTGTATCGGAGAGACGAAAGACGAACGCGAAGAAGGAAAAGTTTTCGACGTAATCAAAACACAGCTGGAAAAAGGGTTATTTCACCTGTCGAGCGAAGAATTTGAAAAAATTGTATTGGCTTACGAACCTGTTTGGGCGATCGGAACAGGATTGACTGCTTCTCCAGAACAAGCACAAGAGGTACACGCTTTTATACGGGATACGGTAGCTGATCATTATACGCAGAAAATCGCAGCGGATACATCAATTCTGTATGGTGGAAGTTGCAATCCGGCAAATGCTAGTGAATTGTTTTCACAAAAGGATATCGATGGCGGATTGATTGGGGGAGCGTCTTTAAAATCTCGTGACTTTTTAGAAATTGTTAAGGTTTTTAATTCGAAATAATGAAGTATTCTTCGGTTATGTTCACTTCTTCAACGATGGAAGATTGGCAGCGGGATTTACTTATTGATTCGCTAGGAGCAATTGGCTATGAGACCTTTGAAAACATAAGGCAAGGGTTTGTAGCTTACATTCCGACAACCAATCTGGATATACAAGCGTTGGAGACGTTGTTATTGCAAGAAACTGAAGGGTTCGACATCCGTTATACTGTCCAAGAGATACAGGATCAAAATTGGAATGAGTTATGGGAAAGTAACTTTCAGCCGATTACGGTGAATGATATTTGTTATGTTCGCGCTACTTTTCACGAATCAATGCCTCATATACCATACGAGATTGTTATCGATCCCAAGATGTCATTCGGAACAGGGCATCATCAAACTACATCGATGATGCTATCTTATATCTTGGAGAATGATTTGACGGATAAAGAAGTGCTGGATATGGGATGCGGTACGGGTATTCTGGCTATATTGGCGGTTAAACGTGGGGCGAAACAGGTGTTGGCGATAGACTATGACGAAATTTGCGTAAAAAGTGTCGAGGAGAATAAAATCCTGAACAGTATAGAGCCTATCGTATCGGAATTAGGATCAGAGGAACGTATCAAGGGTAAGGTATTTGATGTTATTCTTGCTAATATCAATCGGAACATTTTAATGGAACAGCTGGACCAATACGGCCTAAGCACGAGGTCTGGCGGAGAATTATATATTAGTGGGTTCTATGATGGGGAAGATTTGAAAATGTTAAAGAAAAAGGCGCTATCTGCAGGGTTTGACTATCAGCACAAGAAGGTGCAGGATAAATGGTGTGCAGCAAAGTTTGTTAAAAATTCTTAGGAGCATGCGAGTTCATTTTATAGCTATTGGCGGTGCCGTGATGCACAACTTAGCCATTTCGTTGGCAGAGCAAGGGCACCAAGTGAGTGGGTCTGATGATCAAGTTGTTGAACCGTCGAAGTCCAGGTTAAAAAACGCGGGACTTTTACCAAAGACGACTGGTTGGTTTCCAGAAAAGATAACAGAGGATATTGATGCTGTAATCTTGGGAATGCATGCCGAGAAGGATAATCCCGAATTACTTCGGGCACAAGAGCTGAACATTAAAATCTACTCTTTCCCGGAATTTATCTATGAGCAAAGCATGGATAAAACGCGGGTAGTCGTGGCGGGAACATATGGTAAGACGACCATCATGAGTATGGTAATGCATGTACTCAAAAGACTTGGACGTGATTTTGATTATCTTGTAGGGGCACAATTAGAGGGATTTGATTCGCTCGTGAAACTAACGGCCCATAGCAAGATTATTTTATTGGAAGGAGACGAGTATTATGCTTCTCCGATAGATGACCGTTCGAAGTTTCACCTTTTTAATCCTAATATAGCATTAATCAGCGGAATAGAATGGAACGAGAGCAGAGCTAATATGGCGCAGTCGGCATATTTTAATCAATTTGTGAGGTTTATTGAAACAATCGTGCCCAAAGGTACATTGATTTATAATAAGGATAACCAGAATCTGGTAAAGATTGTAGAGGCGACCTCAGGCTGTAACATTAATCGACATGGTTATAAACTACCCGAATATTCTATTAACAAAGGTGTCACGTACCTCCATCTAGGGGAGGAACGTATCCCTTTACAAGTGTTTGGAAAATTGAACTTATCGAACATTGCGGGCGCATATGTCATATGCGAATGGTTAGGTATAAAAAGGGTAGATTTCTATGAAGCAATTAAAGATTTTAAAAGTTCTGTCCGTTACTTGGAATTTGTTGCGAGTGAAAATGACAGCGTGGTATATCAAGACTTTCTTTATTCACCCTATAAGCTGAGAACTAGCATTCATGCAGTTAAAGAGCAGTTTCCTGAACAGGGGCTCGTAACCATTATTGAATTGAACCCTTATGATGTTAATAACCGTAGCTTTTTGGATACTTATCGGGAGTCTATGAATGAATCCGACCATGCGGTGGTAGTAGTCAATAAAGATATTATAAAGGAGAAAAATATATTAATAAGTAATTTGGCCTCTGAAATCCAACGTGTTTTTAACCACAGAAATTTTATGTTCCTGACAGATATTCCTTCTGTAGAAATTTATTTGGATAATTTTAAATCATTAGGTTTCAATCTCTTATTTATGGTTTCTCCCCGCCACAACAGCATGGATATTGTCAGCCTAGCAGATAGATTCCTTAAAAATTATTAATTAATCTGTAAAATTGGGTCGCTTTAATTATCTTTTTATTACTTTTGGAAGAAATAAAATTTTCCGATAGAATAAGATAGCAACTACCTAAAATGAACGCATTAGGAAAAAGAATTCGTCTGTTAAGACATCAAAAAGGATGGAGCCAAGAAGATGTGGCAAAGCGCTTAGATATTTCGATTCCGGCTTTTTCGAAGATTGAAACCGGAATTACCGATGTGAATCTTTCACGATTAAATCAGATTTCTAGGCTATTCGGTATGTCATTGGTACAGCTCTTGTCTACATCGGATTCGGAACAAGAAAGACAAACACAGGAAGAAATTAATGAGTTAAACGATAAACTGCAAGCGCGAGAGGCTGAAGTAATAGAATTACAAAAGAAAGTAATCGACTTGTACGAACAACTTCATAAAAAATAGAAAAAAATTGAATCCTTAACGAAGAGAGCATTACCCGATGCTCTCTTTTTGTTTTTTCAAATTTTTCCTAAACTAGCCCCTGGGCTTTGCTGTTATTACAGTATTTTATTAATATTGTATATATGACCATGCATAAATCACATGTTATAGGTGAAGAAAAAGCTTTGTTGCATGCATTGCGGAAAAGTGATACATCAGCTTTTCAGCGAATTTACAACCAATATTATAGTTTATTATACATACATGCCTACAATAAGTTACGGGACAGGGATGCTGCAAAAGATATTGTACATGACCTTTTTGCTAATCTATGGCAGAGAAGGGAATCGTTGACAGTGACCGGGAAGCTGTCATCTTATTTGTATGCTAGTGTCCGTAATAGAATCTTAGATTATATCTCGAAAGAGCGATCGAAGGCAAGTTATCTGGCATCGTTAACTCATCGAATAGAAAGCCAACCTGACGAAGCGGACTATCACGTGCGGGAGAAAATGCTCGAGGAGCAGATTGAAACTGTACTTCTCCAACTTCCGCCTCGGATACGTGAAATTTTCGAATTAAGTAGGAAACAATACCTCAGTCATAAAGAAATCTCACAAAAACTTAACCTTTCGGAGCAGAGCGTGCGCAGCTATATTAAGGATGCGCTACGCGCGCTACGGATGAAATTGAGCATGTATCCTTGGATACTGTTTGTCTTGTACTGTAAACTTTTTTAAAGTAAAGCACCCCCCTTGGTCCATTTCATCCGTCTTATACTGTAAATAAGGGGAGTATCATGGCTGATCAACACGATATAAAAGCACAAGCTTTATTAAGAAAATATCTGAAAGGAAATTGTACGGAAGAGGAAAAAGCTTGGGTTGAAGGCTGGTATCTGTCTATTCATAATGATATAGACGAATTAACGGATAAGCAAATACAGGCAGACTTGTATGAGCTGCAAAATCGATTAATTGAGGTACCGAAACGAAAGACTTCTTTTCTTATTTATGCTCGCTCCATCGCGGCTATCTTGTGTGTAATGTTGGCAATCAGCCTTATTCTTTGGAATAAAAAAGTAATGGTAGGAAATATTTCGTCTCCCGCTGTTTCCATGCAACACGATGTAATGCCAGGAACAAATCGAGCGACTTTATCCTTTGACAATGAGGACGAGATCGAGTTAAACGGCGAACAAGGAAGTCTCGTTAACAATGGAGACGCCATTACCTACCATGACGGCACATCTATAAAAGATATAGAGAAAGTCCAGATGGCCACGTTAAGCACCCCTATTGCCGGTCAATATCAAATAACATTACCAGATGGTAGCAAAGCTTGGCTCAACGCCTTGTCCTCCCTTCGCTACCCTACAGCATTTAGTGGTCAAGAACGTCAGGTTGAGATTACCGGAGAAGTATACCTGGAAGTTGTCCACGACAGCAAGAAACCGTTTGTTGTTCACACCAACCAACAACGTATTGAAGTACTGGGAACAAGTTTTAATATAAACGCTTATGCTGATAACGGGGAAATTTTGACGACGTTAACTGAGGGGCGAGTACGAGTATACCATGACAAATTTGGGAACCAGATAGAATTGAAACCGGGTCAGCAGGCAGTAGTGACCGATAAAAAGGTTATAACAATTAAAAGAGTAGATACAGAAGAGATTTCGTCATGGAAAGATGGTTTATATATCGTGAATGATGAACCATTAAAACACTATGCACGAAAGATCGAGCGCTGGTATGATGTCGAGGTAGATATGAACCCTTACGGCGAGAGAAGATTATCTGCCATTATTCCTCGGAATGCTAAATTATCTGAGGTATTGGAAGCTATCGAATTAAAAACAGGAGCTAAATTTATGATAAAAGAAAGGAGGGTATCGGCAAGAAAATAAGAATAATTAAAAGAGATTATCCGTAAAAACTATCGAGATGGTCGTAACATCTCAATAGTTAAGATATGCCGGATAACTTTAAAATAGTGTTAGCTAACAAAGTTATATACCAACAATACAAACTTACTGATTATTTGATTCGGAAGCAATTTATCGATTGCACCCGGCCAGTTATCACTAAGGGCGTATTGTTCATTAGACAGAAATGAACAAGATCAAACATCAAAATCAAATAAAATATTTGTTGCCGTCATTTGTTTATTTACCTATGAAACTGACTGTAGTTATATTTTTCGCTTCTATGATGCTTTCTTTTGCGAATGCACATGGGCAGCGAGTCAATCTCAATCATCAAAAGGCACAATTGAAAAAAGTGCTGGTGGATATTAGTAAACAATCGGGTTATACTTTTATTTATGACGAAAAGGAACTAACGTCAACCTATCCCGTTTCTATCGTCATTGAAAACGGTACTATACAAGAGACGTTAGATGTTCTGTTTGGAGACCAACCATTAACGTATGAAGTTAAGGGAAAATCTATTGCCATAACACGTCTTTCGCAGGTAACGTCTACACGTTCTGGGGAAAGCCCAGGCATACAACAATATACGATTAAAGGAAGGGTAACTGATGGGAAGGGAGAACCACTTGCAGGGGTAACCGTAGCACTGAAAGGTGCAAGTATAGCTACAAGTACGGGTATGGACGGTGCTTATGGTATTGAGGTTCCAGCGCAGCAAGGTGTTTTAGTGTTCGACTACATGGGCTTTGCCAGGCAGGAAGTTTCCATCAATGGGAAATCCGTAGTTAACATTGTGCTAAAAGAACAGCTCAGTGACTTGGATGAGGTAGTCGTAGTGGGGTATGGAACACAGCGTAAAAGCGATTTAACTGGTGCGGTAGCATCTGTTGCTGAAAAAGATTTCAATAAAGGACCACTGATATCAGCTGATCAGCTTATTCAAGGTAAAGTTTCAGGGGTACAAATGGTCAACAATAGCGGACAGCCTGGGGGGGCTAGTACAGTGCGTATTCGAGGGAATTCGGCCGTTACCGGTTCGGGACAACCACTTTATGTCGTGGATGGGGTTGCCTTGGATGGGCGCACATCTCGACCGAATCAGAGTGGGGGGATCGGGACGAGTCCTGCGGGTAATCCGTTAAGCTTTATAAACCCCACGGATATTGCGTCTATTCAAGTCTTAAAAGACGCTTCGGCCACAGCTATTTACGGATCCAGAGCAGCCTATGGTGTTGTATTGATCACAACCAAACGTGGCCAAGAAGGTGCGGTGAAAGTGGACGTGAATTCTTCAGGAGGTGTAGCCAACATTATGCGAAACATTGATATCTTGGACGGAAATCAATATAGAGATGCATTGAATAAATATGGATTTACAACAGGTGATTACGGTGACAATGTAGATGCGTTAGGAACGATTTTGCGAACCGCTTATAATCAAAACCATAACCTCTCGTTAAGTGGAGGAAATGCTGATAATAAATATCGGGCATCTTTTGGTTATCAAGACCAGCAGGGGATTGTTCAAAAGACAGGTTTTAAACGCTACAGCGGGGCATTCAATGGAAATTTCAAGATGCTGGAAAGTAAAAAATTGGGTTTGGATGTCAATTTATTGGCCAGTCAAAACAGGGAAGACATTGCTCCTGTAGTAACTGATGCAGGCGCTAATGGTAGCTTAATTGGACAGGCTTTAGCCTGGAATCCTACACGTCCATTGCGAAATGCTGACGGTAGCTTAGCTATTGAACAAGGTAATATTATCAATCCTCTGGCCATGTCAGAAGCTTATGATGATCGGGCTAATGTTACGAATATCTTAGCGAGCTTATCACCTTTCTATAAGTTTAATGATTGGTTGGAATACAGGATGTTATTGAGTGTGAACTATAGTAAAGGAGAACGTCGATCTTCTACCCGAAGTTTTATTAACATCCAGGGTATACAGGCCGATCCTGAAAATGATTTTGCCGGCGGTTATGCTAGTGTCGCTAACAATGAACTCGTTACGAAGCAGCTCACTCACACACTATCGTTTAATAAAGAAGTTGCCGCAGATTTGAACCTGAATGCCGTAATCGGATATGAATACATGGACTTTATCAATAGAGGAACCGACATGAACGCACGGGGATTTGGTGATATTCCGGTAGATTATACAGATATCATGCAGGCCACTGCGCCCGGTAACAGAAATATTAATTCGTTCCACGACCCTACGACACAGTTGCAATCCTACTTTGGTCGGGCTACCTTTAATTTAAAAGAGCGCTATTTGTTGACCGCGACGGTTCGCGTGGATGGATCTACAAAGTTCGGAGAAAATAATCGGTACGGAACTTTCCCTTCTTTTGCTGCAGCATGGAATATTAAAAATGAAGGTTTTATGACCGATATGACGTGGTTGAATGAACTAAAAATACGGGCAGGTTGGGGGAAAACGGGTAACCAGGAATTTCCGTCTGGTTCTTCCCAGCGAAGGTATTCGATTGGATTTGGGAGCGGAGAACAAACTAGGCCCATTAATAATAATGAGAATACTGACTTGCGGTGGCAATCGGACGAACAGATTAATATAGGCGCCGATTTTGGTTTCTTTGAAGGGCGGCTCCAAGGAACGGTTGATTTCTTCCATAAAAAAACAACAGATCTACTTTTTCCTCAGACACCGCAGTATCCTGCATCACCGGATGCTTCGATCACCTGGATAAATCTACCTGGTGAAGTAATTAATAAAGGGGTAGAACTGAACCTGAACGGTGTAATTATTGAAAACGATGACTTTAGGTGGGACCTAGGCGGAAATGCCACGTTTGTGAAAAATCGTGTGCAAAATTTAGGGGAAAGCGAAATCATCCGGACCGGTAGCCTCAGCGGCCAGGGGTTGAGTGACGTCACGGTACAGGTCGTACAGAATGGCTATCCATTGTTTGCTTTTGTGACGAGGGAATACCTGGGACTAGATGAGGAGGGCTTTTCGAGGTTTACAGATGAAGGATTTGTATTTCACCGCGTAGGAAATCCGAACCCAAGAGTTTTATTGGGTGTCAGTACTGGTATTGACTATAAACGCTTCTCCTTTAGTGCCAATTTCAACGGGGTAATAGGGCAGGACATCTACAATAATACGGCAAATGCCGTATTACCTATTTCTAATCTCGGTTCCCGAAATATTGCATCAGAACTGATGAGTCAAGGAGTCTTAGAATCACCGGCAAACCCTATCGCCGCTTCTTCAAGGTATATTGAAAATGGTAGTTACTTAAAATTAGCGAATGCAACATTGAATTATCGGATAGGAGATGTTGGGGCTTCGATTAAAAACTTGGGGGTGTTTTTGAATGGACAGAATATATTCGTTGTTACTAAATATAAAGGATTTGATCCAGAAGTAAACGTAAATAAATCTGTAAATAGTGTTCCTTCAGCAGGTATAGATAATGTTACGTATCCCACAGCCCGCACATTCAATATTGGCGTCAATTTTTCATTGTAAAAATTAAATGAAATATTATGAACAATATATATATAAAAATCGTTTTGGTCATCCTCGTAATAGCAACCTTTACGGGATGTACAAAATTAGAAGAAAATCTTCACGGACAGGTAGGATCTGGGGATGTAGGAAGTGATGATGTACCAGCTTTATTAAATGCGACATACATCGCTATGCGTAATCCTTATTACGGCCCGTACGGATGGTGGGCGCTTCAAGAATTCCCAACAGATGAAGCTATTGTACCTACAAGGGGGGGAGATTGGGATGATAACGGTGCCTGGCGCGCCCTTCATTTACATCGATGGGAGTCAGATCATACACGGATTCATAGTGTGTTCAAGGATGTTCTCGGTGTGAGCTATGCGGCGACCGATATTTTGCAATATAACCCGACTCCCGCTCAAGAAGCACAAGCTAGATTTTTAAGAGCCTTTGCCGAATTTTCTATCCTTGATGGTTGGGGACAAGTACCCTATCGCGAGCCAGGAGAAAATGTTACGGAAAATCCGAGGGTACGGAATGCGGAAGAGCAAATCAGTTATCTCATTTCGGAAATTACAGCGGTTATGTCTGATTTGCCGACTAATCGTATAGATCGGGGATCTCCAGATGCAGCAAAGGTACTCTTAATGAAAATCTTTTTGAATAAAGGGGCATTTCTGAACCGGGAATCACCAACTTTTTCCAATGAAGATATGCAAGAAGTCATCGATCTTGCAGATGAAATTATTAATAGTGGAAAATATGAGTTGATCGATGATTATTTTCTGAATTTCGCCCCAGAAAATGGGCAATCGAAAACAGAAAATATATTTACAGGAGAAAATATAGGCGGAGAAAGTTCGGCGACGGGGATGACAAATATGTGGGTGGCAACGCTTCATTACAATCAAAGCCCCAGGGGGAATAACGGATTCTGTACATTGTCTGAATTCTATAATAAATTTGAGGAAAGCGACGTGCGGCGTGGAGGAGAGTACCCTGGTATGACGAATATAAGTGGTGTAAGAGTCGGTTTTTTAGTAGGTCAGCAAGTGAACCAAAATGGGGAAAATTTAACAGACCGCCGAGGTAATCTCTTGGCGTTTACACCGGAAGTAAGTATTATCGAACGTGACCAAAATCATCTCGAAGTAGCTGGTATACGTGTCATTAAATATCCTATTGACTATGCGAATGGTTCTACCAGTTTATTAGACAACGATTGGGTATTTTACCGGTATTCAGATGTACTATTGATGAAAGCGGAAGCACTTTTGCGCACCGGACAAGAAGGAGAAGCACTACAGCTCGTAAATGAGGTGCGAACAAAAAGAGGAGCAAGTAACTTATCTGAATTAGACGAGCAACTGCTACTGGAGGAACTAGGACGTGAGTTCTTCTGGGAAGGACATCGGAGAACAGATTTGATTAGGTTCGGAAGATTTTTAGAAGCTTGGCAGGAAAAACCGGTGTCTGATGCTAGAAACCTGCTTTTCCCTATCCCGTTAAATCAACTGGGTAATCCAAATTATACACAAAACGCAGGTTATTGATAGCGTCAAGATTACAACATCAGTGCAAAGAAAAAGCAGGGTTCATAAAACCCTGCTTTTTAGATCTTTCACGAATTTCACGTGGTCATGCATTAAAAATCATCGTCATCGTCAAAATCATCGAACTCTCCGATTGAATCAATTTCATCTAATTCGAAATCGTCATCATAGACATCATCTGCATCATCCTCCGGACCGTTAAAATTGATAATTTCTTCAGCCAAAACCTCTTTTTCTGCCGCTGCCATCATAGTCTTGTCGTGTTAATAAATGATAAATCTACTGTTTGTTACCAACGGTAAAAATAATCAAGAATCTTCTAACTAGAAATTTTTTTTGTTTTTTTATCGCTTGTCAACCAGTAAGTTAAAATGCATATCAGCTATTTTGCGGCCTCACCTATGCTATTGTCGTCTGTGATAATGTCTTTTAGCTGGGGTAAATCTTTGACTGACCGGATGCCGAAATGCTGCATAAACTGCCCACTAGTAGCATACAATAACGGCTTTCCTATACTTTCTGCTTTTCCAACAATCTCGATGAGGTTCTTTTCTAACAGTCGCTGAATAGAATAATCACAGTTGACACCTCGGATCTGCTCAACTTCCAATTTGGTAATGGGCTGCCGATACGCAATTATCGACAATGTCTCCAAAGCAGCTTGGCTTAATTTCTTTTTGTCCTTATGCGCTTGAAGTTGATTAACGGTTTCGTGGTACTTTTCTTTAGTCAAAAACTGGTATTGCTTATTGAAAACCTTGAGGCTAAATATTTGATCTTCATCGGTATATTTTTCCCCTATTTTGTTTAACATATCTAACACTTCTTGCTTATTTATGTCAATGGCCAAAGCGTCTTTGAGTATCTGTTTTATTTCGTTGGCGTTAATACCCTCTTCGGATGCAAAAATAATCGCCTCTATATTTAATAAAATATCTTTCATTGGAATAATGTTTTCAATGGCAACTCAAGCGGGTTTCCCGACAACGTACTTTAATAGTTAATAACCTGCTCTTCCATTTGTGGTAATTCTCTAAATTCGTACTTCTGGGTACGTAATTGCGGTTGGAAACCGGCTTCCAAAATAGCTTCTTGTATAGATGTGGAAGTGAATCGATGCGGTGCGCCAGCGGCGGAAACCACATTTTCTTCTATCATAATCGAGCCGAAATCATTTGCTCCCGCATGTAAACAAAGTTGTGCAGTTTTCTTTCCTACAGTTAGCCACGAGGCCTGGATGTTCTTAATATTAGGTAACATAATGCGACTCAATCCGATCATCCGGATATACTCTTCGCTGCTTACGTTATTGGTTATACCCCGCAAACGTTTTAATAAAGTGCCATCGTCCTGGAA
This sequence comes from Sphingobacterium haloxyli, assembly GCF_002980525.1. Classification (GTDB taxonomy): domain Bacteria; phylum Bacteroidota; class Bacteroidia; order Sphingobacteriales; family Sphingobacteriaceae; genus Sphingobacterium; species Sphingobacterium haloxyli. Next base: position 164,847 of record NZ_PVBQ01000004.1, read on the forward strand.
AGGCCAAGGTATAAAGGCGACAAATCCATAAGCGTCGGCTGGCTTTTCGTGTTGAACTTCACGAATCCAGACCAGGTGTTCAAAACGCTCTTCTATAGTTTCTATATGACCAAACATCATAGTAGCCGATGTCGGGAGGTCGATTTGATGGGCAGCACGCATTACATCCAACCATTCCTGTCCACCACATTTGCCTTTCGAGATTAATCTCCGCACCCGATCATTCAGTATTTCTGCTCCTGCACCTGGAAGCGAATCTAATCCTGATTTTTTCAATGCGCGGAGTACTTCAATATGTGAAAGTCCTTCTAGTTTTGCGATATGGGCGACTTCGGGTGGACCAAGCGAATGTAGTTTAAGGCTAGGATAAAGCTCTTTAAGCTGCTTGAATAAGTTCGTGTAAAAACCGAGACCCAGATCAGGATGGTGTCCACCCTGTAAAAGCAACTGGTCACCACCATATCGAAATGTTTCTTCGATTTTCTGTTTATACGTTTCAATATCCGTTATATAACTTTCTTCATGGCCAGGACGGCGAAAGAAATTGCAAAATTTGCAGTTTGCGATACATACATTCGTGGTATTGACATTGCGGTCAATCTGCCAAGTAACTCTGCCATGAGGTACTTGTATTTCTCGCAACTTGTTGGCAACATAGACCAAATCTGCCGTTGCTGCATTCTGGTAGAGATAGATACCTTCTTCCTTGGATAAAAACTCAAAATTAAGCGCGCGCTCAAGTAATTTGTCTACATTCATCGTTAACAAAGATACGTAGGATTTTTATTTTTTTAATGATAGCTTTATAATGCTAATAAACTATTATCCCAAAAATTTGTTATGTTTATTGGGAAACATATAGTGAACTATCTTAAAAAAACATTGATATCATGGAACTGACACATGTAGCAGACGGCGGCAGATGGCTTGCGCTGAATGATGAGGTACAAATTGGAGAGTTGATTTATCAAGTAGAGGACAATGTGATGACGATTTCTCACGCGGAGGTTGAGCCCTTTTATCGAGGTAATAAAATTGCGGAGGAACTCGTGTTGGCAGCTATTCAGCAAGCGCGCGAACATGACTGGAAAGTCATCCCAGCTTGTTCTTTCGCAAAAACGGTATTTGAACGATATCCCGATGAACGGGATGTATTAGCCTAATTTGAGTGGTGCGTAATTGATAATTCACCGCGCATCACAAAATAATCAGCAGTATCGCTGAAATAACAACCAGCGTCATGATAAGCACGCGAAATCCCTTCTCTGGAAGGATTTTTACAATTTGTATACCTATTAACCCTCCCAGTAGAATAAAGGGAATAGCGAATAAATTGAGGTAGAAACCTGCCCAGCTGAGATTATGCCATACAAATGCCTGTAACGGAATTTTGGTGAAGTTCAGCAGCATGATGAACCAGGCGGAAGTAGCGGCGAAACTGATCTTATTTAGGCGTTTAGAGAGCATATAGACGGATAGGGCAGGGCCGGCTGCATTTCCTATCATAGTAGAAAATCCGAGAATAAAACCAAAAATAGGTGAATACCAGCGGTTTTTCGTTAACTTATCCTGTTTCTGTTGAGAGGTTTTTTCCAACCAGATCATGATGCCGACGCCGACTATGATACATGCGCCGATCAATAACTTAAATAACTTGTCGTCGATGTAATTTCCAAGGAGTAAACCTACGACAAGCCCAAATAGAGCGGCAGGCAATAGATTTTTTATTTCGTTCCACAGAAATTCCTTTCTGTAATAGATAACGGCAACCAAGTCTGCGATACAAAGAAGTATGAGTACGATGCCGGTAGAGTATTTCGCCCCGAATAGAAAGGCGAACAACGGAACGGCTAGGGTCCCTATATTCTGGACACCCGTTTTTGACATGCCTATCAGTACGGCACATACAAAGTACAAGACCCATTCCGAAGGTGAGGAAAGGAGCTGTAGTGCTTCGGTCATGGATCTAGTGTCGTAATAGATTCATTACGCGGGCAGCGTTTATTTCGCGGTAATCATTGATGTACAAAGAACATGGAGGCAATTCGTCTCGGGTGTGGGAACTCAATACACCCACCACCTTCATTCCCGCATTTAATGCCGCGGTCACACCGGAAAAAGAATCTTCAAATACAACGCAACCATTCGGTGATACACCCAGTTTTTCAGCGGACTTTAGATAAACCTCGGGATGAGGCTTATGTTGAGAGACGTCTTCACTTGCCATTAGCGAATCCATCTTGGCGTCGATCTGTAAACTATCTAAAATCAATTTTAGATTTGCCAAAGGTGCTGAGGTCGCCACAGCGGTTTTAAATCCTGCAGATTTTAAGTCATCCAGAAACGGCAAATAATGCGGTAGTGGATCGACCTCTGCTTGATAGATTTCTCGAAAGAGGGATTCCTTTTCGTCTTCCAATTGTTTTAATTCTTCGCCGATAATCTCTCTTTTAAAAAAATGTGTCATAATATAACTATTATGCTTTCCATACATATGTTCTTCAAATTCCTTTTCCGTATAGGGGATTTCATATTTGTCAAAAAAATGTTCAAAAGCTTTAGCATGGTAGGGGTTTGTATGGCAGATAACCCCATCCATATCGAAAATTACTGCAAATGGATTCATACAGCAAAGGTACGGTTTTACTGACTAAAAAACTTCCTTTTGATAAGCTCGACATCTTCGGGATGGTCAACGGCAATGGTGTCGAAATCGGTCTCTGCTATTTTGATCTTGTAACCATTTTCTAACCACCGTAGTTGTTCTAACCCTTCTGCTTTTTCATACGAAGACACAGAAAGTTTCGTAATTTCTTTTAATATATCCACTTTATAGCCATATATGCCGATATGTTTAAAATAGGTATAATTGTTTATCCAGTCGCTTTGTTTTGCCCCGCGTTGAAAAGGGATGGTCTGTCGTGAAAAATACATAGCTTCTTTTCTAGAGTTGACCACCACTTTCGGCGTACTTTCATTAAACAGATCATCGGGGTTGTCTATTTTTTTTACCAAGGTTCCTATTTCGGTTGCTGTATCTTGAAAAAGATTACTCAACAGCTCAATCTGTAACGGACTTATAAAAGGTTCGTCACCTTGAATATTAATGGCCACATCAAAACCGCTTATTTTCGAAACCACCTCCGCACAACGATCTGTTCCTGATTGGTGGGTTGAAGATGTCACAATCACATTTCCGGCAAATGAACGCACATGCTCCTCAATTCTAGCGTCGTCCGTAGCTACAATAACTTCTGAAAGACTAGCGCAACCTTTCACCTGTTCGTAAACACGTTGAATCATGGATTTGCCGCCAATATCAACTAAGGGTTTTCCCGGAAAACGGGACGATTCATACCTTGCCGGGATAATTCCGATTGTTCTCATATCCAAAGTAAGTCATTACTTTGTTTACCGCAAAAAAAATAATCAAAATTTCCCCAACGAGAAAGCACTATTCATTATGAAGAAAAAGACTATTCGTGTTGATGAACGCGTCGTTCTTTATAAAGGAAAGAGAATTCGTTAACAGGAAAGTACTATTCATTATGAAGAAAAGACTATTCGTGTTGATGAACGCGTCGTTCTTTATAAAGGAAAGAGAATTCGTTAACAGGAAAGTACTATTCATTATGAAGAAAAGACTATTCGTGTTGATGAATGCGTCGTTCTTTATAAAGGAAAGAGAATTCGTTAACAGGAAAGCACTATTCATTATAAAGAAAAGACTATTCGTGTTGATGAACGCGTCGTTCTTTATAAAGAAAAGAGAATTCGCCAACACGAATGCATCGTTTGTGTACACGAATGGAGAGTTAGTGAAAAGGTAAGAGATTAAACTTTTTTAGAAAAAAAATGTTTAAAAGGTAACAATATAAGTATACCTTAACGATATGTTTTATTCCGTATTACGATTGTTTATTCGCTTAGGATTGAGATGGTATGCTCCTGGGTTGAAAGCCAAGGATCTAGAACTGGCCACCTATAGCTATCCTACTATTATACTAGCAAATCACCCGAATTCTTTTTTGGATGCCCTGGTGATCGCAGCGTATGCGCCGGTAAAAATGTGCTTTCTCGCAAGAGGAGATATTTTTAAGCATCCGGTAGCAAATGTAGTCCTACGATTGCTATATATGTTACCCGTCTATAAACGGAATGACGACGAGGACTTTGCGGTGAAGAACGATTTTACATTTGATGAGTGCATGCGACGATTGGCAGCAGGGCAACATGTGTTGATATTTCCCGAAGGCAGATCCCGAAACCTATGGGAATTGCAGCCTTTCATGAATGGCGGACTGACCTCGCTGCTCGAGCGCTCCTATAAGGCCGAATTGCCGTTACAGATTCAAATCTATACTTTAAATTATAACTCGTTCCGACATGTACCGAAAGTTGTGGAACTGGTTGCATTGCCGCCTTTAGATACGACCGACTATATATCCGGTTATCAAGTACTGGCAGCAGACATTATCCGGGATGGACGGAATAATCTCCGCGACGCTATGTGCGTTGAGCCATTAACTGCGGAAAACAACGTTGGTGGATACAATCGTTTTTTGCACATCTCAGCCAAAATAGGATATTACACGCAGTTTTGGTTTTATCGTGTATGGCGGGATTACGTTAAAAAGAAGACTGAAGGTACCATATTCTACGATTCATTACTTTTCTCGGTATTATTGTTTTCATATCCGCTATTTGTCTTGTTGTGTAGCGTCCTAATAGGACAGTTTGCAGGGTTTTTTGGGGGGCTTTTTGTCTTTATTTTTTTTCCGACAACTGCTTATGCGATGGCAAGGCATCAGCAAACGGTAACAGAAACGGAGGTGAATATTCCCAAGCAAAATTCATGGAATAGAACCACAGGATCTAATGAAAATATGGAAGATTCTGAATAAGAGAAAATTGGGGATAGGAGCCTAATAAGAATCAGCGACTTGAGCAATAAACCTAACCCAGTTGACCTTACTTGTTTTTTCACCCAAACGAACAATAATAAGATTTTTATCAGGATCAACAAAAATGTATTGCCCTAATATACCTTGTGCGTAAAACTGCTCTGCGTTTTTTGTGAGCCACCATTGATACTGGTAAAATGGGGCACTATGTTCGGTGGTATCTAATTTAGTAGAGGCTTTTACCCATCGTTCCGGAATGATCTGCGTGTCGTTCCATTTCCCGTTGTGTAAATATAGTCTTCCTAGTTTAGCAAAGTCTCTTGCGCGGGCATTTAGACAACAGAACGTCTTTTCCAGTCCATCTTTTTCCCGATCGAGGCTCCAAGTGGCATCATATTCCATCCCTAGTGGTTTCCAAATTTTTTCTTCCAGATAAGAACTGACCGTTTGGGTTTTTAGTGCTCTTTCCAATACGAGCCCGAGAAGTTGGGCTGTCCCGCTGTTATAATCAAATTTTTCACCGGGTGTATCGTTCAGTTTTAACTTATTGATGGCTTTCCGAAGGTTTGTGCCATAATAAAAAGTCGCCGCGTGTCCAAATGGATTGGTGTAGCTTTCGTTAAAATCCAGCCCGGACGTCATTTGCAGCAAGTGTTTTATGGTGACAGCGTCAAATCCGTTCGGCTTTAATTCCGGAATATAGTTGGTGACAGGTTCATCCACTGATTGAATTTTTCCCTCTTCAATGGCAATGCCAATGAGCATAGATGTAATGGATTTTGCCATCGAGAAAGATGCAACGACGGATTCCTCCGCGTATTTGTTGAAATATTTTTCGTATTGTATACTGTCGTCTTGTATAACCAGAAAAGCAACTGTTCTGGTGCGTTCCAAATAAGCATCAAAAGGTTCATTGACCTTATCCGTATCGATATTTTCCAGCTGTTTCGGATGACGTGCTTCCGGAAAGATGAAAACCGAAGAAGAAGTTTCTATCGTTCGGTAGGGGAATATTTTATGATCTGTGATATTGGCAAAGTTATAGAATACGAATCTTCCTAGTTTGCACGATTGAAAAAGTAAAACAGATAAAAGCAGAAAACAGATGATTTTGACCGTATTCTTCATAATGTTCCTCGTATGATGTTCATAATAGTGTTTTCCGAATATACAAAAAAGACCCGCCAACTGACGGGTCCCATTGATTATTTATGCTGTTCACACCATTGGCGTGCGTTCACAAAAGCTTCTAGCCAGGGGGTAATCTCATCCTGTCTACCAGCAGGATAAAACGCCCAATTCCATTGGAAGATAGAGCGTTCGATATGCGGCATGGTCACGAGGTGACGGCCTGTCTTGTCGCAAAGCATAGCTGTGTTAAAGTCTGATCCATTCGGGTTGTGCGGATATTGCTCGTGGGCATATTTGGCGACAATGTTGTATTCGTCCTCACTGTGAGGAAGGTTAAACTTACCTTCGCCATGCGAAATCCACACGCCTAATGTGCTTCCCGCTAGAGTAGAGAGCATTATGGAATTATTATCTTGTACTTTTACCGAAACGAAGTTCGATTCGTGTTTTTGTGACATATTATGCAACATCTTTCCATGTATTTCATGTTCCGGATTGATAAGTTCCAATTCCATAAACAACTGGCAGCCATTACAGATACCAACAGACATCGTGTCTGGACGTGCAAAGAAATTTTCCAAGGCTTTTTTCGCTTTCTCGTTGTATAGGAAAGCCCCGGCCCAGCCTTTCGCCGAACCCAAAACATCGGAATTGGAGAAACCGCCTACGGTGCCGATAAATTGAATGTCTTCTAACGTTTCGCGACCCGAAATCAAGTCGGTCATATGGACGTCTTTTACATCAAAACCCGCTAGATACATGGCGTTGGCCATTTCTCTTTCGGAGTTTGAGCCTTTTTCGCGGATAATGGCTGCTTTTGGTCTTGTTGTTCCGTCTGCTGCGCGTGTAGGTTTTTTGCCATTAAATTGGGATGGGAATACATAGTCCAGCGGTTGGTTTTTATAGTTGTTGTAGCGCTCTTGGGCCATACCGTTTTTAGACTGTTTGCTGTCCAATAAGAACGATGTTTTAAACCAGTTGTCGCGTGTTTCAGTTACGTCGAATGTGAATTCGTCTGCGTTATTTCGGAAGGATACGTTTGTTCCGTTGGTAGCTTTTCCAATTTTCACGGCTTGTATGCCCGCTTGGGATAATGCAGTTTCGAGAGCGCCGTCATCTTTAGCCTGTAATACAACAGCGATATTTTCGTTGAATAACGCTTTAACTGTATCTCCTTCACTTAAACCACTTAGGTCGTATTGTGCACCCAAGTTAACGTCAGCAAAGGTCATCTCCAATAACGTCGTAATCAACCCGCCTGATCCGACATCATGTCCTGCGGCTACATGGCCTGATAAGATGGCTTTCTGTATGGCGTTAAATGCCTTTTTAAAGTAAGCAGCATCTTGAATGGTTGGTGCTTCTTTACCGATTTTATTGTTTATCTGTGCAAAGGAAGAGCCTCCCAGTTTGAATGTGTCCTGAGATAGGTTGATATAGTAGATAGAACCTGCATCTTTTGATAATACCGGCTCAATTACTTTATTGATATCAATACAGTTGCCTGCGGCAGAGATGATCAATGTTCCCGGAGCGATTACGTTTTCGCCATTCGGATATTTTTGTTTCATCGATAGCGAGTCCTTCCCGGTAGGGATGTTGATACCCAAAGCGATGGCAAAGTCAGAACAGCCTTTTACAGCTTCATACAAACGGGCGTCTTCCCCTTCGTTATTACATGGCCACATCCAATTTGCCGAGAGTGATACGCCCGCTAGACCATTTTTGATGGGTGCGAATACTAAATTCGACAAGGCTTCAGCAATAGCATTGCGGGAGCCTGCAACGGGATCGACTAACGCTGTTAACGGTGAATGGCCAATAGTGGTCGCAATACCTTCTGTTGAGTTATAGTCCAACGCCATAACGCCCACATTGTTCAATGGAAGTTGTAAAGGCCCTGCACATTGTTGTTTAGCAACACGACCACCGACGCAACGATCCACTTTGTTTGTTAACCAATCTTTAGAGGCAACAGCTTCCAGTTGTAGTACCTGTTTTAAATAAGTAGGAATTGCTTTGACGTCATAAGAAAGATCCGCGTATTCGCGGTCGATTTTGCTGTCGTTCATCACCGTTTTTGGCGAAGAACCGAAGAAGTCCGCCAAATCGTAATCCATCGGTTTCTCTCCCGTTGATTTCGATTGGAAAGTAAAACGGTGATCTCCGGTAACGTCGCCTACGGTATACATCGGTGCCCGCTCGCGATCAGCTACCTTTTTCAGTGTTTCGATGTCCTTGCCCGCAATTACCAAGCCCATACGCTCCTGGGATTCATTACCGATGATTTCTTTTGCTGATAGGGTAGGATCACCTACTGGCAGCTTATCCATATCGATTAGTCCGCCGGTTTCTTCTACTAGTTCTGACAAACAGTTGAGATGTCCACCAGCACCATGATCATGAATCGAAACAATGGGGTTGTTGTCCGATTCTACAAAAGCACGGATAGCATTTGCCGCCCTTTTTTGCATTTCGGGATTTGAACGTTGGATGGCATTCAGTTCGATACCCGAACCGAAAGCACCTGTGTCGGCAGAGGATACCGCTGCGCCTCCCATACCGATACGATAGTTTTCGCCACCAAGAATAACAATTTTATCGCCTGTTTTTGGAGCATGTTTTTTTGCTTGATCTGCTTTGCCATAACCGACACCTCCAGCTTGCATGATGACTTTGTCATAGCCCAATTTCCGGCCTCCTTCTTCATGTTCAAAGGTCAGTACGGAACCAGCGATTAAAGGCTGCCCAAATTTATTACCGAAATCCGAGGCCCCGTTGGATGCCTTGATGAGGATGTCCATCGGTGTTTGATACAACCACGGACGTTCCTTCATACCACTTTCCCATAGTTTATCTTGCGCAGAGTCAGCGCCAAGACGTGAGTACGCTGTCATATAAACAGCTGTACCAGCCAAAGGTAAAGCCCCTTGTCCACCGGCTAAACGATCACGGATCTCACCGCCTGACCCCGTTGCTGCGCCCGCAAATGGTTCTACGGTTGTCGGGAAGTTATGGGTTTCGGCTTTGATCGATAATACTGATTCAAATGCCTTTTCTTCGTAAAAGTCAGGTTTGTCTGCCGATTTAGGGGCAAACTGGGTGACTTTGGGCCCTTTAACGAATGCTACGTTATCTTTATAGGCTGAGATAATTTCATTGGGATTGGTTTCCGATGTTTTTTTAATCAGCTTGAAAAGGGAAGAGGGTTGCTCTTCACCGTCAATGATAAAGGTCCCGTTGAATATTTTGTGACGGCAGTGTTCTGAATTTGCCTGTGAAAACGCAAAAACTTCGGAGTCTGTCAGCTTGCGTTCGAGTTTCTCCGAAAGGTTGTTCAAATATTCCACCTCATCTGGGCTCAAAGCTAAACCTTCCGATTTATTATATGCATCGATATCGTCAATTTCTAAAACAGGTTCTGGTTGGATATCGATGGTGTACATGTCTTGTGTCAATACAGCATATTTTTGCGAAATCATCGGGTCAAAATCCGTAAAGTTCTCATCTACTGAATGAAATTCTTCGATGCGGATAATACCTTCGATACCCATATTTTGCGTGATCTCAACGGCATTCGTACTCCAAGGGGTCACCATTGCAGCACGAGGACCGACATAACAGTTGTATAACGTCTGTTCGTCGAGCTTTTCCGCGTTTCCAAAGAGCCAGTTTAATCTGGAGATATCTTCTGCCGATAAATCGTTTTGAGTTTGCACACCATACACGGTGCGGCTTGGGTTCACAAAGAAATGAATCATTACTAATGGGTGTATTTTGAACGTTCTTCAAATCAAAGTACAAATATACGGAGTATTTTAATCTTTTTTATATGTTCTTTTTATCTGTCAACATTTCTGTTTCGATGAAATGAATGAGCATCTTTTCGATTTTAGAAAAAGAATCTTCATATTCAACAATATAATCTCTTCTCTGCATCGCTATTTGCAGAATGTTTTATGGTTATGCGCTGCTGCTATTTCCAATAATACGTATATTTTACTACTTTTGTTGAAACCATTGGTTAAATATGTCTAATATCACCATGAATATAAACAGTGATTTTGAAACGTCGAAAATCAGTTTTGACGATTTTCGTGAAATCATTTTAAACGATTATAGATTAGCGGTTGAAAGCCGGCTTGCAAGCCTATTAGGTCGCAAGGAGGTGTTAACTGGAAAGGCAAAATTCGGAGTATTTGGTGATGGTAAAGAGATCGCGCAAATTGCACTAGCTAAAGTATTCCAGCCCGGTGACTGGCGCTCTGGCTATTATCGGGATCAAACATTTGCCTTTGCTTTAGGTATATCTAGTATTTATCATTTCTTTTCACAACTATATGCTAATCCTAATCTGGAAGCTGATATATCCTCTGGTGGTCGGCAGATGAACTGTCATTTTTCTACACAACTACTTGATAAGGAGGGGAATTGGATGAACCAGACAGAGCAGAAGAACTCCGCATCGGATATTTCAACAACGGGTGGGCAGATGGCGCGCGTTATGGGGCTGGGTTTAGCATCTAAACTATATAAGGAAAACCGAAACCTGGATTATCTTACCTATTTTTCGCGTCAGGGGAGAGAAGTTGTTTTTTGTACCATTGGGAATGCTTCTACATCAGAAGGCGTTTTCTGGGAAACACTTAATGCCGCGGCCGTAAAGCAAATTCCAGTTGTTATTTCCGTTTGGGATGATGGCTATGGAATATCTGTTCCGAATGAGGTACAGACGACGAAAGCAGATATATCCGAAGTGCTGAAAGGTTTTCAACGTGAAAACGACAGCAACGGTATCGAAATATTTAAAGTACGTGGCTGGGATTATCCGGCGTTATGCGAGGTCTACGAACAAGCAGCTCGTTATGCCCGAGAGGAGCATGTCCCGTGTGTTGTTCATGTCACAGAGTTGACACAGCCACAAGGCCATTCGACGTCCGGATCGCATGAGCGCTATAAATCTGTCGAACGATTGGAATGGGAAGATGTATTCGACTGTAACCTGAAGATGCGGGATTGGTTGTTGCAATCTGGTATTGCACAGGAAGAGGAGTTGAAAGATCTCGAAAAAGAAGCGAAAGAATTTGTCCGTCAGGAACAGCGGCGTGCTTGGGCAGACTATCATAAGACGCTTCAAGTTGATTTAGATGAAGCAATAGCCTTGCTATCGGCTATTGGAAGTCCGATGGTAGAAGTACCGCTAAAGACCTTACAGTCTCTGGCGGAACCATCTTTGAAGGAGGTTTATGGCAATGTAAGGAGGGCAATTCGTGATCTGAGGGGAGTACATTCGCCTGAAAAGGATGCTCTGATGACGTGGTATGCCGAAAAACAGGGACAAAATTTTAATCGCTATAACGATAAGCTGTTTTCTGATACGCTCGATTCTCCATTAAAAAAGGACGGTATACCTGCCCATTATGAACAGGACGTTTCTATTGTGGATGGCAGAGAGGTGCTGAATGCCTGTTTTGATGCTAATTTTAGGCGTGACGAACGTGTCGTTGCTTTTGGCGAAGATGTTGGTAAAATTGGGGATGTTAACCAGGGTTTTGCAGGGCTGCAAGAACAGTTCGGCGAACTCCGTATTTTTGATACCGGTATCCGTGAATCTGCCATTATCGGAAAGGGTATTGGCTTGGCTTTGCGCGGTTTACGCCCGGTAGCTGAAATTCAATATCTTGATTATTTGATCTATGCAATGCCGGTATTAAGTGATGATTTGGCGTGTCTGAGCTACCGTACCAAAGGAACGCAGAAAGCACCTGTTATTATCCGTACCCGAGGCCATAGATTAGAGGGTATCTGGCATTCGGGATCACCAATGACTGTGCTCCTTGGCGGGCTCCGTGGTTTGCATATTTGTGTGCCACGCAATATGACACAAGCTGCGGGAATGTATAATGTGCTTTTGCGTTCTGATGAACCGGCATTGGTGATAGAATGTCTTAACGGTTACCGATTGAAAGAAAAAATGCCTACCAATGTTGGTGATTTTATGGTGCCGATTGGTATAGCAGAACAGATACGCGATGGGAGGGATATCACCGTCGTGTCTTACGGCGCTACGTTGCGTGTTGTGCAGGAAGCAGCCATCGAGCTGGAAAAATTGGGTATTTCTTTGGAGATTATAGACGCGCAGTGTTTACAACCTTTCGACCGAACAGAAATTTGCCGTCAATCGTTGGAGAAAACAAATAGATTATTGGTGGTAGACGAAGACATGCCAGGTGGTGCGTCCGCGTTTATTACACAGGAGATATTGGAAAAGCAAAATGGCTATTACTTATTGGACGGGCAACCTCGGACGCTTTCAGCAAAACCTAACCGTCCGCCGTACGGGTCTGATGGCGACTATTTTACAAAACCATCCGTAGATGACGTAGTAGAATTGGCTTACGAAATGATGAGTGAGTATAATGAAAATACTTTCCCTAGACTGTTTTAATATTATCTTGTAGAGACGCCGGTGCGACGTCTCTACAATTAATTTTTATAAGCCTTAGACCGCAGCACGTGATCGGCTAACACCAATGCCGTCATAGCTTCAACGATGATGACTGCACGTGAAACGACGCAAGGATCGTGCCGTCCCTTACCTGAGATGGTTGTGCTATCACCGGCCTCATTTAATGTTTCCTGATCACGCATAATTGTAGCAACAGGTTTGAAAGCAGTACGAAATGTGATATCCATACCATTGGAAATGCCGCCTTGGATACCGCCGGAAAAATTAGTACGTGTACGGACCTGCTCTTCTTCTTTTAAGAAAATGTCGTTGTGTTCAGAACCTTGCATTTCTGATCCACTGAAGCCTGAGCCATATTCAAATCCATGAACAGCATTAATGCTTAACATAGCCTTGCCTAAATCAGCATGTAATTTATCAAAGACCGGTTCGCCAAGCCCGGCGGGCACACCTCGTACTACCGTCGATATTTTTCCGCCGATAGTGTCTCCTGCTTTTCGTATATAATCAATTAGAGCAATCATTTCATTTGCTGTTGCAGGATCCGAACAGCGGACGATGTTGCTTTCCCGTATGTCGAGTAACGCTGACAAATTAGTTGTGTCCAAGTTTGGAGCTTCCAATGTACCTACAGCTGACACATGCGCAAAAATTTCGATACCCTGACTTTTAAGATAAAGCTTGGCGATAGCGCCTGCCGCTACTCGCGCTGCTGTCTCTCTTGCGGACGATCGTCCGCCGCCACGATAATCCCGGATACCATACTTCTGTTGATAAGTATAGTCCGCATGGGACGGACGGTACTTATCTGCGATATGGGAATAGTCCTTGGATCGTTGATCTTCATTTGGTATAACGATGGCGATAGGTGTGCCTGTCGATTTTCCTTCGAAAACACCGGATAGAATTTGGGCGACATCGCTTTCCTTGCGCTGCGTCGTAATTTTCGATTGTCCCGGTTTACGTTTATCCAACTCAGATTGTATAAAATCTTCGTCGATCGAGATATTAGGAGGGCAACCGTCAATAATAACTCCAATTGCCTTTCCATGCGATTCGCCAAAGGTCGTGATTTTAAAGAGGTTGCCAAATGAATTTCCTGCCATAATGTTGTGATGTGTTTGGTAAATATATACTAATTTAATACCAGGGTTATCCGCTGATTAAGAAACCTTGCTGGCGCAGGTGACTCCAAAAATCGGGATAAGACTTTTCCACTACAATGGGGTCGTTAATCGTCACTTCGTCGAAGATCATTGCCAAGGGAGCGAATGCCATCGCCATCCGATGATCTTCGTATGTGTCAAACGTGATCCGGTTTGGCGCGTAAGCTTCTTTTGTCTTAACGTGGTAAGTTTCTCCATCAGCTACTATCGTGGCACCAAACTTTTCTAACTCGTTCTTTAAGGCGGATAGTCGGTCTGTTTCTTTGATTTTTAAGGTCTCTACTCCGGTGATCGAGATGTCACGGCGAACTGCTGCTGCCAATGCGACGATCGTTTGAGCTAAATCTGGACATCCCTTAAAATCGAAAAGCACCTTATCAGAGCCTTGGTTAACCTTAGCGATGTGCAGTCCGTTTTCCTGGAAAGAACTAGCTACTCCGAAGTGTGTCATCATCTCCATAATGGCGATATCGCCTTGTAGGCTGTGTGCTTTTAAACCTGGTAGCACGACTTTTCCCTCTTCGGATAGCGCGACGATAGCGTACCAATAGGAAGCCGCACTCCAATCCGGTTCAACATAAATTGTTGTCGGCTTAAATTCCTGTGGCGAAATTTCAATGGTATTATCTGTCCATGTATGGGTTATTCCAGCTTCTTGTAACATGTCTAAAGTCATGGTAACATAAGGTTTGGAGGTCAGTTCTCCCGCAATCTCGAGTACCAGCCCTTGCTCTAGGGAAGCGGCAATGAGAAGAAGGGAAGATAAGTATTGACTACTGACATTTCCCTGTATGCTGACCCGCTGTTTTTCCTGCGCCATTCCTCCTTTTATCTTCAATGGGGGGAAACCGCTTTTTTTCTCGTAGTCAATAGCTGCACCCACTGTTTTCAACGCATCTACCAGAATGCCAATAGGACGCTGTTGCATGCGTTCCGTACCAGTAAGGATAAAGTTGCCTTCCGCCAGATTCAGATAAGAGGTGAGAAAACGCATAGCTGTTCCCGCAGGACCAATATCCACCATAACCGTTTCTTCCGTTTCACGCGATGTGTCCACCAGCGCTAGCGCTTTGTTCATGATAACGGTATCAGCGGCCGCTGATAGGTTCTCTACTTTAACTGCTCCGCGACTTAACGCCTGTATAATAAGAGCACGGTTGCTCTCTGACTTAGAACCTGTAAGTTGAACCGTGCCCTTTATTGCTTTCGATGGATGGCGAACTGTAAGTGGTGTTGAACTCATTTAAGCCTCCGCCACAGGTTTCACGTTCATCACTTCGTTTTGCTTGCGAATAGACTCGTTGTGCAATAATTCGAGGTATTTGGTTGCGAAGTCCTCACTAAGCGATAATGCTTTCGCAAGTTGAACTCTTTTTTCTACGATTTCATCCCAACGACTAACCTGTAGGATAGTAACGTTATTATCACGTTTGTATTCACCAATTTTTTCAGCAATTTTCATGCGGTCGCCAATTTGTTTTAGGATTGCGTCGTCTAACTTATCTATTTGCTGACGCAATTCCGCAAGTTTATCATCGAAAATAGGATTGTTGGATTCTGGATGGCGAACTGCTAAGTGATCGAGTAAGTCTGCCAATGCAGCAGGAGTCACCTGTTGTTTAGCATCTGTCCAAGCAACTGATGGATCGATATGCGACTCTACAATCAAACCCTGTTGATCCATATCCATTGCCTTCTGCGAAATATAGGGGATTAGTTCGCGGTTGCCGCAGATGTGACTAGGGTCGTTAATGATAGGGAGCTCAGGGCAAGCTGATTTCAACTGGACGGCGAGATCCCACATTGGCTCATTACGGAAGGCCGTTTTCTCGAAAGACGAGAATCCGCGGTGGATAGCACCTAATTTTTTTATACCAGCGCGGTTGATACGTTCTAGTGCACCAATCCATAGGGAAAGGTCTGGGTTGACCGGGTTTTTGACGAATACCGGTACATCGACACCTTGTAAAGCATCTGCAATTTCCTGTACAGTGAATGGATTTGCTGTAGAACGCGCACCCACCCATAGGATGTCTACACCAGCAGCCAATGCTTCTTCTACGTGTTTTGCTGTAGCTACTTCCGTTGCAGTCAATAGGCCTGTTTCTTCCTTCGCTCTTTTTAGCCACGCCAACCCTACGCTGCCTATTCCTTCAAACTCACCAGGACGAGTACGGGGTTTCCAAATACCCGCGCGTAACACATTTACTTTCCCTGTGTTTGCCAATAAATGTGCGGTGGAAACCACCTGTTCTTCTGTCTCTGCACTGCATGGTCCTGCAATGATTAACGGTTTATCGCCTGTATCTATCCAAGATTTTAAAGGAGCGATGTCTAATGTATGTTTCATATTTTTATAATTTTTTATACTATACTTTCTCGTTTTTTATATATTCCCCCATAATAGTGAAATTTATGGTGTGTTTTAATACTTTGCGAATAGCCGCGTCATAGTCGCTTTGTTTTTTCCATTCTACATCTACATAGAAATCATATTCATTTCGTCGACCTACCACAGGCATGGATTGGATTTTACTCAGATTCACATTCTGTTCTGCGAAACATTGCAGCACATTGGCTAAAGCACCTACGGCATTTCCAGTTTGAAACGATAGGGAAGCCTTATTCGCATTCTTTTGTTCAATTATCTCGTTTGATAAAATCAAGAAACGTGTTGCATTCTTCTTGTTGGTTTCGATTCTCTTTTCCAGAATTTCTAAGCCATATAATTCGGCTGCCGCGATACTGGCAATTGCAGCGGTATGCGTCAGCTTATTTTCAATAATACTTTTGGCACAGGCGGCAGTGTCCATCCCCTCCTTTATTGTCCAGTCTGGATGTTCACTCAAAAATTCATCGCATTGGCGTATAGCGATCGGGTGAGATTCGACAAATTTAATGTCAGAAAGTCGCGTACCCGGCAACGCCAACAGATTTTGCTGTATGTTTAGATGAACCTCCCCAATAATGTGGAATTTGTAATCACGGAGTAGATTATAGTTTGGTAAAATACTACCGGCAATGGAGTTTTCGATGGCCATCACAACATAATCTGTTTTACCGTGCTTTAGTAGTTCACAGGTTTTCTTGAAAGACTCGCACTCTATAATTTCAATGCCTTCCGCCCCGAAATATTTTTGAGCTGCTTCTTCATGAAAAGAAGCTCTAACACCTTGTATCGCAATTCTTGTTTTCATTTTTTTTATTTAACCGCCTAGGGTACTATTTTCATACAAAAAAGTCCCGAACATCATCCGGGACTTTTTTGTCTATTCACACAAACATACAAGCTCCCAGCTTACCTTTTATAGTAAAAGTCGCCAAAATAAAAGTATGTGTTGCGTGTTGTCATGTCTCAAATTCTACAGTTCAAAAGTAGAGCTATTATTTTATATATCCAAAATAAATTTAAAAATAGTTTGTTTTTTTTGTGTTCAATTTTGCGGTTTAAAACGATGTTTTTTTCGGTTATTTTTGTCGGATTTTTGTGTATTATATCAGTTCTTTTTCTATCCCCAATTTTCTTTTATTGATTTACTATTATGTTTATATACAGTGCTTTAGGTTTTTAATGACTAACACATTAATCTATTTTAAACTAATTTTTTTTCATTTAATTCGTCAATTTTATGCTATTTTTTTTGTCATTAGTGGTGTTTTTTATGGGTTATTTTTGTGATAAAATTTATTGTATTTTCATTAAAAAACGGACTTATATAGAAAAAGGGTCCCGGTTCGCAAGTGACTGCTAGTCCGGCTTGCAGAATAACGTATTATTTCATTCCTTTGCCCACATATCAAGGTAATTGTATGTTTTACGTACTTCTTAGTGTAATCTGTAGTGTGACAGTTTCTGTCATCATTAAACTGGCGAAAAAAAATGGTGTGCAGCATCTGCATCTTGTTGTTTGGAATTATCCCGTCGCGGTATTAGCAACGCTGTTGTATCTAAAGCCGGGCACGGTTGTCGTTCCGCCGTCTGCACTACCATGGGGTTTGTATTTGTTATTGGCGGTGCTGCTACCGTCTATATTTTTATGCATTGCCTATGCTATTCAGTACAATGGTATCGTTAAAACGGAGGTTGCACAGCGTCTTTCGTTGTTTATTCCTTTATTGGCTGCCTTTTTTATCTTTAAGGAAGTGATAGGTGTGTCTAAATTGGTGGGGATCGTTGTCGGGATTGCTGCGATCCTGTGTTCTATTGGTTGGAAAAAAGGAGGTGCGAAGGAGGGCTGGGTTTATGCTCTGGCCGTGTTTTTTGGGATGGGGATTATCGATATCCTTTTCAAGAAGGTCGCACTGTTCCGCGCAGTACCGTATACTTATTCTATGCTACTAATTTTCTTGTTGGCAATGTTTATATCTTTTGGTTTTTTGATCTATCGCATGTCAATAAGAAAAGAGCGTTTACAATTTAAGTCCATTGTTTGGGGTATAGTCTTAGGATTATTTAACTTTGGCAATATCCTGTTCTATATGAGAGCCCATCAGGAACTGTCTGAGAGTCCTTCTGTCGTTTTCACGGGAATGAATATTGGTGTTATTCTACTCGGGGCGATCGTTGGCGTGGGCTTTTTCTCAGAGCGGCTGACGTTTTTGAATAAGATAGGCTTATTATTAGCCGTTTTTTCCGTATTAATAATTGCGTTACTGTGAGTTTATTTGAAGATACATATTTAACGATTGATCAATCCAATGAGGGATTGTTTAGGGACAAGGGGAGTAAATTTGTTGCCTATGCATATCCCTTTGAAAACGAAGAAAAGCTCAATGATATTATTGCAGAGCTGAGAGCATTGCATCCGAAGGCACGTCATTATTGCTGGGCATATCGTTTGACACCCGACCGTTCGGTTTTCCGCTTAAGCGACGACGGAGAGCCTTCTGGAACGGCAGGGCGTCCCATACTGAATACGCTATTGTCGAAAAATGTAACCAATGTCTTAGTGGTCGTGGTGCGCTATTTCGGCGGCACACTTTTGGGTGTCCCCGGGTTGATAAACGCCTATAAAGCGGCCACACAAGAGGCTTTGGATGCAGCTAGGATTATCGAAAAAACGGTTAATGATGTTTATCGGATTACCTTCGATTATTTGCAAATGAATGAGGTGATGCGTCTAGTCAAAGAAGAAGATCTGCCTATTTTAAAACAGGCGTTCGACAACAATTGTTCTATGGATGTGGAAGTAAGAAAATTACGCGTTAATCAAGTCGTCGAGAAGCTCGATATGCTAAGTGGTGTCCAGTATGCATACCTTCACACGTTATGATGTGCCGTCAGGTAACTGTTATTCCGATCTTTTTAATTTGTCCCTTAACAGCCGATCAACTATTTCGACTCGGTGATAAATAGCTTGGGCCGCGTCGACCAGGTGTTTGTATTTGTTAAATACTTCTCTCGCTAATTCCGTGTAGTGAAAGAAACATGCCTCTACTTTTCCATATTCTTCTAAAAAGGACTGGTGGTCATCGTCTAATGATACCGTATGGACAGACACTTCTTCATAACGTGGGTATAGTTCATCAAGCGCACTGAAGTATTTAGGGTCGATCACAGCGTCATCTTCGTAGATATTTTCTATGTCGCGATTGTATGTTTCGGTCAGGATTAGTATTTTCTCATAGAGGTTCTGTAAATCCAGATTGTGTTTGTCGCAGATAGTAAAAAAGTTCCCGATATCAATAGTGATTTCGCCGTCAAAGAACTCTTTATCTTCCAGTTCGGTAACACCTAACCAATCTTCTAAAATTTCCAGTTCCTGTTCCATGCCGAGACGTCGAAAAGACAGGTCCGCAATAATATCGTCCGCCGCTTTGAGTTCGCTCTGTATTTTCATTACGTGCTCCTTGATTTCCCAAGTTTTATCATGTGCCTCGTAATAGAATTGCAGAGCTTTCTGCTCAAACGGAGGCGGCGTGATTTGGTCGTCAAAATCGAGTGTAATATTCTTTAAGGGGTGTTTTTTAAGAATTGTTCTGATCATATGCATGCTACTGTACCGCGCGTTAAAGTTACCGAATTTATTTAAGAACGAGAAGATTGCGGTTATGCAGCGCAACCGGATTCAAAACGGCCACTTTTAAGATACCTCTCCGCTGGTATGTGACATTAGGAACACCATCACCCGTTGAGCCCTTTACGGCTTGAATCAAAACGTAGTAGGATAAACAAGAGAACAGTAAAGCTCCAAAGAGAAGAACCGCCATAACTGAGCAAAGGAAGAGGGATGCCGATAACGGGTACCAAACCTATCGTCATACCGATATTGATAAAGAAATGGAAAAATAGGATAGATGCGACACCGTAGGCGTAAATGCGTGCAAAAGCGGTCCTTTGGCGTTCTGCGATACTAATTAAGCGGAGTAGTAGTGTCAGATAGATGGCGATAACGACCGTGGAGCCCACGAACCCCCATTCTTCGCCAATGGTACAGAAGATAAAATCGGTGCTTTGTTCCGGAACGAATTTGTATTTTGTTTGTGTTCCCTGCAGGAAGCCTTTTCCAAGTAGCTGTCCCGACCCGATGGCTATCTTGGATTGGTTGAGGTTATACCCTTCGCCCCGTGGATCGTGAATCTTTCCCAAAAGAACGTCAATCCGGTTGCGTTGGTGTGTTTGCAAAATATGTTCATAGGCAAAATCTACCATCAGGACGTATACGGCGCATGCAAAAAAAAGTACACCAACATTGATAATATATTTACGCTTTTTCCGCAGCGAATAAATTAGTAATCCCGCAATGAGTGCTAACACACCAATAATAATCCATTGATTGATCAGGAGAGCTAATATAAATAGGAGGATAGCGAGGCCCCCTAATAACAGGAGCGTGTTTCCAACATACCCTTCTCGATAAAATACAAAAATTAAGGCGAAGAACGCTAGCGCAGAACCTGTGTCGGGCTGGAGCATGACTAAAGCGACAGGGAATAAAACAATCAAAGCCCCTATAAAGAGTGTTTTGATATTCGGGTTCTTGTTGGTCTGAGAACTAAGATACGTCGCTAGGAGTAAACAGGTAGCCAGTTTACCGAATTCGGAGGGTTGCAAACGAAAGCTACCCAATGGTATCCATGCTTGGTTTCCTCCTACATTCCGACCGATAATCAATACTAGTATCAACAGTAGGATGACTACTGCATAGATAAGGGGAGATGTTGAAATAAAAAACTTCGCGTCGATAATCAAGATGCTGAATCCGATAATCAAGGCCGTGAAAATATAAATAGATTGCTTGCCATAGTTTGTTTCCATACTAAAAATGCTTGGCTGCTCCGGGTCGTAAACAGCGGCATAGATGTTAAACCAGCCAATCAGGCAGAGGGCAAGCCATAATAAAATAGTGAACCAGTCGATACGGCCAAAAAAGTTTTTCTCTCCCATTTTATTGATGCCCCTTTCTTATTAAACTGTGATGCACATAACGTTCACGGTTTGGTTCAACAGTTTGTATTCCCTTTGTAATGGGGCGTTCCGCAGGCTTCTTAGTGTTGGAAGTACTTTTGTTCACTTCCGATTCCTTTTCTTTCTTTGGTTCGGGAAGAAAGTTTGCATTATAAATACGATCCTGTATATATTTAGGTAACGTAATGGTGTCTTTCAGGTATTTTTCGACGAGCATATTAACAATGGGACCCGCCCAGGTACCGCCGTATCCCGCGTTTTCTACGAATACAGCAATGGCTATTTTAGGATTTTCGCGCGGTGCAAAGGCAAAAAATACAGCATGGTTCTCACCGTGCGGATTCTGGACGGTCCCCGTCTTGCCACACATTTCCACATCTGGAATACGTACCCTGTATCCTGTTCCGCCTGGAACATTCACGGCACGACTCATCCCTTCAATAACAGGTTCATAGTACTTAGGATCTACGCCTGCACTTATTTTTTCCTTAAATTCGTCTTTCACGATGCCCTTTTCACCAATAGCTTTAACGAGGTGCGGACGGTAATAAAAGCCGCGGTTAGCGACGATTGCCATAATATTGGCCATTTGCAGTGGTGTGACGCCCATTTCCCCTTGTCCGATAGATAAGGAAATATTAAATCCGGAACGCCATTTATCATTCCCATAACGTTTGGTATAAAAATCGGAAGTAGGGATTAAACCCGGCTGTTCCCCGGGGAGGTCTATACCTAATTTACGGCCTAGCCCAAACTTCGCTAATGCCTCTCGCCAAAGATCGTAAGCCTTGGGACCAGACATACCTCGGGAGTCGATCATCCGCGCATAGGTATAACCGTAGTAGGTGTTACAAGATGTCTGTATCGATTTTGCTAAACTGGTTGCACCGTCGACGTGTGTACACCGCATAATTGCCCGACCTCCACCATAGCGGTAACCACCGGGGCAGTAGAAAATAGTATTTTCGTCGATGACACCCGCTTGCTGAGCTGTTAGCGCCGCTACAACCTTAAAAACCGATCCGGGAGGATAGGAGGCTTGAATCGGGCGGATAAACATAGGCCGTGTCTCATC
This sequence comes from Sphingobacterium haloxyli, assembly GCF_002980525.1. Lineage (GTDB taxonomy): Bacteria > Bacteroidota > Bacteroidia > Sphingobacteriales > Sphingobacteriaceae > Sphingobacterium > Sphingobacterium haloxyli. The sequence goes on from NZ_PVBQ01000004.1 coordinate 187,000, forward strand.
CCGCAGGAGTTTCATGTAATTATTGCCGCGTTGTCTCCCTACCATCATATTGGGGTCGTAAGATGGGGCGCTGACTAAAGTTAGTATCTCTCCGGTAGCGGGTTCAATAGCAACGACTGAACCCATTTTGTTTTTCATTAGTTTTTCTGCCAAAACCTGTAAATCACGGTCGATCGTTGAAATTAGACCATCTCCGGCTACCGCGAGCGTGTCATATTGGCCGTCCATAAACGATCCCTTGGGCCTATTGAGTGCATCTACCATTTGGTTTTTTACGCCTCGTTGTCCGCGTAGAAGCTCTTCGTAAGCGCGTTCAATGCCGCTAGCGCCAATATAATCACCCGGCCGATAAAAACCTTCCGATTGCTCGATATTCTTGTCATTTACCTCTTGGATATAGCCCAGGAGTTGTGGTGCGATACTGTCTGGATAGCTCCTGACGGTTCGGTTTTGGACATAGAATCCTCGGAATTTATACAGATGTTCTTGTAATCTTGCATAAGTTTCTGCAGATAGCTGTTTTTCAAATATTGAAGGACGGTAAGGGGAGTGCGCCCGGGCTTTATTCATCCTCTTTTGGAATCCATCGTAATCGACGTCGATAAGCTGACATAAAAGCGTGGTATCAATTTCTTTTGCTTCGATAGGCGTTACCAATAAGTCGTATACTGGTTCGTTTTGTACCAACACTTTCCCGTTCCGATCATATATTACTCCTCTTGCTGGATATATGACTACTTTACGTAAGACATTGTTATTGGCTGATAATAAATAAGATTTGTCAATAACTTGAATGTAAAATAGACGAACCACGATGACGATTGCGATAGCAATAAAGATCCCCTGAATAACAAATTTACGAGCAAAGAAACTATTCATGAATGTAAGCCCCCAATTTAAATGTTACCAACGCGTGACTTTCTTCTATAAACGAGCAAGTTCATCAATACGATGATACAAGTTGTAAATATACTACTTAAAATAGTACTTGCCAGCGTATACAAGAAATTAGAGAACGTAAATGTTTCTACAAGAAACAGGAAGAAGTGGTGTACAAACGTACCAAAAAATACATAGGATAGAAACCATTTCGTACCCATCACGCCTAGCGACGGCGTATTAAATGACTCTTTAAGTTCGACTTCCACTGTGATTTTATGAAAGAATATACGGAATAATCCCAAACAGACGCACGCTGCGGCATGTACGCCCACGGAATCATAAAAAGCATCTATGACTAATCCTGTTACAAAAGAGATCAAAAATAATAATAAATTGGGTAATCCTATCGGCAGAAGGAATATAAAGAAGATATATGGATAAGTGGTCGCTACGTTGTAATATCCTATATTTTTAAATAAGGCTACCTGTAGTAAAACCATGATGACAAATCGGACAATATTTGTGATGATTACTCTACCCATTATCTTGACTATCGGCTTCTAATGTTTCTTTTTCTTTAATCAATAAATCTTTTACCACATATACATGGTGTAAATTGCTGAAATTCGTTGAAAGTTCTATTTTCAGATCTAAAAAACTCTCGCCCGAGGTTATACCTGTTTCGACAATTCTACCCACCTGGATGCCTGCGGGAAATAGTGAAAAACCAGAAGTATAGACTTTTTCTCCTTTCTTAATTTCAACATGATTAGGGATGTCCTTTACCATTCCATAGCGGGGATCTATGCTACTTCCCCAAACCAACGACCCGATTATTTCAGAGCTGTCTAACATGACAGAAATCCTAGTGTCGGGGTGTAGTAATGACTGCACCGAACTGAAATGCGTGGAGGTTTGAAGCACAACGCCAACCACTCCATTAGAGGTAATGACTCCCATTCCTTTTTCTACGCCGTCAGCCGAACCTTTATCGAGCGTGAGATAGTTGTTCTTCCGATGTATACTGTTGTTAGCGACATTGGCTACGATAAAGGCGTATCTGCCTTGTTCGATGGAGTCAATAATATGGACTGAATCCGCGGAGGTATCCGCCTGAAGAAGGTTTTGGACCTGTTGTCTCAAAAGCACGTTTTCAGCCGCCAATTCCTCATTCGTTTCATTTAATGAGAGATAACTTTTCCAGGAATTAACTTGTTCGTAATACGAGCCGACAACAACATTAGACGAATTAATAAAAGAAGAGCGCTGGAAATTGTTATTCCGGACAACTAAGATAATGGATATTACAAAAAAGAGAATAAACCAAAATATAGCATTATATCTAACCAGAAATAACCAAAGGTTCCTCATATGTTTTGGTTTCTATTATTTAGCTCTCAACAAATACGCGATATAAACGACTAAGTTCGTTTATATCGCGTATATATCAATGGATTATAATGCTATTACTGCATTAAAAATTTAAATCTTCCAATGTTTTTTAACGCAATCCCCGTACCTCTCACGACTGCGCGTAACGGGTCCTCGGCAACATGTACCGGTAGTTTTGTTTTCGCTTGTATGCGTTTGTCTAAGCCTCGTAACAATGCCCCGCCGCCCGTTAAATAGATACCTGTTTGATATATGTCTGCCGACAGCTCAGGAGGTGTAATTTCTAAAGCCTTTAGGATGGCCTCCTCTATCTTCGAGATGGATTTATCCAAACAGTGCGCTATTTCGGTATAGGACACCGTGATCTGTTTTGGGATACCTGTCATAAGATCCCGACCTTGTACCGCGAAATCTGCCGGTGGGTCTGTAAGTTCAGGTAGAGCTGCTCCGACTTCAATCTTGATTTTCTCCGCCGTACGTTCGCCGATCATGATGTTGTGCTGACGACGGATATACTGCACAATGTCGGAATCAAAATTATCTCCTGCCACACGGATTGATTGATCGCAAACAATACCGGAGAGAGCGATAACGGCAATTTCTGTAGTACCGCCGCCGATATCGATGATCATGTTGCCGACTGGCTCTTCAACATCAATACCAATACCGACTGCTGCGGCCATAGGCTCATGAATCAAATAAACTTCTTTGGCACCTGCAATTTCTGCAGAATCACGTACCGCACGTTTTTCTACTTCTGTAATGCCTGAAGGGATACAAACGACCATCCGCAATGAAGGGAAAAACCACGATTTACCCTTATTCACTAGTTTCACCATCCCGCGGATCAAATGCTCGGCAGCGGTAAAATCAGCTATAACACCATCACGTAATGGTCTTACTGTTTTTATATTATCGTGCGTCTTGCCTTCCATTTGCATTGCTTGTCTACCGATAGCGATCACCTTGTTGGTGGTGCGGTCAAAAGCAACGATAGAGGGTTCATCCACTACTACTTTGTCATTATGTATAATTAGGGTGTTTGCTGTCCCTAAATCGATAGCAACTTCTTGCGTAAACCAGTTAAATAACCCCATGAAGTATATATTGTCTTGTTTTCAAATTTAAATGCAAACCTAAGTAAAAAAAATGGTTTTATCCATCTGTTGCCTGCGAAAAAAAGCGACTTTTTATCGCTATATTCCATGTAGTAAAACCCCTATGTAATAATTAAATGTATCAACCTCCAAATCACCTATGCTGTCCACGTTTATAGGCAGAGCCTGATAGACAGAGTTTACTTCATAGCGTGCTTTGGGCTGTCCCTTTTTTCCAATATGTACAGGCATCTTAAAGTCTGGCGTTTCTGCAATCCAGCGGCAAAAAACTTTCCCGTTATCTCGTCGTACGATTTCCAATACAGGAATACTTTTGCGCTGGATATATTGTTCAAATACCGTCGTGAAATCTATGCTGGATTCCGCGTTCAAATACGTTAAGATATCTTGGTAATTTACTGTCTTATGATAAAATGTGCTGTTCAGCCCGCGCAGGATAGCTCGCCACTTTTCATCGCTATCGATAATAGTTCGGACCATGTTGTGTAATACACCTCCCTTCACATACATATCTCCCGAACCCTCCTTGTTGACCCCATAGGGTCCTTGGAGTGGTTTGTCGTTCAAAATCCCCAGTCGGTTACCATTTACGTAGGCTTGACCAGCTTCTTTTCCGTAATGATAATCGATGAAAAGGGCTTCGGAATAATTGGTGAAGCTCTCGTGTATCCACATATCGGCTAGGTCCTTGGCTGTGATGTTGTTCCCAAACCATTCATGGCCAGATTCGTGAACGACAATGAAATCCCATTTTAGACCCCATCCGGTACCAGAATTATCTCGCCCTAGATACCCGTTTTGAAATTTGTTCCCATATGCAATGGCACTTTGATGTTCCATGCCAAGGTGCGCCGTTTCTATCAATTTATAACCATCTTCATAGAACGGATAGGGCCCGAACCAGTATTCGAATGCCTCTAGTGTTTCTTTAGTATTTCTTTGTAAATGCTTGATTTTATTTCTGTTTTCCCTCAATACGTAGTAGTCTATTGAAAGCGGTCCCTTTTCTCCGAGATAGTTTTCGGTTACATGTTCATAGTCGCCAATGTTCAATGCTACATTGTAATTGTTTATCGGGTTGTTTACCTTCCAATGGTATTTCGTATAATGCTTATCCAGCTTTTCAGTCTTTACGAGCCTTCCGTTTGAGACATTCATGACTTCGTTTGGAACAGCAACAGAGATCAACATACTATCTACTTCGTCTGATTGATGGTCTTTGTTCGGCCACCATACACTAGCACCTAGGCCTTGACAAGCCGTTGCCACCCAAGGTTTTCCTTTGCTATCTATTTTCCAATCGAAACCGCCGTCCCATGGTGCGCGAGTGGCGGCAATGGGATGGCCAGAATAATGAACTTTGAAAGAATCGATCTTTCCTTTATGGATGATATTCGGAAAGTCTACGAAAACAGCATTGTAGGACCGTTCAAAAGGTAGTTCTTTTCCTTGGTACTCCACGCGGTCAACCGAAAGGTTTTCAAAAAGGTCAAATTGTAGCTTGTCGAAATCTTCAACGGACTCAAATTTAAACAGATTGATTCCTGATATAAAGCGATTGTTTATATCTACTTTGATATCGAGATGGTAATATTTAATGTCATAACATGTCCGAAGAGGCGTAAGGGTGCCACGAAGGGAGTCTGCTACGTTAAATATCTCTTTGGCTTTCATTAATTGGGCTGTGGCCAAGTTTTGTGCTGTCAAGAATAAGAAAAAAACGATACTATATCGAATGTCCAGTTTCATCAATGATAAGTGAGGTTTATGACGTCCAAAGATAAAGATTTTAAGGCAAATATACACAACGGACGACATCACTGAGCGTAGTCACGAGAAACATTTTGCCATGCTGCCGATAAGTGGTTGATAATATCGGTAGCTGTAATGCTTTTTTCGTGGATAGAGGTTGCGGCGATGTCTCCAGCTAACCCGTGTAAGTACACGCCCAATAAGGCAGCATTAACAGGCGCGTGGTGCTGTGCTAGCAAAGAGGTGATAATACCGGAGAGTACGTCACCGCTCCCGCCCGTGGCCATACCTGGGTTGCCGGTAGCGTTAAAGTGTACGTTTCCATCAGGCAGGACAATAGTGCTATTCGCTCCTTTTACCACCACAATCTGTTGGTAGCGATGACTCCACTCACGAACTTTTTTAATTTTTTCAAAGTCATCCGCCCAAGAGCCTACTAAACGCTCCAATTCTTTGGGATGCGGGGTCAAAATGCTGTAAGAAGGGATGAGAGCGTGCCAGTCGGGATTCTTGGCGAGGATGTTTATTGCATCCGCATCAAATAGGACGGATACCTTCGATGTTAAGCTATGTTGTTTAAGTAATTGAAATAAGGCCTTTTCTGTGTCGGGATGCGTCCCCATCCCCATACCGACACCGATCGCATTATATTTTGTGATTTGTTCAGGAATCGTACTGATGTGTGTTTCGCGGGCGTCAGTCTGCACTTGCGCTTCTGGAAAAGCACTTTGTATTATGGAGTAACCGCAAGCCGGAAGATATGTTGTTATCATTCCACAACCAGTCTTTAGTGATGCTTTACTAGCTAGAATGATCGCTCCGATACTGCCATAACACCCGCCAATTATACAGCTATGACCATAGGTGCCCTTGTGTGAAAACTTTTCCAATGGGGTTACAAATAGCTGTATGTCTTCTTTTTGTGTATAATGATAAGTAGCTGGTATTCTACTTAATATGATTTTGTCTAATCCGATATCCAGTACTTTAAATGTGCCAGAAAAGTGGGCGTATTTTGGGAACAGTAGGCTGAGTTTGGGGCAGCTCAAAGTATATGTAATATTTGCGCGAATAATTGGAGCTTCTAATGGTGTTGGCTTGTCTGCAAAAAGTCCAGAGGGAATATCGACGGATAGCGTAGTATTGGAAGCGGCATTAATCTGATCGATAAGTGTTTTCCAGCTATCATCTAATCGGCGGGATAAACCGTAGCCGAATAAAGCGTCGATAAGAATACTTTTTTCGGGGAATTCCAAAAAGCTTTCAGATGTTATGGGAGTAATAGATAGGCCCATCTCGATCAAACGTTGTTGATTGATTTGATTTTCTGTGCTGTAAGACTCGTGCGCTAGCAAATAAATTTTAACAGTATGTCCGGCATTATATAACATTCGCCCCACGGCCAATCCGTCCCCACCGTTGTTGCCAAAGCCGCACAGGACAACAAAAGAAGCGTGTCGTTCGCCAATATATTGCTGTATCGCGTGAAACAACGCCTCTGCAGCGCGTTCCATCAGTTCAGCAGGAGCAAGATTTTGGCTCTTGATCGTAAGCTGCTCCCATTTATACATGTCTGCGGCTGAAAGGATTTTCATTGTGATAGATTGTTTTTTGTTTAAAAGTAAGGATTTTCTATGTTTTTTTATTGTCGTAGAAAATGCTGGCCGGAAATTTTAGGCATCACTTTTGCAAAGCTTGATACTAGGAAATAAAATTTCAGCTTATGATAAATGGTAGAATAATCATGATGGTCGTCCTAATTTCTGGTTTATTCCTTACTAGCTGTGGAGGAAAGAAAAGGTATGCTGCACTACAAATGCAGCATCAGGATTTGACTGAACGCTATCAACAAAGCCAAATAGAGCTTGCTGAAAGCCGAACGAAAGTTAAAAACTTAGAAGAGCTTTTGGAAATTGAGCGTAAAAACAACGCGTCCTTGCGAGACGCATTACAACGTTTACAGGGAACATTGGATATGAGTATAAACCAAAACACGCAGGGAAATGTTAACATCTCAAAGTTGGTTGACGAGATCAACGCATCCAATAGGTATATTCAGCACTTGGTAAATACGAAAAATAAGAGCGATTCGCTTAATCTCGTGTTGACAAACAATTTGACACGTTCTTTGAGTCGGGAGGAGTTGCGTGACGTTGATGTGAAGGTGTTGAAAGGCGTGGTGTATATATCACTGTCTGATAACATGCTTTATAGGTCCGGTAGCTATGAAATCTCTACAAGAGCCGGTGAAACGCTTAGTAAAATCGCTAAGATTATTCAAGATTATAGAGAGTACGATGTCTTGATCGAGGGGAATACAGATACCGATCCAATTTCGCAAAAGAATATTCGAAATAATTGGGATTTGAGTGTGTTACGGGCATCTTCCGTTGTACAGGCTTTACAAACCCAGTACGGTGTCGACCCTAAACGTTTAACCGCAGGGGGACGGGGCGAGTACAACCCTGTTGCAGACAACACAACACCTGATTGAAAAGCGCGAAACCGTCGTACACAAATTATCATTACACCAAAGCTAGATCAATTTATGGAATTGATCGATAAGGCACCCGAATCAAGTACAGAAACGAATGTAATAGACCCACAAGAGGAGACGACAACTGTCACGGAGTTTTAGTTGGGGAGATTGCGAATTAATTAAGAAAGGAGCAGTACTGGGTGTGCTCCTTTCTTATTAGCGATTCGAACAGGATATGTAATTTTGCTATAACCAAAAAGTTGTCGAAAACTGTTTGTTTTCACTACCTTTGATAGTATGAAGTACTCACGGTTGCGAAGCATAAATAACGATAGAAATAATCTTGGTATTCCATGTGGCCGTTAACAGATTAGTACATATGGAATGGGACATCGCAAAAAAAGACTTTAAGCGCTATTTGTTATTGGAACGTAATCTATCAAACCACTCGATAGATGCATATTTGAACGATGTACAGAAGCTCGAAGCATATTGCAGCTTTAAGAAAACAGAGCTTACCCAGGTAGATGCTCGTTTCATACAACAGTTCCTTGTCTTTATAAATGATTTTAGCATTTCTGCTTTTACGCAAGCTAGACTTCTTTCGGGATTGAGGACGTTTTTTGCATTCCTCCAAATTGAATACGATAGAAAGGACAACCCCACGGAATTAGTGGAATCCCCACGGTTAAACCGTAAAATTCCCACTGTACTGAATATCGAGGAGATAGATGCGCTAATCGCAGCTATTGATCTGTCCACATTGGAGGGAATGCGTAATAAAACCATTTTGGAAGTATTATATGGTTGTGGTTTGCGTGTCTCGGAATTAGTTACATTAAAAGTTTCTAATCTTTATTTGGATGTCGAATTTGTCAAAGTAGAAGGGAAGGGGAGTAAGGAACGCCTTATTCCTATTGGGCATCACGCTATTAAATACTTGAAAATATATCTGGAGGAAGTGCGTCCCCATGTTCCGGTGCAAATGGGGCATGAAGACATTGTTTTTCTGAACAGGCGTGGGAAACAGTTGACACGTGTCATGGTTTTCCTTATTATTAAAGATCTTGCAAAGAAAATAGGTTTGACAAAACCTATTAGCCCTCACACGTTCCGTCATTCATTTGCTTCCCATTTGGTAGAAGGTGGAGCGGATTTGCGTGCGGTGCAAGATATGCTCGGACATGAGAGCATTACGACGACTGAAATTTATACGCATATTGATAAAGATTATTTGCAATCGGTCATTACCCAATACCATCCCAGATCATAAACGTCTGCTTAAATGCAACTAGGTAAACTTTAATTTGCAATACAATTGCATTTGATGTATCTTTGTGCCCGACTTATGACAGCAAAGTTAGGACGGTTTATAGGTGTGATCATGACATTGATTGTTTTATCAACAAGCAGTGGGCTTCACTATACGCATGATGTTATACACCACCATGATTGTTCGTCTTCAGATCATCAAGAACATCCTGAGGCAGATGAATGTTCGCTTTGTTGGTTCGTTTTACATCAAATAAGCCATCATTTCGCGGTTGATGCTTTGTTACCTGATGTTGCGGTAAATGAGTACAAAAGTCTGCACAACGCACGCTACTATTTGTCCTGCCAGGATGGTGCAGAGCGTCTGCAGCAGAACAAAGACCCGCCCCGATATATAAATCCACAACATTCAGATTTATACCATTCATAAAATTTTTGAATAAATGCAATACAAATGCTTAGCCCTATTAGGGATGCTATGGCTTTTTATCGGCTTATGTAACGGGCAACAGGAACACTCGGTGCAAAAAAAAGAACAGGATTCCATCCATTTGCAAGATGTGGAGGTTATCGGGCGTCGCGGTGAATTATCAAACAGCGTACACCGCCTCTCTGCACAGGAAGTACAGGAGAACAAAGGAAAAACGCTGGCGGAATCACTAACGGACATTTCCGGTGTATCCACTATAGGTATGGGAAACAGCATTGTGAAACCCGTCATCAATGGACTCCACAGCAATCGAATTCTTATCTTGAACAATGGTGTGCGTCAAGAAGGACAACAATGGGGGATCGAACATGCACCTGAAATTGATCCTTTTACAGCAGACGAACTGGAGGTGGTGAAAGGCGCACAGGGAGTTCGGTATGGGGCAGATGCTTTAGGCGGAGTCATATTGACCTCGGCAAATGATATTGATTTAGACAGGGAATGGAAGGGGGATATAAATCTGATAGGACAGTCGAACGGACGTGGAGGAGCTGTAAATACGCGTTTTGAGGGTGCTGTAAAAGCCTTGTCTGGATTAGGTTGGCGCATGCAAGTTAGCGGTAAAAAGCTGGGGAATTACAAAGCGGCTGATTACTTTTTGGGTAACACGGGTGTTGATGAATTCAACTATGCCGGAACACTGCAATATAAACGGGACAGAAATCAACTGGAGTTGTATTTTAGTCATTTCGGAACGCAATTGGGCATCTTTCGGGGTGCACATATCGGTACGGTTGAAGATATTCAAGCGCGTATAGACTATGGACGTCCGTTCGAAACGTACGATTTTAGTTATCAGATCGAGGCACCACGACAAAAAGTAGCACATGATTTGGTCAAAGCCTCATGGGAACATCAGTTTCGAACCGACCGCAAATTGGAAGTGCAATATGGGCTGCAGCGAAACCACCGCCGAGAGTACGACTTGCGGAGGGTGGAATCGGACAAGATCCCTATGGCCGATATGGTGTTGACGACACAAAGTCTGGATGTTGTTGTGAAGCAGGGGCATAGTTCCGTAGGTATGCAATCTTTGATACAGGTCAATAATAATAAGCCGGGTACCGGGACGACGCCTATTATCCCCAACTTCGACAGCTATGCAGCAGGAATATTTGCCGTGCATCAATTTCATATCGATCGGTGGCATGCTGAGATAGGTGGTCGTTACGATTTTAAATATTTAGATATTGCAGGGTATCGTTATCGACGAGACGTGAGCAATGACGACGGAACGATTGAGCAATATTTGCTTACGGATACCCGTAGGTTTCACAACGCGTCGGGTACAGTCGGTGCCCTTTATCATTTTTCGTCAAAACTGAGCTGGAAAAGCAATATTGGCCTGGCCTGGCGAGCACCTTCTGTTAATGAATTATATAGTGACGGTGTGCATCACGGAAGTGCGAGCTATGAATTAGGGAATCCCGAATTGCGCAGTGAAAAGGGGCTAAAATGGATAAATGCATTCATATGGAACGATGAGCGTCTACAGGCGACGATGGACGTGTATGCACAGCTTTTATATGATTATATCTATGCACAACCGGACCCAGATGTTGTTCGCCAAACGATCCGAGGTACATTTCCGCTGTTTGCCTATCAGCAGCACGACGCTTTCTTTTATGGCATTGATTTACGTCTTCGCTATGCTTTTTTGGATAAGCTACATTATGACGTAAATGCCTCCATTGTTCGTGCGAGCAATATGGAGTTGGATAACTATTTACCTTATATTCCATCAGCACGCTTTCAACACGCTTTTTCCTGGTCATATATGGGAGAGTCACAAGCAGAAAGTTATCTCAAGTTTGCCCACCGCTTTGTAGCAAAACAAACCCAATATACCGAAGGGATGGACTACGTTGGGCCGCCGCCCGCTTACCACTTGTTTGATGTCGTGGTAAATAAGCAGATCAAAATGAACAATGGCACTGACACATCGTGGAATGTGATGCTATCTGTGGAGAATCTTTTCAATAGTTCCTACAAAGACTATATGGATCGTTTTCGGTATTTCGCCCACCAAATGGGGAGGAATATGAACATAAAAATTTCTTATCAATTTTAAAATTATTACAATCATGCAACAAATTAATCTTTTTATTATCGCGATTAGCCTACTTCTTTTTGCTCCATCTTGTTCAAAAGATGATCCTACACCGGAAGAAGACCAAGAGGAAGTTGGTACAGCTAAGTTAATTTTCACCGAAGTAGAGCGTGAGTTACATAATGGTCATTTTCATTATAACGATATTGAGAACCCAGAAGTAGAAGAAGTCGTATTTGGAGGTGACCAGATGCTTCCCCCAGTAGATGCACACTTACATCTGTATGTAGGTAAGACATATAGATTGGAGTTGTTTGCGACAGACTTTGCCGGACGCGAGACGCGGCAGACGTTTATTGATAGACATGATATTCACCAAGCTTTTATTCTAAAGAACCCGACAGGAAGTCTTGAAGGGACGATGGAATATGTATATGCGGACAGAGATGTCGACAATAATGAAGTGAATGTAGGAGTTACAGGATACTTAACCGTTGCCGAAGAAGCGGATACATTCGTGTTGCGTTATGTATTACGTCATTTAAATCCTGGGGTAAAAGAAAATATCAGTGTTGATGATTGGAGCAATTCCAACTTTATGCAATTCACAGGAGCAAACGATTTAGATTTGAAAGTCGAGGTGCATTTGGTTGGTGAACATGGCCACGACCACTAAAGGAATTTGCTGGCGTATAATTTATATTTTGCATTTCGATTTTAAAGTAATGTAAAAAATAGTATTTTTGCCAGCGAACTTGGTTCCCGTAGTTCAATGGATAGAATTTCAGATTCCGGTTCTGACGATGTGGGTTCGACCCCCGCCGGGAACACACAAAAAAGAACAGCGCTAGCAAAGCGCTGTTTTTTTTAAAATGCTCCTTGCCTTAGCAAATAATATTCGCTATATCACGTTGTAATCGAAATTTTGTAGGAAATTATGTGGAAAGAAACAACGAAATTTCGTATGTTTACCGTATTCGATTATTATAAACAACAAATTAAATCACGAATGAATCTAATAAAACCTATTGCGATAGCATTTTTATTACCTGGATTATTCCAGTTTAGTCAAGCTGTGCCAACGGCTATGTTTGAGGAATCACGGAGTATTCTTCGAGCCGATACATTGTCGTGGGATGCACCGTTGCCTTTTGATCAAGAGGTTAAAACAGGTAAACTGGAAAACGGTTTTCAATATTTTATCCGAAAAAACGTGGAGCCTAAAGATCGTGTTACTATGTATTTAGCGACCAAAGTAGGCTCTATTTTAGAAACAGAGGAAGAAGTAGGGTTGGCGCATTTTATGGAGCACATGAATTTTAATGGTCTCAAACATTTTCCAAAAAATGAACTGGTAAATTACTTGCAAAACGCCGGTGTACGTTTCGGTAGTGACCTCAATGCTTATACGGGTTTTGACCAGACCGTATACCAGTTACCAATTCCTTCTGATGATCCCGAGCTGTTGAAAAACGGATTACAAGTAATGCGTGATTGGGCGCAGGATGCTTTATTGACAGATGAAGAAATTGATAAAGAAAGAGGTGTTGTATTAGAAGAAATGCGGGGAGGACGCGGTGCTCAACAACGTATGCGCGATCAGTATCTTCCGGTTATGCTCAACAATTCTCGGTACACACATCGCTTGCCTATCGGTACCAAAGAAAATATCACGGATTTCCCTTATGAGGTGTTGCGTAACTTCCACCAGAAATGGTATCGTCCGGATTTACAGTCGCTGATCGTCGTTGGCGATATTGATGTGGCGGAGATGGAAGCAGAAGTTCAGCGCTTGTTTGGTGACCTAAAATCGCCCATTGACGCGCCCGAGCGCGTGGAGTATAAGGTGCCTTTATTGGATAAAAACCAGTTCATCGTGGTGACGGATTCCGAAATGACCTATACAACCGCCCAAATTACAATCAAACACACAGAAGAAGAAGTTAAAACGGTACGTGACTTCCGCAGAAGTATCCTTAAATCAGTATATGGCACCATGTTAAATGCCCGCTTGTCCGAGCTAGCACAGTCAGCCAATCCGCCGTTTATCCAGGCGAGAGTGGGGATCGGCGGTTTCCTAGGGGGATTGGACGCATATAACGCTTCGTTCGCGGCAAAACCGAACGAATTTGAGAACGGTTTTAAAGCCTTGGTGCGTGAGCTGGAGCGCGTTCAGAAGCACGGTTTTACCGAGACGGAATTTCAGAGGGCTATTGCGAATATTGAAAAGGGGAATGAAACGATATTTATTGAGCGGGATAAAAAGAAATCAGATAGCTATGTTAGCCGCTATTTGAACTATTATTTGGACGATAGTCCGGCGTTAAGCGATGCTGATTCGTATAATCTGTATAAGCACCTGCTCCCAACCTTAACATTAAAGGAAGTAGAAGAAATAGGCAGAGAATATTACCTAGATACCAACCGTGATATTATTATTATGGCGCCGGACAAGGAGAAAGAAAATCTCCCTGCCGAAGCACAGGCGAATGCTTGGTTTTCCGAAGTAGAGAACGAGGACGTCCTCGCTTACGAGGATAAGATATCTGACCTCCCCTTGCTTGCGGGCAAACCCCAAGCGGGCACGATCACGTCTTCTAGGGAACTTGAGGGTATCGCTGCGAAAGAATTAGTACTGAGCAATGGCGTGAAAGTGGTGTTAAAACCAACCACCTTTAGGAATGATGAGATTCTGATTAGCGCATTCAGCCCAGGGGGGACTTCTTTATATGATGATGCTGATTATTTTTCCGCTGCCCAGTCTGGAAATTTAGTGAACAGTAGCGGTCTTGGCCACTTGAATACGTTCGAGTTGCGCAGGTACATGACCGGAAAGAATGTGAATATCAGTCCCTATATCGGCGAGCGGAGCGAGGGCCTTTCTGGTTATAGCGATAGGGAGGGACTTACTACCGCTTTTGAATTGATCTACGGTTACTTTACGGAACCGCGGATTGAAGAGGATGTCTTTCAGAGCTTTGTTACTAGAAGCCTGTCTTCTATGAGCAATCAAGAAGATGATCCGAATTTTGTATTTTCCAAAGCAATCAATGAAAGTCTGTACGGAGATAATATCCGTCGTGTTCCGATGGAAGCTGAGGACGTAAAGAAGATTAATAAAGATCGCGCACTGGAGATCTATAAGGATCGCTTTGCCGATGCGTCTGATTTTGTTTTCACGCTGGTCGGTTCTTTTACAGAGGAAGAAATTAAACCTTATTTGGAAACTTATCTAGCGGCATTGCCAACGTTGGACCGTCAGGAACAAGCAAAAGACTTGAATATCTATGAGCCAGAAAAGGGATTCGAAACAGTGGTTCGTAAAGGGAAAGAAGAGAAAGCTACGGCGGTTTTACGGTATTATGGCGATTATACTTATAATAAAGTCGAAAATTTAAATATGAGTGCCTTGCAAAGTGTACTGTCTATCAAATTAATTGAACGGCTCCGCGAAGAAGAGAGTGGAGTATATGGTACCGGGGCTAGGGCATCAACAAATAAGTATCCTAAAAATCGCTATAGCTTCACGGTGTCATTTGGTACGGGCGTAGACCGATATGAATCGTTAATGGGCGCCGCATTGGATGAGATTGCAAAGGTTAAGGAAAATGGTCCGTTGGCTTCAGATCTAGAAAAATTTAAAATAGAGCAAAAGCGTCAACTAGAACTCTCGCTAAAAGAAAACAAATTCTGGGTAGGGCAAATTTCAGGTGCCTACCAGCGGGAAGAAGATCCCGCTTATATCAATAGTTATCTGGACGATTTGGACGAAATATCGGTGGAATCGGTTAAAGAAGTAGCCAACAAATATCTGAATGAAGACAAACTCTTTAAGTTCATTCTTTTACCGGATGAAAATAAGAGATAACATTCAATAAAAACAAATTAGAATAGAAAAAAAATGCGCAGCTTTCGGGCTGCGCATTGCTAATAATGTATCGGCGATTAGCCTAAATAAGATTTTAAAATTTTACTACGCGAGGTATGGCGTAGGCGCTGTAAAGCTTTATCCTTGATTTGACGTACGCGTTCTCTAGTCAAGCTGAATTTCTCACCTATTTCCTCTAATGATAATTGGTGGTTTGTTCCTAATCCGAAAAACAAGACGATAATTTCACGTTCTCTTTCTGTCAAGGTAGCCAATGAGCGTTTAATCTCCTCAGATAACGATTCATCAATCAGTATACTATCGGTATCCGGATCTGCATTCTCCAATACATCTAGAAGGGTATTTTCTTCCCCTTGAACAAAGGGCGCGTCCATAGATACATGCCTTCCAGAATTGCTTAAAGTGTCTGACACTTTGTCAACAGTAGTTTCTAAGATGTCAGCCAGCTCTTCGGGAGATGGCTCACGCTCATACTCTTGCTCCAATTTGGAGAAAGCTTTACTGATTTTGCTCAATGAGCCCACTTGGTTCAATGGCAGTCGTACAATACGTGATTGTTCAGCAATCGCTTGTAAGATAGACTGGCGGATCCACCATACGGCGTAGGAAATAAATTTAAAACCTTTTGTTTCATCAAACCGTTTAGCCGCCTTAATTAAGCCTAGATTTCCTTCGTTAATCAAGTCTCCTAACGTAAGACCTTGATTTTGATATTGTTTGGCAACAGAAACAACGAAACGCAAGTTGGTTTTTGTCAATTTCTCCAAAGCCACCTGATCACCTTCGCGAATGCGTTGAGCCAAGATTACTTCTTCTTCTGCCGTAATTAAGTCTACTTTACCGATCTCATGCAAATATTTATCTAACGACTGCGATTCGCGATTGGTAATGGATTGTGTGATTTTGAGCTGTCTCATTTAATATATAAATACCTTTCTCTTTTGAAATGTCTGCAAAAATAGTGAATTTTACCCAAAGTTCCTTCATATAAGTGTAAATTAAATACTCTGTATGAGGAAGTTAACATAGGGGTTTAGTGTAAAATTAACAGCAAAAATTATTCCAAACCCTATATATTACTAAGGTAAAACGTAAGAACTGACGATTTGTTTTATTCGTTTTTCCAAAACGTTCGTTGTAACGCCTTTGTTATGAAGTTATTAATTTAAATAGTGAGTGAAATTTTGATATTCAATAAAACATATTGTATATTAGAATTGTTACTATAAGGTCAATGTGTCATCTTAAAATGGAGAAGTTATGCCAATTAAAATTCATTTAGATAAGATTATGTCAGAAAAGAAAGTCTCGTTGAATGAGCTTAGTCATCGCGTAGGGATAACGCTGTCAAATCTTTCTATTATTAAAAATCAGAAATCTAAAGCAATTCGATTGAGTACCTTAGAGGCGCTTTGCAAGGCGCTGGACTGTCAACCTGGAGATATTATGGAATACATAAGTGACTAAAAACAAACCTGTTATTCAAATCGATATCCTCTCAAAAACTCATCTATTTGCATTCTTTTTTTTCCCTCAAGTTGGAGAGAGATAATGGAAAGCGACCCGTCTTGTGTGGCAAATGATAGAAAAGTTCTTCCGTCGGTGGTATACGCTCCAGGAGCTTCACCAATCGGTTGCCCTTTTTCTGTTTCGAAGATTTTCAAAACTTTTCCATTTAACAGGGTGTACGCCGTAGGGTAAGGGCTTAAACCTCTTATTTGGTTGTACACCTGATCCGTTGGCTTATTCCATATGATGTTACAATCTTGTTTAAAGATCTTCGGTGCTGTTTTTTGCTCAGCCGTTTCCAATTGTGTTTGCGGTATAGGGTGTGTATCGTTATTTTTCAACGCACTGATCGTTTTTAACAGCACTTCCGCCCCGGCGACCATCAATTTATCGTGTAAAACACCTGCCGTATCTCGCGGAGCGATTTCCACTTGTTGTGAGAAAAGTACGTGACCAGTGTCAATCTCGTGCTGTAATAAAAACGTAGTTACCCCGGTATGTGTTTCGCCTTGGATAATGGCATGATTAATAGGAGCAGCGCCCCGATATTGCGGAAGAAGTGACGCATGTACATTGACGGTGCCTAAAGAAGGCATATTCCAAACTACTTCGGGGAGCATACGGAAAGCGACCACAACCTGTAGATCCGCCTGGTAAGACCGGAGTCTTGTGATAAACTCGGGACTTTTAAGTCTTTCTGGTTGCAATACCGGTAACCCCTCTTTTACGGCATACTTCTTAACGGCTGATTCGTGCATTTTCTGCCCTCGTCCTGCCGGTTTGTCCGGTGTGGTGACTACGGCAACAACCTCTTCGCCAGACTGCAACAGTGCTGCCAAAGATGCAACTGCAAAATCTGGGGTACCCATAAATATAATTCGCATATATTTTTCAGTTTTTAGTGTTAAAACGAAATATCGCTAAGTGACAAAAATTATTAACTTTGCGAAGTTACAAAATTAATATTCACCTTGAATTTTCCTTACTTTTTAGCTAAGCGGATCACTTTCATGGGGCATCGAACGTTTTCGAAGCTGATTGTTCGCGTGACTATAGGGGCGTTAGCACTGGCTATTTCC
Source organism: Sphingobacterium haloxyli (assembly GCF_002980525.1). Classification (GTDB taxonomy): domain Bacteria; phylum Bacteroidota; class Bacteroidia; order Sphingobacteriales; family Sphingobacteriaceae; genus Sphingobacterium; species Sphingobacterium haloxyli. Next base: position 204,912 of record NZ_PVBQ01000004.1, read on the forward strand.
GCCGTTATTTTGTCAGTCGCTATACTGAATGGATTTAAACGGGAAATTATCGACAAACAAAGGGGATTCTTCGGCGATATCATCGTAACGAAAAATGACCTGAGTGCTTCTTACGAAAATACGCCTATTCAATTATCGCCCCAAGACTTAAAGCAGCTAGCGGCCATACCGCAAGTTGTCGATATCACGCCTTTCGCTACCAAAGCAGGCATTATGAACGTGGATGGACAAGTAGAGGGCGTACTATTAAAAGGTATAGATAAAAGTTATAACCAACAATACCTACAAAAAAACATTATACAAGGGGACACACTTGAGTTTTCCTCAGCAGGTAATACGCAGATTTTGATCTCTGAATATTTAGCTAACAGATTACATTTGGATGTAGGAGATAAGTTCATCATGTATTTTATACAGGATCCGATTCGCCGACGTCCTTTTACTGTTAAAGGTATTTATACTACACATTCGGAGGAGTTAGACAAGACCTATGTCATTGGGTCGCTGGATCTGATTAAACGGCTAAACGATTTACAGGAGAATGAGGTGGGGGCATATCAAATTAGGATTACCTCTTTCGATTTGTTAGAACAAACCACACAGGAGATCGACAAAGTCTTACCCATCGAATTAGACGCCACTAATATTGTACAGCAAATGCCTGATATATTCAACTGGTTGAACATGCTCGATATGAACGATAACATTATTTTCGTGTTGATGGTTGTTGTGGCTGTTATCAATATGGTGTCCTCCTTGCTGATTAGTATCCTAGAACGCGCTTCTATGATCGGTGTACTGAAAGCTTTGGGCTGTCCCAACGACAGGATTCGACGGGTGTTTTTATATGGCTCTATATATCTTATTGGCATCGGTCTTTTTATAGGCAATTTAATCGCCATTTCTCTTTATTTTTTTCAAACCCATACACATTTTTTTAAACTGGACCCTTATACCTATTATGTTCATTACGTACCAATGGACATTGCGTGGTATGAATTCGTTGGGCTGAATGTTGCCATTGCCGTAATTGGCTTACTGGCCTTATTTGTTCCGGCGATGCTCATCAGCCGGATTTCGCCAATCAAAGTTATACAGTTTAAATAATCGAGATAAGTTTGTCCGATAGCTTTTTGTATGTTTTGATTAGGAAATCGGCTAAAGTTTTGCTATTTTCCGCTTCTATTTGTTATTATAACAATAGTTACTTCTATGGATAAACTTTTGCATCACATATCAGCGGCATTTTCAACACCGATAACGAACCCTGTTCTGGTGTTCACTATTATCCTTACTATTATTCTAGTCTCGCCAATTATTCTGCGGCCTATCAAAGTGCCGGGCATCATCGGACTGATTTTGTTTGGCGTGCTTTTAGGACCGCATGGTTTGAATTGGCTGGCAAAAATTGACAAGGATACACTACAAGGAAATGGGGTAGATGCAATCGACCTATTTTCTACGATTGGACTTTTATACATTATGTTTATCGCCGGGCTAGAATTGGAGATGAACGAATTTAAGAAAACCCGAAACAAAAGCTTATTGTTTGGTTTTTTAACATTCATTATTCCTATTAGTATAGGTTTCCCCGTTTGCCGCTATTTCTTGGGATATGATCTTTTGCCAAGTATACTGATAGCAAGCATGTTCGCTACGCACACACTGGTGTCGTATCCGATTGTCAATAGTTATGGGATCTCGAAGCGGGAAGCCGTAGCAATTACTATTGGGGGAACGATTTTAACCGATACTGCGGTGCTGATTATTCTTGCTGTCATTGTCGGTGCAACACAAGGCGAAATTAACCAAGATTTCTGGGTGACCTTGGGTGTATCGTTCGTACTCTTTTTATTTATCATGTTCGGGATTATCCCACGGATTGCCAAGTGGTTCTTTCAGAAAATTGAAAGCGAAAAAACAGCACATTATATTTTCGTTCTTGCGGTGGTTTTTTTTGCCGCATTTCTTGCCGAAATTGCGGGGCTGGAACCGATCATCGGTGCATTCGTTGCGGGATTAGCATTGAACAAGCTAATTCCGCATTCCTCTGCACTGATGAACAGAATAGAGTTCATTGGGAACGCTATTTTTATCCCTTTCTTTTTAATTTCAGTGGGGATGATAGTAGATGTTAGCGTGTTAATGAAGGGGCCTATGGCGCTTATCATTGCAGGAACATTGACTGTTGTTGCTGTAACCGGCAAGTTCCTGGCGGCAACTGCAACCAGTTTTTTTGCGAAATATACCAAAAATGACCGGAACTTAATCTTTGGGTTGAGCAATGCGCATGCGGCCGCTACGTTGGCCATAATCATGGTAGGGTACGATAGGGGAATTATCGATGAAAATGTCTTAAATGGCACAATCGTGTTAATTTTGATCACTTGCATCATAGCATCCTTGGTAACGGAAAACACATCTCGTCGTATCGTGATGGAAGGGCATCAAGATGATGAGCATATTGAGCACGTTCCTGAACATGAAGAACGTCTATTGTTGCCTATAGCAAACTTAGACACGATGGAACCAATTTTGGATTTTGCAACATTGATAAAATCGAAAAAATCCCCACATCCACTTCATATTCTCAGTGTAGTAGCAGATAATGCACAAGCGGAGAGAAACATGACAAGTGCGCGGAAGAACTTAGATAGCATGGCGAAATACGCGTCGGGATCAGAGATGGAAGTCGATCTTCTTTCCACTATCGATTTTAACATTGCAAGTGGTATCGGACGTACGTCAAAAGAATTGTTAGCAGATTGTCTGATTTTAGGTTGGCCAAGTGCTACGTCCTTTATCGATAAGATTGTTGGCGAGAAGACGGCGAGCATTTTAAACCGCACGGATGCCAATTTGTTTATGTGTAGGTTCGATAATCCTTTCCTTTCTAACAAATCCATTATAATTTTTGTTCCCCCTTTAGCCGAATCGGAAAAAGGATTTGAATACTGGATGGAAAAAATGTTGAAATTAGCTGGGGAGTTAACGTTGACGCTCAAATTTGTGTGTGACAAACGTACACAAACGGCGATTTTGGAAGTGTTAAAGATGCTCGAAACGAGTGTTCCTTGCTCGTTCGACAACTATGAAGACTGGGATAACATATATGGATTGGCGACCTTTAGTAATGCGGATGCGCTATTGGTATTTGTATCGGCACGTTATGGAGATGTATCTTATCGCGATTCACTAGATGGCCTGGCGAAAAGGGTAGGGCGTTATTTTAAGAAACAAAACCTGATTTTGATTTTTCCGAGCCGTCGTGAAAACCAGCATATTGATGATTACGAAGACGTTCCAACAGCACCGATTTTCCGTAAAATCAGCCGTGAAATTGGCAATATGTTTACTAAAGAATAAAAACTTTACGGTTTATTTGTTTTTTCGGTTGGTTGACTCTCTAGCAAGAAGCAGCGGTTCAATTACAACTGGTGCTTGCTCTGTGCGCAAAGTAGGTGCTTGTTCGATAATTTGGAGGAACATCTTTGCGCAAGCAGTCCCAATTTTTAATGCCTGTTGATCAATGGTGGAAAGACTTGGTATGATGTGTTCCGAAAAATTTTGATTCGCAAAACCTATCACACCAATTTCTGGAGGTATTATGTTCTTGTCGTGTAATGCTTTGATAATTCCAAGCGCTACATAATCGTCACCGCCAATGATGGCGTCTGGACGTTCCCGGAGTTTCAGTAGTTGATGCGTGCCGTTATATCCCCCTTCCACGTTCAGCTCACCGCGTATAGTGTATCCCGGATTTGCGACAAGCCCGGCCTCCTGGAGAGCATGTAGATATCCTTCATACCGTTCTTTAAAAATCTTAATCGTATGTTTGGTGGTGATATATGCTATCTTCTGATAACCTTCGTCCAATAAATGTTTTGTTGCAATATAACCTGCATGTAGGTCATCAATCTTCACCATAGGGCATTGCAGGTCGTTATGTGTACGGTCAAAAATGATAAGCGGTTTGCCCTCTTCTTTAACTTTTTCAAAATGAGATGGGTCTTTTGTCTCCAAAGACATAGAGGCGACTATGCCATCTACTTGTGCCTCTAAAAGAGTCGTTATACCATTCTTTTCAGCAGTCAACGATTCGTTGGTTTGGTACAGTAGAATACTGTAACCAAACGATTTTAAAGACAACTCTAGCGCGTGGACAACTGACGCGAAGAACTGGATCTGGGCGGTCGGAATCAATACGCCAATTGTATAGGTTTTGCCCGAAGTAAGGGACGAGGCGATTTTATTGGGACGATAATTCAAGCGCTTTGCCGTTTCTAAAACAGCTTTGCGAGTGGATTCGCTTATGGTTGATATATTATTCAATGCGCGAGATACCGTGGATACAGTGATATTGAGCTCTCTTGCAATGTCGTAAACCGTCGTTTTCTTAGCCAAAATGTAATCTTTTTAAATTTAATTTTTGTAAATATAAAATTTATTCAATAATTTTATGCAAGCGGTTGCATTACAATCGTTTTATATTTTATAAGAATATGTTATTATTAGGGATAGATTTAGGCACCTCATCTATTAAGGTCTCCGTTGTGGATGCGGCAACTAACACCAAACTAGTTTCGACGAGCTTTCCGGAATCAGAGGCACCCATATTGTCTGATCGAATGGGGTGGGCTGAACAAGATCCAAAGACTTGGTGGTCTCATACAAAGGAAGCTATAAAAAAAGCACATAAGAGCGGATTATATAATCCAAAAGATATTAGTGCTATCGGAATAGCCTATCAGATGCACGGTTTGGTAGTTATTGATAAGGCACACAGGCCACTGCGAAATGCGATTATCTGGTGTGACAGTAGAGCTGTAGAACTAGGGAACGACGCTTTTTCCAAATTGGAAGAACAGTCGTTTTTAACAACCCATTTGAATTCTCCCGGGAATTTTACAGCTTCTAAACTGGCGTGGGTAAAGCAACATGAGCCGAAGTTGTATGACCAGATATATAAGTTTATGTTGCCCGGTGATTATTTGAGTATGTGTTTCACGGGGGAGATAAATTCGAATGTGAGTTCGATATCGGAAGGCGTCCTATGGGATTTTGCAGCAAACCGTTTGTCTGAAACGTTATTACATCACTATGGTATTGAGGAAACATTAGTTCCGGCATTATTTCCTGTTTTTTCGACCTATGGTAAGATCCGTCCAGCCGTTGCCCAAGAATTGGGGCTCTCGCCCGAAGCTGTCGTGACCTTTAAAGCGGGAGATCAACCGAACAACGCCCTTTCGCTGAATGTGTTCGAACCGGGAGAAGTAGCGGCAACCGCAGGAACATCAGGGGTCATTTACGCAGTGACAGATAAACTCGTTTATGACAGCCAATCTCGAATCAATACTTTTGCTCATGTAAATTATGAAGATGATAATCCCAACCTGGGGGTTCTGTTGTGTATCAACGGGACGGGTATTCAGAATAGTTGGTTGAAAAAAATATCGGCGATGGGATATGACTATCCGCAAATTAATGAGTTGGCTGCAACCGTTCCTATAGGTTCTGAGGGCGTCCAAGTATTACCTTTCGGTAACGGTGCAGAGCGGATGCTGTTGAATAAGACGGTGCATGCACATATCGAAAATCTGGACTTTGTACGTCACGATGCTGCGCATCTTTGGCGAGCGGCGCAGGAAGGGATTGCTTTTGCATTTCGATATGGCTTGGATATTATGCGAGAGAATGGCATTCAGCCGGAAGTTGTTCGCGCCGGATACGCTAATTTATTCTTGAGCCCTATATTCCAACAATCTTTTGCCGGTGCCACAGGGATTGGTGTTGAGTTGTATGATAATGATGGCAGTGTTGGAGCTGCATTAGGTGCAGGGCTGGGGGCTGGTGTATATGTCAGTCGCAGGGAAGCGTTCTCAAGCCTTAAAAAGCGCGCTACTATAGCGCCAACGCATGTGGAGTTATATGATGAATTATATTATAAATGGAAAAAAAGTCTAACACATAAACTATCAATTTAAAACATGATGAATATTTTATTAGGAAATCAAGAGTATTTCAAAAACATCGGACAAGTAAAATATGAAGGCAAAGATTCAGATAATCCGCTTGCGTTTCGTTGGTATGATGCCTCCCGTGTGGTAGCGGGAAAGACAATGGCTGAGCATTTCAAGTTTGCGTGCGCCTACTGGCATTCTTTCAACGCAAACGGGTCTGACCCTTTTGGTGGCCCTACCTTATTTTTTTCTTGGGACAAAAAAACAACGATTTTAGAGCGCGCGAAAGATAAAATGGATGCCGCTTTCGAGTTCATGACCAAAATGCAGCTTGCCTATTATTGTTTCCATGATGTCGATTTGATTGACCACACGGACAATATTGAGGAGAATGAACGTCATATGGCACAAATCGTGCAATATGCAAAGGAAAAACAGCAACAGAGCGGGGTGAAGTTATTATGGGGTACGGCGAACCTATTTAGCCACCATCGTTACATGAATGGTGCCGCTACCAACCCAGATTTTAGTGTACTGTCACATGCCGGAGCACAAGTGAAGACCGCGATAGATGCTACCGTTGCTTTGGGTGGGGAAAACTATGTTTTTTGGGGCGGACGAGAGGGCTACATGTCGCTCTTAAATACCAATATGAAAAGAGAGCAAGAGCACCTTGCACGCTTTCTTCATATGGCAAGAGATTATGCGAGAAAACAAGGATTTACAGGAACTTTTCTGATTGAACCGAAACCATGTGAGCCGACAAAGCACCAATATGATTACGATGCGGCTACCGTGATAGGATTTTTGCGACAATTTGATCTGTTGGATGATTTTAAGTTGAATCTAGAAGTAAACCATGCAACGTTAGCGGGACATACTTTTCAGCATGAATTACAGGTTGCTGCAGACGCCGGCTTATTGGGATCTATTGACGCGAATCGTGGCGATTATCAAAATGGATGGGATACCGACCAATTTCCCAACAATTTAAATGAGCTCGCTGAAGCCTTGCTTGTTATTTTAGAGGCAGGTGGGTTACAAGGTGGAGGTGTAAACTTCGACGCAAAAATACGCCGAAATTCAACCGATCCGGTAGATTTGTTCCATGCGCATATAGGTGGTATGGACAGTTTCGCGAGAGCTCTTATTATCGCAGACAACATCTTACAACATTCAGATTATAAAAAGATACGGACGGAGCGCTATAGTAGCTTTGATAGCGGTACAGGAGCTGATTTTGAAAGCGGCAACATGCGATTGGAGGATTTACGAAACTACGCCGTACAATACGGAGAGCCAACGTTAACCAGTGGTAGACAGGAATATATTGAAAATATCATAAGTCGATTTATTTAATTTTTAAATTCTTTTATTACCTTAGCAGCCGTGATCAAATAAACCGTATGAACAATATATTATCAACTCCAGACTATTTAGTTTTTCTCGTTTATTTCGTAATCGTCGCGACATATGGAATCTGGGTCTATAATAAAAAAAGATCAAAGGTAGCTGGGGGAGACTCCAAAGATTATTTTCTTGCAGAAGGTTCGCTAACATGGTGGGCTATTGGAGCATCGTTAATAGCCTCTAATATTTCTGCAGAACAGTTCATTGGTATGAGTGGTTCTGGCTTTAAGATGGGGCTTGCGATAGCGACGTATGAGTGGATGGCTGCTATTACGTTAATCATTGTGGCTGTGTTCTTTATCCCTGTTTATCTAAAGAACAAGATCTTCACTATGCCACAATTTCTGCATAAGCGTTATAATGGTACAGTGGCGATGATTATGGCTGTTTTTTGGCTAGCACTATATGTCGTGGTCAACCTAACATCCATTTTGTATTTGGGCGCCCTAGCGGTGAGTAGTATATCTGGTTTTAGCTTGGAATTCTGTATGTACGCTATTGCAGTGTTTGCGGTTATCATCACGTTAGGGGGAATGAAAGTAATCGGATATACGGACGTTATCCAGGTCTTTTTTCTAATACTTGGTGGCCTAGCAACAACGTATCTCGCGTTAAGCCTCGTTTCAGAACACTATGGTGGTGAAGGAATTTTGAACGGTTATGCTATTATGACAGACAAGGCCTCTGAGCATTTTGAAATGATTTTTGCAAAGGATAACGAGAACTATTTGGATCTACCGGGATTATCCGTCTTGATCGGGGGGATGTGGATTGTCAACCTCAATTATTGGGGTTGTAATCAGTATATTACGCAGCGGGCGTTAGGTGCTGATTTGAAAACGGCGCGTAACGGCATCTTGTTTGCTGCTTTCTTAAAATTATTGATGCCGATTATCGTTGTACTTCCAGGTATCGCTGCTTATGTGCTATGGAAAGATGGGCATTTCCAAGCGGAAATGTTACAGGGAGGAGAGCTGAATCCGGATCGTGCTTATCCGGTACTGTTAAATTTATTGCCGTCAGGTTTGAAAGGTTTATCATTTGCGGCTTTAACAGCGGCGGTCGTGGCATCTTTGGCTGGAAAGGCAAACAGCGTGGCGACTATCTTCTCGCTCGATATCTATCAAAAAGTATTTAACAAGACCGCTTCTGAAAGACAATTAGTTAATACTGGTAAGATCACTATTATTGTATCTATGATACTCGCTGTACTGATCGCTCCACATTTAGGTATCGATAAAAAAGGAGGCTTCCAATATATTCAAGAATATACAGGTTTTGTCTCGCCGGGTATCTTTGCGATGTTTATCCTTGGCTTCTTCTGGAGGAAGACAACCTCTAACGCCGCTCTATTTGCGACCATAGGTGGATTCTTGTTGTCCGTTTTCTTTAAATTCCTGCCAAATTTTGCTGACTTATCCTTTTTAAACCCAACAGGTTTTGCGGTGATAAATCCGGCAAGTGGATTATATGAAATACCTTTCATCGATCGCATGGGGTTCGTATTTGTAATTTGTATCGTCAGTATGTATATCATCAGCAAAATTGAGAACGCTCGTGGTGTGGTACCAAAGGGATTAGAAGTCGATACAAAGATGTTCAAAGCGCATCCAGGTTTTGTCGTCGGTGCACTTTTGGTGACGTTGATAACGGCCGCTTTATATATCATGTATTGGTAAAAAGATGGTGGATGCCGATACCCGGTCGATCGGGTAAGTGGCATTCACCATCTAATATCTTCATACCGTCATATACATCGTTGTTAATTAAGAGCGCACCATCGAGGTCAGCCCAATCCACGATAGGAGCCAACTGTGCGGCAGCAGTAATAGCACAAGACGTTTCTGTCATACAGCCGAGCATTACCTTCATATCTAATGCTCTTGCGAGCTCTGCCATCTTTTTTGCTTCGCGCATGCCGGTGCATTTCATCAACTTGATATTGATGCCTGTATAAACGTGTTTTAAACCAATAATATCGCTATAGCGTTGACATCCTTCATCGGCAATCGTTGGAATAGGAGAGCGTTCTGTTAACCAAGCCATATCGTCTATTTGTTCTTTAGGCATGGGTTGCTCGATAAACACGACATTACGCTCGGCAAGCCAATGTGCCATCTCTAGTGCCTGTTCTTTGTTTTTCCAACCTTGATTGACATCCGCACATAAAGGAACATTTGTTACAGACCGAATGGTATTGATTATCATCTTATCGGTATCCAAGCCGAGTTTGACCTTTAAGATCTTGAACTGTTCTGCTTCCAATACCTTTTTGTGTATGATTTCTTCTGTATCGATTCCGATCGTAAAGGAAGTTGGCGGTATAACACGAGCATTTAATCCCCATATTTTGTGGAATGGCTGTGCCATTAGCTTTCCCAGCAGATCATGGAGGGCTATATCGATACAAGCTTTAGCTGCGGTATTCTTTTCCTCGACGCTGTCTACGTAATGTAACAACTCCTCCGTATCAAAAGGTGAGCTAAACGTAGATAAGTCAATCTTATTCAGGAATTTGGTTACACTTTGTTGCGACTCACCGAGATAAGGCGGCATACTGGCTTCGCCATAGCCGACCACACCTTCATATTCCAGTTCCGTCAAAATAACAGGTGTACTGGTACGGCTGAAAGAAGCAACCGTAAATACATGATTCATTTCCAAGGTATAAGGCTGGAAGCGTAGTGTAAATTTTCCCATTTTCCTTGTTGTCCAATCTGCTAGTCTAGACATAGTGTTATTTTATATTGTAATAAGGGTTTTCTGCAATTTTCTGAATAGCGATATCGTCGACACCTATGTAGCGACGTGCGGCGACAATGGTACGGGCACGCTCTTCGTCATAATCCGATGCACCATGCAACAGGTTATTGATCCTTACCATACTACCAGCCGCATGAATAAACGCGCCATCGCCAATGTACAAGGCCACGTGTGTTATGCCAGGATTTGGCCCCTTTCCCTTATTGGATGCAAAGAACAATAAATCAGCGGGACGTAGGTTTTGCATTGCCAATTCCGGTGCAAAATTTTCAGCACTGTCCAGAATCTCAATGGGATTCCCAGCTGCTATCTGTTGTGACGCGTCCCGCGGAACAATATAGCCGTTCATAAAAAAAGAGATTTTTGTAAAGCCACTGCAATCTATCCCTTTTGCCGAGGTTCCACCCCAGAGATACGGTGAACCCAACATAGATTTTGCGCTTGTCAGGATATTATCGGCCGTGGCTTGCCTCGTTGCTAGCCAATCGACAAATAAAACCGCTTCCTGTTTCGGAATGTAGGCAATCCGTTGATCAGGATAAGCCACCTTAAAAAAATTCTGGTCTTCCACTAGGAGAACGAAAATATTGCCATATACTAAATCGGAGACCCGTGGACTACTTGTTTTCGGTTGTGAATAGGACTTTCCAAACTCGCCCGTATACAGTAATTTGGGCGCTTTATTCCAGATGGATAATTCCGCTTTATCCATCCGGATGATAGAGGAGGAGGGCACCCATGCGATATACCCATCGGGAGTCCGTATGCGATAATGGCTGCTCTTTTCTTGTAAAATATCAACTTGTGTACCTAACAGCAGCTGGGAGGCCATTTCTGCTGTATGGGAAGGATTTGTACGGAGGTTAGCAACGGATATGTTCACGATACCGTAAATATGTTCGCCAAGTGATTGTTCGGGTAAGAGGTTGACCTTGAAATCCCCGGATAGAGCAGCAAATTGAGCTTGGAGTATTTCCTTAATGTCGCTTTCGCTAGTTTGAATCTTGTAGGTGTCCTGTGTCGCATCCGCCTCGGCAATTTCCAGCAGTTTTGTCCGCTTATCCGGCGCGTATTCTTTTTTTGTAGTCTCGACGAGGTCTTGAACTCGAAAGTATATAGTTGAGTCTACTTGTGCAGATGCCGATATCGTATATAGAATACTACCTATCAGATAGGTAGCTTTATGGAGAAAGTTTACGCTTTTTGTCATGATAGACACGAAGATATGCAATATAATGCAAAACAACGCGGATGTAAAGGTACTTCCCTTCAAAAGACTGTTCAAAGGATAGATGCCGAAAATAAATTCGTGTCCGTTCGCGAATGAGGGACATTTTATTTAGGTTTGTATTATTATGGAAGCAACATTTGGAGGAGGATGTTTTTGGTGTACCGAAGCGATCTTCCAAAACATAGAAGGTGTCCGCAGTGTCTTGCCGGGTTATATGGGAGGAAAGTCAGCTAATCCAACATATAAGGAAGTGTGCAATGGAGACTCGGGTCATGTCGAAGTGGTACAACTAGATTTTGACGAAACCAAGGTTGATTTTGGGACGTTATTGAAGGTCTTTTTTAAAACACATGACCCCACGACGTTAAATAGGCAAGGAAATGATATCGGAACGCAGTACCGTTCTGTCGTCTTTTATCACGATGGGCTACAAAAAGAAGCTGCCGAACGTTTTATTGCGGAACTGGAAAAACAGGCTGTTTTTTCAGACCTCATAGTAACGGCAGTAGAACCCGCAGAAACATTTTGGGAAGCGGAGAACTACCATCGCGATTATTTTAACCAGAATCCCGAAAATCCCTATTGTGCCGCGGTTATTGCTCCTAAGTTACAGAAGTTTTTGAAAGAATATAAGTAAAATCGATAGCACAAGTGTTCTCCACACTGGTGCTTAAGAACGGTTTCGTTTGTTTATTTACAAAACTATGCAGCCTCGCGCAAGCGAGGTTTTTTTATTGCCGTTGCTGTAATAACTGTCTGCCAGCCTTTCTCTCGATAAATTTATCTTCTGCATCCATTTTAGACACTTTTGAACGATAATCCAACCTCGTGAACCCCGTACAATACTATGTTTGTAACATAAATATGATAAAAGCCGACTCATAAACCTATGCATCTTGCGGCAGCTGAATAAATACAGATGTTTTAGTACACACAGATGTTTTGTAGTGTGATGATAGCAGAAACGCTTATGGGAGGATAGAGTAAGTTAACCATTTTAAACATTTAAAGCTATGTTGAAACAAATTACGAAAAATTACTACAAGGCATTTTCTATGCTTTTATGTGCGATGCTATGTTTGGCATCCGGTATCGCACAAGAAACAGCACGAAAAGGCGTTGTGAGGGACGCGGTAACAAGTAGCGAACTTGCTGGCGTTACGGTTGCCGTAAGGGGGACCTCGAACAGTACGCAAACAAACGCGTTCGGCGCGTTCTCGATCTCCGCGAGCACGGGGCAGGTACTGGTATTTACAATCGTTGGTTATGAGCCATATACGATTACTGTAGGACAGTCGACAACGTTGGACGTCAATCTGCAACCGTCAGATAATGTTTTGGAAGAGCTGGTAGTAGTTGGTTATGGTTCGCAAAGGCGGTCTGACATTACTGGGTCCGTTGCTTCTGTGCCTAAAGAAAGACTGTCTAAATTACCGGTGACCAATGTGATGCAGGCTATTCAAGGAGCCGTGTCAAACGTCAATATTACGCAGGCCTCGTCGATACCTGGTGATAATCCGTCTACGCAGGTGAGGGGGCTTAATTCCATGAGTGCTAACGCTTCACCCTATATCGTAGTCGATGGAATACCCTTATCGAGAACAGATGGATCTATTAATGATATTAATCCAAACGACATTGAGTCGGTTGAAATTTTAAAAGATCCTTCGGCGGTAGCTATCTATGGCGTAAATGGCTCTAATGGGGTTATATTAATCACAACGAAAAGAGGGACTTCTGGAACTCCTCAAATTCGTTATAGCGGGTATGGCGGTATTGAGGAGCCTTCTCATATGTTAGAACCTGTATCGGCAGAGGAGTTGTTGAATAGGTACGCAGAATATGCCCGGATTACAAATACCAGTTTATTTGATGGCGGTCCAGTACGTAACGAGTACGAATGGGATAATTATCAGAATGGCATCACAACAGATTGGTTAGATGCTGTCATGCAGACCGGAACGATCCAAAATCATAACGTCGGTTTATCCGGAGGAAGCGAAAATGCTAAATATTACGTATCGGTAGACTACTTCGGCCAAAAAGGGATTGTGAAGGGATTCGATTATAAGCGTTATTCTTTTCGTACCAACACGGATTTTGATCCGACTAAGTACCTGACTGTCGGTACTTCAGCTTTTATAGCTGCACACAATCGGGATGGTGGACGAGCAAATCTGACACAAGCCTTGGCGATGAGTCCGTATGCGCGTATGTATGAAGATGATGGTACATTGACACGGTGGCCAATGTATTCGGAGCAATTATGGGAAAACCCATTGCTGCATACCACTACTGATCCAGAGCGGCGAGAGTTTAATATGTCGTTAAACGGTTACGCCGAAATGAATTTTGGTAATATTTGGGAACCTTTGTCTGGTTTGAAATACCGGTTTAACGGCGGATATTCTTATGTGCCGAAACGTACAAACGAATATCAGGGTTTATCGGTGTATAACGTTAACGGTTGGGGAAGAATACATAATGCAGAATCGCAGACGTATACCATCGAAAATATTTTAACCTATGAAAAAGTTTTCGGGCTGCATCGTTTTGACTTTACAGGATTATACGCTGCACGTAGCAAATACTGGCAACAATCAGAAGCGATTGGCGAGGTTTTTCCGAACGATGTCTTGGAGTGGGGAAATCTAGGCACCGCATCCACGCAGAAAGTGACATCTGGTGCGGATCTATATCGTTCAGTATCCCAAATGGCACGTTTGAACTATGGATATGACAGCCGGTATATGTTGACCTTTACTGTCCGTCGAGATGGTGCATCGGTTTTTGGTCCGAATAATAAATATGGGGTGTTTCCATCTGCGGCGGCGGCATGGAATATTCATAACGAAAGTTTCATGGCCAATACAAAAAATATAATTGATAACTTAAAATTACGTGTTTCCTATGGTGTTTCCGGTAATGAGGCTATTACGCCATACCAAACGCGCTCGTTAATGGATTCCAATCCGTTGGGTATGGGTGGATTATCCAGCGCCGCGTTACGCTACCGCCATCGGATGGGGAACGACGATTTACGTTGGGAAAAAACTGCGGGGTTCAATACTGGGATTGATTTTGGGCTATGGGGGAATCGTTTGAGCGGTACTATTGAGTTTTATAAGACAAGTACACAGGACATGTTGATATTACAGCGCTTGCCACGCTTAACTGGCTTTGCCGACGTATGGTCCAACTTGGGTAAAGTCGAAAATACGGGTATTGATGTCACACTGAACTCGAGAAATATCGTAAAGGACGATTTCAGCTGGTCTACTGCCCTGGTATTTTCGCATAACAAGAACAGAATTATAGATATATACGGTGACGGGCGAGACAATTTGGGAAATAGATGGTTTATAGGGCACCCGGTTGGTGTGATATACGATTATACACAAGTGGGTATTTGGCAAGAAGAGGAGATAGCTGCCGGCCTACATAGAGGATGGGACGAGCAGGCAGAAGCGGGGGCAGTGAAGTTGGCAGACCTCTCGGGTGATGGGATAATCAATGACGATGACCGTAGGATATTAGGACAGACTGCTCCGAAATGGACCGGTGGTCTTACCAATACATTCACATATAAAGACTTCTCATTGAATATTTTCATCCAAACTGTGCAGGGCGCAATGCGTAACAATGTACAAATAGGAGGCGCAGCGGATGAACTCGGAAGGCGGAGTGCTCCGGCAGATTTAGGTTACTGGACACCTGACAATAAAAGTAACGAATGGCGTTCTTTGAGCAACCGTTCCAATGTGTATGGTTATGGTTTTCCAAAGAGTGCCAGCTTCACCCGGTTGAAAGACGTCACCTTAAGCTACAACCTGCCTTCTAATGCAGCAAGCAGAATAGGTGTATCGGGTGTTACACTTTATGCCAGCGGTCGAAACCTGTATACATGGACAAGTTGGCTGGGGTGGGATCCGGAATCTAGAGATATCCCGAGAGGACATACACAGGATAATGTAGGAGATAATACCAATTATCCGATGGTTCGAAATTATGTTTTTGGCGTAAACCTTACATTTTAAAAATAAAGTCATGAAGATATATAAACATACAAAATTAGGCACGGTACTAGCGCTGTTTTCTTTAGGAGTTGCGTCGTGTAGCGATAGTTTTTTGGACGAAAAGCCTTATTCACAATATGAAGCTGGAACCGGTGACCCTTCTACCGTAGAAAACCAATTAGTAGGACTACACTATATTTATGCTCAATTATGGGGATGGAGCGGTCGACAGGGGTTTATATCCTGTTGGCAAATTGGAATGGATATTACCAGCGCCGGATCGACCGAAGGAGTCGAAAATCCGTTTTACCAATATGCCGACCTGAATTCGGAGAATGCTGGGGTATCTTATTTATGGGAGCGATCTTATGAGTTTATCAATAACGCGAATACCATCATTAGCTCCGTTGGGGAAGAAAATCCGGCCGCTGCAGCAGAAGCGCGCTTTTTCAGAGCTTATGCGTATAACACGCTTGTCTCCTTATGGGGAGATGTTCCTTTGTTAACGGAATCGATCAACGTGCCGACTTTTAACTATTCCAGAACGCCTGTAGCAGAAGTTGATCGCGTGATAGCGGACGACTTGGAATATGCCGTGGCCAACCTGCCCAATGTAGGAGAAGCGGCGAATCCAAGTCGGATTAACAAGGATATGGCTAGGCAACTGGCTGCAGAAGCCTACTTGCGCATTGGTGTACGCGATGCTTCCTATTTTGAGAAAGCAGAAAAGATGGCAACAGATATCATTGAAGGCGGAAAGTATAAATTGATCGAAGCGCGCTATGGTAAATATTTAGCGGAAGGTGGCGACTACTATCGGGATATGTTTCGACAGGGCAATATGCGTCGTTCCGAGGGAAATACCGAAGCTATCTGGACATTTGAATTGGAGCTTAACCGCGAAGTAAATGGCGGTACGATCGATAATCCCCAGCACCGACGGGTTTGGCAGCCAGGGTATCATAAATGGGAAGGTATGGTGAATGCCGATTCGCTGGGCGGTCGCGGAAACGGGCGTCTCCGGCTGAGCAATTTTATGAAGTACTCCGTATGGAGTGGATTAGAAGGCGATATTCGAAATAGTAACTATAATATTCGCCGAACCACAAACTACAATCGTCCTAACTATGAAGCGACAATTGGTGTCGACGCTGATGGTTATCGTGTAGCAAAAGACGCAGGTGTAAGAAATGTGACAATAAAAACCGGGGATAAGGTTATTCCATTCCGGGCGGACAGTCTGGAAGTTTGGTATCCGTTCCCCACGAAATGGGGAGGTTACGATCCCGCTGATGACTTTGGATATGCGTTGGTAAAAGATTGGCCCGTTATGCGTTTAGGTGAGACTTACCTTTTACGTGCGGAAGCACGTCTACGCCGAGGAAATGCAGGTGGCGCCGCTGATGATATCAATGTTTTACGAGATCGAGCCTTTAAGATGGCGCGCGAAACGGGTGGTAACGCGAACTTAGGTAAGGTAGACGCTTCGGATATGTCCATTGACTTCATTCTTGATGAACGCGCTAGAGAACTGATTTCGGAAGAAAACCGGAGAATGACATTGGTACGTACAGGTAAACTAAAAGAACGTATTGTGTTAAATGGAGATGACGGCCCAGCTAATAAGATTACGTCGGGTTTTCAAGACTATAACGCTTTACTTCCTATCCCTTTGAGCGAAATCCAATTGAACAATAAAGAAGGGGAATCACTGAAGCAAAACCCCGGTTATAGCAAATAAAGTATGACTATACTAAAGCTGGAAGAATCTGTCTGTTCTTCCAGCTTTGTCAATTTAGCTGCCTTATCTCGTAAAAAAATTTTGTGTTTATAAAAATAAATGTTATTTTGACATTAATTTTAGGATTAAAACCTAACGTGAATACGACCAGGAGAATAGCTTTAATATAGAAGTATTATAAACCAAAAATGTAAATAACTACTAATATGATAAACGTAAAGTTAAAACTGAGCATCGTCTTGTTATCTGTCTGCATGTTTTCCTATGCGCAGAACCGTATCAAATTAACCGACCAGCAAAACAAGGTCACCATAAACAAACATATTTACGGCCATTTTGCGGAACATTTGGGCCGATGCATTTACGATGGTTTTTATGTGGGAGAGGCCAACGACTCTATTTCGCATACGGCCGGTGTTCGCAACGATGTGGTGGAGGCACTTAAGAAGTTGCAAATACCTAATTTGAGGTGGCCAGGGGGCTGCTTTGCTGACACGTATCACTGGAAGGACGGGATAGGACCTAAAGGAGCTCGGCCTTCGATTGTTAATAACTGGTGGGGAGGCGTGACGGAAGACAATTCTTTTGGCACACATGACTTTTTGAACATGTGTGAGCTATTAGAAACGGAGCCATATCTAGCTGGTAATGTCGGAAGTGGCGAAGTGCAGGAATTGGCGGATTGGGTACAATATGTAAACTTCTCGGGGAAAAGCCCCATGTCCGATCTACGGCGTCAGAACGGCAGAGAAGAACCCTGGAATGTTAGGTTCTGGGGAGTAGGAAACGAAGCTTGGGGATGTGGTGGCAATATGACAGCTGAATATTATGCCGATATCTACAAAAAATACGCCACATTTATGGCCGATTGGGACAACAGTGGCGGGTTATATCGTATCGCGTCGGGAGCAAACAGCGCCGACTACCATTGGACAGAAACATTGATGAAAAAAATACCGAACCACCTCATGAAAGGTGTGGCGTTACACCACTATGCCGTCATCAACTGGAATAAGAAAGGTTCATCGACAAATTATTCCGATGAGGAGTATTTCAAAACGATGAAGTCCGCTTGGTTTATGAATGAGCTTATCGAAAAACATACCGCCATTATGGACAAATACGATCCACAAGGTAAGGTAGACTTGGTGGTTGACGAGTGGGGAGGTTGGTACGAAGTCGAACCGGGAACCAACCCAGGTTTTCTATACCAACAAAATACCATGCGGGATGCCATGATTGCAGGAATGACGCTAAATATCTTTCATAACCACGCCAAACGTGTAAGGATGGCAAATCTTGCGCAGACGATTAATGTTCTGCAAGCCGTCATCCTAACGAAAGGTAAGGATATGATCCTGACGCCAACTTATCATGTGATGGAAATGTATAAGGTGCATCAAGATGCCCAATTGATTCCTATAACATTGGAAAGCGACAACTATCAATACGGCGACGACGCGATCCCGGCCCTTTCAGCTTCTGCATCGAAAGACAAACAAGGAAAAGTGCATATCTCCGTTGTCAATATCGATCCTAGCCAGCAAAAGAAGGTCTCATTGGATTTGGGAGCGATACAGGCTAAGAAGGTAACGGGGCGAATTCTGGCAACTAACAGTTTAAGAGAGCATAACACTTTCGAGCAACCACATACGGTGCTTCCGAAAGAATATAAAGAAGCTAAGTTACAAGGAAACCGCATCGAAATAAACGTGCCTGCGCACTCGGTTATTGTATTGGAACTTATTTAGCGAATTTTTAAAAACATCGATATAATGCAAGATAAATACATGAAAAGGATATTGTCATTAACAACTGTTTTTGCCATTTGCGGAACTTTTCTTTTTGCCCAAAATGCAATTGATCTGCAGGTGCAATTAGATAAGGCTTCCGGGAAAATATCGCCACATATGTGGGGAATATTTTTTGAAGATATTAATATGGGCGCCGATGGCGGAATATATGCGGAATTAGTGAAAAACCGCTCTTTTGAGTTTGACCATCCAATGATGGGGTGGAAACGTCTGGGAAAGGTACCGGAAGGTACTTTCTTAATTGTCAACGACGGTCGGCGCAAGGGTAATCCCCGTTCGTTGAAAATACATAAAGCTGCCGACATCAAGATAGGTTTGCAAAACGAAGGATTTAGAGGTATGGGGGTAAAACAAGGAAATGATTATGAATTTTCGTTGCTTTATCGACAGGCATCTCCAGGCATGCAGGTGAAGGTGGAGTTGCTGAACGAAAATGACAAGGTGATAGGTACCGCGGCGTTGCCATTGTCCGAAGGAGCAAACTGGCAATCGGGCGCTGTCGTATTTACATCGGCAGAAACTTCGCCAAAGGGAAAACTAAATGTTTGGTTTGAGGGAGCAGGCGATGTGGAAGCTGATATGTTGTCACTTTTCCCGAAAGACACATGGAAAGGTAGGTCTAAAGGGCTAAGAAAAGATATGGTGCAGATATTGGCGGACATGAACCCCGATTTTCTCCGTTTCCCGGGTGGGTGTATTGTAGAAGGAAGAGATCTAGCCAATCGATTCCAGTGGAAAAAAACCGTAGGTCCGATCGAAGAAAGAGAACTTATCATCAACCGCTGGAATACAGAATTTAACCACCGGCTAACCCCGGATTATTTTCAAACATTTGGACTTGGGTTTTATGAATATTTCTTATTGGCAGAAGATATCGGTGCCGAAGCAGTACCGATTCTAAATTGTGGGATGGCCTGCCAATTTAACACGGGGGAGGTGGTTCCGCTGGACGAATTGGACGAATACGTTCAAGATGCATTAGATCTGATAGAATTTGCTAACGGTGACACGAGCACACCGTGGGGCAAGCTACGTGCCGAAATGGGACATCCTGAACCTTTCTATTTAAAAAAGTTGGGTGTTGGTAACGAAAACTGGGGGCCGCAGTACATTGAAAGACTCGCCGTATTCCACGAAATACTGCAGGAAAAGCATCCCGAGATTGAAATCATAGCCAGTTCGGGAACTGACCCTGAAGGTGAGCGATTTGAGTTTCTGGACGGAAAACTCCGCACGATGAACATTGATATTGTAGATGAACACTATTATCGCCCACCGGCATGGTTTCTCTCAAGCGCCGACCGGTATGATGATTACGATCGTAATGGCCCTAAGATTTTTGCAGGAGAATACGCGTCGCATACGACACGTCCGAACGGACCAGGAAGAAGCACTTGGGAGGCGGCTTTGTCGGAGGCGGCTTTCTTAACAGGACTGGAACGAAACGGAGATGTGGTAACCATGGCCTCCTATGCGCCTTTGTTTGGTCATGTAGATGGCTGGCAATGGTCACCTGATCTCATCTGGGTCGATAATCTGAATGTATACGGCACACCGAGTTATCATGTACAGAAATTATATTCGTTACATAAGGGAACCGACATTCTACCCGTGAAGAGAGACGGTCAAAATGTGACAGGTCAAGACAGCTTATACGCGTCTGCTGTTTACGATGCCGATACGAAGGAACTGATCATAAAATTAGTCAATTATAACGACCAACCGATAGACGCCAACTTTCAACTGGATACGAAGAAAAAGATAAACGGGGACGCAATAAAGATTACATTGGCAAACGAAAATCTTGACGTGGCCAATAGCTTGGAAGAACCACTGAAAATACAACCGCAAACAACGCAGGTAACGTATAAAGGCAAAACAATTAAAGATACATTTCTTCCCTATTCGTTCACCGTGATTAAAGTGCCGGTGAAATAATAATAGCATTATATCATGTGAACAGGCTGTATCCATAAGGTACAGCCTGTTTCCATTTTGTGCGGTCAAATTCCAGATATACCCTAATGATGTTATCGGTTGTCCCGCACTATCGTGTAGTTGCTTGCCGAAAAGGCGTTTCTATTCTACCAGCGAATGTAATTGTTTTCTCAAAAGACGTAATTGGTTTAGCAGATCATATAGTTGTTTTAGTAGAAAGGGAAGCTAATTTGTCAGGGGATGTAGCTGTTTTTGCAAAAGAAGTAATTGTTTTCTCAAAAGACTTAATTGGTTGAGCAGATCATATAGTTGTTTTAACAGAAAGTGAAACTAATTTGTCAGGGAATGTAGCTGTTTTTGTAAAAGAAGTAGTTGTTTTTGTAAAAGGCGTAATTGCTTTCTCAAAAGACTTAATTAGTTTAGCAGATCACATAGTTGTTTTAGTAGAAAGTGAAGCTAATTTGTCAGGAGATGTAGCTGTTTTTGTAAAAGACATAGGCGTTTTCCCAAAAGACATAACTGTTTTATCTCGCATCTTTTCAAGATTATAATGCTAGAAAAGTGCCTTCATGGCATTGTAAGCCTCAGTTTCTCTTCATTTTGTCATTCAAAATAACGTCTAAAAGTCCATATTTGTGCCAATTTTTTCGGGATACGTTGGAGAATAGTATGGAAAAGACCGACAGACGCCGTTTTGCTTTCTAATCCAGTTGGATCTCTAAATCCGCCGACTTTAACCAGGGGGCAGTAAATCTCGCTACAATCTTTTCATTGGGTTCGCCGTTTGCCTGTATATAAACAATCATTTTGCCGTGGTAGGCACGTTGCTTGTTGTCGGTGTAATCACCCATATCGGCATTGTTTCCTGCTTCCATACCGAGCAAACGACCATGGCCAACCAGCTGGCAGGTTATCTCATCTTCTGCTAATACCACCGGAAGGCCATCCTCATCGACAATCTGTAGCTCAATCTGCGCTAAACCTCCGTTTGCTCGTACGGTTGTCTTACTCGATTGGAGTATCTGGATAGCTTGTGGTCTTTTGCTAGATTGTATACGATGACGGGTTATTTCCTGATTATCTGTGTTCAATCCGACTACCTCTAGTATCCCCGCAGTATAGGGGATATCCCAGTGGATAATTCCGTACTCGTCATTGTATTCTTTAGCCGCTCCGACAACTTTTCCGTTGAGTTCTAACCGCGCTCTTTTTGCGTTGGTATAACAAACGACACGTATCTGTTGACCCTCTTGATAGTTCCATACCGGCCAGGCATCCATCGATGGTGCCTGATCTTTACGTTGACCCTGTTCGGCCTCCAGTCGGGACCAAACATCCGTTGCAGCTCCACCTCCCTGTAATGGATAGGTACCTAGGTAGGCCATCGGTTTTGCCGACCAGAGTGCTTGGCGGAAATATCCACGGGGTTTTGTAAAACCGGCAAAGTCCAATAGGCCGGAATAGAAACCTCGAGAAGGCCAACGGCCCGATTCACCTAAATAATCGATACCCGTCCACAGAAATTGTCCGAAGATATGCTCGTTATCTCTAACGGCTTTCCATGCGCCCATGTCGTGGCGGTTTTCACTTCCATAGATGATACGCCCGGGATAGCGTTCATGATCTTGGTGATAAAGGCTTTCGGTATAATTATAGCCGGCGATATCCAATGCGCCTGGATATGCCGTTTCATTGGACATGGCAACACCGGCTAGTCCGGCTGTTACCGGACGGCTGCTGTCGTATTTGCGGACAAACGACGCAAGACGTTTGGCTATCGTTCCTAACCGCGTGGCGTCGGGTGCATCTTTCTTATATCCGCCGAATATAGGCTGTGTAAACCCACTTTCTGTACGGCCATCGAGTATAGGGTGCGAATAGGGGTCGTTGGGATAATCGACTTCGTTTCCTATGCTCCAAGCAAAAATAGAAAGGTGGTTGCGATCTCGTTTTACCATGTCTGCCAGATCTTTTTCGCCCCACTCTTCAAAGAAATCATACGAGCCCTGGAATCCGGGTGTTCCTACATTCCAACCTTCCAGCCACTTTCTTTTGGGATATTCCCATTCATCATAAGCTTCATTCATCACCAATAGTCCCAATTCGTCACACAATGTATATAGGGAAGGGGCTTGGGGATTGTGGCTGGTACGGATGGCGTTAACACCCAATTCTTTCAAGGCCAACAAACGGCGACGCCAAACTTCAGGGTAGACTTCAGCGCCTAATACGCCGGCATCGTGATGTATACAAACACCTTTCATTTTCATCCACTGACCGTTAAGCGCAAACCCTTTATTGGGGTCGAATGTAAAGGTTCGGAATCCTGTTTTTACTTCGGACTCATCTACTTGTTGATTGCCTTGGAGTACCCGGGTACGTAGGGTGTAGAGGTCTGGGTGTTCCAGATCCCATAATTGTGGATTCTTGACTTCCAACGTTGTTTTGATTTCATCTCGGGCGCCGCCTGCGAGCGTGACCTTGGATGTTTTTTTTGCTACGAGATCGCCATTTGGAGCAACTAGCTCATTTACGATGGAGAGCGTAGCGGGGGCCTCCGATTCGTTATGTACGGCGGTCTGCACGTGCATCGTACCGCGGTCCCTTTTCACTTCGGGATAAGCGTATACGCCCCATTGATCTAAATGAACGGGATTTGCGCGTACTAGCCATACGTCGCGATATATTCCTGATCCGGTGTACCATCGGGAATCGGCATCTTGGCTGTGATCTACTTTTACGGCTATGGCGTTTTCTTCTCCGTATTTGATGTATGGGGTAATGTCGTAACTGAACGATATATAACCGTTCGGGCGTTTTCCAACCGACTTTCCATTAACAAATACTTCGCTGCGGTTGTATACGCCTTCAAAGTAAATATAAAGCTTTTGTCCGCTGTCTTGCTGAGGAATGGTGACGTTTTTTCTATACCATCCGATGCCTCCGGGAAGGTATCCGGTGGCGCTAGCTAGGGTAGGGCTTAGAGGCTGTTTAACGCTCCAGTCGTGCGGGAGTTGGACTCTTCGCCAGGATCGGTCGAGCTGATGTTGTAGGGCTGCACTGTCGATCTCGCCCAGATGAAAATGCCAGTTTGTGTTTATTTTTTCGGCCTGGCCGAATCCAGGTTGAGAAAAAAGGAGCTGTGGAATACAGCATGACATCAATATTGTCGATGCCAGATAAGATGCTATTTTTATCATAATATGTTTATTTCCTACTTGCTTTTATTTCATCCTGCGATAAGGCGCGTTTATATATTTGTATGTCATCGATAGTTCCATGATATCTACCAAGCATTACCTCGGACAGCGACAACCCGGTTATTTCTATATTCTGGTCGATAAGCCCGTTGATATACGTTTTCAAGAGGCTTTTTTCGTAGGTTATTACCAATTGGAAAGTATCCAATTTTGTGGGGGGATACCACTGTCCGCCTGTTCCTCTGTTTTTTGTTTTCCATATGTCGGCGGTTCCTAATACATTGCTGCTTTTGTAGGTGTTGTTTTTAATCTCCAGATAAGGTTTAGGGCGTTCGCTCTTTTCAAGTCCGTAAACAAAGGCGTTGGTCTCTATTATTTTACCGTAGTAAGCGTCATGATCGATTGATAAGGTCATCACGATACTAAATTGTTTGGATTTTGCCAGGCGGATGTTCTCGCTATGTTCGACGGAAATTTTACCGGGATTTTGCTGTAGAGCCTTTTCTTTTGTGAGGTTGATGTTGTTAGTCGGAATAGACATAGTTGTATGTATCTCCGTAGGATAGCCTTTTGGGCGTGACGAACTGACGATCCAATCATAATAGTCGCCATGCATCCAAGTTAATCTCAGGTCGTCTTTTGTGTGTGCAATAGCGAAAGGACGGATATTGTTTTTAGGTGAGTCAAATGTGAGCTGTTTGCTGGATGACAGCTTTCCTTCTGGATCTACCGTAAACTTTTTCAGTTCGTATACGTTGCCGTGTTTGCCACTGACCGGCACCGAGCCATAAATGATAGCTGGATCGGTTTTGTCGATAGCCATGCCGCCACTATAGCACTTCTCGATATCGGGTGTTTGATGAAAGTGCCCCCCTGCATGGGACAGATAGGTCTTTTGCCATTCACGCCCGTTCCATCTAGCATAATAATAGTCGTGCTTCTTCTTATCTTCACTAATTCGTACCATGGCAATAACAGGTTTGTCTTTATCCTGCACGGAGATTTCCCATAACCAATTTCGGAAAGGTGCATCTTCCACAACAGCATCAGGATACCTGTTTTTATAAGCAGGGGTGGCGTCTACTTCGTGTAATGTTCCGCTTCCAATGGTGGCTAGTGTTTCTCCTTTAATATCTTTCAATCCGAATGTATGGATATCAACATAGTTAAAATAGATATAGTTGACGGCCTGATTGTCTGGATGGGTGGTCGTATAAGCTAAGTATATTTTGTCTTTGCCATTGGACATGTATTTTGTATATGGTCTAACGCCACCTTTTCCTTTTTGGGACTGCACAATCTGATAGGGGCCACGATCAAATTCAACAACATCATTTTTATCAGGTAAGGTTAGGCGGGCGATTGTTGGGTGCCAGCCTAATCCACGCCAACATAGATAAATATGATTGGGGTCGTCGGAAAGGATAAATGGTGATGGATATGTGGTGTTGTGATCCGTCTCTAACCTGACTTCTCGTCCTAAGGTCGTGATATCGCCGGGTTTTTGGGAAATGCGGTAATAAAAACAGCGCTCATCGGTGTGGCGTGAATAGAAAACCATGACGCGCTCATCGGGTAGTACCAGAAAGGTCGGATTGTTGTGGTCATCCGGTTGGAACCATGAGCGAATCAATACTTCGTTCGTCGTATTGGTAAGATGGTTGATTTGGGTCGCTTTGATATGACCATGTATATCGATATAACCGACATAGGTTGCATTGATCGTTCCGTTTCTGTTTTCATACGAAATAGCACGGGGATCAGCGAACCAACACCAAGCTCCTTCTTCGGTGAGCGTGTTTGTCTGTATCGCATCTTGTCCGTGCGCCGCTATATATAAAACCAGACAGATTATCGACAGAAAATATCCTTTCGTTTTCATCGTATTTTAGGTTTTCTCTTTAAAACGGATGACTGTCAACGAGTATGGTTTTAGTTTGAAGTCATCTAAATTGACTGTGGCGTGGATCGGTTTTGCGTCTTTATCCGCGGGTGTTCCAGAAAGTATGGTAGCGTCGATGTTTTCGCTATCAACAGCTAGTTCGGAGATATTCGATTCCACATCAACTTCTACTGGTAGTAAGTTGACCAGCTTCATGATAATATCGCCTGAAACCTCATCGCGTACGATCGATTTTCCTATGCGCTTCCGCACATTGTCATCGCTGTTATTTAATTGGAGATCGCTAAAAATGTATGCATTGCCCGCATGTTGTCCGAATAATTGCTGTACGTAGTATCCCACGGTTGGTTTCACCTCGGTATTGTCAAAGTAAATGAGGTCTGGGTTCCATTGCGTGTTACCTATTTTGGCCAAAAGAGGGGCATAGGATGTCATGGCGACGATATCGCCATTACGCTCGATATTGCAAAGATGGAGCGCTTCTGCCAATGCTGTTTCGATGGTACTGGCCCGGCCAGGGATATGGGCGGCGTACTCGCCGAGATATACTTTGGCTTTGGAGCGGTCATATTTGTCGTAAAAATCCTGATTGTGGATATACCAACCTGGTGGATTATAGTAGTGTTCGTCCATATAAGGTACGTGTAGTTTCGTGGCTAGTTTCCATCCTTCGACATAGTCGGTCCCTTCGTAAAAAGGTCCCGCTGTCCCGATAACGTGGATTTCAGGGTATTTCTCTTTAATCGCGTCGTATATCATGGTGAAGCGTTCTTCGAAAATATCCGTGATAAGGTCCTCATTCCCAACGCCGATATACTTCAGATTGAAGGGCTCAGGGTGGCCGGCTTCCGCTCTCTTCTTTCCCCACACGGTATGTACATCACCATTGGCATATTCGATTAGATCAAGGATGTCTTGTACATAATCGCCCATTTCCTCCATTGGAATACCACATTGCTGCCCAGCAAGCGGGTGACCATTGTGCGCGGAATTCTGACAAGGGACGCCGGCAGCGACAACGGGGATCGGTTCTGCACCAAGATCTTCGCAAAACTGGAAGTATTCGAAATAACCTAGACCGTAGGACTGGTGATAGCCCCATAAATTTCGTTGGGGTTTACGGGTCTCGAGCGGTCCGATGGTATGTTTCCAGTGGTAGATATTCTCGATGCCGTTCCCATGTGCAACACAGCCACCCGGAAAACGGACAAAACGAGGTTTCATATCGGCAATGGCTTGCGCCAGATCTGCACGGAGTCCATTTCTACGATTGCGAAATGTGTTTTGGGGAAATAGGGAAACCATATCAAGATTTACTTTACCCGCTTCTTGCAGTTGGATGACCAATTTTGCGTTTTCAGCTGTAACAGTGGGTATTACGGTCAGTTCGTGCTTTTTCCAAGCCTTTGTTAATCGTTTGATCGTGGCTTGACCTATTGTTTTTCCATTGGCGTCTTCGAGTCGTATTAGGAGGTTGGCTATGTTGGCCTCCGGAGCACGTGCAAATAACGAAAGGTTGTATTTTTCGTTTGCTCGGACAGCGATGCCACCAAAACCTTCGTTATAGAGCCCGCCACCAGCGCTTGCTTCTACTGTAACGTAGTGTTTGTTGTTGATATGGATAGGCGAGACGGTGTCGATAGATAATTTGCTATGGGCATCGTAGACGTTCCAGGCCGTCAGGTTATCCCATTCTTTTCGGATATTCGGGGAGTATTCAAACCCACGGTTTTGAATGAGCTCGGCATATAGGCCGCCATCGGCAGCATAGTTTATATCTTCAAAGAAGATACCAACCAACAGATCACTTATTTGTCGCGTGGTATTTTGATTTACGTTAATGGTTGCTTTTACGTCTTTTAACGTGCTAAACCGTTGATCATCGTCTGTCATTCTTTCACTGTTCAATTTCGTTTTGTATGCAGCTAGTTGTTGAGCTTTGATGACGTTATCTACAGTATGCCAGGCGACTTTGTGAAGTGTTCCGGATTGCTGGCCATCGGGGAGAGCGACCTTCTCTGTTCTGGGTAAAAAAACAGTCGCCTTTTTGGCAGGAGAATAGTGCTTAAAGTCTTTGGTCGTTACAAAATAGGCTTGATTATGTTCTTTGTCACTTGTCCAGCTAATCGTATACACATCGTTTGTATCATCGTATGCAATCATTGGTTTCAAACAATTTCCGGTCGATAAAACAAGGGGATAGGATTGCCTGTTCCACGTGAGGAGATCGGTTGAACTGGCATAACCAAAGGCGCCGTCTTCATTATTTAAGCTCCATACACAATGCCAAATCCCGTCGGGCGCGCGAAATAAAAAAGGATCGATCATTTTTTTCTCCGCTCCCCAGGGACCATAGTCTGATTTTACAAAACTATGCTCTGTACCAACAGGATGCCAGGTCTGTTTATCCAAGCTCCAGGCTACGTGTAGCCCGTTATGATGATTATTTTTTGCTGCTCCGTAGACAAAAATATACGCGGAATCTGGTTCGTTTGCTAAGAGGAAACTTTGTCCTGAAAGAAATAGGACCAACACAAAGAAGGAAACAACGGTTTTTTTCGTAAGATATTCGGTATTCATGATGTTCATTTCAGTTTATAAATACAGCTCGCTTTGCGAAACGTGGGTTAACTTATCACAAATGTAAAAATAACATTTATTTTTAGTGTGGAAATTTTGTGTCAAAATTGTTTAATCTGGTTTCAGTTGATTGATTTCTATTCAATACGATGCGTTTTCCGTTTTTGATACTCCGATGGTGTTACGCCAAATTCTGCCTTGAAGCAAGTGGAGAAATAACGGGGATCGGAAAAACCGGTGGCGAATGCCACTTCGCTGACAGAAATGGATTTATCCTTTTCCATCATTTGGCAGGCGTGTTTCAATCTGATATTTTTAACAAATTCGCTTGGAGAGAGATCCAACAGGGCCTTGGTCTTTCTATAAAGGGTAGACTTGGATAATCCGAGTGCATTACCAAGCGCCACGACATCAAATTGATCATCGGTTAGATTCTCTTCTACAACACCGATCATTTTTTCGACAAATTGTTCGTCTTGTGGCGTATAATCCAACGTGGAAATATTGATTTGCGGACTTGCCTTAAAATCTTCCTGTTTTGTACGTTTATGGGTTAGAAAATTATGTATACGTGCTTCTAGGACTTTGAGGTCAAAAGGCTTGCTGATATAACTGTCGCCCCCAGCTTGGTAACACGCTATACGGTCGTCGATACTGTTCTTGGCCGTCAATAAGATAACGGGGATGTGATTTATTTCAGGATCTTGCTTAATGCGACGGCACAAGGTTAAACCATCCATAACCGGCATCATGATATCACTAATGACAACGTCGATTTCCTGTTTCTGTAAAATCGCCAATGCTTCTTCCCCCTGCTGGGCGGTCACCACGCTGTAGGTTCGGGAGAGGACATTATGCACGGTTTGTAATAAATCGACATTGTCTTCGACGAGTAAAATCTTGATATCGGTTCTGCCTTCTACTGGCGTAGGAAGTGTAACCGAAGCGTCTGATACTTCTTCGAATAAATTAGCCGAATCGATAAAGCTATCGTGTAGCTCACGTAATTCTTCCGCGGTATAGGCGGCTTTTTCAACGGGAAGGCATACGGTAAAAGTGGAACCCTGACCTAATATACTATCTACTTTAATGGAACCGTGGTGAAGTTCGACAAGCTCTTTCGTTAGCGCGAGGCCAATTCCATTGGTTTCTTGCTGCTTCGCCTGTTTGTTATTATAGAATGGGATGAATATTTTGTCCAGTTCTGTCTGTGCGATGCCCATACCGGTATCTTGAACTTGGACAACTAAATGAGCAAATTCTTGTACAGGTTCGGTATGAAATACCAGTTTTACACTTCCTCCACTTGCTGTATACTTAAAAGCATTTGATAGGATATTAAAAATAATTTTGTCAAGCTTATCAGCGTCAAAATACGTTTCAGGCAGACAATCTCCTGGGGAAACCTCGAAGTTGATGTTTTTGCGCTTCGCCAGCGGACTGAAATAGATCGTGCAGATATTGCTCATAAAAGTGATGAGATCTTCGCGTCCTACGCGGAGGGCCATCTGCCTATTTTCCACCCGTTTAAAATCTAATATTTGTTGAAGAAGCCTCTTCAGTCTGTCCAGATTAAATCGCATCTTGTCAAATTGGGAAAGGTTCTTTTTTGTAATCATCTGGGCGTCGTCGATCAGACAGGAGATAATGGTAAGCGGTGTCAATAATTCGTGCGATATATTGGTGAAATAGCTCAACTTGGTCTGGACAAGCTTGTTGGCATTTTCTTTTTCGATTTGTGCAATTCGAAGATCACTTTGTAATTTAAGTCGATTAACATAAAATCTGATAATGGCGTAGGCAAGGCCTAATATCAATATCGCATAAAGCATATAGGCCACGTTACTTTCATAGAACGCGGGTTTCTTGTGGATGTGTAGACGTGTGACTTCTGAGCTCCACCGGTTGTCTAGATCTGTTGCTTTGATCAGGAACGTATATCGTCCTTTTCCCAGGTTATTGTAGGTGGCAAATATTCGTTCTCTTGGAGCGTATACCCAATCCTTATCAACTCCTTCCAATTTATAAGCATATCTAATTTTGCCCGGGTGTGTATATTCGAAAGATGAAAATAGAATCTCCAAACTTTGATCTTCCGGCTCGAGCACAAGCGATTGTTTACGAGAATCATATTTTTCATGCAAGCCCAATGATACTGTCGATTGGTTGTTGATTTTTATATCGGAGATGACCACAGCTGATTTATGCGTCGGTGCAAAAGAAGACTCCCAAAATTGGACGATGCCGTTATGGCCACCGAAATACACGGTTTGTTGTGCCTTATCGGCCGTATACGCGCCCTTTGTGAACATATTTATCGGGATGCCGTCGCTGCTGCTATATTCAAAGATCCGGTTACTTCCCGGAAATAATTTATAAACGGCTCTGGTGGTGGAAAACCATACCGTACTGTCAAGACAAACAACATGTAAGATTTGATTGGGAGCTAGCAGGTGTGCATTTGCGTACTCGCGCACCTGACCATTTTCGGTATGAAACGAAAGTAGCCTATTGTCTTTTGTCCCTATCCACAGGTGTCCACGGCTATCTGTATCCATGGTTTCAATCTGGTTGGTCTGTAATCCAGCCGTAGCTTTTCCCACGTGACGTTTAGATTTCGGACTCGAATGATTGTCTATCTGGTAAATACCGTGATCCTTGGTGGCGACCCATATACTGCCCCGTACGTCTTGACATATAGCCATGATATGGCCGTTTACATCGTCCACCTGATGTAGTTGCTCCTGTCCTGATTTTTTATACATCAGCCCCCGGTTGGTTCCGATCCACAAATTTTTTCTTGTATCCTGAAAAAGGTGGAGAGGAACGCCAATCTCGCTAGCATATTGGGCGAGATCAATGGTACGCGACAGCGCCAGGCTACCGTTTTCTTTTCTGAAAACGTGCATTATTGTTTCGTATGCGCCACCTACCCATAATTCATCGTCTATTTCCAGCGCGCAATTGACTGCCCTGAGCGACACCAAATCCTTAAAACGGAGATTGCTGTAGGTCGCTAATTGATTTGTTTGTGGTACAAATTTACCTAAACCGATGCGTTCCAGATTGAACCACAATTGATTTTCACGGTCTTGGTAAAGCATGTTGAGGTTGGGTGATATATTATATTTTTCTTGGACCTGAGGTAACGCAAAGGCACGCATAACGGGTTTGTCAAAGCTAATCGTCGAAACGCCTTTGCCACTGATAGCGAGCCACAGTGTGCCGGAACGATCTTGATAGATGTCTTGGAAAAAATTGGATGTATACTGAAACAGGTGTGAGAGATTCAGCTCAGCAATACGGCCTTCGTCGGTGTAATGAAAGGTAGAGATACCCGAATAAGAAAGCACCCAAATGTATTTTTGCAAGCGATCTTGTACGATGTTATATACGAGGTCTTCCTTCCCAACACCCCGTCTTTTGTTTTTGATGATGATTTCGCGATACATGTTTTCTCCTCCTTCAGGATTGAAGAGAAAAAGTCCGTCGCCCCAGGTACTTATCCAAAG
This sequence comes from Sphingobacterium haloxyli, assembly GCF_002980525.1. Classification (GTDB taxonomy): domain Bacteria; phylum Bacteroidota; class Bacteroidia; order Sphingobacteriales; family Sphingobacteriaceae; genus Sphingobacterium; species Sphingobacterium haloxyli. The sequence continues at coordinate 236,980 of NZ_PVBQ01000004.1, forward strand.
TTGTCCCCGGTCATCCTGTATTATTTTAAAGGGATTATTCCGTCTTCCGATGGGGGGAAGTGCAAGGAATTGCCCCTTCTCTTTGTCCAATTTGTGAAGTCCCGCATCCCATATGCCCGCCCATATTTCTCCTTTTTTATCTTGGAAAATAAAGTTGATGCTTCCGTCCGGGATGGACTTTCCATTGTCGGGATGCTGTTCAAATGCAGCATGTAGACTGAAGTCTCGGTTGTACACATAGATAGCATCTTGGGTTCCAATCCAAATTTTGGACTGGCGGTCGACCAAAATGGCGGCAACGCGTCGTCCTTCTAGACGCTCATCAGGAAAAGGTGAAATACGATATGTTTCTTTTTCTAGAACATATATGCCGTTTTCGGCGCCTAACAGTAGCTTATCGTCCAGTTCGGACACGGCGAGTATATTCTGATTGGCAACCGTATCACCTTTTTCATCCTTTAATTTAAAGGTAAGCAGATTGAACGCATCGAAACGACTAAGACCGTAGGCGGTTGCAAACCAAATGTAGCCCTCGCTATCCTGGAATGTCTTGTTGACGGATAAGGATGGAAGTTCCTGCTCAATTTTTACAGGCGTGATCCCGATTTGCTGGGAAAAGCTGGGATATGCTCCTATGTAGACGAAAATGAGTACAAAATGATATATGAATGCTTTGGTCACGGTTTATGTTTATCTGTCGGTTAAAGTTACGAAAAATGCCCCGAACTGAACATCGGTAATCGAACGGAGATATACGTTAAATTTGTCCGAAACCGTGCGGTGGCAAAGCATTGCCTTGACCTTCAATAAGTTGTGCTAATCTACTTTAATGACTCTTATTTCAAGTATTTTATGACTGGTTGATGGCGCATCGGCGGCGATTTTGACCTGAAGAGTTTCGCCTTTATTGCTAGTTGACGGAATCGTAATCACTTCCGTTTTGACCTCACCAGAGCGGGAATTAGTTTGGGGTAGCTTTCCGATCTCCTTATCGTTGATGAAAATGTTCGTTTTTCGGTTTTCCTCCGCTAGATATTTGATATATAATTGTACGTTTTCCTTGGAATCGGTTTTAACAGTATAGCTAAACCAACCTTTTGCCTCCCGCCAGCGTACGTCGGCTATACTGCCCGCATGCGTGTCTTGTTCTTTGATGAAATGATCTGACTCCGGTTGTTGTTCACCGCTAACGACCCGATCGATCGTGATACCGGCTAAACGCAGCGATTCCCTTTCTTCGTGTTCCGTTCTTTCTTGAAGGGCAGCAAGCTCTTCTTCCGTTGCCTGCGGCCAATATAGGATATATCGCGCCTCGTGGGTTTTGTAAAACGGTTCGAGTTCCATGCTCAGCTGTTCTTCCCCTCGGCGAAGACCGGACAGTTCGAAGCGTAGAGGAGCATTTTTTATCGGTTTTACCAGGTTAGGAATCTTATCTGGAGCAGTTGTTAAGATGGGCATATCGCGCAATGGAATTTGCCTGCCACGTGCCACATGGCCCATCCGGCTGTCGTCAGCAAATAGTCCAGTAAGGTCATCTGTACCTGTTTTGGCCGCTAATACAAGAGGACCATACAGTATGCTGTAGTAATTAGAGCGGTCTGGAAGCTGTTCCGTATAAATGTGCATTGGAAGCTCAACCGAAACCGCGTCGCCCTCTTCCCAATGTCGTTCGATGGTTACCCAGGTCTCTTCGGAAGAGATAGCGCTATAAGGTTGGCCGTTGAGATGAACAACTGGGGGAGCTGCTAGCCACCTAGGTTTACGGATATGCAGGGCGAAATGTCTGGCAGACTCGGGATGCACCGTGAACTGTATCTTATTTTGTGTCGGAAAATCATGTTCTTGGACAAGTTTGACATTTTTCTCCTGCCAGTTTAAAATGGACGGAATAAACAGATTGACAAACAGCTCGTCGTCTCGATGTGCATAGATCATCTCGCCATACTTCGCGTGGTTTTCGATACCGGATCCTACACAACACCACATACTGGTATGAGGTTGTGAATAGACGCGATAATGCCCCGGTCGCATTTGTGTAAAATAAACAAGTCCGCCTGTTTCTGGATTTTGTGTTGATAAGATATGGTTGTAAAGGGCGCGCTCGTAGTACTCGAGGTATTTACTTTTGGGGTCGGTTTGATACAGCATGCGCGTCAATCGCAGCATATTATACGTATTGCAGGTTTCGGGACCTTCTATACTCTGGATCATTTTAGAAAAATCGTCAACTGGATTAAAGTGTTCGCTCACGCTATTCCCACCAATTGATACAGAGCGCCTTTCAACGACATTCTCCCAAAAATAACGGGCGGCATCGGCCCATTGCTTGTCTTGTGAAAGATCGGCGATACGCTTGAATCCCAATACTTTCGGGATCTGTGTGTTGGCATGTTTGCCGGTAAGATAATCTTCATGCGCTAACAATGGGTTTAGAACTGCCTTCTGGCTGAACTGCCTGGCGAGTGCCAGGTATTTAGAATCTTGCGTGATGGCGGCGACATCAGCGAATGTTTCGTTAAGTCCACCGTGTTCGCTGCGCAGCATATCCTGGATTTGTTCTTCGCTCAGACCCGCTACTAATGCTATTGCCCAGTCTGTCATCTTGATCAACACGTCTTTGGCTGTCTCATTGCCCGTCAGTAAATACGCATCGCGTAATCCGGCATACGTCTTATGGATATTGTATAGTGGTACCCAACGTTCATTCAAGCTGAATCCACCGGCGTTGATTTTTCCCTGCTTTACTTCTTCCCAGAGCGCTTTCCCTTCCGGTACACCTCCAATGTAGCCATCACCATGGGCGTCTTGACAGCGTTTAAGCGTACCGAGCATGTAATCAAGGCGTTCCTTTATCCCCGCGTGGCCCGTGGATGCGTACATATACGATAGTGCTGAAACGTAATGCCCCCCAATATGGCCATCTAGCCCAGTATTCTCCCAATTGCCGTAACGCTCTGCGGGCGAGGGGAGATTTGCCTCCTCAAGAAAAGGGGCTAGGAGACGGTCAGCATCTAATGTTAATAAGTAGTTTAGATCCAGCTCTTCGGCATGTTTAAAGAGGCCCGGTAGCAAGCGGACATCACGCAGGTGAAAATATTCGATCTGCGTGTGCGTCTGCGCCTGTGTTACTGTCCCCATCGTGGTGGACAGCAAACATATAGTGATAAGCTGTTTTAACTTCATACAAATAATGTTCAATAACGAACCACCTATTTTAAAGTGTGGGAACGACAGGCTTTATACTTCCATCTGTGTTAAATTCCATTTTATCGATACATACTTCTCGATGATATCCGGCAGCTTCGCCCATTCTAATACCGTTAGGCCGGCTGAAGCGATGGTATACAATGTACCATTCGTCTTTTCCTGGAACTTGTAAAACGGAATTGTGCCCGGGACCATAAATACCCAGTTCGGGATTTTTTGTTAAAATTAAATTGTTTTCAGGGATTTCAATGGGACCTGTTGGCGATTTAGAGGTACCGTACCGCACACGGTAATCTTCACTCCTTGTGTCGTTCTCCGACCAAAGGAAATAGTATGTTCCATTGCGATAAAACACATAGAAACCTTCACGGAATGTGGCATCGGGTGTAATGACTTTCGTTGTGTTTCCTTTTAATGATACCATATCGTCGTTTAACTCCGCCACAGCACCGTAACCATTTCCCCAATAGAGGTAATATTTGCCACTCACCGGGTCATGGAATACGTCCGGATCGATTTCTTGTCCGCCCTTGACACCCGCAGGTTTTGTTGCCACAAGTGGCTTACCTGAATCCGTGAATGGTCCGGTAGGGTGATCTGCCACGGCGACGCCAATTTTTTGGGCGGCGGTATAATAGTAATAATACTTGTATTTATTCTTACCGACCTTTTTTTCAATGATAGCGGGAGCCCATGCGTTCCTATCTGCCCATGAAACGTCTTTTTTTAGATCTACTATAGTACCTTCTGCTTTCCAATCTTTCAGGTTTTCTGAAGAAAATACTTTGAAATAATCGCCCGCCCAACCTATATAACCGTCGCTGGTAGGGTAGAGGTAATACTTACCTGTTTTTTCGGCATAGAGTATTTCCGGGTCGGCATGATAGCCCTCTAGTACAGGATTGTTTTGTGAAACGAGTGTATAATTTTTTGGCGTGCTATAAGTGGCCAGGAGATGTTGGAGTTCTTTCCGGGTAACGGGAATGATGCTGCCATGACGAGGTTGAAAATCCATACTGATTTGTTGGTCGATGACATAGAATTGATCCAGATCACAGCTTTCACAGAATTGATAACTGCCTTTCATATAGACATCATACATCAGTATATATTTATCGGTATTTGTCAGCTTGAAGATGCTAGACCCTTCAACGGCTTCTTTGGTTTGCTGTTTATAGTCTGGTTGTTCAATCCAAAGTCCTGATGTGAGATCATCGGTCATCGCTTTTTTTAAGCCGTTGCCATCACCTTCCGTTTTATAGAAGAGATGGTATATCCCGTTTTTATATATAATATCCCCATCAATACAGGATTTTTTGTTCTTAGGGATAAATAAAGGTTTTGGTTCCCCTTCCAAGTCGGTGAAATCTTTATTAGCGTATGCGTAGTAAATAATGTCGGGACCATCTCCATGCTGCATAGACCAATACACCATATATTTTCTTGCTTTTTCGTCGAAAACTGTTTGGGGTGCCCAGACACGTTTCAAATTTTCTTGATTGGGGTATTTTTGCTGTATATTGATAACGTTGGATGTCCAGTCGGTCAAGTTATCTGACTTCAAAAGGATTAACGCACGGTTAGAATCCCATCCTTTGGAGGAGGTCATATCGGTCAATACCATATAAAATGCTTGATCATCATGGCGACGAAGTATGTGTGGATCGCGTACGCCGCCCGTCGAACTAATATCTTTGGACGCTAATACAGGCTTATTCCCGTTTAACGCAAAATAATTATATCCATCGTTACTAATAGCGTAGTGCACCTGTTCTTCTTCTACAGCGTTACCAGTGAAATAGGCAAAAAGATACGCAACGTAATCCTTTTCTACGGGTGTGCGATATTGTCCGTAGACAAATATAGTGCTGCAGACTAATAAACAGAATGTAAATAATTTCTTTCTCATGATTATGTTAAAATATTTGTATAGTCTATTGAACAAGATGGTGTAAGCGTAATGTCTGTATCATATCCAAACGTATACACATCTGGCTAGCTGCGTGTGCCTTTTCGTATAATGATAAAAATAAAAAATGTACACTTAATTTAAGTGTTTTTTTACATTTATTTTTAGATGGGCCGCTCTTGCGAAAGCAAAGCTAGCCAGCAATTGCGTTCGCCTTGTTAAGATTTGTGCCAAAGAGGTTGAAGCATGGTTCAAATCAGGTAAAAGTCGATAGGACTTGCGTGTGGAGGTCTATGCAGGATTTCATGCTAGAAAGGCTTTTGAATCAAATTTAGTGGGTAAATAGGTTGAAATTAAACATGATAACAGTAAATGAGAAGTATCTTTGTGAAGTACTCGTGTGCAAAAATGTTTAATCTATAAATTTTAACCAAAGAAGAAATGCGTATAAACCTTATCATTTATTTTCTATTTCTGTTTTCATCAGCTTCCGGTGGTTATCGATTGACGAAAGACGACGTCTTATCGAAATTGAATCGAGCGAACAGCTATTGGCAAGAACATCATGAACCTACTGCGTGGGCCTTTTGGGATGTAGCGGCTTACCACACTGGAAATATGGAGCTTTATAAGCTTACCCGAAACAAAGCGTATTGCGCTTATTCCGAAGCATGGGCGGAACATAATGAATGGAAAGGTGCTAAATCGGATGATAAAGCAAATTGGAAATATTCGTATGGAGAGAAGGATGACTATGTACTTTTTGGGGATTGGCAGATTTGTTTTCAGACGTATATAGACCTCTATAACTTAGACCCGGAGCCTCACAAGATTGCCAGAGCTAGAGAAGTGATGGAATATCAAATGCGTACCGATAAAACCGATTATTGGTGGTGGGCTGACGGTTTGTATATGGTGATGCCCGTGATGACCAAGATGTACAAGGTGACCGGCAATGACCTGTATTTAGAGAAGATGTATACATACTTGCGCTATGCGGATAGCATTATGTACGATGAGGAGGAGGCATTATATTATCGAGATGCAAAATATGTTTATCCACGCCATAAGTCGGCAAATGGAAAGAAAGATTTTTGGGCTCGTGGGGACGGATGGGTATTTGCCGCTTTCGCAAAAATCTTGCAGGATCTACCGAAAGATAATCGGCACTATGATTATTATGTACAACGTTATCAAGATATGGCAGAAGCGATTGCCAAAAGTCAACAAAAAGAAGGGTATTGGACGCGTAGCATGTTAGACGCTCAACATGCTCCCGGACCGGAAGCTAGTGGTACGGCCTTTTTTACGTACGGATTTTTATGGGGAATAAACAATGGTTTCTTACCTGAAGAAAAATATAGTAGGACAGCAGAGTTGGGATGGAAATTTTTAAGCGAAACGGCCTTGCAGGAAGATGGTCGGGTGGGTTATGTGCAGCCGATTGGAGAAAAAGCTATTCCAGGACAAATCGTCGATGCAAATTCAACCGCCAATTTCGGTGTTGGCGCATTTTTATTAGCCGGAGTTGAGATGTATCGCTATTTAGAAGCGAAACCCCATGATGCCCGTATAATGAACGTCGGCTCTGGTTGGGCTAGAAATACGGTGAATACGGCAGTGTTTAGGAAAAACTCCCTCGTGAGTAGTGACTCGGTTCAGTTTATAGCGTATTACGACGGCGATGGCTTTGTAACCTTGGCAAAGCGACAGCTCAATAGTACGCAGTGGGCTGTGCAGCGTACACAGTATAGGGGCAACGCGGCTGATGCGCATAATATTATCAGCATGATGGTAGATGGAGATGGGTATTTACATGTAGCTTGGGATCATCATAATAGCCGTTTACGTTATGCGAGAAGTACGATACCTAACGGATTGGAGCTTGGGAAGGAGCAGGCCATGGTTGGAAGAGAAGAAAACCGGGTGACTTATCCGGAATTTTTTGCGTTGCCGAATGGTGATCTTCTGTTCTTCTATCGGGACGGTGGTTCGGGCGCCGGAAACTTAATAATCAATAAATACGAGATACACAAAGGTAGTTGGCAAAGGCTTCATACGGATTTGATAGATGGAGAAGGAAAACGAAATGCATATTGGCAAGCCTATGTGGATGATAAAGGGACAATTCATGTTTCCTGGGTATGGCGGGAGTCTCCTGATGTAGCAAGTAATCACGATATGGCGTATGCGTGTTCCAAAGATGGTGGGGTGACCTGGCTAAAAACCGATGGCACAATCTATCGTTTGCCTATTAGGGCTGACAATGCGGAATATGCGGCACGAATTCCGGAACAAAGCGAGTTGATCAACCAAACTGCGATGGCGACAGATGAAGACGGGAACCCTTTTATTGCCACTTACTGGCGCGCTGCAGACTCAAAAATTCCACAATACAAGGTCATTCACTATAGGGATGGTGGATGGACGGTAAAATCATTGGACTTTAGGAAATCTCCGTTCTCTTTGAGTGGACATGGGACGAAAGAGATACCCATTTCGAGACCACAGTTATTGGTAAAAGGTAGGGGGAAGGGTATGTCGCTCTTGTTGCTATTCCGAGATAGCGAGAGAGGAAATAAGGCTTCTGTATTGCAGCTGGACGATATTCGTGGAAATGATTTTGAGATATTGGACCTATGGCACACATCGTTGGGCGCCTGGGAACCAACGTTTGATACGGAACTGTGGCGGAATAAAAGGCGCTTAGCACTCTACGTTCAGCAGACAGATCAAAAAGATGGAGAAGGCTTGTTGGACGCTCTTCCTACGGAAGTGAAAGTAATTGAATGGCAACCGGACTTTATGTAAATAAAGGAAATGCCGTTTAATCGTGATTTTAAAAAAAATTAATAAAGCCTGATATGAAGAAAAAATTTATGACCGGTGTGCTGTTTTTTCTCTTTTTATGTGGTGTGAAAGGACAGCAAATGAACATGGTTAGCCCGGATAACCGGTTATCGGTGCTAATGGGTTTAGATGAAGGGCAGCTATATTACACGGTAGTTTTTGATGGACAAGAAATGCTCGAAAAATCACCCTTAGGTTTACAAACGCATTTAGGGGATCTTTCTCGTGAACTTAAGCTGGTCGATCAGGAAACAGGACGGATAGATGAACGTTATGAGGAACGTAAGATAAAGAGAAGATGGGTACATTATCAGGCGAATGCGTATCGATTTGTGTTTACGAATAAAGACAGCGTTTTATTGGAAATCTATTTTAGAGTGAGCAATAACAACGTAGCGTTCCGTTATGGTTTACCCCAAACGGGTGAGCCCGCCAATGCTATTATTGAGAAGGAGTTGAGCGGGTTTGACTTTCCGCAATTCACAACAACATTTTTAACGCCACAAGCTACGCCGATGATCGGGTGGAAGAAAACGAAGCCAAGCTACGAAGAGGAATATGTCCCGGATGAACCTATTGGCACGCCTTCCAAATATGGCTTGGGTTATACATTTCCTGCGTTATTTCGTATAGGAGATAGGGGCTGGGCGCTCGTATCGGAGACCGGCGTGGGTAGCCTCTACTGTGGATCGAAATTGAGTGAGGGTACAGCAAATGGACTTTATCAGATTTCTTTTCCAGAGGAAGGAGAAAACAATGGACGGGGAAGTGCGGAGCCGAGTTTGGCGTTGCCCGGATATACACCGTGGAGAACGATCACCGTTGGAAAGGATTTAAAACCGATAGTTGAAACGACCATCGCTTTTGATTTGGTAAAACCACTATACCAGCCTTCGCAGGATTATCAGTTCGGACGTTCGACATGGAGCTGGCTCGAGTGGCAAGATGGTAGTATCAATTTTGAGGATCAGAAGACGTTTATCGATCTCTCTGCAGACATGGGGTATGAATTTGCTTTGGTAGATAACTGGTGGGATACGAAGATAGGGCGCCATAAGATCGAGGAACTGGTGGCGTATGGCAAAACGAAAGGCGTAGGAATTTGCTTGTGGTATAACTCGAATGGTTTTTGGAATGATGCGCCACAAGGTCCTAAAAACCGTATGAATACCTCGGTGGCTCGGAAGAAGGAAATGGCCTGGATGCAACGTATAGGCGTTAAGGGAATCAAAGTAGATTTCTTCGGTGGAGATAAACAGGAAACGATGCGGCTTTATGAGGATATTCTTTCGGATGCTAACGATCATGGTTTAGTGGTAATTTTTCATGGTTGTACATTACCCAGAGGGTGGGAAAGGATGTATCCGAATTTTGTGGGAAGTGAAGCGGTACTCGCATCGGAAAACTTGATTTTTACGCAACACGCCAATGATACCGAGGCTTACAACGCCACCTTGCACCCGTTCATACGCAATACGGTGGGATCAATGGATTTTGGACCTGTATTATTGAACAAACGTCATAATAGAGAGAATAATGGTGGAACAATCCGTAAGACCAGCGAGATTTTTCAACTGGCTACGGCTGTTTTGTTTCAGACGCCGGTGCAAAACTTTGGCATTACACCAAATAATCTGGAAGAATATCCCGAATTTGTTGTTGATTTCATGAAGAATGTGCCCACGATTTGGGACGAGACCGTGTTTATCGATGGCTACCCGGGTAAATACGTTATCTTGGCGCGTCGAAATGGGGATACCTGGTATATTGTTGGAGTCAATGCAGAGAAAGAAACGAAAGATATGCTCGTCACCCTGCCCATGCTCGCTGAAGGGGAGGCGACTCGATATTCGGATGATACGCAAGGAAACCCGCAGCGAGACAATTTGACGGTGGTGAAAGGCGAGAAGATCAAATTAACTCTGCGACCGAACGGAGCCGCGATCGTTGTTGGAAAATAGATTTCATTATAAGGATTGCGTGTTTATCATCTAACGGCTATTGTCATTTGCTACCTCGCTATTGATATATCAACCGGTCGGCGATTTCTTGCTATTCGAAGAATCGGCTACAAAAGCGTATATTTGTAACCTTTACAAGGAAGAAGCTGTATATGGATGAATCTGTGCAAAAGATAGGCATCGTCGGGAGTGGAAGTTGGGCGACAGCCATGATCAAGATGTTTGGAGATAATGCTAGAGAGAAAGATATTCTATGGTGGGTTAGAAAGGAAGAAGATTTAGCGTATATAAAATCTTATGGACATAACCCCAATTATTTAAGTGCTGTACAGGTTTCCGTAAAGCCAGATAATTTATTTCTGGATGCGAAATCGGTTATTCAACAATCGGATATTGTTGTATTAAACACACCATCTGCATATTTAAAACAGGCATTAAACGATGTGAAATCCGAGGATTTTTCCAATAAGATTGTCGTATCTGCCATCAAAGGGATCATTCCGCATGACAACCTCATTGTGGGAGCGTATCTGACCGAGGCATATCAGGTTCCGCTAAAAAATATTGTGGTCATCGGAGGCCCCTGCCATGCGGAGGAAGTGTCTTCGGAAAAGTTATCTTATTTAACCTTAGCAGGGAAAGACGAGGAAACCGTTGAACGTGTTGCTACATTTATACGTGGTCGATATATCAATACTGTTCTTTCCAACGATATTTTTGGTGTAGAATACGGTGCCGTGCTTAAGAATATATATGCATTGGCTGCAGGGATATGTCACGGATTGGGACTAGGCGATAATTTCATTGCCGTGCTGATTTCTAATGCTATCCAGGAAATGGAAACTTGTTTATCTGCGATCGATCCAGAGACTGAGCGGGATATCAATGCATCAGCGTATCTGGGCGATCTTTTGGTAACGGCTTATTCACAGTTTAGCAGAAACCGCACTTTTGGTCACATGATAGGGAAGGGCTACACTGTGCAATCAGCGCAGTTGGAGATGAATATGGTGGCAGAGGGTTATTATGCTTCGGCGTGTATTCAAAACATTATTCAGCGATATCAATTGGATATGCCTATCTGCCATATGGTATATGAAATTCTATATCACCGTCAGCCCGCAAACGCTGAAGTCAAAAAATTAGTAGCAAAATTAACGTAATGAGTTTAACAAAAGAGCAAATTGCAGAAACATACAAAACAATTCAAGATGAAATCACATCGGGACTGGAGGCTTTAGACGGAGAATCTGCTTTTGCCGAGGAAGTATGGCAGCGTGAAGGAGGTGGTGGCGGTCGTACCCGCATTATACAAAATGGCAATATATTAGAGAAAGGCGGTGTTAATTTTTCTGCTGTTCACGGTATATTGCCTGAGCCTATCAGAAAATCTTTCAAGGTTGAAGAAGATGAGTTTTTCGCAACCGGTGTTTCTATTGTTATTCATCCTAATAATCCGTGGGTGCCTATTATTCACATGAATATCCGCTATTTTGAATTGGGTGAGAATATTCGCTGGTTTGGGGGCGGAATTGACCTGACACCACACTATGTGATAGAAGAAGACGCACGTTTTTTTCATCATATGATGAAGAATGTCTGCGACAGGCATCATCAATCTTTCTACCCGGAATTTAAGACATGGGCAGACAATTACTTCTATATCAAGCACCGACAGGAAACACGTGGCGTGGGCGGCGTGTTTTATGACAAGCTGACGCCCGAAAAAACCGGTTTGACAGATGAGCAGCTTTTTAACTTCTCCTGCGATCTGGGACGGACGTTCGTGCCCACCTATACCGAATTGGTAAACCGGAATAGACATCAGAAATTTTCTCCGCAGGAGAAGGAGTGGCAACTGTTGCGTCGAGGCCGCTATGTGGAGTTTAACTTGGTTTATGACGCAGGAACCCGCTTCGGACTCGAAACGAACGGTCGGATTGAATCCATATTAATGAGTTTACCAGCGCAGGCCAACTGGGCGTACGATTTTAAACCCGAAGTTGGCTCTCAAGAGGAAAAAACATTGTCTTTGTTAAAAAAGGGGACAGACTGGGTAGTCTAACCCATAATATTTTTTTATGATTAATTATCAGCGTTTTACACTCGATAATGGCTTGCGTGTATTGGTGCATGAAGACCATACCACAGCGATGGCATGTGTAAATATATTATATGATGTTGGAGCACGAGACGAATTTCCGGACAAAACCGGATTTGCTCATTTGTTTGAACATCTGATGTTCGGCGGTTCAGTCAACATTCCTAACTATGATACACCTCTGCAGGAAGTGGGAGGGGAAAATAACGCCTTCACGAGTAACGACATTACCAATTATTACATTACGCTTCCGTCTGCTAATTTGGAAACTGCATTTTGGTTGGAAAGTGATCGTATGTTGAGTTTGGCTTTTAGCGAACAGAGTTTGGAAGTGCAACGAAATGTCGTATGCGAGGAATTTAAACAGCGTTACCTCAACCAACCTTACGGCGATGTGTGGTTACGCCTGCGTCCACTTGCCTACAAGGAACATCCGTATCGCTGGGCGACGATTGGTAAGGAACTTCGCCATATCGAAGAAGCAACGATGGAGGATGTAAAGGCGTTTTTCTTTAAGCATTATGCGCCGAATAATGCGGTTATGGTAGTCGCGGGCGATGTAACATTTGATCAGGTAAAACTGTTGGCAGAAAAATGGTTTGCTAATATCCCTGCACGCCCAAAACAGGAAAGAAAATTGCCTCGGGAACCGAAGCAATTAGCTCCGAGACGAGAGGAGGTGTATGCCGATGTCCCGGTGAATAGTATTTACATTGCTTTTCATGGACCAGGACGTATAGATCCCGACTATCCGGTAATGGATTTATTATCCGATATACTATCGCGTGGAAGCTCGTCCCGTATATATAGAGCATTGGTAAAAGATAAACCCTTATTTAGTGAGGTTAACGCCTATGTGTGCGGTTCTATCGATCCTAATCTGATTGTTATCGAGGGGAAACCGTTGCCTCATGTGGATATGGCAGAAGCGGAGAAATTGTTATGGAATCAGCTCTACATTTTAAAATCCGAAATGATGAAAGAGACAGAGCTGCAGAAAGTAAAAAATAAGATAGAATCAACGATGGTATTTGCAGAGCTTTCCATTTTGGATAGAGCGATGAATCTGGCTTTTTTTGAAGTACTTGGTGATGCCGGCTTATATAACCAGGAAGTAGCTAAATACCTTGCTGTAACGCCGTCTGATATTCAACGGGTAGCACAAGAAATTTTTATGCCCGAAAATTCGTCAACCCTCATTTATTATGCTAAAGAACAGGAACATGCTGAATAGAACCGTAGCGCCTTCACGTCATGACATACAAGATATTGCTTTTGTACAGCCTGATGAAGTTGTTTTTGACAACGGTCTAAGGGTTTTTATTTTTAGAGCACCGACACAAGAATTAATAAAGGCGGAGTTCATCTTTCAGAATATATTCGATGGCTCGGAGAATTCCCTTCTTCATACCTGTGCCAGTCACATGCTAAAAGAGGGCACGAAAACGCGGACGAGTACACAGATAGCCGAAGAAATAGATTTTTATGGTGCTTATCTCATGCCAGAATATTCCTTTGATCAGACATCATTAACGCTGTATTCGCTAAATAAGCATTTGAGCTCGGTTTTGCCTGTTGTACATGACATACTGAATAATGCCACTTTTCCGGATGCAGAACTGGAAACCTATATCCGCAATAATAAGCAGACATTACAAATCTCACTGCAAAAAAATGAATATCTAGCACGTCGGTTGTTTTTCAAGAATTTGTTTGGAGAAAGTAGATATGGACGGATTCCGACGGAAGATGCTTATGATAGGTTGAACAGGGAAGATTTGATCGAGCTGTATCGGAAGCAGGTGCATCCCCAAAACTGCACATTGATTTTATCGGGAAATATTACCGAGGATGTATTAACACAGGTACGAGAGCTTTTTGATATCCGGTGGCGAAATACCAGCGAAGCAAGTCGGATCGGATCTCCTATATTTCCGGATTTTACGCCGAAAACTGTAGTGGAAGAACGTGCGGATGCGCTTCAGTCGGCTATTCGTCTAGGCATGCCTACAGTCAATAGAGTGCATCCGGACTTTCCGGCCGTACAGTTTGTTAATACACTTTTTGGAGGATATTTTGGTTCACGTTTGATGCGGAACATCCGGGAAGAGAAAGGGTTCACCTATAGTATCGGATCCGCGTTTGCGAGTTTACAGCATACAGGATTTTTTACCATCGCTACAGAAGTTGGCGTTGATAGTACTGGGGCGACGCTAGCAGAGATAGAAAAGGAATTTGATATTTTACGGAATACACAAGCTACCGAGCAGGAAATAGCCTTAGTGAAAAACTATATCTTGGGTTCTATTTTAGGCACGATCGAATCGATCTTTTCGCATGCCGATAAGTTTAAAGCCGTGTATTTCTATGGGCTCGATTTATCCTATTATACACGTTATAATGAAATCATCCGCAACATGACAGCTGCTGACGTGCAACGCATTGCTAATACGTATTTTGATTACAATAATTTATTAAAAATTGTTGTAGGGAAGTCTTCTAGCAACTTTTTTTAGAAAAAAGCTGCGCAAACCGAACGGAGTGAGTTCATGAACACCAAAATAAACACTAGTTCATAAAAATCGCCACTGAAAAATTTTGAATAATTGGATAATGCATTCATAATATCCCCACATATTTCAAAATTTTTGATGTGGCATTAAGAGGGTAATAGGGGATAATACAATTGCATGTACCCTCCTTAACACGAAAAGGTCACATCCGGAAATTTGACAACTGCACAAACTCATCCTTAGTACCATCCCTTCCTGTCAAATTTCCGAAGTGACGAGTTTTGCTCCACTTTTGCGGTCAAAAGTGGAAAAGCCAAGTCGCGGCTTGAGCGACAAAATGTTATTTCCTTTCTGTAATAACAGCTTTCCCTTCTTTACCCGGTGAGCCAGAGTAAACTTGTCCTTGTGGCATGCCACGAAGACCGGGAGCAGACATGGCTATACGTGAGTAAATCTGGTTTAGGTCGGAAACAGGATTGATTGCTCGACCGCCGGCAGAGACATCGATGTATACGTAATTGACTTGTTTTTTATCTTCTGTCTGTGGCGTAATCCCACTGGGGTCGTATTCAAAATTCACATTTCCGCCGTCACCGTTTGGGTCTGTCTTCGTGCCGTTCATCGCATCCTGTCCACGGGCGATGACATACAACGAACCCAATTTTTTAAGGTTGATATCGATATCGAAGTTCGAAGCATTGTTCCGTCCGCCGATACCGCTAATAAACGCACCTTTCCCTATCTCCGCGTGTTTTACAACGAGTTTGACGTCTTTTTTTCCATAAAACTGTAGCGACGATCGATCTTTCATGATCAGTGTATCGATATAGATGATTGCCGAGGAATCCCGGCTATTAAAGGTTTTCTTTTTCTTCCTGCCCAATTCTAGTCGACCAATATGTTCCTCTTGCGCATATCCTGTGGATAGGAAAGAAACGCCTACGAACAGGAATATTATACTTAATATGTGCGTTAACTTCATGACTGTTACTATTTATCTACGTTATATTAGAATAACAATAGGATAAATAGTTTAATTACGCTAACCAGCGGAATATTGAAGAATGAGTTTTGCTGTTTTTTCCGATGCTCCCGGAGAACCGAGTTTCTCTGCTAATACGTCATAATTTTCCATTACGCTCGCGCGGTGTTCTTTATTTGTGATCAGCTCACCAAGTTCGTCGGCAATCGTACGGGTATCGCATTCTTCCTGAATGAACTCCCGAATAGATAAAAATCCGTTAATCAAATTTACTAAAGAAATGAATTCAACTTTCACCAAGCGGCGAGCTAAAAATACCGTAAGTTTATTGGCTTTGTAGACGACGACCTGTGGCACTTTTAGGATGCCGGCTTCCAGAGTAGCGGTACCACTTGTCACTACAGCGGCTTCCGCATGTTTGAGGAGATCATATGTTTGTTGGAACACGATTTTTATTGGTAACTCACCAGTATATTGCCGGTAGTAATCTACATCAAAATTGGGTGCGCCCGCGATGACGAGCTGATGTGCCGGGAAGAGATAATATAAATCAACCATAATCGGCAACAGCTTTTCGATTTCCATTTTCCTGCTGCCCGGAAGCAGGGCAATAATAGGACGCTCGTTGAGCCCATTATCGTCTTTGAAAGTGGGATTGAATGTATATTGGCTGATCGCATCTAATAAAGGATTGCCAACGTAATCGACAGTATAATTGTATTTTTTGTAAAAATCAACCTCAAAAGGAAGGATACAGAACATGTGGTCGACAACTTTTTTGATCTTATGTACCCGACTTTGATTCCATGCCCAGATTTTAGGGGAAATATAATAGCAAACACGAATACCACGCTTTTTAGCAAATTCTGCAATCTTGAGGTTAAATCCGGGAAAGTCTACCAAAATTAAAGTGTCCGGATTTTCTTTAGTGATATCCTCTTTCACCAGTTTTAAATTCTTCTGGATTTTTCCGAGATTTTTGATCACCTCCACAAATCCCATGAACGCCATTTCAGATGTATGTATCAACGGTGTTTGTCCAGACGCCTCACGCATTTGACCTCCACCTACGATACGGAAACTGGCCTCTGTATCTTCTTTTTTTAACGCGTTGATCAGATTAGCGCCATGTAGATCTCCCGAAGTCTCGCCAGCAATAAGGTAATATTTCATTCGTACACTGCGTTATATTTCACCATATCAAAGATACGTTATTTATATCCCCAATTCAATTTGGAAAGTTCCACCCCATGAGTTCTTACTGTTATTATTTCCAAAATCTCCGTTTGGAACGGTATAATTGGCGTTAAGTTGAAACTTCAGCCGGTGTGCTTTCACGTATTTCGTTAGTCCTAATTCAATCACGTCTAACTGATCCTCATAATTCCGTAACTGCTGATGCGGTTTGATATAGGTATAACGGGTGGCTATTTCGTATCCCTTGTCGAGTAAATAGGAAGCTTGCTGATTCAGTCCCCATCCCTTTTGTGCGTAGGCTAATTCTTCTTCTGGACCGTCCACTTGGTTGAATTGGTCATCGACGATGTTGAACGGGTTATCGACATCACGCCGCATGTATTCTGCTTGATAAGCAAAGCCCTGATATTTAAAGATAGCGTCTGCAAACGAAGTTTTGAGCGTGAAAGGGTTTTTCACAAACCTGCCGAGCTGTCCGCCTTCCCTCGTCGTGCGATCGTTGTAACTATACCCCCCTCCAATGGAGAGTTTTGGCGTTTCCTCGCGCTCAATGTCTCCCTCCGAATAGTCACCATCGTTCGTGAAATTGCCTAAAGGTAAAAACTCTACGCGTCCGGTATAAGCTAGTCCGTCGTCGGTACCCAAAACTGGACGTCCTTCGCCGGTCGAGATCGCTGCTTTTGCGTTGATGGGCATGTTGCCTATTTTTTTGCTTAGGTTAAACGAAACCCCAAAATCGCGATCCAACGTGTAGTTACCGTTAACCAACGATCGGTCAGCAAACTGCAATTGACCGGAAGAATTGACGCGCTGCCGATTACCAGGCAATTTATTCTGTCCAAAGGAAATATAAAAGTCGTCGCTAAAGTTATAGAAAACTACTGCGTCACGTACAATATTAGCAATGCCCGTATCATCAAAATCTTGATCGCCCCGGGTAAATGCCAATTGGATGGAGTAGGAAATCTTAGGAGTATAAATATAACCGTCCATACGTAGCCGTAGGCGACGGATGCGCGCATCGAACTTACCATTATCTTCGTTATCCAGTACATCACTATAACCGAGTCTGTTTTGCATACGAAATCTAAAATTTGTATAGAACAGGGAATCGTCGCTCATATATTGTATCCCTTTGAAATTTAAGATGGTGGCTCGATCGTCCCGTTCTTGAGCCTGACTTTGAAGGGAAAGTAAGAGGCAACCTACGGTCACCAGCAGTAATCCAATTTTGATATTCATGCGTATGGCTGTATAAAGTATTTCTATTACGTGTCGCAAAATGCCAAAGATAATATTTCTTGGTTTTACTTTGCACTGTTTCCAGATACGAAATTTCATTTTAATTTTGGAAAGAAATAGGAATTTTCTATTTGCGTCTTTTTTAGAAAAAGACGCGCAAAACCGAGCAACGGGAGCTCATGAATGCTAAAATAAACATGAATTCATAAATCGTAGCTTCAAATGTTTTACATGGAGGATAGTACAAGAATGAGTTTATGCAGTTGTAAAACATTTGGATGCGACCTTTACTGTTAAGGAAGGGGCAGTACAATTCTAGTACAGATAAGATAATTGGAGAAAATGGTGAGCGAAAAGGCGCGAAAAATAATCCATATTGACATGGACGCATTTTATGCGTCGGTGGAGCAGCGTGATTTTCCAGAGCTGCGAGGCAAAGCGCTTGCAGTGGGCGGTTCGCCGGATGGTAGGGGAGTGGTGGCTACAGCGAGTTACGAAGCTCGGAAGTTTGGCGTACGCTCGGCGATGTCTTCCCGACAAGCTTTACAGCTTTGCCTGCACTTACTATTTACTCGCCCTCGATTTGACGTCTATCGAGAAGTTTCGCATCAGATCCGGGCAATTTTTAAGCGGTATACTGATTTAATAGAGCCGCTTTCGCTGGACGAGGCTTATCTGGACGTGACAGAAGATAAACAGGGGATAGGGTCGGCTATTGAAATCGCGAAGGCGATCAAAGCTGCCATTCGTGATGAATTGGGGCTGACTGCGTCGGCAGGAGTGTCTACCAACAAGTTTATCGCCAAAATTGCATCGGATTATCAAAAACCGGATGGATTGACATTTATCGGACCTTCCAAAATTGTTCCTTTTTTAGAACAGCTTCCCATAGATAAGTTTTTTGGCGTTGGTAAGGTAACGGCTCAAAAAATGAAAAGTATGGGAATACATACGGGAAAGGAATTGAAGGAGTTTACGGAGAATGAGTTGATTCGGCGATTCGGAAAATCAGGTAAATTTTTCTACCACATGGTTCGCGGAGAGGATAACAGACCTGTAAAACCCAATCGCATCGTCAAATCAATTGGTATAGAAGATACGTTTGAAACAGATCTCAAAGAGGAACAGGAAATGCTTAAGGAGCTGAGGGTGCTGTGTGAGAAGCTAGAAAAAAGATTAGAAGGGAAGGCAAAACAGGGACGGACGGTTACTCTAAAAATAAAGTTTGCAAACTTTACGCAGATAACAAGAAGTAAAACAAGTGTGTTCTACTTGAATACCGCGGAGGATATTTTCCAGCAGATAACCGACCTCTTCAGCAAGGCGAACATGAAAGATAAACGGGTAAGGCTCCTGGGGGTAACGATCTCTAATTTTTACGATACTGAGCTGGAGAAGCTAAATAACCCACAACTGAGATTGTTCTGATATAGCGGCTTCGGGATGTGTTCTGCTGTAGTTGTGTTTTTCCAGAGTTAGGGGCAAGTACGCGCAACGAGAAGGAAGTAGTTACGAATGTAGTAGTTTGGCTACATGTTTTTTACTTCACTTGAATCCATACCTGAGTATCCGGCGATATTATCTAAATTCGCTTCACGGATCATTACCGAAATGATCTCGGGAAGAAATAAAAACTAATTTTTAGTAGAGATTATGAATGCAATGTTACTTAAGACATGTTGGCGTGCTATATCCAACAGGCATATTAATGAGGATATGGATAAATTGCAAGCCGTTCGGGTTCGTTTGATGAATCAGTATGCTTTTTTAATTTCATTGATTTTTATTACAGATGCTTTCCGGAATTTATGTTTTGGACGCCACGTTAATTTTTCGATTTTGTTTACCGTAGGCTGTGCATTATTTTTGTTATCGTGGTATACAAGGGTGTATTTTAGTACAAAAATTGCAGCATCGACGCTAGTAGGGGCCACATTGATGGTATTCTACTTTTGTTCTACCGCGGGTTTTCACAACGGAATTGCTCCGTATTACTTCGCTATTCTATTTGCTGCTTTATTCATTTTTAACGAAAAAAATAGCCTGTATAATATTTTTGTTTTTCTTTGGATTTTTGTGCTGTTCTATATCGTGCAGTTGTTTCATCTGGAATGGTTTGATGGAGTTGAGGAAAGTCAGGTGTATCTTCATAAGAATCAGCAAACTACTTTTGTACAGGCGGTACTGCTATTAGCTGTTAATGGTTATTTTATTATGCAGAAGAACAAAAAAATACAAAATTTGTATCATCAAGCATTACGTGGTGGTATGGGATTGTCGAATGACCGGTATTCAGAACAACCGAAATCTGCTACGTTGACGTCTCCGGCATATGTAGTGAAGTTGGCAAAAGATGATGATATGGCTTTTTTACCGATGTTCAAGCAGGTCTTTCCAGATTTTTATGAGAAGTTGCGCGAGAAGAATCCCGAAATGACGAGAGAAGAATTTAAATTTTGCGCCCTGTTGAAATTAGGATTTACCACGAAAGACATAGCCAATTATAACCATATGGCTGTGCGCAGTGTGCAGACGAAGAAAAGCCGGCTTAGGAAATCGTTTAGTATTCCTCCCGATGAAGACATTTATAAGTGGATTGATCGGTTTTGATAGCTCGAAAATTACTTCTCCGGCTCTTCGGGTATAGATTTTATAAACTCTGAAGGAGACATTCCTGTTACCTTTTTGAAGTTTTGTGCAAATTTGCTTTGTGATGAAAAGCCAGCTTCGTTGGTTAGAGCCGCTATTTTCAGTCGTCGATAATAGGGATCGTTTATCAATCTTTTTGCAATGTAATTAATCCGAAGCTCGTTAATATAATTGTAGAAGTCCTTTTTCTTTTGCGAGTTGATCACAAAGGAAAGGTACTTCGTATTGGTATCACAATAAATAGCTAGGTAGGAAAGAGAGATGTCCCTTTTAACATAAAGGTTTTTACTTTCAAACTCTTCCAATCGGCTCATAATCTTGTTGACAATTTGATCTGAAATTACAACAGGGATAGAGGAAGTTTCATTTTCCATTCCTGACGGCTCATCTTTATCGCTTTCCTCTTCGGCGTTATCTGGTAAAGGAAACTGCGGCTTTTGGACTTTTTCGTGTACTACATTTTTGCTGATTAGTTTCTGCTTTTGTCTAAACCAAGGTAAGATAAAGTAGAGCGTAATGGGGAGCACTACCAATAGCCCCATAATGAGAAAGGACGTTTTACTTTTCGACCGTCGTTGCTGATCTTCTCTTTCAAGGCCTAAATTCGTATAAGAATTATTTACGAAATCAGCCGATTTCTTATAAATCTCGGCGACAATAGAATCTTGTAATTTTTTAATAGCCAATGCCTTATTTATATTGTTCGTTGTTACATAATATCGGTATGCTGTTTCGTTTATTTCTTTCTTCAGTTGCAGATAATAAGATTTATCTGCGATGCGTTGTGCGCTGTCTAAATGTTTTTCGGCCTTCAAAATATTGTCTCTATTAAGGTATATATTCGCTAGGCCGTTATGAATTAAAGCGGTGACATAATTTTCGGGAGCATTAAGGCTTATACGCAGAGCATTTTGATAGTGTTCTATCGACTTGTCATAATGCTCTAATAAGTAGTAATTAAGCCCTAATAACTGCTCATTTTCCATCGTAAAGAAGTCCCGGTTTTCTGTGGTGCTTTCGAAATATTGTTCTGACTGTTGGATGTAGGCTATCGCTTGTGTATATCGTTTATTTGCCATTTCGTTATGAGCCATCTCTTGATTGATCAGTCCTCTGATTGTGTTGGCTATTTGTGGGCTTTTTATTTGTGCAGCAATAGCGGATGCTTTTACTATATACTCTTTTGCTGGCGTAAACAGCCGCGCGATCCTATATTGAGTAGCTAAGAATCCATAAATCCGGGCTTTCCAGTTCACCTCATCGGTATCATTAACTATTTTTTCTGCTTTCAGCGCGTATTCAATGGACTTTATCGTTTCTGCTCGTTGTTGGTACAGGGAAGCGGTAAGCATCAAGCTTCGAATCTGTAATAAAGGGGTTCGTGATATGGAGTATAATGAGTCGGCAATCTGAAGGGCTTTTGGAAAATCCTTTTGGGATGTTTCCAAATATGTTTTTACGTACAATTCGTTATATGCCTCTAAATCCTGTGCACGTAAACCAATGTTACATACTAGTAACCAAAAAATATAAAAAGAGGTTGTCCCTTTATTGTAATTCTTCATAGTGATAAATTAATAATAAGGCATTTTTTATTAAAATCAAAATGGATAATCATATTTAGCCCTCATATTTAAGTCGTTGACTCTTGTCGTCCTCCGTTTAAAATTTCATATTGATGTCTTTTCAGCCAGCGGACAACGGTTTTCTTGCTCATAATACCATATTTTTCCATGGCTTCTTCCAGCAACAGCTCGCCTTTTATGATGGCTTGGACAACACCTTCCTGTATTTCTTTTTGATAGCGTATCATTCCGTATTGTGTTTTTTAAATATATAATAAAAAGATCCGATATTATCGGGGTGATAATACCGGATACAATCTACCTATGAAAAATTATACCGAGGTTGGTACTATACAAAAACAAAATCATCGCACAAAAATGGGTGTATCAGATGTTTTACGCAAAAAATGAGATACAGCGTAAATACAATGTCGGCTATCACAAATATACAACTCCTGGAATTCTAACGCTCTTATGTTGTGTAGCTGGATAGCTACACTAAGTCGGTTCTATGTTTGGTTATCTTATTGTTTATTAGTTCTTTGTGGTGTTTTTGTGTATTGTTCGTTTTCGGTAAAACGAACAAAATGAAATTGTGCCTTTTCGGTATTGGGGTTATACTAAAACTTTCTACAGCGCTCCAACGACACTAATTTTGTCGCATATTAATCAGGCTCAAGCGAGCCAAACTATTAATCGTAGTCAAGAAATATTATTAATTAAAATCAGCAAAACCAAGACAACAAATGGAAGAGCCAAATAGCACGCTGCCGCCCAGCATTACAGGGTTGGAGCGCGTGAGTAGAACAGACAAAGGGAAACTTATTTATCTCGCACCTGCGATGGGATCGATTCTAGTGGAGTTGGAAAACAACATTGCGGCGGGTTCAATAACCGTTAAGCAAACGGATGATAAGGTTGAAGAAGGCTGGATGGAAGATGATTTGGAGAGAGATATTGTCATAGACCTTTACTAAACGGGAAAAGAAAAAACGAAGAAAATGAAGACAATGAAAACAACGTTTACAAATAATATCGTATGGTGCTTATTCGCGGCATTATTGATTACAGTTTCTTGTAAGAAAGACACGGGGTTCGGTGACTTTGACGGGGATGGTATCCAAGTGCGTATCAATGTACGGGAGGGTATTAAGAATAACCCCAACCTGCTCCAACAGCGTTCGTCTACGTCGGGTGTACGAACAGTTGCGGATGGGATACAACGACGGACGGTGGATCTGGGCAACGATCTTACCTTGGTTGCAGAATTGGTTCCAGAGCAGGCGCCCGTGGCGTCTCGCGCAAAACAGTCTGGGGGTAGTGGATTAAAAGCTAATGCAACACCTGTGCGAACAGATTTACCCGAAGGGACAAATTACAGGCTTTTGGTTTACGATACGAGCACTGGAGCTGAAGTACATCGTCAGGATGTAACGGTAACAGCGGCTTCTTCGACCTACGCAAATATTGTCCTAGATGCAATAGAAGATGGTAGCAACACATCTACCTTTACGTTTGTGGTGTATTCTTTTGGCCAAGCACCTCTTCCGGATTTGCCGGTAAACTCAACATTGAACGATGTGGAATTAACTGTTACAGACGCACACAATAAACTGATGTACGATTTACAGACGGTGAGTCTGTCTGATTCTCCGCATGAAGGACCGCATGAACTAGACCTAGTGCTTTGGAATCAGCTTAACGAGATCACAACCTATATTGATTTAACGAGTTTCGGTACACCTGCCTTAAAGGAAATCTCAAACCCTCGTTTTGTATCGGCATCTCACCAGAATGGTAACCGTGCTCGCTTAAAGCTCTCCGATGGAGATTTAACATATTTAGGCACGGCGGTAGACATGCCGATCCCGTTTGCCCCTATCGGTTCTGCGGGTACGACTCTCGCTATCAGCACGGAGCCAACGGTGTTGGTTCACGATGCGAGGACGGACGGCCATCTGATCATCGACCATCTCGCTATTGAGTCTGAATCACCGGGTGACAACTATGATCCGGATGATCCGAATGCGGTTCCTTCCAGGACGGTGACGGTTCATCCTCGAATTGAATTTGATGATCTAGCGATTACGCCGGGTGTGAAGTACGATTTACGCTTGCGGCTCAGTAAAGGTAATTGTATCGTGCGGGTGGATTTGAGGGAAGATGATTATTCTTATGCAAATAATACTACTTATTCCAATGAGCCAGCTAATAGGAGAACGATAACAGGTAATGGTAGTACCCCATCTAGCAACAAGGGTACCGTTACGACAGCATACACGGTTTTTGGGGCGAACAATCCGAATTTTGGATTGGTACTCGATATCCTGCAATTGGATAACTCGTTTAATATGACCATCAACGGGCAGACGTTGGCCATTCCAGTACCTCCAAACTCCGGTAACGCCGGTGGAACCGTGGGAGAGGTCAACTTTGAGAACGTTGATAACGGTATACAGCGTACGGTGAGGTTTTTAGATGATCACGCCGAGAGCGATTGGGACAATATCTGGGAAGTTCACGGCGGAGTCAATGCCGCGATACCAGTTGTTCGGGTTGCCATTGACCATAATGGTGATGTTAGGATGTGGGGCAGAAGAAATCAAGGTGATCCGGTACTATATGAAATGGAACTGATCAACGGTATACGGTGGAATCCAAATATTATATGGCATGCCGGAGCTGACAACGCCGTGGAGATCAAACAGTATAGACAAGGGCTGACGGAATTGAATTTTTTAGTTTACGGAAGAAGACTGGTCGATTGTACCACGGGTCAGGTTATCTCTCCACAATAAAGTATTAACTAACACAAAGCAATAAATAAGAATCAACTATAAATGAAGAACTTTATAATCCTCTCTCTTTTCGCTTTGGGCGGTGTAAGCGCAGTAAATGCACAATCACTGCCTGTACAGCGTGACACTACGGTAACAGTATCTTCGGATCGATACAAAGTGGTTACCAATCGTTTTTTTAACAACTGGTTTTTAGGTGTCGGTGGGGGCGCTAATATTTACTTCGGCGATCACGACAGACAGATGAAGTTTGCAGACCGTATTGCGGCACCGGTACTTTCCGTCCAGTTAGGTAAATGGTTCACGCCGGGTATCGGTGTGCGTGCCAACTTTACGCACGGAACAGTAAAAGGCGTTACGCAGGAACTTGGTAAATTTAGTACCGGTGAAAAATATAACAATACGGACTACCGCCCATTAGTAAAAGAAAAATTTGATTATCGCCATTACCACGCGGATGCGTTGTTTAACTTATCTAATCTATTTGGCGGTTATAAAGAAGACCGTTTTTACACATTGAACTTCTATGGAGGTCTTGGATGGATGGTTAACGCCAGCGACGTAACAAGTGGAGAGCCTCTAAAAAGGAAATTACGTGACGTCAGTGCGAACGTAGGCGTTGAAAACGTTTTCAGGCTAAACCGGTCCTTGGATTTGACGTTAGATATACGTGGTGCCATGGTTGACGATCGTTTTGACGGTGAAGACGGCACTAATAAAGTGGAAAACGAAAGACAAGAAGGTCCGTTGTCGGCTATACTTGCGTTGAAATATAACTTCAATAAACGTAATTGGGATAAACCGACAACGACGGTTATCGAAAGTAGCTATGATGAGACCTTGCTAAACGAACTACGGGATCGCGTTGCAAAATTAGCAGCAGATAATGAGGCGTTGAAACGCCAATTAGCGGATGCGAAAGGAAAAGTTATCACAGAAGTGAAGTTTCAAGACCGGATTTTGGCAGCTCCTATTCTCGTGACCTTCAAGATAGACACATGGGAAGTACGTAATGAAGCTCGTGTGAATCTTGGATTCTTTGCAGAAACTATAAAGAGAGGCAGTCCGGATGTAATATATACCATTACTGGTTATGCTGATAAAGGGACGGGCTCTGTTGCTCGCAACGAGTTGCTGAGCCGTAACCGCGCGGCAGCAATTAAAAAAGTATTGGTAGAAGAGTTTGGTGTTGATCCGGCTCGACTTCGTACTGAACATAAAGGAGGCGTTGAGAATATGTATTACGATGATCCACGCGTGAGCCGTGCAGTAATTGTTATCGGAGAGTAATTGATTTTTTTGTTTTCATAGATAGCATTATGCTCACCTCCGTGTGCTCATGCAAGTATGGGAGGTGTTGCATATTGTTTCTGGAAAAGACTTGATTCCAATCTGTCATGTATATTTTTATCCTAATCAGTTGTTTCTTGCTAGCGTTGTTATTGAGTAGAGGTATGCTTCCTGTGATTATGCTTGTAACTTACAAAAAGCGGCTTTTCGACCCAATTAATGCTCGCAAAGTGCATCAACATATCATTCCTCGTTTGGGCGGTGTTGCTTTTGCGCCGATACAGTGTCTGCTGTTTATTGTAGCATTGGTTGTTGTGATCAAAATTGCTAACATGGATACACAAGTGGAGTCGTGGGCACTATTACCTCATTTCATGTTGTTGTTGTGTGGTTTGGGAATGTTATTTATGGTTGGCTTGGTAGACGATCTAATCGGAGTGAGCTATAGATGGAAATTTGTCATGCAAATTCTTGTTGCTAGCTTCTTTCCAGTTTCGGGACTATGGATCAACGATCTATACGGTTTGGGGCTTGTTATCTCGTTACCAGCATGGATAGGTATGCCGCTGACAGTATTTTTGGTGGTTCTGATTATCAACGCGATTAATCTCATCGACGGGCTGGACGGGCTCTGTTCGGGTGTGGTGGCTATGGGATGCTTGGTTTTGGGCGTTTTATTTATGTATTACGGTGCGTGGTGGCATGCTTTATTTGCTTTTATCACCGTGGGCGTGCTGATCCCTTTTTTCTATTTTAATGTATTTGGTGCTACTGGTCGGCGGCGACGGATTTTTATGGGAGACACGGGCAGTATGACTCTTGGCTATTCGATGGCATTTTTGGCGATTAGCTTTGCGATGAATAATGCATATATCAAGCCTTTTTCCGATGGGGCTATTGTCGTGGCGTTTTCTGCTCTGATTATTCCTGTTATGGATGTGGCACGCGTCATGTTTTTGCGTTGGCGTACGGGCAAACCTGTTTTCAAACCCGACCGTAATCATTTACACCATAAATTTCTGCGAATGGGTATGTCTCATCGAATAGCTATGGTATCGATACTGGGGCTAGTATTGTTTTTCAGTGTGTTTAATATGCTAATGGTGGAATTGATCAGCAATAACATCGTCATCCTCTGCGATGGGGGAGTATGGTTGGGAATGCATTGGGTATTTGAAAAGATAGAGCAACGGAATATAAAAAAGCAAGTCGTGAATATACAAGAGACGTCGTCCGTAAAGATGTACAGAAGCGAGGGGAAAAGAACAGGCAACGTGTTATTGCCTTTTAATGACAATTTATATTAGATGAAAATTATACTTATCGGTGGTTCCGGTTTTGTAGGTACACGTTTAATAGATAAGCTGTTGAAGATTCCGGATGTCGAAGTATTGAACATTGATAAAAAAAAGAGCGAGAAATATCCGCAGTTGACTCGCATAGGAAACGTGATGGACTGGCAGACGTTAGCTCATCATTCCAAAGGGGGAGATGTAGTGGTACTATTGGCAGCGGAACATCGGGACGATATAAGCCCGGTTTCCCTGTATTATGATATCAATGTGGAAGGAATGCGAAATACGTTGAAAGCGATGGAAGCTAATAATATTAAGAGATTGGTTTTTACCAGTTCCGTAGCCGTATATGGATTGGATAAGGATAATCCTAATGAGGATGCCGCGATCGCCCCTTTTAATGACTATGGCAAAAGTAAGTGGCAGGCGGAGCAGGTCTTGCACGTTTGGCATCGAAACCATCCCGATTGGGATATCAATATTATACGCCCAACGGTCATTTTCGGAGAGGGAAACCGGGGCAACGTGTATAATCTGTTGAAACAGATTGCCAGTGGCAAGTTTATGATGATCGGAAAGGGAAATAACAAGAAATCCATGTCATACATCGGGAATGTCGTGGCGTTTATCTGGTTTCTGATAGTGCGGGGGAAAACGGGATATCAAGTATACAATTATGTTGATAAGCCTGATTTTACGACGAATGATCTGGTACACCACACGGGACAGATTTTAGGGAAGAAAATCCCAACCGTTCGTATTCCCTATTGGCTGGGAATGCTAGGCGGCTATGGTTTTGATGTGCTGGCATCTATTACACGCAAAAAACTGAACATCAGTTCGGTTCGGGTGAAGAAATTTTGTGCGGTAACACAGTTTTCATCGAGTAAGGCCATGGCATCGGGCTTTGTACCGCCGTATACAATGGAGGAAGGATTACGGAACATGTTGGAAAATGAATTTTAACGTAAGTGCAATCTTATAGGATTGCTCTAATTACGAATCACGAATTACAAGTTACGAATTTGATAGGGTGAAACAATTTTTAAAGAGACGGTTTAGTACGCTGTATTTTTTTTATCAGTACCTGGGATACCGGATAGCTTTGCTATTGGTATTTAGTTTTTTATTGGTGCTGATGGATAGCCTAGGGCTGGCCATGTTCATCCCCTTATTACAGGTAGCCGATCAGCGTGCAGCAGGTGTTGTTGCTAATGATAGCAGCATACAGTTTGTACGCGACTTCTTTAATACGTTGCATCTCGATCTGACCGTCGTGAATGTGCTGCTGATGATTGTGTTGCTCTTTATCTTAAAAGGCGTGTTCTTTTTTTACACTACAAAATATGTTGGTGTCACGAAAATTGTCTTTTCTAAAATCTTACGGGAGCGATTGGGTGTTGGCCTGCGGGATTTAAGCTATAAGGAATTTGTTTCAACGGATGTTGGCCGATTACAAAATTCCCTGACAGGCGAAGTGGAACGCGTGATTGATGCCTGTGGTCAATATTTGGACACGATTAAGAACGTACTGTTTGTTGCAGGTTATCTGGGTTTTGCCTTCTTTTTGGATTGGAAGTTTTCTATTTTGGTCGCTATTGGTGGCGGATTGTCTAATTTTATTTACAAGGCGTTTTACAAACGAACCCAAGAACTTTCCCGGAACATTACAAAGAACAATCATCGCTATGGTGGTATCGTGATTGAGATCGTCAATCATTTTAAATACCTGAAGGCTACAGGAAGAAATTACTTTCTCTTTAACCGACTACATAAAGAGCTGATTAGCCTTGTCAATAATGGTATATCGGTTGTCACTATCGGCGCAAGGTTAGGCGCGTTGCGTGAACCGTTAACGGTTATGGTGATAGCGGCTGTTATTGCTACGCATGTATTGGTCTTTCAATCGCCGTTATCCGGAGTTATGGTTATCCTGCTGTTCTTTTATCGTGCCATGCAAAAGGTCATCGATCTACAAATGAACTGGAACAATTATCTGGCACGAACTGGTACGGTAGAGAATATCGTCAGCTACCAGAAATATTTAGATGAACATAAAGAAGTTTTTTCGGGTCACCGTCAATTGGAGCAGATTGAATCTATTGAATTAGAGAACGTTTCGCTGTATTATAATGACGTTAACGTATTGAAGCAAATCAACTTAAAGATCCGGAAAAATGAATCGGTTGCTTTCGTGGGCGAGTCGGGATCAGGAAAGACTTCTTTGATCAATGTCATTTGCACCTTGATACCGATGTCTAGCGGTGTGTTTTTAGTAAATGGACAGGAAATAGCGTCATGCGTCAATCAGCAGTATAAGCAGAAAATCGGTTATATCAGCCAGGAGCCGACCATTTTTAACGCTAGTGTGTTCGATAATATCACGTTTTGGGAGGAGAAAACGGCGGCTAACTTAGCCAAGTTCCAACGCGTTGTTGATATGTGCAGCCTTCGTGCTTTCTTGACAGAATTGCCAAATGGAGAAAATACCTTATTAGGGAATAATGGGGTTAATATATCTGGTGGGCAAAAACAGCGTATATCGATTGCGAGGGAGCTTTATCGCGACGTGGAATTGCTCATTATGGATGAAGCAACATCGGCGCTGGATTCGGAGACCGAACAGGAGATAAAAGATAGCATTGAGTCTTTACAGGGAAAAGTCACGATTATCGCTATTGCACACCGGCTGTCGACTATCCGGCACGCCGACAAGATATACCTTATGGAGAGAGGGCAGGTCGTAGCCGAAGGAACTTTCGACGAACTACGGCAGATCTCTCCCTATTTTAAGAAATTAACGGAATTGCAAGGAATGTGATTCGTGAACAACGGACACCTATGAAGAAAGTAAATTTAATTTATTGGGATAAAGATAACTTTGGCGATGCGCTGAATCCATTGCTGATTGAAGAGCTATCCGGTCTTCCTGCACAGCATAAGGATATCGAATTGTCGTTGAAATCGAGAATTTTGCTGTTGCTGAAAAGTATACTGACTTTCCGATTTAATGATGCTGAGCGGGTTATACTTCCTTGGCAGAAAACGGTGGTAGCTATTGGATCTATTATCCATTGGGCACATAAAAAGTCGGTTATTTGGGGAGCAGGTTTTATGAATCGAGACAATCGATATAGAGGCGGGAAAGTGGTGGCCGTCAGGGGGAAACTGACCGATGCCAAGCTAGTAAGTCAAGGCATAAAGCCTTGTGGCGTATATGGAGATGCCGCTCTGCTGCTACCGTTGTGGTTGCCAGGAGTAAATATAGCAAAAAAACATCAATTGGGCATTGCACCGCATTGGAGCGAAGTCGATGCGTTTAAAAGAAACTATGGCGAGCAATACGTTATTATTGATCTCCGGACGAAGGATATACCTAAAATCGTTAACGAGATCAATCAATGTGACCACATCCTCTCAACGTCCCTACATGGAATAATCGTGGCACATGCTTACCAGATTCCGGCACTCTGGATCAAGAAAGGATATATCGAAACGGATGGGTTTAAATTTCATGATTATTTCTCATCGGTTGATATACCATTGTATGATGGATTCGAAGATATAGATGACCTGTTAGTATCCTCCGATAAATGGAAATCCCTGTTTGAAAAAAATACAGACAAATCATTGATCAACAATGATCTGTATGAGATACAGAAAGACCTGCTTCGCGTGGCCCCTTTTCCGGTAAGGAAAAAATATGTTGAATTTGTTGATCGATGAATATGGGTGATGTATTTCCTTTGATATCTGTTATCATTCCTAATTATAACCATGAGGCATTCCTGGAACAGCGTATTGATGCCGTATTGAATCAGACATTTCAGGATTTTGAAATTATATTGTTAGATGATAAATCTACCGATGAAAGTGCGAAGGTGATAGCGCGTTATAGTGATCATCGTAAGGTTAAGCATATTGTTTATAATAGTGAGAACTCGGGCTCTACATTCAGGCAATGGAAACAAGGATTGGAGTTCGCCCGCGGATCCTGGATATGGATTGCTGAAAGTGATGATGTCACGGATCCTCGCTTCCTATCGACGCTTCTGCAGGGAATCAAACAGGATGAAGATATTGTGTTGGCCTACTGTGCAAGCCATAAGATTAATGAGCATGGACACATTTTTGATAAAGTTGATTGGGCCGAAACGGTAAGTAATCGAGATTGGAGCCGTGATTTTTGTAATGTAGGAATAGCAGAAATCACACAACAGTTGTTTTATAAAAATACCATTCCGAATGCTAGTGCGGTATTGTTTAAAAAATCAGCCGTGAACATGGCTATATTTGATGAGATCAGCAGAATGCGTTTCGCTGGAGATTGGTATTTCTGGATAAAATTGCTCGAAAAGGGAAAAGTTTTTTTCTCCGCGCAGTTCTTAAACCAGTTTCGGGAACATCGCTTTACCACGCGAACGATGAAACCTGCCGTGATTGAAAAATCCCGGTTCGAAGAGTATTTCAAAGTGTTGAATTATTGCAGATCTAGGTACAGATTATCTTGGGATGTTAAAAAACATATCTGGATCATCGACGAATGGGTAGATAAATATTTTAGATTTTCATCATTTTCGTGCTATAATACCTGTTTCCCAGTGCATTATAATGTGTTAGCCGGATTGAAAATCCTCAAAAACAGATGGTTTGGTCCGTTAAAACGAACGGGTAATAAATAAGAGGATATGATAGGTAGTTTTATACGAAAAAATAAATTGGCCTTATCCTTTTTTCAAGAGGTAAAATGTCTTTTAGTCGGGATGAAGGCCCGCCAATTTGAACCACGGTATTATCCGAAGGCAGAAGAGGTCATGCATATTACGCGAGGGCAGGCTAAATCTCATCATCCCATTCCGAAACTGGTATGGGTCTATTGGGAAAATGAGCAAATGCCGATTTATATCGGTCAGATTATGGAGCATAATAAGAAGGTAAATCCGGAATATGAATTCAGATTGCTGAATAAAGATACTTATCGTAGTTATCTACCCGACATTGTCTTTGAAGACAATATGCCCGTTGCAAATAAAACCGATGTCATCCGTTTGGAATTATTGTATCGATATGGAGGCATCTGGATGGATGCGACCATTATTTTAC
Source organism: Sphingobacterium haloxyli (assembly GCF_002980525.1). Classification (GTDB taxonomy): domain Bacteria; phylum Bacteroidota; class Bacteroidia; order Sphingobacteriales; family Sphingobacteriaceae; genus Sphingobacterium; species Sphingobacterium haloxyli. Next base: position 269,642 of record NZ_PVBQ01000004.1, read on the forward strand.
GGGATAGTTTGGATTGGATACATGAAACCAATAAAGATAACCAGAACGAATTGATCGGTTTCTATCGGGATAACGATACCGTCGATTATACCTATCCGGTTGTTGAAACTTATTTTATGGCGGCTCCGATGAAAAGCTTATTTGTGAAGCATTGGATTGAGCTGTTCGGCGGTATAACGGAAATGGGCAGTGAAAGGTTTTATAAGAGCTTGCTTAAAAGACCCGACTTTGAAGAAATCCGTCAACATATTCCCAACCCTTCTTATTTGTTGGTATATCTTGCGGGGCAGGCTGCCTGCCGCGAATACCCGGATTATCATATTTATTTGAAAAAAGCAGAAGACTCCGCTCTTTTTCTTCAGGAGTGCTACCGCAATAATTACATGATGAATTATGCTATTTGCAGGATGAAAAATCCAATGCATCATCTTCCCATCATCAAATTGTGCTCGGGTGACAGGATGTTTGTCCATGTATTTCAGAAATTGGGGCTCGTAAAGAAGAATAGCTTGATCGGTTTTTTTACAAATACACAAAATATTGCATGATGGATCACCTGAAGCAAAAAGACAAATGGACATTGCGTGAATATGCATATGTGGACGGGATAACATACTTATCCATGTTTTCAAAAAACTATTGGGTGGATCGTTGGTTGAAGACGGAACAATATTGGATTCGCAAATTTGTCGTTAACCTTCGTAAAGAGGAATACTATACATCCATCAAGCCTTATAAGCTATTGAAATACTATTACCAGCGAAAGAAAAATATATGGGGTAGCCGATTGGGTTTTTTCATACATGCCGGGAATTTTGGTTCAGGGTTGAAGATATACCATTACGGATCGGTAATCGTGCACCCAAAAGCCAAGATTGGTAAAAACTGCACGCTACACGGCAACTGTTGCATCGGGAGCAAAGGTGGTTTTCCGGATATACCGCCGCAAATAGGAGACAACGTAGATATCGGCCAAGGCGCACAAATATTGGGCGATATTACTATAGCAGACGGGGTGAAGATTGGAGCGGGAGCTATTGTTACTAAATCTGTTTTAGAACCCGGGGTCACGGTTGTTGGTATTCCGGCACGTGTAATTAATTCAAAAACGGTAAATAAATAGGACTTAGCGGTATGCTGCAAAAAATCAAAAATATACTAAGACCATTTGTAGACAAATATAGGATCTACAAGCAACTCCGGTCGCTTGTAGATCCTGTATTTGTCGATGGTTTTCCGGAGGGTCGGAACTTTGGTGATGCACTGAACATGACACTAGTCAAATATCTGTCAAGAAGAGATACGTTCCCATCCCGGTTTTTGAAGCAAACAGCGTACAAGGAAGATACTTCTTATGCTGTTATCGGTAGTATATGCCAGTGGTCGCGCCCGCAAACTATAATTTGGGGAGCAGGGTTTATAAGCGACGCGTTTAAAACAAAGGATTTTGTTAAACCAAGTCAGGTATTAGCCGTTAGAGGTCCTTTATCAAGAGCGATTTATCAAGCAAACGGTATAGACTGTCCGGCGTGTTACGGAGATCCGGCGCTTTTACTGCCTTTGATTTATAATCCGACAATAGAGCCTATTTACGAATACGGCATTATTCCACATTATGTCGACTGGGAGTCGCCGTGGGTCAACCGATACCGTGCTCAAAAAAATGTGCTGGTGGTCAATATTATGATCGGAGACAACCATGAGCTTTTTGTAAAACAGCTGAAATCTTGCCGAAACATTATAACCAGCTCCTTGCATGGATTGATATTAGCACAAGCCTATGGCATACCCGTTTGTGCTGTTAAATTCTCAGAGAGTGTAATGGGGGGCGAGTTTAAGTTTACAGACTATTTGCTGTCTGTAGGAAAGACGCCTAAAGAAAGAATAAACCTCTTTGAACAGGAGATTCTGATAGAAGAATTGCCGTATGATCATGAATCTATACAAATAGATTTGGCTCCTTTAATAGAAGTGTGTCCGTTTATACAGCCGGATCAAAGGCAGCATCTGCTGTCCGAGAATAACGATTATTATCAACTGGAAAGCTGAGGTATGGCGAATGTGGAGACAATAAAGGTATTGCATGTGATAACTAGGGCTGATGTAGGAGGTATCACCAGCTTGTTGTATAATTATTTTACCAATATGTCGCAAGGCAATGTTGTGTTTCATGTCGTTGCCATTGGAACCGCTTATACACAGCGGTATCAAAAAATCTTTGAAGATTTAGGTATGCGGGTCTTTTTTATGCCGGAAAAGATTACCAGACGTTTAGCCTATCTGTGGACGTTGATCCGAAAGGAAAGGTACGATGTTGTGCATTCACACGTGGAGCTGGTTTCTGCTATTTATCTGTGGGTAGCCATGCTTGCTGGTAACAAAGTGCGTGTCGCGCACACACACCTTGCAGTGGACAATAAAGGCTGGAAGAATAAGATTTTACAACTATTGCTCAATAAGGTGGCGACACATCGTGTAGGGTGCAGCAAAATGGCTATTACGAAGCTGTTTGGTCCGAAATACACCGATAGGGCTACCGTTATAGCCAATGCGATCAACGCTTCGGAGTATGTCTTTGATTCGGCTGTTCGACAGGCGTTGCAACAAGAATTACAGATAGAAGATAAATACGTGGTGGGCTTTGTCGGCAGGCTGACAAAGCTAAAGAATATACCCTATTTGCTGGAAGTTTTCAAGACATTGAAAGAGAAGAAGGAGGATGTTGTCCTACTGTTGGTGGGAGATGGTGAGATGCAGGGAGAAATAGAAGCTAAGGTTAAGGAATTGGGTATAGTGCCTGATGTAAAGTTTTTGCACACCAGGATAGATGTAAACCACCTGTTGATGGCGATGGATGTGTTGTTGTTCCCGTCGTTTAGCGAAGGATTTGGATTGGTTATGGTAGAAGCACAGGCGGCCGCGTTGAAATGCATCGCGGCTTTAAATAGAGTTTCCAAAGAAACAAGCATTTCGGATTATGCCCATTATGAAGCTATTGAAAAGCCGGCGACTGTTTGGGCTGATTTAATCCTCGATCAATGTATGGATTATGAGCGGGTGAATATGGAACAAGAAGTTGCTAAACATCATTTTGATGTGCGTATCGAAGCGGATAAGTTAATTGATTTTTACAATAAGACGGTACGGGAAAATTAAATGGAAGCAATGCAAAAATACGGAAAAGAAAGTATACCGTTGGTGGTGGCATTCACGCCGAACTATTTTGTTCCGGCGGCTAACTGCTTGCTTTCTATATTGGAGCATAGTGATCCCACAGCCTCTTTTCACGTCATCTGTCTGCTGACCGAAGCATTGTCGGATGATATGAAGTCAGCAATAGAACAATTGGACAGCGGAAGGCTGACTATGAGGTACATCAACCTACAGGGAAAACTCGGTGATATTTACGTGGTCGAACGTTATACCGTGGCGGCTTCCTACCGTTTGCTGTTGCCGGATCTGTTGCCGGAATACAATAAGGTCATCTATGTAGACTGCGATATGGTAGTGCGCAACGATCTAGCCAATCTGTATTACAAAACAGATATAGCAGATTATTATCTGGCGGCGGTTTTTGAAGCTTCGCTGGACAGCCAGCTTGATTATTTGGATCATCTTGGCGTAAAAGCGGGAAACTATATCAATTCAGGCTTTTTACTGATGAACCTAGTGAAACTTCGTGCGGATGGCATGGTCCAGAAATTACTGCATGCTGCAAAAAAAACTTATCTGCAGTTTCCAGATCAGGATGTGCTGAACCAGCTTTGTCAAGGCAAAATTTTAGGACTTCCACCTTATTATAACAGCATCCGTACATTCTATTTACCGCAGTATAAGCCTGTTTTTCTGCGTTATTATACGGAGGCAGACTGGCAGGCAGTTAAAGAACATGGTACGGTACACTATACTGGAGGAAAGCCCTGGGATATCTTTACAGTACAGTTTGACGTGTGGTGGCGATATTACGAACGACTTCCTGAAGTGATTAGAAACAAGTGGAAGCCGAACAAACGGATGTATTGTTTATACAAAATAAGTAATACCAGGATAGGAAGGTATTGTTTGCACGGTCTTCAACAATTGGTTAGACGCTTTAAATATGGAATATCATGAAGAAGCACGCTTATCTGATCATAGCACACCATGAGTTTGAGGTACTGGAGCAGTTAATATATGCTTTGGACGATCCGCGTAATGATATCTTTATCCATTTTGATGAAAAAGTCGTAACGCTTCCAACGCTTCGCGCTATACACGCAGGTCTCTATATCTTGGCCGACCGGGTAGATGTAAAATGGGGCCATGTTTCGCAGATAGAAGCCGAATATAAGCTTTTTGCCGAAGCCTATCGCTGCAATCCGTGGTACGCGTATTTCCACATCATATCGGGAGTACACTTGCCCCTTTATGGACAAGATTATATCCACACTTTTTTTCAATCCCAAAACGGAAAGCAACTTATTCCGGCAATGCAAACAAATAATTTTCAGATGGACTTGAAGATGAACAGGTACAACTTGTTTATACCTTATTTTGCGCACAGAAACAGATCCGTCAGCCGCATAGCTCAGATCGGCTGGCGCCTGGCACAAAATGTCCAGCGTTTTTTTCATATCCGTCGGTATAACCGATTAGGTTATCAGTATGGCTCAAACTGGGTAAGCATAACCCGTGAAGCCGTTTACTATTTGCTTTCTATTCGTAAACAGGTGTTAAAGCGATATAGATATACCTTATGTGGAGATGAGTTTTTTGTTCCGACCGAACTGGCGTCATCAGGCTTGGGCTTTTCCATAAAATATAGCGATCGTTTGTTAAAGCATGAGATAGGGAACGCCAATGCAAGGGTTTACACGATGGCAGATTACGCGAAACTGGTGGTATCAGGCTGTTTGTTTGTGCGAAAATTTAGTGCTGCAGATTGGGATATCGTTAAAAAGATGGTAGAACATAGTAAAAGAAACGGATGAAGCACGCTTATCTGATTATCGCTCACCGTGAATTTGCATTGCTCCAATGTCTTGTTAAGACATTGGACGATGAGCGCAACGATATTTTTATCCATTTTGATAAAAAGGTACTGGATATACCACAGCTTACGGTCAAAAAAGCCGGGTTGTTCCTCACCAAAGAACGGATAGATGTGCGATGGGGAGATATTTCAGTTGTTGAGGCTGAGTACGCGCTATTTGCCGAGGCTGTAAATCAGGGTTCTTACCACTATTATCATCTGCTCTCGGGCGTAGATATGCCCTTAAAAGGACAGGATGAAATACACCGTTTTTTTGATGCGTATCAAGGAAAAGAGTTTATTGGTTTTTCGCAATACGATTATACTAAAGAAATAGAACGGAAAGTCCGTAGATACCACTTGTTTCCGAAATACTTTAAACAACAAGCGGGAATATCGGGCTTGTTCAAGAAAACCATGCGTTTTTTGTTCATCTGTTTGCAGGATTTGTTGGGGTATAAACGGTATAAAAAAATGGACTTTAAAAAGGGAACGCAATGGGTCAGTGTAACACATGGTTTTTTGCAATACTTGTTGCTAAAAAAAGCAGCCGTGATGCTGATCTATCAACATACCTTTTGCAGCGATGAGATTTATAAACAAACACTCTGCTGGCATTCAGCATTTCGGGAACATATTTATGACCTGGAAAATGAGGGGATAGGCTGTATGCGCAAAATAGGTTGGACTGACGGACAATTGTCTGACTGGACAGAAGATAATTATGAAGAACTTATACAATCGACAGCGTTGTTTGCGCGAAAGTTTAACAGCAAACATATTGAAGTGGTGCACAAAATAATAAATGGCTTAAAATAATTTTCATGAAAATAGGTGCGCCGAAATTTTTTGAAAAAGGAGACCAGCTTATATATCAGGTAGATATAGAACTGGACAATACTGTCCAATCGCTATGGTATAGCCTGAATAGCACTCATAAAGACATGGTGTCAGATCGAAGTGACGCGGCCCTGGTTGCGCTTTTAATCCCGGCGATGGAAAAAGGAGAGGACATGTACATTGAAGGACAAATCTCGGAAAGCTTATTTTATAGTGTAAGTGGACCTTTGCAGGATTTGTTACGGTTGATGTTTCCTTTTTTAAAAAATATAACTGTTTCTGTCACAAATTTGACGGACGAAGTTTATACCACAAAAAGAGGGGTGTTGACAGGATTTTCGGGCGGGATCGACTCTTATTGTGTGCTTGCTGATCATTATTTTGATCCCAAAGTTCCGGAGAGTTATAAGCTTACCCATCTTTTGTTTAATAATGTGGGATCTCATGGTGATAAGGGGAGTGAGTTGTTCAATAAGCGGTATAGCCGATTGACTTCTACTACCAGGGATTTAAAGCTTCCTTTTGTTCAGGTGGATTCCAATGTGGATTCATTTTATAGTCATAGAACCTGGTTCCAGCCCACACACACGCTAAGAAATACATCTGTTGCCTTATTGTTGCAAAAGGGAATCGGAACATATCTATACGCATCCGCATACAGTTTTGCTGATGTTTTTATAGGACCTACAGAAGATATTGCCTATGCTGACTTGGTTATACTGCCGATGTTATCAACAAGAAATTTGGAAGCGAGGTCGGTAGGCAGTGCGTATACTAGATCGGGTAAAACGATTCGCGTAGCTACTATTCCCGAATCATATACTTCCTTGGACGTGTGTATCAATTCGGATAATCGGACAGGAGAGATCAATTGTTCTTCTTGTTGGAAGTGTTTGCGGACATTGGCCACATTGGAGATTGCCGGTAAACTTCATCTGTATGCCGGTATTTTTAACCTGGACGTCTATAAGAAACATCGGAATGCTTATTTCGTAAAGGTTCTAACCAGTGATGATGTGCTGATGATGGATATCGCTATGCTGGCAAAGAAAAAGAACTTTGCTTTTCCGAAGAAAAGCTTATTGATGTATAAGACCAGGCTTTATAAGCTCGATAATTTTATAAAAAGAGCGTATCACAAAGTGCTTAGAACGGTAAAGCGATGAGAGAGATGTTAAAAGATATATATGTTTCCGTCATTATTCCCGTGTACAACGCGGTAGACACCTTGCACGGTTGCTTGGAATCGTTAGGCAAGCAGACCTACCCTTATCTGGAGTTGATTTTTATCAACGATAATAGTGAGGACGGTAGTTTAATGGCACTTATAGACTTTGCAGCTTCCTTAAAAGAAAGCGAGACGGTAGTTGTTAAGGTCATCAGTCATGATGTTAATCAAGGCGTGGCCGTTGCTCGGAATACAGGATTGGAGCACGCAGCTGGTGAATATATCTACTATATAGATGCGGATGACTGGATTGATGAAAATGCCATCCAGATAGCTGTGGCAGAGGCGGAACGTACAGCAGCAGATATTGTAGGGTTTGATTGGTATTTGTCGTTTGCAAAAAAAGAACGCCTGATGCAACAGCCTGGTTTTTCATCTCCTAAAGAAGCAATCGTGAAAATGCTGGAAGGCAGAATGCGCTGGAACCTTTGGATTTTCTTGGTTAGAAGATCATTGTATGAAGCGCATATTATCCGGTTTACACCACAGATGAATATGGGCGAGGACATGATGGTGATGTTTAAATTATTTTCTTTAGCAGAGAAAGTCAGTCACCTTCCACAGGCTTTGTATCATTATGGGCAATCGAATGAAGAATCGCTAACAAAAGTATACGCAGACAAGCATATACAAGAGGTAACCCAGAATATGAACGAAGTAGAACGTTTTCTGACAGTTGGCAGATATGCCGATCTGGTACGGACGAAGTTGGATTTGCTAAAACTGAATATCAAGCTGCCGTTATTGATTTCCGATGAAAGAGATCGATATCAGAAGTGGAGATATTGGTTTCCCGAATCCAATAGATACGCTTGGAAGAATCGGGTACAATCGCTACGGATCCGTTTGATACAATGGGCTGCATGGAAAAGACAGTTTTGGATAGTTAAACTCCACTATCATGGCGTTATACGTCTTTTGTACGGTGTAATTTATAGATAACAGATAAGTATAATGCGGATATTGTTCTATTTTTTGATAGGAATTATGGTTAGTTTTTACCTGTTCCCGGTTGGTTTTACGTTTTTGCCCTCATCCATCAATACAAAGATGTTATTGGCCCTTCTGGGAGGAGCTATTTTTGGATATAATACGATCCAAAGAAGGAATTTTTCCGTCTCAAGGGGAATATTGGGAGCGATTGGTTTTGCCGTCTTTTTTTCCTTGATATGCTTTGTTGCCACGGATATCAATCACACCTCGGATTATGCTTATGTCGGTTATGTCGGTAGTTTTTTTACTTGGCTGGCCAGTGCTTATGCTATATGTGTGCTGATAAAGGTCATGCATGGTGAAACCTCCTTCCGACTATTGGTTCTGTATCTGGCAGGAGTTTGTTTTACACAGTGTGTGCTGGCATTGTTGATCGACAATATCGAGAGTTTTAAAATCCTGGTGGATAGCTATGTCAATCAAGGGCAGGAATTTTATAACGAAGTAGACCGGCTGTATGGTATAGGCGCCGCATTGGATTCTGCCGGTATACGTTTTGCTGTTGTCCTGTTGTTGATTGTTGCACTTATATGCCACGAACAATCAGTGCGTAAAAGCACGGGCAGCATCGTGCTTTTGTTATTGGCATTCTTTACGATTGCTATTGTGGGAAATGCAATCTCTCGAACGACTATTATTGGTGTGGTGTCGGCGATGTTGTATTTTATCTTTTTCTCCGGGCTGTTCCGTTTGAATATCCGCTTTAGTGCTTTAAGATTGGGTATCTGGTTTGGCATAACCTTATTTGTCGCTGTTGGGCTTTCGACATTTCTGTACTATACGAATGATGAATTTCATAACCATATGCGTTTTGCCTTTGAAGGATTTTTCAATCTCGTAGAGAAAGGGGAGTGGTCTACGGGCTCCACGGATAAATTAAACCGTGAAATGTGGATTTGGCCCCAAGACACAAAAACATGGATTATCGGATCCGGTCTTTTTGACAGCTTTATATATGGAACAGATATTGGTTATTGCCGCTTCATCCTCTATTGTGGGCTTATCGGCTTTTCTGTTTTTGCAGCATTTTTCGTGTATAACGGTCTGTTTTTTATGCATCGATGGCCAAAATATGCGATGGTGTTTTTGGTATTCATCGTGATGACATTTGTATTTTGGATTAAAGTAGCCACCGATATCTTTTTTATTTACGCCCTTTTCTATTGCTTGGACGAGTTTATAAACGAAAAAGCTCCCGAGCCCTTGACTTACAAAACTTTTGCCGCATGAAGATCGTCTATTGTATTCTTAATACCTGGTATTCCGGAGGATTGACGCGGGTCATTGCCAATAAAGCGAATTATTTGGCAGAGGTAGGGTATGAGGTAACTGTCGTGACAACCGATCAATTAGGGAAAGGACATTTTTACGAAATGTCGGACAAGATCAATTTTGTCGACCTGCGGATTAATTACGTAGGATTTGACGATAAATCTACTTTGGACAAATTGCGCGAGGTGCCAAAGCGTGTGGTGTGGCACTATAAAAGATTGCGCAAGTTCTTAAAAGAATACCGACCGGATATTGTAGTCTCTACTTTTGGCAGAGAAACCTTTGTTTTACCCTTTATAAAGGACGGAAGCAAAAAAATATTGGAAACCCATTCTTCCCATTTTATCTGGATCGATTCGAGGAAGCATAAAGGGCTTTTTGGCAAGTTTCATACCTGGCTGGATGCGCGTATGATACGCCGGTTTGATAAGTTTATTGTATTGACAGAAGAAGATAAACCAGACTGGGGGAAACTTTCCAATATCATGGTGATTCCGAATGCGAACACCATTGAACTGAAGGAGATGGCGGCGCTTGATAATAAAGTCGCCATTTCCGCCGGAAGGTTTGGTTATCAAAAGAATTTTGAAAGCTTGATACGGGCCTGGAAGTATATATATCCGGTTTGTCCGGATTGGACGTTGCGTATCTTCGGTGGAGGTGTAACCTCGGCTGCACTTCAAAACCTAGTCGATGAGATGGGGCTAACCGATGTGGTAATCTTGAACGAATCTACACGTGATATTTTTCGGGAATATCTGGATTCATCTATGTATATCCTCAGCTCTAGGTATGAGGGCTTAGGAATGGTACTACTGGAAGCACAGGCTTTTGGCGTTCCGTTAGTGTCTTACGACTGCAAGTGTGGACCACGCGATATTATTGAGGATGGTGAAAACGGCTTTTTGGTGAAAGCAGGAGATGAGGAGGCGCTAGCGGATGCTATCGTTCGGCTGGCAAAAGATGAGCAGTTGCGCAAGGAAATGGGTAAGAAAGCCAAAAGGTATTCGGCGAAGTTTTCCGAAAAAACCATCATGAAAAAATGGACTGATCTATTTGTAGAATTAACAAGCAAGAATTAGAAGTTGTGAACATCATCTATTGTATAAAAGGAACATATAACTCCGGCGGTATGGAGCGCGTTGTAGCCAATAAGGCGAACTACCTTGTAGCGAAGGGGCACAACGTGTCTATTATTACGACCGACCAACAGGGTAGATTGCCTTACTTTCCGTTAAACGACAACATCCGCTTGTACGATCTGGATATTAACTATACTGCCAATGCATCACGGGGGTTGTTCGTAAAAACAAGACAATATTTCCAGAAGCAAAGACTGCACAGAAGAAGATTACGCGAACTTTTAAAAAAGCTAAAGGCAGATATCGTTATTTCGATGTTTGACCATGATACGCCTTTCCTCTATAAAATAAAAGACGGAAGCAAAAAGATATTGGAGATTCATTTTTCCCGTTATAAGCGTCGACAATATGGACGGAAGGGGCTATGGAGGCTTGCTGATGTGTGGCGTAGCAGGCAGGATTTGCAATTGGCAAGTCAATACGATCGTTTTGTCGTCCTGACAGAAGAGGATTGTGGGTATTGGGGATATCTCTCAAATATTGTTTTGATTCCGAATGCGAATAGTTTTGTTCCGGAGACAAAAGCGGATGTGACCTGTAAGCGGGTTATCGCTGTGGGTCGATATGACTATCAGAAAGGTTTTGATGAATTGATCGGCATTTGGGAAATGGTGCACGAACGATGCCCGGAGTGGAGGCTGGACATTTTTGGACACGGACCCCTGAAAGACCAGCTACAGGCACAAATTCAAAAATTGAAACTGGAAAGTAGTATACGCTTGCGTCCACCTGTCAGGAATATTGAAAAAGAATATTGCCAAAGTGGGTTATTGGTGATGACTTCCCGTTATGAGGGATTTCCGATGACGCTTTTAGAGGCACAGGCTTGTGGTCTGCCCATGGTAACTTATGCCTGCAAATGCGGACCCCGGGATATTATAGTGGATGGTCAAAATGGATTTATCGTGGCAGAAGGAAACAAAGAGTACATGGTAAACCAGATAGTGCGGCTCATCGAAGATGAGGACATGCGCCGTGCAATGGGGACAAGAGCAAAAGAAATGTCTGCTAAATTTTCGGAAGAAAAAGTCATGAAGCAATGGTTGGACCTTTTTAATCAGTTGGTCGGATGAAGACGATTGTTGTATCGGCAGTCAATCTAAACGTGGGAGGTACGTTGACCATTTTACGGGATTGTTTAGCCTATCTTTCCGAATACGCCGGGCAAGGAGATTATCGTGTTGTGGCATTGGTGTATAAAAAAGAACTGGCTTTCTATCCGAATATTGAGTATATCGAAACCCAATGGCCGAAAAAGAATTGGCTAAACCGCTTATGGTATGAATATGTAAGTATGAAAAAGATATCGAAAGATATTGGACCTGTATATCTTTGGTTTTCTTTACATGATACCACGCCCAATGTTATGGCGGAGCGAAGAGCGGTGTACTGCCATAACCCCTTCCCTTTTTATAATTGGGGGTGGCGGGACGTATGCTTAGCACCGCAATTTGTTATGTTCGCACTGTTTTCAAAGTACTACTATCAAAAGAATATTGACAAGAACTATAAAGTTATTGTGCAACAGCAATGGCTGAAAAATGAATTCTACCGGCTTTTTGGTTTATCGAAAGATAAGTTGGTTGTTAGTCTTCCCAACGTTCCGGAACAAAAGGAATTTGCCGGAGGAGAACAGCTAAATGATGAATACCACTTCGTATATGCCGCATCGCCTAATACGCATAAAAATTTTGAATGCCTATGCCAAGCGGCAGATATACTCAAAAGAAAAGGGATACGAGGATTTAAGGTTTTTATTACCGTAAAGGGAACCGAGAATAAATATGCACGTTGGTTATATAGAAAATGGGGAAAATCTACTCCTGCAATACAGTGGATAGGCTTCCAATCTAGAGAAACGCTGTTTCGCTATTATACAGAAAGCCATTGCTTGGTTTTTCCGTCAAAAGCCGAAACGTGGGGGTTGCCGATTTCAGAATTTTCAGCATGGAATAAGCCTATGTTATTAGCGGATATGCCCTACGCAAAAGAAACGGCTGCCGGAAATAAGCAGGTAGCATTTTTTGATGCTGATAATCCCTTGGCACTAGCGGAGCAGATGCAAAAATTAATACAAGGCGATGGTTCTTTTCTTCATACAGTGCGACAACAGGCGTATGATGAACAGGTAACCAATTCATGGGATGAACTATTTTCTATTTTAACCAAATGAATATACTACAGCTAGGAAAATTTTATCCCATAAGGGGAGGTGTGGAGAAAGTCATGTACGACCTGACGTTAGGTTTGTCCGAGCGAAAAGTACACTGTGATATGCTGTGCGCTTCCACGGAAGATTATCCTGCGGAAACGATCAAGCTAAATGCCTATGGGGAGGTGATGGTGTTGCCAACGCGATTGAAGCTTGCCGCTACGATGTTAGCACCTAAAATGATTTTGAAATTGCGGAGGATCGCAAAATATTACGATATCATCCACATCCACCATCCGGATCCCATGGCTTGTTTGGCACTGTTTCTTTCCGGATACAAGGGGAAGGTTGTACTGCATTGGCACTCGGATATTCTGAAACAAAAGACCCTATTGAAACTTTATGCACCGCTGCAAACGTGGCTGATTAGACGAGCAGATAGCATTGTGGGCACCACACCGGTATATGTGGCGGAATCCCCTTTTTTACAAAATGTAAAACACAAGATAAGTTATATTCCGATTGGTGTTTCGCCATTGAAGAGTGACAAGGAGGAAGTAGCCCATATTCGGGAGCGGTATGGACATAAACATTTAATTTTTTCATTAGGACGTTTGGTCGAATATAAGGGGTATGAATACTTAATTCGGGCAGTAGCGGACTTGGAGGATGGCTTTCATCTGCTTATTGGAGGTAAAGGTCCATTAAAAACATCTTTGGAGGCTTTGATACAGAAATTAGGTGTTAAAGATAGAGTGACGCTACTGGGGTTTATACCGGATGAGGAAATTGCCAACTATTACGATGCTACGGACATATTCTGCTTAAGCTCGATACGGAAGACGGAAGCTTTTGCCATTGTGCAGATCGAAGCGATGTCTTTTGGGAAGCCGATTATCTCTACTCACATACCTGGTTCTGGTGTGAGTTGGGTGAATAAAGATGGGGTATCTGGTTTGGTGGTGGAACGGGAGAATCCGGAAGTTTTGGCTCATGCGATAAACAAAATAACAGCTGATCCAGTGTTAAAACGACAATTATCGGAAGGTAGCCGGAAACGGTACGAGGCATATTTTACAAGACATAAAATGGTGGAGAAGAGTTTAGAAGTGTATGATAGATTACGAAAAATAGAAAACTATGAATATGAATAAGATTACTTTATTAACGTGGGTATTAGGCCTGGTACTGCTAAACGGTTGCATCGTGCCAAAAAAAGTGGTATATGTAAAAGATATGATGCCCGATACGGCATATATGGCGATGGAAGCACTGCCGTTGCGTTTACAAAAGAACGACCGGATCCAGATTGTGGTCAGCGCCAGTGCGCCTGAACTTGCAGCTCCATTTAATGGCGGTGTAGGTAGCTATAAAGTGCAGGATGATGGAAGTGTATCAACGGTAGTTGACCGCACGAATGGCGGCTATATGATCGATTACAATGGAAATATTGATTTCCCGATACTGGGTACACTGCACGTAGAAGGGTTGACTGTAGATGAGGTAAAGGATTTGGTTCGCAGTTCGCTGATTGCTAAAGAATATATTACCAACCCGACCGTGAAAGTAGAGCTGTTGAACTTGAAAGTCACCATGATGGGCGCTGTTGGAAATCAGGTATTGCAAGTTCCGGAGGGACAGATAACCTTGCTGGATGCAATCGCCCGATCAGGGGGATTGGATGTGGTTGCGGATCCGCAGGCTGTGCTCGTCATCCGGGAAGAAAATGGTATCCGAAAGAAATATGTGAACGACATAGAATCCAAATCGATCTTCGATTCGCCGACCTATTATCTGCAGCAGAACGACATCGTATATGTAGAGCCTCGGACGGCTGTCATGACACCTCGCGAGCAGATAAACCGACAATATATTTCATTTGGTATAGGTATGTTGTCTTTGGCGATATCCATGTTTGCTTTGTTCAAATAAAGAATGGTGTAAAGCTTATAGCTAACTTTAAAATAATAACAAAAAAAGAAATGCGTGTTAGTCAATATGGCGGTATGACCGTCAACGAAAAAAAAGAACAATCTATCAACGTGGTCGATATCGTGAAATATTTGTTCTCCAAATGGATATGGTTTTTCCTCTCTGTTCTGATATTTGGTGCAGTTTACTATTATCAGTATAGTAAATCGCCTTATATTTATCAAAGCACCCAAACGGTCATGATTAAAACACCCCAAAACACACCGACTACGGCACGTCTTACACGGACAAATGTCGCCAACACGGTCAATGTAAAAAGCGAAATCCTGCAGTTACGTTCCAAAGAGCTCATGCAGACGACGGTAGAACGCATTGGAGCGGGAACAAATTATTTAGAACGTTCCGGCTTACGTTACAACGAATTGTATACAACGACTCCTGTGGAGGTCATTATGGAAAGGGAGTCAGCGAACAGTAATTATGAGCTGTCGGTGACTCCGTTGGATAAAACCCATGTGGAGGTAACAGATAAGCTAGGGGAAGGAGAGAAGGTGAAGGTGGAGCTCAATAAAGCGACAAAAACCGTATTCGGTACCCTTACGGTAAAACCTACGCCTTTTTATAATGAAAAATCTTACGGGAGAACTATTTGGATAAACAAACGATCGGTCGGTGCAGCGGCAGTGTATTTCTTGTCAAAACTGGATATCAGACAGCTCGATGGCGAAGCAGGCTTATTGCAGATCTCTCTGGAAGACGTTAATCCGCAGCGGGCGGCGGCCGTGATTACCGAGCTGATAGCGGTGTACAATGAAGTGGCGTTGCGCGATAAAAATCAAATAGCGGTCAATACGGAAGAATTTATACGCGACCGCCTGGCGATTATCGAAGCCGAATTGGGATCTGTAGAATCGGATCTTGAACGCCTCCAGACAGCCAATCAGGGTATGGACGCGAAGACTGAAGGGCAAATGTACTTATCCGATAGCCGCCAGTTCCAGTCGGAGCGAACGAAGATAGAAACGGATATTAACCTCGCGAATATGATGCGGGAATACCTTACCGAGAAAGATGGACAATATGAACTGATGCCAAATAATACCGGACTGGTGGATGCAAATGTGGAAAATCAGCTTAATGAGTACAACGCTATGCTTTTGCGCCGAAACCGTCTGGTAGAAGGGAGTAGCACTGCAAATCCGGTAGTGGCAGATTTGGATAGAAATCTGGCCTCGATACGTGATAACATATATGAAGCGATGGACAATGCGATGCGTGGTCTGGATATCAAGCTGAACAATGTGATACGGGAGGAACAGACCGCACGGGGAAAAGCGACACAGGCACCAAGGAAACAGCGGATGATGCTTTCTGTAGAGCGGCAGCAAAAAGTGAAGGAGGAATTGTACCTGTACCTTTTGAACAAACGAGAAGAAAACGCAATTAACCGGGCGATGACGGACGAGAGTATCCGGATTGTGGATGCTGCAACTCGTTCAAATGCACCTATTGCCCCCAGTAAGTACGGGAAACTAACAACAGGGGTAGCAATCGGTATTGTGCTTCCGGCTGCTATTTTACTGATCATGCTGATGTTGGATACGAAGGTTCGTAGCCGTCAGGATATTGAAGGCGCTTTGTCGGTGCCGTTTTTAGGAGAAATACCACTTTCTCGCAGGAAGACAAAGGATCACAGTATCTTAGTAACGGATACGGGGCGTGACCCGCTGACCGAAGCTTTCCGTATTTTGCGTACGAATATCAGTTTTATGTCTAGAGATGGAAAAGAGGCGCAGGTGATTCTGTTGACCTCCTTTACTATTGGAGCAGGGAAAACGTTTTCTTCCTTGAACTTAGCCGCGACATTGGCCAATATGGGAAAAAAAGTTGCCGTGCTGGATTTAGATTTGCGAAAAGGTACGCTGAGCTCAAGAGTAGGGCTGAACGAAGGAAAGGGATTGAGCCACTATTTGTCCAAGTCAGATATACAAATGGAAGATATCCGTCAGACAATCGATGGTATGGAAAACTTGGATTTCTTCTCCTTCGGTGCCATTGCACCCAATCCGGTGGTCCTGCTAATGGGCCAAAGATTGGATACGCTGATGCACGAACTGCGGAGCCAATATGATTATATCATCGTTGACGGTGTGCCGATGGGCGTCGTTGCCGATGCCGCTATTATGGACAGAATTTCTGACCTCACCTTGTTTATTATTCGTACAGGTAAAATGGATCGCAGACAGCTGCCGGATATCGAACGTATATACACCGAGAAAAAAGTTAACAATCTGGCCGTTGTATTAAACGGGATCAAACCGGGAGGAAGCGGATACGGAAGCTACGGCTATGGTGGGTATGGCTACGGTTATGGCTATGGAGAAGAAAAGAAGGGATTACGTGGTTTGTTTAAGAAAAATTAAACATTCAATAAAATGGAAGCAGAAGATAAAATAAATACGCGAAACGATTATAATCCTGGAAAGCGGATTGGCATTACATTTTCTACCTTTGATTTGTTGCACGCCGGGCATATCATGATGTTGGCGGAGGCAAAAAGACAATGCGATTATTTGATTTGTGGATTGCAAATGGATCCATCGTTGGATAGACCGGAAAAAAATAGACCAACGCAAACCGTCGTGGAACGCTACATACAGTTGCGTGGATGCATGTATGTAGATGAAATTGTTCCCTATTCTACCGAACAAGATCTTGAGGATATTTTGCGCTCTTTTAAACTGGATGTACGGGTAGTCGGGGAGGAATACAGACACAAGAGCTTCACGGGTAAGAAGTATTGTGAAGAAAAAGACATTGAGCTGTATTATAATTCAAGAGATCATCGTTTTTCCAGCTCGGGATTACGAAAAATCGTAGCAGAAAAAGAAGCGATGAAAGGGCAGAAGTAATGGGTGTATCTCAAATACCTTTGGTAAAAGCTATGTGGAGTTATCTGCGCAAACGTAAAATCCTGGCTAAACATAAAGAAGTGGCTGCATTTTGGCAGATTATTATTGATGATTACGATAACGAAAAATTGCCGAAGTATGAAGTTTTGCCAAAGAAAACACTAAATACACATAAAATTATATGGCAATATTGGGGACAGGGATTTCAAGACGAGAACCTTCCGGAGGTCGTATCCATTTGTGCGGCGTCTGTAGACCGACATAAAGCTGATTACAAAGTTATTCGCTTGGACGATTCTTCTATTAAAGAATATTTGGATATACCCACCTTTGTGTGGGAGAAGTTTGATAACATCGAGGGCTTTAACAGAACTTTTTTTTCTGATTTGTTACGTGTGGCGTTATTGAATGCTTACGGCGGTGTTTGGCTGGATGCTACTGTTTTACTCACCGGATCTTTACCCGCTTATTTAGAACGATACGAATATTTTCTGTATCAGCGTGATTCCAATGAACAGCACAAACAATATTGGGAAAGCACCTATGCTTATTATTGGGGCTGGCATCCGGATTTCAAGGTCAACATGCTCAGTAGTATTATGTTTGCCCAAAAAAATAGTCAAATGATCGCTGTATTGCTGGATTTGATGTTGTATTATTGGCAAACACAGGATAAATTGGTGGATTATTTTTGCTTCCAGATATTGTACCAGGAACTAATAACTGGAAAACTTGCTGATAAACGTTGTCCGATCGTAAGTGACGTGATTCCGCATCTGCTTCAAACTAAAATCAACGATGGCTGCGATTTTGTGTCTTATGAAGAAGCTTTTGCGAAGGGAAATATACATAAGATGTCCTATTTTGATGAAGAAGTCCTAGTTAAGTTTCGTGACTTGATTACGAAAAGTATAAGAAGTGATTGTCTGTAAACCATTTTCGGTAATGGGCAATTCATTGACAGTTGTCAATACATCATCTACGACCGCGTGCAGTTTACAACCCCCAATACAACACCAGCAAACAACACGGGCCTATCGAAAAAACAAGAAGGTATCCTTTTTGGACACCTTCTTTAGTTAAATTTAGTGAGCAGTATCTATTACTGTCGATTAAAATGAAAATCCTGTCGATAATTTATAGAAGGAATCTTTCGCTTGCAATCCGTTTTTTACCTCGGGGCCAGCGGATAACCGAACAAAACTGCCAAACTTTCCAGCATTGAATTGGACGTATGGGCCTAACCATTGAAAATAATCCAATTTACCTCCAATATCGTCTTTTGTTCTTTTCAGATGTTCGTAGTGCGCACCGAACGAGAACGCGTCACTTACTTTATATCCTGCGCTTACCCAATAGTGCAAATAGGCAAGGGCAGAGCCGCCCTCGGGAGCTTGGTCTCGCAGCGGAGCATAGTAGCCGGCATAAATCGCACTTTCAAAATTTGGAATATCCACGTTGAAAAAGAGGTTGGGTACGATTCCATCACCCGCAATTCCGCCCGCCTGGCCATCAGCTGCTCCTTTAGATAACAGGTTTCCGAACGTGAAACCAATGTTAGGGTTTAAGGTGATACCCTCCGCTAAGTACAAATTGACGCCACCGCCAAACTCGGTCCAGTTGCCCCACGCGCCAGCAGTACCTGCCCCCCAGAAAATCCCGTAAACGGAGGCTCCGACTTTCTCCGATAACTTGTATTCCATGGCAACACTTGGCGCTACGCCAAAAAATTGATCAGAAGTAACCCCCAGAGAGAAAGTTGTCTCATTTTCTTGTGCGCTGGTAGTGAATACAAAGCCAGTTAAGATTAAAACTGCGGATAATTTGAAGATTTTTTTCATTTTTTTCATAAAAAATGGATTAGGTTGTTTTAAAATGTAATTATATCAGCAAAACTATACAAATATTTTAATATTGCAATAGTTTTTTAGATAAAAAACATAAGCTAATACACTTTTTATTTGTAAAAATGATTATTTTAGGTTAATTATGTCGTTAATAATATAACTTTCGAATCCTTTTGATCGTAAATAGGTGTGTAGTTTTGATTTTTCATTGAAATAAATGGATGATATTGGTTTTTTTATCCTTTTTTCTATTGTTTCTTCTATTTTTTTGTAATATTCTTCTTCGTTAATCTCCTTTAGTGCTATACGGATAAGAGGTTCGGAGACATTTTTGGCTTTTAAATGGTGTTTTATTTTGATTTTTCCCCAACCCTTCATTCGAAACTTGCCTAAAGCGTATGCTTTTGCGAATCGTTCTTCGTTCAGAAAATTGTCTTCGATAAGCTGTACGATAATATTTTCTACGTCTTCTTGGTGAAGACCCCATTCATATAATTTGTTTCGTACTTCCTGCTGGGATCGCTCTTGATAAGCACAGTAGTTTTCAGCTTTTCTTTTAGCCTGTAGCGGCGCTAATGGTTTTTTCTGCTTCCTATATTCGTCCATCCTGCAAACCTAAATAATTTCGTTTTTATATACTAAATAATAGTATTATTGAAAATATTGATGAAATTTGTCCTTTACAATTTATCATGTACACACTCGCATCTATTCTTCCTCATATCAATAGCAAACGGCACTTGGTTCGCAATGCGGAACAACCGATCTATGATTTGGCCTATGACAGCCGTAAAATAAGAAATGCGGAACACAGTCTATTTTTTGCTTTGAAGAATGTGCGTGATGGACATACTTTTATTTCAGACGCCTATCAGAAAGGTGTCCGTGCTTTCGTTGTCTCGCGCGATGATATCGATACAACATTATGTCCCGAAGCTAGTTTCTTTTGGGTAAACGATGCCTTGAAAGCAATGCAGGACCTTGCTCGCTACCATCGTCGGCAATTCCGTAAACCTATTATCGGAATTACAGGTAGTAATGGGAAAACGATTGTAAAAGAGTGGCTCGCTCAACTATTGCAGGAAGATAAAAAAGTATACCAGAGTCCCAAAAGCTACAACTCGCAATTAGGAGTAGCACTATCGCTATGGGATCTTTCGGATGATTATGACTGTGCCATTATCGAAGCAGGGATCAGCATGCCAGGTGAAATGGATCAATTGGAGGCAATGATATGTCCGGATATTGGTATCGTGACCAATATTGGAGTAGCACACGCAGAGGGCTTTGCCAGCAAGACAGTAAAATTAACAGAGAAATTAAAACTCTTTAAGCATACCAGAGACGTGATCTTTCCTTCGCGATATGCCTTTGGGAAATATTTATCCGGTGAAACGAGGACTTTTACTTTTGGAGAGAACGATGTGGATCAAGTGCAGGTATCGCGCATAGCAGAAAGACAGGAGGGGAGTTCCTCTATCCAGCTGATTTATAGACAGGAGATGGTGACCTTTACCGTGCCTTTTGTGGATAAAGCGTCGATAGAAAACGTGCTTACCTGTCTGACTACACTTTTGTTCTTGGGTTATTCGATGAATGCGATCATCCAAAAGCTAGGGCGGTTACGCCCCCTAGAGATGCGTTTGCAACTAAAGACAGGACGATATAATTGCTCCATTATTGACGATACCTATTCAAATGATCTGGCGTCTTTACAAATTGCTTTGGATTTTTTACGCCAACAGCAACAACATAAAAAGAAGACGCTCATTCTGTCTGATATGGATGGTCTTAATGATCATCTTGAAGCAAAGCTTGTTTCGGTCTTGAGACAGCAAAATCTTCATCGGATAATTACTGTGGGTAAATCGTTACACCGCTTGCAGGATAAACTGGATACATTGCTGTTGTCTTTTGATTCCACGGAAGAACTGGTGCAAAACTTGGGAAATATTGCGTTTGAAAACGAATCTATTCTTATCAAAGGAAGCAGAAGATATCACTTGGAAGATGTAAGCAAATTGCTAGTTGCTAAATCACATGAAACCGTTCTGGAAATAAACCTTAGCGCGTTGGAACATAATTTACAGATGTATCGTTCGATGCTACCA
This sequence comes from Sphingobacterium haloxyli, assembly GCF_002980525.1. Lineage (GTDB taxonomy): Bacteria > Bacteroidota > Bacteroidia > Sphingobacteriales > Sphingobacteriaceae > Sphingobacterium > Sphingobacterium haloxyli. The sequence goes on from NZ_PVBQ01000004.1 coordinate 291,082, forward strand.
CCGCACGTCAAGCTGATGGTCATGGTCAAGGCCTTTTCATACGGGAGCGGTAGTTTTGAGGTGGCAAACCTCCTGCAGTTTAATAAGGTAGATTATTTAACGGTTGCATTTGCGGATGAGGGTGTCGAACTGCGGCAACACGGGATCGACTTACCCATTATGGTGTTGAGCCCAGATGAACAAGTTTTTGAAAGTTTGTTAGACTCCGATCTGGAGCCGGAGATATATAGCTTTCGTATTTTAAAAGCCTTGATAGATTTTCTACGAATTCGTAAACAGAAAGATTTTCCTGTTCATATCAAAATTGATACCGGCATGCACCGCCTAGGTTTCTTACCCGCTGAAATGGATGAGTTGACGACCCTATTATCTGCTTCGTCGGAGATTAAAGTTAAGACGGTATTTTCGCATTTGGTTGCTTCGGGCAACAGCCAACATAATGATTTTACAACGCAACAGATTTCGCTGTTCTCTTCAAGCGTAGATAAACTAGAAGTGATGCTGGGTTATAAAGTGGTTCGTCATATTGCAAATACCTCTGGTATTGTCAATTGGCCATCTGCCTATATGGATATGGTTCGTTTGGGTATCGGGTTGTACGGGGTGGATATGAATAAAAAGATGGCGCTGGAAAAGGTAAGTGAACTAAAAACCACAGTTACGCAAATTAAAGAGCTGCCAGCTGGAGTAACGGTCGGTTATGACCGGAAAGGACTGTTGCACCGACCGAGCCGTATCGCCACGGTGAAAATAGGATATGCAGATGGTTACAGCAGGCGTTTTGGCGGCGGCATAGGGGAGATGTCTATCAATGGGCAAAGGGCGAGGACTGTTGGCTCGATTTGTATGGATATGTGCATGCTTGACGTCACGGATATTGGCGCACAAGAATTAGATGAGGTCGTCGTGTTTCCTGACTTGATGGAGGCGGCAGAGCGTATCGGTACAATTCCCTATGAGTTGTTAGTAAATATAGCTGCTAGAGTAAAACGTATATATTTTTATGGTTAAAGAAAATAGGAAATAATGAGAAGAGTTTCACAAAAACTATTGTATTATTTAATAAAGGGTACGTTAGTTGCACTTCCGGTGGCGGGAGCGGTATTTTTAATCGTGTGGGTAGTAGCATCCTTAGATAACGCGTTAAATCTAACAATCCACTTTTTAGAAGATGAACAAGGACATCCGCTATATATCCCCGGCATCGGGATATTGACGGTACTCCTTATACTGATTTTAGTCGGGATCATTTTCACAACGTTTGTTACGGAGCCTATACGCGCATGGTTGAAACGGACCATTGACAAGATCCCGTTATTCAATACGCTTTATTCGTCGATAAAGGACTTTACGGAGGCCTTTGTAGGTGATGCCAAGAAGTTTAACGAGCCGGTACTGGTATTGGTGAACGAAACCGGACTGAAAAAAATCGGTTTTTTAACACAGCGCGACCTGCATAAAATCGGACTACCAGATGAAGTTATAGTTTACTTTCCGTACTCTTATTCTGTTGCAGGACAGGTTGTTGTGGTTAAATCAACTAATGTGCAACGTTTGGATATGACAGCTACAGATGCTATGAAACTAGTGGTTTCGGGCGGTGTAAGCGGCATTGAATAGCAGCTTTACGTTTTATTTTTTTTCCGTAAGTATCTATACAGTTCTAGTTGAGACCGGAATGGAGCTCCATCGTCGCGCACGTATTTATTCTCTAATTTATTGTTTAGAATACGTGCCTTTACGTTGTCTTTCAGTTGGATGTGCAGCATCTCGATCAGCTCATGTTTTATTTTTTTGTTGGTAATCAGCACAGCGGCCTCTACGCGATAGTCGAGGTTGCGGGGCATCCAGTCAGCCGATGAAATATAGACCAGTTCTTTTCCTGCTGCGTAAAAGTATATCGCTCGGGCATGCTCCAGATACTCGTCGACTATACTGACGGCGTGGAGTGGGCTTTTGAATTTTTTTTGGTTGACGGCGCAATAGATACCGCGCACGATCATCTCGATCTTTACCCCCGCATCGGCCGCTTCGTACATCTTGCGGATGAGTATTTTATCACTTAACGAATTGACTTTGACAATTATATGTGCTTCATTACCTGCTTTAGCCTCGGCAATTTCACAGTCGATTAATTTCAAAAACGTTTCACGCATCGTTGTTGGACAGACCAGAAGATTTTTACATGGTTTGAGGCTTTCGGTGAGTTCAGCTTTCGGTTTCTTCAACGCAGCAAAAATTTTGTTGATGTCTGCCATGATGGCTCGGTTGCTAGTCATAAAACAGTGGTCCCCATAAATCTTTGCTGTTTTCTCATTGATATTTCCGGTGCTGACAAACCCATATTGCAGTGTTTTATTGTTCATCCTTTTTTTTATGATACATAGTTTAGCATGCACCTTTTTATCCGGTATGCCCAGTAGCACTTTAACGCCTTCCATCTCAAAACGCTCTTTCCATGTCAGGTTGTGCTCTTCGTCGAAACGAGCGCGTAGTTCAAGCATAACAGTGACCTGCTTGCCGTTTCTGGCGGCATTAATCAGGGCGTTAGCTACTTTGGAATTTTCAGCCATGCGATAAATGGTAACATGAATCGACTGCACGTGCGGATCCATCGCTGCTTCACGGAGTAGATCGATAATCGGATTAAAAGTATGATAAGGAAAGGAAAGCAGCACGTCCTTTTTCACAAGTACATCGCTTACTCTCTGACGGCCTGCGAAGTCTGGATGGTCAAATGAGCTGCGTTCTACAGAGGGTTTTTCCGATCTGAATATTTTCGGAAAATCCATGAAATGCTTGAAGTTATGAATCTTTTGCCCTGGAATAATGCTGTCTTTTTTCGACAGGTTCAACTTCTTGATTAAGAAGGTGACAAGTGACGAATCCATATCCTTGTCGAACACAAAACGCGTTGGTTTACCTTTACGACGGTTTTTAATACCTTTTTCGATTTTCTCCACCAACGTGGTGTTGATATCATTGTCGATATCAAATTCCGCATCTTTTGTGATCTTGAAGGCGTGTGCTTTGAAAGTATCAAACCCGAAATAAGAAAAAATATAGGGCAGGTTGAACTTAATGACATCTTCCAAAAGAATGACGTGCTTTTGGTCTTTTGGTGAGGGTAGCAATACGAACCGGCCGTTATTTCGAGTAGGATTTTCGATAATCGCGAACTGTGTTTCGTATACCCAATCAGTTTTACGCATAGCGATACCGAGATAGAGACTTTTATCCCTTAGGTAGGGCATCGGACGAGATTCATCCAACATTAATGGAATGACGTTGGATTCTACTTCATCTTCATAATAGCGTCGCACAAATTCTCGTTGCGTCGCACTAAGCTCTTCTGGAGCTTTAATAAAGACCTTTTCCTTCGCCATCTCCGACTGTACCCGTAACCATATTTGGTCGAATTGCTTTTGAAGTTCGATGACTGATTCATTGATCTTGTCCAGAATATACTGTGGGTTTTCGAAGAAAAACTCTTTGGACTCTTTTTCGTCTAAAACCAATGCCCTCTTTAATCCGGCCACCCTTACACGAAAAAATTCATCCAAGTTGTTTGAAAAAATACCCAAAAACTTGATCCGTTCGGAAAGGGGGACGCTCTCGTCACCAGCCTCCTGCAACACGCGGCCATTGAAACTTAACCAACTGATATCGCGTGGAATAAATCTATTTATCATCTTTTTCTTTGCCACTATTTGATAGCTTTTAAATATACCTCCGTAATGTGTCTTAAATATAACGAAAATATAAAGAAGATGTTAACGGGTGAGAGCGAGGGAAGTTTATCCTAATAAAAAAACGAAATTTTTATCGAAAATAATCGCTTGAATATCAATCTGGTAAATATGTGTATATTGTACAATAAGCTGAAAATCAGTTTTTTAATTTGTTTTGCTTGTGTAGTTTTGTGCCGTGAATAAGTCATCAAAACGAACAACTATATTATGGCATTCAAAACATTAGGTCAATTCATCATTGAAAAGCAAGCAGATTTCCCGTACGCGAAAGGCGAGCTTTCGCGATTGTTGCGTGACATTGGTATCGCGGCCAAGATTATTAACCGGGAGGTCAACAAAGCTGGCCTTGTTGATATACTCGGGGAAAATGGCGATCACAACGTACAGGGCGAAGCACAAAAAAAGCTTGACGTGTATGCAGATGAGCAGTTTATTGAAGCCTTAACTCGAGGCGGCGAATGCTGTTATATCGCTTCGGAAGAACACGAGGAATGTATCGAAATATCATTAAAAAACTTAACAAGTAACGGCAAATACATGGTTTGTATGGATCCGTTAGATGGATCAGCAAATATTGATTTGAATGTGTCGGTTGGCTCTATCTTTTCAATCTACCGAAGGAAGATACTTGACGTACCCGTATCTGAAGAAGAAATACTCCAGTATGGTCACGAACAAATTGCTGCAGGATATGTTATTTACGGTTCCTCGACGATGCTGGTTTATACAACGGGCAAAGGCGTGAACGGTTTTACACTGGATCCGTCTATTGGAGAGTTCTGTTTATCGCACCCGGATATGAAAATTCCGGTTGATGGAAAATCTTATTCCGTAAATGAGGGGAATTATTTAAAATTTCCGCAATATATCAAAGATTACATCAAGTATTGCCAAGAAGAGGAAAGTGATACCTTCAGGCCCTATACTTCTCGTTATATAGGTTCTATGGTAGCCGATATTCACCGCACGCTGATTACCGGAGGCGTGTTTCTCTATCCTGAGACTTCTAGTTATCCGAATGGTAAGCTGCGTCTACTTTATGAATGTAATCCGATGGCGTTTATTATCGAGCAAGCGGGAGGAAAGGCCGTTTCCGGTACAGAAAGAGTACTGGGGATTAAACCACTTAGTCTGCATCAACGGACACCTATTGTTATCGGAAGCAAAAATATGGTAAACAAGGTGCTCAGTTTTATGGACAAAGCTCAAGAAAGAATTGGCACCTGAGATAAGATATTTACTTTTTCAGGGTAACGTTCCGCGTATTGCAGGACAATCTGTTGCATATAAAAGTTACTGACGCACTTATCTTTATAAGAAACGATATCCTCTACATTGGACCATTGTTGAACAAACGCTACAAATCCAAACGCGTAAAGCTTATCTTCTTTAAAGTAGACATAGCTGTTTTCTTCTTCATTCCGTCCTTGGTCGATAAGTAGGAATGAACGTTTACGATGGTGCAGGTGTTGAAATATGCTATTAATGATTCGATTATGCTCTTCAACTGACGGAAGGGTCTTGGCCGGTGTCCTGCGGTCTGCGTGTGTCTCCGTAGACGGAGAATAGAACGTACAAAGGGCTGAATCGAAATTAAATTCTTCCAATATGTTACGTAGAAATAAATTGGCTTCTTGTGCTGTTTCGAAATAGCGAATACTATTTGGGTGATTGATTGCCTTCATTATAGCCAATCTACAATAGCCCCGGATATCCTCGTAATGCATAAGCACAAATTTCGGCTCGTATCGCTTCAGTGCCCGATTATGGATGGGCCAATGTTTTTTTATCATTTGGCACTCCATAAGGAGTGCCATAAGCTCTGTTCCAGACTCTTCGAAATCTAAGGTCGCGATTTCATTTATAAATTGTTGTCGTCTAAGACTCGTGTTGATGCCCGCGAAATGGCTTAAAACACGCTTACGTATATTAACAGCCTTTCCGACATAGATAATCTTACCTTTCTTATTCCGAAAGATGTATATTCCTGTGGTTTCAGGTAGCTGTTGGAACTGTTCTAGTGAAAGATGTGTAGGCAATCGATGTTCGGTGTTCTTGTGTAAGCTATCCTGCAAATATCTGTTTTTATCGTGTGCAATAAGTTGGGAAAAGAGTTCGACCGTGGCTTCGGCATCACCTATGGCCCGATGTCGGGCGGTAATCTCGATGCCGCGTGCTTTGCAGATGTTCCCTAAGCTGTAGGAGCGGTGTCCGGGAAAGATTTTTCTGGACAGCCGAACTGTACAGAGTTTTGTTGCTTGCCAGTCATAGCCTGCTTGCTTTAGTTCTTTTACTAGAAACGAATAATCGAAATTAACATTGTGAGCCACAAAAACTTTGCCCTGTAAAAGATGGTATACGTCTTCGGCGATTTCGTCGAAAGCAGGTGCGTCTTCTAACATGTCCGGCGTAATACCTGTCAGGGTCTGTATGGCGAGAGGGATGGGGCATCCCGGGTTAACAAGGCTTTGATACCGTTCGGTAATCCTTTTCCCGTTATGTATCAAAATAGCAACCTCTGTAATACGGCTCCGTTCGGCATGATTACCCGTGGTTTCAATATCGACAATGGCAAAATGTTTTTGTTTATTCACTTTGCAATATTACTAATTTAATTAGTAATGCGGAAGCTGTTGATGATAATTAACTGCTTCGTCAATCAAGTCTCGAATTGCTACAGAAGCGATGGCTCCACCAAATGCCGCGGGCAGATAAGACATGGTTCCATAAGCGGATTTCTTATAATTACTGCCATCCGTGTACAATAAAGATTTTTTATTGGGAAGTTCAGTGGAAAATGCCACTTTAACGCCGTCACGAATGCCGTGCTTGCGAAGTTTCTTTCGGATGTGTTGGGCCAGTTTACAGTTGTATGATTGACTAATGTCGGCGATACGAATTTTGGTGGGATCGACCTTTCCGCCAGCACCCATTGAGCTGACAAAAGGCATCTTTGCTTCTAATGCCTGTCGGATAAAAAATAGCTTTGGTGTAATACTATCAATCGCTTCTACACAATAGTCGGGATTTGACGCTAAAAGCGTTGGGATCTTTTCTGGTATAATAAAATCTTCGATAACCTGAAGTTCCAGCTCCGGATTGATGGCTAATAAACGATCTTTCATGATCTGTGCTTTGGGTTCGCCATGATTAGTAGCAAGCGCCGGCAATTGCCTATTTCGATTAGATGGATCGACGGTGTCGCCATCGATGATGGTCATTTTACCAACTCCTGCGCGGCAGATAAATTCTGCAGCAAATGAACCCACGCCTCCTAAACCGAGAACCATTACGTGTGAATTAGCAAGTTTTTCCAGTGCTGTGCGTCCAGTTAAAGCTTCTGTTCTTGATAACCAAGATAAATCTTTCATTCAAATAATCATTTTCAATTATCCAATAGGATAGCTAAATATATGCTTAAAGTTTTGGTACAATTGTTCTTTCAAATATTGTAACTCTATTTTTCGAACGCGGCAAAAATAAGCATAAATATCTACGATATTAATAGATTTATCGTCCGTTTCCAGTAAAATTTTGTCCAAAGGTATGTGTTGAATGAGGCTGTCTTTGTTTCCTCGCAGGAGCGCGCCACCTAGGCTTAGGAAATAACCGTGACGGATAATTTGTGTTGCCAATTCTGTCTTTTTTTCGAAACCGTGAAAAATAACGGGAACACGTACTTTTTCTTCATGAAGTATTCGTAAGCACTCTTGATATGCCCGGACACAATGGATAATTAAAGGCTTTTGGACGCTGTTCGCATAGCTGATCTGTTTGCGAAAGATAGCCTCTTGTATGTTCCATGCTGTATCACACAGCTTATCGAGTCCGCATTCGCCGATGGCTAAAACCTGTTGCTTTTTTCCATATTGGTGAAGCGCATCCAATTGTGCCTTCACATTTCTTTCAACAAACCAAGGGTGTATGCCAAGTGAACAGGGATGAGGAAATAGGTAGTTCTTGGAAATAATAACGTTGGGAAGCGAAAAGATTTGTGCGGTAGGAGCAAGCGTGCAGTGGGTATGTATATTAATATAAGGAAAAGACATATCCAAATATACGGAATTTATCTTACTAGCTTAGATCCCAGTGTTTTAAGAATTGCCGAGGCTTTCAGTAAGCATTCTTCGTACTCTTTCTTTGGATCGGCATCGATGGTTATCGCTCCACCGGTGTGGAAAGATAAATATTGCTTTTTGCTATTGTAAAGTAATGAGCGTATAACTACATTGAAATCAAAATCGCCCTTCGGATCAAAGTAACCTAAGGCGCCTGCGTATATACCACGTTTGCTGTTCTCGTAACGGTCACACAATCTCATCGCACTAATTTTCGGTGCGCCAGTCATCGAACCGGCAGGAAAGGTGTTACGGATAACTTCTATATCCGATATGCCTACTCTTTTTTGGCAGGCGATAGTAGAGACCAATTGATGTACTTGTTCGAATGTTTGTACTTCCAATTGTTTCTCTGCTTTTACTGTACCCTCTTGTGCGCTACGCGTTAAATCGTTGCGAACGAGATCTACAATCATCACGTTCTCTGAGATTTCTTTCGGACTGTTTTTTAATGTCTCGATAATAAGGAAGTCTTCTTCCTGCGTCTTTCCGCGTGGTGCGGTGCCTTTAATAGGTTGAGAAATCAAAGCGCTTCCTCGCTTGGCTAAAAAACGTTCCGGTGATGCGGATAGAATGTAGTTATCCTTAATTTTGAAATAGCAGGAAAATGGTGTAGGGGAGACCCTGTTCAATTTTTGGTATACGGCTAACGGAGACAACGTAACATTTTCGGCGTAGAATTCTTGGCAAAGATTCACTTCATAAATATCGCCTTGCTGGATATGTTTCAATAGCTGCTGGAATACATCGACGTAAGTTGTTTCGGACATCCGTTTTTGGAAACAGATGTTCGTTGTTTCTTTTATTCTTCTATTGGCCGTATCGCTACTGGCTAAAATGTCGTTATATACATTTTCCGGATAAGGGGCTTCAATTTTCACTTCTTTATCGGTAAAATGCAAAACGATGGTTGGAATAAAAAAATAAGCTTCAGGAAATTCTAATCGATTGGGAAAAGATGTAGTTAGATTCTCAATTTCATTTTTTAGGTCATAACTAAAAAAGCCAGGCATCCATCTATCAGGATACCTGGCTCTAAATTTTTCCAACGTCTGGAATATGTCCATGTGCTCGCAGACAACTTGATCTATAGCTTTTACGGCAAGTAAACGGTCTATTTGTGCATATTCATCATTGTAGTCATTAGATTGAAAGAAGCAAACCTCATCAAACTGTTGTGCCCATTGAAGGGCCCGTTTTTCGAAATGCTGCGTGTCAACCTGAAATACGGCAGTAGCCATGCTTTTGTTCTCTTACAGTTCGATTGTTTGAATGCGGTCGGGTCCTACAGATAGGTATTTAATAGGCACTTCCAATGCTTTTTCCAAATAAGCGATGTAATTTTTTAATGCAGTAGGAATCTCGTCTTTTGAACGGATGCCCGTAATATCTTGATTCCAACCTGCTACTTCTTCCAAGACAGGTTCTGCCTGGTTGGTGATAATTTCATAAGGCATGTAATCGATAGTCTGGCCGTTATGTTTATAATGCGTACACACCTTGATTTTTTCAAATGCATCTAATACATCGGCTTTCATCATAATCAATTCGCTTACGCCATTTAGCATAATTGCATACTTCAACGCCGGAATATCGATCCATCCAGTCCGGCGTGAGCGTCCGGTAGTCGCACCAAATTCATGTCCTATCTGGCGTAATTTTTCGCCCGTTTCATCGTCCAACTCGGTCGGGAATGGACCGCCACCTACACGAGTAGCATAAGCTTTGAAGATGCCGTATACTGCGCCAATTTTATTTGGTGCAATGCCGAGTCCCGTACAAGCTCCTGCAGTAGTTGTATTGGATGAGGTCACGAAAGGATACGAACCGAAATCTATATCCAGCAATGTACCTTGCGCACCTTCGGCAAGTACCCTCTTTCCTTCTTTCAAGTAATTGTTGACTAAATGTTCAGCGTCTACGTGTGGAATCGTTTTGATAAAATCAATTGCTTCCATGAATGCCGCTTCTTTTTCCGAAAAATCAGGAATCTCACCATAGTGAGAAAGAATTTCCAAGTGCTTAGCTTTTAATCTTTCATAACGTTCTTGAAAGTCGGGAAGGGTTGTATCTCCTACACGCAGACCATTTCGCCCGGTTTTATCCATATATGTCGGTCCGATCCCCTTCAGGGTAGAGCCAATCTTACCAGCGCCCATTTTTGATTCGGACGCTGCGTCCAGTAATTGATGGGTAGGAAGGATTAAATGTGCTTTTCGCGCAAGAACCAGAGTACCTTTACCCACTGGGTCGAATCCGGAAGTACGCAGGTTATCTAACTCACGTTTTAAGATAATAGGGTCGATAACGACACCACCGCCAATAAGGTTAAGTGTACCGTCATTAAAAATACCAGAGGGGATAGTATTCAAGACAAATTTCTTGTTATCAAACTCTAATGTATGCCCAGCGTTAGGGCCGCCTTGAAAGCGAGCGATTAAATCATACTTCGGACAAAATACGTCTACGATCTTTCCTTTTCCTTCATCGCCCCATTGTAGGCCCAAAAGCACATCAACTTGCATAATATTTGAAATATGGATATTAAAATTTTAAATGATACATATAGAAAAAAAGCGAAATATCGTCTTTTCTGAGCAAAGGTAATACAATAATTGGCGATTACCACATTAATTTGAAATTACCGGACTCCTGCCTTTTTTGGGTGAACTTCCAGCGTTTCCAGCATCTATTTTCTGGCAATCTTCACATACACCATACAGGTTAAGGGAATGATGTTTGATGTCGAACTTTAACAAATCGCCCATCAAACTTTGAATTTGGTTAATGCGGGGATCACAGAACTCGACAACCTTATTGCATTCAATGCAGATAACGTGGTCGTGTTGTTTGAAACCGTAAGATTTTTCAAATTGAGCCATGTTCCGGCCAAACTGATGTTTGGTGACCAGATCGCAAGATACTAGCAATTCCAATGTATTATAGACGGTAGCACGGCTTACACGGTACTTCTTGTTCTTCATGTGAATATAAAGTGACTCTACATCAAAGTGGTCGGAACGTGAGTAAATTTCTTCTAAGATGGCATAGCGCTCAGGCGTTTTTCTCAGATTCTTATTCTCTAAGTAAGCTTCGAATATTTTTTTTACTGTTTGGTAGTTTTCGCCTTTATTCATATTAAATAGTTGTTAAAAAGAGCTCATCCAGCTCGCTTAAATCTTCCACAAATTTACCAATTTCATTTTTAAAAAACGACGGTTTGCTCCTGAAGTCCGTGCTGGTATTTAATTATCTGCTTCATAGCGTGTTATTCCAGTAATTCCGCTAATTTGCTTTAACGTCTTCATGAGATCCTCCAGCTGTTCGATGTGATTTACAAATACCATAATGTTTCCTTCAAAAATCCCCTCATTACTGGTTATAGACAGCGAACGTATATTGACGTTGTATTCTTGTGATATAACGTTTGTTATCTTATTAATAAGCCCCACATCGTCAATTCCCACAATACGTAATCCAGTCAAGAAAGCAACATTCGGTTGAGAAGACGCCCACTTCGCCTTGAGTATTCGATATCCGTAACTAGCCATGAGTTTGGAGGCGTTGGGACAGCTGGTACGATGTATTTTAATGCCGTCATTCACAGTTAAAAATCCAAAGATATCATCACCCGGAATGGGATTACAGCAGGGCGCCAATGTATAATCAATTTGCTGATAATCGTCACCAATAAGAATGGTGTCGATTTCTTTTTTATTGATTTTTTCTACCAAGCCTGAAACATGTGAACTGAAATGGCTTTGTCCAGGCGTATTCGATTTTTCACTTTCTGCGTATTCACGGAGGTTTTTTATGTCGATGTTGCCCTTGGCTACGTTGTAGAAAAGTTCTTGGGAGCTAGGGTACTTAAAGTAATTAGCAATCTTATTAATATTATCTGTGTTGTAGGTGATTTTTAAGGATTTTAATTTGCGTTCTAGAATCTCCTTACCATCTTCCGCAACACGTCTTTTTTCTTCTTTCAACGAAGACCGTATTTTTGATTTCGCTTTTGCCGTAACAACGAAATTGAGCCAGTCCTCTTTTGGCGTTTGCTTACTGGAGGTGATAATTTCAACCTGATCGCCATTTTGCAGCGGGTGGCTGAGCGGAACTAATTTGTGATTGACTTTAGCACCTATACAGGTTGCGCCGATATCGGAATGTATTTCAAATGCAAAATCTAACGCGGTGGCCCCATTTGGTAACTGGACCAATGTGCCCTTGGGAGTGAAAATAAATATCTCGTCCGAGAACAAATTCATCTTAAAGTCGTCCACGAAATCCATTGCGTTTTGCTCCGGACTACTTAATAGGTTCCGAACATTTTGTATCCACTGATCCAGCCCACTGTCGGAGTTAGATTCTTTGTACTTCCAATGTGCCGCAAACCCTTTCTCGGCGATTTCGTTCATCCGTTTTGTACGAATCTGTACTTCCACCCACTGGCCTCGCGGGCCCATCACGGTAGTATGCAGCGATTCATAACCATTTCCTTTTGGGGAAGAAACCCAATCCCGTAGTCGGTCCGGATTAGGGCGGTACAGATCCGTAACGATGGAATATACTTTCCAACACTCTGTTTTCTCTCTTTCTGCAGGGGTATCAATGATGATCCGGATGGCGAATAAATCATATACTTCTTCAAACGGGATAGACTTTTTACGCATCTTGTTCCAGATGGAATAAATAGATTTTGGACGTCCAAACACTTCAGCCTTGATACCCTGTTCCTCTAATATTTTCTTAACGGGTTCGATAAAGTCAGCTACAAATTTTTCACGTTCTGCCTTCTTTTCATTCAGTTTTCGTGCGATGAATTTGTAAGTATCTGGGTCGGTATACTTCATAGAGAGGTCCTCCAATTCAGATTTTATAGCATAGAGGCCTAAGCGGTGTGCAAGAGGAGCGTATAAATAACTCGTTTCCGAAGCGATTTTCAGCTGCTTATGCCGCGCCATAAACTCCATTGTGCGCATATTGTGAAGGCGATCCGCAAGTTTGATTAAAATAACGCGTACATCATCAGCCAAAGTGAGCAGCATTTTACGGAAATTTTCCGCCTGCATTGAGCTATTGGGGTCGAAAATTCCCGATATTTTAGTTAGCCCGTCAATAATCCGAGCTACCTTTTTGCCAAATTGCGCCTCTATGTCCTGTAAGGTAATAGACGTGTCCTCCACCACATCGTGTAGCAAAGCACAGACGATGGAAGTTGTCCCTAACCCAATTTCTTCTGCTGCTATTTGTGCAACCGCTATAGGGTGGTATATGTATGGTTCACCTGATTTGCGACGCATATCTTTGTGGCTTTCCAACGCAAGGTCAAAAGCTCTGCGGATCTCTCGTTTATCACCTCTTTGCAAAGTAGGTTTGCAGGCTCTAAGTAATGCGCGATACCTCTTCCTAATTTCCTTATTTTCTGCCTCGATATCAATCTCAAATTCTTCCATATACGCAGTGAAAAAAGTTGCTTTTATATTTTTTTGTTCGTAATTTTATTGTTGTTTTCCCAGTCGTGTGAGACGGCCGGAAAACAATATATAAATATAGCAATTTTTTTATGTATTTGGAATACATTAACATTTTTTAGGGGGATGAAACGGTCTTTTGTATGGGGTTTATTTTGGGTCTTCTTACTGCCATTTACAGGCAAAGGACAGACGTTGCAGGTTCCCCATTACGGAGAGGGGGAGGGTGGAACGTTGCAGCATTATCCAACCACCCGTTTAGAAAGTGGAGAGGTGGTTCCCTGGTTTCCTATAAAAGATGTCGTCGTGACGGCTAGACGTACATTTAAGACAGAAGAGGAGCGGTTGAAATATCTCCGTTTAGAACGGAACGTGTTGCGGGTATTGCCTTATGCGATTTATGCACAAAAACGATACGAACAATTGGATCGTGAAATCGCACTTGCGTCGTCCAAAAGGGAAGAAAAGCGGCTAATAAAGACTTGTGAAGACGAGATTAAAGAAAAATTCAGAACAGAAATAAAAAACCTCAGTATTTCCCAGGGAGCAATCTTAATCAAGCTTGTGCAACGCCAAACCGGGAATAGTAGTTATGAGCTTGTGCGAGAGATGAAGGGAGGTCTTTCTGCTTTTTTCTATCAGTCAGTGGCAAAAGTGTTTGGTCACAACCTAAAATCGGTTTATGATCCCGAAGACGATTATGAAATTGAAAATATTATCCGGAGTTACGAGCGAGTACGGCCGATAAAAAATTTATATAATTATTAAATTAATAGTAAGGAAGGCTATGCAGACGGTTTATGATTTTCACGGGCTACAGTTTAACGGAGAGAAGAAATCGCTGCAGGATTATTCTGGCAAAGTTTTGATGATCGTAAACACAGCCAGCCAATGTTTCTTTACCAAGCAATTTAAATCGTTGGAGCAATTATATCAGAAATATAAAGACGAGGGATTCGAAATTTTAGCTTTCCCCTCCAACGATTTTCGAGCGCAGGAGCCGATGACAGGTTTACAATTGGAAACGTTTTGCCGGATACAGCAACAGGTTACCTTCCCGGTGTTTAAACGCATACATGTCGTTGGTGCATATTGTGATCCGCTATTTAGATTTCTGTCTGAAAAAGATTTAAATGGGCGTGTAGCCGTTAAGCCCTTATGGAATTTTCACAAATATCTTGTAAACAAACAAGGTGAGGTCGTCGACTATTTTTATAGTATGACAAGCCCTCAGGCGAGGCGAGTAATGACAAAAATCGAAAAATTGATTGCAGAATGAGATAGCGGTTGCGTCCGTATCCTTTGCTCTCACTTGCCAAACTTTACTGAAATTCCTACTTTTGGAACAAAGAAACGTAGTATGAAGTTGGATTTAATGGTGATGACTGTTCATCCCGATGACGCCGAATTGGGGGCGGGGGGAACGATTGCGAAATATGTTGCAGCAGGTAAAAAGGTGGGTATTATCGATTTGACACGGGGTGAATTGGGAACACGTGGCACTCCCGAGATCCGGATACAAGAAGCAACCAAAGCGGCTAGTATCCTGGGCGTCGAGATTCGTGAGAACTTGGATCTACGTGATGGTTTTTTTGCTAATGACGAGGAAAGCCAACGCTGTATTATGCGTGTCGTGCGTAAATATCAACCTGAAATTGTAATAACCAATGCGCTGGAAGATCGCCATCCCGATCATGGGCGAGCAAGCAAACTGGTTAATGATGCACTTTTCCTAAGCGGACTACGTCGGATTGAGACGATTTATGAAGGCCAGGCCCAAGAGGCTTTTCGTCCGCGCCTTCAATTGCAAGTGATACAAGACAAATATATTCAACCAAATATTCTAATAGATATTACAGATTTTTGGGCAAAGAAAGAGCAATCTATTTTAGCCTATACTACACAATTTAACGTTTCGGGAGACGACGATGAGCCACAAACTTATATTTCGAATCCCGATTTCATGGAATCAACACGAGGTAGAGCCGCGGAATTGGGTCGAAATATCCAGGCCAAGTATGCCGAAGGTTTTACTGCGCGTAAGCTCTTAGGGGTGCATGACATTTTTCAACTGATCTAAGAGATAATTGTATCTTTGTTCCATGTCAACAGGATTAGTTTCGAAAGATACAATCGTAGCTTTAGCGACGTCGCCGGGTGTGAACGGAGCAATCGCGGTTATCCGTTTATCCGGTCCGCAAGCGATTACGATTACCAACGCTATATTCAAAGGGAAAGATCTCCTAAACCAGCAATCTCATACAATTCATTTCGGCACCATACGAGATGGGAGCGAAATAATTGATGAAGTATTAGTTTCCCTTTTTAAGGGGCCCCATTCCTACACTAAAGAAGACGTGGTTGAACTTTCTACCCACAACTCGAAATACATCATCGAACGCCTGATAGGTCTATTGATCAAGAAAGGGGCTAGGGCCGCGCAGGCAGGGGAGTTTACATTACGAGCATTTTTAAATGGCGGTATGGATCTATCGCAAGCAGAAGCTGTTGCGGATCTGATCGCTTCAGAAAACAAATCTTCCCATGAAATAGCGATGAACCAAATGCGTGGGGGAATCAGTAGCAAGCTGCAAAAAATGCGTGAGCAGTTGATAAATTTTACGGCGCTATTGGAGCTCGAGCTTGATTTCGGAGAAGAAGATGTAGAATTTGCAGACCGAGCACAATTCGAGGCCTTAGTGCAAGAGCTTAAAATGCACGTTGCGAAGCTAATCCAGTCGTTTGCATACGGAAACGCGATAAAACATGGCGTCCCTGTCGCCATTATAGGGAAACCCAACGCCGGGAAATCAACATTGCTTAATACGCTACTTGACGAAGAGCGCGCTATCGTTAGCGATATTGCTGGAACCACCCGTGATACCATAGAAGAGTCTATAAATTTAGATGGAATTACTTTTCGATTTATCGATACAGCTGGATTGAGGGAAACAGTTGACGCCATAGAGGCTATTGGTGTCACCAAAGCCAAAGAAAAGGTTAGGCAAGCGAAGGTCTTATTATATTTATACGACGATAGGGACAGTACTGCGGATGAAGTTATTGCACAGATTAAGGAGCTGTATTACGACGGTCTGATTGTTATTTTAGTTCGTAATAAAATCGATTTGCATGGCGGATATCACCCCAACGAAATGGATACAATCATCACCGGTGCCTTATCTGCCAATTACAGCGATTCGCTAATTGCAATTTCCGCGAAGGATAGCGATAGTGTAGAATCTTTGAAAAGCGTTTTGCTAGACAAGATCCGCGAAACGAAAATGGAGGATCAACAGATTATTACCAATACCCGTCACGTCGAAGCGCTAGAGCATGCCTTTAACGCGCTCGAACAAGTGGAACAAGGACTAGGTATGCGTCTTCCAGGTGATTTACTTGCTCACCATGTACGGGAAGCATTGAGACATATATCTAGTATAACGGGAGATATCGATGTCGATAGGGATATTTTGGGGACGATTTTCGGTAAATTTTGTATCGGGAAGTAAGGGGTTTATAGTAGGGCCATGGTAAAAAGATCCTGAAGTTTCTCTTCAAGACCTTTTAATGGCTTAATTATACCTTGATTAGGGATGCTACATCATCATTGTCTCCGCTAGAGAGTGCTTATCAGGATGTCGGGCTATTGATAACGATTAATAGTGAAAATACCTGTTTCAGATGGCATTTCTTCTGTGTCAAGTGCAATTACGCTGCCGCCATAATTAAACGCCAAACATGCTAGCTCGTTGATTACATCGGTATGCCGTCCATTATTTGTTACTATATCACGTTTTTGCATATCAATATGACCGTCGATAGATTTACCATTTTCGATGCAAAGCACTTCCACTTTACCGTCTATAACGTCTCTTACCACATCGCCAATATCCAAACTACTTAAGTTTTCGGATAATGCAAGTTGGTACCGTTCTAAAAGTTCTTCTTTTCGTTTCTCGCGTATTTTGTCAAAGACTTCCTGTACCTTTTCTAGTAAAGCTGTTTTGCTTAGGGAGTGCGGGTTTATTTCTATATGGATTGGCGAAAAATTGTGATGTTTGCTAATACGTATAAAGTGATTTAGATGCTCAGGTAATGTGACCACCAAAAGAGGAACATCGTGAGGCATAGGATAGTGTTCTAGAATAGCTTGATCTACTTTTCTAAAAAATCGGTTCATATCAATATCTTCTTCTTGACTTTTTTCCATGTAGCCATGAAGCCCAGCCCCTTCTACAACATTTCCATGCAAGTGGTTGTTGGTGAGCTCTTTGCCTAATGCTTCTTTCATGCTGGTAGGCACCTTGTCTTTTATTTCCAGTTCTTGAATTTGGTATTTGTCCCCCACATAAAGTTTAACATCATCCAACGCTAGCGCTAAGAGATAATAAGGTTGGTTTTCATGATATAGCTTAAACAGCGGTTTTATACAAAATGAGTCGGCCACGCAGGTTATTTCTTGTACTTTTTCAGGTAAACGTAAAATTAGGGTATCTCGCGAAGATACGAAAATAGCAAGTCCTTGCGCGTTATGATCCCAAAAAGCTTTGTCGTCTATGAGTTTTTCCAACGGTTGGATTATTTTTTGATGCTGATCGAGCTCGTTGTCCTTGATATACTGGAGCGTCTTTTTATAAAGATTTTTGAAGGTGATGGGGTCCGTCGCATTTGCGGGATGTACGCGATGAGTCGGCATGTAAATCGAGATACAAGGTTCATCTTGGATTGCCGTCAATTCTTTCAGTAATTTCAAATCGATTGTCTGCATAATAGTTATATTTAATGAATGCATTGATTTACGTTTAAACGTTTCTTCGTAGGAAGATTCCAAATAGGAATAAAATCGTCCTATTATATTCATGTAGCCTGTATATAAAACAGCGTAGTTAAATAGATGTTTAGAAAAGTTTACGATAATTCCAATAAAGCATAAACAAAAAATACCGGAGCGAGAACTCCGGTATTTTCACCTAACCGATTATAATCTATTATGAAATACGTGTAAAACGGCATACTCTTACCATTTCATTCGATCGTCTAGTTTTATTTGTTTTTTGGGTAATCAGGGTGCGATTTAACTTCTTCGATCTGTAGAATATGTCTATCAGAGTGCGTCGTGATGAATAATAAGCTCTGGTAACCGTCTACTGGGCCCGCTGGGCTTTGGCTAACATGGCTCCGTAAAGCGTCTATATCTGCATTTTTTATATAATCGATTATCGAGGCTCGTCCGTTTTCAAAGGCCATTAAGGCCTCATTTACATTTTTGTATTTTCCAGTCGGTTTAAGTATTTCAGGAGCTTGATGTTTTTCATTCCTATTTGTCATACTATTGAGGATTTCTTCGTCAGTATTACCCGGTTTTTGAGAATTTTTAGATACGTTAGGTTTTGAAATCGCTTGTTTGAACATTTCAAAAATCAGTGGCTCTGATAAAATGATGTGCTCTATACATTGGCTGATAGACCATTGATCTTCTCCCGGACTAAAGTGCAGCTGTTCTTCAGTAAGTCCCGACACACTGGTCTTTAAATTTACGGCAGTCTGGTTGTAATGCGTAAGTAGTTTTTGAATATCACGACTGCTGTCTGGTTCGACGATGTATTCCGAGACAGGAATAGCCTGTTTAGAAGGTGTGACACTTTTTCCCGTACCATACGCCTTTACGCTTGTATTATCCAACAGTAGAACGGCAAAAAGTGTTGCCGTCCAAGCGAAGTGTGCCATGTTTTTTTTCATAAGGATTCGAACTTTAATGTTAATATTCTGTATTGATAAATAGGTATCCTTTACAATAATATCAATTTTTTTGAATAAGATACTTGACCTAAGACAAGATTTTTTCACTATAACCACGCGAAATACGTGTATTTCGGTTAATCGAAATGTATAAATACCTAAATTATCCTTAGGGGCAACTATAGTAGGTATTTTATTGTTATACAACTGGTTTAAATAATATACTAAGTTTATAATAAATTGTACAGCTATGAAAAGAATTGTTTTTTTTACACTTATGTGTGGCCTGCTAGGCACCGGATGTGGTGGCAATAGAAGTGAAAACTCCGACTCGATTGACAGAAGAGATACAATGGGAGACCAGAATTACAGAAATGGGAGATCGACTACAGATACGACGATAAGAGATAGTGTGGATTCTGTGTTGCCTCCTACACCACCGCCAGCTACACCTTAATTCATCATTAGATCATATGTTGGCGAAACTGTGTTCTCTTTTGACACAGAATATTACGAATAAATAAATGACATTGACATTCAATATATTACTGATGCTCACGTCCCACGAGCGGATGGATGGAACAGATTCTAGAACAGGAGTGTGGTTAGGTGAAATGACGGATCCTTATTACGCGTTTGTCGATGCTGGTTTTAAAGTGACGATGGCTAGCCCATTAGGAGGCGAGCCCCCGGTTGACCCAATGAGCAAACTGACGGAACATATCACAGCTTCAAACAGACGTTATCTAAGTGATGAGGCGGCTCGACAGCAGTTCGCAAATACACTAAAACTGGAAAATATGCACGCTTGCGCTTTTGACGGCGTGTTTATTTCCGGTGGCCATGGTCCACTATGGGACTTAGCGCGCCATCCGATAGTGGGCCAATTGTTGTTGGAGTTTGTAAAAGAAGATAAACCTATTGCAGCAGTTTGTCATGGGCCGGCCGCACTACTTCCGCTAGCGGACCTTTATCCGGGCTACCTAATCGGTAAGCAGCTTACAGCATTCTCCAATACGGAAGAAACTTTGGTCATGCGGCACAACAATATTCCATTCGAATTGGAATCACGACTGAAAGAGTATGGGGCAGACTTTAGTGCAGCCAAGTTGCCCTTTAGTCCGCATGTCGTATTGGACGGACAGCTTATTACGGGCCAAAATCCTTTATCCGCGGCATCTACAGCACAAACCATGATCGAACTTCTCACTTATCCTGCTACTGTAGAAGATCTTTAAAACCTTAGGGAGATGAGCGTGTTATTTCAATAAAAAAGACAGGATATGGCGAAGCTCGCAGACTATAAAAAGAAAAGGGACTTTAAACAAACGCAAGAACCAAAGGGCAGTAGTAAGCGAACGGATAATCAGGAAAAAAAGTTACGGTTTGTCGTACAACGACATCATGCTTCTCGCTTACATTATGATTTCCGTTTGGAACTGGACGGCGTGTTAAAGAGCTGGGCTGTTCCGAAAGGGCCGTCGTTATATCCTAAAGATAAGCGGTTGGCCATGCAAGTCGAAGACCATCCGATAGATTATGCTTCTTTTGAAGGAATTATTCCAAAAGGCAATTACGGTGCAGGAGTAGTCACTATTTTTGATTCGGGATATTATGAGTTTACTGAAGCAAAGAACGCAAAAGAATTTTTGCAGGACTTAGAGAAAGGTTCCTTAAAATTCAAATTACAAGGCCATATTCTTCGTGGTGAATTTGCATTGGTACGGATGAAAGGGCAGGAGGAGAATGCCTGGTTACTCATAAAACATGAAGACCGGTACGCATGGGATGAACCGTACAATAGTGAAGATAGCGTACGACAAGAGGTTAAGCAAGCCGGCGTCGAATTTAAAAAAGAAAAAAAAGCTCACAGCCAGAAAGAGCTTCCTTTCCCTAAACCCATGTTGGCAAAATTAGCAGAACATCTTCCTGAAGGAACAGCTTGGCGGTATGAAAAAAAATACGATGGGTTCCGCATTTTGGCTATCCGGAACGAGGCAGGTGTCCAACTTCATTCCCGAAACGGGAAAGATATGAACCCTTTGTTTCCATCGCTGGTAACAGAACTAGCTTCTTTGGATAGGCATGCGTGGCTGGATGGAGAACTTGTCATAGAGGATAAATATAAGAAACCACATTTCCAATTGATCGCTAGTGGTGAGCCTATCCCGAGTCATCTTCGATTGCGCTATTATATCTTTGATATACTCCGTTTAGAAGACGATTATGTGACGGATTATGCTCTTAAAGAGCGTGAAGAGGTACTCGCACTGTTATTTCGTCGTCTTAAGAAACCTAAAATTGTTCAGTTAACGCAGATCGTAGAAGGTACAGCCCAACAAGTTAAAGCGAGGGCTGAAAAGCAACAATGGGAAGGAGTTATCGCGAAAGACGTCGATAGCACCTACTTACAAGGTAAACGTAGTAGCTCCTGGACAAAATTCAAGCTGCGGAATAGCCAGGAAGCTGTGATCTGTGGTTATACATCACCGCAAGGGAGTCGATTGTTTTTTGGCGCCTTGGTGCTCGGTCGGTATCGCGGGGGGAAACTCGTATATATCGGCAACTGTGGTACAGGTTTCAATGCGAAGAACCTTAAAGATATATACGCCGCAATGCAGCAGCATGAGAACGCGCACAAACCATTTGACCAAGACGTGGCGGTTGCGAAAGAAAAGGAAGTGACCTGGTTACAGCCCGTATTGGTCTGTGAAGTGTATTATAGCGAATGGACAACCGACAACCATTTACGGCACCCGGTATTTAAAGGCTTGCGGCAGGATAAAGATGCCGAAGAAATTGAAAAGGAGGATCCCATGAAAAACGAAGAAAATAACGATGTAATAACGATCGGTCGTAAAAAGGTGCAGCTGACCAATTTAAACAAGGTATATTGGCCAAAAGAACATTATGTCAAAGGTCAGATGATTGCGTATTATGAACAAATGGTGGATCACATACTTCCGTTTATCAAAAATAAACCAATATCGATGCATCGTTTTCCCAATGGCATCACAGCCGAGGGCTTTTTTCAAAAAGATGTGGACACCGATAATATCCCAAGTTGGGTAAAAACAGCTCCGATACATTCGGAGAGCACCGGAAAAGAGACAGACTACATCGTCTGTAACGACAAAGCGACGCTTCTTTATATTGCAAATTTGGGATCTATTGAGGTTAACCCTTGGCTTTCTACTTATCAAAAGCCGGAGTATCCAGACTTTGCTGTGTTGGATTTGGATCCAAACGGAGCTGATTTTCAAGAACTGATACAGGTAGCAAAGACAGCACATGAAATCTTTGAAGAACTGAAAGTATCGGCATTTTTAAAGACTTCCGGGTCTACGGGATTCCATATTTATGTGTACTTAAATAAGAAGTATACATACGAGGTTGCGCGGGATTTTATTGAGTTGGTCGCTCAAATGGTTCAAGAGAGACATCCCGATACGACAAGCTTGGTACGCGATCCAAAAAAAAGAAAAGGAATGATTTACCTAGATTTTTTGCAGAATAGGAGGGGGCAGACGATCGCGGCACCTTACTCCCTGCGGCCCAAAGAAGGAGCAACCGTCAGTACACCTTTGCGATGGGAAGAATTAACGCCCAAATTGCGTATAGCGGACTATAATATCAAGACAACATTAAAACGCGTAAAAGAGCTTGACGATCCGTGGGCAACGCTATGGGATAGTGCGGTTAATATAAAACAGGTGCTTGCTGAACTTTAGGCTAAACTAGCCTTTAATTTATTCAATAAGTCTGTGGATTTCGTGTTTTCCACTTTCATCTTACGAATAGAAGTATGTTTCCCTTTCGCTTTTTGTTTAATAATTTTCAATAATTCACTGGTGTACTCATTTTTGTGTTTTGATATATCAAAAGGTTGGCTATGCTGTTTAATCAGTTGGAGAGCCATATCCATTTCCTCTTTTTTTAACCGGGTGTTGCCCGGTAAGCTTAGTTCATCCGTTGCCCGGATCTCTTCCTCAAATCTAATTTTGTTGAGTAACAGCATATTCTCGTAGGGTTTCACGATGGCAAGATGTTCGACGTTACGCATGACAAAAGAACCCAATCCGGCGGTCTTACTTTTTTCAAGTGCTTTGAGAAGAAGTTGGTAAGCTTTCGTTCCTCCTTTTTGAGGCTCGAGGTAATAGGGTGTATCAAAATAAATGCTATCTATTTCATCCATCTTAACGAAAGAATGTAGATTTATCATTTTGTTCTTTTCGGGACTGGCCTCTTCGAAATCTGAATCTTCCAAAATGACATATTTATCTTTTAACAAATAGCCTTTAACAATATTTTCCCACTTAACCTCCTTGCCGGTGTTCTCGTTAACGCGCTTGTATTTGATGTTCGATTTGTCTTTTCTATCTAACATATCTAAATCCAGGGAACTGCTCTGTACAGCACTATATATTTTAACGGGGATATTAACTAATCCGAATCCTATTGCTCCAGTCCAAATAGCTCTCATAGTATTTTACGTTGTTCTATTAGTAAGAACAATACTTTGATAAAAAGGTTCTTTTTAGCCCAGTACGCTTTCTTGGCGGCGATCGGTGGCCGATTTTTCTTCTGCTACACCAGCTTTCCAATAAGAATAGGCATATAACTCATCCTGTTTCCACTTCCGTTTTTTGCGCGGATGAATAATAAGTTATTTTTCGGGAATTGGAATTACCTCCATATCACCGCATTATTACTTAGGTGCAATTCTATGGGGGTTAGTAGAGGTTTAATATATAATTCGAAGAAATGTAAAAAAATGAATGTTTACGTGTTTACAGATAATTTTACGTTTTGGGTGTTCGCCATGTCCAGAATAACCCCCAGATGAAAGCTCCCAGTCCTACGACAAAACTTTGCAGTAAAGTACCTCCATGCTCAATCCACAACTTAGCAAGCCACGGGCCTATTAATTGTGATCCGGCGTAAATGGCAATAAGCGCAGCGGACAATCTCGGTCCCTGATGTGGTTGAAAATACCTTGCTAATCGTTGCGTACACATAACCGATCCTAAAAATCCATTACCTACTAGAATTGCGCATGCGATTACGCCGGTTCCTGATGGGTTTAGCAATACGGAGGCTACTCCCAGCGCTTGCAATATATATGTATAGATCAGAGCAAATCGGTCTCCAAATCGATGCCCGATCCAGTTCCATACAGGGATGGAAATCAAGCATGAAAAGGACGTGATAGCCCAGACATTTGTTATCCATATACTATCCTCTGACATCATGTCGTGGGCGAGCGTAGGAAGAAAAGTCATAGGTAAGATATAACCCAGACCTGCGCCGATATAAGAAAGAAATAGTGGTGTGCTCCGTCGGTCGAAAAGTGCGCTATTGTGTGTCAATCGTTGGTCTTTGTCTTTATAGTCGGGCCTTTCCACTTGAATATTTACGAACTGTGTAATGCTGTAAGTTGCTAATAACAAGGAAATAATAGCTACTGGGATCCAACGTTGTTCCGCTTGAAAAAAAGTTGCGGTCGAATCCACTAATAACCCGCCTGCCAATAACCCGCCAGCCACACCAAAATATACTAAACCACTTAATTGAGGTTTGTTGTTCGTGATGAACCACTCCAACAGTAAAGCCGGTGCTAAAACAAATACGATCCCATTGGTGATGCCATTTAAAAAGCGTAGCAACAATAAGGACTCAAATTGCGGGACGAAACATTGTGCTATGGTTACCAATACATTTCCCAAAAGGCCTATTACTAGGCATTTCTTGATAAATTTTGGTCCCGAATAACGGACGGCTAATAAGGCTCCTATCAAATAACCCAGATAATTGACAGTCGCTAAATCAGCCCCTTGCGATATAGTTAACATATTGTCCCGGATGAAATAAGGTAACAAAGGCGTAAAAGAAAACCTACCCAATGCATGGACCACTGCCAGGCTAGCAATACCTGCTAAGAGGTAACGAAGAGCTTTCTCGTTTGTCATTTTATAATGATTCATCAATGGTGTTAACTTAGTAAATATTTTTGTCTTTCTGCATCTTTTAGTTTTCAGCGTCACAAAAATATCTCGCCGTTCTTTAAAATGTAAAAATAAAGTGGAGAAGTTTAAAAAGAACTCTTTTAAAGTTGTGTTGTTCTAATGTTAGTATATCGTTGACAGATTGCTGATCTGTTGTGAAAAGATTGAAACAGTAAAATAAAACGTAATATGGGGCAAAAAGAAGAGAAAACCCTTGATCTTGATGGTATGAAAGCCTTAGAGAAAGTCAGGGCAAGAGTAAAAGAAGTAAAAACTTGTTTTTTTGCAGTGCTATCCGAACAGGCGTGTCTCTGTCAGTACGATCCATGACGGTATTACATGTGGATAACGAAGATTATCTGTGGTTTATGACCTTCGATGCAACGGAAGGCAATTTATCAGTGTGAGGGAAATAAATATATTATGGCTATCATTGGAGAAATAATTAAACGAGCAATCGATGTAAATGGTTTAATTAATAGGGATTCAGCACCTTGGGAAGCTCAGAAACAGGTCTTATTGAACATGTTGGAAATGGCGCAAAACACGGCTTTTGGGAGGGAATATAATTTCGGTGATATCCTTGCCGATTCCAATACGATCGCATGTTTTCAACGTGTGGTTCCAATATTTGACTATGATAAGCTGCATACCGAATGGTGGCACTATCTGCACAAGGGCCATGAGAATGTGACATGGCCAGGAGGACAGCGCTATTTCGCCATGAGTAGTGGGACTACTAGCAACAGTAAGGCCATTCCCGTAACTGATGATATGTTGAATTCTATTAAAAAGGCGGGTATACAGCAGATATTAAGTTTAAAGAATTTTGGTCTTCCGGGAGATTTTTTTGAGAA
This sequence comes from Sphingobacterium haloxyli, assembly GCF_002980525.1. Classification (GTDB taxonomy): domain Bacteria; phylum Bacteroidota; class Bacteroidia; order Sphingobacteriales; family Sphingobacteriaceae; genus Sphingobacterium; species Sphingobacterium haloxyli. The sequence goes on from NZ_PVBQ01000004.1 coordinate 317,027, forward strand.
AGATATTATGATGCTCGGGAGTAGTACACAGCTGGTTGAGCACAACGGATTCCTAGAGGGCGAAATCAGCGGTATATCTGCTGCCAACTTACCTTTATGGTTTCGAAGGTTTTATAAGCCGGGTAGGAGAATAGCGGCCACCCAAGATTGGGATCAACGTGTGCATAAGATAGTCCACGAGGCAAAGAAATGGGATATCGGCAGTATGACCGGAATTCCCTCGTGGTCGGAAATTTTGATTAAAGAAATTGTACGTTACAATAAGGTCGATACGATACACGATATCTGGCCCAACTTACAAGTTTACAGTACAGGCGGAGTGGCCTTTGGGCCATACCGAAAAAGTTTTGAAAAATTGTTTGCCAAGCCTATGACCTATATCGACACCTATTTAGCATCAGAAGGGTATTTAGCAACGCAGAAGCGACCGGAAACCGAGGCAATGGCTCTTATTGTCGACAATGGGATTTTCTTCGAGTTTGTGCCCTTCACGCCAGACAATATGGATGAGGAAGGATGTGTAAAGCAAAGCGTGTCCGCGTTGACGATTCGAGAGGTGGAAGAGGGTGTTGAATATGTATTATTAATTTCTACTGTATCGGGTGCTTGGCGGTATATGATTGGAGATACTGTTATTGTGAAAGATAAAGAGCGCGCGGAGATCATTATAAGCGGACGTACGAAGCATTTCCTCAATGTGGTCGGCGAACAGCTTTCTGTACATCAAATGAACCTTGCAATCCAAAAACTACAAGAGCTGTTCGGTTTGGAGATTGGGGAGTTTACGGTCGCTTCTATTCGCCGAGGAGGTCGCAGTATCAATAAATGGTATCTCGGAGCGGAAGGCGGAGATTGGGCTGCCAATGACATTGTGAACACACTTGACAACGAATTGCAAGCAGCTAATAAAAACTACGCGGTGGCTAGGCGTCAGACCCTAGATGGTGTGGAAGTGGAGATTATACCAATAACACATTTCTATCAATGGAGCGAAAATTATAAAAAGCTGGGTGGGCAGACTAAAATACCGCGTGTGATGAATGAGAAGGATTTTGAGGAATTCGAAGCATTTATCGCTAACTTGTGATATGTGTACAACATAGTTAGCCAGTCTCTTCTTCGCGGTTGCGCTGCATTAGTGCTACTTCGTTGGTTAAAAACTCCTCTTTTTCCGGTATTGTCTTCTTTTCCATTTCAGATACGAGTTCAACAATATCATCTGGAGAAAGGTAGAGACGAGCGATTTTTTCTTTATAACGCGTAGATAACTCGCTATGTCCTAGGATGAATGTCTTGGTAGACAAAAGATAGGAGGCCATACCTCGGTTGACAGCGAACGTATCCGCTACGCGTTCTGCTTTGCGTACGTATCGTTTAGATAGCCAATACAACAGACCAAATTTTGCGACACCCCACACCGTTCGCTGTTCGTAGTCCATAATATGACCAAGTTCGTGGCCAAGCCATCCAATCAGGACCTCCTCCGGTAGATGATGGATGGGTTCAATACTTTGGGTAAGCTTAAATACCGGGCTGATTAAGATAGCGTATGCGCGTTTGTTGCGGGATTGTAAGAGGGTATTTACTACCGGGCGTGCCGCCATTACCGATTTCTTTAGTTTTCGGCTAAATACAAATCGAATGTGTGCATTTTCGAGTTCTGGATAATAAGACAATGCCTTGAGGGCCAATTGCTCAATAACTTTAGGGATTTTCTTGTTATTGGAAAATCCCTGTAAGTGTCCATTTATATGAGTTTCTCTATCTGTATAACTACCCATAACATAACTTTTTACATATTAAAAAATACGCCTAAAGCTCCTTTCTTAATCTTGCTACCGGAATATTCATTGCCTCCCGATATTTGGCGACGGTGCGCCGTGCAATGGTATATCCTTTTTCCTTTAGAATTTCTGTTAGTTTTTCGTCCGCCAACGGTTTGTGTTTATCCTCATTGGCAATGCATTCTTCTAGTATTTTCTTTACTTCTTTGTTAGACACCTCTTCCCCAGAATCTGTTTGAATGGCTTCAGAAAAGAAAGATTTTAGTAGAAAGGTCCCAAATTCAGTCTGTACGTATTTAGAGTTAGCGACTCGAGATACAGTTGAAATATCCATTTCAATCTTATCGGCTATGTCCTTTAGTATCATGGGTCTAAGGAGTCGTTCATCTCCCGTAAGGAAATAATCATATTGGTATTCCATGATGGCATTCATGGTTTTCAATAACGTTTGTTGCCGTTGTTTGATAGCATCTATAAACCATTTAGCAGAATCCAGCTTTTGTTTGACAAACTGCACCGCCTCCTTCATTTTTTTATCCGTTTTTTCGGCTTTTTCGTAATGGGCGAACATTTCTTGGTAATTTCGAGACACCCTGAGTTCCGGAGCGTTTCGTCCGTTGAGCGTCAAGTGGAGTATGCCATCGTTGTTCGTGATATGGAAATCGGGAATAATATGGAGTTGTTTATTCGTTGAGGCTCCTGAATCACCCGGTTTGGGATTTAATTTTAGAATCTCGTTGATGATATCTTTGAGTTCTTCCGAATCTACCCCCAATTGCTTCTCAATCTTGTCATAATGTTTTTTGGTAAATTCGTCGAGGTAATTTTCAACCACTTTAATAGCCTGATTTATAATGGGGTTGTTTTGATCTTTTTTACGTAGTTGTATAAGTAAACATTCTTGTAAATCACGTGCTCCGATACCTGCGGGTTCGAAATCCTGGATTACTTTCAATATACTTTCTACTTCTGTTTCTTCTGCAATCACGTTTTGGGAAAAAGCAAGGTCATCGATCAACGAAAGTATCGGACGTCTCAAATAACCATCATCATCCAGGCTACCGATGATCTGTTGGCCGACGAGGTAATCTTTATCTGATAAAGCAAGTAAATCTAACTGATTTTGTAATAACTCGAAAAACGAATCTTGGACAGCTATTGGAATCTCCTTTCTGTCATCATCATCATCATTTCCATAACTTGTGGAATAATCATTGTAGTCATCTTCTTGGATATATTCGTCTACACTAAATTCTTCGTCGAAATCGTTGTCCTGGCTTTCAAAGTTCTCGTCCGGATCGTGGTCTGGGTACTCCTCAACGGGATCGTTCATGTTTGCCAAACTTCCATCTTCCAAAGCAGGATTTTCCTCTAGCTCCTCCTTAATGCGAGCGTCGAGAGAGACTGTAGGTACCTGTAACAGCTTTATGAACTGAATCTGTTGCGGCGAGAGTTTCTGTAATAATTTTTGCTGTAGTGTCTGCTTTAACATGCGCTATGCTTCTTTTGCATGGGTAAAAATACTTAAATAAATCAGAAAACTAAAGTTCGTCGTTTTTCACTAACCTAAATTAGGTATAATTATTGAGGGCCAACAGCTATCCCCGTGAAATTTACATGGATGCATTAAGTGTTAAAATACGTTAATTTCAAAAACCACGATCCGTTTTTTTATTTTGTATAGCTTTTTTTAGAAAAACAATTTCCATATTTACCGTATGTTTAAAAGGGTTAAAAACAAAGTTGTCCGTTACTTTTTGATAGCGGTCTATAGCCTTATTGTATTGGTATGTGCTGTGCAGCTAAACTTCCTATGGTTATTCGGATACTCCCCAACCAAAAAAGATATTGTACTGCCAACACTTCATGTTTCGTCAGAGCTATACACCGCGGATTCCGTATTAATAGGTCGGTACTTTGAGGAGGATAGAGACCCAGTGGGCTATGATAGCATTTCAGAAAACATTTTGAATGCGCTGATAGCCACGGAAGATGTTCGTTTTTATAAACATAATGGTGTGGATTTTATTGGCTTGTTTTCTAGTGCTTTGTCTACATTGAGAGGCGATAAGCGTGGAGGGAGTACTGTTACGCAACAGCTTGCCAAGAACCTCTATCGAACCCGATATCACCAGTCCCAAGGTTTACTAGGAGGGATTCCGGGATTGCGTTTGGTGGTTACGAAATTTAAAGAATGGATGACTGCCTATAAACTGGAAAGCAAATACGATAAAAAGGAGATTATCACGATGTATCTAAATACCGTGTCGTTCAGTAACAACGCTTACGGTATTAAATCTGCTTCGTTACGATATTTCAATAAACAACCCAATCAGTTATCTGCTACGGAAGCTGCTGTACTGATAGGTATGTTAAAGGGGACGACGCTTTATAATCCTATCCGTAATCCGGATAAATCAAAAGAGCGTAGGAATGTCGTGTTAAAACAGATGCAAAAAGAAGGATATATCAGCCAGGAGCAGTATATTTCATTCGCCAAAGAACCATTAGATTTGAATGTTAACAACCCTGATAGAGGCGGAACGAATGATTCTTATCTGCGTGCGGCTGTCGAAAAATGGCTGGAGAAATGGAGTGAGGAGCATGATGTTGATATCTATACAGCGGGTTTAAAGATATATACAACAATCGATTCTCGCATGCAGCAGTTGGCAGAAGAAACAGTAACCAAACAGATGAAAGGGTTGCAAGAACGATTGGATAACACGTGGCGAAACGAAGAGCCATGGCGAGATAAAAGTGGAGCCGTGATTTCGGGTTTTTTGGAAGAGAAAGCGCGAAAATTGCCTGTCTATACGTCGCTGATGAAGCAATATCGCAATGACGAAGAAAAGGTATTCCAAATTATGCATAGACCTAAGGAAATGACCATTTTCACTTGGGAAGGGGATAAGAAAGTAGAGATGTCCACCATGGATTCACTGAAACATTACGTAAGCATGTTGAATACGGGGATGATGGCTATGGACCCGTACAATGGGGAGATTAAAGTATGGGTAGGAGGTATCAATCATCGTTACTATAAATTCGACCACGTAAACCAGGCAAAACGGCAAGCAGGCTCTACGTTTAAACCTTTTGTTTATTTGACAGCGTTGGAAAATGGTATGGAACCTTGTGATAAATACGAAGATAAACCTGTACGCCTAGACTTTGTAAATAAACAAGGCGAAAAAGAGGTTTGGGAACCCAAAAATGCGGATTGGAGTTTTTCTTATCGTAATATGTCGCTTCGTTGGGCAATGGCTCGTTCTTTAAATACGATCACAGCGCAGATAACAAAGGACGTGGGCTGGAATAAAATCGTGGAAACGGCGCATCGCTGTGGGATTGAGAGCCATTTGGAATCCGTGCCATCGGTGGGACTTGGCTCAAATGACGTATCGGTATTTGAAATGGTGAATGCTTACGCGACATTTGTGAATGAGGGAAAGCGGGTGGAGCCGGTTCTCGTTTCCGAGATTTATAATAGTGAAGGAAAGCGGATAGCATCTTTCAAAACAAAAGAAGAGCAGGTTATAAGCCCGGAGAACGCGTGGTTAATGACCTATATGCTGCGCGGTACAATAGAAGAACCAGGGGGAACATCGCAAGCGCTATGGGAATGGGACCTTTTCGGTCATGAAAATCAGATCGGAGGAAAAACGGGCACTTCTTCTGATTACGTTGATGGATGGTATATGGGCGTGACAAAAGACTTGGTCGCAGGTGTTTGGGTTGGGTGTGATGAGCAAAGCATTCGTTTTAAAAACTCCCAAACGGGAGAGGGATCCAAAACGGCTTTACCAATATACGCCGCATTTATGGAAACGCTATATACGCGACCAGAATTAGGTGTCACAAAAGGTAAGTTTCCAGATCCTAAGGTAGCGATTAAGAAGAAATACAACTGTCCCAGCCCACGGATCCGCGTAGAGGTGCAAAGTGATAGTACGGTATTGGAAGAAGATGAACAAGCAGAAAACTTATTAATATTGCCGGAAGTAGAATCATCAGAAGAGACAGAAATAAACGAAATAGAAAGATAATTTGTATTTTTGAAAAGACTAATCTTTAATTATGAAATATTTATCTCCATGTCGGACGATTAAAAAACAGATAAAAAGGACAGGAATGCATGCTAAGGGGTGCTCAATGGGAGTCAAGCAGGCTATTGTAGCAATGGTGGTATTATTGCTTATGCCTCATATTGCCTCGGCACAGTATTTCGGACAAAATAAAATGCGTTACAAGAAGCTGGATTTCGATGTGAAAGAAACGCCTCATTTTGAAATGTACAGCTATCTTAAAAACGATAGTATGATGACCTGGTTGGCGAAAGAATCAGAAGTATGGTATAACATGCACCAGCAAGTTTTTCAGGATACATTTTTACGTAAAAATCCGCTTATTATTTATAACAATCATCCGGAATTTCAACAAACGACCGCCATATCTGGTGAAATATCTGTCGGTACGGGAGGTGTGACAGAAGCGTTTAAGCAGCGCGTAGTAATGCCGATCATGCAAATTAACCATCAAACGAGACACGTGTTGGGGCACGAAATGGTCCATGCTTTCCAATTCCGTATGTTGATGGAAGGAAGAGATACCACGCGTTTGGAGAATGTGGGTAATATTCCTTTATGGATGGTGGAGGGAATGGCGGAATACCTATCTATAGGAAAGAAAGACGCTTTTACAGCGATGTGGATGCGCGACGCATACGCTCGTAATGATATCCCGTCGTTAAAGCAACTGACGGAACAATCGTTTAACTATTTTCCTTACCGTTATGGACAAGCGTTTTTGGCCTATATTGGAGCTACTTACGGAGACACCGTCATCATGCCGATGTTTATGGAAACGGCTAAATACGGTTATGAGATGGGGATACGTCGCGTTTTTGGTTACGACGCACAGACCATGTCAACGCTATGGCGAAATACGATGGAATCTACTTTTAAAGCCCTAAATAAAGATACTACTTCCCGTCCTATTGGTCAGGCGTTAATTACTGCAGCAAATGGAGGGCGTATGAACGTAGCGCCGGCGATTTCGTCCGATGGGCGTTTAGTCGCCTTTATGTCTGAGAAAGATCTTTTCGGCATCGATCTCTTTTTGGCAGATACTCAAACCGGCAAGATCCTACGGAAGCTCGGGAGTCGAACAACTAACAAAGACATCGACGAATTCAGCTATTTGGAATCGGCGGGAGACTTTTCAGCGGATAGCCGATATTTTGCTTTCAGTGTGTTCAGTGAAGGGAAAAACAAGTTGATGATCATTGACGTGCAAACAGGAAGAACGGTTGCGCTCGAAGCAATGGGGGATATCGTAGAATTTACAAACATCAGCTTTGCTCCTGATGGCGACCGCGTCGCCTTTTCAGGACTGAAAGAAGGACAGAGTGATATTTACGTCTATAACTTCAAGACCAAAGAACTGGAGCAATTGACGAATGATAAGTATTCCGATTTTCAACCGAGCTTTTCACCGGATGGAAAAACTATTGTTTTTAGTACAGACAGAATGTCGTTCGAAAGTGCTTCCCGTTCTGTCGACATTCCTATGGGAATGGCGATGATCGATGTGGCTACGAAAAAAGTTAAAACCATCGATATTTTTCCAGGCGCAAACAATTTGAATCCACATTTTTCGGGTGATGGGACTTATATTTATTTCCTGTCCAATGGAGACGGTTATCGCAATATGTTTCGCTATTCATTAAATGAGGCGACCGTGGAACGGCTTACCGATTATTTTACGGGCATCAGTGGTATTACGGAGTATTCACCAGCCATGAGTATATCGAACAACGATGACATTGTGTACTCGTATTTTAAAGGTAATCAATACAGTATCTATAAAGCAAACGCGTCAGACTTTGAGCCTGAGGAGGTAGATGCCAGTGCTTCTGATTTCACAGCGGCGATGTTGCCGCCGAATGTAGATCGCGGGGTCAATATTGTCAATACAAATTTGCAAAGTTTTAATGCTTATCGACGGATTGATACCGCGCTCATAAGACCGATCCCTTACCGTTCGAAATTTAAGCTCGACTATTTAGCTAATTCGGGCGTTGGGATGACTGTCGGTACACGTTACGGAGCGGGAATGGCGGGTGGTATTTTTGGTATCTTCTCTGATATTCTCGGTTACAATCAGATCTATTCTACTTTGAATATCAACGGAGAGGTACAGGATTTTGGAGGACAGGTTGCCTATGTGAATCAACGAAGCCGTTGGAATTGGGGTGGTTCGATTTCACATATTCCGTATCGTAGCGGGTTCCGGGCGTACGAAATGGACGATTTGGGTAGAGGTGATGAATTGATACTCAGTGACTACATTATTCGTCAATTTGAGACGCAATTAGATGCTTTTGTGGCCTATCCGTTTAATAGGCATCACCGCTTTGAAATCGGCGGTGCATTGGCGCGTTACGGCTATAGCGTGGAAAAATGGCGTCAAAGTTATTTCAGTTTTGGTTTTGTAGATCGCCAAAGGTTATCAAACGAAGAAGCTATGGATTTATTGGGCTTTAGCCTAGATCCGCTCGTTATGCAGCAGGTCAGTACTGCTTTTGTCGGTGATAATTCTATTTTTGGTTTGACATCCCCAATACAGGGGTTCCGTTATCGCGTATCTGCGGGGCAATATTTCGGTGACATCAATATGCAGGTGTACAACGTCGATGTCCGTCGTTATCTGCGCTTTAAGCCCATAACTATAGCAGCGCGGGCCTACTCTTATATTCGTTCGGGCGATGATGCAAACCGCTTGCGCGGCAATTATATAGGTTATCCGTTTTTCGTTCGTGGTTATGACAACCTAAGTCGTGACCGCGTTGGAAATATTTCTTTTGATGATTTAATGGGATCACGGGTGTTGGTAGGTAACTTTGAAGTACGCCTGCCGTTTACAGGTCCTGAGCAACTCGCCGTAGTAAAATCCGGTTTGTTGTTTTCGGATCTGAACCTTTTCTTTGATGCGGGTTTAGCTTGGAATAGCGGAAATAAAATAGTGAGTAATCTAGATAAAAAACCTACAGTGCCCGCCCGTGATCAAAACGGAGATCTCATACCTGGAGAATATGTTTATGATAGGAACTACCGCGTGCCAGTATTTAGTGCCGGCATATCTATGCGTGTAAACTTATTTGGCGCCATGATTTTGGAACCGTATTATGCAATACCCTTTGTGTCGTCGCGAACGAAATTCGGTACGTTTGGATTAAACTTCATGCCAGGCTGGTAGTCCAATAAAGAGACATGAAAGTAGATTGATGTTTAAGGAAGGTTGTTGTCAAGGGTCGTTGTTTTGCACTAAGCATAAACAACGACTTTTTCGTTAGTCAGTCTCTTTCTGTAGGATGAAGTGTTAAGATTAAGCCAGTTCGGATTTTTTAGGCGGATAAGCTTTTCCCGCTGCATCCTGGTGAAACGTCGTATTGTGTCACGGAAGGAAAGCGCTTTCTCTTTGCTTTGGAAGATTTCCATATAAACCACGTTGCTTAGTTTAGGTGACCCATCAAATAGGAAGGAAGATGCGTGATGTATCTCCTGTAAACGAGAGGGCATATCAGTGCAATATCCAACTTCTAAATATGCTCGGTTACTATCTGTAATAATATATACGATGTGTGTTGCCATGTGCCAATTGATATTATGTACTAATAAATTTGGTTGTCTGTTTATTATTTACTAATTTTATTGGCACAATAATACTAATTAATTTAGTAAATAAAAATTTTTTAGAGAAATATGTCAAATATCGCATCGAATCTTAAGTTTTTGAGAAAGAAAAAAGGTTTAACGCAACAGCAATTTGCTGATGCACTCGAGATAAAAAGAGCGTCTGTGGGCGCTTATGAAGAAGATAGGGCAGAACCAAAATACGAGCTGCTAAGGAAAATAGCGCAATTTTATGATCTCACTATGGATGAACTCGCGAATGATATCATTGACGAAAAATGGAGGCCTCAGCCCAAAAGTAACGCGTCGAACTTGCGGGTGTTAAGCATAACTGTAGATGGCAACGAACGGGAAAACATTGAATTAGTACCGGTTAAAGCCAGCGCAGGCTATTTAAATGGTTATGGAGATCCTGAATATGTTGCGTCGCTGCCCAAATTTTCGCTTCCTATGTTTGCGCAGGGAACGTATCGTGCATTTGAGATCAAGGGTGATTCGATGTTGCCACTTCCGTCAGGAAGTGTTATCATTGGAGAGTACGTTGAAAACTGGCACGATATTAAACCCAATCAAACCTATATTGTGGTTTCCAAAGAAGACGGTGTAGTATACAAACGTATAGCGTACAAATTTAAAGAGGAGAAAGGGTTGAAGCTCGTTTCGGATAACAAGACGTACGAACCGTATTGGGTAAGTACAGAAGACATCATTGAGGTTTGGAAAGCAAAGGCATTTATCAGTACTGAATTACCTGAACCCGGTCCCGAACCTACGATGGAAACGTTAACTTCAATGATGGCACAAATGCAAAAGACAATTAAATCTGTTGTAGATAACAAATAAATGCTATTTGTTTTTTAAAATAATATATTTATCTTTGTACAATCTGAATAAGAGGGGGCATCATATGCCCCCTTTTTTAATTCAGTTATTGAAAAGAGTTAATTCACGTATCGAAATAAGATATGCAAATAGAGGAAAGAGTACGCGAACTAGTAACCGAAAAAATATCGGATCGGACGGATTTGTTTATTGTGCGGATAAAAATGAACAACAGTGGTCTTTTGGAGATATTGATGGACGGAGACAATGGAATAGCTATCGAGGATTGTGTTCAAATTAGCCGTCATGTAGGTTTCCATCTAGAAGAAGAAGATGTAATTGACCGCGCCTACCGTTTGGAAGTTTCTTCGCCAGGTATTGACGCTCCGCTGTTATTGCATCGGCAATACCAAAAGAATATTGGACGAAATGTCCGAATAAATAGTTTGGAAGGGGAGAAAAGAGAAGGGAAGCTGATCGCTGTGAACGACAAAAGCGTCGTGATAGAAGAAGTAAAAAAAGAAAAAGGAAAAAAAGCCGTAATACAGGAGGCGCAAATTCCCCTAGATAATATAACAGAAATAAAGGTGTTAATTTCATTTAAATAAAAATGAGCAGCAATATCAATTTGATAGACTCTTTCCAAGAGTTCAAAGAATTCAAAAATATCGATCGTCCGACCGTTATTACAGTATTGGAAGAAGTATTCCGCAGTATGATACGCAAGCGTTTTGGAACAGATGAGAACGTAGACGTAATTGTAAACCCGGATAACGGGGATTTGGAAATCTGGAGGACACGTGTAGTGATGGAAGACGGATTCTCCGAAGATGATGATTTGGAAATCGAATTATCGGATGTGCGTCGGTACGATCCGGATTTGGAAGTTGGCGACGAATATATTGAACAAATTACGTTGGAAAGCTTTGGTAGACGAGCTATTTTGGCTGCACGCCAAACGCTGGTTTCAAAAATACTAGAACTGGAAAAAGATGAAGTCTTTAAAAAATATAAAGACCGGGAAGGTGAATTGGTCATAGGAGAAGTATATCAGATATGGAAGAAAGAGATATTAGTACTGGATGAGGACGGAAATGAACTAATCCTTCCCAAAACCGAACAGATTCCAGCCGACTATTTCAAAAAAGGTGATAGTATTCGTGCAGTGGTGCTGAAGGTCGATATGATGAACAGTAATCCAAAAATCATTATTTCGCGTACCGCACCTGAATTCTTACAACGTTTATTTGAATTAGAAGTGCCCGAGATTTTTGATGGACTCATTACGATTAAGAAAATCGTTCGCGAGCCAGGGGAAAGAGCAAAAGTTGCAGTTGAATCTTATGACGATCGTATCGATCCTGTAGGAGCATGTGTGGGTATGAAGGGTTCTCGCATACATGGTATCGTGAGGGAATTACGCAATGAAAACATTGATGTGATAAATTACACCTCAAACAATACGCTATATATTACGCGTGCTTTGAGCCCTGCACGTATCTCTTCAATTAAAATCGATGACGAGAACGACACGGCAGCTGTATATTTAAAGCCGGATCAAGTATCTCTTGCTATTGGTAGAGGTGGACACAACATCAAACTTGCGGGTAAATTGACTGGTTATGAAATTGATGTGTACAGAGAAAATGACGAAGTAGAAGAGGATGTAGACATCGAAGAATTTGCGGACGAAATCGACAGCTGGATTATCGATGAATTAAAACGTGTAGGGCTTGATACAGCGAAATCAGTTTTAGCGCTCACAGAAGCAGAACTGGTTAGACGGACCGACTTAGAGGAAGATACTATACGTGAGATTCTCCGTATCCTCGAAGCTGAGTTTGAATAAGGGTTTCGCCGTATCTGCAGGCTGAAAAAACAATTGAGCTGAAATTGTTTTTTCAGTGTAAAAAAACATATTTTTGTAGTATTAAAATTATAGAAGGTAAATATTAGATGGCAGAAGGAAAAAGCATAAACTTGCTAAAGGCAGCAAAAGAACTTAACATTGGGATAGGTACAGCTGTTGACTTCTTGGTTAAAAAAGGTTTTGATGTAGAATCAAAACCTAGTACTAAGTTGTCCCCAGATATGTATACTGTCCTTCTAAAAGAATTTCAAGGAGACAAAATCGTAAAAGACGAAGCGAAACAAATTGTTATCGGTAAAATTCGTCGTGACGAGTCGGCTGCTGGAACAGGTGGAGCGAATCCTACGGAATCTAGAGAAGATTTTCAAGAAGAAGATAATGCAACGCCTAAGGAAGTCCTAATTAAGGACACTGGCTTGCCCGTTGCGGCAGAGCCCACGCCTCCCGTGTCGGAAGAACCTGCCGTCGAAGAAAAAGAAGCGAGTCTTAGCCCCTTAAAAGTAGTTGGAAAGATTGATTTAAATAGCCTTAAACGGGGCAAGCCTAAAAAAGAATCCGAGAAAGAGGAAGTAGCAAAAGAAACATCCCCGAAGACAGCGGAACCGGAAACCAAACCTGTTGAACAGGAAGTGAAGAAAGAGGAAGTTAAACCTGTGGTGGAGCAGCCGAAAGCTGAAACACCTAAGCAGGAAATAACATCTAAAAAAGAAGATAAGGAGGTTCTGCAGCCGAAAGAGGAACAAAAACAAGAAACAAAAGCAGAGCCTGCGGCTGACATGAATAAAGAAATTGAAGAAATTAAACCTCCGGTAAAGCAAGAACAAAAACCAGTGGTATCCGAAAACCCTCATAGGGACGTGATAAGAGCACGCTCCGAAACATTGAGTGGCCCCAAAGTCGTTGGAAAGATTCAACTTCCTGTGGAACGTAAACCTGTTGCTTCGTCCTCTGGGCCGTCGCATAACAATGATAACAAACGGAAGCGCAAACGTTCCAATAAGAACACACCAGTCAATCCAAACGCCGTAGAAGGACAAAGAAGTACTGGCGAAGGAAATGTTAATCGCGGTACTGGCTTTAACAAAGCTGGCGGACAAGCTGGTCCAAGACAAGGGCAAGGGCAAGGGCAAGGAAACCAACAACATGGACATGGAAAAGGACGCCATGATCATCGTGGAAAAGGGCGTCAGCAAGAAACACCGAAAGAAGAACCGTCAGAAAAAGAAATTCAAGACCAAATTAAGGCAACGTTGGCTCGTCTAAGCGGTGCTGGTAAGTCAGGTAAATTTGCGCAGCGTGCCAAATTACGTCGGCAGAAGCGTGATGATATAGCCCTTTCCGCAGAAGAGGCTGCAATGGAGGAAGCTGCACAATCTAAAATCCTACGTGTTACGGAATTTGTGACGGCAAATGAGTTAGCGAATTTAATGAATGTGCAGGTTACGCAAATCATTTCGACCTGTATGAGTTTGGGAATGTTTGTATCCATCAATCAACGTTTGGATGCTGAAACTTTAACAATCGTTGCTGATGAATTTGGTTATCAAGTAGAATTTATAAAGCCCGAGGATGAGGAGATTACGGAATTAGAGGAGCCGGATAGCGAGGCAAACTTAATCCCCCGTGCGCCAATCGTAACGGTAATGGGACACGTCGACCATGGTAAAACCTCCTTATTGGATTACATCCGTAAGGCGAACGTAACAAAAGGCGAAGCTGGTGGTATCACGCAGCACATCGGGGCGTACGCTGTGAACTTGGAGGACGGACGTAAAATTACATTTTTGGACACGCCAGGTCACGAAGCTTTTACAGCGATGCGTGCACGTGGGGCGAAGGTAACGGATATCGTTATTATCGTTATTGCAGCGGATGATGCTGTCATGCCGCAAACAAGAGAGGCTATTAATCATGCTCAAGCGGCTGGTTCTCCCATCGTTTTTGCTTTTACGAAAGTAGATAAGCCGGGTGCTAATGCGGATCGGATCAGAGAGCAATTGTCAGGTATGAACATCTTGGTAGAAGACTGGGGTGGTAAGTACCAAGCCCAGGAAATATCGGCAAAAACGGGAGAGAACGTCGACTTATTGTTGGAGAAAGTCTTGTTAGAAGCAGAATTGTTAGAACTACAGGCAGATCCGAAAAAACGTGCCGTAGGTTCTGTCATAGAAGCCGCATTAGATAAAGGTCGCGGTATTGTCACAACTGTACTCGTACAGGGCGGTACACTACGTGTTGGAGATCCTATTCTTGCTGGTTCGCACTCGGGTAAAGTGAAGGCGTTGACGAATGAACGCGGTGAGCGCGTGAAAGAGGCAGGGCCATCCGTACCGGTACAGATTTTGGGTATGTCTGGTGCGCCTACCGCAGGAGATAAGCTATACGTAATGGAAAGTGAATCGGAAGCGCGTCAAGTGGCAAATAAACGTCTGCAATTGCAGCGTGAACAAGGTATGCGTGCTACTAAACACATTACTTTAGATGAAATCGGTCGTCGTTTAGCTATCGGAAACTTTAAAGAGCTGAATGTTATTGTTAAGGGAGACGTGGACGGTTCAATAGAAGCATTATCCGACTCCTTGTTGAAACTGTCTACTGACGAAATTCAAGTTAATATTATTCACAAATCGGTGGGAGCTATCTCGGAATCCGATGTATTATTAGCGTCTGCTTCAGATGCAATCATTATCGGTTTCCAGGTACGCCCAACACAGGGCGCTAAGAAGCTGGCAGAAAACGAACAAATCGACATTCGCCTGTACTCAATTATCTACGATGCCATTGATGAACTAAAATCGGCTATGGAAGGTATGTTGGCGCCGAAGTTTGAAGAAAAGATTGTCGCAGAGGTCGAAATTCGCGAGACATTTAAAATTTCTAAAGTGGGCACAATTGCTGGATGTATGGTTCGAGAAGGTAAGATCAACCGTAACAATGATATCCGTGTCATCCGCGATGGTGTTGTGATCCATACGGGTAAACTAGCTTCATTAAAACGTTTTAAAGACGATGTGAAAGAAGTGTCCCAAGGATATGAATGTGGTTTGAATATCGACCGTTTCAATGATATACAAGAAGGTGATATTGTGGAAGCCTACGAACAAGTAGAAGTTAAACGTAAACTTTAATGCTATTTACGTATTGATAATATAATCCCGGCAGGTTATTGTCGGGATTTTTTATATCCCATAGAAGCTATCTAGTTGCCTATTATCAAGAATAAAGCTACTTTTATAACATGTATAAATTTGAGATTTCCAATATTATATATCAGCCCAATGACACCGTTACGTTAATATTTAGCGACTTATCAGGTAGTTACCCAAAGCCCAAGGCAGGACAATTTCTGACTGTCTCTTTTATATTCGGAGAAAGAGAGGTTAGAAGATCCTATTCTTTTAGCAGCTCCCCCGATGTTGACGAACCACTGGCCATCACCGTAAAGAGAGTGGACAATGGCGAGATTTCTCGCTTATTGCATCACCAGACTAGGGTAGGCGATATTATTAATGTACTTGAGCCGCAGGGGCTGTTCTATTATGAACCCGATACAGCTAAAGATCGCACATTGTTTCTTTTTGCAGCAGGAGTCGGTATAACGCCGCTTTTCTCTATTTTGAAAACTGTGTTAATCGCTGAAGACGAAACTAAAGTCGTGCTTGTGTATAGCAATAGATCAATGGCAAGTACAGTGTTTTACACTGAATTGTTGGAGTGGCAAACTCGGTACGCTAACCGACTAGAGATAGTGTGGATATTTTCCAGTTCGAAAAATCTTTTGCACGCACGATTAAATAGGGAATATCTAATTCGTATCGTGAAGGAACAAATGCCTGAACACGGCAACGTATTATTCTATACTTGTGGCCCCGTTTTCTATATGGATTTAGTGCGGTTTACCTTATTGGGTATGGGATTCCCTGACAACCATATAAAGAGAGAAACGTTCCATTTTCCTGAAGAAGAGGAAGACGAAGATGAGAAGGAAGAGGAACCTGTGGATATGACGTCGTATAATGTCAGACTTCGTCTTCAAGGTAAGGAGTATGATTTAGTTATTCCGTACAATAAAACTGTATTAGACGTAGGATTAGAACATAAAATTAGACTACCATATTCGTGTAAGTCCGGCATGTGTAGCACCTGTATCTCGCAATGTACCTCAGGAAGCGTACGTATGGATTACAATGAGGTATTAACGGATAGGGAGGTGGAAAATGGACGTTGCTTAATCTGTGTTTCGCATCCCTTGGAAGACGGGACGGTGATTGAGGTGCTTTAGCCTATCGCTTCCGTAGATTGTACATTAAAAAACGTATATTAGTCAGTAAAATCTGATAAATGCAGTGTTCTGAAAGTTGAAATGAATAAAAAATCCATAAGAAAAATTATAAGAATTCTACCTTTTGTTTATATATGTTTCGTGGCAATTTTGCTTCTTGCAAGCTGCTCACCAAAGTTACGCACGGCGGGCAGGGATGTTCGGGAGCAAGGCCGCGCTTCATACTATGGAGATAAATTTCACGGCAGAACCACCGCTAGTGGCGAGCGATTCAACCAAAACGCAATGACGGCGGCCCATAGGACCCTCCCTTTTGGCACCAAGGTGACAGTAAAGAACTTGAACAACGGCAAGCAGGTGGTAGTGACGATCAATGATCGGGGCCCGTCGTCCAAATCAAGAATGATCGACCTTTCTAAGGGAGCCGCCAAGAAAATAGGGATGATCCAAGCGGGTGTTGTGCCGGTGGAACTGCGATATAAGAATGGAGCCGCTTCCGGTAAAAAAATCAAGATGAAAAAGCCACGAAAATAAAAAAGGACAACAGACTCTGCTGTATCTTACTTCCTTTTTTGCGTTCAAATCCGTATCTTTAGGCGAACTTTAAAAGGATAGACCATTGCCTAAGGGCTGGTTTATTAATTCATTGAACATTAAGTATATTTCAATAGAAAATTATGTCATCCAAAATCATTTACACAAAGACAGATGAAGCGCCATTATTGGCAACTTATTCGTTTTTACCCATTGTTCAAGCTTTTGCAAAAACAGCTGATATCGAAGTAGAATTAAGAGACATTTCTTTAGCCGGACGTATACTAGCTAATTTCTCGGAATACTTAGCACCAGAGCAAAAAGTGTCTGATGCATTAGCAGAATTGGGCCAGTTAGCCACTAAACCGGAAGCAAATATTATCAAATTACCGAATATTTCAGCCTCTATTCCGCAATTAAAGGGAGCAATTGCCGAGCTACAGAAAGCAGGTTATAATGTGCCAAATTATCCAGATACACCCGTCAACGCGGAAGAAGAAGGAATTAAGGCAACGTATGCAAAAATTTTAGGTTCAGCTGTGAACCCAGTCTTACGCGAGGGTAATTCGGACCGTAGGGCCCCGAAAGCCGTGAAAAACTATGCTAAGACTAATCCACATAGTATGGGTTCATGGTCGGCAGATAGTAAAACAAAAGTTGCGTCGATGTCTGATGGTGATTTTTATGCAACGGAAAAGTCGCTTACTGTAGATACGGATACACAATTCAGGCTTGAATTTGTAGGAGAGGATGGAAGTGTAAAAGAGCTAAAAGGTCTGGCGAATTTAAAAGCAGGAGAGGTGATTGATTCGTCAGTAATGAATTTGGACAAACTGAAAGCTTTTGTATCGAATGTTATTGAGGAAGCTAAGACCACTGGCGTATTACTTTCGGCTCATTTGAAAGCTACGATGATGAAGGTATCTGATCCTATTATATTCGGTGCTATCGTAGAAGTGTATTTTGCAGATGTTTTTGCGCAATTTGGTGAACTGTTTGCTACGCTAGGCATTAATAAGAATAATGGTTTGGGCGAGGTCTATAGCAAGATTGCAGGACACCCGCAAGAATCAGAGGTAAAAGCAGCTATTGAAGCTGCCATCGCGAGCGGGCCTGATTTGGCTATGGTCAATTCGGACAAAGGTATTACCAACCTACACGTTCCATCAGATGTAATCGTAGACGCTTCTATGCCGGCGATGATTCGTACATCTGGACAGATGTGGAATAAAGAAGGAAAACAGCAAGATACCATCGCCATTATTCCAGATCGTTCCTATGCTGGTGTTTATAAGGCTGTAATTGAAGACTGTAAAACAAATGGTGCTTATGATCCGAAAACAATGGGTTCTGTTCCGAACGTGGGATTGATGGCGCAAAAAGCGGAAGAATATGGTTCCCACGATAAGACTTTCCAAGCGGCTTCCAAGGGAACCATTCGTATAGTCGATGCATCTGGCAAAGTATTTATGGAACAGCCGGTAGAAGAGGGTGACATATTCCGGATGTGCCAAACCAAAGATGCTCCTATTCAGGACTGGGTGAAATTGGCCGTAAACCGTGCTCGCTTGTCAGATACGCCCGCAGTATTTTGGTTAGATGAAAATCGTGCCCATGACCGTGAAATCATTAAAAAAGTAAATAAATATTTAGCTGATTTCGATACGGCAGGTTTAGACCTCCATATATTATCACCAATCGAAGCCGCTAAATTCTCAGTGGAGCGTATCCGTAAAGGATTAGATACAATTTCCGTAACGGGAAATGTATTACGTGATTATTTAACAGATTTATTCCCGATTTTGGAATTAGGTACTTCTGCAAAAATGTTGTCTATTGTTCCATTGATGAATGGTGGCGGCCTGTTCGAGACAGGAGCAGGGGGATCCGCACCTAAGCACGTAGACCAATTCGTGACAGAAGGTTATCTCCGTTGGGATTCTTTAGGTGAGTTTTTAGCGTTGGGAGCCTCTTTTGAACATCTTGCACAAACACAGGGGAACGCTAAAGCCCAAGTGTTGGCTGATGCGTTGGATGTGGCAACAGAAAAATTCCTTGCCAATGACAAATCCCCAGCTCGTAAAGTGGGACAAATCGATAATAGAGGCTCTCATTTTTATTTAGCATTATATTGGGCAGAAGCCCTGGCTAGTCAAACCAAAGATGCAAATTTAGCATCTAAATTTGGTAGTTTAGCGAAGACATTAGCAGAAAATGAAACCAAAATAAATGGGGAATTGATCGGTGCGCAAGGTCAATCACAGGAGATCGGCGGATATTATTTCCCTGATGATGCCCTAGCTTCAAAAGCGATGCGTCCGTCCTTAACATTGAACGCGACGATAGATTCATTTGAATAAGAGTGAGCATTAACGCTATGTAACGAAAAAGCCGGTTCACGAACCGGCTTTTTCATTTGTTTTATTGAATGTATTAGAAATAAAACTGTACGCCCACTGTTGGCGCTAATGAATTAGCATTTAAACCAAATGAGTTAACGGTTGTTTTAGCAGAGCCACCTTCGGGATCTGTGATGTTTGAATTAAAGTATAAACCTCTTACTTTAAATTCCAAACCAATTTTTGATGTAGGGAAATACGCGATACCAGGCGCCAATTCGACGCCATAGTTACTGACATTGGCAGTTTTTTCATCATTAGCTTTTTGATTTCCCCAAGACATTGGAACTGAAAGTTGTCCAAAGAATCTCACTGGGCCATTAGCTGAATACCACCTACCAAAAGGAGCAACAGCAAAAGCACTGTTGGTACGTTCTGTGACATTAGCTTCTGCATCATATTCGCTTTTGTTCCATTGATAACCTAAACCAACTCCTACAGCAATGTTGTCGGATACGAAATAACCTGCAGATGGCATAATATTAAATGAAGTAGACTTCAAATCGGTGTCTTTTACCGATTCGGTATTAAATCCTAGCCCACCGCCGACAACAAATTTACCTTTTTCTGTTTGCGCTTGTGAAGCAAATGTTAATGCAGCGACAGCTGCCAGGGTTAAATAAAATTTTTTCATGTTACTTGAATTTAATTTGTTCTAATACTTTGACTTTTTATCAAAGTTATTCAGTTATTCCAATACTCGTGCCATTCGCAACATGAAATTGTCATTCTATTGTTTGTTTGTACAACTAGCTGGCTATTATAGTTTTAGTTGAATTCCATATTAAATATTT
Organism: Sphingobacterium haloxyli; assembly: GCF_002980525.1. Taxonomy (GTDB): domain Bacteria; phylum Bacteroidota; class Bacteroidia; order Sphingobacteriales; family Sphingobacteriaceae; genus Sphingobacterium; species Sphingobacterium haloxyli. The sequence goes on from NZ_PVBQ01000004.1 coordinate 337,209, forward strand.
AATAACAAAGTATTATTATGTTCGGAAAAGAATCGTTTATTGGGCATTTTGGCAGCAAAAAGCTAAATTGTCAGTGTAAGAATGGCAGTCCGCGTGATTGAAAAACTACAACGTAGCATTTGACGCTGCCGAACGGCTATACTTCGACCACCAAGTAGGAAGCGTTAGAATGTTCTTTTCTTAGCACGGGGAGAGCGACATTGTATACTGGTATTTTGGTTGTCGTGGAACCGCGGAGCTTCCCGGCATGCGCATGTCCGTGAAAAGCTGCAGAAACTTGACGCCGAATAAGGGGCTCTGCTAGATGCGAGGACCCCAAAAAAGGAAACAGCTGTTCCGGTTCGCCTTGGATTGTCTCTTTAATAGGGGCATAATGTAAAAGCGCTACTTTCGGCAACGCTGGACACTCTTGTTCCAGTCGTGTAAGGGCGCGATCTAATTGTAGCGATTCATTGACTACCTCGTGTACATATTGCTTCATCATATCTTCTCCAAAGATAGAAAGCATATATTGGTCAAATCCCCCTCCGAATCCTTTTATGCCAGCAAATCCCACGTTCTCGACAACCGTAGATTCGCCATCTAAAATAATCATATTATGTTCCGTAAGGATTTGTTTAATAATCTTTTGCCGTCCCTTTTCATAATCATGGTTGCCTAAAACACCGATTACGGGAATTTTTAAGATTTCTAATTGTTCGCCGAGAATCTTTGCTTCGTCCTCATCGCCTGTATCCGTCAGATCGCCACAAATAACCAAGACATCTGCTTCTTCAGAAACTTGTTCAAAGGTTGAGCGCAAACTGCCGTGGTCGGTTATTTTAGTATGGATATCTGCCATGGCGGCAATTTTCGTTTTTTTCTTTTTTGTCATGCTATCAAATAGTTGTTATTGTATAGGACTTGTAATCCCACTCTTTAATATCTATTTCGTACTGGGTCTGATCGATTAGGGGACCTCGACACACCTTTTCTAACGGAGCGGGAAGATCATATTGTTCCGCTGCGCGGACCATAAGCTCGTCGAAAAGCCATTTAGGGATAATGTCGCGGTAATCTGCAGGATATACGAACTGGAAGGTCAGAAGTTGTGCCAATAACAAGTGCCAGTGCGGGCTTAAGCGTTGTAGCAATAGCTTCCAATTCACGTTTCTCCCATATTTTAGAAGGATGTGGTTGATATCGGCGCTGTCGTTACGCTCCCGGTTCTGTACGTATATTTTGCACCAAATAAGCTCCTCCACCGGTATAAATTGTACAGGTACGCCAGCAAATGTTCCTGTCGATGCTCTTTCGTACCAAGAATCATCTACTGTGCAAATATTGCTAACGGTATCAAAAATAATATCGATGAAATATTCACCATGAAATACTTTAGCGAGCCAGCGAGCGTCGGTTAGTTCGGTTTCGTAGCCTTGGGCAGCAAAAAATTTTAATATTTTTGGGTATTCGCTACTTTTACAAAAGATATCTAAGTCTTTAGTGTCGCGAAAGATCCCTGTATAGTGGAACATAGCAAAAGCTCCACCTAACATAAATTGGCATTCGCCGTCAAGTAATAATTGGAGCGCGTCCCGATAGAATGCCTCCGATGCTTGCTTCTGCTTCTCAGTTGTTATCATATATAATACTTTATATTTTGAACAACTAACATGCGTTTTTGTTCCATCCTCAACCGATCCTACTTCGATCTCGTATTATATATAAAGAAAAACCCCGGAGAAATCCCGAGGTTTTATCAATAGAATGAAATTTATTTATTCAAAATATTCTTTAATGCGTTCGAAAAAGGACTTCTCACTTTTACCTGGTTGCGGTTTAAAGTTTGCCGAACCTTTCAGTTTTTCCAGAACAGAACGCTCTTCCGGAGAGACGGCTTTAGGTGTCCATACATTAACATATACCAGTTGATCTCCTTTATGATAAGAGTTTACCTCTGGTACTCCTTTTCCTTTTAAGCGTAAAATTTTTCCTCCTTGCGTTCCGGGATCGATCTTGATTTTTGCTTTCCCGTCAATAGTAGGAATTTCGACGCTGGTGCCCAAAGCAGCATCGGCAAAATTGATATAAAGATCGTAAATGACATTGATGCCATCACGTTTCAACGTTTCATGTGGTATCTCTTCGATGAGGATGATTAAGTCTCCTGGAACACCACCTCTAGGCGCGGCATTTCCTTTTCCGCTCATAGACAGTTGCATTCCTTCACTTACGCCTGCAGGGATGTTGATAGCAATTGTTTCTTCGCCCCTTTCTAACCCTTCACCGCGACAGGTGGTACATTTGGATGTGATTTCAACGCCTTCACCGTTACATGTCGGACACGTGCTCGTAGTTTGCATTTGTCCTAATATGGTATTGGTCACTCTTCTCACCGAACCCACGCCGCCACACGTTTTGCAGGTATGATAAGACGATTTGTCCTTTGCTCCGGTTCCATCACAGGTGTGGCATTGCACTTGCTTATTTACCTTGACTTTTTTCTCTACACCTTTCGCAATCTCTTCTAAAGTCAATTTCACTTTAATACGAAGATTGGTGCCTCGCTGTACGCGTCTACCACTTCCACTACGGCCGCCGCCAAAGAAACTTTCAAAGGGATGTCCGCCGCCGAAAATATCACCAAACTGGCTGAATATATCTTCCATATTCATGCCACCGCCCCCAAAGCCTGAAGCCGAATTTCCCGCATGGCCAAATTGGTCATACCGCTGTCGCTTCTCCGGACTGCTTAATACCTCGTACGCTTCAGCTGCTTCTTTAAATTTCTCTTCTGCGTCTTTATCGTCCGGGTTTTTGTCCGGATGATATTTTATCGCCAATTTGCGATATGCAGACTTAATTTCGGACGCGTCCGCAGACTTTGAAACGCCTAATATATCATAATAATCTCTCTTAGCCATCTTCTTATTGACCTATTACCACCTTTGCGAAACGGATTACTTTATCGTTGAGAAAGTAACCTTTTTCCACTACATCTATAACTTTATTTTTCAACTCTTCTGAGGGTGCGGGAATGGCGGTGATTGCTTCTTGATATTCAGCATCAAATGGCTGTCCGATAAGGTTTTCCATTTCTTTTAACCCCTCATTTGTCAATATTTTTCTAAACTTGCTATTTACCAAGTCAATGCCTTGTTTTACAGATTCAATGTCCTGGGCTGTTTGCATGGCCGCCAATGCTCGATCAAAATCGTCTAAAATAGGTAAAAGTTTAGCTAAGACGTCTTTGCTTGCAGATTGGATAAGATCAACACGTTCTTTGGACGTTCTTTTTTTATAATTATCGAATTCAGCAAACAGGCGTGTGTATTTATCATTCGCATTTGCTAATTCCTGCTGTAAACGTCCTTCCGTCGTTTCTTCAGATTCGTTTATACTTTCTTCCGAAGTGGGGTCAACGGACGCTAAATTTTCGTCTTGAATATTGTTTTCCTGTTCGTTCATCATATCTATATTATATAGCCTTCTTTAATATCCTTTTGTTGGCGTTCAATAATATTGCCAACACAAACAAAACCGACACGCTGTCAGTCTATTCTAAAATAAACTACCAAAATGTCGGCTTTATGATGTTCTGTCAGTGTTTTGATTTATATCGTTGCATTGTCGTATAAAGCGGTATCTGCTGTTTTGAGAATGCGCGCGGGCATATTTTTTATAATCTGATAGTCATGCGTCGCCATCAACACGGCTGTACCTGAGGCGGCAATATCTCTCAATAAAAGCACAATTTCTTCAGAAGTTGCTGGGTCGAGGTTTCCTGTCGGCTCATCGGCAAGGATAATTTCTGGATTGTTTAATAACGCCCGGGCAATAACCACACGTTGTTGCTCACCGCCAGACAATTCGTGAGGCATTTTGCGTAACTTTGAACGTAACCCTACTTTTTCCAGTACGTCAAGCATGCGATTTTCGATCAACCCTCTGTCTGTCCATCCGGTAGCTTTCAATGCAAATTCAAGATTCTTTTCTATTGTTCTGTCATTTAATAAATGGAAATCCTGAAAGACAATACCTAGTTTTCGACGAAGATAAGGGACGTCGTTTTCATGCAGTTTTTTGAGATCGAAACCCGCTACCATTCCTTCGCCGTTGGCGATGTAGAGGTCACCATATATTATTTTCAACAAGCTACTTTTTCCGGTACCCGATTGTCCAATTAGATAAATGAATTCTCCTTGATTGATATCGAGATTGACATGGGAAAGCACTAAGTGCTTTTGCTGGTATATATCTACGTTTTTTAGTTTAATAACTGTGTTGTTCGCTGTTGTCATACGTTTTATATATCAATTTTTTTTATTTGGCCGAAGGGCATTTCCGCCACAATTTGCATAATATAGTCGGTTTTTTCGCCTAAACCTATTTTTTCTAAGGATTTGTCCGGCCTATCTACTCGAAAATATGCTAACAATGTAAAACCCTCGTCCCTTAGTTGGACATAATCGGGGATCTTAGCCACACCTTTAACCTTAATAACATACATAAGAACAAAGTTATCATTTTTATTTAACCCTCGGAGGTCAAACTACTTACTATATTGAAAAAGAAACTCCAAAACATTCACTCCGTCAGCATAATCTGTTAGAGAAGGACATTGACTACCTCCTAAAAGAAACGTCGGAATGCTTGTTTGTATTGTGGCTTCGGTAACGACACATTGTATTTGATTCGCTTTTGCTTCTAATTGGGCAATAATCTCGTGGGTTTGATTGTATTCTTCGTAAAATACGGTAGCCAATGGAGAGGCCAATCTTGCATCTTCTTTAAGCAATATAAAGCCGTTGTCAAGGTGCTTATCGCCATTAATTAAATAAATGGCCTTATTATAGTCATAATTGTTCATGTATTTATAATGTTCTTTAACAGCGCTAAAGTCTTCTATTGCTTCAAAAAACGAATTGAAGTTATAGCCACGGGGAATATATATTTTGGAAACAGAACGACATCCGAGCCCAAAATAATCGAAAATATCAAACCCTAGTGCTTTTAGTTGGTCGGAAGATTCTGTGCCGGTAAGAATAGCAAGAGAATTTCTGTTTTTGCGGATAATGTGAGGTTTCTTTCCAAAATAATAATCAAAGTAGCGAGAGCTATTGTTGCTTCCGGTAGCAATAACCAGGTCATATTGTTGCAGCCGATCTACGAACTGGATTTTCTCGGCGAACGCAGGCTCAATTTCGATAAGCTCATTAAATACAAACGTTGTTAACCCGGCATCATCAGAGGAGCATTTAACCTGTGCGTTAAAACCTGCCATAAGCACCGATAATATATCATGGAAACCTACTAATGGAATATTTCCGGCTAATATAAGGCCTACAGTTTGATCGGTTTGTATGTCAGGATAGGGAGCTATCCACTGCATGAGCTTTTCAAATGTTAAGTTGGAAGATAGTGCCTGAAGCTGCTTTTTGGTGTTTTCCGTGGTGTACCACGGATTTTTAATGGATGCTTGCTGTAACATTCTACCGATCTTTTCATGATTGGAGGAAAGTAATTCACCTAGTGCTACAAAGGCCTCAATTCGTTGTTTCTGTGTCAAAATCTTTTAATTTAGAACCGTTCTGATTTTTTTTTGAAGTATCTTTGCGTGTCTTAAGAAATAACTACTAACTTTGTAGTATTATTCTAGGACGAGACAAAATTAGTTTATTTATTATAATTGTGAGGTGATAAATGGCAATTAAAATTACAGACGAGTGTATAAATTGCGGAGCATGTGAACCAGAGTGCCCGAATAACGCTATATATGATGCAGGAGTAAGTTGGAAATTTTCGGAAGGAACTGCCTTGGATGGTGTGATTGATTTTGGAGACGGTGTAACATTGGATGCCAATGAGTCCCAAGAAGCCATTTCAAACGAGGTATATTATATCGTTTCGGATAAATGTACAGAATGTAAAGGTTTCCATGATGAACCACAATGTGCAGCCGTGTGCCCAGTGGATTGTTGTGTGGAAGATGAAGAGGTTGTGGAGACGGAAGAAGAACTTTTGGCTAAGAAAGCGTGGCTTCATGCTGAGTAAGTAAGATTGCTCATTATCAAACTTGTAAAAAAGCATTGCCCTTTGGATGATGCTTTTTTTTGTAGGCCTCATATTTTTTTGTTTATGGTTCAGGCGGATACTGGAAAAGGATATGGCGTAAAGCTTGACTTGACCTTTACTGTAGTTCTATACTGCCACAGCGGATATTGCAATTGCAAGACTTTAGACGGATTCGGAAAAGGATTAACCAAGAAACTGTGTCGAATGGTTCACTGGGGAGCTTTCCTGACCCTCTGATTGACGCCTAGTGTATTCTTATTGCCGAAACTTTCGTCCTTTAACACGAATGGAGCATACTCGACAACAAGGTCAAGGACACCGTGGCGCTTCCCAAACTTGCGTGCAACGGATCGTGCACCTGAATGGGGAGGAAGCTGCACAGCGAAGGGGCACAAGCGTTCTGACCGGCACCAGCTTACAGCTACCGTGGCTGGCAGGCCCGTACAATCCGCCTCCCATACACAACCATAAGCCGATCATCATATAACATCGTAAAGTAGAGATAATCATCCCCGCCATCTTTAATCTTAAACTTCTTTCGGATATCTTCCACTTTCAATGGAAAGTTTTTGGCGACGATATTCGCTTTGGTAATGTCAATGTTCTTTTTGAAGACGGAAAACGGAACAACCTGTCGTACTTGGAAGATGCGTCCGGGAAATTCGGCAACGAGGGTTTTACTGGCATACAGATGGCTGTGCTGATGCAGTTTCTGTATCCCGAAAGCAGTAGCAACAGATTTAAAAGCACCGGCTTTAGTAATAGCAACATCGGGATCGTATAAAAAGTTAGTCGGTTCGCTTAATGCAGGAGCTGCTTCCTTTTCCTGTATATAGTTAAAAGAGAAGATTTTCGGTTCCTCTGCCGATAACCGCACGGCATGAATATTAGGAATACCTTGAAAGGATTTCTCTTGGACAAATAGCAGTTCCTTACAGTCGTTTTCAATACTCATTACATAGACATCTTTGACATGTGGCAGTGCATTTAAAGCCCCCGAGATGTCGAGCAGAGGCGCTAGCTTGGTGATGAGCTTATCCGAATGTTGAAAAAATAATTCCTGATAGGCGAGTATATTGGGCTCACAGTCTTCCAGTCGGAAGACCTTTTGGTTTTTCACCCTTCGCGAAGGATCGATGTAAATGTAATCATAGTGATTGTTCGAGGAAGCCAAGAAAGCGACTCCGTCTCCGGCGTGGCATTGCACATTGTCTACGCCTAATGCGTTGAGGTTATGGGCGACGATTTGCGACAGTTCGGGGGTAATTTCACAGTGAGTTACCTTTTTTGCGCGCTGTGCAAAATAATAGCTGTCTACGCCAAACCCGCCTGTTAAATCGAAAACTGTACTGTTTGGCGAAAGAAGAGAAGCTTTGAATTTTGCAGTTCCGGCTGAGGAACACTGTTCCAGATTCAATTTCTCGGGAAAATACAGCGCTTTGCTTTGTTCTATCCAATCGGGGACCTTCCTGCTCACTTTTTGCAAGCCGTGGATCTGTTGGGCAAGTTCCGGTGACGATACATGCTCGAAAGGACTTTTATTCAGCGCAATACGGCTTGCGTCATCATGTACATGCTGACGGATAAATGCCTGGACTTCCGATGATAAAACAGTGTTATTCAATCTTTAACTCCTTAACTAATAATTGACAGGTGTAACTATCTTTAAGTTCTCGGATAATTTTTTTATTCACCAACACCCGGTCGATGGTCTCTTGATTAAAATAGCGGATCGTGATAAGCTCCAAACCTTTTTCCACACTGACTTTATAACGTTTTTCCAATTCTTCCAGTAAGGTTTCCACATTTGCTCCGGTATCATCAATGCTGACACAGAAGCTGATCGCGCTATTATGCATCATATTGATTTTGATACGGTGGCTATGGAACAGGTTGAATATATGGCTTAGGTTATCTTCTACGATGAACGAGAAATCGCGCGGCTGTATACTTACAAAAACCTGATTGACCTTAAAAATAAAAGACGGGATAGGCAGGCCGTCGTTCGTCGTACGGATAAGGGTGCCTGGCTCGTCGGGATGTACGAAAGAACGCACATTTAAGGTAATCTTTTTATTCTGTAGTGGCTTGATGGTCTTCGGATGGATAACCGTTGCACCGTAATAGGTAAGTTCAATGGCATCGGTATATGACAATTCTGGAATGAGTTCTGTCGGGTTAAACCATTTGGGGTCTGCATTGAGCACACCCGGCACATCTTTCCAAATGGTGACATCATCAGCCTGTAGGCAAGCTGCGAATATAGCAGCGGAATAGTCGGAACCTTCACGACCCAATGTTGTCGTAAAATTTTCAGAGGTGGAACCGATGAAACCTTGGGTGATAATGATCTGCTCGTCGAGTAAAGCGGGCAGCTCTCTGCGGATTTTGTCTTCCGTTTTTTGCCAGTCCACCTCGGCTTCCCGATACGTATTGTCTGTAAAGATGTAATCGCGCGCGTCGAGCCACTTAATGGGTAAACTGGTATGAGCGCAGTACGCAGCTAAGATTTTGGAAGATACAATCTCGCCGGTAGAGACAATTTGGTCGTGTAGGTAGTCGTATGAATCTTGGGCTTCTTCTTCCAGTATCCATTCGATTTCGACGAAGCAATTGGCAATGTCATCAAATATAGGATGATTGGATGTGCCGAAAAGATCGCCCAGAATCTGTTGATGTGCACGCTTTACTTTTTCCAACAGATCGAACGCTTGTCCGGTTTGATCAACAAAATGTTGGGTGACCTCGGTTAAGGCATTCGTGGTTTTGCCAAGTGCAGAAACCACGACGAGCAGTTCGCTGGTCTTACATTTGGTAATAATATGTGCTACATTGCGTATGCTGTCGGCGTCCTTTACCGATGCGCCGCCAAATTTAAATACTTGCATTAAAACGTTTATTTTATAGCGTTTAGCAATTGCTTTCCGCGCGCTGTCATCAGGTCCGCCAATACCCCGTATGGAACGGTGAGCGTCGTTGGCCCCTCTGCATATGATTTTATTTCGTAAGGGTTATAGTGGAACAAAAGTCCTGATCGGGTCAGGCCAAAGTTTTCTGCCAGCGTAAAAGTCTCGTCTTCAAAAAAATAAGCAGTTCCGTAAGAACTGGTGTCATCTAATTGTTCCTGTTTTCTGAAATGATTTTCTACAATTTGGCGTAAAGCAATGGTGTCTTGAAAAAGATCAGTCAATGTGAGCTTCTTTTTATTACCTATATCATAGCTGGACCAGATTTCAATTTCTATGCCGTGGGCACCTCCCGTATACTCATTGATGGCGTTTTTTAATGTTAGAAAACCGGGAACATTCAGAACGACTTCGCAATCTTGGTTTCTGAACCAAGCATGGAAGCCCGGATGGTCGCTATTTATTTGCTCTTCCGCGTATTCATTAAATCCGCCGAGAAAGCTCTCTGCTACTTGGCTGGCGGTATTTTCGCCATCGACAAAAATGGCCGCGCGCACCAACGTATCAATCGCGGCAGAAAATACCGGATACCGTGCTGCATAATAGGTGGTATCTAAAGCCGTTCCGTCGGCGGAGAAATAGGGACTGATTTCCTTGATAACCTCCATGTGATAATCCAATGTATCGGTCATGGACATATCCACGTCTTGCGATGCGTGTACGTTTTGTTGCGATTTATTGCTATTCATACAACTGTAGCTCCATAGTAAGGCGACCAGTCCGATGCTAAATAGGAGTTCTCTTTTTAATGCCATTGTTACCTTTTATAGTTATCTGGATGCGATGTGTCCTTAGTCTGTGTTCTTATAATGTTTAATAACACGTTTGCCGAAAATAGTGCTTCCCAGGCGAACCATATTGGCGCCTTTCTCTATAGCTAGGCTGTAGTCTGACGACATGCCCATAGACAGGGTGTCAAACGTGTCATCCTTACGGAAGAAGCTCGCTTTGACACCGTCAAACAACATTTTTAGTTCATAAAATTCTTCCTTGATCACTTTCTCGTTTTCGGTGTTGGTTGCGATTCCCATGAGCCCACGAATCCGTACGTGCTGCATCTGCTGAAAGTCCTCACTGCGTAGCATTTCGATAAGCTCTGCGTGATCGAATCCAAATTTGGTTTCTTCATCTGCGATATGGATCTGTAGCAGACAGTCAAGGACACGGTCGTGCTTAGCAGCGTGTTTGTTGATCTCTTTTAAAACTTTTAAAGAGTCAACGGACTGTATCATGGATACAAAAGGAACAATATATTTTACTTTATTTGTCTGCAGGTGGCCGATAAGATGCCATTCAATATCTTTGGGTAAGGCTTCATACTTTTCTACCATCTCTTGCACCATATTTTCACCGAATACACGTTGTCCTGCGGAATAAGCTTCCATAATTTCATCATTAGATTTCGTTTTGGAAACCGCGACAAGCGTAACACCGATGGGTTTAAGGTCGATTTTTAAAGATTCAATATTTGTTGCAATACTCATTTTGCTGTAATTTCAAACGTTCGGAAACTGAAAAAAGCGGTTATTAGAATGCCTTTTTGTAATTTTGTACAAACTTACGAAATGCAGCGCTTAATAGTTATTATATTGTCGTCGTTTTTTCTGATGATTTCCTGTAATCGATCGAAGCCGAAAGGCATCCTTTCGGAAAAGACGATGGTGGACTTGATGACCGATGTACACCTGGTGGATGGCTACCTGAACACGTTGCAGGTTGATAGTACCCGTAAAGTTATTGATGGCTTGTATGATGGTATATTTGAAAAGTACGGTATTGATTCGATCACATTTAAAGCAAATATAAGCTATTATTTGGGCAATCCGATCCTTTCAAAGGAAATGTATGCTGAAGTGACGAAAAAGCTGAATACCTATGAAGAGGATTACCGCCGGACGGATTCTTTGAAAAATACACGGATCTCGGATAGTATACGGGTCGTGCGCCGGTATGAACGTTTGAAAGAGGATGCGCGCAAATTGATTTTGGATGTACAGGTGGATACGCTACCATTTACATATGGAGTTTACCAAAAGGAATTTATGGTGGGTGCTGAGCTCCACGGGGTCCAGCTTTATCAGCCTACGGTTCAACCTGATGTACCGAAAGAACCTGAAACAAACGAACCAAATTCGAACACGAAAAAGATGCAGGGGGATTCGACTGTACCCCGTAGGACGCGACCAACGCCGGTTCGAAATACCGTGCCACAGAAAGTAGAAGCGAAGCCGCTTGAAAATTAAGAATTTTATGATTTTTCCGAAAAATGCAATAGATAAATTAGGTTTTATTGAAATTAAAGACCTGATAAAAGATAAATGTTTGAGTGAATCTGGAAGGGAGATGGTGGAGAAAATCCAGCCTCAGGTAAAACTTGAACAAATAGATAGGTTTCTGCGTCAAACACAGGAATTTAAGGATTTGTTGGTTAACGATGCTCCGTTGCCCGTAGACCACCTTTATCCGATAAAACCGTTGGCAGAAAAAGCGCGTGTAGAAGGTTCCTTTTTAGCGGAAGAGGAATTTCATCGGATTTTGCTTTCATTGCGCACGGTGTATGCTATTATTCGTTATTTCAACGAACGGGACGGACAATATGTCCATTTAGAATTGCTGTTTGAACACCTGCCGATCGAAACGAAAATTATCAGGCAGATCGAAGTGGTGATAGACGACCGTGGGAAAATGAAAGACAATGCGTCTCGTTTATTATTGGATTTAACACAGCAAATACTTAAAAGTGAGCAAGAGGCCCGTAAGCGTATCGACCAAGTGTTTAAGCAAGCGCAGCATAATGGATGGACGGCAGATGGAAATTTAACAATTAGGGATGGCCGTTTATGTATGCCAATACTTGCAGAGAATAAGCGCAAGTTGAAGGGCTTTATACATGACGAGTCTGCTACAGGACAAACAGCTTATATAGAGCCAGAAGAGGTTTTCCACCTGAATAATAAAGTAAGGGATCTGGCGTTTGAACGCAGACGGGAAGTCATCCGTATCTTGACGGAACTCACCACGGAGCTACGGCCGCACGTTCCCTTGCTACTGGCGTACCACGGCTTATTGAGCAAGCTGGATTTTGTTCGGGCGAAAGCCCTGTTCGCTATTGATATAGAGGCCGAGATGCCGGAATTGTCAAAAGAGGCTGCAATTAATCTGATCAATGCCCGACATCCCTTGTTGCTAATAAATGCACGGAAGGAAAGTCATCCGCCTGTTGTACCCCTGAATATCAAAATAGATCAGGAAGACCGAGTAATCTTAGTGTCCGGGCCTAACGCGGGGGGTAAGTCGGTCTGCATGAAAACCGTCGGCTTGCTACAGCTTATGGTACAATCAGGCCTGCTTATCCCGGCAGAAGATACTTCTAAAGTCGGTGTTTTTCAACAGATCTTTGCCGATATAGGCGATGATCAATCCATCGAAAGTGATTTGAGTACGTATAGTGCTCATTTATCAAAAATGAAGCATTTTACTGAGTTTGCAAACGCGCGGACACTAGTGCTGATTGACGAGTTTGGTACGGGAACAGATCCCTTGTTTGGAGGTCCCATAGCAGAGGCGGTGTTGGAAGCACTGAATAAAAAAGAGGTGCGCGGCGTGATAACAACGCATTATTCCAACCTGAAAGTATTCGCGAGCAACACCGCAGGTTTGGAAAATGCTTCTATGCTCTTTGATAATGTCGAAATGCGTCCGTTGTATGTGCTGCAAGTGGGAAAACCGGGAAGTTCGTATGCATTTGAAATTGCGCAAAAAATTGGGTTAAATAAGGAGATTTTACATGCTGCTAAGGACAAAATAGGCGTCCGTCAGAAAAAGGTGGATACTTTATTGGTTGATTTGGAACGCGATAAGAAAGTGATATACGACACGAAGGCGGCTATTGCGATGCGGGAACGTGAGCTGGAAAAACTGAAAAGCGAATATGAAGACCTACAGGGCTATCTGGAGGAAAATAAAAAGCAGATCATCCGAGAAGCTAAGGAGGAGGCTCGCCAAATATTGAAAAACGCTAATAAACTGATCGAAAATACGGTTGCAGAGATTAAATCAGTACAGGCGGACAAAGAAAAAACGAGGGAAATAAGACGTCGCTTGCATGCCGAAGTAGATCGACACAGCGAGAAGAAACCAGTTGATAAACAGGTGAATAATGCACAGCCTGATGAATCTATCAAGGTGGGAGATTGGGTGAAGATTCTGGACGCTGATACGGAGGCGCAAGTGATCGAAGTGTCGAAAGGTAATAACTTGATTTTGGCGCTTGGTGAATTACGTACGGTTGTCAAGAAAAATAAAGTCGTTAAACTGCAAGGAAAGGAAAAAGCTAAAGTAATAAAGAAACACAAAACGATAGCCACGGAATCCGCTGCAGATTTTCAACCCGAACTTGACGTCAGGGGCATGCGGACGGAAGATGCGCTACGTCAATTAGAGACCGTGTTGGATCGTGCTGTAATGATCGGTTACCCCACGTTGAAAATTTTACATGGCAGGGGGGATGGCATACTCCGGAAATTCATTCGCGATTATTTACGTAAATATAACCATGTTTCGCATTTTGAAGATGAGCATGCTGACCGCGGTGGGGACGGTATTACTTACGCGCATATTCAGTAGCGTAGGCACGCTGTTTAGCCCAGATTATTAAATGAATACACGTAATCTAAGGCAATGACGGCATCGTTTGCACGGCGGATATTCCTTTGTGTTCCTGTTATCTCATAGACAACGGTAAGATGTTCGCCGCGTTTTTCTACGCCTTTACGTTGCGGCTTTACTTTAAACTCTTTCATGAAATTTTCGAATTCTCCCAAATTTGATACTTCAATGTTTTGAAAAGTAACATGGATGGTCCTTACAAAGTAGATATTGGTAAGTAAATTTTCGATTTTTTGAAACAGCGAAAGGATAATCACCATGCAGAACGTGAGTATAAAGCCGAAGGTGTAATTCTCAAAGCCGATCATCATGCCTACCCCCGCCATAGACCAAATGACCGCTGCCGTTGTCAACCCCTGTACGGTAAACTTACCCTGATAAATAACGCCCGCACCGAGGAAGCCAATTCCGGTGACAATGTTGGCGGCTATACGATCGTCGGAAATATTGCCCATACGAGAAGTTAATGTAAAGATGGTGGAGCCTAAGCAAATAAGAATGATCGTACGGAAACCTGCAGATTTATTTTTAAATTCACGTTCAAAGCCAACGACGGCTCCGCACAAAATGGATACTAATATACTCTGGATAGGAAGCTCTTCTAACCCCGCAAACATACTTTTATAAATAATGTGAACTAACTGTTATTTCGTATTGATAGTAGAACGGTCTGCTACTGATAAAGTTTAATTGGAGGGTCAATAAAGCCCCCCAATTGCGTAAAAGCCGGAACACTAAAAATTCGGCTTCATTAAATATTTGTCGTAGAAACGGAAGATATGGTCTGCTGCTTCCTCAGCGGTGTCTACAAATCGGTAGAGTTTCAGGTCTTCCTCCGAAATATAGGCGTTACCAAGCATGCTCTGTTCGATCCAATCGAATAAACCTTTCCAGTACTCGGTTCCGACCAAAACGATTGGGAAACGAGCTATCTTTCCGGTTTGGATTAAGGTCATGGCTTCAAAAAGTTCGTCCATCGTACCAAAACCTCCCGGCATTACAATGTATCCTTGCGAATATTTGGTGAACATAACCTTGCGAACGAAGAAATAATTGAATTCTAACAGCTTATCCCGATCTATGTATTTGTTATGAAACTGTTCAAACGGCAGCTCGATATTCAATCCAACCGATTTACCACCTGCTTCGTATGCACCTTTATTGGCTGCTTCCATAATTCCGGGGCCACCTCCCGAGATCACGCCGTAACCCTTGTCGGCAAGCAAGCGCGCTATTTCTACCGTAATTTCATAATATTTGTGGTTTGATTGGGTCCGGGCGGAGCCAAATATCGAGACGCAAGGGCCTATTTTAGCGAGTTTTTCGAAACCATCAACAAATTCGGCCATGATTTTAAAAATCTGCCATGAGTCTTTTACCTTTATTTCTTGCCAAGTTTTATTGGCAAACGAGCTTCTGATTTTGTCTTCTTTAACCATATATAATACAACTTATTGAGATTTCCAAGATAGGGATTTTTTTACTTATTTTTGTGCATGCATTTTTCGTCACGACTTTTAGAGCAGGCAGTAGATGAATTTGGGCGTTTGCCTGGAATAGGCAAAAAAACAGCCCTACGTTTAGTGTTACATTTGTTAAAGCAATCAAATAGTGACGTAAGCCGTTTTACCCATTCTATAGACCAGCTTAAAGAACAGATCCGTTATTGTACAACCTGTTTTAATATTTCCGATCAGGAAGTGTGCGAAATTTGTACGTCTGTAAAGCGGGATCATGAAACAATCTGTGTGGTGGAAGATACGCGAGACGTGATGGCTATTGAGAATACGAATCAATACCAAGGGGTCTACCATGTTCTCGGTGGGCTTATTTCGCCGATGGATGGAGTAGGCCCTTCCGACCTGAAGATTGACGCACTGATGGAGCGATTGAAGAACGGTACGGTTCGGGAAATTATTTTAGCGCTTAGTGCGACCATGGAGGGCGATACTACGATTTTCTATCTGTATAGAAAACTGAAGGATTTTGATGTGCAGGTGAGCACGATCGCTAGGGGTATTGCTTTTGGCGGTGAATTGGAATATGTTGATGAAATAACGTTAGGGCGGTCTATCGCTACGCGTGTGCCTTACGAAAGAAATATAGGGTAGGATAGCCCTACACTACATTTTCTTTAATATCCATGAAAAACCGATACTGGTGAAAATTAATAATCCGGCGGTACCGAACCATAAGATTTGATAACCGAAATGCGCGGCGACGTATGTGCCCAAATAGGGCGAAAAGATATTGGCGGCCGCGAATGCCAATGAGTTGAATCCCATATAGGCACCTTGTGTATTCGGTGTAGCTCGCGATGCGCTGATGGTCGCTGTAAAAGGTAAGGTAAGCATTTCGCCTACGCAAAGAACGAACATCGCAAAATATAGCCAGGCAATACCCAATGGAATAGATAGCATGAAATACGAAATTCCTGCGACAGCAGTGCCAAAAATCATGACTTGCCGAGGGGAAAAGCGACGTTCAACACCGTGTACTAACAGCATCTCAAACACGACAATGCTGAAGCCATTGAAACCTAAAAGCATTCCAATTTGTACTTCTGACAGTTCAATAACTTCTTTATAATACAGGGGAACTGTACTCAACAGTTGAAAGAAGGCCATAGAAAATAGACAACAGAAAACGTTGAAGACGATGAAAGGCACATCTCGGTAGGCATTTCTGTCATTTTTTGTGATTATTTTTTCCTCTTTCTGCTGTAAGGGTGCGGTAGAGCGTGGCTTGCGGTTTCGGAAAAAGATAAGGAAGACAACAGCCGCGGATAATGCAGCAATAGCATTACCGTAAAAAATCCAGCTGTAAGAAATCATAGCCAGAAAACCGCCCAATGCCGGGCCTACAGAAAAGCCAAGATTGACCGCCATGCGGTTGAGGGAGTAGGCTTTTGTCAAATTTTCTGGTTTAGCGTACCGGGCGACAGCGACGGAGTTGGCGGGGCGAAAGGTGTCGGCAACGAGGGTCAGCAGGAAAATCATACCCGCTAAGCTTTCGAAGGTTCTGAACTGCGGCAGCATAATAAAAATAGGAACTGCAAGTAATAAGCTGGTTGCTTGTACTCGGAAATTACCCAGTCGGTCGGTTAACCAGCCACCCAACCAGGAGCCACAAACAGAGCCCAGCCCAAAGCAGCCTAATACCATTCCGACCTGTGCTTTGCTGAAATGCAGTTCCGATGCCATGTACATACTCAGAAATGGAATTACCATCGAGCCTGTACGGTTAATAAGCATCACTAAGGCTAATAACCAAGCTTCAGTAGATAAACCCCGATAGGAGTTCTTATAGAGTTGTACTAATTTTTTCAAATCATGAAAGAATGTGTAAAAAACAAACGGACACCTTTTAAAGCGTCCGTCTATAACTTTTTAAATAAAGACTGACTAGCTTTTTTTATGTATTTTGTAAAGTCTACCTGCGTCTGTAATTGTAAATATTTCACCGTTCTTACCTTGTGCGACATCACGGAAACGCTGCCCTTCTTTCTCGAGAAGCCTTTCTTCGCCGACCACCTTATTATCTTTTATAACGAGCCGAGCGATATGTGTACTACTTAAGCCTCCATTAAACAAATTGTTTTTCCATTCTGGAATAGCATCACCAGTATAGAATGTAAGACCGCTCGGGGATAATACAGGATCCCAGTAATAAACGGGTTGTTCTAATCCCTCTTGTTGTTGAATAGGAGGATTTCCAATTTCCTTTCCACTATACTCTAGCCCATAGGTAATAATAGGCCACCCATAATTTTTTCCTGCTTCTATGCGGTTAAGTTCATCGCCTCCACGTGGACCAAATTCTGTAGACCATAGATCTCCAGTTTCAGGATGTATTGCCAATCCTTGAACATTTCGGTTTCCGTAGCTATAAATTTCCGGACGAGCTTCTTGGTTTGAAGCAAAAGGATTGCCAGGGGCGGGCTGACCGTCTTTTGTGATGCGTACAATTTTTCCCAAAGCAGACTGGAGGTCTTGTGCTTGCGGTCTCGTTTCTATATCAGAACGTTCTCCAGTGCCCACGAACAAGTGGCCCTCTTTATCAAAGATGATACGTCCGCCGTAGTGAAGCCTTCCATCATAGGTTGGCAGCGCTTGATAGATGACCTGCGCATTTTCGATGGACTTTTCATCGTCTGCCAAACGGCCTTTGGCGACTGCGGTATGGTTACCACCTGCTACGGGCTCGGAAAATACCCAGTATACCATTCTGTTGGAACTAAAGTCAGGGTCGAGTGTAAGCCCAAGAAGCCCGCCTTGGCCACGTGCGTCCACTTCCGGGATGCCACCAATCGCTTCACTAAGTTCGCCGTTTTCGGAAACGATGCGCATACTGCCTTCATTTTCTGTAATTAAGAGACGGCCATCTGGAAGTACGGCGATTCCCCAAGGAGATTCGAGCTTATCTGTTACAACGTGGCTTTCATATGGTGTCTGCGTCTTTACGCCCGGAGCCCGGGTCTGACCTTCAAAAGCAGGTTTATAGTCCGTATTGGGTTTGTTTTTTTCTACAGGGGGATAGATACTGTCTGTTACAGCGTTGTTGTCTGACGTTTTGGAAGCCCCATTACTATCGCAAGAAGCAACTATTAACGACGCTGTCGATAATAATAAAAAAGCTGGAAATGTTCGTTTCATCTGTTAAATATTATTTTTTAATATGTCTTTTTATTTAAGCACTAAATGTATGAAAATGTTTTCGTAAAGCATAAAAAAAGGTTTTCAAACGGGGAGAATGAAAACCTTTAGCTAACCAATTATAAACCTAAATTATGATGCTGCAAAGATAAGGTCGTTTTGGTTAAAAAACAAATATTTTTTAATTTTTCTTATGAAATACCACTATATCATCCATCGCAGCAAACTGGCTCCCCAAGAAAATCCTGCTCCAAATGCGGTCAACATCAGCAGGTCGCCTTTTTGTATCAATTTAATATTTTCCCAGATACACAGTGGAATGGTAGCTGCAATGGTATTACCGCGGTATGCTATATTCGTTAATGTTTTCTCTCCCTGGATATTAATCTCCTTACCGACGGCGTCAATGATACGTTTATTGGCTTGATGTGGTACGAGCCAGTCAACTTGTTCTATACCCAATTGATTGCGGTCTAGAATATGCTTGCAGGCGTTGCTCATCGATTGTACGGCTTGCTTGAATACGACTTTGCCGTCCTGCCGTAGGTATCTACGTTCATCGTCTGATGTGTCGTGGCCAGCTGGGTACAAGGAGCCACCGCCTTCAATATTTAGAAACTCACGTCCGTCGCCATTGCTTTGCATAAAGGCATCCATCACGCCAGCTTCTGCCGATGGTTCCAGCCAAATTACGCCGGCCCCGTCCCCGAAAAGAATATTAGTGGAACGGTCATGGATATCCACGAATGCGCTGATGTTGTCTGCTCCGACAATAAGTACATTTTTATATCGTTCGGTTTCTACCAGCGAAGCGCCCATATCCAATGCGTATAGAAATCCCGAACAAGCGGCGTTCATGTCGAAAGCCCATACATTTTTTAAACCCAGTTTGCGAGCGATGATGTTGGCTGTTGCGGGCATCAAGACGTCCGGCGTTGAGGTTGCTACGATAATGGCGTCGACATCAGCAATATCTTTGGCGTATCGCGTACATAAATCCTGGATGGCCATCACCGCCATATCCGACGTTGCCAATCCCTGCTCTAGAATACGACGCTCCTTAATTCCTGTACGTTTTACAATCCATTCGTCCGAAGTGTCACATACCTGCTCTAAATCGAAGTTGGTTCTTCGCCCTTGCGGAACATAACCACCTATAGCAGTAATAGCAGCATGGGGTCGGGAAGAATAAATGTTTTGCATAAATTTGGTTTCTCAAAATAAAAACAGGGCAAAGATAGGGATTTTTATAATTAGTTTGGATAAGATAAAATATTGGAACTATTTGTTTTTGGTAACCCAAACGTAAAAAAATAGAAACATTAGAAAAAATTGAATCGAAGGTGCTCCCACAAAGCCGTTAAAATGTATATTTACCTCACAGGCAAATGTTGAGAAATCACATGGTTGAATCAATTTTTTTGTTACTAACGGAGAAGAAGTTTGGAAATACTTTTAATAGAGGATGAGCCGTCGGTGATATCGTTGATAGAACGCGGGCTTAAAGGAGAAAATCATCGGATTAGTATAGCCATGGATGGCTTCACTGGCCTCAAAATGGCAGGGCTGAATCGTTATGATTTGATTATCCTCGACGTGATGCTGCCAGGAATGAATGGGCTGGATGTTTGTAAGAATATACGCATGGCAAATGAGGAGGTGCCTATTCTTATTTTAAGTGCATTAAATCAAACCGAGGATATTGTTGAAGCATTCAATCGGGATGCCGACGATTATTTGACCAAGCCTTTTAAGCTAGATGAGCTTCGAGCGAGGGTGAACCGGTTTTCACGTCGTGCAACGAACCGAAAATCCACGCCAAATACCGTTTCTATTGGTAACTTGGTGATTGATCGGGACAGTAAAACCGTGGTTCGTGGCGACACACTTATTATACTGACTGCTACAGAATATCGATTGTTGGAATATCTGCTCATAAACAAAAATAAAGTATTGTCCCGGGTAGATATCCTGGAGAAAGTGTGGAGTATGGACTTCAATATGGGTACAAATGTTGTTGATGTCTATGTGAATTATCTACGAAAAAAAATTGACCACCCATTTAATAAGAAGCTGATTCACACGGTGATCGGCATGGGTTATGTGTTGAGAAATGAAAATTAAGACCCGGATTATTTTACTTTTTACGACGATCTCAATATTTTATATTGTGTCGTTCGCCATATATGTATCGTATTTCACGCGTGATAGTCTGCAGACTAAGTTTTACCATCGCCTGGAAGAGAATGCCACCATCGTGGGAAACCATATTGTCCAAAATGACGAATATAATAATCAAATATATTATGAAGTAAGGCGTAAGTACCTGGCGCAACTGTCAGCGGGAAAAGATTATCTCATTCGGATTGTAAAAGATAGCACGAATTTACGGTTTAAACCTGATCTTCCGATGCCCGCTTCTTTTTATAGAGAAGCGATTGTCAGCGGTAAAGCCCAGTATCTTCATGAAAAAACGTCGTATGTAGCTGTGTTCTTTGTTGACTCGCTGCATAAAGAAGATTTATTAGTCATTTCGGAAGGGGTAGATGAATATGGACACGATGAACAGCGTACGTTAGATCGGACCGTCGTGTCGGGTGCATTAATCGCCGTTGCACTTGTTTTTTTATTGTCTTTTTATTTTGCAAATAAATTGCTGGTACCTATCCAGGCGATCAACGACGACCTTACGCAGATTGATATTTCCCGTTTGGATATGCGGTTGCAAAATAAATTTAATAGTGAAAGCGATGAAATAGGAACATTAATTGCTAACTTTAATTCGATGATGAACCGCCTAGATATTTCGATGAAATCCCAACAAAGTTTTATAGGGAATGCTTCGCATTCTCTGCGTACCCCATTAACCATTATCGGGGGGGAAGCAGAGTTGGCACTACAGAGTTTGGATAAGCAGCATGAAGCTTATTATTCCGTAGAGACGATATCAAAGCAAACCAACAAAATGGCTTTGATTGTCAACAATCTCTTATTGCTTTCACGTTCTGGATTTGACCGGAAAATAAAAAATAAGCAACTCATACGGATAGATGAACTGCTTTATGAGGTGCGTCGTAATGAAAAGGCCGTTAATCCAGAAGCCCGTATCCACTTGGATTTTTCGAATATTCCAAATGAAAGTCATCGGTTGAATGTATTTGTCAACCCGGATTTATTTTATATTGCATTTAGTAACCTATTGTCTAACGCATGTAAATTCGGGGACGACAATACAGTGACGGTCTCATTGGAATGTCATTTAAATAATGTTATAGTAAAAATTACGGACGACGGCATCGGTATCCCGAAGCAAGATCAACCCCATATTTTCGAGTCATTTTTTAGAGCTTCTAATGTTGGACAGATATACGGAAATGGTTTGGGGCTCGTTTTAACGAAGAATATTTTCGACTTGCACGGTGCCAAACTTGCGATCGCTTCGATTGAAAATCACGGAACAAGTGTGACGATTGAAATTCCTGTTTGATTTCTAATTTCGTTCTAATCTTAGTTTAATGCGGTTCTTATATGGTGGTAGTATAATTGTAGAAAGTAGGTTTAATTAAAATTCATGAAGAAAGTTTTACTGTTTTTGACTTTAGGCTTTGTAGTAAAGGCCGGTTATACAAATGACGGGGATAAAAAGTCAGATACCGTTGGGGTGCAATCAACTGCTGTCCAGGATACGTTGGAACGCGAGCCCGATCAATCCCAGCTGTTTAATTTTGATGTGCTGTTTCGAGGTGCGCTTGTTGGCGACAACCTAGGTAGGGACGAGGCCCTGACCAGGGCAAAAATGGAGGAGATCCGGCTCCATCTTCACGGAAACTACAACGAGGATTTATCGTATAGTGTACGTCTTCGTCTGAACCGTCCATTCTCTCAGAACTCATTGGACAATGGTGCTCCGGCATTGGACTTTGCAAACATCAAATACAAATTTGGTAAGAACCGAAATTGGGATGTCACAGTAGGTAAGCAAAGTGCGATGGTGGGATCGTATGAATTTGAAAACAACCCGATTTACGAATTTATGTTTACGGATTATGTAGACCGTATATTGAACTTATTCGTAACGGGGGCAAAGTTGGGCTATCACGTAAACCCAAATCATTCCTTTCACGTACAGGTGCACAACACGGTGAATGACAATTTCGATGACCGCATTTTAAACAATGGTTTTGCTATAGGTGATTTGGAACGTTCAAAAGTGCCGATGGGTGCCTATTTTACTTGGGTGGGGGCTTTTGCCGACCAAAGAATACATACGAAATGGTCTTATCATGTTTCTCAGTTTGCGGACAAACATACCAATCACGCTATTTCATTGGCGAATAAGTATAAAACCAATAAGCAAATGGTTTATTTAGATCTGCAGTATTCTCACATGGGCGTCGACCATGCGTTGATTGCATCCAATGGAATCAATGATTTTTATAACCATACAGGAGCAGACAGGGTATTAGGTAAAGATATTGTTTATAAATCAGCGGTGTTGCGTTATGATCAATTTCTAACAGATAAGTGGGAAATCGCGTTGAAAGGTGCTGTAGAAACCGCCGGAAGTGCGAAGGACGAGGAACTGGGTAAGAATTTTAGACAGAACTATACTTACTTTGCCGCGCTGCAACACAAGCCGTTCCGAAAACAAGACATGCGTTTCTATTTAGGTTATATCGGCAACAGCATAGCTTACGCAGATAAAATGAATGTGGAGCGGCAACAGCTTAACAGATTAGCATTGGGGGCTTATTTTACGATCCCCTTATTATAATAGCTTTAAGGAATTACTAATAGAATAAAATAAATCGATAACTATTATGCGTTTAACACCACGTGAAATCGAAAAACTAATGCTTCATACAGCTGGCGAACTTGCAGCTAAGAGGCTAAAAAGGGGAGTGAAACTCAATTACCCTGAATGTATCGCGTATATCAGTATGGAACTGATGGAGCGTGCGCGTGACGGCAAAACCGTTGCGGAATTGATGGAGTATGGGACAACACTTCTGAAAAGAAAGCAGGTTATGGAAGGCGTGCCGGAAATGATACATGACGTACAGATCGAGGTCACTTTCCCGGACGGCACGAAATTAGTAACCGTACACAATCCTATTCGTTAACCCTTAAAATCTAAGAAAATGGTTCCAGGAGAATACTTTTTGAAGAATGACGATATCAAAGCGAACGTTGGCTATAAAACCAAGACGATATCGGTAGCTAATACAGGCGACAGACCTATTCAAGTGGGGTCGCACTATCACTTTTTTGAGGTGAATAAAGACTTGGAGTTTAACAGAGAAGAGGCATTTGGCATGCGCCTGAATATTCCGGCCAGTACAGCGGTCCGTTTCGAACCAGGTGAGAAGAAAAATGTCATATTGGTAGACATCGGTGGAAACAAAGAAATCCACGGTTTCAATGGCTTGACCAATGGTAAGTATACCAATGCGAAGGTGAAAGCTTCGGCTATCGATAAAATGAAGAAACAGAATTTTAAATCTTCTAAATAATTAAAAGAACATATTATGGGAGAATGGAACAGAAGAGACTGGATTAAGATTGTCGGACTGGCAACTGCAGGAGTTGCTACGACAAAACTAAACGCCTTAGGTCTCGAAAAACTAGGCTTGGATAAATCGTCGATTCATTATGACGATGACGGTGCTTTATATATACCACGAGATAAATACGCTTCGCTATTTGGCCCGACTACGGGTGACCGTGTTCGTCTAGCAGATACGGAACTGTTGATCGAAATTGAAAAAGATTACGCAGTCTACGGCGAAGAAAATAAGTTCGGTGGTGGCAAAACGATCCGTGATGGTATGGGGCAGTCGGCACGTGCCTTGCGTGACGAGGATGTACTTGATTTTTGTATCAACAACGTGATTATTATTGACCACTGGGGGATCGTGAAAGCGGATGTCGGTATTAAAGATGGCAAAATCGTGGGAATCGGTAAGGCGGGTAATCCAGATGTGCAGGATGGTGTGACGCCGGGTATGGTTATTGGGCCGTCAACAGAGGTGCACGGTGGCGCTGGTTATATTCTTACGGCTGGCGGGGTGGATACACATATCCATTTTATCAGTCCAACACAGGTAGAAACCGCTCTATATAGTGGTGTTACGACATTTATTGGTGGTGGTACAGGGCCGGCTGATGGTACAAATGCAACTACCGTGACGCCAGGTAAATGGTTTATTCAAAAAATGCTGGAGGCATTTGAGGAATTGCCCATTAATGTTGGTTTCTTCGGTAAGGGAAATGTAACAGGATTAAAAGCGTTAGAAGAACAGATTGAAGCAGGAGCTTTAGGATTGAAAATTCATGAAGACTGGGGCGCGACACCTTCTGTTATCGATGCAGCCTTGAAAACGGCTGACAAATATGATATACAGGTGGCTATCCACACCGATACCTTGAATGAAGCTGGGTTTTTGGAAGACACTGTTGCAGCTATCAATGGTCGTGTAATTCATACGTTCCACACCGAAGGTGCGGGAGGAGGGCATGCGCCGGATATCATTAAGATTTCCATGTATCCCAATGTTATTCCAGCGTCGACGAATCCAACAAAACCGTTCACTATTAACACCGCGGAGGAACATCTGGATATGTTAATGGTTTGTCACCACTTGGATAAAAACGTAAAAGAAGATGTGGCCTTTGCTGATTCGCGTATCCGTCCGCAAACTATTGCAGCGGAAGACATCTTGCAGGATATGGGCGTTTTCTCGATCATGAGTTCGGACAGTCAGGCGATGGGACGCGTAGGCGAAGTGATTTCTAGAACTTGGCAGACAGCACATAAAATGAAGATACAGCGCGGACCGTTAGAGCAAGACAAAGCTACCAACAACGATAATTTTCGTGTGAAACGCTATGTCTCTAAATTCACGATCAATCCGGCAAAAGCGCACGGTATCGATCAGTATGTGGGCTCGGTAGAAGTGGGGAAATTTGCAGATCTAGTGCTGTGGAAGCCGGAAATGTTTGGTGTTAAGCCAGAGATGATTATTAAAGGCGGGATGATTCTGAGTTCGAAAATGGGGGATGCGAATGCCTCTATTCCGACACCTCAGCCTATTATTTATCGCCAGATGTTTGGTAACTACGGAAAGGCCAAAACCAAAACATCTTTCAATTTTGTATCAAAAGCTTCTATTGATAATGGGACGATCAAGTCTTTGGGATTATCTAGACAAAGTTTACCGGTATCAGGTTGTCGCGATGTCATGAAGAAAGACATGGTACATAATGATGCGACACCGAATATTGAGGTGAATCCGGAAACCTATGAAGTAACGGTAGACGGTGTATTAGCAACTTGTGAACCGCTGGCGGAACTTCCGATGGCACAACGTTATTTCTTGTTCTAAATGATCGTATCCAATGGCATAGCAGGTAATATACGGACAGATGATGCGCTGAAAGAAAAATCGACTGATCGAGTTGAACTGGAATGGTTCGATACCGAAAAACGAATCTTGAGGGTGCGTACAGTGAATGGCCAGGAAATTGGCTTTCGGAATCTAAGCGGTGCGCCGCTACAGGATGGCGACATCTTGTTTGAAGACGAACAGCAACGTATTGTCGTCAGTATATTACCTTGCCTTTGTCTAATTTTTCATCCCCGCGATAGTATGGAAATGGCGAGAGTCTGTTTTGAGATAGGTAACCGCCATTTACCTATCTATATCAATGAAACCGCGGAGGTGATATTGGCCTATGAGTCGCCCCTGCATCAACTATTAGTGATCGGTGAATATCAGGTCACGGTAGATACCCGGGTGATTCTGCAAACGCATACGTTAAAAATGCATGCGTGGTCAACAAAAACAAAATTTAATATCACATTAGCAAAAAGCGAATGAATCCATTACTGACGTTGCTGCAAATTAATGATTCTGTTTTCCCAATAGGAAGCTTTACCCACTCCTATGGTTTGGAAACTTATATCCATAAAGGTATAGTACACGATAGTAAATCTACCGAAGCTTATGCCGAAAAGATGTTACGTTACAACTTCTTTTATAACGATGCCGCTTTTTTTTATGAAACATGGAAAATATGCGATAAGAAGGCATTGAAGCAAAAATTGATCGAACTTGACAGCTTTATTACATCGCTTAAATCACCATATGAAATCAGAGAAGCCAGTAAAAAATTGGCGATACGGTTTCTGAAAGTGGTTGAAAACTTCCAGTCTGTAAGGCGTTGCAAAACCTATTTGGAAGCTATTCAAGCAGGCGAAGCACACGGGCATTACGCGATGGCGTTTGCGATGTACGCCCACGCCCAAAATATTACTTTGGAGGATGCATTGAGTGCATTTTATTATAATTCATTAAATGGAATTGTAACTAACTGCGCTAAGCTTGTTCCGATCAGTCAAATGGACGGACAGAAGATTCTCTTTAAACTCCAGTCTTTGATAAAAGAACTGGTTGATAAGCAGTCGGATATGGATACAGACATGATAGGGAACTGTTGTGTTGTGCAGGATATTCGTTGCATGCAGCATGAAAAACTTTATACAAGAATTTATATCTCTTAATCATTACGATGGAAAGAAATTATGTGAAAATAGGCGTGGCCGGCCCGGTAGGCTCCGGAAAGACGGCCTTGATTGAAAGATTAACACGATCGATGTCAGAAGATTACAGCATCTGTGTTGTTACAAATGATATATATACGCGCGAAGACGCGCAGTTTTTACAAAAAAATTCCGCGTTGCCGGCAGAGCGCATTGCGGGCGTGGAAACAGGTGGATGTCCACATACGGCTATTCGTGAAGATGCATCGATGAATATCGAAGCGGTAGAGGACCTAGTACAACGATTTCCGGACACGCAGATTGTGTTTGTGGAAAGTGGCGGTGATAATCTTACGGCTACGTTTAGCCCTGATTTGGCTGATGTAACCATCTTTGTAATCGATGTGGCCGAGGGCGAAAAAATTCCGCGTAAAGGTGGACCAGGCATCACACGGTCAGATTTGCTGTTGATTAATAAGATAGATCTGGCGCCCTATGTAAACGCTGATTTGAACGTTATGGAAAGCGATGCTAAAAGGATGCGAGGCGAACGGCCATTTATTTTTACGAACCTGATGACATTGCAAGGACTCGAAGATGTCAAGAACTGGATTAAAAAACACGCCTTATTAGAGCAATAACAGTCGGTATTGATGGATAGTATAATCAAGATTAATGTAGAAAGAGAAGGAAATCGGAGTTTGCTGAAGGAAAGCTATCATAATGCACCCTATAAGTTGACGCATTATGGTTCGCCCCGGGCGCAAGATCATTTGGAAATGATTATCATGAGTGCCTCTCCGGGGATTTTGGACAAAGATTCGCTAGTAATCGATGTACATGTCAAAGAGAGTGCACATTTGAAGCTTTTTACACAGTCTTTCAATAAGCTACACCCGATGAAAGAGGGTGCTTCTCAAGAGACAAATGTGAGATTGGACAGGGATAGTGTTTTTAACTACGTGCCACATCCCGTAACCCCCTTTAAGGATTCTATTTTTAAGACGGTCAATACTATCCATATCGATGATGACGCAACCTTAATTTGGGGTGATATCATCAGTGCCGGGAGAATACATCGGAACGAAGTGTTTGCTTTTCAAAAATTGCACAGCATTACACGTATTTATAAAGATGGCAAATTGTTGGTGACTGATAATCAGTGTTTATTACCCCGGGAGCAGCCCGTATCTGATTTGTTGTTTTTTGAAGGATATACGCATCAGGCGACACTGTTTTATTGTGGTCCGTTCGCGAAGCTAATGAAAGACGAGATGGATGAGATTCTAACGATGGAGTATGAGGATGTCTCGTTTGGGTTTACCGAATGCGCGGATAACACGCTCATGCTGCGCGCAGTGGGCACGGATGGGGAATTGCTATATAGCTTTTTAACTATGTTGGCACAAATGTGTTGGGTCTTTACACATGATCAATTAGCGGTAAAAGCTGAAGAAACGACGAAGCTTGAAGCTGAAGTAGCACAGCGAGATATGGCGGGTACGGATCTCGAGAAGAAGGAAGTAAGAAGTGTAGTTGCCAAGAAGGCAAACACACTAAAGAAAACAGAGTCGAAAGGAGTAACCTCCAAAACGGTGGATACGAAAACAGCTGTCAAAAAGAAGACGGTAAGCAAAGGGGAAAAAATAGTAAAAAAAGATACGGAACGGAAGACAAGTAAGAAAGCGGTTTAAATATAAGATTGATATGCATGAGTTAGGTATTGTTAAAGATATTTTTAGAACGTTAGAAGAGGCTTATCCGGATAAATATGAAGCTATTGTCAAAATTAATCTGGAGGCAGGCTTGTTAAGCAGCTTGCAACCGATATTGATTCAGAATGCCTTCGAAGCGTATGTATTGGATGATACAAGGTTTAAAAATACGGAATTGGAAGTGTCTATATTACCTATCGTAGCGTATTGTAAAAGTTGTGATAAACAGTTTGAAGTGAAATATCATCGATTTGTATGCGACTGCGGGGAACCGTCAGATAGCATAATACAAGGTGAAGAATTAAGAATTAGTCAAGTAACATTTCAGGAGGATAAATAATGAGTAACCCAACAACCCCAAAGAGTAATCAAATGCCGGTAGGTTCGGTCCAGTGTGATAATACCACGCTGAATCTATTGAAGGCCAACGATTTCGTAGCCAAAGCAATTCGGGAGCGTCTGAAAGATGTCTGTGTTATTAATGTATGTTCTTCCCCGGGAAGCGGAAAAACGACTTTAATGCAAGAAACAGGCAAGCGTCTAAGCAGCGAGTTAAATATAGCGGTTTTAGTGGGCGACCCCGAAACCGAACGTGATGCTGTCCGTATGCGCGAAGTTGGCATCAATGCTTTACAAATTGTAACAGGCGGTATGTGTCATATTGAAGCACAGATGGTTTTGCAGGCACTGGATCATATCAATTTAGATGGTGTCGATTTATTGTTTATTGAAAATGTAGGCAATTTGCTTTGCCCTGCTGCATTCGACCTAGGAGAGGATTACCGCGTCACATTGCTAGCTTCTACCGAAGGTGATGATAAACCAAAGAAATATCCACGTATGTTCCTAACGAGTGAATTGATGCTTGTTTCAAAAGCAGATTTATTGCCTTATGTCCCGTTCTCGCTTGAAGCGGTAACAAAAGATGCACGTGAAGTTAACCCCAATTTGGAAATGATATCAATCAGTACATTAAATGGTGAAGGAATTGATGCATGGTGCAATTGGTTGAAACAGAAAGTGGCTGCAAAAAAGGCAGTGAGCATAGTATAAAAAACGATAAAAATGCATGCTTCCGATCCAAAAATAGACTTTTTACCGCTCCAATGGTATGAGGTCAATCGAACAGTAATCAGACGGAAGACCGAGGGGGGCAGCGATGTTTCCCTCTCTCGGTTTCCGAAGAATCCTATCCACGATGGCGAGGTTGTCTACGCCACAGATAAGGTTATCGTGAAAGCGCGGATTCAACCTTGTACATGCATCGTGTTACATGCGGACGATATGGCGACCATTGGAAGCTTTTGCTTTGATGTAGGCAATCGCCATTTGCCTATATTTTGTATAGACGATCAAATCGTAGTGTCTTACGATGGGCGTCTATTTCAAGCGTTATTTGGTAAATATGGGGAAAAGGTAAAGATGGAGACCAAAGTACTGGACGCAGAATATACCATCAAAGCTTTCGGAAATTACATGTAAGAAGATTGGTACAATATAAAATGATGCAAAGATATACAGGTGTAGATTTTAGATACGTGTCGTTATGGTGGTGTATTGCATTGCTGCTGACGAGCTGTCAACAAACTACACAGCATAACCATAAGGAAGGCAGCGCTTATGTTGCGGAAGACAGCAGGGGCTTAAAAATAGCATTGACCCAGCCTGCTAAACGGGTGGTGGTGTTGTTTGAACCCATGGTGGACGAACTGTATATGTTGCAGGCAGGGGCAAGCATCGTAGGCATTCCCGAACAGGTTTATCAAAATGAGTCCTCTTACCAGTTTTTGTCTAAATTAGATAAACGTATAGCGCGTAAAGAAATTGCGACACCCACCTATGGTGGGCGAGCGAATAACGTGGAGTCCATTGTTGGATTAAGACCGGACTTGGCTATCGTGTATGAGCAAGATAAGGAGACCATCGTTCAGTTGGAAGAGTTAAATATCCCCGTTTATGCTGTTTCCAGTAAAAACAAACAGCGTATTTACAAAGAACTACGGGGTGTTGCTACATTAGTAGGTAAAGAGGAGCGAGCAGAGGAGCTTATTTCCTATGTAGAAGAAGAGTTGATCAAAATGGAAAGACCGGTGGATAGCGTTCGTAAAAAGGTATATTACGCCTGGTCCAAAGGACGTATACTTTCGACTTCCGGCAGAGGCTCACTGATGGATTTATCCATTGAGGCGGCGGGCGCGACAAATGCTTGCACGTTGGAAATGGAAGCTCCGAATATTGGGGCGGAATCGCTGTACAGCTGGAATCCGGATATTATTGTGCTATGGAATTCTAAGTTAGCGGATGTCTATACACTTAAGGAGTTAACTGCCCTTCCTGCTGTGAAAAATAAAGAAGTGTACGTGCTGACACCTACGTTCAACTTTGACCCGCATACCCTTAAATTTATGCTTTTTGCCAAGCAGCTGCGGCATTGGTGTTATCCGGAAGAAAGCGCGGAGCTTTTGAAAACCCAAATTCAAGAAGCAATGGACAAGCTCTATCACAGCGCGAAGGAGGGGGGCTAAACTATGCAACAGCGTTTGAAGATCCTTCTGCTCGTCCTAATGCCGCTTGTCGTGTTGTTCTTCTCCCTGTCTTTGGGTAGTACGGGCTATATAGGCGTATTGGATTTAACCCGCTATACCTGGACGGCTATACAGCGGCTTTGGGCTGACGTGTCAGGAGAACCGTATACCGATATCGAGACCATCCTCTGGCAAGTCCGCTTACCTCGTATTTTGCTTACCTTCATGGTGGGAGCCGCATTGGCGGTGTCAGGAGGGGTGTTGCAAGCCATTTTCAGAAATCCGATTGTCGACCCGTTTTCATTAGGTATATCCTCCGGTGCGGCCTTCGGTGCGGCATTGTCCATGTTGATACCGTTGATACCGATTAATCTCTCTGCGTTTTTATTTGGGGTGTTAGCGGTAGGGATTACCTACCTCGTCTCTTATTCGGGTGTACGGACTTCGTTGATAACGATGGTACTATCCGGAATGATTATAACAGGTGTTTTTACGGCGTTCTTGACCATATTACAGTATTTGAGTGACCCCTATAAATTACAGGCCATTGTACAGTGGACAATGGGAAATCTGCACACGGCTTCATGGGATAAGGTACAGACAGCATTTTTACCGATAGGAGGCGGATTGGTGGCTATTGCTGCACTCCGCTGGAAACTTAATTTATTGGCGCTTGGCGACCAAGAGGCGATGGCAGTGGGGGTTAATCCCCGAAATATTAAGTTTATTATTGTAGGGCTTGCAACAATGATTACGGCATCGGCGGTCGCTTCGGTGGGCATGATTAGTTTATTCGGATTGATTGTGCCCCATATTAGCCGTATCGCCTTCGGACCTAACAATCAAATAGGCGTTTTCGCTAATATGAGTATCGGTGGAACATTTCTGCTGCTAATTGATGACTTCTCACGTGCTGTCATGCCATTTGAAATTCCGGTGGGTGTATTCACTATGATCTTGGGCGCACCCTTATTTATTTACTTAATGCGTAAAAATGCTGTAAACTGGAACGCATGAAAGAGTTGATACAAATTCATAACCTCTCCTTTTCGTTCGGAAAGCAGCAAGTGCTGGCCGAACTGACAGCAAATTTCTATGCATCCGAGCTGACGGTTATTCTTGGTAGAAACGGGAGTGGAAAATCGACACTTTTTAATATTCTATCGGGTATGGAACGCCACTATCAAGGCGAAGTGCTGTTTGGCAATCAAGATCGGAAACATATCAAGTGGGGAAAGAACAGTGATTTTCGGATCGGCTTCATGACGCAATTTCACCAAACTACTTTTCCGTTTACCGTGTTCGATGTGGTACTAACAGGTCGAGCCGCATTTTCTAGGTTTGCTCCACGGCAAGTGGATCTTGACTTAGTGGCAGAAAATCTGCGTGCCTTCGGGTTGTGGCACCTAAAGGATAAGCCATATACGGCGCTCTCGGGAGGGGAGAGGCAATTGGTTTTGCTGTGCCGAATTTTGGTGCAACAACCGGATGTACTGCTACTCGATGAACCAACAAATCACCTGGACCTGCATTACCAGGTTGCGGTGATGGAACATCTCAAGCGTTTGGTCGAAGCTGGTACAACAGTGGTGTCTGTGATGCATGATCCTAACCTTGCACTTTTATATGGCGATCGATTTTATGTGATGCAAGACAAAAAATTACATGGGTTAGAAGAGAAAGACCCAGCTGTGTTGCTTTCCACTTTAGAAAACACCTATAATGTTGCTTTAACAGATGTCCAGCATGATGGACGAACATTGATAATCCCTAAACGGAAGCGTTTATGATAAACGATATAGACATATTACCTGTAGGCATACGAGATCGTGAAGAAGTTATCGCCTACGTATTGAAAACACGGGAGCATCTATTTCCCATGTTGAACCATCAGGTTATACCGAGAGATTTAAGAGATTTTTCTTCAACGTATGTACACACCGATGTAGGGGCTTTTTTACAAGCGCGTACAAAACAAGGAAAGCTCATCGGCACCATAGGTATGATGGCATATGATAATCGTTTTCCCTATTTTTCTTTTACGGGGAGCAAGATTGTCGAAGTCGCGAGGTTATATGTTGAGCCCGCCTACCGGAAATCGGGTCTCGGGACAGCACTTGTACAGCGGTTGAAAACTATAGGAAAGCAACAGGGCGTTGAATTATTGTATTTACATACACATCCTTTTCTGGAAGGTGCTTATGAGTTTTGGTTAAAGCAGGGGTTCGATTTGGTCTTGGCATGTGAAGAATCTGGTTTTGAGACATTGCACATGACACTGGATAAGACGAAAGTGATAACGACAGATACTTTTACTTCATTTATGGAGAACCGCTGATGGCAAAAGCTTTTTATACGTTTTGTTTACTGTGTTGCGCAGTGATGAGCTATGCGCAAGTAGATACCACTGTCGTCACCTTAGAAGAGGTATTGATTACCGGTAGGCGGAACAATTCGTATTTAATCAATACGACGGAGCTGGGTGGTAAGTTTTCGGGAATATTGAAAGATCTCCCGCAATCGGTATCGTTAGTGAGTCGTGAATTCATGGAGGATCGACAAGCTTTTCAGATTACGGATATGGTACAGGATCTGGCCGGTGTGAGCCAAGCATCTGTTTATGACGATTTAACCATACGAGGTTTTAACAGTGGTTATGCAAGTGGTCTTCGTTTGGTGAACGGAATGCGCTCAGCCTATGGCTATGGGACTAGTTTTTGGCGTGCACCGCTAACAGCAAATTTGGAAAGTATCGAGGTGCTGAAAGGTCCAGGGGCTTCGCTATTTGGTGATATCGTACCGGGTGGGACGATTAATCTGGTGACGAAAAAGCCGCTCGAAGAACAAAAAACGAATATTGGTTTTAGTGTAGGAAGCTTTCAAACACTTCGGTCTACATTGGATATGGGTGGCCCTTTGGATAAAGACAGCCGATTTTTGTATAGACTCAATCTGGCTTACGAAGCGTCACGTACATTTCGAGATAATAACCAGCGAAAAAATATATTGGTTGCTCCCTCTTTTAGATTTCGTCCTGCAGAAGGAACACAGATTGATGTGGACTTAACCTATGATGATTTTGATGGGTTTTTGGATAGAGGTCTTGGCATCCGAAATAATGATTTCTATGGGCAGGATAGAGCGTTCAATGTAAATCAACCGACAGATTTTTACCGTTCCAGGTTCTTGACGTTTTCGACCCGTTTGTCACAATACATCACCAGCGATTTGTCTTTGCATGTAAACTACATGAAATCAATATATAGTGAGGATCTGAATGAATTCCGTACACTGAATACGTATGCCAATCCGCCAGAGAATACCATTATGAACATGCGCTTTCTTTCAAAGAAAGTAAAGGATTATACGGATAATCTCGTAAGTTATCTAAGCTACAACCTGCAAAAGCCAGGCCATGCACATCGTTTCGTGTTGGGGGTAGACTACGCACAATACGGTGGAGATAAAAATAACGTACAGCGCGAGGCAAGACGCCGTATGTTGGATGGAGAAGAAGTGCCGCTGACGATTGATCTGGAAAGCCCAGTACGGGATGTTATTGATGTAGGATCTTACGTGTGGTTAGCCCAAGCTGAATTTCCGTTTTTGAATCCGTACAAAAGTATAGGCTTTTATCTGCAAGACCAGATGACTATTGGTGAACGCCTAAACGTAATTGTCGGCTTGCGGCATGAATATTACCGTTCGAGTAGTGCGGATTTGGCGCGGTCTTATGAAACGAGCCAACACGCTTGGTTACCTCGTTTCGGGTTGACATACCATATCAATGACCAAGTGAATTATTTCGCGAGCTATTCGCAGGGATATGTTCCGGTTGGGGCAGATTTTATTCACAACCACGAACAATACGGTGGGGATCGCCCGTTTTTGCCCGAGCGTAGTTTTCAAGTGGAAACCGGATTGAAAGCAGGGTTCTTTAGCAATCAATTGCAAACAGAGCTTTCTATATTCCATATCGGTAGAGAAAACATGCTAATTGCTACAGGCGAAATGGGCGACAGTGGTTTTCCGGTATATAGGCAATCGGGAAGGGTTATCTCACAAGGGGTAGAATTGGATTTCAGAGGGCAGGTAACGAAAGAACTCCAGGTGATGGCAAATTACAGCTTTAACCGCACCGAGGTGAAATCCTCCTCGCGAGAAATGGAGGTCGGTATGCCATTAGCTAATGCACCGAAGCATATGGGGAGCATATGGATGAAGTATGTTATTCCGCATGCCGCGTTAAAAGGACTGGGATTTGGTGGTGGAACGAATTTTATGAACAGCAGGCGGATGGAGAACCCGATGGCAATAGACGATCAGGGGAATATGAGGTGGGGAGAATGGCCCGCTTACCAGGTCTGGAATGCCGCATTATATTATCATATAAGCGGAGCTCGGCTGAGCCTCAATATCAACAATATATTCGATAAGTATTATTATTTAGGTGGTTTTGATTATACAAGGGGTTTTGTAGGGACGCCACGGACAGCGATGTTGTCTTTAGGCTTTTCGTTTTAGTTTCGTAGGTACTATCTTCAATAATGTCAGGGAATACGGTAAACAATTTGGATAGTTGTTTGTACTATTATATGGGGAAAATTCATAAACTCCATATAACAGAAAGCGCGCATGAAAGACACGCAGAACTTGGAAGACCGTCTCAAAAGTATAACACAACCGAACGACAGTAACGATTTTACCAAAAGAAACGATAATACCAATAGCCCAAAACCGCGTTTACGTGTAGTAGACGCCATCGTCGTTATCATTGGTGTCGTCGTAGGAGCAGGTATTTTTCGGACCTCCTCCATTGTTGCCGCAAACACAGGTAGTTCGGAATTATTTCTCGGCGTGTGGGTGTTGGGCGGCGTGATTTCCCTTATTGGTGCGATGTGTTATGCGGAGCTGAGTACTGCTTTTCCCAATACGGGTGGCGATTATCATTTTTTACACCGGGCTTTTGGTCGACGCTTTGCATTTCTGTTTGCTTGGGCAAGAATGAGTATCATCCAAACGGGTTCCATAGCGTTGTTGGCATTTATAGTAGGCGACTATATGAGTGAATTGTATAGCGTGGGCGCGTTTTCTTCTTCGATATACGCCGCACTAGTAGTCATAGGGCTTACATTCGTTAATGTTATCGGTGTGCACGTCGGAACCGGCGCACAGAAGCTGTTTGTTTGTCTGCAATTCATCGGTTTACTCGTCTTGGTTATTGCCGGTTTTTTGTTCGTGCCCGAAAATAGCGTTGATACAACAGCCGAACCTGCCAGCTCAGGAATTACACCGGCAATAGGAGGGGCTATGGTGATGGTGCTATTAACTTTCGGAGGCTGGAACGAAGCGGGCTATATATCCGCAGAGATGCGCGGCGGCAGCAAGAAGATGGCTTTGGTAATGATAGCCAGCATCCTGATCATTACCGCTATTTATATACTAATTAATTTAGCCTATCTCAATGTCTTAGGCATTGAAGGACTGGCATCTTCGGAAGCCGTGGGGGTAGAAACAATGCGTGTCGTTATGGGAGACACGGGGGTCTTTTTTATAGGTTTATTGGTGATTCTAGCCGCGTTGACATCCACTAACGCAACTATTTTTACCGGCGCGCGTACCAATCACGCGCTGGGTAGAGATTTTCCGATTTTTTCCTTTATGCGGACCTGGAAGTCCGAAACGTCCACGCCTGTCAATGCACTTTTGGTACAAGGAGCAATCGCGATTTTACTGATTATTGTCGGCTCTTTTGCTCGTAGTGGATTCGAATCTATGGTGGATTTTACAGCACCGATTTTTTGGTTTTTTATTTTATGTACCGGGCTTTCGCTCTTTGTCTTGCGTTACAAGGAGCCACACGCGGTACGTCCCTTTAAGGTGCCATTATACCCGGTGCTTCCCATTATTTTTTGCCTTACCTCCTTGTACTTATTGTACTCCAGCCTGATGTTCGCTGGCAGTGGAGCGTGGCTTGGTGTAGCTGTATTGCTGTTGGGAATGGTGTTTTTCTTTTTCATACCGAAGTTGAAACAAAAGGTATGATTTGAGGGTACTATATTACGGTGGGCTTGGTTTTGTATAATTAATTGAAAAAATAATGTTTGGCTCTTTAAATTTTAAAAAAATGAATGCATTGAAAAACTATTTACTGGTCTTTTGTTTATTGGTCGGCTTCCAGGTCTTTGCACAAAAGCCTAATTTGGACGTTCCATATGTGCCTACAAAGCAAGCGGTAGTGGACGCGATGTTAGATTTGGCAGGCGTGAAGGCGGGGGATATCCATTATGATTTAGGTTGCGGTGATGGACGTATAGCAATCGCCGCTGCTAAACGTGGAGCTACATCGACGGGCGTTGATCTGGATCCGGAACGTATTAAGGAGGCGAACGAAAATGCAAAAGAAGCAGGTGTAACCGATAAAGTTACCTTTATACAGGGAAATCTGTTTGATTTTGACTTTAGTAAAGCCGATGTACTGACGCTCTATTTACTACCCCAAGTCAATTTAAAGTTACGTCCGAAAATCCTGGAAGAACTGAAGCCGGGAACACGTGTGGTATCACATGCTTTTGATATGGGCGATTGGGAACCTGAGAAAACCATCACCGTAAACGGAAGCACTATATTCTTATGGACTGTTCCTAATCGTTAATAGCTTTAAGTGTTCTTTTTTCCCTCAAAAAAGAACCAAAAAAAATCGTCGCTTCGGATGTTTTACATTTGGAATAGTACTAAGGATGAATTTGTGCAGTTGTAAAACATTCGGATGCGACCTTAAAAGTTAAGGAGGGGATGGTGCAAGGCGTAAATAAAAGTAAACAGAGGGTGTAAAGTAAACTGTGTCAAATAAAGAATTTCTATATTTAGACACAGAACATGAGTAAAGACAATTTTGACTTCGAAAGCTTCAAAGAGGAAGCTATGAAAGGCCTTTATGAGGGCAAGAAAATGGGCGGTACAGACGGAGTTTTTGCTCCGATGCTGAAACATCTACTGGAAAGCATGTTGGAGGGAGAGCTGGACCACCACCTACAGGAGAATAAAGCTTCCGGAGAGATCAACCGTAAAAATGGGAAGACGAAAAAAACGGTCAGGAGCCTTCAATCAGGACATTTTGAACTGGAGAGCGGCCGGGACCGAAACGGCACATTCGAGCCAAAAATAGTTCCTAAACGGCAGTTGATTATCACTGACGAACTGGAAGGCAACGTTATAGCGATGTATGCCAGGGGCATGAGTACGCGGGATATCTCGGGTTATGTTAAGGAGATGTACGCCATGGATATATCTGCTACGGAGATCTCCAATATTACCGACAAGGTTATCCCTGCGCTGAACGAATGGCGAAACCGCCCGCTTGAATCGGTATATCCCTTTGTTTTTCTGGATTGTATGCATTATAAAGTTAAGGACAATGGCAGTGTCCAGACCCGTGCGGTGTACAATATACTTGGGGTAAACAGGGATGGTCGGAAAGACCTGATCGGCATTTATCTTTCGGAAAATGAAGGGGCCAAGTTCTGGCTTTCGGTACTGA
>NZ_PVBQ01000005.1 GCF_002980525.1 Sphingobacterium haloxyli
TTTTGATTAATTTTGTCTCTACATTCATGTCTGACATTGTTAAGGGGTTAAACTTCAATTTGTTATTCGCATTACAAATCTAGTTTGTTTGCCCTTTAACTGTCAGATGAAATCGAAACTAATGCAGCTAATGAAATTATGGATTGGTGGGTTGCATGATTATTAACCACCCCTAGGCTATTAATCCGATAATTGCTTTTCACAGCTGGATAAAAGATATAATTTTACTATTCCTTGCCATCCTCGTCATCTTTCAGTTCGCTGTCAGAATTGATATTGCGCGATGTTAGTCGGCCTGTAATAATGCCATCAATATCCGGCTTCCAACCTCCAAGTGGGATGTCCGTTAAGTCTTCATCCGGAATACTTAGCAATACATCAGCTATCATTTCCTGGAGCTCTTCTCGCTTATAAAGAAGCGAAGCAATCGTGTAGTCAATCTCTTCCTCGGCAGTTAATGTCCCCATTATTTTTTTCCGGATCAGCTTTCGAACATATTTTTTCTTCTGAATCATAACCTATAAGTTTTATATCTATTTAATTCTATCGCTCAATAATTGCTCTTACCTCATCCACAAAAGCCTCATCTATATAGAAAATAGGAGAATCCTCCTTCCGACAGCGCTGCAGCTTCTCAATAACATCATCTCCCCTAAGATTTCTCCGCATACTCCGGTCCAGTTCCGGATCAATCTCTATCTGTAGTGCTTCTAAATCGACAGATCGTATCTGCGAAACAAGTATATAGACACTTTCATTCAACGGAAGAAATCCTTTCTTTCTTAAACTGGGCCGCAGGCTGCCGTCGTCCAGAACTGGAACGTCGACACCTATCTTCATTATCGTGTAATCCCATTGATCGGTAAAGACATACATCACGGCCGATAAATCTTCCTGCGACTTCGCTTGCTGTGGAAGGCCGGCAGCATGCCGCTTCTTACTTACTTCTGCAAGTTCCATTCCCCGCTTTTGAATGGCTTCCCGATCCAGATTTTCTTTTCTAGGGGTAGGTTTATTCTTCTTATTGTTGTTTTTGAAAAAATTGAACATCATTGTTTTGTTTATTTAATCCTCCCACTCCAATCTGCGTACCTTAAAATATTTATGCAGTTGCTGTTCTTCACAGTTGGCGGTAAAGGATTGGACAATTTCTGAAAATTTTTGATTTAAATCGGTGTTGCTCATAGCATAAGATTTTATTGTTTCCTAAATATAAGGTTATTAAATCTGCTTAAGGAATTCTCGTCTCAGCGTATCCATTTTCTCAAACTGGCCGGCCGGAACTTCTGCGCATTTCCCGGAGACAACATCCAGCAGCATGTTTTTCTGTGTTGCATAGACGGGTAGCCATATGGGCGGTGCAAAGGTTTCGCTCCGGGTTGAAATGGTTTTATCGTACAGTTTGGGAATACTTTCCCACTGTAAGAGTTCCTCGGCAGATAGATTTTGTGCTACGTTCTGGATTTCATGAATAAATTGTTCCATGTTCAATTTATGCTTTTGGTTTATAAAAAGCACCTATCGATCCTGGATAGATTGTTGTGATCACGCAGCAAATATGCTGTATGTGAACGGAGAATTCCAAAAAAAATGTTGAACAGTAGGAAAACAGCAGTTTCATCCCCGCGGGAAAAGGCTGAACGACACGAAAATGGGGATTTGGGCGGATTTGACCTGGTTAAATTATCGGTTGGAGTTACGGGATTTTACATTATCTTTAGAGAGAAAGCATAGTACGTGAAAGGCTGCTAACTTTAAGGGTGGGTGCCAAAAGCCGTCCTTAGGATAATAATATACCCTTGGGAGAGCTTTTGAAGTGTGCCATCCTTTAACAAGGCATCAAGATGCCTATCCACGGACTTGGATCCACTTTTGTCCTAATTGTTAAAGATTGCATTGATATTTTCTCCCCTGATCAATCATATATACTATGATTCTAAGGAGTCGTTTTGCAAAGCCGTTCGGAAATTTTCCTCTAACTTTTCGGCACTCATTGCCCCCCCGCCAATTTTTATCAGTTTTTCGCCTTTTTGTAACAGTAAGGTTGGGTAACTGTTAACCCCTAAATTGTGAACGGTATGGAAAGCCTTAAGGCTGTCCCGACCAGCTTCATCGCTTTTAAATCGTTTTATGACTTCGTCCGCATCCAAACCAAACGCGTCCGCTATTTCGCGAAACGTTGCCTCTTCGCTAAGGCTTTTGCCTTCGCTGTAGAACGCTTTCTGCATAGCTGCAGCTAATTCGTAAGCTTTTTCAGAAGAAAAATGCTCCAGAGCGGCGAAACCTTTCGCGGCAGCTTCTGAGTCCAATACAAAATTTCCTTTTTCTAGCAGCTCTTGATAAGCATCACCAAACTTGACACCGGATAGTTGTTCGATGCGTTGATTGGCACCTGGAATGTGCGGATAATCGGAAATAGGACGTTTCCGATCCCCCACAAAAAGCCCACCCGATAAAACGGTTATGGGCAATTCAGGATGCATCTTGTGAAATTCATTTAATCCGGTTGAAAATCCGTAACACCAGCCACAGTAAGCATCCCAAATGTATATTAATTTTAAATCTTTACTATTCATAATGAATCACTTTTTAAAATCTAACGTATTGACTATTAATTACTGATACAAAAGTAATACGATACTTCGGCACTATAGCGATGGAAAAAAGCCAAAAACCGATAGAATTACGCTATATGTTCGGATTTGAAGTCGGCGGGGCTTTTACCGGTATTGTTACGAAAGAATTTGCTGAAATTGGTAGGTTCGTCAAAGCCCAGTTCAAAGGTAATTTCTTTTATACTTCTGTGGCTATAAACCAATAAACGTTTGGCCTCTAAGATGATCCGGTCATCAATAAATTCTTTCGGCGTTTTTCCCACTGCACTCTTTAAAGAATGGGTAAGTGGTTTCGCGGAGATACCCATTAATTGGGTATAATCTTTGACTTTATTGATGGTTTTATATTCCTTTTCGACCAGATTAGAAAATTGAAGAGCAATCAAATAATCTCTATTTTCGGTATACTGATAATTTTGTGTGCTGATTTGCGATGCTTCGATAAGAAATGCACTTAACAAATGTCGGAGCATGTTTTCCTGAAATGCATAGGTTCTCAATGCTGCTTCCTGCTGAATCAAATCGAGCAGTTTGTGAATCTTTGCATTGGTTTCGATAACCACATTCGGGCTAAAAGGGTTGAACAAATTGGTTTCCTTTAAAAGTAGCGTGTCATGAGTTGTCCGATTAAAGAAATCATCTGTAAAAAGCAATAATTTACCTGAATAGGAAGGGGAAACGTCAAAACGGATCACCTGATTCTTTCCGACAAACAGGATGTGTCTCTGATCTACGGGAATTTTTTTGAAATCGACCTCCTGTACCGAATTGTGAGATTCGATAATGATAATTTGGTAGAAATCGGCACGGTGCGGAACACCAATGTTCCCTTGATTTTTTTCGGTTATCTCGGATAAATCTTTAAACTCAAATTCAAACCGCGTTGTACCTCTGAAAGTGTATTTTTTCAAATTTTTCTTTTTTAAAGATTCTACTACTTTTCTTCATTGTCCGTAAACCATCGGTTTATAACCTATTTTTAATTTCTACACAAGATGGTCAATATAGTCTCAAGCTACCAATAAAAAGTTGAGAAACACCTCTCTGCCAACTCAATAACCTGCCGTAAACCGAACCCGGTGGTGTTTAGGATTTTCGATTTCATCCGCTATGACTACGGCCACATCTTCTACAGAAAGGATGTTCCTCCCTTTTTCGTCGACAATGGGGTAATCCGTACCGAGACGGTATTTTCCCGTACGACCTATGGTGACATTCGGGTTCATCTGCAGAGCGGGGCTAAAATACGCCCAGTCCAATTCTTTCTCCTTCTTGATTACTTCAAAATAGGCGCTGGTAGCTTTTGATTTTGGAATAAAAGGTAAATCTTGCGGCAAGGTATCAAGAACCTGTTTTCCATCCTCGGTCAATAAACTTCCGCCTCCACCAATGATAATGAACCTTTGTACGCCGGACCGCCTTACGGCTTCCTGAATTGCGTGGGCACCCTTCATAAAATCTTCCTGTAGATTTGCACTTGCCGCTGCCGGGCTAAAAGCACTTATGACCACATCGTGCCCTTTTAGCAAATTTGCTAATTCTTCTACATTATTTACATCCACGGCACTATAGCTTAGGATGCTTTGGTGTGGTGTTTTTCCTTTTCTGGCAATACCTGTAACTGTAATATTGCGGTCTACTAGTTCATTCACAATGCTGCTACCTACAAACCCTGTGGCTCCAATAACTGCTACTTTCATTCTTTTCTGTTTTAAAATATTATAACTTATTCACCTGTGCCCCCATGTGTCATTTCCATTAGCCGAAAATAAGACTCCAGCGATTATCACAACCTATGTAAACAACATTTTCTTTATTCATTAATCCTTTATGATGGGTTAAATATCCACTCCCACTTTCTTTATACATCACAAATTTACAACAAAACGCTTACTTTCGTATAGTGGTATACAAAAGTATAGTAACATCACTTAATTAAAATAAATATATCAGAATGAAATTTAAATTAATAGATATCGACCTCATAAAAAAGTGTCCAGAGACTTATTTGTTGGCTGTCAATGATACTTTAAATGTTTTAGCAGGAAAGTGGAAGCTGCCTATTATGGCTTCTTTACAATTTGGAAAGAAACGATTTAAGGATCTAGAGAAAGAAATTCCTAAAA
Source organism: Sphingobacterium haloxyli (assembly GCF_002980525.1). Classification (GTDB taxonomy): domain Bacteria; phylum Bacteroidota; class Bacteroidia; order Sphingobacteriales; family Sphingobacteriaceae; genus Sphingobacterium; species Sphingobacterium haloxyli. Next base: position 4,742 of record NZ_PVBQ01000005.1, read on the forward strand.
TCACACCAAGAATGCTTTCCAAAGAATTAAGAGATTTGGAAATAAACGGTATGGTAACACGAACTGTTTATGGAACGTATCCAGTAGCGGTAGAATACGAATTCACAGAGTCCGGAAAATCATTTAAAAAAGTAATCGATGCAATGGTTGAATGGGGAATAGAGCATAGAAATAGAGTTTTGAAATAGAAACCGCGGTTTAAGTCAAATGCGGTGTTTAAAACAGTGTGCTTTGGCTTAAAAGTATCAGTAAAAGAACTGTTTTTACCTTTCTAAATTCTTCCTAACTGTTTAAATTTAGCCCTTGTAATTTAAAAACTTGGTCCCAAATATTGGGGTGGTAGGACGAATCGGTCTCTGTGCAAAGCTACGCAGCACAGTAATTAAATAAATTGTCATGATTAACACTTTATTAGAGACATCTCCGAATTGGGTCTTACTGCTAATGCGAGTACTAGCAGGTGCAGTTTTATTGCCTTATGGTTTGAAAAAAATAGGATGGTTAAAGGGCCCTCGAGCAAATGCCTTTGGAAAAATGCGCGAAATGGGTGTCCTTCCAATTCTTGCTTGGCTGATAACGATCGCGCAAACTTTAGGGGCTATTGCTATGATAAGTGGTTTTTTGGTTAGAGTAGCTGCGGCAGGGAATTTTATCATTATGTTTGGCGCGATGTTTTATCATATAAAAGATGGCTGGAGTATGAATTGGTACGGCGAAAAGAAAGGCGAAGGCATAGAATATTTTGTAATGCTTCTTGCAATTCTCTGGGTGATTATCCTCGAAGGTGGCGGAACGTTTTCCATCGATCTACTTTTGCTAAACCGCTAAAGGTATTCTTTTCGATTACTGGCGGGAAAGTATCATTCAAAGGACCATTACTACCTTTTATGCGTTTGTTATACGTTGCATCTTTGCATAGTATTTAAATATATTATGTAATAAAAAAATATGGATAGGCACAACGATGATTTTAGGACTTGGATTATCGACCTTGCATGCGCAAAACAACTCATTTTCTAACTTAAAAAAACAGTAATAATGGAAAACAAACAAAAAGTTATAGACTTGCTAAAAGCTATTGAGACAGGGGCCCACGAACCGTTGGAAATAATTAATGAGAACAAATACATCCAGCATAATCTGAACGTTGCAGATGGTCTTGCTGGCTTCAAAAGTTTTGTTCAAACATTGCCGGCTAATTCTGCAAAGGTAAATACCATACGCGTGTTTCAAGATGGGGATTACGTATTTGCTCATTCGGAATACAATGTCTTTGGTCCTAAAATCGGTTTCGATGTGTTCAGGTTTGAGGACGGAAAAATTGTTGAGCACTGGGATAATTTGCAGGAAACAGCAAAACCAAACCCAAGCGGGCGTACCATGATCGATGGCGCAACTGAATTAAAAGACCTAGATAAGACTGAGTCCAATAAAAAGATTGTTTCCGGTTTTGTGGAAGATATTTTAGTAAACGGAAAAATGGAGAAAATGGCTTCATTTTTTGACGGAGACAACTACGTTCAGCATAATCCAAACATTCCGGATCAATTATCAGGACTGGGCAGGACGCTGGAGGAACTGGGTAAACAAGGCATTTTTATGAAGTACGATATAGTCCATAAGGTACTGGGAGAAGGAAACTTTGTCTTGGTATTAAGTGAGGGAAGTTTCGGCAATGACCCTATTGCTTTTTATGACCTGTTTCGGGTTGAGAATGGAAGGATTGCTGAACACTGGGACGTTTTGGAAGCGATGATGCCGAGAGAAGATTGGAAAAACACTAATGGAAAATTCTAAGTAAGCGAACAGTTTTAACAAATTAACTGTTCTGTAAATAACAGTTTAAGGTAAAAAAATGAAAGATATCAAGAAGCTAGGGACAGGATCCCAATATGAGCTGGTACCTATTGGGAAAGCATTAAGGAATGCCCGATGTGTCCGGTGCCGCAAAGGGGACATGTTCTACCCCGGCATTATGAGACAGAAAATGCACGAAAAATGTAATTATTGCGATTTGTTTTACGAGAGGCATCCCGGTTATTTTTATGTTTCGATGTTCGTCAGCTATGCAATGGCTGTAGCAGAAATGATTACCGTAGGTGTAGCAACGTATGTTTTGTCCGGCGGGTCAGAAAATATGTATCTCTATATCGGAATCATATTATCTGCTGTCGTGTTGCTGGCCCCATTTAACTTCAGATATTCTAGGGTTCTGCACATGTACTTTTTGGATCCGGGATTGAAGTACGAACCGAAGCTTGCGGAGAAGATCCATGATAGAATGGTTTCAGCACAATAAATAGGATAAAAACAAAAAGGGGCAGATTTCAACTGTCGTCATGTCCCCCTTTTTGTTTTCTATTTTGAACACGGGAGATCTTCAAAGAAACTTCCTGACTCGGCCAACCGAAATAAAAGAAGGTACGGGGGTCAGACATTGATAAATGGTGGAATGGCTTAAAAGCATTCCCACAGTTGCACAATACCAACCATATTTACTCTTTTCCGCTTCTTCCTCCGAAATACCTCTCCGTATCATGACTGTTTTCCATTCGTCAAAGATATTTGCGCTCCATTTTGGAGTATGCGAGTCATAATGTGCGAACCAAAGCAGAAGATCGCGTATAATTAACGGATAGATTACATTAGTATCCAGTACAGCTGTAAATCTTACACTACGAATCACAGAGTCCAAGATCTTCATCAAGATTCATCATATCGGTCAACTGGGTTTTCTGTTCGGCTTTCATTTGTTTTTTGTATTCCACCACGTCTTCGAAAACTATTCTGCGGTGTTTTCCTACTTTGGTATATTGAATCTTGCCTTCTTCAAGCAGTTTAACTAAATGAGGGCGGGAACAGCCAAGCATTATCTCCTCCACAAAAGCCTCATCTATATAGAAAATAGGAGAATCCTCCTTCCGGCAGCGCTGCAGCTTCTCAATAACATCATCTCCCCTAAGATTTCTCCGCATACTCCGGTCCAGTTCCGGATCAATCTCTATCTTTAGTGCTTCCAAATCGACAGATCGTATCTGCGAAACAAGTATATAGACATTTTCATTCAACGGAAGAAATCCTTTCTTTTTTAAACTAGGCCGCAGGCTGCCGTCGTCCAGAAGTGGAACGTCGACACCTATCTTCATTATCGTGTAATCCCATTGATCGGTAAAGACGTAGATCACGGCCGTTAAATCTTCCTGCGACTTCGCTTGCTGTGGAAGGCCGGCCGCATGCCGTTTCTTGGTAACCTCTGCCAGTTCCAATCCCCGTTTTTGGATGGCTTCCCTGTTTAGGTGCTCTTTCCTAGGGGTAGCTTTACTCTTTTTATTTTTTCTGAAAAAGTTGAACATCATTGTTTTGTTTATTTAATTCTCCCATTCCTCTACCCTGATCTTAAAATTTTTATGCAGTTGCTGTTTGTCACAGTTGGCGGTGAAGGATTGGACCATTTCTGAAAATTTTTGATTTAAATCGGTGTTGCTCATAGCATAAGGTTTTATTGTTTCATAAATATAAGGTTATTAAATCTGCTTAAGGAATTCTCGTCTCAGCGTATCCATTTTCTCAAACTGGCCGGCCGGAACTTCTGCGCATTTTCCCGACACAACATCCAGCAGCATGTTTTTCTGTTTTGCATAGACGGGTAGCCATATGGGAGGCTCCCAGGTTTCGATCTTGGTTGAAATGGTTCTCTCAAACAATCTGGGAATACTTTCCCACTGTAAGAGTTCCTCGGCAGATAGGTCCTCCAACAGGTTATAACAGGACTGCATGGTGGCTTGATATTGTTCTCGGTTGTTTACGTATAGGTCTCCCTTACTCCGTACCGTCAGCTTTTCGCCTTCCGTTGTAAGAACAACCGGACGGATGGGGACGCCGCTCAATTGACTTAGTATGGACATTCCCATACGTACATCCAAAGTGGTGTTATGTACATGGATCTGCGTCCATCCTTTCTCTCCACTTCCTCCCTCCTCTCCATCGATATAGCAGATGACGTGGAATCCATCTTTCAGTAGCCGCTTTAACTGAATCAGGGATGTGGAGCCGCTTGACCGCACGAATTGCAGTTCGCTAGGTTTGGGCTCCCGGCCGAAACTCTTTTCGAACTGCGTCACATACATTGGGTATTGTTCCTCGAATACTTCGTCTTTGAGCAGGATGGCGATACCGTATTCTCGACGTATAAGCGCACGCGTCATCAATGCATAGGGTCCGACATGGAAGCAGGCCCATATCCGGGGTCCATCCACTAGAGGCAATTGTGCTTCCAGTTGTGGCAGAAAGGTCTTATCGTGTTTGAATGGTTCCTGTTGAAGATAGCTTTGATGGATATGTACTAGCCGTAGTATGGATTCGTAGCTATCGACCAATTCCCAGCGGTACAGCATGGAAGCTGCTTTGACACTTTGGTTCCAGAGGATGTGATCATCTCTTACAGCAGGTATTGCCGGTAATGTATTTAGTTCACTTTTCATGTTTGATCTAGTTAGTTAAAAAGGGTGTCCGGATCACCCTTATTGTACAATCAAGTTGTTCTAAATGTATTTAAAATTACATTTTTCCTTACTGACAGCGAGCAAGTCAAGCCCTGCTCCCGCATCGATTATGTTCGTGGCTATTTGTGCTACGTGCTGGATTTCATGAATAAATTGTTCCATGTTCAAATAATTTATTTGGGTTTATAAAAAGCACCTATCGATCCTGGATAGATTGCTGTGTGATCACGCAGCAAATATGCTGTATGTGAACGGAGAATTCCAAAAAAAATGTTGAACAGTAGGAAAACAGCAGTTTCATCCCCGCGGGAAAAGGCTGAACGACACGAAAATGGGGGTTTGGGCGGATTTGACCTGGTTAAATTATCGGTTGGAGTTACGGGATTTTACATTATCTTTAGAGAGAAAGCATAGTACATGAAAGGCTACTAACTTTTAAGAACGATGAATTATAACCTCATGGAAAAGGTCATTTTTCATTATCCCAATTACGATGGCATTAAGTGTATCGCTCACTAATTATGATCTGATATCTATACGCAAGAAATGGCTCGGGATTCTGCTGCATTTGTCGCTATCGATCATACTATTCTTCGTCACTTTCTTTGCGACGTTTACATTATCGGCAAAAATTGATGGTTTTACTATCTTTTACATCGGCTGCGCGTTTGGTGCAATTCTATTTGCGCTGCTTACCAATATTATTTTGCCTTTCCAGCATTTCTGGTCGAGTCTATTAATCATCACGGTGCTATCATTAATATGTTTTCCTATAGCCACCTATATCCATGAGACACCGTGGAATATAATACCCATTTTGAAAGGAAGAGAGAATATATCTATTGTGTGGATGACATTAGTAGGGTTGGGAATTGCTATTGGGATTCATAAATAAAAACAGGCATCTCTTATTCAGAAAATGCCTGCTATATAATATTGTTAAAAACGCTATTTCAGTTTTTCGATTTCTTTGACACTAAGCTTAGTGAATTTTGCGATCTGCTCTATCGGAAGACCGTCCTTTTTCATTTCACGCGCCATTTCGCGCTTTTCAGCTTCGGCTTTAGCACGTTCTTCTAATCGACCTTTATGTAAACCTTTCTGAATACCTTTCTCAAGACCTTTCTCAAGACCTTCCTGCAAACCTTGCCTAACAGCCGTAAGACGGATGCTCTCCGCATCACGCTTATCCTTTAAGCTCCATTCGTATGCTTTCATATCTTCTACCTTTAGATTTGATATCTCTCCGATATCAAAGATAAGACCAAATACACGTTTATCCAAAAATTTTGGTATTTCTCTCAGCTGTGACATGTGCTTGAAAACATATAACCACATATCCATAAAGGTCTTGATTTCAGATTCTTCTTTACGGAAATTAGGCAGGCTGAGAAGCTTGTAGCCCAATTTGTCGTAAAACTGGGCCTTGCGCTCCCGATCGTAAAGCACTACATCGTAATAGTACTGATCACTGGCCGCGCTGTCCAATGCAAAATCAAGAATGCCGATGAAATAAACCTCGGGAAGTTCATAGGTATTGCCCTTATGACCACGCGGCACCAACGTATGGATAAGACGTGAGCTGTAGTAAACCATTCGGTCGCGGATAAAATCCTGTGACAGTTGCTGCATTTCGATAATGAAATGGCTGTCGTCATCACTGGTGCAATATAGATCAAAGATAACCTTGCGGTTGCTCTCCTGCACGCCGTTACGCTCTGTAGGCCGGTACTCCAGATCACGGATGACCTTCTCGCCTTCAAAAAGACCGTTGAGAAAATTAATAAGGTTGGGCTTCCCGCCATCAGGACCGAAATACAGCTTCATGCCGAAGTCGGTACACATGTCTACATACTTTCCGAGAAAATTTTTGTGCTTTTTCATAATACTTACAATTGGATTTCACTTCTCAAATATAAACACAAAAACCGATAAAAACTAATATTTTTAGTAAAAATATAGAGCGGATTAGTTTATTTGTACAATAGCAACCCTTGACGTCATCTGTATTTTCTGTTTGGTGAATCAAATTGCTAACTGGACGAATCCATTTTTTCAAATATTATTATCAATGGATGACTCACTATCATGCAAGGAAGAAACTGTTAAATTCATCAAAGATTCGGCATCTACATCAAGACCAGTCAAACCTAGCAGTATATAAGGATTCCCATTCCCGTCTTTCTTAGTGGGGACTTATATGAAAAATATAGGAGACTTTTGTAATCTTTCAAACGCCCGGCTTTCAAATCTTCTTGAGACTTACCAACTCCAGCCACAACGTGATTTGGGAATATAAATGGATCAAATCGACCAAAAGAAATTTTCGGTGTGACTCTAGTTTGGAGGAGTTTGGTGCACTTCTAAGAGAAACGATGAAAAATAGCTAGAGCGGGATTCTTGGATAATTGCTAATTTCTTTTTCTTTACCACCTTTACTGGACATTACCATACTCGGACGGTTATTCCTTGCAATCTCATTTGCCCTGTTTAGCGCTTCCATTTTACCTTCGTAATTAGCTATCAACTCATCGTGGTCATCAAATACCTGCCACTGATTACCGTCCTGATCCCACCGAACGTAGTATACCCGAGGTGCTATAATGTTCTCTTTGCCCCTGATTAAGTCGAGGATAATCCGCCCATCACTATAACCTCCATCTGGAAAAGGAATGGGAATAAGAGCAAAGAATATGTAGTATAATGAAAAATACGTGAATTGATATGCAAAAAGACCTTCCTCGAGGATATCCTTTTCGACAAGTAAAATAACAGCTATCGCGGCCAGCAAGTTAAACAAAACACCACCAGAGAAAATAAGGATATTGGCTATTGTTCTTTGACGTGTAATATTGTCAAAAGTACAGAAGCCATACCAGAAGTAGTATTGTCGGACCTCAACTAGTCCCCAACGAAAAACAGGCTTTCCTGTTCCTATCGTAATCCTGATATTTTTTCCACCCATAAGCCACGCAAAAAAAACGTGCCCTCCTTCATGAATAGTCGAGATTACGGGTAGCAAAACGAAAAAAGCCAGAATAAATTTGGGAATGTCTTCAATTCCAAACATAAGCAGCCAAATTTCTATGTCGTTTACTAAACTACGTAATGAACAACCTTTTCTTGAATTCGTTTTCACCGAATAAGAAAGGTCCCGTTCGTATACAGTTTCTTTCTACGCGTATCAGTTTCAGGTTTTTGAAAATAGTCGTATCTTTCTCGAATAAACTTAGGTTATTAAAATGCAAGATACCAGCATCCTTTGGCAGGGGAAAATAACAGCGCGCGAGCAGAAATATTGGCGGCTGAGTGCAGAAAAACACAAATACGAGAACGTACCAAACGATTTTGAAGCAATAATCACCATTGACAAATCAGGCTTAGTAGTTAGTTACCCCGAACTGTTTGAAAGAGTACTTTAATTCAATTATAACTAGAAGTATCCCTAGATTTATCGATAATAACAATTTGGTTGACGATGTTGCAGGAAATTATCGAAATCGGCCTGATCGCCGCTTTGAAACTTTGGTTGCAGAGAATATGATCATCCCTCAAGTGATGTGACAGTTCAATTTTACACTACCTGTATTTTGCTGATCACTCTTTGCAAAAATTCTGTAACACTTCTTCTCGAGTAGCGGCGAAATAATTGTATCCGGTTTTATTCGTTTCATAAATAAACTCGTTTAAGCTGTTACTTTGGTATTTCGAAAATGCTCCAATGATAGCAATCGGCATGCGGTACTGAGCAAACTTTTGAAGAATATCTCCAGCGACTTTTGTTTTCAGGTCAAAAAACGAGGGAGTTATATTCTTCTCATGTAAAATAACTTTATCAAAACCCTGGTAGTAAATGTTTCCTAACAAATCCAAAGCAGTTTCTGTATCATGAATAATGATTTCATCTGAAATAATTTCCGCTATTTGTATATTGTTTTTCTGGTGTTTTACAATCTTCATGATTCGATTAAAATGTTGTGGGATATTAACATTAATACTTCTCAAATTTACTATTTATTTCAGGATTATGCATGTACATTGACACTAAAGGCCTGAACGATTGCTGTAAATTTTCGTTTTCAACCTACTTCTCGGTCCCAGCCAGCACTGTCGGTGCGAATAAAATCGGCGACTAGGTGCTGAGTACGCGCTGTGTTGTCGTCCAACCCCTGCAAAAAGGATAGCGTACTGTTCGCTCTTATGGCTTCTATTAATGATCCATCGACTTCGAAACCTTTCCACATACTACTAAAGGCGGACCAAGAAGATTGTCAAAACAGGGATTATTTATTATTATCAATCTTTGACAAGTATTCCAGTACGTGTTCTTCTGTTGTAGCTTGAAGCTTGATATTATCAGTGAAAAGGTCGGAGCGTAACGACTGATAAATAAGGATTATGTTTTTTAAGGAGTACACCCTGCAAAACGGCACAAACGAGCATGATTATTGCGGGCTGTTGAGAGGATTTCGATACGAAACATATAAATGTAACCAAATTCAAAAAAATGAAAACGACAACATTTCTAACATTTGTAGGCGATAAATGCGGAAAGGCTGAAGGAGCGATAAATTTCTACACTTCCAAGGATATGTTGGACGACGCATTGCTACGTCGATTTGACTTAGCCATCTCCTTGGAACTGCCCGACCAACAACAGATACAGGAATTGATCCAGTTGGTACTAAAAGAGGGAAAATTTGCGTTTGGCCGCAAAGTATCTATGAAGAAATGATTGAGCATGCGCAGGGTCTCTCCTACTACAGTATACATTTAGTTCGGCTTTTTTGTTTTAGAGGTATTTCGGTATATTTGGCGAAAGAGTTAGTAACTAAAGAAATCAGATGGAAAGATTACGAGTAAAGAACTTTGGACCGTTGAGGGATGTTGATATCGAGTTTAAAAATATCAATATATTCATAGGAACTACCAGTAGCGGTAAGAGTACCATTGCCAAACTCGTTTCCATTTTCAAAGGGGGAGCCTTAGACGGACAATCTCCCGATGCTATGCAAACGTTTTCAAAATTGCTTGCAAATTATAATATTGATTTTCAGATCTATCCAGATACATTAATTAGGTATGAGAATGATGACCTTTTCTATGAAATAGAGGGAACAGAATTCCGTAGCAATATTTCAAAAAACAATATACGTTCACTAAATCCCATATACATTCCTGCCGAAAGGGTTTTCTTTGCAACTCTTTCCCAATCTGTATTCAGCCTCATTAACAGTGACGTGGCTCTTCCTAAATGGTTGATCGATTTTGGGGCAAAATTTGAAAATGCAAGAACCAATATTAAGGAACTCTCAATCAATTTTCTTGATATTCAATATCAATGGAAAGATGGTACGGATTATATCACGGTTGCGGATCAGACAACGATAAAGCTATCACAGGCATCCAGTGGGATCCAGTCTATTGTGCCGCTTCTTCTCGTGGTTAAGCATCAGACCAATCCCAATAAAAAGGAGGATGATATCTTCGTGATAGAAGAACCGGAACTTAATCTTTATCCATCTTCTCAAAAAGATTTAATCGAATTTATTATTGAAAGAGTAAAACTTTCGGAAGACAAACTCATCATCACTACACATAGCCCTTATTTGCTGACATCAATAGATAATCTCATTCAGGCAGGCAATGTGGTCAAAGAGCGTCCAGAATTGCAGTCCGAAGTGAAGGAACTTGTTGATGAATCCTGTTGGATTGATTACGAAAATGTTGCTTGCTATTATTTTAGCAATGGGACGTCCCGATCTACGTTGGATGAAGCGTTAAAATCAATCGGTCCATCCAATATTGATGATATTTCGGAGGAACTAAGTAGCACTTTTGAAGGTTTGTTGACCCTTAGATATTCATAGTATGCCCTGCAAGGATATTTTATCGAAGTTAGGAGGGGATACTGGTTGCTACAGCAATGAATCCTCCGCCCATGAAAACGGAAAGAAGTTCACACTGAACAATGTAAGCAAAAAAAGTATCTGCAAAATCCGTGTGGATGATTGTCTTGTCAAAGACAAAAATATCCGGAAATGTGACTTTTTCTTTTCTGTTAACGAAGATCGGAAATTTTACCTTGTTGAACTCAAAGGACAATCGATAATAGACGCTGTTGAACAGATAAAAAGCACTTTTATAATAATCAATGCCAAACTTAGTGAAGATCCAAAAAAATACGCTGGCGTAGTGGTTTCCAGTGCAGTTCCCAAAGCTGCCGATCAGAAGTTTAAAACCCTTCAACAAAAGATATACAAGAATCATAAGTTGATGATCAAAAGAAAACAAATCCATTATATCGAAAACATTTGATAGGAAAACGGAGCGCAAGTGATGTCATTTCACCGGAAATGCCCAAGGCGAGAACAGCACTGGCCTCGAGCGTCGGGGTTTCGCAGGCCGCAAATTCCCCCTTCCTTTTTTCTTTTGCCGGTGTTTTCGCTCTTCATCTGTTACGGTGCTCTCCCCTCCGCTCGCGATATTGTTTGGATCGAGCAATCCACCCAACATATCGGCTGCCGCTTTGTAAGCTCTCCAGCTATACCTGCTACCTGTTCGAAAGCTTCGATGCATGCCGAGCCTGCAAGCTATGGTTGGGCTGGTTCTCGATATTCTGCTCCTTCTGTATCTCCTGTTCTTTCGCTCGGGAGCGTAACCTTGATTGACCTCCGTTATAAACAAAACGTCCTGCAACCTCACGAAAGAGTTTGATTGTCGCTTGATTTATGATGAAAAAGGAATTTAATAGGATGAAGTCTGTTTGAATATAGTATCACCCGAGAAAATCTCGATTATAAATAGCTATCAACTCGCCCAAAAGCCAGACACGCCCATGGGTGTTTTTTTGGAAAGCTGGTTAAGTGAAAACGGCCAATTTTACAGTCCAAATAACTTCGACGTATCCAAGACAGCACTAAGTATATTTATTCTAACGTTGCCTCGGCATTAGCTGCATTTCTCGTCGAGCAGCGATCTGGATTACCGTTTGATGAGTTTACTAAAAAATATATTTTCGAACCGCTGCAGCTTGACCGCACGCACTGGTTTTATGACGAAGATAAATCTCGTGATTATGCAAAACTTTACGAGATAAATGTCCCTGATCTCCCATTCTACAAATATTTAGTGAACGAAGATAAAAGTGTGAAACCCTACACCTCTATCATTTATCCAGATGGAAGTTTAAAAAGTTCACTAGGTGACATGATAAAATATGTACAAGAATCATCAAAGGGTATAACGGTGGTTCCAAACTGCTGAGCAAAGCGTCTTACAAAGCGATGTTGGACAAAAGATTCGCAGATAAAGATTTGCCCGCTAGTATGGGTGAGACGGTAACAAATCAAGCTATGTTTTGGGCTTACAACAAGAAAGGTCGATTAACACACACGGGAAGTGATCCCGGGTTTTTTGCCGTCATCTCCATCGATCTTAAAACAAATATCGGTCGAATCGTTTTGATAAACGCCAATATTGATACACATGATAATCAGAAACTGATAAAAGACTTAAGATTGATTTCCGAAAATCTAGAAAACTTCGTTTCAAAATAATACACATGATAATGGATAATATGATCCTACCCTTTAAGCGTCCGCGGTGGAATTTTTTGATCATCATCGTGTTATCGTTAATGTGTTTTCCTTTAGCCACCTATATCCATGAGAAATCTTGGGGTATCGTCCCGATTTTGAACGGTAGGGAGAATATAGCTGTGGTATGGATGACGTTGGTAGGGTTGGGAATTTCTGTTGGGATTCATAATAAAAGGCGTGGGTAGTCAAACGTAAGACCTGTTCCTCCCTCCTTGTCAATAAATCACAGCCGTAAATCTTGCACTATGAATCATAGAGTCCAAGATCTTCGTCAAGGTTCATCATATCGATCAAGTGGTTTTTCTCCTCAGCTTTCATGAAATGATCCTTGTTTTGTTAAAAAAGCGAACAAGTCCAAGGTTTTCTTAGAGAAACGCGATTTTCTCCCACTCCTCTGACATCTCTTCAGTCAAATATTTTTTTGCCCTTCACGTTATGCTAAACAAAGGATAATAAAGAAACAATTTCTTGCCATACGATAACCTGACCTAGAGAAAGTTGTGATAACTTTATGATATACTTGAACGAATGGAATGATGAAAACTAAGTTATCTGACAGACTGGCTGCAATTGTACGTGCACTTCCAATAAATGATGGTAGTAGAGTTTTGGAAATCGGTTGCGGATCGGGAGCAATGGCAAGGGAAATATCCAGACAATTAAAAGATGGGCGTATTCTCGCTATCGATCGATCTGCAAAAGCCATTCGTCAAGCCATTACCGGTTCAACTAATGAACTGGAAAGTGGACAGCTCACGTTCATGCAAGTTGCTGTAGAAGATTTTGACATGGATACCGGTGAAAAGCCTTTTGACATGGCTGTTGCGATAAGGGTCGGAGCTTTGGACGGGAGGCATCCTGAAATTGAAAAGCAGGCGCTACAGAAAATTACTAAGTCTCTGAAGAAATCGGGAAAACTATTTATCGACGGAGGAAATCCTTTGAAAGAAATTCCTCTAGATGAATACGGAAGTAAGACGGCAACACCCAAAACATTGCGCACCTGCAAACAAGGACACCAATATAGCAAAAGCGGTGATTGCCCAACCTGCCCCATTTGCGAAAAACTGAAGGAGCCAGCTTCAGGTTTCCTTAGCTTATTGAGCAATCCCGCAAGAAATGCGTTGCTTCATCACGGCATTGATACCATTGAAAAGTTGTCGGAACATACCGAAAAAGAGATCCTTGCGTTGCATGGCATCGGAAAGGCTTCTCTACCCGCATTTAAAAAAGCGCTGGAAGAAGCGGGGTTAAATTTTAAAGCCAAACCGTACCTTTCCCGCTAATCCACTTCCACGTAGTCGTCCAACCGGTCTTCCAGATCGTCACGATATTTCTTTACTCTCCGGAGGATCAGGCTCAACAGGATATGGAGCATGCCAACGGTGACCAGCCCGATTCCTATCCAGATACCGACGGTCACGCCGGCGATGACAGGATTCCAGAGCAACAGCGCGGAGAATAGAACACCCAGAATACCCGTTGACAGAACCCAACCCCATTTCTTTGTCCCCGAGTGCTTGAATTCAAATGCATTGATAATCGCCATTACCGACCGGAACAGCAACCATAGCCCGATAAAAATCGACAACATCAACGCGGATACGCCGGGATTGGAGAGCAAGCAGACTCCCACCAGCAGGTTCAATATACCTCCGATCAGGCTCCAGCCCCAATTGCTGAGGTTCTTCCGGTTGGAGACGGCATAAACCAGTTCGGCGATACCAAGAATGAGAATCCCAACACTCAGGAACATCGTCAGGGCCAGAAACGAACTCAGAGGAGTAACAAATACCCAGACGCCCAATAGGGCATAGAGGACTCCCATGATTAACGGCAGATACCAGTACTTTAATGCACGATTGATTAGATTTTTTTCCATTGTTAAAAGATTATAAATGATAAAAATATAGATAAATACGTTTAAACAATACCTGCCACATCTTCGGCGCCGGCCGATGTCGTGGCGTCGACTTTCCCATCTCTGCGGCTTTCCCATTCGGACTTACGGATACGGTACCGTGCGATGCGATACTTGAAATTGCCGAACTGGTGAAAAAAGATGAATGTGAGAAATGCCAGTCCTGCGATGATGACATAACCTAGCAAGGTCTTGTTGGCAGCTAGTATGGCATCCAGTTGCATTTGTCCAAAGTTTCCCACAGTGCCGTATGTGTTCATGATCGTGGCGTCGAAATAAAAAGCAAGGTTATTGACACTTTGCCATTGCAGGGCATACTGCACCCAGCTGAATAGCGCACCGAAAAATGCAGTGGCGATAAAACTTCGGAACACCATGACCGACCCTACCGATGTGAGCATATCATTCTGGGGTATACCGTTCAATCCGTAGAGCCAAATCGCAATAAACAACGAGCACATCCCATAGCCGTTCAGCAGCTGGGGCAACAGGAACCAATCGATGCTTAACCCCGGCACCATCATGAAGTACAGGATCACGTAGTTCAATACATAGGCGGCAAACCCCGAAAAGATGTACATCTTAATCGGCAGTTTATGCTTAGTCCAGTGGAAACCGACGAATCCCGCGATGACCATTCCAGGCATAGTCATCAGGCTGAGCGAAGCATTGATTTTCCAGTTATAGCCGAGTATGGCGTTCGTATAGATGGACTGGATGGAACCCGCACCCATGAACATCCCAAGGCCAATAAGCAGGACCACGCCGATGCGCACGTTAGCCTTTTTGAACAGGCCAAAGGTCATGTAGGGTCTTTTCAGGAACTGTTGCCGCACCACCAGGCAAACCGCCAGTGCAATCGAAGCCACGGCAGCATACTGGATACTTGTGGAGACGAACCAAGCCTGTTGCCTGCCGAAGGCAAACACATACGCCAGTGAGAGCATCGAGGCCGAAAACAGGACTATACTCAACCAATCAATCTGGTATAGTGGCATTTTCCGCGAGAAGCGCAGGTCATGCATCACCACTGTGCAGATAAGCGCAACCAGCAGCAGTGTGGCGGCGGCGTACATATGTATGGATTGCCAGTCGTAACCTAGGGACACGTTTGCGGCAATCAACCCGCCCACCTGGCCCGCAATGATCGCGATCGGATAAAAGAGCGAATAGAAGCGTCCTTTATCGCCCGTAGGGCTCAATATGAACATTACCGGCAGGATCACCTCGATCATGCCGAACATCTTGGCAAAGCCGAAAAGAAAGGCCGACCCCACGATTACCTCGGGCGACATTGTGGTTGCGATGGCAACCGACAGCACGGCCATGGTCAGCAGTGAGGAGACCATCAATTCCTTGGAACGGAAGCGCATCTTGAAGCGCATCACCAGAGGAATAGCAGCCGCCATCCCAATTGTGGATGCGAAGTTGGCCCACACGAAATACTCGGACATGATGCCCGTACTGCCTACCATCTGCCCCATGTTACTGCTATAGATCGGATTGACCAGCATAAACGTAAACAGCAGCAGAATAATTAGCAGGAGTATGCCGATTTTTGGCACCCAATCCTTCGTCAGTCCTCTGTTATACACGTTTGTTAGTTTTTAATAAATACATTCATGTTCATCCCCGCTCTAAGTTCCTGCAGGTTTTCAGGATCATTGTTTTCCGTAAATTCGATCCGCACGGGGATACGCTGCTGCACCTTCACGAAGTTGCCCGAGCTGTTATCCACAGGAACCATCGAGTAACGTGAACCGGTTGCCGCTGATACCGCAGTGACCACACCGTCGAATTCCTGTTTGCCGATGGCATCGGCCGTCATGCGGATGCGCTGCCCGATATGGATCCCCGGCATCTGGCTTTCCAGAAAATTAGCGGTTACCCATTTATTGTTATCAAGTACGATGGTGGCCACCTGTTGCCCCGGCTGGAGCAGCTGGCCCTCGTTGATCGTCCGCCTTCCCATAATACCATCGTACGGTGCCGTAATGACGGTATACGAAAGGTTGAGCCGGGCCATGTCATGCGCAGCTTTGGTTCGTTTGATTTCGGCATCGTTTAGGTGCAGACGGCTTTGAGCTTCCGATACGGAAAGTCCTGCGGATTTACGTTGGTTCAACAATACTTCGTAGGACGATTTCGCTACATCATACTCTGTTTCGATCTGATCGTACTGAAATTTTGTTACCGCTTCTGATTTAAGCAAATTTCTGTAACGCTCGAGGTTTTTCTCTGCATTCTGCAGGCGTGCCCTTGCGCCGGCTATATTGGCATCGGTCACATGGACATTGTTTGCGACCGTACTCACGGTGGAGGTGGTCACCCCTTTGGATGCCAGGGCATTCTCATAGGCAGCTTCTGCTTGACCTAACTGCGTCAAAATCTCGCGATCGTCTAGGATGAGGAGCGTATCTCCTTTTTTCACCTGTTGGTGTTCAATAAAACGTATCTCCTTGATATAGGCAGAAACCCGTGTGTTTACAGGGTTGATAAAGGCTTCGACCTGGGCGGCATTTGTGAAGTCATCATCTCCGATATGGAAATACTTCTGCACGAGCCAGATGAACCCGCCGGCCACGACGATAAAGACGAGCAGGTTCACGATAGTGACACGCAGCCTCATATTGGTTTTCGGTTTGACCTTCCTGCTTTCCTTTCCCGCATCTTTCGCGTTGCGTTGCTCGTTGCCGGAAACCGGTTCTTCCTGTTTCACTTTGTTGTTTTCGGTATGCTCAGACATGCTTCTGTAATTTTATTTTTTTAATTGTTGTAATAAGTTATCCCTGGCTAAAGGGTCCCTGTACTTTTCAGTAGGTTATAATATTGGAAAAGGACCCCGATTGCCGCGTTGGCATGCTGCAACTCAGCTTCCAGTTTGGCGTTTGTCGCATCGGTCATTTCGGCCGTGATGGCCAGTTGGTTCAGGTATTTCGCCTCAACTATCTGATAGTTCTCGTTGGCGAGGCGCTTGGATTCTTCCATCAGTTTTTCTTGCTGAACGGCCTCCCAGTATTTGGTATAAGCGGCATTAATACCCATATCGATGTTCTGCAGGGTCAATCCCCATGCCTCCCGCGCAATGGCGGTCTGCCTTTCCCCAACCTGTATGCGCTTCTTCGTGCGGAACAGGTTGTCGATATTGTAACTCAGGGTCACGCCCACCTGCCAGGTGTTATTGTAGAGGTCCATCACCGGTGTGCTCGTTGTCAGCGGGCGTTGCATGTTGTATCCGCCGAAGGCTGAGACTGCAGGGATGCGGTCGGTCTTGATCAGGCTTACATTCTTTTCCGCCATACCGATTTGCTGGTCGGCCGAACGGATAACGGGATGCACACGGCGGGCTAAGTCCACGTAATGCGACTGTGCCTGCACCTGAGGCCTGCCAATAGCGTCCGCAGGTATGATCAGCACATCATCCGGTAGACCCAATGCATAGCTCAGCTGGTTGCTGAGGATGGCGTGGTTGTTCCTGGCCGTCAGAATGGACTGCTCCAAGTTCTTAATCTGCAGTTCCCCGCGGATTACTTCATTTCGCGTCACCATATCCTGTTCGTACTGTTTCAGCACATTGGCCAGCCGCTGCTCTGCTAGCACACGGTTCTGCTCGTATACCTGTCGCTGGTTGAGCACTCTGCAGATGTCCAGGTAATTGGAAACGACGAGGAACTTAATAGACTGTACGTCATTTTCCAGGTCGAGTTCGGCAAGCTGGGTCTGAAGCCCTGCCAATTCGACGGACTTCTTTATCGCCCCCCCCTTGTAAAGCAGCTGCGAAGCCTGCACAGCAAAGGAATTCCCGAAATTTGGCATCTCTACGGTCTGCAGTTTGGAAAAGTCCGTGTTCAGGACCAGCGCATCGCCAAGATAGAGTGCACTGGCTGAAAATGTTGCTGTGGGCAACCGCTGCTGTTCCGCGACATCTTGCTGGGCCCGGTTGAACGATACATTGGCCTTGGAGAGCTTCAGCTGCTGATGGTTTTCCAAGGCTAGCTCCACGGCTTCGTCAAGGGTTACCTTATGCTCAACACGTACCTGTCCGGATGCTGCCGATGTCGTCAAAGCAACCACCGCAATCAGCCACATTGCGCAGCTTATTGATCTTAATCTCTGATTTCTATATCTATCCGTCATTTTATTAGTAAACTATTTAACTGTTAAATATCTAACTATTTTATTAAATTTTTTATTCGATTGTCCTGTTCATTTTGGCAATCACCCGGCCCATCACGTTCAGTTCCTCGGCCGTTACATCTTTATAAAGCAGGTCAAACATCTCATCGAATACCGGCTGTACAATGTTCGCCAGTTCTCTGCCCTTAGCTGTCAGGGTGATAATCTTATTCCTCCTATCTGCCGAATCCTCGTTACGCACCACAAGCCCTCTTTTTTGCAGGTTATCAATCAACGACGTCAAGCTAGCCTTGTTTTTGAAGGTAACATCCGCAATTTGCTGTTGATTCATATACTTCTGGCTGGAAAGTATCAGCACTACGCGTACCATTTCGTACGTGACGTCCAGTTCCAGGGCCGCGAAACGCTTCTGGAAATAATGGCGTACATTGAAGCTCAGCAACTGCATATTCTCTATTACTTTTTTTACGGCGTCCATATTTCTTTTTATTTGATGGGACAAATATAAAACATATTAGTTAGACTACAAACTAATTTTAAAAAATAATTTGCTTATAGGTCGTGCTGTGTATTATTTTATGGAGGTAGTGTTCGTGTATATCGCTGATCAGTCTTCGCAAAATTCTGTAACACTTTTTCTCGGGTAGCAGCGAAATAGTTGTATCCGGTTTTATTCGCTTCATAAATAAACTCGTTTAAGCTGTTACTTTGGTATTTCGAAAATGCTCCAATGTGAATTATATTCTCCTCATGTAAAAACTTTATCAAAACCCTGGTAGTAAACGTTTCCTAACAAATCCAAAGCAGTTTCTGTATCATGAATAATGATTTCATCTGAAATAATTTCCGCTATTTGTATATTGTTTATCTGGTGTTTTACAATCTTCATGATTCGATTAAAATGTTGTGGGGTATTAACATATTACTTCTTAAATTTACTATTTATTTCAGGATTATGAATGTTCGTTGGCATTAAAGGTCTGAACGATTTCTGTAAATTTTCGTTTTATAGCAGCATTGCTCATCCGCTACTGGCTTTGGTATCGGTACACGCGCTGAGGCTTCTGTCGAATTTTCGGGACTGGGAAGCAAGTGGAAATCAGTAAAAAAACGCTAAATACTACCGGACTGCAAAACGATAGATCCTCGCGAAATGTTCTTTTTATAAAAGTAAAGCTATGAAAAAATTAGTTGGGCTCGTTCTTTTGGCAATATCATTAGGTATAGGTTCTTGTTCTGATCAAATGGGATTGGCCTTTTTTCATCATCTCAACAATGATGGCTTTAAGTGTATCGTTCACTAAATGATTGTCTAAGCGTATTTTGGGAAGAATCGTCTGTATTCTAGATATTTTGTTAAATTTACAGATTATACTTATGGTAGAAAAAAATGTCATCGATGAGAAGGAACTCCTGTTACGCCTACAGCAGGGCGATCGTATGGCATTTGAAAAGATTTATCATATATACGCGCCACGACTTGCCGTAAAGCTATCGCAGCTCGTTAAATCCGAAGAAATTTCCCAGGATCTCTTGCAGGATATCTTCATGAAGATCTGGCAAATGCGTCGAGAAGTGGATGTAGAGCGTTCTTTTGGCGCACTGCTCTACACCATGGCAGCCAACCTATCCAATAATGCCTTTCGAACGGCGGTGCGCGAACAAAACCGACGGATGTATGCCTACCCACAGCAGTCCTATACTCATATTGAAGAGAACATACAATACGAAGAAACAAACAAACTGTTGGAAGAGGCTCTTTCCACGCTCAGTGACAGGCAACGTGAGGTATACATACTGCACAAGCTTGAGGGAAAAAGTTATAAAGAAATCGCTGACTTACTTCAAATCAGCCATTCTGCAATCAACCAGCATCTTCAACTGGCAAACAAGTATATCCGTGCATTTATGCAATCGCGCTTACCACATTTGCTCATGTTGCTCGCTCCGGTATTGGTAGACAATTATTAATAAAGACCTTCAGAGGTCCCAATTGATCTTAAACAAGCTTGATATATAGTTCGTAACACGAATACCAAAAAAATAACCAATTAATAATCAGTATTGTATAAAAATATTTTATTTTTTTTCATTTTAGACCTGTTACTTTTTCGCGTAGTGGTGTATTGTAAATAGAGGGATTATAAACCAATATGTCCAACATGGAAAAGAAAACGCCTATTCAAAGGCTATTTCAAAAATATATCGATGAAACGATCGATAAAAACGAATTAGCGGAACTGACGGGTTATGTGAATTCGGAGGAATACGATTCCCTTTGGCGGGAGTTGTTGGAAGCCTATTATCAAAACAGCAATCAAAAAATCCCGGACATTTTACAGCGAAAATCAATTTCTATCGTAAATGATACATGGAAACAGATCAATCAGCAACTTGATCGGCAGTTACCTGTTAAACAAATCCGTACCGGTCGCATTGCAAAATTATATAAATATGCTGCAGCTGTTTTCATACTCTTCGCATTCTCCGGCATTTGGTATTACTATAAGTATGACCGTCAAAATCGGAATGATATCCTGTCGGAAGCTCAGGATATACAACCCGGTACCAACCGTGCTACCTTGATCCTTTCCGATGGACAAACCATCGACCTTAGCGAGAGCCAAAATGGCTTAGTGATCAATGAAAAAGGAATTTCCTATAACGACGGCACATCGATTTTGCAAACCAATGATATCCAAATCGCTACGGTTACCACACCACGTGCCGGACAATATCAAGTTACATTACCCGATGGCAGTAAAGTTTGGCTGAACGCAGCGAGTACACTTACGTATCCAACGCAATTTAGTGGAGATGAACGTCGCGTTGAACTAAAAGGGGAAGGATATTTTGAGGTTAAAGCTTTTCGGTCATCTATTTCTATGCCTTTCATTGTAGCTACTGGAGAACAGGAAGTGAAAGTCTTAGGAACGCAGTTCAACGTAAAAGCTTATCAGGATGAAACCGCTATCCAAACAACATTGGTTGAGGGTAAGGTGCGTATCACCACGGCACAGGGAACCCCGCTTGATTTATCTCCAGGGATGCAATCCAATCTGGAAGGACAACGATTATCGGTGACAAAAGTCAATACCGAAGATTATACCGCTTGGAAAGAGGGCCTTATCGTGCTCGAAAGACAATCTATAGCAGATATTCTGCAACAACTGGAGCGTTGGTATGACGTAGAGTTTACGTGTCAAAAAGGGACCAACTTACCAAGCAAAACCCTTTCGGGTGAGGTATTCCGAGATCTTCCTTTATCTGTCTTGTTACAGGCTCTGGAAGAGCAGACAAATCTTAGATTCGAACGTAAAGAAAGGAGGATTATGGTCAAGAACTGAAACTCTTATGTGTTTGTTTCTGTCAAAAAAAGCCGTAGGTGCTACGAACATCTACGGCTCGATGTCAGGCAAACAAAAAATCAAATTGCGAAAATTGAACTTTTATTAACTAACCTAACAAGACAAAGGTATGCATTTAATTTCTCTTGTCAAGTGGTGCTGGTCTCTGTTCTGGCGTAGCATCGTGCTTGACATCAACAAACCATCAGCTGTTGGCAATATAATGAAGCTTATCGTATTTCTAATATTGATATTCACCCTACAGGCATCGGCAGATGCATCAGCACAACGTGTGTCTATATCCGTTAAAAACCAACCTCTCAAGATCGTCCTCAAAGAACTACGCAAACAGAGCGGATATTCTTTCATCTACGGTGATCAAGACTTAAAGCGAGCAAAACACATTACCTTACAGGTAAATGGAAAGGAAATACTGGAAATACTCCCGGCCCTATTCAAAGATCAACCATTAAATTATTCCGTGAACGGAAAGATCATCAGTATCAAGCCAAAGCCCCTTCCACAGCGGACCGAGGGATTGACCCAAAATATCGGTCTACTACAACAACATTCGATTGTCGGCCGGGTGACAGACGAAAAAGGAAACATACTGGAGGGAGTTACCGTACGTGTGAAAGGAACTAATGTGGCGACGACGACCGATCCAAATGGCAATTACGAAATCCGAATTCCCGACGGTGCGGATACACTTACTTATTCCATTATGGGCTTTGAGCCTTTTGCGTGGCACATCAATGAACAGACCGTCGTCAATGTTTCATTAAAAACAATAATTAGTAATCTGGATGAAGTTGTGGTGATTGGATATGGAGTAACAAAAAAAAGCGATCTGACGGGAGCGGTTGTCCGTGCTGACTTAACTGCTATGCAAAATTCGCCGAATGTCAACATCGGACAGGCGCTTAAAGGCGTGGTGCCCGGACTGAATGTCGGAACCACTTCTAAGGCAGGTGATGCGCCTTCGATCACTATCCGAGGCCGTAATACGATTTCAGGAACTACCGCACCACTGATTGTTCTTGATGGAATCATTTTTCGGGGGAGTCTTACTGATATTAATCCTTCCGATATTGAATCTGTTGATATATTGAAAGATGCAAGTAGTGCAGCAGTCTATGGTTCACAGGCATCCAACGGGGTCATGATGATTACAACCAAAACCGCCCAAACACTCTCTAAACCAATCATTCAATACAGTGGAAACCTGTCGGCCCAACAATTAATGAATTCGAAACTTAAACCGTTGGGCCGCGAGGGATACCTAGCGCAACTTGCAAACGCCGATTTACCAAACAGCAGGACGGGAACCGATCTATTGGAGAAAAACCCAGAATGGAATCCGGCTTTTTTTAGGGAATCGGTTGCTTCTGGATACTTAGCGGGTACTGAGGTTGATTGGATGGACTTAATGTCCGTAAATACGCCGTATATTCAGAATCATAACGCCAGCGTCCAAGGGAAAAACGAACTCGCATCGTACTTTCTTTCTTTCGGGTATACTGATCAACAAAATTTAATTATAAATGATAAGTACAAAAGACACAATGTTCGGGTCAACATAGACGCTAAAATAACCGATTGGTTAAAGATAGGAAGCCAATCTTTCTTCACTTCGAGCGATGTCTCAGGAGAAAATCCATCATTTTATGAAATTTGGCGTATCGGTCCCCTGAGTTCTCCCTACAACGCTGATGGCAATCTCATCGACATGTTAGATATCGGGTCTACCAACCCGTTGTTGGTTGCAGGGAATCCCAATGAGGATGTAAGGTATAACCTAACCGGCAATTTTTATAGTGATCTAAAGATCCCTTTTATCAAAGGATTAAGTTATAGGCTCAATTATTCGCGAAACCTAACATGGAGGAAGTATTTTAGTTTTGATCCATATGTGAACGGCATGTTGGGTGCTGGCTCTAAGAATTATGATAGTGAATACGCATGGACGCTGGATAACATTCTAAGCTATCAACGTAATTTTGGTTTACATGCTGTAAATGCCACGATGGTTTATGGGTCGGAAAAACGAGGTTTTGACTTCACTGACGCGTTAGCCAAAAACTTCACGAACCAAACCCTAGGTTACAACTATCTCCAAGCGGGTCAAGGTGATCAAAATGAAATCAGATCAGGAGCATGGGAAGAAGCAAGTCTATACGCAATGGCTAGAGTAGGTTACACTTACAATAGCCGCTATATTTTGACCGCCACGATACGTCGCGATGGCTTTTCAGGCTTTGGCAAGAATTATAAAATAGGTCATTTTCCGTCGGTGGCAATGGCGTGGCAGATCGGAGAAGAACGGTTCATTAAAGACAATCTCGGCTGGATCGACAACTTGAAAATAAGGACTTCTTATGGATCAAGTGGGAACCGTACCGGAGGGAGATACGCTACTTTGGCTCGCATGTCGACCGAAATACCCTTCAAAGGCGGATATGGGAGACAGCCAGGTGGGTATCTCTACGGCGATGGCGCAACCCCCGAATTGACGCAAGCTGTAAGTACCATGTCAAATCATGATTTACGGTGGGAAAGCACTACGTCGCTGAATATCGGCTTAGATTTCAGTCTGTTGGACGGACGACTGTTCGGAAGTTATGACCATTACCGTTCAAATACCCAAAATTTACTCTATGAACTGCCTATCCCTAATATGAATGGGCTGTTTCCCGATGGAAATGGTGTTGCAAGTGTAACGGCAAACATCGGTAAGTTACGAAATGTCGGTCATGAGTTTTCGATTTCGGGCCTGCCTATACGGAACGATGCATTCGAATGGCAAATAGGTGTCAATTTTTCGCGAAATCGTAATAAAGTTGTTAGCATACTCGGGTTGGATACCGACAATGATGGTAGAGAGGATGATTTAGTTTCTGCCGGAATTTTTATGAATCAGCCGTTGGGTGTGGTATACGACTACAATATTATTGGCATGTGGCAGATCGATGATTACAACAATGGTGTAATACCCAATAATTTTACCTATGGCACCTATAAAATTGAAGATATCGACAATGATGGCAGCTACACTCCCGATAAGGACCGAAGGATATTGGGATATACTGATCCTGATTTTTATTTCAGCATTCAACAGGCTTTCAGATATCGTGCGTTCGAACTACGGGTATTTATTAATTCTGTGCAAGGTGGATCGCAGTATTATTACGGCAGGCCTGCATCTGCGCAGCCAGACCCTAACCAAATGAAAAACTATGCCTACTTTGATTATGATTATTGGACGCCCGAAAATCCAGATGCTAAGTACAGACAACTTGGATTCATGACTTCATTTTTAGGTCCCAGTTTTTCACCCTATGTGCAACGGAGTTTTGTTCGGTTGCAGGATCTCTCGCTTTCGTATCGTTTACCCAAATCATTGCTAAACAAAATAGGCGTACATAACTTTAGGGTTTTTGCTAGCGGCACGAACTTACTGACAATTACGAAATGGGAAGGATGGGATCCAGAAGCGAATCAAGGCTTTGATTTCCCGAATTATCCCACATTGAAAAGCTTCACAGCTGGTTTAAATTTTGACTTCTAACAATTTAGGTTATGAAAATATTAATTCGAAATATCGCATTGATTATACTATTGAGTTCATGCAACGAGGAAAAATGGTTACAGGAAGAACCATTGGATTTTTATTCGCCGGAGAACTCTTATCGTACTATTGGTCAATTCCAACACTCCGTCAATTATCTTTATGATAATCTCCGTAACCTCTACTGGAGCAGGGCACAAAATATCCCCGACGCATTTTTTACTCCTAGCGATTTTTGCTTCTTCAGCTATGACTTTCCTAATGCCCAGTTGAACAATCTTTCGACATTTCTCATGGCAACCACCGTTACGCCGCAGAAACTCTGGACAGTTTGTTATAATCAAATAAACAGTGCAAATACAATTCTCAATCGACTGCAATTGGCGGACCAGATCAGTGAGGCAGAAAAGGGGACCATCCGTGGACAGGCTTTGTTTTTCCGTGCGTTCGCGTATCGTGTTTTAGCAAACTACTACGGGGGCGTTCCGATAAGCTTGGAAGAGATAACCGTTGCGAAACGGGATTACGTTCGGGCTACACGAGCTGAGGTTTATGACCAATGCCGTTCGGACTTGGAAGAAGCAGAACAACTGCTTGCCAATATTGATCAGGTGGCTGACGGGAAGGTAAGTAAACAGGCGGTACAGCACCTGCTGACGGAAATTTATATCAGTTTGGAAAGATACACGGATGCAATCAATACCGCAAGTGCCATCATCTCTCTGCCTCAGATGGGTTTAATGACGCAACGGTTCGGCTCTCGAAAAGGCGAGCAGGGAAATGTCTACTGGGACCTCTTTCAGGCAAACAATCAAAATCGGACAAGTGGCAACTCGGAGAGCATATTTGTGTTGCAATACGATTTCCAGAATCCGGGGTCAAATTACAGCGCGGAATATCCCCGCTATTTTTTGCCTGCTTATTTTTCCGTACAAGTTGAAGCAAACTCCGGCAACATGACCTTGGCATTTCCTGATATCACTGCGGAAAAAGGTGGAAGAGGTATTGGCTCTAACCATGGTACGCATTATTTCTTCAATGAGCTGTGGGGAACCGATTTGAATCGTGACTTGAGGGCGACAGAACCGATGATCGTCCGGGACTTTCGGATTGATAATCGCGATGCAAAAGGATTTGGCCAATGGCTGGTAAAGGATGGCTGGCTCAGAACAGCGGACACGCTCCTTAACTTCTTTCCCTTTATCATGAAAGGAAGCCGTGTGGGGGATTTCCCCCAACAATCGTATGCTCGAAACAGCGATGGATCTATTAAAACTACGCCTTTGGGCGAACACGTCATCCTTAACAGTTCGGGACTCGCTAACGGCTCTTTCAAAGACGAATACGCTTTTCGTCTCGCTGAGACATACTTACTCAGAGCAGAAGCCTATTTAGGAAATAACGAAAAACAGAAGGCACTTGCCGATATTAATATTATTCGTCAACGGGCAAACGCAACATTGGCAGTAGAATCTGATATAACTGTTGACTATATCCTTGAGGAACGATTGCGAGAACTCTATATGGAAGAGTGGCGTACAATGACTTTGTGCCGGCTGGGTAAGAACGTAGAACGAACCAGAAAGTATAATCCGGCAGGTTTTAATGTCGGTGATCACCAGAATCTCTGGCCGATTCCCTATGGTGAAATCGAGAAAAACATCTTTGCCGAGTTGACTCAGAACGACGGGTACTAACTAGCGGTGTATGGAATAAAACTAAAAGATTGTAAATAGTAAGCAAAAATAAATATGAAAATACAGGTCATTTTTCTTGTACTAGTGTCGCTTTCAACTAGTGTCTCCTCACAGACATCGTTTATTGTCGATACGGAGGAGAAAATAGGTGAAAATCACTTCTTTTGGAAAGCAGCAGGGCACGACTTCTTGTTTAGTATGGCACATAACGAAGCGGGGCAGTACCTTCTTTCACGAATTCAGGAACATAATTCAATTAAGTATTTACGAACCCATTTTACCTTTAGCAACGATTCGATAAGAGGTGGAAATGTTGTGGTGCATAGGCAGGACGGAACCTATACTTATGATTTTTCAAAAGTAAACAACACGTTTCGCACCTATCTTGCTCATGGAGTCAAACCTATTATCGAATTCGATTTTTTTCCGAATGGCTTTGCAAAATCGCTGGGAGACAATATCAATAGCGAGGGCTTTGTGGGACGGAATGCCGAACCCCGAGACTGGGACGAATGGGAACATCTTTTGCGATCGTTTATGGAGAACCTGATAGTTCATTTCGGGAAAGAAGAGATGCGAACATGGTATTATGAAGTATGGAACGAACCCGACGGATGGCCAACAGAACACCTGCCCGTCTTTTATCGACTATACGACGTTTTTGCCCACGTTGTTAAATCGTACGATCGGGATTTTCGTGTCGGGGGGCCTGCTACCTTCAGCCTTGTTGTCTTGAAGTCGTTCTTAGACCACGTACATGGAGGAACCAATTTTGTGACCGGAGAAACCGGCTCTCCGATTGATTTCATCTCGCACCATATTTACGGATTGTCTGGGTCGTGGCTAGCCAACCCGCCGGAAATAGTGCCCCAAGTAAGCCGATTCTCTCAAGAGCTTCTCTGGATAAAACGGCTCAAAGACAAATACGATGGATTTGAAGAGGTAGAGTTTCACCTCAACGAATGGGGCGTATGTTCTCATTTCGAACGAACTTATGCCAAACATCCGCAATTAGAATACCGGAACAATGAATTTTCTCCACTATTTCTTACAAAACTAGTTGACTGTTTATACGCTATCGAAGACAACTATGACTTTAAAACTTCCTTAATGCTTTATTGGGGGTTCTCCTGGGAAGACCAAAAGGAAAAAATGTTTTTGGGGAATCGGGAATTGACAACGGGCGGACATATACCGAAGCCCATATTAACAGGATTCGAATTCCTATCGATGCTTCAAAGGGAGAGACTCAAAGTACACGGTATCTACCCAGGCAAACGCCTAGGTATTCTCGCTACGAAAGGCGAAAAATCGCTAGCGTTTATTGTTTATAACTTTAACGAAACGGATGACGATCTTTCCCTTACGGATTCAGTTTTGGTAAACTTGGAAAAACTACAGCCCAATAGGAAATACAATACAAAGGTATATCACTTAGACCGTGAACATAATAATACTTTCACACAGTGGAAGCAAGCAGGTAGCCCGTTAAACCCCAACCAACTGGCAACGGAATGGTTCGACCATGCCAGATCGCTAAGTTTCACGGGCCACTTACTCGGAGCCGATAAAGAAGGGAATATGACCGTTGGCATTGAGCTGCCACGTCATAGCATGCAACTCTATATTATCGAATTAGCCGATTAAACGCTTGATAAAGCGTATAAAAATATGATAAAAAGCTAATTTCGGACTAGTGGTTGTTTTTATTGTTTCGGTTGAATAATAGAATAAGCAATTCGATGGTATACAAAACAATGGTACTGAAGATAAAAGATGGACGTAGGGAAAGATTAAAAGAGCTGATGATCTCGTGCTTCCTAGGATTGGGGCTGCTGGTATGCAACGGTAGCCTCGCATATGGCGGAAAAATGGAGGAAAAACTTTTTGAAAGAGGAAGTGTAACCCGTATCCAAATCAACAAGGGAGAAGCCGCTGTAGTACAGACCGCGCTATCCATGCTGCAAAACGATGTACAGAAGGTATTCGAAGCCGAATTGAGGGTTGCGGGAAAATCAGATGGTGCTGAGATCATTGCGGGCACAACCGGACAGCACCCGGGAATCGACCGTTTGGCTAAGGCAGGAAAGATAGATCTGAAAACGATAAGCGGTAAACGGGAAGCCTTCCTGATTACCTCGATGCAAGAAAATGGGGAATACAAGATAGTGGTGGTAGGAAGTGATAGCCAAGGCACGGCCTACGGACTGCTTGAAATCAGCCGAATGATCGGCGTGTCGCCGTGGGAATGGTGGGCGGATGCCGTACCCGTCAAAAAAGATGGGTTTCCGGTTCCAGATACCACCATTGCACGGTGGCCCAGCGTGCAGTATCGGGGTATCTTCCTGAACGACGAGGACTGGGGTCTGATGCCCTGGAGTAGCAGGACATTCGAGCCCGGCCTTCCAACCGTAGGCAAAACGAAAGGAGCTATTGGGCCGAAGACTTATGCCAGAATATTTGAATTGCTGCTTCGTCTACGTGCCAACACAATCTGGCCCGCCATGCACGAAGTTACCGTGCCTTTCTATTTTACGGAAGGTAATAAAAAAGCGGCCGATGATTATGGTATTTTTGTCGGCACTTCCCACTGCGAGCCTTTAATGCGCAACAGTGCAACAGAATGGGACATCTCCGGAATAAGCGATTACAATTATGTTACCAACAAGGATGAAATGCGCAGGTACTGGACGGAGCGTCTTAAAGAACTACAGGGGGCTCGCAATATTTTCACAATCGGGCTCCGGGGAAAGCATGATGGTATGATGCAGGGGGTGAAAACGCATGAAGAACATGAGGCCGTATTATCGCGTGTTATTCCTGACCAACGGAAGCTGTTGGAAACATACATCAACCCGAATGTTAACTCGATCCCCCAGGTATTCATTCCCTACAAGGAAGTGCTGGACGTATACAACGATGGATTAGAAGTACCTGATGACGTTACGTTGGTATGGTGCGACGATAATTATGGTTATATCAAACATTTTCCTGATGAAGAGGAACGGAAACGCAGCGGAGGTAACGGTATTTATTACCATGTTTCTTATTGGGGAAGGCCACACGATTATCTGTGGCTGGGCACGGCCAGCCCAGGTCTGCTCTACTATCAGATGAAGCTAGCCTATGATTACGAGGCGACAAAGTTATGGATATTGAATGTAGGCGATATCAAACCGCTGGAATATCAGATCGAACTCTTTTTGGACATGGCTTGGGATATTGAAGAAGTTGTAGCCACAGGCGTTGTCGCCCATCTAGGTAATTGGCTTGAACGGGAATTCGGTGGCCTTGCCAGCAGAGAGCTGCTACCGGCTATGCTAGAACATTATCGCCTGGCGTATATCCGCAAGCCGGAGTTCATGGGAAATACCAGGGAAGAAGAACAGCATCCGGCGCACAAAGTTATCAAGGATCTGCCATGGAGTGAAGACGAAATCATCGAAAGATTGCGTGCCTATGGGAATCTATCGGACTATGTGGAAAAGATTGAGACGTTGATCCCCGACGAAAATCGGGCAGCCTACTTTCAGTTAGTGAAATATCCGGTACAAGCCGCCGCGCAGATGAACAAGAAGCTTCTTAATGCACAGCTTGCCCGTCATGGCAAAGCGGATTGGCGACAGAGCCATGCAGCTTTTGACAGCATCTTCGCGTTGACGCACAACTATAACATCTTGAATAACGGAAAATGGAATGAAATGATGGATTACAAACCGCGTAACCTCCCTGTATTCCAAAGAGTAAAGGAAAGGTGGGCATCCCAACCGTTACCCGTTTATCAAAAACCACGCTACGCGTTCAGCGCGGTGGATTTTTCCGACGGCAGCGCGACACGGTCCCCCATCGAGGGATTGGGGTACGAAGGCAAGGCTCTGGCGTTACAAAGCGGCGGCAGCATCGTTTTTCACTTGGATCATTTATCCGGCGATTCGGTTATGGTAGAGGTCAGGTTGCTGCCGAACCACCCTATAGAGGGGGACAAGCTGAGGTTCAGCATTTCGCTGGATGATGGCCCTGCGGCTGAAATCGGTTACGAAACCCATGGACGGAGCGAGGAATGGAAAGAGAACGTATTACGCAACCAGGCCATCCGGAGGGTGGTTTTGCCGGTGAGCAAACACACCGGTAGTCGACTAACACTGAAAGCTGTGGATGAAGGGGTAGTTATCGATCAGGTGTTGGTCTATTAATCGGTATAGCTATTAATTGCAGCTGCTTTTTCTTTCCAATTAATCCACTTCCACATAGTCGTCCAACCGGTCTTCCAGATCGTCACGATACTTCTCTACTTTCCGGAGGATGAGGCTCAACAGGACATGGAGCATGCCAATGGTGACCGGTCCGATGCCTACAAAGGCCGACGGTCACGTCGGTGATGTTACTGTCATAACTGGTAAATGTCTTTTATTGATACACGGCATCAAGCTGGCTTTTCAATGTTTGGTAGGCGGCTGGCGCTTGATTCGGAAAATCACTCCAGCGTGCTTCTACAGCTATCCCCCCTTTGTAATTTATCTCTTTTAACATTCTTAAATATATGCTGAAATCGGTTCCCTCAACCCCCGGTGGCGTACGGTTTTGAGGTTCGGCAATCTCGCAGTTAAAAATATGTTTTGAGGCTGCTGATAAATGATGGGCGGGTTCATGTTCCTTTAGCATGTGATAGATGTCTGCATTGATGCCAAAATTGGGCATATTCACTTTCTCGCAGATTACCCGCGCCTCATCGACGGTGTTGACAAGGTTAGTTTCTTCTTTGTTGAGGTTTTCCAGGGCAATTTTTACATCATACACAGCCGCCAGTTCGGCAAGTTTAATGCAGAGTCCCACGAATTCGCCAGTCGCTAGTGCTTTATCGTATCCCTCGGGGATTTTCCTTGCCGCGCCGCTGCCGAATATGATGAGGGATACCTTTCTCCGTTCGGCACGGCTGAAAACGGTACGCGCATACGCCAGAAGTGAATCAACATTTGCTTCGGGGCCTACGCATTTCATCTGCGCAGGGAAGAAACTGTTGCAGGCAAGAATGGGCATGCCGCCTTTGCCTTCGTCGAACGAAAATTCAGAATCGCCAAGTGCCGGTTTGAGATAGGCGGCGACACTGGGGATAATAAAATCAAAGCCTGCATCCCCGGCATCCGACATTTGGTCAGTGGATGCGCAGACCCCGATGGAAGGGGGCATTGGGGTGCACGGTCTCGGTGCTCTACCCTGCATAGTTACGATGATGCCCAACCAGCAGGTGACCATCAAAAAGTAGTTGTGAATCATGATTGTTGTCGGATTAATATTTAAATACATTTCCACCAGCCACTACCTGGTTTTTGCTTTCGTCAAAATGCACCCGCTGGCCTGTTCTCAAAGCAGCGTTTGCCATGGTACATGCAATGGCATGGTGATAACCTGCTTCTACGGGGGCATTGGTTTGCCGTCTTGATAAGATGCATTCCATCCAATTTTTCATATGGGCGGAGGTGAGTGGGTCGCCACCGGTATTGGCATCCACCGATACCCGGGAGGTGGGAAGGCTGGATGATGGCAACAGGTTGGGAGAGAGGTCCATTGATGAGGCATCCCCGGCATTCAGGCCTCCCAATGACGATATTTCATTCGTATCCAAGTTCAGCGTTCCACCATTGGAATAATACAGTTCCTTTATCCCTCCTGCCGAATTGGTGAACCTGGATGAGTAAACCACCTGAAAGCCCTTGCTCAGATCATCATCCGGCCCATAATCGAATACGGCTGTTAACGTGTCAGCATTATTCCGGCCATCCTTCCATTGATAGATCCCACCGTTGCATACGACACTGCGCGGATAGTTTAGGCCCGTAAACCAATGGACGGTATCGATTTGGTGGCACATCCACTGACCGGGAATCCCTGAGGAAAAGGGCCAGAACAACCGGTATTCAAGATAAATCCGTGGATCCCACTCCACACGGGGTCTATTGAGGAGAAAACGTTGCCAGTCCACATCCGCGGGTCTAATGCTTTCGCAGAGTTCCTTTCGTCGCCATCTGCCCGGTTGGTTGACATTCCAGGACATCTCAGCCATCACGATATCCCCGAATTTGCCGGAATTGATGTATTCATAAGCTGCTTGGTAATTCGCTCCGCTGCGCCGTTGCGAGCCGATTTGCACCACGATGTCCCGGCTTCGGCACGCTTCAAGCGCCTCATTTGCGTCGTCCATCGTCTCCGCAAACGGCTTTTCCACGTAGGCATCCTTACCGGCTTCGGCGGCCTCCTTGAGGTGCAGTGCATGCTGGAAGTCCGCGGTGCTGATTATCACGGCGTCAATATCCTTGATGGCATACAGCTCGTCGTTGTTCCGGCAGCCTGCGATATCCCACCCCGTTTTCGATTTGATAAAAGATGAACCCTCTTCCCGCCGTTTTGACCATATATCCGAGAGCGCTGTCATCCGGAAGTTCAATCCGTTGCAATGGTTAATGAAACCAGGAAATAATGAATTTTTAAAGCGGTCTGAAAAGCCGACAATGCCGACATTTACAGTTGAATTTGCCCCTATGATGCGACGGTAGCTTTTTGCGGTGAATCCCGCACCAACACCGCCAACGGTTGCCGCTGTTATCCCAACGGTCAGTTTTTTAATAAATCTCCTTCTGTTTTCCATGTTTTCAATTTTTTGTTTGACTCAATATGGCAGTACGATTTCAGCTAGTGTATTCCCGTTCCTTTACCTCAGAATCTGACCTGCGTCTATTAATACTCTTTCCAATAATGAATAGTCGATGTCCTGTACATTTGTAGCGTTGTCGATCGCCAACACTGCCGCGGCCGCGGCGCTTTGACCTAATATCATGAATACAGGTTCCATCCTGATGGAACCAAAGGCGATATGCGAGCTCGACAAACACACCGGTACAAGCAGATTGGTGCATTCCGATGCCCTGGGTATCAGCGCTCCGTATACAATCTGGTAGGGCTGTTTAGGGTGAACGCCGATATCGCCTTCGTTCTGCACGTAGCCATTTGGTTTTATATACCGCTGCACATTATGCGAATCGAGCGTGTATGACCCCATGCCCACCGGATCGGTGATTTCCCGTTCGCTGAACGTATCATGCTCGGTCATTACGTATTGGCCTACCATGCGCCGCGCCTCCCGGATGTACAGCTGATGCGGCCAATTATCGTTGTCTGTAAATTCATCTTTCGCCAATCCCCATTGCGCCATTTCCTCCCGTACTTCCGTTGGTACATCTGGGTCGTTGGCAAGAAAATACATCAAGCCTTTTTGATAATCTTCGTGTTCTTTGATGATTTCGCGGCGCCGTTCGTAGCTGGCCTCGGGATAGTCATAGTTCATACCGATGAAATCCGTGCTAAACGGCCCGTGGTTGTTCGTATCTGTCTTGCGGTTAGGGATGGGGTCGAATTTCTCGAACGTCTCCCGCCAACCTGAAGCAAACACACGGGCCAGCAGTTCGTAGTTTTCTGGATTGTAACCATCCGGTTTTGGGAAAGCCACCCGGTTGTCGGGGTGGTTACTCAGGCACATACGGAAGCAATAGGCTTGTAAGCGATGATCGCCCTGTCCGTATATCCCTGGGGGTTCGTTAGATACACCATACAGCAAACCACTGGTGCTATCTCCAGGAATTTTATAGGGACTGATATCCGATGCGAACCAGTGATAGTGATGGAGCACGCCCGTTTGGATGCCATTCCACTTTTCGCCGTATACACTGTTCGCTTCCCGTCCCACGTGGTAGCTTACTCCCGCCGCAGCCATCAGGTCGCCCTCATACGTGGCGTCGATAAACATTTTGCCACGATAGGTTGTCCCACTCAGCGTGGTGATCGACCTGATCCGACCGTCCTCCACCACCACGCCCGCGTCGCGGTCCAGCCATTCGTCCCTGCGCACCTCTATGTCGAATTCCTTCACGTAATCGTCGAATACCCGCTCGGCGACATGCGGCTCAAATATCCACATCGTGCGCGCATCTCCGTCCATCGCCGGTGTACCCTGTCCTTTATTTCCATATTCTGCATGCCGCTGCCAACGCCATGCAGCGCTATCTTCGTAATGAAGATATACCCGGTGATAGAAGTCGCGGGCCAGCCCGCCGATGGTCGACTTGTCTCCCGTATCAGTAAAGCCCAAGCCGCCTGACGATAAACCGCCCAAGTGTTTGTCAGGCGAGACCACCATCACCGACTTTCCTGATTGCTTGGCTTGAACTGCCGCGATAATCGCCGAAGCCGTACCCCCGTAAATGATGATGTCGGCTTCGAAGGCTTGTTGATCCGCTGTTTTACACGACTGGCAGATCCAAAGCAATACTACTGCGAATATTAATCTATTTATCATTCCATTTTTGTTTTGATTCTCCATGAATTTCTATATGCTATTGAAATACCGGTCCTTGTTAGTTATATCCTGGATTTTGTTCTAATACCGCCCCGATATTTGCATCGATTTCACTTTGCGGAATCGGAAAAACCTGGTGATGTTCCTGTATGTCGTCCGCGTTATAACGATTGTATTGCCGGATATTCGCATACACCCGTCCCGTCCGGCTCAGTGTCAGCCGTCTCTTTTCTTCGATACCGAGCTCCCTGAGCCGTTCATCCAGGATGAAATCTAAGTCAACGGCCGAGGCATCCACCGATACCGCACCCGCACGGTTTCTTACCGTATTGATATCAACCGCGGCCAACGTTGTATTCCCTACCGCTAGGTAAGCTTCCGCGCGCAGCAAATAGGTTTCTGCCAGCCGCATATCGTACCAATCGGTATAAGTAACGCCACCGATATCACGCAGTTGCATCGTTTCGGGGTTAAGAATCAGGTTAGACGGATGATCACCGGGGGTCGTAGCCTTCGTTTGGTAGGGGTATGCCCCGCGCGACCAGATGCCGCTTGTATTCAACAGGTGTTGATTTTCGTCGGTGTTGATGTCAAAATACACCCCCTGGTACTTCGCCGGCCCGCTGGGGTTGTTGTACAAAACTCCCCGCGGAAAGTTATACTCCGAAACGCGCATATCCCGGTAGTCGATATCACCTAACTCATCGTACCAGATTTCATTCGAAAAATGGAACGTCGGCATCAGCCACCCTGCACCGCGACCGACGATAGAGGTCGGAAGAAAACCAGTGGCAATGAGGTTCCGATCGTCCGGATCCGTTGCCAGTGGTACATTCGGAGTGTGCCACCGTTCCATTTGATATCCCGTCCGCGCAATGGTAGATTGGCCACCTCCGGGGACATCCGGTTCAAATTGGATGACAAAGATCCCTTCCGTATTGCCACTGCTCCGGTTCTGATTATTCCGCTGGAAAAGATCCCAGTATACATCGCCCGGTTGATTCCGGCGTGAACCAAAACGGTCGGTCATCAACGCCAGGGCCGGATTGCCAATGACCTGACTGCTGGCCTCAATCGCTAGCTCATTCTCTCCGATTGCCAACGCCGATTCGGCCAATAAATGTTTTGCCGCTTCTTTAGACACCTGTCCATCCGGCAAATCGGGGATGCTCGGCAAGTTGGATGCAGCAAATTGCAGGTCATCAATCATCTGCCGGATCACTTCTTCCTTGGAACTCCGTGTAAAGTCGTTTTTTGCGGAGGTCGTTTCCTCCAAGATCAGCGGAACCCCGCCATACAGATACACCAGGTAACGATAGGCCAATGCTCGAAAAAAGCGGGCTTCCCCTTCTAGCTGCGGCTGCGCTTCAATAGGTACTTCCGATGCGGGCAATCGTCCAATAATGGTGTTTGCATTGGCGATAATTTTATAATTGCCTCGCCAATGATACAATACTTTGGCAGCAGTTGGATCCAGCGTCGCCGGATAGTCGCTAAAAAATCGGACAATCCCATCCTGGCCCGCATGCGACAAATCCGTAGCCAACTGCAAATCAAAAGAATTATCATCTCCTCCATAATATAGGTTGCGATAGTTTTGATACAACATATTCAACGCAGACCGGAAGTGGGCTTCGGTAACATACATATTATCCGCCGTGTAGATACCCGATGGATTCTCCCGAAGTATATCAGCTTCCTGACACGCTACAAAAGAAATTATAAAGAAAACTATGAGCAGTCTTTTCATGATCGATAAGTTTAAAATGTTAATGCTAAACCGATGGAATAGTGACGCATAACCGGACGGCTTCCGTAGCCTAAGCCACTGCCCGTTTCGGGATCCCAGCCCTTCCAGTCGGTCAACGTGAACAGGTTTTTACCCGCAAGGGTAACGGTCAGGCCCGACACCTTAAGTCTCGAAAGCAAGGCCGTATCAAAATTGTACGACAGAATGACGTCCTGCAGGCGCAGAAAACTGCGCCTTCCATACAACATGGGGTTGATGGAACTCGTGCTTGCCGGGCTCCGGAATTGCCCGCCCGGATTACTGGGGGTCCAAAAATCCACCTCCTCCCAGATTCCCATGTCCGAAATAGCATCCGCACTTCTGGCTTCAAACGGCTCGTTTTCACCTAAGTATCCTTTTCTTCCGCCTTGGATGGAATTCAGGAAAAACTTCAATGAGAACCCCTTGTATTGAAAGTGATTATGGATACTAAACCGATATAATGGATCCATCATGCCCAGAATGACCCGGTCGGCCGCGGATAATACCCCGTCTCCGGTATGATCTACAATACGGTAACTCCCTACATAATAACCCGTGGGAATTTCCTCGTCGAACTGGTAAATGCCGTCTACGTCATACCCGAAAACTGCACCGATGGGCTCGCCAATAAACAGGTTACTGGTCATCAGGTCGTCTTCCCTTCCATCGCCGTCAATATCGCCAAGTAACTTCTCAATCCGGTTCCGGTTTAGCGAAAAATTTCCGGTAATTTTCCATTGAAAGTCGGTAGCCCGGATGGCCGCGGCCGTAATGCTTGCTTCAAAGCCACGGTTTCCGATCTGGCCGATGTTGCTGATGATCGAGTTGAAGCCGGTGAGAATCGGTAAGTCACGGCTCCAGATCAAATCGCGGGTGGTCGTCTGGTAGTACTCCAAGTTACCCACAACTCGGTCGCCGAAAATTCCAAAATCAAGTCCGAAATTAGACCCATAGGTTTTTTCCCACCTGAGATCCGGGTTAGGCAGGCTCGAGGGTGCGTGACCGTAGGCTGTCGACGCCCCGTCGCCGAACACGTAAGCGGGCGAGGAGCCTACGCTCGCCAAGGAACTGTACCGTTGTACCAGATTCCCGTTTACACCATAACTGAAGCGGAGTTTCAAATGGTTCAGCCAAGTAACCGGACGCAAAAAAGCCTCCTCCGAAACCGTCCAGCCGATTCCAACGGATGGAAAATAAGCGGTTTTTTCATTTTCGGCAAATCCCGAAAATCCGTCCCGGCGGAGCGTAGCGGTGAGGTAATACTTGGAAAATGCGGCATAGTTGATCCGGAACATCTGATACAGGGAAGTTTCTTCCCACGCGCTCGAATTGGTGAATTGATTGATGCCCTGTGACAGGTCGTTATAACCCAAGGTCTGGTTAGCCAGACTAGTGGCCCGTGCCATGGTCGAATCGGCTTCCCGGTGGCTCTTTCCAATGACAAGCGTTGCATCAATGTGATGGTTTTCACCCAGCTCTTTCGTATAGTTCAGGATGTTATCAAATGTATAACTGTAGAGTTCGGAGTTGTTTTTCCACGCTTCGCCGGTCTCCGCATTTACATACGGATTGGAATTGAACTGCCGTCGCCATTGCAGTGTGTTCCCATAATTGATATCCCAAGAGAACCCAGGAAGAAAAGGTGCTTTGATTTTTGCGTAGAGGTTACCAAATAGTTCATTCCGCTGGTCCAGATCGTCGGTATTGACGGCGATAAGTGGGTTGTTCAGCCCCCCGAATTCGGTTATCAGCTTACCCGTTTCATCGTAAGGCGTCCGCAGCGGACCCGCCTGGGTCAGTTGGGTAAGATTCGGCGACGCGCCCGAAAAGTCTGCAAACGTACCGAACGTCTGTACCCCTACGTTCAACCATTCGGTTAGCTGTGTTTCGATATTAATCCGGCCGGCCTTTCGATTCATTTTATCATTGATGATGTAGTTTTGTTGCTTGTCATAAGCCAACGACAGGTAGTAGTTGGTTCTGGCCGAAGCTCCCTGGATCCCTACGTTGTGCTGCTGGATCGAAGCGTTGGTCGTTCCAAGTTCCCACCAGTCGACATCCGCCCCTGTTTTATATCCCTTAACCGCAAGCTCTCTTGAAAATGGATTGGTTTCCAGTATATTGAAGTTTTCATCCAATTGCAAGTAGCCGGATTCCTCGGTGTAAGCATCCCGCCAAAAGATGTCTTGTATCATCTGCAGGTAGGACTCCCGGTTTCGCGTGTGCAACCGGTTCGATGGACCACCGAATGCGTACGAACCGGTATAGCTGATCTGCGGCTTTTGCTCCCCACGCCCACTTTTTGTGGTTATCAGGATCACGCCATTGGCGGCCTGCGCTCCGTAAATCGCCTTGCTGCTGGCATCTTTCAACACATCCATGGTCTTGATATCGTTCGGATTGATGCTGGCGAGATTTCCGTAGAAGATAATCCCGTCTAAAATAATCAGTGGACTTTGGTTGCCTGATAGGCTCGTTCTGCCCCGGATCGAAATGGAAGGAGTCTCCCCTGCCTCATCGACCATCCCAACGTTGAGCCCCGGAACCGTGCCCTGCACGCTCTGGAAGATGTTGAGATTGGGGGTCCCGCTCAACGCATCTAAATCCGCGGAAGCAATAGACCCGGTCAGGTCGCTGCGTTTCTGCGTGCCATATCCCACCACGACCACCTCATCTAGGTCATTTATAGCTTCCGTCAGTGTCACAGTAATATTCGATTGTGAATCCAATCGAATTTCCCTGCTTTCGAAACCAATCATCATGAACAGCAGTATCTGTCTCCGCTCTTTCAATACCAGTTTGAAATAGCCCTCGGGATCGGTTGTGGTAGCAACGGAGGTTCCCTTTACGGTTACCGTCACGCCCTCAATAGCATTGCCTTGACCATCAACTACTTTTCCATTTATCGTATGATCTTGGGAACGGGGAGGCTGTACACGCGTAATTGTCATGTTGTATTCCGGACGCCTGGTAATAATGATGGTTTTGCCTTCCAGCTCCCAGTCAAGGCCGAGTCCCCCCAGCAATACGTCCATTGTTTCTTCGAGGGAAGCATCCTTGATGTGTACCGTCAAGCTGGTATTCGCCAACTCCCTGCCGTGGAGGAAGAACTTGTAGCCGCTCTGCTTCTGTACGCTTTCCATCGCATCGGACAGTGGGATATTCCGGGCGCTTATCGTGATTTGCCCAAAACTGACTGCCGAGGCTTTCAGAACAACTACCATGGTAAGGAAAACAGTCAATTTCATAATCAGAAGCGTCCTGTAGGTCAAAGGCAAAGAAAAGCCTTTAACACATGTGTAAAAATTCATATGTTTGTACTGTTTGGATAATAAAAATGATAATTAACGCTTGTTCCAACGAGCAAAATATCGCTACGGTCCAAACAATTTCCGGATAGTGTTGTCAGCGCTATCCGGTTTTTTTATTGGTCGCGCGCTAGTGCTGGGTTTGTTCTGTTGTTATGGTGATATCATAGTCTACTTGTTTTTAATTGGTTAAAAAATTCGTTTTTATTCGCTATAATTGATCATCATGATCAATCGCTCCCGGTTGTACAATCAATTTATTCACGCTTCCGCCCCGTTCGATTCTGAACCGCAGCCCACTCCGCTTTAATATGTTCAGCACGGTAGCAAGGGTTTCATCCCGACCGATTGTTCCGTAAAAGTGGGTTTTGGGCGGGTTCCCGTCATATTCCACATCCACGTCATACCATCTACCTAATTGCTTTAGGGCTGTTCGGATGTCCGTATCGTTGAATACAAAAAGCCCATCCTTCCAGCCTATGTATTGGGTTACCCCAACAGTTTTAACGTAAACACCGTCTTTGTGTAGAACGGACTGCTGATTGGGTTTGAGTACCGTTGTCTCCTGGAATCCCTTCTTCCTTTCCTGGAACGACACCTGCACTGTCCCTACCACCAGGGTTGTCTTTGTTTCCGGAT
This sequence comes from Sphingobacterium haloxyli, assembly GCF_002980525.1. Lineage (GTDB taxonomy): Bacteria > Bacteroidota > Bacteroidia > Sphingobacteriales > Sphingobacteriaceae > Sphingobacterium > Sphingobacterium haloxyli. The sequence continues at coordinate 45,580 of NZ_PVBQ01000005.1, forward strand.
CGTCGCTGTAGGCCGAGACGTTGAATTCAGTACCTCGCACTTCGACCGTCTGTCCGTTGGACAAAACTCTGAATGGCCATTCTTGCTTTCTTCCGTCTTTCCCATTTTCTGGCTTTGTTACCGAGAAATAGGCCTCTCCATCTAAAAGGACGGCGCGTTCGTCACCGGTGAACTTGTTTGGATATTCCAATGTGGATGAGGAATTGAGCCAGACCCTTGTGCCATCAGGCAGTGTAACATGATATTGGCCGCCGCGCGGCGTGGATAGCTTCAGTTGTACGGTTGATGTTTCGGTATCACCGGGTATAACACCGAGCAGAGAACCATCCTCATAGACCAGTGAATCGCCCATGATAATGCCCGATTTATCTTCACGTAGCGGAATCATGCGGCCGTCGGCCAGCATAAGGGTTGCCCGGTTGCTGCCTGGCCCGATATCATTTACGATTTCGGCGGACCGGTCGGTTATCCCGCCGCCGTACAGCAGGTATGCACCCACTACCGCAAAGACAAGTGCGGCTGCTGCATAAGGAAGCCAGCGGGAAAACCAGCCTGGTTTCTTAGGGGCTATCCTGTTCCATATAGCAGTTTTGACTTGCTCTTTTTCAAATAGCGGCAATTCCTGTGTTTCGGCAAGAAGAATGTATGCCTGTTCAAGCAACGCCCTCTCTTCAGGAGTAGCCGTTCCCGCTTTATACTTACGATATATTTCCGATGCTTTGTTATAGTTCATCTTACTGGCAGCTTCTTCTTTGGTTCGCTATTTGTATAAAGGTTCAAAAGGTAATTTGTATTACGCGTTTATGGTAATCTCTTAAAATACACACGTAATGTACTGAAATCCAGTAGGAAAAACTCTAACTAACGGTCAGTATGCAAACTAGTGCACTGATCAGCAGATTGAAAACCTTACGGAGCAGTCGTAAAGCCCGGCTAACCTGCACTTTTACAGTATTTTCGCTGATCTGGAGCTCTGAGGCGATTTCACGATAGCTCAGACCGTCCAGGCGGCTCAGCTCGAATACCCTGCGCATGCCTTCGGGCATATCGGCAACTTCCCGTTCAATCGCCCCTGCCAGTTCTCTCTCCCTAATATGTGCATCGACACTCCAAACTCCTATGTCGGCTACCTTGGTTACCATGGACAGGTACGCATCTTTCACCTTGCTATGGTCGAGCAAATCGAAAACTCTGTTGCGTACGGAGCGGTACAGAAATGCCGACAACTTACCACGGTCGTCTATTGTGGCATATTTGTCCCAAAGTGTGGCAAATACATCCTGAAGCGCATCTTTTGCAAGGTCGTCATCCTGCAGTATCCTCAAGGCATGACAGAACAGCACTTCCCAATAGCGCCGGTAGATTTCGGCGAATGCCCGCTCATCTCCTGATTTCAACAGGGATAGGAGCTTATGATCGGTGTATCTACCGTAATACGTCATTTCTATTAAAAAGATGTAACAAGTGTAGCGAAAACTCTATGGGCGGTTTATGTTCGCTTGACAACAGCGAATTGCCAATGGTAATGCCCGATTTATCTTCACGTAGCGGAATCATGCGGCCGTCGGCCAGCATAAGGGTTGCCCGGTTGCTGCCTGGCCCGATATCATTTACGATTTCGGCGGACCGGTCGGTTACCCCGCCGACGTAAAGCAGGTATGCACCCGCTACCGCAAAGACAAGTGCGGCTGCTGCATAAGGAAGCCAGCGGGAATACTCGCCTGGTTTCTTAGGGGCTATCCTGTTCCATATAGCAGTTTTGACTTGCTTTTTTTCAAATAGCGGCAATTCCTGTGTTTCGGCAAGAAGAATGTATGCCTGTTCAAGCAACGCCCTCTCTTCAGGAGTAGTCGTTCCCGCTTTATACTTATGATATATTTCCGATGCTTCGCTATAGTTCATCTTAGGGGCAACTTCTTCTTTGGTTCGCTATTTGTATAAAGGTTCAAAAGATGATTTGTATTACGTGTATACGGGACTCTCTTAAAATAAACACGTAATGTTCTGATATACAGAAGGAAAAATTCCAACCACTTCAGTATGCAAACTAGTGTACTGGCCAGAGTATTCAATTTTACTGTACGCCTTAATTTCCATGTTTACAACTTTAACACAGAACATTATTGAATCCAATACGAAATTATCATCCACATTAAAATTATGAATTAGTCTTCAGCATTGGTAAGTAGTTGTTGACGTAAATATCTGCTGAGGAGTAAAAGTCAGAACAGTAGTTACCAATGCATTTTTTCTTTCTTTGAAATGTGAATAGTTTTAGTATTTGCTTCCATTTTCGCCTACCAACCAATATTTAAAGAATATTCTCTATTATAAACTCCTCTAATTGCGCTGATCTCATATCTACCCGCTGAATGACCCGTTCGCTGTTTAGCAGATATGATGATGGGTATTTGTATATATTGTATTTGCTTACTTCCGTTTCAGCATCTTGAAGTTTAATCATCGTCCAATTTATGTTATGCTTATTCAACACCGCGTTGAGATCGGTTCGTACATCGCAGATTCCTACAAATTCTACCTTATCCTTATATTTGTTCGCAATGCGTGTTAGATTTGGTAAATCTTGTAAACACGGGGCACATGTCGTACTCCAAAAGTAAATAAAAATCAGTTTGTCCTTATCCACACTATCCAACGTCCACATGTCTCCGTTTAATACATCTCGTCCGGATAATGCAGGAGCTAAAAATCCTGCTTGATCGGATGCTTGATGAACATTTCGATTCTCTTTTACGGTCTTGATGGTATCAGTCAAAATAACAGCGCCTTCGACCTCTATAAATTTCCCGTCATACAAAATGCGGGATAGTTTGAACGTGTCCTCACCCAAATTAAAATATTGTCCTTCTAAAACTCTCTTCTCTCGAGGTAACGCCGAAAAATACGGTATAGCAGGCACAACGAAAGCTCCTCTGTTGCCGATATTCTTACAGATATAATATGTATTGTTTTGGTAGTTTAAAGTTGATAAATAAAATTGCGGGAACGAAAAAAAGACGTCGTTATTAATCTCTGATACGGAAATAACCAGGGTGTCGTTATGAACCTTGCCGCCGTACCAGTATTGATAAAAAACATAGTCTGGATTATTTGATACCGAGGGTGAAGTATTTCTTCCAACAACAGGCCTCACCACATCATCGCCAAAATCGTTATTCTGATTTCTATCAATTATATAATGCATTCCCAGACTATCTCTCCCTATCACAACATTAATCCCGCAAGCCAGAGGTTCGTCTGCGTAATTCACCGAGTCTTTTAGGTCAATATCTTCCGTTTCTAGTAGCTTGGCTAGACTTGCGCTCATCGTATCCAATCGATGTACGGATTGGTAGATTAACTGCTTTGGATTTAATTCATAGTAGTATTCTCGAACATCGTTCCAGTTTTCGGGAATATTTTTAGCAGAGGGATATAATTCTTTTCGTTTACTATCTCGTTTTTCACTTATGCCGAACGAGGTCTTTCCGTGAGGACCATAGCCGTCAACTTTTTGTAATTCGATAATAGTTTTCTCTTGAGAAAATAGCAGTGTTATGTTAAAAATGGCATAAAGTAACAGGACTATCTTCTTCATTTTCAAAGGTTCAAGTTAGTATTAACAGCTTATAACGGTATAATATCATTTTACATTTCACCCGCTGTATTGTTTTGGTAGACTTTACAGACCCATCGGCCGATTTTTCTATAATCTGACCATCCTTAATAACCTGTACAGGTAGATCCAAAGCTTTGGAAATTCTGTATGCTTTTACCGACGCGTCACGTTCCGCATGCTAGAAAAAATAATTTATTTGTCAAAGGCATAGACTATCTCTACTTCCTGTACAATGATGTTATGATCTCAGATTTTACAGACTTCATGGATAGGTCAGACTTCAATCGATATTTTTACTTTCCCTCCCAAGCCTTTTTCAACAATGTCGAACAACGTTTTTAAAGTTAAATTACTTCCATTGTTTTCTACCCTTGAAATGTATTCTCGTTTTTTATCGACCAATTCGGCAAGTTCGGATTGCGTCAATTGTTTTTCTTCACGGGCTTTTTTAAGAAGCAGTCCGATCTTAAAAGATTCAAAATCCCTTTCAAGTTCATCACGCCTTTCAGTTCCCACTGTTCCGTAAACGTTGTCCTTTATGTCTTTCCAGCTTTTAGTTTCCATTGCCTTTGTTCTTTTGCTCATAATATTCAGCCATTATTTTCAACGCCTTCTCAATTTCGTTTTTAGGTGTTTTTTGAGTTTTTTTCTGAAATCCATTCATCAAAACAACTAATTTTTCTCCGTCGAAAAAGCAGAACACCCTCCAGATATTTGAGCCAAGTTGAATCCTTGCCTCATATAATCCATCTGTTCCCGTCAGATGTTTTAAATAGTTTGACGGAACCCGTTCAAGAGTTTCAATAGCTTCGATGATTTTAAAAATCTTATCTTGAACTTTCTTTGGTTGCCCCAAAAGGAAATCCTCGAAATAGTTTTTAAAAGCTATGACCTCTCTTACTTTCACAAAGGCAAAGGTAATTTAAAAGTTACGTTTAGACAAGTTTTCGGGAAAGATTATTTTGCAATATTCGTCTTCTCTCTGCCGATAATTCAAAAAACGGCTGTCTACCGTTCCGCTGTACACGTACACGCTGGTGCGGAATATTTGCGGCGGCGTAAAGCCGTTGTCCACTAAGTCGTCCTGCGCTGTAACGTCTTTACGACGTTATGCTGCTCGGCTTCTATTCATCCACCTGACCAAATGGAACTGGTCATTTTTCATTATCCCAATATAGTATCGACTAGAATCGATGAAAAATAGCTAGAGCGGGATCTTGGACACGTCCGTACAGAGTTTCTGTCCACGGGTATCAGTTTCAGATTTTTGAATAATAGTCGTATCTTTCTGGAATAAACTTAGGTTATTAAAATGCAAGACACCAACATCCTTTGGCAGGGGAAATATTACAACTCTTTAGAACATTGCACTATCCGACTTGATGAAAAGGCAGTGATGATCGACTCGACGATAGTGGGGCATCTGGATAATAAGATTTACAGCATAGCTTATTTTATCGAGACAAATCGCAATTGGGAAGTACAGCATTTCAGCATCAATGCGAAAATAAACAATTCTCCATTTCAAGTCGAAGGACGGAAAACCGATGATCATTGGAATGTAAACGGATCAGTTATAAACAACATGTCTGCCTGTGTAGATATTGATATTTCTTTAACTCCCTTGTCTAACTCGTTTCCGATTAACCGGTTAAAATTAAAAGACGGCCAACAAGCGCATATCGATGTTATTTATATTGACATACTTGGACAAAAAATAACAGCGCGCGAGCAGAAATATTCGCGGCTGAGTGCAGAAAAATATAAATACGAGAACGTACCGAACGATTTCGAAGCAATAATAACCGTTGATAAATCAGGCTTAATAGTTAGTTACCCCGAACTGTTTGAAAGAGTGCATTAATTCAATTATAACTAAAAGTATTCTAGTTTCTTTGGGAAGCCTCATAGTATATTTTATAGAAAGCTCTATCGTTATCAATTTCATAAGTATCCATCCTTCTTTTCACTCCATAAAAATCTTTAAAAAGATTTCCGGACAGTATATTAAATTCCGCAACTTGCAGAAACCAAATCCGTAGGAGTAGAATCCTCGTCATGTAAAAGAAGGATAACGTTTCCGATTTTCTGTCCACTCGCCACATAGGTGTAAGCCTCTGCTATGCGATCAAGCGGATAGCTGCGATCTATCAAGGGGTTGAACTTTCCCTCCTCGCTGAGTTTGGCAATGAAGGCCATACTTGCTTTGATGTCTAGGGGGATGGGAAATTTTACGCGCTTGCCTCCGGATATCGGCGCTAGCAAAGCAAGGAAAACATTTTGAGAATAAGGCCCTAATTCCGAGGAAAGATATAGGCCTTTCTTTTGCAAAATACGCTTGCACTTGAAAAAGGTACTTTTTCCAACGGCATCGAAGACAAAATCATAACGTACAGTATCCTGCGTAAAATCTGTCTTCATGTAATCAATAACCCGGTCTGCTCCGAGCGATCTTATCATCGGGACGTGCGCTGTAGGGCAAACGGCCGTGACTTCCACACCATAATATTTCAGAAGCTGCAGGAGAGCCGAGCCGATACCTCCCGTCGCGCCATTCAGGAGCACTTTTTGTCCGGGCTTCAGGGCAACCTTTTTTATAAAGTTGTAAGCATAATGAGCCGCTTCCGCACTGGCAGCCGCCTGTTGATATGAAACCCCGTCAGGGATCCGCATGACCGCCTTTTGCGAAAATATGGTCATGTACTGGGCTTGGGAGGCCAATCCGTTGTCATCAAATCCCCATACCCGGTCGCCTTTCTTGAGGCCCTCCACCCCGTCGCCGACGGCTTCCACCAGTCCGGCAAAATCGGTTCCCGGCACGGAGAGGCGGGGCCGGAAGAGTCCAGTAAAAAAACGCATGACAAAGGGCTTCCCCGTAAGCACGGCACAATCTGTCCGGTTTACGGTAGTCGCATATACCTTGACAAGCAATTCGCCTTTTTTAGGTTTCTGCCCCTTAATTTCTGTGACGACTAGTGTCTCGGGTGATCCATATCTGGCACGTACAGCTGCTTTCATCTTGTAATGTTATCCTTATTCAAAGATACAATACCATTATTGCCTTCAAAAGAAAACCTGCTGAATATCCGGGTCATACTAAATGTATTCATCATATCACTTTTAGAAACAATTACTCCAACAGCTGCTTTATCGTATTGCCGTTCTCATCCAGCGCGGAAAAAGATACTTCATTCCGGCCATTTACCTCTAACTTGACACGCGGCCTGCCGTCTGTTCCGTTGATGACTAGTGCCGCGGTACCGTTACGGGTGCCGAGTTGCAGACGGTTAGTGCCCTGCACCTGCTTTCATAGCCTTGTCGTAAATCGCTTGACTATCGTCGACAAAAATTCTGAGAAAAGCACGCGTTGCAAACCAGTGCGATTTTGAATCAAAGAGCATGACGATGGCGGTACCGATACGCGCTTCCATATGCCCAATGGAGCCGTCGGCATTGTATGCTCTATTGTCCACTATTTCTACCGCATCAAATGCAGCGATCATAAATTCAATCAGTTTCACTGATGACGGCGAAATTATCCAAGGAGTAATTGTTGTATAGCCCTCGGGGATTGTTGAATTTGATTTATTCATTCTTTTAATTTGTTATTAAAGTAGTAGTTGACACCCTAGATTAAACCTGCATATAATATGATCGATTCCGTGCTATTAAAAGCTATTATTCCAACAACTGTTTTACAGTTTAACTGTTATGTTGTGAATTGTCTTAAGTCGTTCTACTATTCTTTTCAAGTATTTTTTTTAACGTTTTTAAATCGTTCATTACAGCCGTTGCATCCTGTTCAAATGCTTCTTCCGTCATATAGGGCATCCTAAACAAGGTAAAAACAAATTCGCTCCCTTGACCATTTTCGATTACCCTCATCGGATTGTATACAGTTGTGCCATCTGTAAGAGTAACCCAATGGTCTATAATTCCGAAATTATTGTCGGGAACAAATTCTACCTTAATTCTTCCTAAGTCGGATACAGCAAACCAAGTGCTGTTTTCTTTAACTATAGATTGAATAAAATCTGTCCACGCAGGCCAATTTTCAGGGTTTGAGGCATAGCGATACACCTCATCGGCAGGCTTATTTATAGAAATACTTATATGTTTTACAGAGTAACTCGTAATACTATGTTTGTCCATATCGCTATTTATTCTGTCCAAACAGCGAGTTCGTAGCCGTCTAAATCTGTGAATTGAAAACGTTTTCCTCCGGGGAAACTGAAAATGTCTTTAACAATAGTGCCTCCTGCACTTATTACTTTACTTTTAGTCGTTTCAATATCTTCTGAATAGAGAACGACTAAAATAGTTCCGTTGGTTGGTTCCCCATAAGTAAATCCACCATCTACATAGTCTCCAGCAAATGCAGTGTATTCTGTTCCATAATCTGTAAACTTCCAACCAAAACATTTGGTGTAAAAATTCTTCGCTTGAACAATATCCTTTGATAGAAATTCAATGTATTGTATCTGCTCGTGTTTTAGTTTTTGCGAATTAATTTCAGCCATAATATCTTATTCTGTTTTTACAAAAGTAAATGATTATTATAATTGGAACTTTGGAAAAAAACGACAAAATCAAAATTTTGAGGGAACAACGCCTGCATATCTTTTTATCTCATTGCTTAAATGGGCGTGATCATAATACCCACATTCGTGAGCAATACCCAATAAACTTAGTTGATTTCGATTGTGCTTTATTTTAGAAAGGGCGGTTTTAAACCTAACAATATTAGCAAACACTTTTGGACTAATTCCGACGTACTTTTTGAAGTTCCGTTCTAGTTGCCTTATTGTCGTGCTATTTTGTTTTGCCAATATGTCTATACTAATTAGACCATTGGTTATTTCAATGTCTCTTACTACCTTAAATAGATTGTGCTTTTCCTTTGTCAGCCCTTTTAAGAAAAATTCATCGAGATAGGCGAAAGAGTGCTTTTCTATCTGGTGAATGTCGGGTGATAAAGACTGCTCAAATTCAATAGTTTTATCTTTAACTTCATTTAAAGGTGCAAAGTTGTAAAACGAGGAAAAGGCTGAAGGCTTAAAACGAACTCCAATAAGTTTATTCGATGCATACATAACGCTCTCCTTAAATGTGGTCATTGTCCCAACGAGATAGGTTTTCTCTGGATACATTGCTAAAGCCCCGTTGTATGTTTCGTACTTTTCTCCTAAATTAAAAATCAAATCAACACAATTATCCGGTAATATTATATCTTTAACACATTGTTTCTCCACCCCCTCAGTAACCCAATAGGCATCGATGTAATCTGCTAGACTTGGATGTGGTTTAACCTCTTTGTAAATCATAATTATATTTTTATTAGGCCGTGTTATATTGACATTCGCTTTTGCCTGAAATTATTAATTTGTCAATCGCCTTCCTTTGCCACCCTTTCTCACCAAATTTAGCCAAATTAATTGCTATATTACAGCTATTGTTGTGCCGATATATTGTGGAGAGGCCGTGAATATGGGACATATCGATCGCCTAGAAAGGGACCAGATCTTTATTGGAGAAGAATATCTTCCGATCGGGCAGACTTACAAGTCGGAGTTAAAAGGATGGGGATGCTCCAGCATCCTGAAACAGCGGTACGCCCAACCAGGGTTCATTATAATCCCTCAATATAGTCCCTAATTAGCTGTATTCCCTCGGTGTGTAACACCGTAGTGCCAAGCCTGGGCATTTTGCCATCGCCTGTGAGCATAATGCGTTCCGCAATCCGCTTTTTCCTACTTCCAATGCGTGTTTCATCAAACGGGGTGTCATATGTTAGATCCAAACTCGTGAAATCGTCAGCCCATCCCCCACTGTTATGGCAATGCGAGCAGTTGACATGCATGTAAGCTCTTGCACGCTCATCGATAGTAAACCTGTTGTCGGCCCAGTTGGGTAGAACACCCAACGCCTGATTATCCACAGGATTGAGTATACCAATATCAATAAAATAGTTGATTTGGTTGACAATCCTTCCCCGTTTGGAAACCCCAATATTGAGGTTGCGTAATTCAGGGCCAAGTGGGACAATCCTGCTATTGGTGCGATGGCAGCTACTACATTCTGCTTCGGTCGGGATCAGATACCCGACAGTCTTCTCTACGCCGTTGGAACTCCTATACGATGCATTTACCCGTGCTCCATCCTTTAGGAGGTGTGCCTCTTGTTTTAATTCATTCCAACGGTAGGTCGCCGCATTCCAGTTGCCTTCATCCTTGATCAGTAGTCGGGTTTCGATGATGTGTTTTCCCTGCGGAGCATCGGGTCTATCATAATAGAAGGTCTTGGCGAGTATTGTACCTTCAGGGAATTCAGGTAACTTACCATCTGGAGCCGTCATTGCCGTCCCTTTGGGCAGTTTGATCAGTCGCTGTTTTGATGCATAATCGGTAAATAACGGCGATGAAAGTTCATAAATGGTTACATCAGACGCGGGTTCCAGATTCCGCATGTCAGTAAAAAGGTCATAGTCGCTTAGCTTCTCACTGAATTCTATTCTATTGGGTATCGGGTCGATATCGGGTCCACATGAAGATGTGACAATCATCGCACTTAGTAGTACGGCGAATGAAGTACTGTGACGTTCTGTTAGCATAGTAAGTATAATTATCAATTAAAAGACATCTTGATGCCTTCCCATAATGAAACCCTGCTTATCCGGGCATTGTGGAAAGCCGTGAACTTCCATTGTCCGCCCGTTTTCCATGCAACTAACGTCTGTATAGAATCCCTACTTTTTGCAGGCTTTTTGCTGCCTTTATGTTTAACTGCTCCAGTAATATGGACAATCGCAACACTATCGGTCAGGAAACGGATGCTTTGTATCATCCTGTTCTCAATCGACGACCCTTCCAGTACTCCATCGTACAATTCTTGATGAAGCGAATCGATCTCATATCGGGACTGGAGCCATTCGCCATTGAACGTGACGTAATCGGCTCTATCAGTATATACCGAAGCCATCTTTTCACCGTCTCCCTCAGCCCAGCCCTCCGCAGATAGTTTTTCAAGAGCCTTTATTGCCACGATGTCTTGATCCTTTCCCCCCGGCAAAGCCTGTGTGCGAATAGTTATGGGAGGGGTGACATAAATGTAGTCTGCGACAATAATTAACATATTGATTGTCAAAAGGATAATGAAACTGACTTTAAATGTAATATATTTTTTCATGACTTTATTGATATTATTTAACTAGACAAATATAAAACGAATTCGTTATAAATAATATTGTTTTCGACATTATTTGTTTTCGTTGGGATCAATTGCACGAGTAGCGGGTGCAGCTTGTCGATTGCGATTGAGTTATATTAAACTTTTAAATGTCATTAATCCGGACTATCAATAACCTTAAAACTGGACCACATTGATGATCCGGCAAGGCACTACTTTTGAACAAAAATAATATGGCACTTCAACAACTACTTGAAATGATTATAAGCAATGATGAACATCATGCCCGATTTTTAAACACCCTTTCATTTATGGAGAATTCAGGTGCGAGAAAAATATCCGCAAGTGAACGTTGCGAAACAGTAACTACCATGATTTTAAAATATGCTGCGGAATGTGCAGGCAGAGCTGAAATGAATGAGGAAGAGCAGGCCTGGTGTTTCATGGCAGGAGCTAATTCCATCTTCACAAGTGAAAGCGAAACTTTGTTGGTAACACCAAATCCAGGTTTAAAACAGGATAAGAAAATGTTCGAAACGCTGGGCTTAAAAGCTATGACTAGGAAAAATCAGTCTTATTGGAGACAAAGACGTTGATTCCATTTATCTAACTATTATTGAAGCTCTTGACAAAGTTTAATTATGATCAGATTTGGTTTTTCCGAATTGGCTGATTCGTTTCTCTAAGTCAGCGTGAATTTCTCTAAGAGCCTTCTCCCCAATTTCATTTTCCAGAATTTCATTTAAGGTTCGATTTCTGCTTGTGGAAAGAATGTCTCCGTGTTTTATTTCAAGGGGAGTAAGTATATCGACCAACAGTTTTTTCTCTTCTTCTGGAATAGAACTAAACATCAGTAGTGTTGGCTTGAAAAGCAATTGATAAAGCTCATGCAACGTTTTTTCTCCTTTTGACGTGACGCTTACTAATTTCGCTCGTTTGTCGGATGGATCCTCTCGTTCAGTGATATAACCTGAAGAAAGTAGTCGCTTTAATATATCCATACCTGTGGACTGTTCCACAAAATGGAATTGAATGATGTCTTTTTTTTGCGATTCGATTTTATGGTAGATAGCATTGAGGAAATAAAAGCTATCGAGTTCCATTTCGGGTTTTTCTTGCAGGGCCATTTTACAATAGGTCGAATACATTGACGCAATCCGACCAATCAATTTGGCAAGTACAGTGTCTAAATCGGGCGGAGCCATTCCTGCAAACACGCTTCCCTTCTCTCCAACGTTTTTTTTCGCCAGGTAGTAATTGCAGAATTCTTCTACGGTCACCTTGTCACGCGAACTAGTATACGCATCCCACTCGGTAATCAATTCAACGATTGGTTTCATTGTTTTTTACACAAATGTAGCGAAAAGATAGCAAAAAGACATAGCCTAACAATTTGCAGATAGTGGTAGAACGTGATTAGAGAAAATAAGAAAAGTGAAATACATTTTCTTCTTGCGCTGGATACGTCTTGCGATAGAAATCGACCGCATATTCATCTGCGTTGTCGGCTTGAACGAACACCTCTTCGAAACCCTGCTGCTTGAAATAGACTTTTGTCTGCTGTATCAGCTCTTTGCCCAACCCTTGTCTTTGGTGCGTTCTTAAAACGGCCAAATCAAAAATATATGCTAATGGCTTTGTCGAATAATACTGATTTAGCGTATAAGCAGTCAGGCCTCCGATTACGCAAGAATCGTCCAAAGCTACAAAAGCATGAAATTCTTCTTTCGCTAGTAAAAAGTGTAGGTGTTCAACATTAGGCATATTAAAACTCTTCATCTCGAAAACGTCTTCGAAGAGTTTTATTAATTTCTCAAAAAGGCTGATGTCCTCTTTAGATAGCTTTTTTATCTCCATAAGTCTGTTTTTTATCGCACAAATTACTGTACTGCCAATCAAATAGCCATATTTTTTTAAAGTGAGTAGTTGTTCCTCATAATTCACAGTTGTTATCAAACTAAGCTTTTCTGGCACTTAATTTTCGTAGAGTTTCTTCAATGAGTTCCATTCTTTTCTTGATCTTTTCTGCCGCTGCATCAAGGGTGTACCCTTCATCCAGCAGTTCCTTGATCAGCAGCATTTTCTTGATGTTCTTATAGTTGTATCGCCTATTTTTGCCTTCTTCTTCAGTCAGACTGCTAATAATTCCTTTATCCTCCCAATAACGGATTTGGCGGGTGGGAATACTTGTTATCTGTGACACTTCGCCGATGCCGACCACAAGCTTATCCAAGAAATCAAAGTCGAACGACAGGTCTTCTGTTATTTTCTTACTCATATTGTAGATTATTTACAATCAATGTTGCAAACATAAAAAAAAAGTTCTTTCTTTGAAATTGTAAATAATAGGCAATTAATGAAAAAAACTGACATAAAAATGAAGCCACGTATTTTAGAAAGGATCGGGTATTTTCTATCTCTTGTGCTTTTGACTACTGTTTGTTTCTATACCGCTGGACAAACTATTCCCGAAGGCTACCTGGCAAAGGGGGTTGTTCCAGTGGGCTATTGCGACATGGACGGCAGGCCGGCATTTAAGATGTCGATTAAGGAACACAAGGGAAGATGGTACTTATTTACAGGGCACTTCTGGGATTCCGGCTGGTCGGTGACGGATGTTACTGACCCGGCAAATCCGAAGGTGGTTAAGTTCATACCCGGCCCGCCGAATACTTGGACGCTTCAAATGGAGTTACATGGCAATATCATGGTTACTTCTCTCGAACGTATATTTCCCATTTTCGGCGGAAACGATAAACCCTTTACCGAAGGCGTGTATTTATGGGATATTTCCGATCCATTAAATCCTGAGAGACTCGGGCACTATACCACTGGAGGATCGGGTACACATAGGAATTTTTATAACGGTGGCAACTACATGCACCTCGCTGCCGGAATGCCGGGATACATGGGGAATATTTACGTCATCGTCGATATTAGCGATCCGGCCAAACCGGTGGAAGTATCCCGCTGGTGGGTGCCGGGCCAGCATGAATCAGAAGAAGAGTATCATTACGTTACAACCCGCCAAGTAAGGCATCAACTGATGCATAACGGCCGCGACACAAGTGCGACAACTTCGCATCATCCCCATCACATGTTTTGTGGCAGTGACCACGAAGTGTCACTGCACGGCCCGCCCTATGTAGTGGACTCTCTGGCGTTTCTGCCATATGGCGCTGCAGGGATGATCGTGCTCGATATCAGCGATATCACTAAGCCACGCCAAGTATCCCGACTGGATTTCAGTCCGCCATTCCATAATCGCTTTGGCGTGCATGGTGCACTGCCTATTACAGACCAAGGGATAGCCTTCGTCAATTCAGAAGACGTGTCATATGGGCAGGGGCCCCTTAGCCACGCATCTATCGTGGACATACGTGATATAGAAGATCCCAAATTGCTATCGCTTTTCCCCCAGCCGCTTACGCCGGAAGGAACAAGCTACCGGCAGGAAAAAGGTTGGTCTGGCCCCCATAATTTTAATCATTTGATACACAACCCGGATGTGCAGCCACAGGGTGATTTGTTTTATATGACCTGGTTCAACGCGGGGCTTCGTGTCTATGACGTCGCTGACAAATATGTACCAAAAGAAGTCGGACATTTCGTACCACCCGCACCAACCAAACGCTATGGCAGTATGCCGGAAGACGAATTGGTGGTGCAAACCGAAGATGTGCTGGTGGACCGTCGTGGTTATATCTACATCACCGATAAGAATCAGGGAATTTATATCCTCAAGATGGAATGACAAGTTTCAACGTAATATTTTACGATTAATTGCCTATAGAATATAGTTCTTTTATTTTTTTGATTCCTATTTCGTGCAACCACTGTTCAAACCCTGTCAGCTTCGGTATCCAAGAGGATATAAATTTGTAATCAATGGGATCATAACCTTCTTTATCGATCATTTCTACCAACTTAGCAAATGTTTCACTTTGTTGGTAAAGTGCTTCTATAGGCACCTGTACGAAATCGATAGGTCGGTTCAACTTCTCCTCCAATAGTCGTAAAACTTCTTTAGGTGTATAAAGTTCGCCTCCAAAATCAACAGTTTTGCCGTTGAATTCTTTATAGTTTTGAAATATTATTCGACATCAAACTTTTCAGTGTATTTTCATCTAGTGTCCAATAAGCTTTTCGCGTCACTTCCAACATCCGCTCAAGCATATTAAAGCAATAAACCTGCAATTACAATAAGTGTAAAATAATAATTGTAACTTCGATTAAAAATGTTCCTGTACTAGCTGGTGGTTGACCATAGCTCCGGCTATATTACCTGTTGCGACCGCGTGTGCAACCGAGCGCAGCATCCCGGAGCAATCGCCACAAGCAAACACACCATTTACCGTGGTCTGCTGGAATTGATCGACTTTGATATGCCCAGATTCGGTCAGTTCACAGCCTAAATCCCTATAGATATCCGAATGCTGCTCAAAAGAAGGGGCGGCATATAATGCTTCAAAAGGCAGAAAACGGGCGTCGGAAAGGACAACACCCTTGACCTCGCCGCTTTTCTGTAAAATAGTGACCACTTTCTCCCGCTCAATGCTGATATTATGTTCTTGCAACTTCGTAATCTGTGCCTCCGAAAAATCTTCATTCCCGTTGGTGAGGAGGGTTAAGTCGCCGGTCAGGTTATTGACCAGCGAAGCGATATGGAAAGCTCGCTCTCCACCTGCAATAATACCCGTTTTTTTACCTCGGAATTCATAACCATGACAATAGGGACAGTGTATAACCGTCTTTCCCCAGCTTTCGGCAAACCCGTCGATATCGGGAAGGATATCCCGCACACCGGCGGCCAGTACCAATTTGTGTCCTGTATATAACGTCCCTCCTTCTATAAGGACACTATAACCGTCAGCTCGCACAGAGGCGCTGACGGCACGGCCCTCGCAGAACCTTACGGTAGGATATGCCAGCACCTGCAATTTGGCTTTCTTGGTAATCTCTGCTGGTATTGCCCCATCGTGTGTAATAAAGTTGTGTGAATGCGGGGTGAAGCGGTTACAGGGCAATCCACTGTCTATGACCAGGACTTTGCGTAATGAACGGCCCAGCGCCATTGCAGCAGAGAGCCCCGCGTAGCTGCCACCAATGATGATGACGTCAAAATGTGTATTTCCTTCCATGTTATTTTTCTTTGTGAGCGTGCTATGTTGTAAAAATTTCTGGGAAATTGTGGAATCTCACATTTCTTTTCAATGCATATTTTCCAATCTTCAAAATTGGAATGCTCATAGTTATCTCATTTTGATTCAAAAATAAGAATAAAATCTTTAATGCAATGACGTTGCTTTTAATATTTTGTGCAGCCATTTTGGATACGCGTTTGGCGCACTTCTAAGAGAAGTTGACAAATTAGGCTTAGTAGTTAAATTAATCCTCATTTATCAGCTCTTTCAACGCTTTCTCAAAGCGAGGTTGTGTATAGTCACGACCACCTTCTATGCGCGATACGATCTCCCCCTTTTTATCGAGGATAATCGTCGTTGGAATACCGCGGCTTAAATATAACGACGGAATTTCACCGTGAGGTGTATAAACAGGAAGCTGTAAATCGTGTTCGTCCATAAATGCTTGTGCTTTTTCACGGTTATTATCTACATCCACCATCAGAAAGACAATTTTTTCATTTCCGTTAAACTTATTTTTTAGGGAATTTAATCCAGGCATCTCTTCAATACAGGGCGGGCACCAAGGTGCCCAAAAATTTATAAACACAACCTTTCCTTTTAAATCATTTACGGAGACAACCTCTCCCTTACCATCTTTAAAGAATATCGGGGGATTGCCAGTAGAATCCTGCTCTGTCAAAAGACTTTTAAACCGCAATATACTGTTTTCCGTATCCGTGGCATTGACGACACCGCCAATGGTGATAAATAGCATGGAAAACAATATCCCAAATTTTATATTCATAATTTTAAAACATACTATTCTAGTTTTTGTTTCTGTATTGCTCTATAGCTGATGACGGTACTTAATGCCGTATCAGCAGATACTTTTAGTCATCACCTAAAATCCCGCGATTTAAACAGATCTCCCTGCGCTCCGCCGCCGTCCTTCTCATCTGCTCTGGCTGGCTTATGCACCGAGCCGATATCGCGCACGTCCAGATCGATTCGCAACATCCTGTTCATATTATGACAGGACTCCGCAATGACGTGGATCACCTCGCCCTCGATCTGCAGCTTACCCATCACCATCAACATCTTGGATTGCAGGATCACCTTGCGGAATACTTGGAAGGTCTTGCCCCATATCACCAGATTGGCATAACCTGTTTCATCTTCAATGGTGACAAACAGTACTCCTTTGGCCGTACCCGGCCGCTGACGCACGGTGATCAGTCCGCATACCTTGACCAGCGAGCCATCCTTTAACCCACCCAGTTTACCACAGGGCGTGATATGCAGCGCATCCAGCTGCTCCCGTGCAAAACTCACCGGGTGCGCTTTCAGTGAAAGCCCGGTCGAACCGTAATCCTGAAAGACATGTTCTTTATCAGATACGGCCGGCAGCTCTACCCTACCCTCCTGGCTGCTGTCCGACGGCCGTCCTTCGAACAGGCCCGTAGGATGGTCGGCAAGTGCGGATACCTCCCAAAGCGCCTGTCGCCTGTCCAGTCCCATCGAACGGAAAGCATCTGCATCCGCCAGCCGTTCCAGAGCCGACAAAGGGACTCCGCAATCCAGTAGCTCATTGATGGTACGGTAGGGTTGCGTCCTGCACTCTACAAGCTTTTCAAGGGTTTCCTCGTTCAGTCCCTTTACCTGCCGGAAGCCCAGCCTTACGGCACGGTAAGCGCCGGATGGTTCCTCCATCGTGTTGTCCCAATGCGAATGGTTAACGTCCACCGGCCTGACCTCCACCCCATGCTTGCGGGCGTCGATCACCAGTTGTGCCGGCGAGTAGAAGCCCATGGGCTGGCTGTTCAGCAGCGCGGTGGCAAAGATATCGGGGTAATAGCATTTAACCCACGAAGAGATATACACCAACAGTGCAAAGCTGACGGCATGGCTTTCAGGAAAGCCGTAGCTACCGAACCCTTCCAGCTGGCGAAACACCCGACGGGCAAATTCTTCCTGATATCCCTTCTTCATCATCCCTTCCACCAGCATGCGCTCATATTCCGACACCTTTCCTTTTGCCTTAAACGTGGCCATACTGCGTCGCAGTCCGTCTGCTTGCGCCGGTGTAAAGCCGGCCGCAACGATGGCAATCTCCATAGCCTGCTCTTGGAACAGTGGCACACCCAAGGTTCGGCCCAAAATCTCTCTTAGTTCCTCCGACGGATATTCCTCTGGTTCCTCCTTGTTGCGCCTGCGCAGATAAGGGTGTACCATATCCCCCTGTATCGGCCCCGGACGCACAATAGCCACCTCGATGACCAGATCATAGAATATATTCGGCCGAAGACGAGGCAGCATAGACATCTGCGCCCGGCTTTCAATCTGGAAGACGCCGATGGTATCGGCATGGCTGATCATCGCATAAACCTCCGGGTCATCCTGCGGAATATTGACCAGCGTAAGATCCAGTCCGTAATGTTCCTTGGCCAGATCGAAGCATTTGCGGATGCAGGTCAGCATGCCCAGGGCAAGTACATCGACCTTCAGAAAGCCCAGCGCTTCGATGTCATCCTTGTTCCACTCGATATTCGTACGGTCTTCCATACGGGCGTTCATGATGGGACATAGGTCGGACAGCCTGTTTTGCGTGATCACGAAACCACCTGTATGTTGCCCTAGCTGGCGGGGAAACCCGATATATTCCTTGGTCAGCTCCAGGACTTTCCGCAATAGCGAATCACTGGCGTCGAAACCTTCCGAAGTCGGTGCCGATCTCCCCGAAAACCAATCTTCGGTAAACTCATAGCCCGTCTTGGCCAGCCTGTCCACCGCATCGAGGGAAAGCCCCATCGCCTTGCCCACATCGCGGACGGCACCTTTCCAGTGCACCTGTGTGACCGTAGCTACGATACCCGCCCGGTGACGGCCGTATTTGCTGTATACGTACTGCATGACCTCCTCGCGCCGCTCGTGCTCAAAATCCACATCGATATCGGGCGGTTCGTCACGGGCGTCGCTCATAAACCGCGCAAACAAAAGGTTGAACTTGGACGGGTTTACCGCTGTAATGCCCAGACAATAGCAGACGGCCGAATTGGCCGCCGATCCGCGCCCTTGGCAGAGAATATTCCGCTCCCGGGCAAAACGTACCAGATCATAGACAGTAAGGAAATACGAAGCATAGTTTTTTCTGCTGATGAAGTCCAGCTCCATCAATAGCGTGGCGCGCATCTTCTCGGGCAGGGGATCACCGAAGCATTCACGGGCGCCTTTCCAGGTCAGATACTCCAGTTCCTCCATCGGTGCCCGGCCTTCGCTGACGATCTCCTCGGGATAGATATACTCCAGTTCGTCCAGCGAGAAACGGCAGGCGTCTGCCAAGGCCAGGGCATTGGCAATGGCTTCGGGATATTGCCGGAACAGACGATTCATCTCCTCGACAGGTTTGAGATAGTGTTCGGCATTGGCATGTAGCCGGAACCCGGCGGTATGGATGGTGCATTTCTCGCGGATGCAGGTCAGCACATCCTGCAGCTGGCGGCGCTCGGCATCGTGATAATGTACATCGTTCAGTGCGACAAGTGGGATATCCAGGCGGTCGCCGAGCTGCGCGAGCCGGTACAGCTTCTTCTGGTCGTCGCCACTGTACAGGAAGAACGCACCCAGATAGAGGTTATCGCCAAACGCTCCGCGGTATTCTTCCAGTGCAGCGGTAAAATCCTGGTCGAACGCAAAGTTGTCGTCTAGCACGTCCGGCGGAATAGCGACAAAGCGGATACCGTCAGCGTGCTCGTACACATCGGCCCTATAGAGATGGCAATCCCCTTTTTCTGCCCGGAGGTTACCCTTGGAAAGCAGAGAGGAAAGCCGGCTGTACGCGTCCCTGTCGGTAGGGTATGCCAACAGGCTCGGCCCGTCCTGCAGGTCGAGCCGGCAGGCGGGGATAAAACGGATGGGCTTTCCGCGCGCGGCAACATGGGCTCGCACGATGCCTGCAAGTGTATTGCGGTCGGTCACGGCGATGGCTTTATAACCGAGCGCAACCGCGGCGTCCACGATCTCTTCGGGGTGCGAACCGCCCCGCAGGAACGAAAAATTAGTCGTTATCTGTAGTTCTGCGTATTCCATTTGCATATTTATTTTTATCAGGCAAAGAAGCCGTGTAGAAACCATTCGGGTTCGCCTTCCCCGTAATGCCCTGATCGGAACAGCCAGTAGCGCCCCCCCTTTTCGTCTTCTACACGATAATAGTCCCTCGGCCGACCATCCGTGATCCACCACTCCTGTTCGATACGCTCCGGTCCTTCGGCCTTAGCCAGTTTATAGGTTCTTCCTTTATGCGTAAACAGCATCGGCGGATAATCCGGCAGTACAACCATCACGGATATCGGCTCGGGCAGGGACAGCAGATGCAGCGGGCGCAGCTTGTCGACCGGCCACTCGGTGTCGGGCACTTCATCCAGCGACGCCGTAGCCCGGATCGAACGTTCCGGCCAGTGGTGCTGTTGTGGAAGATAACGGTGTATGACGTCCATGCCTACTTTACCTGCTATGGTGTCCAGCAGTTCGGCTACCTGCGTGCGCCCGCCCTTGGTTTCCCAGAGTACTTCCTGTGGTTTGGGTGCTTCCTCCACCAGTGGAGCTTCCAGCACGAACAGCTCGATGCCCAGTGCCGGTTCGATGGTGGGTATCTTGAGGGCAAACAGCCCGAACAGGTGCTCTGGGTTATGCGATGCCCGGCTCGTACCGATATGGATCTGCTGGATATTCCCGTCTACGCGGTATCCTTTCAATATTCCGCTGCGCATGCCCCTACCCTCTTTGGAAAGCCGGCTGCATAGATTTTCCAGCAGGGTCTGCAACGCAATCTCGATGCCCGTTGCCGTGCGTATGGGCTCCAGACAGGGCAAACGCTCCTGATAGGGCAGCTCGGGAACGACAGGTTCCAGCGCTTCGGGCTCGGTACCGTGTGCCTGACCCAGGCGCAGCAGCAGTGCATCGCCGAAGCGTCGGCGCAGCATGGATTTCGGCATCTGGATAAACTGACCGATACGACGGAACCCCAGTTTTTCCATCCGTGCCAGCACGGCAGGATCCAGACGTAGTGCGGCCGGTGGCAGATCTTCCAGTACCAAGGACTCCTGACCACTCTCTGCTATGGCATCCTGTGTTCCGAAATGCGCCAGCGCCCAGGCAGCTCCAACGGTATCGGCTATCGCTACCCTTGCTCCATAGCCTCCCTTAGCAAACCGCCCGACGATGTGGTCCAGATAGGGTCTTTCACCGCCCCATAGATGGGCACAACCGGATATATCCAGTATAATACCGTCAGGCACATCGACCGCTGCTACGGGGCTGAAGCGCAAGCACCATTCGGCCAGTGACTCCAGGAGCTTTGCCGTCGAAGGGGGATCGTCCGGCAGTGCTTCCAGTTCGGGCAAAATGGTCTTGGCATCCGCCAGCACCTTGCCCGGTACAATACCCTCTGCTCTTGCCCTACGGTTGGCAGCTGTTACCACAGTCCGGCCGTTCTGCGGGGCAGACAGCACCAACGGGCGGCTACGCAATTCGGGACGGATTTTTTCAATGCTGTCTGTCGCCAGCAAGGGTAGCCATATGCACATATAGCGCTTAGGCATAATGTTCTCTTTTTAGTGCTGCTGGGATACCTTGTGCAGCTGGCAGGAACGTAAATTCCCCCCTCCGCCATTCGATGTACCACTTTCCGGGCTTTCCGTTCCTGATCTTTTCCAGTTCTACCTCCCATGTAGGATGCCCCACACCGGGCATTCCCTCTGGAACCCGGCTTGCAACAGGCCGGATCCGCCAGCGGGCAACGCAGGCAAGTGCTTGCTGGCGCCGTGGTCGCCGGCGGTGAAGAAATCCGGTTACATGGCTTTTTTCTACAGCCAGCTGTAGGCGCTGCGATTCGGCAAAACTGACCTCGCCAAGTTCCGCTACCACTGCTGCAAGTGCATCGCATTTCAGACCCTGCTCCATCACCCAGAGCACGTCCTTATCGCGCTTAACATCCACGAAGATAACTTGGTGAGGCTCGATACCATAGGTTTTCAGTGCCAAGGGGAACAGGCTCCGCTTGGTGCTTACCCAGAGGCAGAACATGCCGTGTTTGATAAGACCGGAGAGCAGCCCGGAGATAAAACCGTTGGAAGCGGTGGCACAGGCGGCCGTGGGGCTGGTGAACTCATGAACGGCACCGGTAGGAAACACGCCGCGAGGAAAGGCGTGTGCCATCTCCTGCAAGCCAAAGTCCGGGCGCTCCATTTCCATCATGCCGCTCTTGAATCCTTCCATGATCATGATCTTCTCCCGCAAACTTTCGATAATTTCTTTTTTTATACCCTCCATATCCTCAAAAAAATATATATTTGTTACTAATGATAACAAAATCATGTTGTTAATTATAACAAATGAAAACGAATAAACAAAAGATATTTTTTGCGCCGAATGTAAAATTTCTACGTGAGCGCCGTCGGATAAGCCAGCACGAACTGGCGGAAAAGCTAGGAATAACAAGGGCCAAGCTAGCTGCTATCGAGGCGGGCAACACAAAATCGCCTCAGCCGGACGACTACCTTAATTTTTCTGCTTTCTTTGCCGTGAGTATCGATACGCTGCTCAAGATCGACCTTTCGAAACTTGGGGAACTAAAAATGCGGGAGTTGGAGGCGGGCAATGATGTCTATATCAAAGGCGGCAATCTCCGGGTACTGGCCATCAGTGTGGACCGGGACAACAACGAACATGTGGAGTACGTGCCGATCAAGGCAAAAGCGGGATACGCCGCCGGCCATGCTGACCCTGCCTATATCGCAACACTCCCCAAATATTCGGTACCGAACCTCTCTAAGGGTGATACCTACCGCATCTTCCCGATCTCGGGGGATTCGATGCTACCGATAACGGACGGCAGTGATATAACAGGTAAATATGTATCGGACTGGACGGACATCAAGCCGGATACACCCTGCGTGGTGGTCTTGAACGGCGAGCAGGATGTAGTATTCAAGATGGTGACGGTACGCGCTGACGGAACATTGCTGCTAAGGTCACTCAATCCGCTGTATGAGCCTTATACCGTAGAGGCTAGTGATGTACTGGAAATCTGGAAATTCCACGCCTATACGAGTAGGGACTTTCCAGAAGGGCAGTCGGACATGGCGACGGTGCTATCGGCGATAAGGAATTTGGGGAGTAAGATGGAGCGGAGTAGATAAATGTTGGGTTAAACAAACTAAAAAGTCGGAAAAGCGTTCAATAGCGACAGATACGATTAGTTTATTACAAATAGTTGAACTATGATTCCAAAAAAACTGCACCAGGGTGACCACATACGTGTTATCGCGCCTGCTGATAGCCTGCTTCCAAAATTGACAACGGAAATAATTGAAAGAGGGGTTAAGCGGCTTAACAAACTAGGCCTGACCGTAAGTTTCGGGAAACATATTCGAGAGGTAGACGAATTTAAGTCCACAACGGTCGAAAACAGGCTGGAAGACCTCCATGAGGCATTTCTAGACCATACCATCAATGGGATTTTAGCATTAAGCGGAGGCACAAGTTCAAACCAACTATTGAGTCATATCGACTATAACCTTATCAAATCAAACCCTAAGATCATTTGCGGACTGTCAGATATTACGGCACTGGTGAATGCCATCTATGTAAAGACAGGTATGGTTACTTATTATGGACCACACTTCTCGGCGATAGCCGCAAGTAAGGATGCGGATTATACACTGGCCTATTTTAAAAAGTGCTTGATGGAAGAAGGCCCTATTAAAATAATGCCCAGTGACATATATTACAATACGCCTTGGACAGAAGAACAAAGCGTAAATAGCGGATACTGGATTATAAATGGAGGCAAAGCTGAAGGCACGATCATTGGCGGCAATTTCTTGACTCTTAATTTTATACAAGGAACTGAATTTGCGATGAGAAGCGACGGTGGAAAACGACTAATCTATATACTGGAAGACAACGGGGCAGAGAGTGCAAACAATGTTCAAAACCAATTACAATCTTTACTCCTCCAGCCAAATTTTAGTAGTGTAAACGGGATTCTGATTGGTAGATTTAGAAAAGAATCGAAAGTTACGCGAGATCTTCTTACAAAAATCATTAAGACAAAAGACGAGCTGAAAAATGTACCGGTCATTGCAAACGTTGATTTCGGTCATACCGTTCCCATCGTTACTTTTCCGATAGGAGGATCTATAACAATTGATGCTACCAATAATAGGGCGGATGTCTTTATTATATAAAACGTCCGCGGTGGGGCTTAGCAAGCTCATCGAATTTTTCGACCAGCTCTGTAAGGCCGGTTTGCAGTTCTTCGCCTTCCATGTGTTGGCCGTGCCCGGGAATGACCGCCTGCGGCCTGAGATCGCGTAATGTCTTCACCGACTCCTCAGCAGCTTCCCAGTTTGTTGTGAGATAGCGAGGAGGACCATTAATCTCTTTTTTTTGAAGCAACACCTTATATAACGAGTCTTGTCTAACCGTTATAAAGGCATCTGCAGAAATTAAAAAGCCATCTCTCCGACGAAACAAAGCTATCTGACCCGGAGAATGTCCCGGTACGTGTATCCACTCCCAATCTGAAAGAAAAGGAATGCTACCGTCCTCAGGAAGTGGGAATAGATGCTCACTAATGTCTATTGATTGATGCGGGTAAATATCGGATATCTTGGCCAAAAGTCCGCCCTCGACCGAGCTATCTGGCTCCGGATAATCTTGAACTCCTGTAAGATAAGGGTGCTCAAGGATATGGGCAAAAACGGGTACATCCCATCTTTCCAATAAATGGGCAATATTGCCGACGTGGTCGAAATGTCCGTGGGTCAAAATGATCGCTTCGGGCTTGCGGTTATCGCCAAAACGCTTTTGCGCAACTTGCAAGATTTCGTCTCCACATTTCGGCATACCCGCGTCTATTAAAACCCAAGGCCCGCCTGGTTTCCCTACCATAATCAGATTAACAATCTGATTCGTGTAATAATACACGTCCTCTTTAACTTCCCTGCCCTTATTACTGGACACGGATGTCATAGGAATAAATTTGTTGTCCTTACTCTGTTCCATAACTTGAGCGTTAGATTATACATTATCGTAAAAACAGGACAAAATAGATCGTTATTGGTTCTAATATTTTTCATTCCACATAACTTTATGTTTGCTTATATCCCAGCATTCTTTTCATGTAAGTCCTTAAGGAACCTAAAACTGCCATTATCCATATTTAAATCTGTAATAAGAATATCCGCTTCCACACCTGTGGCTATCAAGTCCAATATCTCCCGACCGCAACATACATCGGCCACCACTTCAAGATTATCTTGATTGTCCAATAGCAACTTTATTCCATCTCTAACTACTAAATGGTCCTCTGCTAATAATATTCTCCTTTTCTTCATCGCTTCCCTTCAAACAATGTTATTTATAAGTGTTTTCATAGTAAGATACCGTTACATCAACAACTAACCGCCCATGATTGTTTGTAAGCTTAATCGTTTGACTAAGAATTATTTAGTTTCGGACAATGCCCTATGGAAAAGTCAGCGCCCCTTCACATCAGCCGGGGCGGCACAATACTTCGGGCCGGAAATCAAGGGCCGGCCCGGTATTGTCTCTTTGGATGGCGTTTAACTATTTTGCGTCTTTAACATGGGTATCCAACTCTTGTCTTAACTGCTTTATCTCCTTGTCTTGTTCAATTAGATGAAGAGTAAGCTCTTCGATTTTCTCAAGAAACTTTACATTCATATCGTGTATTGAATATCCATCTTTTGCGATTTCCTCAGCAGTAGGTATATTCGGCAAATGCCCATTTTTTATTATGAACTCCTCGACGTCACTTAGCGCTTTTAATGAATAGTCTTCTTTCAATACATGATCTGCCCAAGAATATTGCGAGCCTAATCCATATTTTTCGGATAATACACCATTCGAAACAAAAAGGCTGTAAGAATTTTGGTTGCTAGTTGAGATATCATCCAATATATTACCTATGCCTACTTTTCCAAAATGATCTATGAACAAGTTTGGTAAGTCATTTTGAGAGTATTTACCATCACCCCAAAATGCAAGTCCGGCATTGCCTCCGAACCTCACCCAATTGTTCTTAGGACTGTAAAACAAAGGGTCGCCATTCCGACCTTTTGACATGGTGAAATAATAGTCGTAAAAGTTCGAACCTACTCGTGGCGCAAAATGGATGTCATACGCACTGTTGGAATAGAAGAGAGGACCATCGTAATTTGCAGTTGTTCCTCCAACACGCCCCTTACTTGATTGTTTGTTGTATAGATAATAGAACTCCGCATCGTAGCTATCAGCAATCATGACTTTTTCTTGAGGCTTTAAATCACGTTTGACTGGTTTCTCTTGCGCAATACTGGCTTTGCTACATACAATAACCAATAATAGGGCTGATACTGTCAATTTTTCAAATTTTAATGTTTTCATTGTTTTAGATTATTTGATAATTTATGATAACAATTTTTAGTTTGGCAATTCAGCTGGATTAGGTGAGGAAAAACCGCTTTGCATCTGTTGCCACCAATCTCCATATCGAAGGCCGAAAATTTGGGTACTAGAAATATAGGGAAGACGTTTGCCAGTAGTATCACCAATTTTTATAGCAGCATTGGAACTACGTTGAATAAATACCCCCATATTTGAAAAACCTTGTTGCGTGCCGGAGTCTGATTGAGAAAATGTAATTCCTTGATCTAAGCCGAAATAAACAGGAGACATTAGATATCCCGGATTACATTCCAGATCTTTAGAAACGAGATACATGAAATTGGATGTGAAATACGTCCTAAATTCGAAGTTACGCTCTCCGGAAAATACAAAAAGAGGATCGAAAAGGTGATAATCATAATGCTTTCGTTGACCATCAGTGTGAAAAAACCGCCGGATTGTAACCGTACTTTTTGAGTAATATATCTCGATAAGGTTGCTTCCCTGCGCTCCAAGAATACTGAAGGCGACAAGTGGCAACATTTCATCCTCAGAACGAAGATGAACCTGAAAAACTACAATAAGGCCATCCTGTTCATTATCCAATGGCTGTAGGTTATTCATAGTAATTGTTCTTGAGGTAAGTGTGCTTTCTTCGCCATCCATCCACACCAGGTTTCCTATGTAAGGGTTGAAAGAATATGGTCCTGGTTCGTGTTGTCCGAAAACGGAATGTTGAAAAAACACCAGTAGGATAAGAACAAGACCGTTTCTTAAAACGCTATTTAAGTTTTTATTCATAAAACATATTATTGATAAAGACCTTTCACATCTTTCCAGATATCCGGCCGATCGGTCGTAAGAATTGACACGGGGAAATAGGGTAAACTCATTAACCAAATATGATCTCCCCGATAATCGCGACGCATGTCCTTAAAAAGCCATTGTGCATAACGGTCTACAATGCCTTTTGGTCCCATAGGCTCCTCGGGATACATCCCAGGCCTTAACCGAACACGTGAAACCACATAGTGTAGAATGTTATCGTATGATTTTCCAGCTATACTGAAACTATGCATTACCGGATCGCTTGAGGTCTTGAAATTAGTTTCGAAACCCATCAAATAATCTGGTCCGTTGTTATACCAGTCATTGATAACCTCTACTGCGGCATTTACACTTGCTCCCGGTTGAATAACAGGAAAGTAAAGCACCTTGCCCATTAATGGCCATTTTTCGGCGGGAAGTAAGGACTTGATACGATTGATAGTCAGCGGTGTCTTTATCGCCAAATAACCCCAGGCATCTTGCGCTTCGGCGGCATCAAGAATTTTCTCAAATATTTGCACCCAACCCTGATCACGTTTAGCTCGGTTTACATCGCAGGCAGCGGTACAAGCTCCCGTAATTGGATTTCTGCGTTGTGCTCGTTCTTTTATGTCTATAGTAAGAACTGTTTTATGTTCGATCATGTACCCGATCAGGTCTTCCAGTCTGATAAACTTAAAATCCGTGACGTCAAAATTCCGCTTTCGAAGACGGAGGTCTTTAATCTGGTCATAATTTAAATCATAGATAAAAGTGTTATCGGGATCAGGTCCATGATAGTTCGTAAGCCGCTGGAGATTGTAGTCGTGGCTGACCACGACAACGCCATCTTTAGTTATAGTGACGTCCGATTCGATTATCTTGGTATACGGCAGCGCAGCCTGGATCGCGGGATCCGTATTTTCTACTGGACCGGCTCCCAGATTGTCTCCCCAGAAGCCACGATGTGCGGCATATTTTAGATCAACGGTATTTGAGGAAACTCCTGCTGGAAGCGATTTAAGATCCGTCCAGATCGCTTCAATGTCCTTCGGTGCAGTGCCATCGTTACAAGGATGCACTGGGTCGAACATTAACTTTGTCCTACCAGCGTCGTTATTGGTAAACTCACCTATTCCGGGTATTTTAGCTGCCGTAAACGTTCCGCCTTTAAGGAAAACTTTAATCACAACGGGCATCGTCGATCCCATCAAATCATTAAACACTTTACCGACCCAAGCATTTTTGCAATAATACTGTTTGGCCATAAGTGCCGCCGACTTAATGTCACTACTTAGCCAAGGCTTAGGATAGTCTGTGCCAATTATCCCTAACGTCGACGGATCGGAATATGTTTCCGCGGTACCGCCGTAATCGGTACTATTGGGTTTTCCATTTACCAATTTATAGAGAAGGATATTGGGAAAATCTCCTTCCGACTGAATGAAGCTCGACCAGACTTCTAATGTAACCTCACCGGTTCCGTAGCCTGAATCAACTGTACCTTTGACGCCTCCTGAAAGATCAGCATTCATTTTGTACAATTGGTATAGGCTGACTGCTGCATGGAAAGTCAAATCTGGCTGCTTTTGCACTTCGGACACCGTTGCAAATAGCCGGAGGGGAAGACTCCCCACCAGCAACCAAAGGCATATAACCGTCATGATCTTTTGTCTTTTCATTTTATTTGTTTTTATTAATAAATCAGTTCTACATCATCCACATTCGCCCGCAATCTATTGCCATTGTCTGTGCGAACAAAAGAGCGGTTCTGTATTTTTACCCTATAATTTTTGTCTGCATCACCGTTGACCTCATATTCCATTACGGTAAAGCTACCTCTTGTCCCTACTTTTTTTCCTAAGGATATCCAAGTACTTCCCGCGTCCGTGGAAACGAACGCTTCTACAGCGTATTCATTGACTTCTGCGCCCCCCTCCCCGAGATTAGTTCCTCCAAAATTGAATCTAATTTTCTGTAGACCTTGGACATCAAACAACGTGTAGATGTATCCTACTCTAGCATTTGTAAGGTTTCCCCGAAGACGTACCGTTCCCGTTCCATTTCTTAAATCGTTGACTTCGTTTGCGCCTAGTACCGCAGCATCGTTGAACATCCAGTCTCCCGACACAAACCCCGTGAAGACTTGATCACCATTTGGCATGCTGCCTGTCCCCCCAAAATCAAATGGCTCCAGGATTGTTTGATCGCCCACTTGCCGTGAATAGGTAACGATATCAGAAGCGTTCCGTAGGCGTAAGGCCGGGAAACCATTAATATAAAAGAGATAACCGGAAATGAATTGTACGCTATCCGGAAGCGGGAGTTCAAGCGATTCTTCGACAGAAACATGTATGGTCGATTCTCCAATAGAATCCTGTAGCAAGTATAGACCGTCATCGGGTCCGCTAATAACCTTCATAGCTCTCAATCTCAATAAAGAAGAAGTCCATTGCTCTCGACTCGCTTTTATCTCTTCCGCAGTAGTTATCCTTGGCACGAGCGCCACCGAACCTATTCGGTTCGAGAAAATGAGCGGTATTTCCTTAACTTCATATTCGCTTCCGTTTACCTCCAATTTGCAGCCCGAGAGGTACACTTCTATTCTGTCTCCTAAATTAAAGTTGTGGCCTCCCGCGAAGCGAAGCTTCACTGCGCTTCCCTCCTCGTCTTGTACGTAGACGAGATCGGTGTCTTCGATCAATGGATTTGAAATCACGACTGCGGTAATTTTAATTCCGTCCGGAATCGTCCCGGCGGATAACTCCCTGATTGTCGATAAACTGTGTGTTTCCTCTTGGGGAGCCACAGTTGGCTCTATTTTATTACACCCGGTAAAGATGCAACACCCGAAGATTACGGAAACAAACCAATTGGTTCTTAATTTTTTTCTTATTGCTTTCATCTTTATTTTCTTTTTGCAAAACGGATTATTTTTCAGGGATCTAATGGGTCTATTAAGTCTATCGGTAGGGAAAGTAAAACTGGATAATATTCAATTTCTATATCCGATATTTTGTTCAGGAGCAAAAAGGGTTCATGTCCCAATTCTTCCCGGGACCGATTCACGAAATCCCTATGCGAGATTTTATCAGCCTGCTTCTTGTCCGTTGTAATCAATATTTTTTTCCCTTTCGGAAACCCATACCGTAAGACTAGTCTATTACAGTTTCGCAGATTGGTTGGGGTATGACGGGCATGAGGGTCCATTATGATGGTCGATTCTGGAATTTTATATCTTGTCATCAATTCTCTTTTCATTTCCTCTGCTTCATTAATCTTCGTTCCAGGTGGATGGACGCTTCCTCCCGACACCACAATAAAAGGCGCTAGCTTGCGATTGTAGTTGTCAACGGCCGATTTCAGTCTTTTTTTTGCATTCTCGCTCAGCCGCTCGGTGCCCTTTGGCCCATTCCCTGGAACTAGAATGACAGAATAGGGATACTTAGCCCAATTCGTCGTCTGCACAGCATCAATTGCTGCACGGTTAACGCCTTCGTCCATGGGTTCAAACCGCGCGGCATCGGTACGTTCATTGAGTTCTAGCAATGACAAAGCCGTTTCCAGCGACGGTTCAAAGAATAGGCCTTTCTGTGACTCGCGCTGTAGAATGACCGTTGCTCGATTTTTAATCAGTCCAGCGTATTCCTGTCCGTTAACATCAAATCGTACGGAATCTATTGATGCGTATTTCCCATGAATACCAAGCCCATAGGTATCGATAATGAGGTTTATTCCGTTAAGGGAATTTTCAAGCGTTTCTGATAAAAACTCTGAATTATCGGTACTTGCTATTTTGATATTATAGCCGGAAGGAATCAGATGTGTGTTTATCAGATCTTCCCATCTTGCGTGCCCCTCGCTAAGCTTTTGAAATTCGTCCTTCAAAATCGTAATCTCAATGTCGCTAAACTTAAGGTCAGCGAGGTGTTGTGACAACTTTTCATCGTTTGATAGCTGCTCCAAAGCTCTTCGCTTCTTTTGATATACTTCACGATACGGTTCCATACTTATATCCTCACGTAGATCCAGCTGCTGTATGATGGAGAAAAGATAGAACAGTTTATCTTTCAATTCGTTGCCAGATGATAACCGTCCGTACTGATGGTCAAAATCCTGAGCCCACAGTACTGAAGATACCATTATCATGAACTGTAGACATCCTATTTTTAGTTTCGTCATATGGCTAATAATTTAGATTTTGAGGGAATCTTTCTGGATCGTTAACAATCTGTACTTCCGTAAGGGGGATTGGATACAGATATTGCCAGCGTTCTATCTGTAGATTGACACCTTGCATCACCTCCACTGCCCGATCGGTACGAATCAAATCGAACCATCGATGGCATTCCAACGGCAACTCCAAACGTCTTTCATCGGCAACAGCACTCCTAAAGAGATCCTGATCAGCCAGTTCTACATCATTAAACGGAGTACCGGTCGCCCTGATCCTCACTGAGTCAAGCGCTGTTCTTGCATCACCGACAAGTTGATAGTTATCTTCGTTCGATGCCTCTGCATACATCAGCAGTACATCAGCAAAACGAAGCAATGGAAAGTCATTTCCGACATTATTGGTATTCAGATCGTGGATATCATAAAATTTATTAACTGGCCTTCTTGTGTTTACCGACGTTGTATTGAGCAAAGGTCTCCGTGCATCATCTGGAGGATATCCATTCAACAATAATGGATCCAGTACCGGTCCGTCAAAGTAGGTTAATATCGGATGGCCTTCGTCAACAACAGACTTATTGTATCGGACTGCAAAAATGATCTCCCTGTTCATTTTGTTATTGACACTGAATACTGAATCTATCACTGGAAGTAATTCGTAATGCTTGCTGTCAATAACTTCTTTCAGTATGCTGGAAGCCTGTCCATATTCTCCGATGGTCAGCAGCACCTTGGCAAGTAGTGTTTTGGCGGCGCCATTTGTGGCTCTCCCCAAGTCGTCTCCTCCAAAGGCGGGAGGCAACAGATCTTTAGCCACTTCAAGGTCGTCAATGATAGCTTCCATCACCTCGCTCTGATCATTACGGATCAGGGCATACGCATCTTCTGGTTCCACAGGTTGCAGAACCAGCGGTATATCCCCCCAGAGCCGCACCGCATTGAAATAGTTCAATGCCCGCAAGAACCGTAGCTCACCTTCATACTGGTTTCGAGTAGACTGACCGGGAACTACATCTAAATTGGCCAGTGCAGCATTGGCCCTGTATATTGCATTGTATATGCTTTGCCAAGCTTGAAGAATAGCAATATTATCAGCGCCAGCAATAAAACGGTCTATATTATAATCACGCCCCGCGTTACCTCCCGAATTGTTGTCGGATATATTATCACTCCTTACTTCCATCAACGTGATAAAATGACCTGCATATTGTCTGTTACTTTGTAGTGCAGCATAACAACCGTTAACCGCGTTGCGGATATCGGACTCTGTTTTGTAAAAAGATGCCACCGTTGGATCTGATTGTGGCTCCAGATCAAGAAATTTATTACATGAGCTTAGTGTTAAGATGCTAGAGAGAGAATAAAGTAAAAATATCTTTTTCATGATAATTATGTTAAAATTCCAAATTAATACCCATGTTGTATGATTTTGCAATTGGATATGTCCCGTAGTCCACTCCCGGGGTAAGGGGATTATCCCGTGTGCTTACCTCAGGGTTAAACCCTGAATACTTCGTGAATGTAAAGGGATTAATAAGGCTTGCGTATATGCGCAGGCGACTCACGCCTATTTTGTGCATCAGGGTATTCGGCAGAGAGACGCCAAATGTGATGTCCCTAATCCGTAAATAGGAACCATCTTCAATATGCCAGGTGGATATCTGTCCGTTGAGTCCCTTTGCGGTCCGGTTGGCACGGATGGTTTGTCCATCCCCTGGGTTTTCCTCGGAAACCCACCTATTAAGCGCAGTAACCATATTGTTCGTATTTCCTTCCATATTGTCGATATAGCGCTTGGCTATATTGCCCACCTTATTTCCATAGGTTCCCTGAATTGCTACACTTAGGTCGAATATGCCATAACCCAGCGAGCTGGTGTATCCATAGATAAATTTTGGCTGATAATTACCCGTCGCTATGCGATCGTTGCCGTCAATAATATTATTACCGTCCTGATCGACAAATTTGAAATCCCCCGGCCGTGCACCCGGGACTTTGGGTATGTCTGGATCATTTAGTTCAGATTCGCTACGGTACAAACCATCGGTTACCAACGTCTGGTATGATGCTGTTGGCTCACCGACTCTGGTAACAAAATATATAACATTATCGCTTGTCGAAATTATCTCATTCAGCCCTCCAAGATCAACTACCTTATTTCTGTTGGCTGAGAAGTTGGCATTGTGTGCCATCCGGAGACCTCCCAATTGATGATTGGTGTTGACTACCAATTCTATTCCTTTATTATTGACTTTACCCACATTGCGCAGGGCTGTAGCAAACCCAGATGTAGAGGGAATCGGCAGGTCTAATAGGAGATCTGATGTATTACTGTTATAGATATCAAATTGAAGGTTGACGCTATTGTTCCATAATCCGATATCCGTTCCTAGATTGATCATGGAGTTTTTTTCCCATTTTAGGTTTTGGTTGCCAGACGTTGAAGGAACCATACCCGCAGCTAATCTGCCGTCAACCGCGCCCAGGATGTAATTGTCCTGAGATATCCGTGAAAGATATGCGTAATTACCAATTCCGAAATTTCCGGTTTGTCCGTAGCTCGCACGTATCTTCAAGGTCGAGATTACTAGATTATCCTTCAAAAAACCTTCCTCCGCGACATTCCATCCGGCAGATACCGAAGGGAAATAGCCCCAGCGGTTATTAGTGCCAAATCTAGAGGAGCCATCCGTCCGGACTGCGGCAGACAGAAGGTAGCGACCTTCATAATCGTACTGCACACGCCCTAGCCAGGAGAGTAAAGACCATTCTTGTACGGTCGAGGACCAGTCTGTAATGGTGGTTGCATAATTGAGTGTTTTCACTAGATCATTTTGATAGCCTGTACCCGCCACTAAGTTTGCAGAGCTATGTTCTTTTTGGGCAGTAAATCCGGCCAAAGCGTTGATGCCATGCGATCCAAATTTGCGTTTGAATTTCAATGTCGTTTCGGAAACCCAATTAACATTCCTCTTGGTGCGAGATGTCGCCGAAGGAATAGAGGGAGTTATCCGGGTTGCCTCATTCGGTAAAGTCGATGGTCGGAATTGAGCACGTTGCCAATCTTTGACATTATAGCCAAACAATGTCCGCAGGGTAAGACCCCTATCCAGCTCGTATTCGGCAAAGACATTTCCTTTGAACCGGATCTGGTCCATCTGGTCGTCTTTAAGTGCTGCCAAAGCTACAGGGTTGACGACTTGAGCTCTCGAATAACCCCAGCTGTACTGGTCAAAATTGTAAGATCCGTCTGAATTGTAAACAGGCATAGTCGGTGACATCGCGAGAGCACTAGACACAATGTTCTCATCGGTGTGTCGGCCTTCTGAAGGAATCCAGTTATACACCGTACTCGTCACGTTGATACTGGTACCTAATTTAAGTCGGTTATATTGGGCATCCAAATTAAGCCGTCCGTTGATCATTTCCATGCCAGATCCCTTTACGATACCATCTTGATCTACATAGTTCCCAGAGAAATAGTATTTGATATTATCGGATCCGCCCCGAACCGATAGCGAGTGATTCTGGATTGCTGCCTGCCGCAATACCTGATCCTGCCAATCGGTGTCGACCAGACCTTGTTCGCCACGTATATATGGCCATAGGTCGGGGGGGATCAAAGCTGCACTATTATTACCGATATTTGCCCGGCGGATATCATTTCCATCCGAAATGCTTCCCTGCTTCCCTTGATCTGCCAATAAGTCGAGATAGGTATTGTTGTGAGAGTCGTACACCAATTGTGCGTACTGATAGGCATCAAGCATCTCCATTTTCTTTGTCGTCTCTTGCCAGCCTCCAAAGGAATTGTAAGCAATCAGCGGTTTGCCTGTAATTCCGCGTTTGGTTGTGATCAGAACGACCCCATTCGAACCCCGCGATCCATATATCGCCGCTGCAGACGCATCTTTCAGCACTTCGATGGACTCGACGTCCTGCAGGTTGAGATCATTTAAGGAGTTTACGCGCTTTCCCGACCCGCTATCATCTTGGTCTGACATGGGAACGCCATCAATCACGTATAAGGGCATCGTCCCGGCTGTTATCGTACTGGAGCCTCGGACCTTGATACTGATGCCGCTTCCGGGGGCGCCCGAGGTTTCGATGACCTGCACACCGGCCATTTTTCCGGTCATCGCTTTGTCGATACCTACACCCGAAAAGCTATTGATCTCATCGGCCTTGAGAGAAGCTATGGAAGTTGTCACGTCCTTTTTCTCCTGTGTTCCGTAACCAACAACCACAACCTCATTCAAAGATTGTGAAGAAGCTCCATCCAATCCGATGTTGAGGATGATATCTTTTCCCGCATTGATAGTGACTTGCGACTTTTGTGTCTCTTGACCGATGTAGGAAACCTCTACGGTATAGTTTCCCAAAGGTAGAGCGGGAAACTCGTAGAAGCCGTCGTTGTCGGAGACCGTAATTTTACCGATCTCGACTATGCGCACTGTGGCTCCCGGTATGGCTTTAGCTGTATTTACTTCCAAAATTTGTCCCGTTAGATTGTTTCTCGTCTGTCTGGGAGTTTGGCTGGGGGTTTCTCGTTCCCGGATCATGAGATAACCTTCGGTGAACTCGAACGTTAAATTCGTCCTGCTCAGAATAGAGGTTACGGCATCTTTTATGGGGATGTTTCTTTCTGTAAGATTTACCCGTATCTTGGCGTACTTCCTGATATCTTCATCATACATAAAACGGATACCACTTTGCTGCTGCACTTCAGTAAGGGCTTCTTTGATAGATACATTTCTAAGGTTTAGGTTTACTCTCTTTCGGTCTATATCCTGCTGTGCCATACCCTTAGTAGAATACAGACAAAGGAATGACAAAAAGATTAGCAGTATGAATGGTTTTCTGCATGCGTATCTAGGATGCAGAAAATAATTCGATTTTACTATATTTTGCATATTTTTGTAAAAATGGGTGCCAGTTAATATTAACGATTCATTACCCTTATCTTGACAAGATAAGGTTGGGTATCAACTAAGCCGTCGGATCTCCAAATCATTACGGCTTTTTTGTTCACTTTCAACGTCCTACCGTACATGGTAGGGCGTTTTTTCTTGTTCTCTTTTCTATTTCTTCATATTTTCTTATTTGGTTTTGTATAATTCATAATTGCTTTCCGTCTTTTTTCTAAAGCTGAACTTCCCCATTTTGCTTAACATCCGCAAAATTTGCTCGACACCTGCTTCTTGGGAAAATGATGTGGAAACGCGATAGGCCGACGTTTTGGCATCCAGACAAACAATCTGAACGCCATATCGACGCTCCAACTCCCGAGCCACTGAGCCTAAAGGTTCATCATCAAAGATCAGTTCTCCCTTTGTCCATTGCTGGAGATCTGTGCCAGCCACCGTACCTTGTTCTACCGTCCCGGTTTCATGGTTATATTTAAGCCTTAAGCCTGCGGTAAGGATTCCGAGTTTTTGCTTCGCGTTATCATTCATCTTGTAAACGGAGACTTTACCGGTTGCCACTTCAACTTTTATGTCTTCCTTTTCGAAAGCTGATATCTTAAAGGATGTGCCCAGCACCTGTGTGCTGATGTCACCGGTGTGGATAATGAAAGGTTTATCGGGATCGGATGTTACCTGAAAGAAGGCCTCACCTTCTAATTTGACTTCCCGTGTAGCTCCTTTGAAGTTTTGAGGGTAGATCACGCTACTGCCCCCCGCGAGGAATACTTCCGAACTATCGGGTAAAAAGTAGCTAACGGGAGTTCCCTGAAGATTGGTCTTTTCAATGAGCGAAACTTCGGCCTGTATCGACCGGTTGTTTGCCTGCCATTGCCAAAGTGCTAAGGTCGATATAAGTACAATTCCTGCCCACATGGCAGCGTAACGAAGTATCGGTAGCCTGTCTTTTTTAGGCTTCTCTCCTTTGGAATGGATCTGTACACGCACTTTCTCTTTCCAAAGGGCATGGGTGTTTTTAGTGTTGTTACTTTCTTGTAGGGGTTCATCCCATTCTTCTAAGCAAAGTTCAAGGAAAAATTCCCGTGCTTCGTCTGCATGCAAGAGTTCCTGCGCCGACTTTTTTTCCTCGAGGTTACATAAACCATTAAAATACTTGATGAGTAACACCTTTTCTGCGTCTCGCATTCTCTTTTATCTTTTTTAAGATCTCAATTCTTTTACCCAAATATTCTATCCTTCTATTTATAGAGTCGCAAATAGAGTCCTGTGACTACCAATCGGAAGTGATTTATTTTTCAAACAAAATGAATTTATCTTCTAAGAATCTGATACTCAGAATAAAAATGAATAATTTATGTTTGAAAGGGATTGCTGCTGGTCTTGATCAGTAAAGAAACAGTGAAAAAAGCAGTACTGTGGAGACTGTCGCGTCACCGTATTGCATACGCAGGTACTCTAACGCTGCATTCATATGGTTTTTCACGGTATTAGGGGAGAGGTTCATTTCAATGGCTATATCAGCGTAACTCATATCCTCCTCCCTACTTAGTCGGAACACCTTCTGCCGTTGGGGACTAAGGCGTGCAAGCCTTTCCTCATAGGTCTTTAGGGCCTCCTTGACGCCGATCTGCTGGTCTGCCGTTCCGTCAGCCACTAACTTATCTCCGGACAGCGTATTTATGTCGATCGTTTCTGGTGTAGCTTTACGAAGGAAACTAATAGCCCTGTTGTGCATGGCGCGGAAGAGGTATGGAGAAAGTTGACCCTCGAGAGTTATCTCATTCCTTCGTATCCAAAGATTGAGCAAAATATCCGTGACAAGTTCTTCTACAGCATATTCGTCCTTAATATAACGAAGTCCCATGCGATGCAACTTGCCAACAAAGCGGTCGAATAACTGATTGTATGCCCTCATGTCGTCCTTTTGGCAACATGCGAACAGTTCGTTATCTGATGCTTTACTATAATTCACCTTGATCAATCTATTATCCAAAAATGCTAAAGATTCGTGTGTTTATTGTGATTGAAATATTATGCTTATGTTAATTGCTTTCGATCATTTACGTGATATTAATTTTATTGGCAGGTCCATTGATTTTGGTCTTTCAAGATATCCATAGCGCAAAGTTTGTATTCATTATGAATACTTGAGTTTTACAAAACCAAAGGTTTCAGGTTGTTGTTCTATTTGCGGAATGAATGACCCTTCACAGTTGAAGAAGGGGTGAACAAACGCATGCTAACATAATAGATTTACCAGCGCTTTGGTATACAAAACAGTAATGATGCAGACAGCTTTTTTATCGCGAACGATATCTTTTCTTGTGCTAAGCACGTTCTGCGCTTGCACCAACGTGTCCAAGATCAAGGAGCCGCAACCAAATATGCCTGATACATGGTACCGAAATGCCGTCATTTATAATCTCGAAGTGAGCACCTTTAAGGACAGTGACAACGATGGTATGGGAGATTTTAACGGTCTGCGGAACAAATTGGGATATCTGGCAGATACTTTGGGTATTGACGTTATCTGGTTGGCTCCGTTCCAGCCAAGTCCACAAAGAGATGACGGCTACGATATCGTTGACCACTTTGCTATCGATCCACGCTTGGGATCAATGGCTGAGTTTGCGGGCTTTATTGCGGAGGCCAAACGTAGGGGACTGCGTGTGATCATGGACGCTGTACTAAACCATACTTCGATAGAGCATCCATGGTATCAAGCAGCGCGCTCAGATAGTACGTCAATGTATCACACCTGGTATGTGTGGTCTGACACAAAACCGAAGGATTGGGACAAAGGAATGGTGTTTCCTGGTGTCCAAAACGCAACCTGGACATACGACGAAGTCGCCGCAAAGTACTACTTCCATCGGTTTTACGACTTCCAGCCAGATCTTAACTATGAGAATCCAGCTGTTCAACGCAAGGCACTCGAAATACTGAACCATTGGCTGGCTGCAGGGCTTGATGGTTTCAGATTAGATGCCGTTCCGTTCATTATTGACATACCCCGGACAGGAAGCGAAAATCCAGAACACCTCTTTTCTGTGTTAACGGCTATCCGAAAAACGGTCGAGGAGACTAATCCCCAGACGTTATTATTGGGCGAAGCAAATGTATCTGCGACAGAAAACATCGATTATTTTGGTGAGGACGGGGAGCGACTAAACATGATGTTTAACTTTTTTGCCAATCAAAAGCTGTTTTTTTCGCTAGCAGAACAAGATCCAGAACCGCTTAGCAAGGCACTCGAAGAATTCAAGGAAAAACCTGCGCTCTGTCAGTGGGCATTCTTCTTACGAAACCATGACGAGATTGACCTAGCTCGGCTTACGAAACGGCAGCGACAAAGGGTTTATGATCGGTTCGGGCCCGAAACAAATATGCAGTTATACGAACGCGGTATTAGACGACGGCTCGCGCCTATGATTGACAACCCCAGGTTGATTAGAATGGCATACAGCCTTTTATTCTCTCTTCCAGGCACGCCTGTCTTACGGTATGGCGAAGAAATCGGGATGGGCGACGACCTGACCTTACAGGAGCGACTAGCTGTAAGGACGCCCATGCAGTGGGACAGTAGCCGACATGGAGGGTTTACGCAGGCTGATGAACCCTTCCGGAATGTGATAAACTCGGGGGAATACGCGTACGAACACATTAATGTCGAACGCCAATACACGGATTCGACCTCTTTATTATACTTTATTAGAACGTTGGTCAAAGCGAGAAAGTCGCACCCCGAAATCGGGAGAGGAAATTGGGACATCATACCGACCTCCTCAAACAGTATTTTTGCGATACGTTATTATGATGAAGATAAGCAATTAATAACCGTTCATAATTTCAGTGAGACCAGCGAACAGTTTACCTTTGACAAATCCATAACGGATGGATTTCATATCGATACAGTTTTACATAATGAACAGCCAAATCCAAATTTGGAGGACAACGAACTGGAGGGCTACGGATTTAAATGGTTGCAGCTCGTATCAAATCGGGAATAGCGAACCTTGGTCAATCGTAAACCGCTTCGACTGGATGCTCCCATTCGGCTCC
Source organism: Sphingobacterium haloxyli (assembly GCF_002980525.1). GTDB lineage: Bacteria > Bacteroidota > Bacteroidia > Sphingobacteriales > Sphingobacteriaceae > Sphingobacterium > Sphingobacterium haloxyli. Next base: position 85,929 of record NZ_PVBQ01000005.1, read on the forward strand.
ACCACATGCTCGGCATGCATTGTCGTTCGACCATGACGGATCGTCCGCTACAAGACCACAAGCCGTACAGGTTCGTTTCGCCCTATCAAATCTCATGTTTTCCCTGAACTCATAGTCCCAAGCGGGAATCAAACATAATCCTGGTTTATAACTGCGGTCTTCTAGTAAACTGAAGGACCCGTTGGCTTCAAAGTACATTCTTTTTACGTTGCCGAGGTTTTGCAATCCGGCAAAACGCAATTGTGCAAATAACCGTTCCCTACTTATCCGGGCCTGTTTCATGGTGTCGAGCTTTAGCACGCCGTCTTCTACAAGAACACTGACCCGGCCTTGAGTTTTGGCTTCGAATTCTTGATCCGCAGCTGATTTACGAGCTGCCCACCGTTGGAACGAGACAATGATAAACGAGATTAATATTGCCGGTAACAAGCCCCGCGAGGCATCTTGAAGGGGAACTCCGATGGCGGCAGCTAACGAGACCATTGCTGCTAATTCATTGCGACTCAGCTGTGACGACATCCGTTTACCCATCATCCGCATCGACAGCATCAGAATGAGGTAAATGACTGCTGTTCGGAATACGACTTCTAATAGAAACGTGATCGGCGTTGTCCCGAATAGAATACGCTGGATGTCGTCTATGTGTATTTGATATGCTTCCATGTTATCTGTTATCTCATTGCCACTATCCAATAGTCGTTTTCACAATGTCCACATTTGTCCTCGGGAAGTCGGTCAGCCTCTACTGTCTTTCCACATACGGTGCAAACAAATATATTTCTTGCGGGTTCCAAACCCGAAATAGCCGTGTTCTTATCTTGCTCCAAAATAATGGGAAGTCCAAATCCGGGCTCTTTGAACTTGAAGATGCTCATAAGTCCGCTTGCCTCCAGATAAAGCCGGTTAACTTCTCCAAGGTTATAAATACCGACATTCCGCAAAGCAGCAAATATTTGCTGATGAGATATTCTAGATTTTCGAAGGGCATCGATTTGCAGCACTCCTTCTTTTATCAATATGCTTTCCTCGCCGTGTAGAGCGCGTTCCCAAGTTCTACTCCTAACCCCTAGAAGGTTTATTCCCCGCTGGAAGGCTAGCGCACAAAAAAGAACGACAATGCCCGTCACGACTCCCTTATCAGGTATTTGAATCGGGGCGGCAATAATGGCGCCCAACGTTATCATAACAGCCATCTCAGAGATCGTAAGCTGCCCTGCCATCCTTTTGCCCAGCCCGCGAATTATTAATTGCAAGACGAGAAATATGACTACCGTTCTGATAATCACCTCCAGTAAAAACTCCGTAGGTGCCTCGCCGATGAAGATTCTATGCCAATCCATAATGTTCAATTTCCCAATGCCACGGGATACCTGTTGAACGCTCATCTGCTTAAAAAAGTTCCGTACTTTCTACCTCTTTTTTCTAAGGTAGTCGAACACATTGACCAGGTACTTTTACATTCAATCGGAACCGTCATTAAGCTCCTCCTTAAATCTCAATAGCACTATATAGCTTTATCTCTCACGAGATAAAGCCGGGATTTGACGAACGAATTTCTGAGCATTAATATCTCACCTTTAAAGCGATATCGTTAACATCCATTTCGTCGGTATCTTTTAAGAATAACACACGACCATTTTTAGCCATGACCTCCCATGCAATCGTACTGGTGATATCTTCAACGCTCCCATCGTGTGTTGGGTCGTCAATCAAGGTAAAGGTCCGCTCGTCATCCATCATCACTGCTTGTGCAAAATGCTCGCGTACTACCAGCAGATCACCTCGTCCATCAACTGCAGCTTGATAAATCTCTTGTAAATCCGTAATCAGTAAACCTTTTCCAACCGCCTCTTGAATTTCCTTGATGTCTGATTGCCGCACTTGCTTTTGCCTCTCCCTAACAAGCTCCCAAGATTGCTTTACAACCTGATGGGTTGCTGTATTATTGTAATCGATAGGTGCATAACCTAAATAAATGTCTTCTTGATCAGCTACCTGAAGTAATCGACTATAGTTATCCTCAGTACAAATTACAACGCATGGTAGACCGGTGTCCTGATAAACACGTACTGCAGCCTTGTCAACCTTATTAAGAAACTCCCGGACCATATTATCCACTTGCTTAGGGTCACTTTGCTGTGCTGCGTTTATCAAATAATGAGGATTCTCCGCGAACGGAAAGTCCGCGTTTTCGATCTCAGCGATAATTGTATCATTAACAGCTTCATATAATTGAACTCCACTTTGTGACAGTAACATTACAAGGTACTCGTAACTCCGTGTATAAGATTTTATCAATGACCGCGTAGCAAAATGGTCTGCTATGACTACCCCTTCGTTGGAAACTGGCCAAATAGATCGAACAACTTCTTTCGTTTGATTTGATACAAAAAGATGCAAACTTTCCAGGTTAAAGTTTTCATCAATCTCGGATTCAACCTCTTCTAGATTTGCTAATAATTCGGTAGCAGGACGTTTGCCGAATTCGTCTTCGACCCGTTTCCGAGCTTCTGTAATGTAGTTCTTCAATTTAACACGATCATTCTGATTATCAGGATGCGTACGGTGTGTATTAAGAGAAATGGTTACACAAGGCGCTCCTGATTCGGCAGCAATTTTTTCTAACTGTTTTCTGATAGCCATATTTTAAAATTTTGGAAGTTTATCTACCGTCCGCAGCCAAGCCCGAAAGAAATTGGCATCTGAAATTATTCTCCTCTTCATACAGAAACTATTTGGGAAAACGTAAACAGATGTTTTCGACTTCGTTCTTATAAATTTTTAGAACCGCGGTTGATATACTTATATAACGACTATGCTAACAGATTGTTTGCAGTTATCACGTTGCGGACCGTAGATCTGTTTGCGATTTGCAAACAAGAAACAAGAACGATGTCTTTCATGAAAGATGAACATCGTTATCGAATTGTATTCTTCTCGACCTGCCGGTCAGATTGCGATTTATCTTCTGACATGCCGGATTTCCAGTAGGAATATGCATACAGCTCTTTTTGTTGCCACTTTTTTTCCACTCGCAGGTACGAACGTATTTGTTTTACGCTGGAAAACTCGGCGGCTACGTATCCGAACTTTGTGGTTTCGGGGATAGCTATGCTCCTTACGAAGTCGGCGAGCTCGCTGCCATTTTGTGGGGAGGCATTATGCAGCCAGATGAATTCGATATCGGCGTCTGTGGGTAGCAGCTGTTCGTCGTCTTTACCGTGCACTTCAATGATGCACACGCCTTTCTTATCTGCAGGCAACGTTTCGAGGATAGCGCTAAGCACTGGTATTGCCGTAGCATCACCAACCAACAAATACCAATCAGCTGGAGGATATAGCTCTCTGGGCTCCGTACGCATCATAACCCCCAACTGATCGCCGGCCTGTGCATGCAATGCCCATTTCGAGGCAGGCCCCGTTTCGCCATGGTTGACAAAATCGACAACCAGTTCCTGTTTGGCTACATCAATTCCCCGATGCGTATACGTTCTGACAGCAGGTGCGACCGCCTTTGGTGGGTGGTTCCATTCACGTTTTTCCGCATTAAAGGTAGGAAAATGAACTTGTTTTACACCGCCTGGTGGGATAAGTAGCTTGTTATTGTCTCCGACAGTTGTGCGTTTGAACTGTTCAACGCCTTTCCCTTGGAGATAGACACGGATAAAGTGGGGGGTTATCATTTCTTTTTTAGTGACGGACACGATTATTTGTCCAGCTGCCAGTTTTGCCATATCGCCTTCATTTTTTATTATTATATGCATTTGCTATGATACGGCAGCTTTGGAAATTCCAAGGCTGCCGTTTGAATTTATTAAAGTGCTTTGGCTACCTCGTCAATCATCACATTTATCGACGCTATTCCACCGCCTGACAGATACCATGCTTCGGGATCAAGGTAAATGATCTTTCCGTTTTTATAGGCATTAGTCTGTTGGATCAGCTTATTCTCGACTTCCCGTTTATCCAAGGGTGTGTCGCCAACGGCTGCGCTGCGGTCGACAATAAACAGAATGTCGGGATTGGTTTGCAGGATGAATTCATTTGACGCGGTGGTGCCATGGAGATGGGTGTCCAGTCCTTTTGAGGCTTCTTTGACACCCAGTATATCATGTATCATACCGAAACGGGAACCGCTGCCATACGCACTAAACCGCCCTTTATTATGGAGTACCACCAACGCCTTCGCTTCCGACCTGCTGGCTTTTTCCTTTACCGCACTTGCCTTTGCTTTGATATCGGCCAGTGCGCTATCAAATTCAGCTTGTTTATCGAAAATTTCACCAAGGTTGCTAAGATTCTTTTCAAGTGCTCCTAACTGATCCTTCGTATCCCATACGGGGATGATGGTAGGTGCTATCACGGACATGTCGGTATACGAATCCTGAAGACGGCCTCCTAGAATGATCAGGTCGGGGCTCAGTTCATTTATCTTCTCCATGTTAACTTCCACGAGATTGCCCACATCGGCAATCGCAGCATCGTCCCGGTACTTGCTCAAGTATTTTGGCAATCCGGATTTAGGGATTCCTACTATTTTGGCGCCGATCAGATCCAGGTTCTCCAGCGCGCTGTAATCCAATGCGACCACCCGTTGAGGGTTGACCGGCACTTCCACCGTATCGAGCGTATGAGCGATGGTAACCTTGCTCTGCGCCGCTTCCTTGCTGCTTTCGCCATTGCTGCTGTTACAGGCAGTAAAGGTAACCATAACCGCCGATGCGAATAATAAAACTGATTTTTTCATTTTTTACAATATTTAATTTTATTAGTGATTGAAATAGTTACAAACTTTCTTGGAACCGGACTCGGAAATGACAAAGTCGATATCAAATACATCCTTCAATATGTTCTCGTCAATGATCTTCTCTGTCCGGTCATGGTATTTGATCCCGCCGTCCTTTAATGCGATGATATAGTCGGAATAGTGGGACGCAAAATTTATATCATGCAGCACCATGATGATCGTTTTGCCGAGCTCATCGGCCAATCTCCGCAGGATCTTCATAATCTGTACCGAATGCTTCATGTCCAGATTATTCAACGGTTCGTCCAGCAAGATATATTCAGTATCCTGAGCGACCACCATGGCCAGATAGGCCCGTTGCTTTTGTCCGCCGCTCAGTTCATCGATAAAGGCATCCGCTATGTTTTCTAGGTCAAGGAAACGGATGGCATTCGCAATAATTTCATGATCCTCAGCGTTCAGCCTGTTTTCCGAGTATGGGAACCTCCCGAAAGAGACCAGCTCCCGAACGGTAAGTTTCATTCCTATATGGTTGAATTGCTTGAGGACGGACAGGTGCCGTGCAAGGACCCTGTTCTTGTAATCTGTCAGAGACTTCCCGTTGACCAGTACATGGCCGTTATCCTGTTGCAGCAACCGACTGATAATGGAAAGCAGGGTGCTTTTTCCAGCTCCGTTGCTGCCTACCAGTGAGGTAACCTTACCTTTCGGAAATTGTAGTGAAATATCATCAAGGACGACCCTGTTGTTATATTTTTTGGATATATGTTTTACTTCAATCATATCTTTTTGACCTTTAATAACAGATAGATAAAATATCCCCCGCCCACAAAATTGATGATGGTACTAACGGGGGTAGAAAAGTTAAATGCCCGTTCCATCAGAAACTGTCCCCCCACGACGGATATTACCGAAACCAGACAGCATGCAAGGATCATGAGGCGATGGCTGTGGGTCCGTATCAGCTCGTAAGTGAGATTGGCGACCAGCAGACCAAGAAATGTGATCGGACCAACCAGCGCAGTTGAGACGGCTACCAGAATGGCGATCATAATCAGGAATAGCCGTATCATGTTGTTGTAGTTCAATCCCAGGCTGATGGCCTGCTCCCGGCCCAAAGCGAGTACATCCAAGTATTTGGCCATGTAGAAGCCGATTGAGATAACCAGCAACAGGATGAAAGCTGTGTACGGTAACAGGTACTGATTGATCTTGTTAAAGGAGGCAAACATTTTACCCTGGATAATGAAAAAATCATTGGGGTCGATCAATAGTTGCATGAAAGCACTGAGCGTATTGAACAATATCCCTAAAACCAGTCCGATCAGTAGTAATAGATACATATTGCTCCTGCCCTTTTTGTATATCAGTATATAGATGAGGAACGCAAAACCGATCATACAGGCGATGGACAGCATAAAATTGCCGAAACTATTCAGCACACGGAATGTCTGGTCTCCATATACAAAAACCAATATGGTCTGCAGGAGCATATAGACGGATTCAAACCCCATAATGGAAGGTGTTAGGATTCTGTTGCTGGTCAGCGTGTGAAACGCCACGGTAGAATAGGCTACGCAACAGGACGTAATGACCATTGCCACGATCTTTATCGACCGGAGGCGCAGGGCGAACTGCCAGCTGCTCCCCAGGTTGTACAACAGAAACGATGCGATAGCCACCAAGGCTAATATCGTAAGCAGACCTATTATTCGCTGATTCCTTTTCATCTTCTGGATAATAAAAGTGTCAGAAAAACAGCACCACCGATGATGCCTACCGTTAAACCGATCGGAACTTCAAAAGGATAAATCAGCAGCCGCCCGATAATATCACACACAATCAGGAACGTAGCGCCCGCCAACGCCACAAGGGGCAGTGTTTTCTTAACGTTATCCCCATAAACCAAGCTTACGACATTGGGGACCACCAATCCCAGGAAGGCGATGGCCCCTGCCGTGATGATTATCGTGCTGACCGTAAGCGATACGCAGAAAAGACCGATGTTCATTACCGTCCGGTAGTTCAGGCCGAGGTTGGAGGCAAAGTCTTTCCCCATGCCTACCAACGTGAATTTATTTGCGTATATGTAGGTCAGGAAAACTGCGGGAAGACATATATAGATCAATTCATAGCGGCCTTGTAGAACTCCCGAGAAATCACCCATCATCCAAGCATTCATATCCTGCACAATGTTGAGGTTGATTGCAAAAAAACTGGATACAGCGTTCAGTATGCCTCCGAAGATTAAGCCTACTAGCGGTATAAAGATGACATTCCGAAAACGTATCCTTTCCACCATCCTTAAAAAGAGGAGACTTGCGGCAAACGTAAAACAGAACGCGAAAAGGGCCTTGATCATCATGCTCGACGATGGTAAAAAAGCCATAGCGGCTAAGAGCCCCATTTTCGCGGCCTCAAGCGTTCCTGCCGTTGTAGGCGAAACAAATTTATTCTGCGTCACCTGCTGCATGACCAGTCCAGAGACACTCAATCCAATGCCAGCCAGTACAAGCGACAGGGTCCGGGGGATACGGCTCACAAATATTAGTGATATCTTTTCCCTATCCCATTGGACAATATCGCCCACAGTAAGGTCGGCAACTCCCACAAACAGCGAAATGCCGGATAAAAACAGGAGCAGTATGGTGAGTAAAATAATTTTCATTTATAGCGTGTTGAAATTATGTCATGTCTTTCCGTAATGCATGCTTTCTTGTTCATTTTTTATATGTCCCGGGATATTGCACAAATGTAGCCGCGGCAATAGACGATGCATTTTTAACCGATAAGCCTTTTTTAGCGACTGCGGTTTCCGGATTGATAACGTAAAATCTGGGATCCTCGGTAGAGGTTATAACGCCGATATAGAGTTTCCCAGCAAAGACATACGGCCAGCCTACACTAAGATCAGGAATATCTGATTTTGCCGGTATACCGGATATCCAGGAGAGTTTCTTCTCGGACATATCCACTATGGCGAACTGGGAAGCCGCATTACTAATATCGACAGCTTTATCCGGCTCTATTTTTTCATTATAAAACTCCAATAAGAATTTATCCTCTACTATAGGCCAGACCCTACGGAAGCGATAGCCTCCAGAGGCCTCCTCCAGATCCCAGTAATAATCTTTGTCAAAACCGGAAGCGCCTTTTCGGATAACCAATGCTCCGGCTTTTTTGCTCCCCCGATTGTTCCCGGAAAATACAAATACATCGCCATCAGTTGCAGATTCAATCTGCGAATAGCGTGCAGACCTGTAGAAACCACCGGAAACGGTAAGGCGGGTATCCGAATATACGATCTCCGTAACTAGGCTATTGGCATTGATCCGCGCAACAATAACATTGTCTACATCATCGGAAGGAAAGTCAAGACCTGTATAAAACGACCCGTTTCCGGCATCTGCTATTCCTAACAGGGCCGCATTTTTGCCTTCGAAGCCAGGAAATTCATTGACCTTGAAAAATTTATGACTGGGATCGCCTGCGGACATCGGAATCCTGTTTATGGTCGCCAATGTGGGGTCCGAAGACCGGCCTCCGCTCATCAATGAATAAGCGATATCGCCCACGACACCGGCTGTAATGAACCCGTTCTGAATTTCAAACTGCGCTCCAAGTTTTTCTGGCCTGCCTTCTGCATTGATGGTAAAACGCTGACCTAAATGCGCGTCGCCCCGGCCATAGTTTATGGCCGTAAAGCCTTGATAGCCGTTTTGCATATAGTTTGAAAATATTCCTGAATACTCAAGTCCATTTCCGATCGTCGTTATTGAAGCATTCTCGTCGTCTAATGCCTCGGCGGTGAGCAGGTAGGTTGAATTGTCTACCGTTGCCGCGACTAAGAACTGTCCCTCCAAATTTTCTTCCGGGTTTGGGTTCGGCTCGGGTACTTCAGGATTATTCTTGCTACAGCCTATGATAGCGATTGCTGCCAATGCTAATGTCCAGGATTTGCTTATCAGTTGTGTTTTCATGTTTCGAGATTATAGTTATGTTATTTTATATTTAAATTGTTATCGTTTGATAAAGAAATATCTCAGTTTCAGCGCGAAACGTCTTCCGGGCTTTTGAAGGCTAAAATTATCGTATAGCATTGCGTTTTCCAGGTTTCTGGCTTCCAATGAGACATTGTACCTGCCATTTTTCATAATATATGTAGCGGAAAAATCACTGTACATTTGTTTCGCTATAAAATCTTTGGTGTCGCGATCGCCGTAGGCTATAGCGTTTCTGTAAATGCGGTCCACGAAATTGAACGTATAGTTCAGGTTGAGGGTGTTCCCCTTCCCCATGAGATTGTGTAGGTAGTACGATGCGTCCACATTCCAGAAAAAGCACGGCAGATTGGGCATACGGTAGTTATAGTTGCCGTTTACCAGGTTGCTGCTGAGATCTGTATATTTTGCTTTGTCCCGAATATCCATATAGGTCAGGGTTGCTCCGACGGTAGCGACGTTTTTATAATAGATCCTGGTCTCTACATCTGTTCCCAAACGCGTAACCCGCCCATGGTTAGCTCGTCTGTATACGGATATTCCGTTCAGGTCGTCGCCGATTCTGTCCAATGCGGTCTGTATAAAATCATATGTATCCCGGTAGTATCCGGACCAATCTACATAGAGCGTATAGGCAGGGTTCAGCTCTTTATTCAACGTGAATCCGATGTTGTAGTTGTTCGACTGCTCAGGTCTCAATGTGATATTACCAACCTCCAGTATTTCATCCCCAAAAAGCTCGCGGTCGTTCGGCAGACGGTAGGCTTTTTCAGCGGAGGCCTTGAGTTGCACATCTTTAAAAAAATAGGTGGTGGCTATACCGTAGCCCGTTTTCTGTGAATTTTCGTTCTTGCGATAGGTAAGCCCCTCGTCGGTCTGCGGCCCAGATGCATCAATACGGTAGTGTTTTGCAAATAGATTGGTATTCCATCTTCGCTTATAGGAGAAGCGGTATTCGAGTCCAAGTATATTCTGGAAGCTGCTGCGGCTCATGCTGTCGGCCGCTGTCGGCAGTCCGGGATACAAGCGTTGCGCGATGTCGGCTAAATCTGGCTTTCGCGTGTAGTTGGTCGCGACGTTGTTTATCGCGATGGAATGACTATGATTGATGCGGTAGCCAATGTTGGCTGTAGCAGATTCGTTCCTGTTCGTAAACTCAGTAACACCATAGCCAGCTTCCCCATAGGACACGCCGGTGCCCCGCAGGCCGCCGATAGGCACCCTTTCTCCCGTCCAGCTGTATTTGTAAGAGGTGGTGTCCACCGTGCCGCCTTTTTGGTAATTAAAATTACCATTGACCCGTACACTGAGTCCTTCGATAAGCAGATCGCGTTTATCGTAAACAAACGAGGGCAATATGGACTTGCTATGTGCGGTGCGTTCACCGAATGCGTATTTCATTTCGGACCCATGTTGTATATCCTTTTTTTCCTGTCCAAGTGTTAGTCCGAAAAGCATCCGGTCTGCCCACTTTTTGCCTACGATCCCTACCCGGGCCATGACCGTCTCGTTTCTATACGTGTCGTGGAACCGTCTAAACCAAGCAGAATCTGTAGACCAGCCTGCATTCTGGGACCAGCCATCATCAGTATTCCCTTCCTCGGCAAAAATCCGATAGACTGTCTTGACCTTATAGTCATTGTCCGAGTAGTTCTGAAACGCATTTAATTGCAAAGATACTCCCGACTTGAAGGTGTGGTTTAAACTGATGTTGCTTTTGTGCGTATTAAAAGATCCGATGGAATATGAAGCATCCAGTGTCGTATTCCTTGTTCGGTTGGTCACGATATTGATCACGCCTCCCAGAGCGTCCGCTCCGAACTCAATGGGTACTACCCCTTTATACACTTCTATGCGCTCGGCCATATTCACCGGGATATTGTTCAGTTGAAAAGCAGACCCCATGCCCTGCATCGGAACCCCGTCCATAAACACATGGATATTACGTCCGGTAAATCCATTGAGCGTGATGTTCATGTCTGACCCGATACCACCGCTTTCACGGATTTTTACCCCCGAAGCTTTATCGAGAAGCCCCGCCAGATCCAAAGTAGAGTTATAGTGCGACTTAGCGTCGAGCGCTACCACATTAAAAGGGGTTTCTTTCACCTCCAATACGCCAGACTTACCCACCACGCTCACTTCATCGAGTACACTTACGCGTTGTCTGAGGGTAGCAACGTGCGCCGTGTTTTTTCCGGCTGTAATGGCTATACTTGACTCATACGTGTCATAGCCCATTACCGAAATGGTTAGCCGATATTGCCCCTGTGGTAAAGACCTGATATAAAATTCCCCTTCGGTATCGGCATGTGTGTTATATTCTTTTTTGTCGAAGTGCAGGGATGCGTTCTGAATTCGCTCTCCTTTGTCGTTGCGGATGATCCCAGATAGGGAGCCGGACGACGGGGTCTGGGCATTTAATCGAATGGACCAAAGGACAAGGATAACAAGCGGTAGCAGACTGAGGTAGCTTTTTTGCATCGTAGTTCTAGGATAAATTAGTTCAGGCTTTTAAAGTCAATATGAAGATTGTACGGTAACAATGGCGTGAAGATTTCCCACGACAAACGACGTAAACTGAAGGATTGCCTGTACTCCAGGTATTACCGCTTTCCCCATGGCATTTGACAGGATGATTACAAATTGCAACGCTCATAGCTTCTTATTAAGATTAATTATAAATAACTTTGGCTGCAAAGATAGTCCGGGCATGAACTTTCGGACGATGAAAAGAGGAGTAATTTCGATGAAAAAAGGTTGAGAGGAGAATCATATGGAGGTATCAGTACAAAGCTTATCACCAAGCGGTATTAACGTGATCAACGGGTTTGCAGAGGAGGCAGATTATCTGGATGTCATTGAGATTGACAGGGTCAACATTGCGGACGGCGTAGTGGACCGGAATAAAATTCTGTCGTTGTCAGATATCTGCATAACGCACCTGAACATTGATGCCCAGCAGCCAATAGATTTTGCGATACAGACAGATAAGCCGGCTATTGTAATGAACTTCTCCATTTCTTCAGAATCGGTCTATAAGTTTGAAGATATTAGCGCCCCTATCAGCCTCAACGGAAACCAGCAAAACATTGTTTATTACCCGGAGACGGCGTATAAAAACTGTTGGTCGGCCGGAGCAAACCAGGAAAAAATATCCATTATGTTACCCCCTGCGTACGTTGAAAAATATATCCCACGGGAAATGCTTTTTTCCACGTTTATAAAGAATATGGAAAAAGACAGGACGGCGCTTCTTTGTGATGCAGCCCTTCCCATAACGCCCAGGATGTACGTGTTGTTGAGAGAGATTTTGGATAATAAGCATCGCAGTGGGTTCAAGCGGATGCACATCGAATCGAAGATCATTGAATTACTGATGCTCCAACTGGAACAATTCGAAGTTTTCCATAATGGAAATATGCGCACTGAAGTGGATAAAAGAACCTATAAAAAAATGCAGGACGCCAAAAATATCATTGAGGATAGCTTATCGAGTCCCTGTTCCCTCATTGATCTGGCAAATCGGGTCGGCACCAATGAATACCACCTTAAGAAAGCATTTAAGAAAGTGTATGGAACAACGGTCTACGGCTATCTGACCGAAATGCGCATGCACGAAGCAAAGCGGTTATTATTGACAGGGGACTTGAACGTAAGTGAAGTAGCACTGATGATGGGGTATAACGATTCTACCAATTTCACAGCGGCTTTTAAGAAATACTATGGCTTTACCCCCGGAAAAGTAAAGCCATAGACCAGGTTCTTTCCAAGGTCATCTTAGGCGATGCGATGTCGAAGTAGTGAACTGTAGAGCGATCTGGAGGAAGATACTTTTCATAATTTATTAATTTAGTATTTGGGTCGGCGTACGTTGTCAGTATATTCGGATATCTTGCAGCAAAAGTTTAGTCGGACAACGCCCGCGCCGTCCGACCAAACAGTAACAATATCTACGTTACGTTTGTTGCTTGTCCTGTGCGTAAGCCTCAGGAATCGGCGGTCCTAATACAGGTTCTTCTCCGTAAGGCACCGCATGCGAGAAAGTGAACTCGCTCTTGCCGTCAATAGAAGCACCCTGAGCCCACCGCGCCATAGGCGGTTCCGGTCTGTTGACGTTGGTCGAGAAAAAAGTATAGGCAAATTCACTCTTTTCTTGATCCTGAGGAAATGTATTCGGAATGGGGTGCACGCCTGTTGGCCCGCCTAGTTCCTCAAGGACGGCCAGCCATTGGTTCTGGTGCATGGTATCCCGCGCAATCAAGAAAGCGAGCATGTCCTTCATCCCTGGATCATCAGTAGACTCCCAAAGCCGCGTCGCGAGTGTCCGACCTGTAGATTCTGCCATCACGTTAGCGTACATATCGGCTGCTAGATTTCCGCTACCGACCACCCATGAACCGTTAAAAGGCACACCGTTTGCATCCGTGGCCATAGCAGCCAGTCCTGCCGAAAGATAGTGGCGCGGATCCATTCCTCCCATAATCTGTTCGACTACTGGGTTTTCAGACACGACACGATCGATTATATCACCCTTCGCGCCCTCTAGATTCAAGGCTACGGCCGTACACAACATCTCGATGTGCGAAATTTCCTCCGTACCTGTTTCCAACAGCATATCGCGATATTTGGAGGGGCCGCGATTTCCCCAGGCTTGAAATAGATACTGCAAACATACGCGTATCTCACCTTCTATCCCGCCGATAGCCTGTTGGAGTAGACGAGCAAACTGCGGATTGGGTTTATCAACCCGCACCTTGTACTGTAATTTTGGTTCATGATAAAACATAGCAATTTAATTTAGTTATACGTTTAATTATCAACTAATGAACTTCCCATGATCTAAAGAGTTCACGTATTACTACCCTATTTGAAGTTTTTTCACCTAGCGCCGAGCTTAGGCCGGTCTGAACATAATAAAGGTCTCTTAAGAAATCCGTGGAAACGAAATTAATTAGCCGGGAAAAACATCGAACCAAACACAACGAAATTGCCTTGGATGAACAATCTGTTGTACCTGCTTTTGGGAATGGACGGGATGTCTGTTAGGGTTGCACCGTTTTAATGATGTTCTTTAATGTCCTGCTTTCTAATGTATAATTCTTCAGTAGCTACCATCACAATCACCAATATTGGTGTCGCCAATATCACTCCCCATGCGCCAAGCCATATACCTGCGAAAACTTGGGAGATAATAATCAATGCCGGCGGTGTTTTTATGAGTTCTTGCTGAACTAACGGCGTAATAAAATTACTTTCTATGAGCTGTACCAGACCGTACAATAGAATTACCCACAGTGCTGTTATGGGCGACTGTGACAGTGCAACCAGGGCTGCGGGTATAAGCGATATAACGGGACCAAAGTTTGGGATGAAACTTAGAAGCCCGGCAATTAATGCCAAGATAAGCCACAAATCTATACCCAGTGATAATAGACCGATGCTCGTCAGTATAAATACCACAAACATCGAGAACAGCATACCTTTTAGCCAAGACCTAAGATTTCCGGCGATAAGGTTGATAATGCGACGGCCCTCGTCTCGCGCTCGAGCGGGTAATAACTTTACCATGCCTTTTTTGTAAACGTCTGGAGTCGCGGTAAAAAAGACGCCAATAAATAGTACAACGTATATATCGCCGAAAAAACCCAATGTACTGTTGAAGAAGCCGGAAAGCATCGGCGTGGCTTTTTGTAGCATTTCTGATGACTGGATCTGCTGATAGACAGATTTCAACGTCTCGTTCTGTTGTATATATTTTTTAGCATCAGCAACCAAATCAGGAACTTGTTTTGAAAACTGCATAGCTTCATTTGCTACACGGCTTCCGATCAAAAATGATATCCCAAACAAGAAAGCAATCGTTATAAGCACAGAAGCGACAAGAGACCATTTCGCCGTCATTTTGGTCGTACGGCCGATCAGCCCAGCAAAACCATGAAAATAGATAGACATAATGGCTCCTGCAAGGATAAATAGAAATACATTTATGGCCTTCCAGCAGAGCAATAGCACTACTACGACCGATGCCGTAACTCCGACAATTGTCCAAATCGTATTTAACGAAATGGTTTTTGCGTCTGACGGTTTTTGTTTATTTTCCACTAGTTTTAGCTGCTACGTTGATACTTTCTTCTACATCAACAACGAGCACGCTGAATAGTTTTAAAGTCCCCTTCCGGAAAACGCGCTCTTCGATTTTATGCAGGTCCAAAAGAAAATCGATCAATAGATCTTCCTAGGTGAAAATGATTTTATTACCTTAGTGAACTAAAAATTTCGGAATGAAAAACTATTTATTATCAGCAATTTTACTATTATTATCAACGATAACCTACAGCCAAACTGACAAAAAGGAAAAAATAAAAATTGCTTTATTAGGAAGCATGCATTTTACCCCGTCAACCCAAGACTCATACAGTAACAACGAACTTAAGCTAACTCCGCAGAAGCAGAGAGAAGTGGAAGAGGTCGTTTCAAAATTGGCTGACTTCAATCCCGATCAAATTTGCATTGAATTGTCTGTTGACAAACAAGAGAGCATTGATAAGCAATATCAAAAGTACCTCGCCGGTAAGTACGATCTTGAGTTAAACGAAATAGATTTGTTAGGTTTTCAGGCTGCCAAAATTTTAAATCTGCCGCGATTAACCTGTATCAATTACAAAGGAAAGTTTGATGCGCGGGAAGCTCAGGAAGCGGCTCAACGATACGATCAGGAGACCGTGTTAAAAAGTATGGATTTATACGCTCAAAAATTAGTAGACGAGATGAATGAAAAAGAAGGGGAACTGCCTCTGATAGATCATCTAATATACTTGAACGACCAAAGCACTTTAAATAAAAATTTGCAATACTACACAAAATATTATGTAAATATTGGTAAAGGAAATCACTACGAAGGAACTGATTTGGTTTCGGAATGGTATAAGACAAACCTTCGTATATATACAAATATTTTGAGAGCAGTGCAACCAACAGACAAAGCTATATTGGTTATCTTTGGGCAAGGGCATATACCAATACTTAAACATCTTATTGAATCGAATAGCGATTTTGAGATTGTCGAAGTAAAAGAACTATTTCATCAATAAACTACAAAAACTAATTCGTTCTTACCTGGGTTGTACCCGCCGAGGATTCTATCAATTTCAGGCAGGGAGAAAACGGAATCAGTAAAAATATGACTAAAATTATCCGGTGCCAAAACCATAGATCCCCTCGAAGCGTTCCTTTTATAAAAGTAAAGCTATGAGAAAAGTCATTCCCACCAACGCGCACGCCTTTATAGACTATGGGGCGGCAGTAATTTTATTGGCAGGTCCATGGATCTTGGCGTTTCAAGATATCCAGAGTGCAAAGTTTGTATTTATTGCGAGCGGCGCGCTCGTCGTTATGCTGAGCCTCTTTACTCGGTATGAGGGAGGCGTGATCCGTGTCATCCCGATGAAGTTTCATTTATCTATGGACGTCATATTAGGCCTGTTTCTTTTATTATCTCCGTGGATATTTGGATTTAATGATCGCACTTGGCTGTGGCATGTCCTTATGGGGACCATGAGTGTGCTCTCGGGTATATTTACAGTACCGAAGGTTCCACAATATCTATCATTGAAAGGGCATTAGGACCAGCCACTCCCCTCCTATTGGGAGGGGAGACAACTTCGAAATTATAAAATACTTAAGCTTTGCAAAAACAAAGGCTTCAGGTTATTGTTCTATTCGCGGAAGGAATAAGCTTTCCCGCAATTAAAGAAGATGCTATGAAAGACCCAGATAAAAATGCTCCCGGACGCGACGAGGATCAAAACCAGGAAGACAATGAACGAAGAGAGCAAGAAGAAAAAATAGATGAACAACTTGAGCAAACTTTTCCGGCCAGCGACCCGCCTTCTTACTCTCAACCCCAGAATGATACCGAAAACGACGATTAGCGCGAAAGCAATATGCTAGGTCTTGTTTTCCTGGTATGCAGACGTTATTTCGTTTTCGCAATACCCCTTTAAACGATAAAGGAACATCGCCCAGTTATAGCTGCACCACCTATAGTAGTCCGTCAGTTCTCTCCAATTATAATGTCTGAGGACGACGGTTGTGACATTATTTTTTTCTGAAAGGTCAAAAGAAATTCCTGTCCCTACCCATTCCTCATCAGATGCTATACACTCCCAAACGACTTTATCGTTTTCTTGCAATTCAATTATTTTCATTTTTGTGAGGTACCCTTCGTTAAAATCAAACTCATTTATGAAACCAGTCTCCGGTTTTACTTTCAATTTATTCGTCCATACATGTCCTAAGCCTTCTTCTGTGGTGAGTGCTTCATATACTAACGTGGCGGGGGCTTTGATGTAGTTAATTTGTTCTATTCGTTCCATTTATCTGATATTTTTATGCGTTGATTTTGTCTGTCGGCTTAGTATTTGTCAACCGTTTTTACGATACCGCTAACGGCTCACATGCTTAGCCTCTAGCGACCTCTGTTTTGGTATTGGTTCAAAGCTATAACATAGAAAAAGGAAAACCCTTGTCTTATGACAACTAATCAATACTACGACTAAATATTTGGTTCACCGGGCGGACAGGTGCTTATCTACCTGAATCGCTATTAACTTAGGCAAATAATTAGGGGTACAATTTTTAGCAACTACTTCGTCTTTATATAACCCAGTACGTTCTCCGAGGGCAATGCATCGCGAACGGTATTTTTCTTCAAAAATTCCGATTTGAGCCGCGGTGAAATTCATTGCCCATTGGACTTCCGGCAGTTCTTTTTCAATGCTTGTTTCGATTTTAGAAAGCAATTCTTCCGTGTTTGGTGGGGGCGTTTGCCCAACCCAACGTAAACGGGCTTGATAGTACCAAAAAACTCGCCTTTGTAGGACAGACTGGCTGTTTCCCCAAGTCTCCATTAATGAGATCGTCCTTTTGTCTTTGGAAAGTTGATTTGCCATTAACCAGTCAATTAATTGAAGTTTTTCATCGTCATTATGTTGTCTAATGTCGTTATCTAAATTGTCGATGAGTTCTTGGGAAAGTTGCTTTTTGTCCATAATCAAAATGGCAAGCTGTCGGGGTAAAAATTGACCTGTCGACCAAAGTTCTAAAGCCACTTCGTGGTCCTTCTTGATCTCCCCCGCAATTTTTCGTAGGTCTCCCAGCTTAGTTTCGCTATTGATCTGAGCCAGTATGTTTTCTGCTTTGGAAGAGCGCTTCATATCAATCTTTGTTTTTCGTGATAAATCAACCTTCCTCCTGCTTCTTCCAGTTTGTTGTCCTCGTCAAAATAGAACACTTTTCCGCTATTTTTTTTATCGATCTGCTCTTCGATACCTTCACGGTATTCCCATGCCACTGGAAGGTAGGAATTTTTCTTGTCTGTAGTTTTGTTAGCCATCACATCTAAATTTCAGCCAATATGTCTATGCAAAGTTACAGAAAAAAGTATGCCATTAAATTTGGGCTATTGGTACGGTTTTCTAAAGTTCTGTTACATGGACCTTGTCATTCAGGATATCGTAATACCTAAATACAAGATTTCCATTCTTAAAATGAAGCTGCGAAATACTCAGTGTCATTAAGTCGTCCTCACCCTTCATTATAATATCGTGTGAGGTATCGAGCCCGTGTTTCCTGCTGTGAAACGCCAAGATGTTCCGCCCGTCTACGTCTTTAAATTTCGCGATCCACTCTTTAAATACTGCCGTGCGCTGTAATTGAATTTCGGAACTGTACAACGTAGCCGAAGACCAAATTTGGCTTTTGCAAATGTCCAGCCGCCTTAGATGCTTGCTCGTACCATCCCACCTAAACTCTGTGAATTCGGACCTAATCCCTGGCAGGTGAATAAGACTAATCATGGTAAATGGCTCTACGTCATTCAGATAGACTACGTTTGAGAACTCATGTATGCTTTTGTGTTTAAAACTCTCTAGAAGGACCAGGCCCCGGCTCCGCGTATAGCTTTTCTGCTTCGCATGGTTGTGGAACGCTCCATTTAAAAGGCAGGCGGTGCGACCATTATAATCGGCAGCAATCCAAGTTCCTCCTGCTATTTCATCTTTCGGATAAATGAGATCAATGCCATCAACCTGATATTGCGTTGGAGGTATAGTGGCTCTGCTGGCTTTCTCATCTCTACTTGATGTGAAATAAAACCCGTCTAGGGTTGGTATGTAAGTTACTGTGCACATCTCTTCAAATGACGTATGGTTGATGGAGCATAACCAAAATTCTCCGCTATTAAAGTCGTTAAATTCATTTCAGTGATAGCAACCTTGATAAGGGCCTGGTGGTGTATGCTATGTTCAAGGTTATAGACTAACTCTCTATAGAAAGTGGTCTGGATGGATAAGGGCGCCTCATCGTCGGAAGTGGAATAATCCGCCACATAGGTTATGGGAAAATCTTGCTTTACCTTAGACAAGGTATTTACTAATCCATTGATAGTTTCCGAAGCGAAATCAATATCAGTTTCCAACTTTAAGTTCCGTTGGCGTTCATCGTAGTTTACCTCTTTCCGATGTTCGGCATGAAGCAAGCATTGATAGAATTCAATGATATGGCGTACGTGCTGACCAATAGACGCCTGTGTTAGGATCTTTAGTTTTGTGCTGTACTGAGCCGGTGATAACTTACTGAGCAGACCGTTTATTTCTAAAAGATTGTTAGTGATGTAGTACGTCATATTTACTTTGTTAACTTTTTAAACTAGAATATCATGCCCCTTATCTCCAGACGAAAGTTGCGATGGAATGTGAGTGTGTCTTTTTATATAATTCTTGTATGCTTACTATATAGTATCAACCGGGGCATGAAAAAGTTTTAATAATTTTGCATTTGCCGCGTTAACTTCGAAAAGGATTATTTTTTACTACAAAATACTTCGACATGATGCAGAAAAAGCTTTGATTTCTGTCCAGCCTGTATTTAAATGCCATTTCATAAAAAACAGGGGGATTTTATTGTGAAAAACTTATGATAAATAATATTTTTGCGAGGATTTGACTAAATCCTGCAGGATAAGTGATGGGTTTAATAAAATTTAGCGTATTAATTGGATAATGAAATACTATGCTTCGAGATAAAGACCTGAAAGTAACCAGCAGAAATTTATTTAAACACATTACCAAGGAAAAAAGCGACGTTGGAAATATTTATATTTATGCATTGTTCGCAGGATTGGTACAGCTAAGTATTCCACTGGGCATACAGGCCATCGTAAACTATGCCATGGGAGCAACTATGGTGACGTCTCTTTATTTATTGATCGCCTTTGTCGTAATCGGCACCTGGTTAACGGGATATTTTCGGCTTAAGGTTATGCAAATAATTGAAAAGATTGAGCAAAAGATCTTTGTAGAATATTCTATTGCCTTTGCGGAAAAACTGCCCAAAGTTAACCTTCAAAACATCAAAAAATATTTTTTACCCGAATTAGTTAACCGCTTTTTTGACACGCAGAATCTCCAAAAAGCGGTCTCGAAAATCCTATTGGATATTCCAACAGCGCTTATTCAAATTGTTTTGGGGCTAATACTATTGGCTTTTTACCACCCGTGGTTTTTGGTTTTTGGGGCATTAGTAATCATTATTGTTATTATTATCTTTAGACAGACTATGCATTCGGGTATCCAGTCAAGCCTCGAAGAGAGTGAAAGCAAATATGAGGTTGCTTCTTGGTTAGAAGATATTGCTGGAGCGGTGAAGACATTTAAGATAAATTCTGGAACAGACTTACATTTGGGAGGAACAGACCAACGTGTAGGCGACTATCTTGAAAACCGCACGTCGCATTTTAAAGTTTTAATATTGCAATATAAAGCAATTATTGGGTTTAAAGTCATTATTACTTTCTTCTTGTTGTCCATTGGCACGTATTTATTGGTTACACAACAACTCAATATAGGTGCTTTTATCGCGACAGAAATAGTTCTGCTGACGATAATGGCCGCCGTAGAAAAGCTGATTATAAACCTAGAGAGTTATTACGATGTCGTTACGTCATTGACCAAATTGGATAAAGTCTTGAATCTTGACGAAGAGCCTAACGCTCAATTAGCACCGTCTCACAAAAATGGGCAGGGTATGCAAATCGATCTTGTGGACGTCAATTTTTCATTTGTCGATAACAAGCCGATTCTGAAGGAAATTACCACCCAAATTGCAAGTAATAGTATGACGGTAATATCAGGCTATCTCGGGGCAGGAAAAACAATTCTGCTTAACCTCATTGCTGGATTTTATGAACCGACCTCGGGCAACATTCTTTTTGACAAGGTGGCCATACGCAATATGGACAAGACTGTCTTACGCGAACAGATTGGCGTTTACCTCGAAGACATGCCATTGATTAAAGCTACAGTATTTGAAAACATCCAACTGGGGCGGGCGGATGTGAAGCCGGCGGACGTATTGAAACTGACGGAAAAACTCGGTATAGAAAATTTCTCTAGTCGATTTACCAAAGATCTCAATACAAAAATAAGGGAGACGGATACAGAAGTATCTTTTAGTACAAAAAAGAAAATTCTGTTATTACGAGCTCTCCTTGGGTCAAACAGGCTGCTTATTTTGGAAGATCCGATTGAAGGAATGGATCAAGATTTCTCAGAAAAATTAGTGGATTACCTACGCCAAATAAAGAAACACACCACAGTCGTTATCGTTTCGGAAAATGAAAAATTGATCCACGAGGCTGATCAGCATCTTATGCTTGAATATGGAAAAATTGTAACCTATCGATAGATAATCTTATCATATATAAATGAGAAAATTAGAATCAATAGACAAAATATATCACATCCATAAAAAGGATAACGCCAAAAAGTGGTTTAGCATTTTTTTTGCGTTCGGAGTTGTCGTGCTATTTCTGCCATGGACACAAAATATAAAAGTAACAGGAAAAGTTAGCACGCTGTATCAGGATCAACGTCCGCAGCAGCTCAACTCACCCATACCGGGAAAGATTATCAAGTGGCATGTTAAAAACGGAGATTTCGTAAAGAGAGGTGATACTATATTACAACTTGCCGAAATAAAGGATGCCTATATGGATCCCAATTTAATCGAGCGCACCCAGAAGCAAGTTACAGCTAAACATGGGGTGCGCAGTTACTACCAAGCGAAGATAGCTACTACGGACAGCCAAATAGCGGCCCTAAGGTCGGTACGAGACCTCAAACTCGAGCAACTAGAGGTAAAAGTAGACCAGCTTGAAAGCCGACTAGACGGCGAGCAAGCCGAGTTACAAGCAATTGAAGCAGAACTATCCCTTAGTGAAGATCAATACAATCGACAAAAGAAAATGTACGAAGAGGGACTCGTTTCGCTGACCCAATTTCAGCAGCGCACCCTTGCCTACCGTAATGCCATCGCAAAAAGAACATCCGCCGAAAACAAGGTAATGCAAACAAAGCAGGATATCCTTAATGCTGCCATCGAACAGCAGGCCACGCGACAAGATTACGCAGAAAAGCTAAGCAAAATGGAGGGCGATAGATTTCAGAGTTTAGGACAGATTGAGAACAATAATGGAGAAATAGCGAAACTCGAAAACCAAATGGCCAATTATCAGGTACGACAGGGACTATATTTTGTGCTGGCGTCTCAGGATGGCCAGGTTATACAGCTCAACAAATCTGGTATTGGCGAAATTCTCAAAGAGAGCGAGAGTATTGGCACCGTTGTTCCTTCGGATGTTGCGTACGCGGTTGAAATAAGTATCAAACCTGTTGATTTACCGCTGTTCAAGGTAGGTCAACGTGTCATGTGTATCTTTGACGGTTTTCCCGCCATCGTATTCTCTGGATGGCCAAACAGCAGCTATGGTACGTTTGCTGGGAGAGTAATTGCAGTGGAGAGTAATATCAGTCCGAGTGGAGCTTTTCGTGCGCTAGTTGTTCCCGATAGTGAATCGAAACCCTGGCCGCCTCAAATCAAGATAGGCACTGGAACGCAGGGTATAGCCATATTGAACGACGTACCGATCTGGTACGAGTTATGGCGTAACATCAATGGCTTCCCTCCCGATTATTATATGTCCGAATCTGAAAAGCAAGTGTTGAAAAAATGAAGAAATTCATACCTAAAATAATCATACTTCTTTTGTCAATGGGCTTTAGCTGCCAGCTTATATTTGGACAGCAATATCATCAATTGTCCTTGCTTGAATTTCTAACTATTGTTAAGCATTTCCATCCTTTGGCGGAATCCTATCAGATGGATCAAGAAATTGCGCGGGCGGAAGTACAGCGAGCAAGAGGACAAGTTGACCCTGTACTGGGTGCGAAGACCGGGGCCAAAACCATTGACCGAGTAGACTATTATGAGGAAAGTAACGTTCATTTACGGATACCTACTTGGTATGGTGTAATGTTCGAGGGGTCTTTTAATCACATAGAAGGACAGAAGCTCAATAACAGCGATACAAGAGGCGGTTTGTATCAGTTTGGCGTAACAGTGCCTTTAGCGCGAAATCTAATTTATAATCAACAAAGAGCGATACTGGATCAGGCCCAAGCTGCACTGAGGATGACAGAAGCAGAGCAAGTTATGCTTACCAACGCTCTTCTAGCGGAAGCAGAAAGTGTGTACTGGCAATGGGCTAAATCATATGAGTCCCTTACGCTATTATCCGAAGCCGTTAAGGTTAATCAGCTACGCATAGAGATGGTTCGCAAATCCCATATATATGGAGAGAGCGCAGCAATTGACACTACGGAAGCTTTGACACAGTTGCAAACCTATAGACTACGTGAACAACAAGCGTATTTGGATTTTGTGAAAAATACGCAGGAGCTACAACTTTTTCTCTGGACAGAAAACCACGAGATACGGGAATTGAACGAGTGGACCGTCCCTTCGGATCGGCTCGGCGGTTACAACTTGAAAGATTTATATCCGGGACTCTTAGCTGACGTGGAAGCGCAACTAATAGACGCTCATGCTTCCTTGCGCGTGTACTTACAAAAACAGGTTATCCTAACCAGCGAACAACGACTGAAACGGCAGGCATTGTTGCCAAAGATAGATTTCACCTATAATTTTTTAAACAAACAACATTATAAAACAGATGTCTTCCCGCTATTTCTGGACAACTATCAGTATAGCATTAAGCTTGAGATCCCCATATTTCTCCGACAGGCGCGCGCCGATTACCGTATAACACGCCATAAATTGGTCCAAAACCAATTAGATATTGATTTTAAGAGACAGGAGATACTGACGAAGATCGAGAACTATAAGAACGAAATCATCAACTATCAACAGCAGCTCCAAACGATGGCACTTGCCGCAGCAAACCAACAAAAGTTACTAAGCGCCGAAGAGACTAAATATAGTAATGGAGAAAGTTCCTTATTTTTGATAAATACGCGAGAAAATAGTCTAATTGAGATTCAAGAGAAAGAGATCGAAACAAAACTGAAAGCTGTTCGGTCCTACAGTCAGCTAAAGTGGCTGAATGAAAGCTTTTTATCTCAAGATAGTTCTGCGCAGCCTCTGTCAGACCAAGAATAATGTCCCTACCAGATGTTTCGGTGTATTGGTTTTAGATAACACGATAACCCTCAAATTTGGTGTGCTTTTTGCAGGTTTAGAAAATAAAATCAAGAATTATGCACACTACGCGTTACTTTTTTTTGTTTTTAGCAGTAGTTTTTTACAGTTCTTGTAGGGATAGGACCTCCGAAACCAAGAATGATACCCAGCCTGAGCTGCCCGAAACTCGACTGGTGATCAGTATATCGCAACGGCAGCTATATGCAATTGAAGGAGACGATACGATAAAGCGATATGCTATATCGGTAGGTAAACAGGGACACCCTACCCCTCAGGGCGACTTCAAAATACACCAGATCGACTGGAATCCCGATTGGACACCGCCAGATAGCGAATGGGCACGGGATGAGAGCTATAAGCGGCCCGGTCAGACCGGAAATCCGATGGGGCGAGCTCGCATCATATACAAGATGCCTTATACCATACATGGCACTACTGACCTCGAATCTTTAGGTGAGGCTGAGTCTCATGGTTCGGTACGCATGGCTAACACAGATGTGATCGAGCTTGGACGTTTCCTGATGGAGCGAACGGGTACGAAGCGATCCGAGGAATGGTTCAATCAAGTGTTGAGCGACTCAACAACGATGGAGTCGGTGAAGCTGGAACAGCCCATTCCGCTGACGAACGTAGAATGATTAGTAAGAAAAAATGGATACCTAGGGGAAGTGGAAATCCATTCGGGTGACTGTTGCATATCGAACTTACCAAATAGACAATACCGGGCCGGCCGCTGATTTCCGGCCCGAAGTATTGTACCGCCCCGGCTGATGGAACGGGGCGGGTTTCTTGGTGTGTTTTAAAATGTATATCTCACCCCGAGCTGTACCTGTGCTCTGGAGTTGAAATAATCAATACTGTACGGCCTTCCCGGATCGCTGAAGGTGAACACGGGCCAGTTGCCCGCGTTCTGCTGCGGCGGGAACAGGGTCGGGGTCAGCCCTACCGAACTGGTCGAGTTGAACGTGTTCGGTGAGAAATACTGCACGCCCCATTCCCTGTAGAGCAGGTTGGTCAGGTTTACGATATCCGCCGATAGGGTCAGGAACTGTCCGCTTCTGGTGACCGGCAGGTCGTGTGCCAGTCTCAGGTCTGCCTGTACGTTCCATGGTGTACGCCCGGTGTTGCGCTCGGTAAAGTCGCCACGTCTGGATGACAGGTACTCGTTGCCGTCGATGAAGGTATTGAACGCCTGCGCCTGCTGCTGGGCGGTCTGTCCGCCGGCAATGTCCTTGAAGTAGTTGATAGCCTCTGCCTGCGTGGGGATATAAACGAGCGATACCTGCTGGGGCAGCCCCTGTATGCTGTTGTTCACAATACCGTAGGTGAACGGCGATCCCGACTGTGCCGAGAAGAACAGGTTGACGCTGGTACGGCCGGCGGTTTTCCAGCCGTGGGTATAGCTGAAGCTGGTCACGATGCGGTGCCGGATGTCAAAGTTGCTGTAGGCCAGTTCAGGGCTGTTCGGGATTAGCGACTGGTTCAGCTGCCAGTTGGATTCCATCGAATTACGTACGCCGTTGGAGATATCTTTCGACTCGCCGAAGGTGTAGCTAACCGAACCGTTGAACAGACTGCTTATACGCTTTTTGATCGTACCTGTTACGCTATAGCGGTACCCTTGGCTTGTATTGCTGAGCATATACACATTGGTAAAACGTGCATCTACCGTACCGTCGTAAACAGGCTGTTGACGATTATTATCGTATCCGTACCACAAGGTAAAATCACGGTTGTTGATCTGCTGAAACATGACGTCTTTGATGTTTTTTGTAAACATTCCTTCCAGCGTGAAATCCCAGCCGCTACCCGCCGCGTAATCTATTCCTAGACTTGTGCGGAACACCTGCGGCATGGTAAACCCATTGTCGACGAGGTCCACCTGCGTCTTACCGCTATTACGGTCATTGATCACTACACCATTTTGAGCGATAAAGTCTGCCAAACCGTTTTCACTTGGCCGGACAGCATCACTTCCTGGAGCAAATGGCTTGTTTTCTGCGCGTTGGTCAAAGGCGCCGTACGTCAAGCCTGTATTATAATAGGCATACGCCAACCAGGAAAATGGTATCCTGCCCGTAAATAGACCTGCCCCGCCCCGAATGACTAGTTTTTGATTTTCTAAGGCTTCCCAGCGAACACCTATCCTTGGAGATAACTGCACCCTGTTCAAAAAGTCATTGCGGATCCTGTTAACAGGCGTATAGGAATATGTTCTGCCAAAATCAGGATCAGGCAACATGCTCTGTACCTTTTCGCTCAATGTCGGTAGGGTAGGAAGATGAGCTAGATCCGCACGCAGACCCGGTGTCACCAATAGGCCATTGCTGATCCTGATCTCATTTTGCACATAGACACTGTACATGTTGACATTAAAGCTTGCTGCCGGATTGTCCATGATAAAATCCCGGTTGTTATTCTGGTAATTGTAGCTTCCCCGTACCCGATATGGCGACTTGTTCTCATCCAGAAAGTCCTCGATGCTTAGGAAGTCCACACGGCCGTTCCAGCCATTTACAAAACCATAATCTATCCCATACAGTTCGTTATGCGTACCAAAAGTCCAGCGTTGGTTGCCGATGTTCCAGTTTAGGTTGGCGGTCAACTCCAGGGTGCGTTGTTTCATGTTAAAGATACTGGCTTCGCGGTCCGTGCCGAGATAAATGGTTGTTCCCGGCGTCCTTCCCTGAATTTGGATTTGGGGCAGACTGGCATCACTCTGGGGATCCCGGTAGTCGTGGACGGAGGTATATCCTACAATAAAATTGCCCGTAAGATTATTGCGGAAGCGGCTCTTTAGCTCTGCGACGGTACTGACCTGATTGTTGGTCTGATCAAAAGCCATACTGGAGAAACGGAAGTCCTGTTGATCCCGGTCCATGTGTGTCGCGCTGCTGAAAATGGTGTTGTTACGAATGGCCAGTTGGTGCCGTTCATTGATATTCCAGTCTATGCGGTTGAATAGTTTCGTTGATCTGCTTTTGTTTACAAAAAGGCCAGATGTGCCGATATCGAAAATATCACCATAGCGGGCTCTCGCGGTCTCGCTCAGTACCGCAGCGTCTTGCACAGTGAGGATATGGGCCGTTTCTTCGGTTCCGGCGATCAACTGGGTGGGATCGTTGCGGGAAGTAAACTCGAGGTTCGTAAAGAAGAACAATTTATTTTTCAGAATTGGGAAACCTAGACGCAGACCGGTTTGGAAGTCATGAAAATCGCTATCCATTTTACCCAAAGAGCCTACCCTGTCATTTCCTGTGATGCTTGCGTTGCGTCCGTAGCCGTATACTGATCCCTCAACTTTGTTCGTCCCGCTGCGTGTCACGGCGTTGACGGATCCCCCCGTGAAATTACCAATTTTCACATCATACGGTGCTAGATATACCTGCATATCCTGAATAGCGTCTAAAGAAATGGGGTTTGTCCGCGTGCTACTTCCGGGCATGCCGGAGGTACCGGTCTGTCCACCCAAAGAGGGACTGAATCCGATGGCGTCGTTGTTGATGGCACCATCTATGGTCACGTTATTATAGCGGAAGTTCGTTCCTGCAAAACTGTTGTCCCTACTCCCTTGTGGCACTTGCCGCGTGATATCGGTCACCGAACGGCTGATGGTCGGCATACCTTGTACCTGCTCCCGGGAGATGTTCTGGCCAGTTCCGTACGTATTGGCCCGATCGGAACGTTGCCGGGCCGTAATGGCTACAGTTTCCAATTGCTGTACGTCGTCCACCAATGTGAAATCTACGCGCTGCGCACTACCGAGTCTTACCGTAATGTCGGTTCGGGAAACCGGAGATCGCCCAATCTGGGAAGCTGTCACCTCATAAGGCCCGCCTATGCGCAAGTTATCCAACACATAGCGTCCATCTGCATCTGTAGATAAGGAATAGCGTGTCCCAGACGGTACGTGCACTGCCGTTATGGTTGTTCCTACCACAGGCGCGCCCGACTGGTCCAAAACCCGACCGAGCATCGATCCACCGGTTTCCTGGGAAAAAGCGACAAAAGGACAGAGCATAATCAACTGAAGCCATAAAAAGCCGCTTATCCTCCCGTAAATACTATTTATATAGATTTTCATTATACAACTCTTCTATTTTTATGTGTTTGTAAATTAACATTACTGAACAACTCCATTGATGATGTTGATAATGCCGTTGTTCGTAATCAGGTCGCGTGTGCCTACTGAAATGTTTGCCGTGTTTCGCGGACCGCGTAGTGTGATGCTGTTAATAGGCCGGAAGCCGCCGGCTCGTCTCGACATGTTGATAGTAACGGTGCTTTCGTCCAACATGATCTGCGGATAATTGTTGGCGGAGACTTCAGCCTTGAGGATATAATCCTGCATAAACAGGCGTTCTCCTACGATATGCCTGAGCACGAGCTGTCGCAACGTCGCTGGATCTGTGGCGTCTATCGCCCGCAGATCGGCATATCCAGCTGAGACAAAAGCCGTGTTACTAGGTGCATAGATCGTTTGCCCCTGTGCGTTACGGATCTGCTCTTCCAAACCGGCTTTTTGTATGGCCCGATAGAACATGGTCAGCTCAGGGAGGTTAATGATATTGTCAACTACGTTTTCGTAAACGAAAGGTTGTAAAAAGCCATTTATCACCTGTAGATATCCATTCGAAGCCTCGAAATCGGTCATGCTCAGCTCTGTACCGTTGATCAAGGTCAAGGTATCCTGATCCTGCGCCACTTTGCTGACAAAGATCGGTTTGCCTGTCACAGTCATTAGCTCCTGATTAGCTTCCAGTGGAAGATCCGTGAAGGAGATCTTCTCAGGAAGGATGTGGTATTGCACCCGCTGTGTCAGAACGGACACAGGCAGACTAAAGAGTGAAGTCTGGGAGCCTAATCCGGCATTTTGGAATCCTGTATTGGAGCTGGCCAATAGCGTATATGGCCCTGGTTTCACCAGTTCTTCATCCAAGCCCGTCCGTCCTAACGCAAAAAATAAGTGCGAAAGGTTAAAGTTATCTTCAACCACATAGGTCAGCGTAGTATAGTCTGGTTCTTCGACAAGGATATTGTCATCCTTTGAACAGGAGAACAAGCTTATTGAACCCACGATGCCTATTGCTATTGTAAATCGTCGCATATTATCGCTTAATTAATTGTACATAAAATGTTATAACTCGACCCCTTCTTCAATAATCAACCTATTCACAATGTGTACCGGTCCTTGCCACGTCATGATCGTCTCAGAAATGGTAGCAGGCTCGTATGCCGAACCTACAGCCTGTACGGTTACTTTATTATCATTGGCACGTATGTTAAAACTGTAAGGTATGAGCGCTCTAGACTGCGAAAACTGAGGATTTAAAAAATCGTGTGCAAAAAAAATTGGGTTTGACGAGGGATTGGGAGCATTCGAAACCTCTACGTACACCGGGTAATCCGGTCGATTATAATCATTATTGGTAAAAATGACAGCGTCTCCTTTTAGGGTGTGCAAATGCAGCACATTCTCTAACGGTGTTTTCTGATTACCCCAGATGTCGCCTATATCAGTACGTTGACTAAGTGCTATGACGTCTTCGACGGTATGAATGCCAACTTGATGAAAAGCTTCATTAGTGGGTAAAAATAAGGTCGACGATACAAAATCAGGTCTATAGCTCTCCGGCACGGTACTTGCGTCAAAGATGTAGGGATATTCATATAGTGCTCGATGCATAAAACTTCCGTCTGTGTACCAATTCACGATATGAAAGTTCACGCGCATGGCAATGTTTAGATCCATTGCTTCCAAAAATAGACTAAATCTGTCATCACCTTTAATAATATCAATCATCTGCTTATCAGGCAAATTTAGCAACCGGTCTACGAGTACAGCGCTCCCGTTGTTCACTGGTAGTTCGTTCACTATCCCCATCGGGTCGCCGTTGTGGATCAGTCCCTCAGCATCTTTGTGTAAATAGTGACGGAAGATGTAGTTCTCTTCGCTGCTCACCGGAAATTCTTGGATTTGAAGTAGGCTGTTAAGAGAGAGATCGGTGCCGACGGGTAAACCTGCTATCACGATTTTCGAGCGCATCACATGCATACGAACCAAGGTATCTAAGCGTGCGCGAGACATTCCCTGTATAGTGACAGGTGTGTATCCCGCAGCAGCCAATACATCGTCCTGAGGGACAAAGTAGGTGAAAGTCTCTTTACCGTATTCACCGGTAGCAATAAGGTCTTTGACTTCGCTTCGGTTCCATATCGCTTTAAAAGTCTCATAACCCGTTTCCGGCAATGCCTCCAATAATGCAGGATAGACGGTATTATCTTGATCTATGGGAATAGGTGCCCCCACTTCGGGAGGGAAAAACTCCTGTTTACAACTGTATGTACCGATTATACATAACAGCGCGGCAACCATATATAGATATTTTTTTTCTCGTTTCATAATATAATTCTTACGTGCTTTTACTGTCGTCTTGCTTCGTCTGGATAAATAACCATCCCGCTCAGGGCGTGTATCACACCGTTGTCTGCCTTATAATTGTTCTGGTTAATCCCCGAAAAAGTTGCCATACGGATGAAGGTGAAATTACTGACCCCGGGTACGGGACCACTTAGGCTGAACCCTCTGTCGTCGAGGCTGATTACATATCCGCCACCGGGGCTAGGTTCCCGCAACGCTCCGCCCAAGTGATCCACCACGGTCAAATCCGATCGCAAAATATGTTGTCTGGAATGGACATAGCCCTTAAGCAATATATCAACATGGAAGTCTGCCGGATTCAGATTCGGTATCTCCTCCGCCGTGAGTCCTCTGGCAATCAATGCCTGATCGGTCGGTGCAAAAATGGTCCAAATTTCTCCATCGTCAATACGGTTCCAATAATCAAAGTGTTTAAGCAGAGCAACAAAAAGGCCATGATCCGGTAAGTTCTCCAAATATTCCCGAACGGTGCCGGGCTGGTACTTTAGTACGTTGTCCAGTCCGTGCAACACGCCATTGGAAAGGTTCACGTTGTTATTGGCAATTTTAGATTCGACACCATTGACGTAGAAAGGCGGTTCTATATTTTCCCATTGCTTTAACCCTCTGGCCAAATGCAGATACCGACCTGTCAGATTTTCCTGCAACTGATCAGCCTGTCCATAGCCTATATCGTTTAGGTAAACTGCTGTAGGTAATATATGATACTCCAGCATGAAGCGCAGGCTATCCCGGTCCATTTTCTCAAAATCACTGGGAAACTCTATCCCTTCTGCGTTGAATGCTGCGTTGGTAGGAGCAAAAATCGTGTAAGATCCTTCGCTGTCGCGAAGCGTTTCGTCTAACCCTACCAGTTTGATCGCTGCATTGAATAGGGAGAAGTCGTAATTGTTGCGTAAAAACTCCGCCCCATTCCGCAGGATCCTTTCCCGTTCTTGGTCTATTGTCAGATCTTGGCGGTCACAACTAAGCATATGGAAGGTACACACAACAAGGAGCAAGGAAAGGTAATTTCTCATATCTGTAATCTTATATCTCATGACTTATTCATAAATCGGGGCCGGAAAAGTGCGCTGTATAGTCGTGAGGTATACAAAGCCGTTAATATATTCGATGGAACTGACCGATCCGAAGGTCTGGGGATTATTGCGGCCGGAATGTACGTTCAGCAACAGATTCGGTAATGTCAGCCGTTCCACAGGTGTCCGCATATTCACATTGGACTCCGGCCGGGGATTGTCCGTCAGTTCCAGGTACACATATTCGTTGTAAAAACTGTTGTGTTGCCTGATGTCCACACGTGGCGGGTAATTAATGTTGCCTTGCCGGAAGCTTTGCTCTAGCCCGCGCATACTCGGCGCAAAGAACTGCAGGAACTGCCAGGATTTGGTATGGATGGTTTCGCCCTCCCGCATAAAAATGGGGAACCCATAATAAGGCGTAACACGGGTTCCGCTGATATCCCGTGTTAGGGTACCGATATAGTTTTTGGTATAGCCGGGGATATAGGCGTGTACCTCTTGGCCATTTTCGTTTTCCGTGGTTGACACATGGCTAAAAAACACATTGACAATATCAGGAATTCCAGCCTCCATCGACGTGCCACGATCTCCGATCCCTTTGTAAGGGGAAGACCAGAAGCCTTCGGAAGAGAGATTGTAAAAATTAACATACGCCGCCGTATCCGCGAAGGGTTGTTTGTGGAAACTCTCCTGCCGTGCATAAAGGGTAGTCGTCTTTTTCTCAAAGTTCTCCAGCAGTACATGCATGGTGTAGATCTCACCTTCGGCCAGATTGATGGTGGTATCGACGCATACCGAAACCATATTGGGGTTCAGCTCTGCAAAGGGCTCCGTATTGCGTGGGCGGTGCATAAAAAGGAAGCGCCGTTTTCCCGATGAAATCTGTGCCCAGTTGGTCAAGTCGTAACCATTCAGGATGGGCGCTGTCGGATACAGTTCTTTCCCCGGAAACTCGGGGTTGTAGGGCGAGTTGGATACACCCACATGGGTGGGATTCGGGGAGGCATACCGTGCCCGGACGTCCAAGAAATCGCCTTCCATCAAGCCTCCTATGGGATGGCCGTTCTCATCAAATTCCGGATCGATAAATAGGCACAAAAAAGAGGCCGGGTCGTCTTTGTTGACAACATTGACCGGAATATTTAGGCTGTTGAATATCCGTATATAGGCGGGACTATCCACCGTGCGATACTCGGTCTTCCGGCAACTATTCACTAGAAGCAAGCATAATGGAAGAAGGAGTAGGGAGTAAGGAATAACTTTCATCTTTTGTCTACTACGTTTCATAATTATTTCGTGTGTTTGACATACATAATCTTGGCATTCTTTTGCCCATCATTAAAGGTTCCGATAGCGGCGACTGTATAAACCCCCGGTTCGGCATTGGGTACATTTCGGTTGGCCCGCGTATACAGTGTTTCGTCAGCAATCATGGCTTTGGTAGAAAGGCCAGTAACCTCGCTGATCCACCTGCCCGGAAGTTCCGTTGGACTGGATTGGTACAGCATAAACCACTGCTCTCTATACTGATCCGACCCTATATTGAAATAGTAGGGGTTGTCATCTTTAGCTACACCTTGTAGCAAATGCGAGGCTGGTCTACCGTAGGGTATGCCCAGCTGATTGGTCAAGGTAACCTCTTCGAAACCGGTCAAAAGATTGAGGAAGCGGTATGTAAACGGGAAGGGGTAGTATCGTCTGAAAGGATCGCCATAGTTGCCATTGCTGTCGCTATTGCCTAACATTTCGCTGGAAGCCAAGTTGTTGGAGACCAAAAGGCTCTGTAGTTCCTGATTTTCACCGGTATATACCCAGAGGCTGTAATTCTTGCCGGCCTGCAGCTGTGCTTCCTGATGAATGACGACATTCCCGGATGGATCTTTCACCTGCAACATGCGTGATCCTACCAGAGAAATTACGTAGTCGGAATAGCGCTCCGATGGTACAGCCTCGGTGGTTCGTTCTTGGCTCAGTTCTAGTCGTAGAGGAGAGCTGTTCAGCGTAGCATTGACCAGTTGCACCCTCACATAACTATTGTTCAGGGGCGCAGAGAGATCGGTAATAACCTGAAAAGCGTTTTGTATGATATCGGTTACTGTAAATGCATTGCCGGCACCGGGAGCATTGTATTTCATGGTATAAGGATGTACGGCGATGCTGTAAATGCCACCCGGCTGGAAGGTTTGTAGCTCTGCATAAACAAGTCCGGTACTCGCCGGAG
Source organism: Sphingobacterium haloxyli (assembly GCF_002980525.1). GTDB lineage: Bacteria > Bacteroidota > Bacteroidia > Sphingobacteriales > Sphingobacteriaceae > Sphingobacterium > Sphingobacterium haloxyli. Next base: position 119,923 of record NZ_PVBQ01000005.1, read on the forward strand.
ACCGGGCATCATTGGGATCCCGTTGTGTCATGTCAGGAATAGCAGAGGTTGTAACATGGATTGTCGGTGATGTGGTGGCCATAGGCACTTGTCGCTGGTCTTGCGTGAGCACTTTAAATTGGTAGGTGCCATAAGGCACTTCTACATATTCGGACCATTGACCAATAGGCACATTGGTCGTCTCGGGCGACACCGGCGTACCATCGGCATAAGCCAATGTCATCGGCGCCATGAGGTTCTCGGCGGTTACCAGATAATTGTCAAAGGTCTGCGCAAAGTTGAGCAACCGAATTTTAAAATGATCGGGCCGGGATGGTGCTGTCACATCTCTCGGCACTTCGATGACCTCAGGTCCCTCATGCATTTCTCTTTCAATCTTAAGGAGATAATAGTCTGTCGGTTGACTGCCATCCTCATGAATAGGAAATGTATGATGCATCCTATTTAGCGTAGGGCCGCTATAGAAGGTAATCTCGGTAGCGTGCTCCGGCGTAAAAAATTCGTTCGGAACAGTCCATGTCAATCCCAGCTGCCCTGTGCTGGGAAAATATTTTGTCGGCAAAACCTGTGTTCTTTCCTCGTCAGGTGCTTCGGGATTCGCCGGCGGCCACCGGAAGTTGGTCAAGGAATCTCCGTTGACTTCCAGGTTTCGATTTCTTCCGATATTCACCAATCTTACCATACTGGGCTCGATAGCCTCTGTAAATTCCCGATAATCAACTTTGTAATCGAGGTTTTCTTTTTTACAACTTGAGAAAAGTAAAAGAGCAAAAGTAAAAATTAAAAGAGCTCCTCTTAGCCGGTTGTACTCCGTGATGGCGGTCAACCGTTTTGTTTCTAGCATTTTTTTCATATCTAATAACTCTCAATACGCTTTAAAACAGATTATAACTTAAACCCAATGTAAATTCACTCCCTTGTCTAAAGGCGCGGTTGACGTATTCATTTCCATACCACTTGCCTCCGGTGCTTGGATTAGCGTATACTGTTTTAATGTCCGGATTTAGGATGTTCTTGGCAAAGCCCTTCAATGTCAGGTGACGGCTCAAGCGTTGGGTAAAAACAAAATCCAACATAGGCACTGGTCGGCTGTATAGATCCGGCTCGCCAGTTAGGTTTATCTGCACCAAGCGCTCGCCGACTACATTGAACGTTGTCGTCAGATCGGTTCCGGACTTCTTGTTTTCGTAGTTCAACCAAGCGTTGATGCTATAAGGGGCCTGCTCAAATAAAGGGCTATTCTCCGGCGCATTGCGGTCAACACTCCAGTTGGCGGCTAGCCGCTCTGGCGTCTTTTTGACCTCACTTTGCGCAATGAGCATGTTGGAGCCAATAAAAAATCCTTGGGCCCGTTCCCATATTGTGCCGAGATCTTTCACCAATTCTAATTCCAGTCCCCACACCCGGCCCGTATTAGGATCATTCTGATAGGCAATGACCGGATATTCAGGGAAGGTAGCAGCTAGGCCTTCAGTACGTAAGCTGTAGACTTTGACCAGCTGGTTCTTCAATTGTTTACCGAAAGCTGATACGGCGATAACTTCTCCCGGGTTGGGAAACCATTCCCAGCGGAAATCGAAATTCGTGGTATTTTGGTTAATGAGGTTTGGGTTTCCAACAACGAGGCCCATTTGAAAGGCATCAAACTCAAACACGTTCGTAATCTCCCGGAGTTCGGGCCGTGCCAGGGTCGTATTGAAAGCGGCCCTAAAATTCATCAATTCATTAAGTGTGTACGTAGCATTGATTGAATAGAAAGGCTTGTATCCCTGTTTGTATACCGAATTGGGTTTGATAGGGTTGAGCAATAATTCGCCCTGCGCGTTGGCGCGAAGGAGGGATGGATCCAAGTACAAGTTGGAGGTATCTACCTGCGACTGCACGTTGGTACGTTCAAAGCGTACGCCCCCTGCCAAGCGGAAATCTTCGGTGATCTTCAAATCCAGCATACCATAGAAGGCATTGGTCTGAAAGAATCCTTGATAATTATTAGGAGATTTCTGAATGTTGTACAGGAATCCACCTACTTGGAAATCTCCCTCGCCAGTATTACTGGTCCGCGGGCGGATGCCCACAATTTCGGGACTCACTAGTCTGTTCAGATCCCCGTGGACATCATAGAGCGGCGCCGAAGAGTACATGGTCGGATTAGTCGTGCCACTCTGGTCTGATAGCGAATTTTGCAGGAAATTGGATCCAGGCAGGAAAAGCACGTTTTCACCGAAGGTACGGTCGCGGTTCAGGTAGTTGAACCCGGTCTTAAACTCCTGCTTGTTGCCGAATAGTTCAAACGGCACACTCAGGTCGGCCTTGTAGTTATAGATGTCCTCGTTGAGATTTCGCCAACGGCGACCGTTGGGATCGGCCTGCATAACGCCAAAGGGTCCAAAGCCATAGACATAGCCGGAACCAAGTGCATAGTGGCGATTTACGTACTCTGGTTCGGAGCCGGACATTGTTTGTCTGTAGTAAAGCGTTGGACGCGTTGGCGCATAGTCGATTAGATTTGCAAAGCGGTAATCCGGATCGTTGTGACTAGAGGAAGAGGTAGACAAATTGTAACTTAAGGAAGGTGAGTACGAATGATTGAACAACTTATGCTCTCCTTGCAGGTTAAAGGTCTGCAACGTACGGTAACTTTGGCGCAATGAATGCGTGGTACTGTTCACCTCTCCGGGCATGCCCGTATATTGGTACCGGCCGGCCAGATTGCTTGCTCTGGTTTCGCCACCCCAGCTCCCCAAATATTGGAAACTGATCTCATGGCGTGTGTTGAAACGGTAAGCCAAGCCACCGAGTAGCCCGTAGTTGAGGTTCTCTGTGCCGGTATGTTCTTTATACGTCTGGTACCGCCCCAACCCGAGCCGGTTTGTCGTGATAAAATTGGGAACATTCCGTTCACTGTAAATATACGGACTTCCCGACAGCACGCCTTGGTAGATGCTCCATTGTGTCAGGTCTCCATCGTAAATATTTGTTGCTCTGCGGTAGTAATTTCCGCCTAGGATTACACCTATTTTATGTTTATTAAAGACGTTATAGCTGTTTCCGAACGTGGCGGAGTATATTTGGTTCAACGGGGCAGTCTGTCCCTGGGTGGTCAATACAGGGTCGAAGTCGCGCATGATGCCATTGATGCGATTCGCTTCTTGTTGTAATTCCGGCGTATAGCCGCTGTTGGCAATCAGTCGTTGGATCGAATATAGACCATCGGGATATTGTTGTCCGAGGTTCAGGAAGTCTTGAGACAAATCTTTACGGTTTATTTTTGTCCCCAAAACGCCCATATCACTATTCCAAAAACTGTTGAAATTGCCCCCCATACCGATGTTGGAATTGAATCCAGACTGGGCAATGACCTCAAAGGTCATGCTGTCGGGAATGGATTTGGTCTTCAGTTCCACAATCCCCGATGCGGCATCCGCTGGTTTGTCCGGAGTCACTGTTTTGTAGATCGTAATGTTGTCTAGCAAGGAGGCCGGCACCAAATCCAAGGGAATAGTACTTCTATCGGGATCTGATGACGCCAGACGCACGCCGTTGAGTTGACCGATTACGGAGCGGTCGCCCAAGCCACGGACAGCGACGTATTTGTCGTCCGTCACCGTCACACCGGATACGCGCTGGAGTGCCTGCGTCGTGGTAATACTTCCGGTACGCTCGATCATCTGTGCCGAGATCGCGTCCTGCACGATAGCGGCTTTACGTCTTTCTTCCAGGACAGCAACCTCGGTATTGGCCCGACGGCGTGCCTGTACAGTGACGGCTACTTCTTCCAGTTCGGAAGTGGCCTGGCGCATCCGCACCGTAATATTCCTATTGTCGGGGCCGACACGCACCTCTTGTGTTTGCAAACCAAGAAAGGTAAATACCAAAATTGCATTGCTGGGAGGTATGTTAATGAAAAAAGCGCCGTTCGCGTCGGATGATGTGACAATTCGCGTTCCCTTGATGCGGATGGATACGCCTGACAGGGGACGGTTGTTGGATGCATCTACGACGTGACCTTTAATTTGGAGTTGTTGTGGTTTCGCTGATCGATGAGCCTCTGGATTTCTTGATATCGTTACATAGCTATTTTTGATTATATATTTGAACGGCTTATCTAGAAAAAATTCTTTCAGGACCTGATCCAATGTTGCATTTTTAACATTGATGTCTACCGGTTCTACATCGTTAAAGATTTCCGGATTATAAAAAAAGCTAAAGTTGGTCTGTTTTCTTATTTCTTCCAACACAACTTTAATGCTACTGTTCTGCTTATTTAACGTGATACGCTGTGCATAGGTAGCAGCGGTCACCTGAACAAATACGCAGGTTAATAATACCATGGTGATTTTCATAGCACGCATGATTGTGCAAAAATTCATACTTTTGTTGAAGTTAGTTATCTAAATGATGTTTTGACTGCATTATGTTGATAAGCTTAACTATTTAGCCAAGTCCCGATGGCCGTCGGGATCTGGCTTTTTATTAAGCGAGATAATCATCGTACTATTCGCTCACTATCAACCTCCTTCCTTTGATTTCGATGTTTATTTCGCGGGTCGATCTTATCATCTCTATCACCGTTGGCAAAGGCATGTTGCGTGATACGATACCGGAGAATTTTTTCCGTTGGAGATGTTCGGGGCAATCGATTTCTACATCATACCAGCGTGCCAGTTGTTTCAATATATTGCCTAAAGCATCTTTCTCAAAAATAAACTCCCCGTTTTTCCAAGCGATTTTCTCGTGGACATTCGCGGACTGTACACGAATTTGTTTGTCCAATAGCGCTTGTTGGCCCGGTCGCAACAATACAGCATGACCGCTTTCCTTTGCTATAACCCGAACGCTCCCTTCGATAAGTGTTGTTTCCGTAAAGGATCCATCAGCGTAGGCGTTCACGTTAAAATGTGTTCCTAGTACCTGTACTTCCTGTTTGGCCGTCTCTACAACAAACGGAACGTTTCCTTTTGTTGTGTTTGAAGGCAATTTTGCAACTTCAAAATAAACTTCGCCACTCATCTTTACACGTCGTTCACTGTCATTGAAGTAAATGGGGTACGTTAATGAAGATGCTGCATTCAGCCACGCTTTGGAACCGTCCGGTAAGATAATGCTGTATTGACCCCCTTTTGGCGTTTCTAGGCTATTGTAGACAATTTCTGACGCGACGGTTTTCTCAGGACTGTAAATAATCATACCATCACCTGTTTTTCGGATTTCTATACCGTCTTGTTTAATAATTTTTCCTTCATCAGCACTAGACAAAGACACCGTACTGCCATCCCCTAACCTTAAAATAGCTTTATCGCTGCCGGGGAGAATAGCCGGGATATTCGTGTCGGTGGCCAGCCTATCATCTTCCGTCTTATCCACGGAGAAGTAAAATGGCAGGCCGGCTAAGATGACGACGCCAGTGAATATTGCTGCGTAACGCATAAGCCTGAATACTGAAGATGATTTCTTGGTTTGTGTTTTCCTTATCTTGGCAAACAGCTGTTCCTTAACGCGGATGGCGTCAGCGGGCGTTATATCGTTTGGCGTTGATTCCTCCTGCACCCAATCTCCGCGTGTTAATTCTTCCAAAACCTCTTGGGCATTTGGTAATTGGAGTAACTCCTGGATACGTTCGTATTCCTTTTCTGTGAACTCCTTATCAATAAATTTTCTTAAAAGTACTTTGTCCGCTTCTTGCATCTGCGTCTAAATTTATAGAGACGGTTTTTCTAGCTTCTCTATATAAGACGTACCCTTTTTGGCAGACTACCACCGATATTAAGTTCTTTTTTTTAGCGAAAAATATTTAAATGGTTGACTACCAATATTCTATTTATTTGTAAAATATGATTCGATGTTGTCGCAATATAAAAAGAAGACGGTTAGTGCGTCCGCCAGGCTAGGAAATCAAAAGGAGGAAAGCGAATAGATAGGTGCCGAAAGATTTAAGGCTAGAACGTAAAATCTTCAGCGCAGCAGAGATATGCCCTTCGACGGTATGTTTGGAAATATCCATCTCCTGCGCTATTTCAGCGTATGACATGCTGTTTTCCCGACTTAATTCAAAGGCTTTCCTTCTTTGGGGGGAGAGCTTATAAAGGGTTTTCCGGTAGGCTTTTATGACATCAGCCGAATGGAGGGCGTCGTCTGGAATATCACAGGAAATCAAGCGGCTTTCATCAATGGCGTGAATGTCAACATGTAAGGGAACTTTTTTACGTAGATGTTTTAGACATTGGAAATGTATAGCTTTAAATAGGAAGTTGGATACACTTTTCTCGATAACAATGGTTTTTCGTCTCTGCCAGATATCGAAAAGCACATCGGCGGCTAGTTCCTCTATAAGGTATTGGTCATCGAAATACCTTTTTCCTACTCTATATAGCTTGGGGATATAACGGTCAAAGAGCTCTCCATAGGCTTTTAGATCGTCCTCTTGACAATACTCAAATAACTTGATGTCTGACAGTTTCTTGTAATCCACGGAGTGTATTTTTTTCGCACCGTAAAATTGGATATGATTTTTGTATTTACCATGAGCAATGGATTAACTTTATATTAATTCTATATTTACCCTCTTCGTCAAACGGATCAATCTCCATCTGTAATCTCTTTCCTGCAAGAATATATTCATCAGGTGGTTGTAATAGAGCAAAAAAGGGAACACCGCCATCCTAAAGAAAACATATATCGTTATCATATCAGGTTGTTTTTTTATTCATTTTCCTCAGGGCCAAAACGGCCATCGGACGGATTTTCTTCCTTAGTTTATTGTAGTCGACAGCGCTTTTTTCCGCTTGCGCCACCAAGTGTGCCGTACGCTGGTAAGCGTCGGTCAGCTCTCGCTCGATGCTCTGCCAATGGGCGGCATCTCCACTCTGTTCTGCCAGCATGCGTAAGCATTCCATTAAACGTCTGTGTCCATTTCTGTCTATTCCTATTGCCAATGTTACTCTTATTCTTTTGTCCTACTTCCAGATAACAATACCGGGCCGGCCGCTGATTTCCGGCCCGAAGTATTGTACCGCCCCGGCTGATGGAACGGGGCGGGTTTCTTTGTATGTTATTAAAACGTGTACCTCACACCCAATTGCACCTGTGCCCTGGAGTTGAAATAATCGATGCTGTACGGCCTTCCCGGATCGCTGAAAGTGAACACCGGCCAGTTGCCCGCGTTCTGCTGCGGCGGGAACAGGGTCGGTGTCAGCCCTACCGAACTGGTCGAGTTGAACGTGTTCGGTGAGAAATACTGCACGCCCCATTCTCTGTAGAGCAGGTTGGTCAGGTTTACAATATCCGCCGATAGGGTCAGGAACTGTCCGCTTTTGGTGACCGGCAGGTCGTGTGCCAGTCTCAGGTCCGCCTGCACGTTCCACGGTGTACGCCCGGTGTTGCGTTCCGTAAAGTCGCCCCGGCGCGATGACAGGTATTCATTGCCATCGATGAAGGTGTTGAAGGCCTGCGCCTGCTGCTGGGCGGTCTGTCCGCCGGCGATGTCCTTGAAGTAGTTGATGGCCTCTGCCTGCGTGGGGATATAGACGAGCGATACCTGCTGGGGCAGCCCCTGTATGCTGTTGTTCACGATGCCGTAGGTGAACGGCGATCCCGACTGTGCCGAGAAGAACAGGTTGACGCTTGTACGGCCGGCGGTTTTCCAGCCATGGGTATAGCTGAAGCTGGTCACGATGCGGTGCCGGATATCGAAGTTGCTGTAGGCAAGTTTCGGATTGTTCGGTACCAGCGACTGGTTCAGCTGCCAGTTGGACTCCATCGAGTTACGTACGCCGTTGGAGATATCCTTCGACTCGCCGAAGGTGTAGCTGGCCGTGGCATGGAGGCTTTTGTAGTTCTTTGCTATCGTCCCGGTGATGCTGTAACGATAACCTTGGTTCGTGTTGCTCAAAAGGTACACGTTGGAGAAACGGCTGTCCACCGTGCCGTCATATACGGGCTGCTGTCTTTCGTTGTCGTAACCGTACCACAGCGGATTGTCCTTTGTGTTCAGCTGCTGGAACAGTACGTCGCTGATGTTGCGGGTGTACATCCCCTCCACGGTGAACTTCCAGTCGTCTGCCGTCTGGTAGTCGATGCCCAGGCTGGTACGGAACACCTGCGGCAGCGTGAATCCGTTGTCCACCAGGTCCACCTGTGTCTGCCCGCTGTTCGGGTCGTTGATCACCGCTCCGTTTTCGGCAATGAAATCCCCCAGTCCGTTCTCGCTCGGCCGGATCGCATCCGATCCCGGCGCGAAGGGCTTCCGGTCGGCACGCTGGTCAAAAGCCCCGTAGCTGTCGCCCGTGTTGTAGTAGGCATACGCAAGCCAGGCAAACGGGATACGGCCGGTAAACAGTCCGGCCCCGCCCCGCAGTACCAGACTGCGGTCTTCGGTGGCCTCCCAGCGGAAGCCGACCCGTGGCGACAGCTGCACGCGGTTCATGAAATCATTGGAGATACGGCTGATCGGCGTGTAGCTATAGGTTGTCCCGAAATTCGGGTCGGCCCACATATCCCGTACCTTATCGCTGAGCGTCGGCATGTCCGGCAGGTGTGCAAAGTCCGCACGGAGGCCCGGGGTGACCCGGAACCTGTCGCTGATACGGATCTCGTCCTGCACGTACAGGCTGTACATGTTCACGTTGAAGTCCGCTGCCGGATTGTCGAGGATATAGTCTCTTGTGTTGTCTATATAGTTGTAGCTGCCCCTTACCCGGTAGGGGTTGTTATTGATAAAGTCATCGATGCTGTTGTAGTCCACCCGTCCGTTCCATCCGTTGACAAAGCCGTAACGGATATTGTACAGCTCGTTGTGCGTACCCACCAGAAACTTGTGCCGCCCCGTGTTCCAGTTCAGGTTGGCCGTGACCTCCCAGGTCTGCTGCCGCATGTCGAAGATGCTCGCCTCCCGGTCGGTACCGATATAGATGGTCGTGCCCGGCGTGCGTCCCTGTATCTGCACCTGCGGCAGCGTGGGGTCGGACAGCGGATCGCGGCGGTCGTCCACCACGGTGTAACCGATGACCGCATTGCCCGACAGCGAATTGCTGAAACGGCTTTTCAGTTCGGCTACCGTAGAGCTCTGGTTGTTCCCCTGCTCGAAGGCCATGCTCGAAAAGCGGAAATCCTGCTGGTCGCGGTCCATGTGGGTGGCCGAGCTGCGGATCGTATTGTTCCGCACGGCCAGCTGGTGCCGGTCACTGATGTTCCAGTCGATCCGGTTGAAGAACTTGACCGATTTTGACCAGTTGGTATATAGTCCTGCCCTGCCGGCATCGAAGATGTCGCCATAGCGGCTCTGCACGGTAGAGGCGATGCTGTTTGCATCGCTTTCCGTCAGGATATGGGCCGTTTCCGCCGTACCGACCAAAAGTTGTGTGGGATCCTGACGGCGGGTGATCTCCTGGTTGGAGAAGAAGAAAAGTTTGTCCCTGATGATCGGGAAGCCGATACGGAAACCGGCCTGGTAGTCGTAAAAGTCGCTGTTCATTGCTCCCAATGTGCCCACACGGTCGTTTCCGGTGATGGCGGCATTGCGGCCGAAACCATAAACGGAACCTTCGACCCTGTTGGTCCCCGAACGGGTAACGGCGTTGACCGATCCGCCGGTGAAGTTACCGATCTTCACATCGTAGGGGGCCAGGTAGACCTGCATGTCCTGTATGGCGTCCAGGGAGATGGGGTTGGTGCGCGTAGAGCTCCCTGCCATGCCGGAGGTTCCGGTCTGCCCGCCCAGTGATGGTGAAAACCCGATGGCGTCGTTGTTGATGGCTCCGTCGATGGTGACGTTGTTGTAGCGGAAGTTCGTACCCCCGAAGCTGTTGTCGCGGCTGCCCTGCGGGGTGAGGCGCGTGATGTCGGTCACCGAACGGCTGACCGTCGGCATGCCCTGCACCTGCTCCCGGGAGATGTTCTGCCCGGCGCCATAGGTATCCGCACGTTCGCCCTGCGCCCGGGCGGTGACGGTCACCTCCTCCAGTGCCTCCGCAGCACCGCTCAGCACGAAGTCCAGCTGCTGTGCACCGCCCAGTCGGATATGGATGTCGGTACGGACATCGTCCTGCATACCGACCATCGAGGCTGTAACCGTGTAGGGTCCACCGATGCGCATGTTGTTGATCGTATAACGTCCGTCGCCTCCTGTTGAGAGGCTGTAGCGCGTACCCGAAGGGGTATGCACAGCCGTTACCGTAGCGCCGGCGATTGCCCCGCCCGGGGCATCGGCTACCCGGCCCGTCAAGGCCCCGGAGGTTTCCTGCGTATGTGCAACATAAGGCAGCAGGCATATCAATATGGCAAAAAGCCATGTGTTCATTAGTTTCATTTCTGTATTTTTTCAGTAAATTTTGCTTTGTGAAAACTTCGTGTACAATGCTTTAAATTTCCTTTTCCATTATTACCGCAAAACCTGGTTAATCACATGCAATACCCCATTTCCTGCTACCACATCTGCATCGGTCAGCGCAAAATATGTATTCGTGGTACCTCTTCTCATTTGAATGTCGAGAAACAGACCATTGGTTCTTCGGACACGGATTTCCTGCGATACACCGTCCAGCATGGTATCGGTGTAAACCGACATGGTCGATCCCGTCTCCGGGGGAACCATCAGGTAGTAGTCCTGCGCAAACTTTCGACCCCTGGAGATGTAGGCTTCCAGGAAAGCACGCAACTCCTCTGGATTTCTTTCGGCAATATCCATCATCGAGTGATATCCTAAGTTGCTCATCGCTGTATTGTTCAGGGCAAACACCGTAAACTCTTCTGTGCTGTTCAACGCTGGGAGCAGGCCGGCATGTTTGACCGCATGGTAAAAAAGCGCCAGTTCCGCATCGGAAGAAAGCGCGTCGCCCAGCTTATCAAAGATTGCCGGATGCAGAAAGCGGTCCAGCACATGCATCACACCATTAGACGCATGCGTATCGGCACGCAATACCCGCCCGCCATTGACCGTGGTCACCGTATCTTCGCCCAGCTCTACTCGGCTTAGGTAAACGGCGGTTCCCAATATAGTTTCCAGTTCCATATTGAATGCCAACGGCTGATCCTCGATCAGCAGATCACCGGGCAGTACATGGTACTGGCACCGTACCGCAAGCTCAGATGCTGCTGAGGATACAGCGGCCTGCGTATTAAACCCGGCAGATTGAAAGGCGGCATCCGAAGGCGCCAATAAGGTATAAGGCCCCGGTTCTGCAAGCTGCGTTTCCAGCCCGGTACGGTTTAGCGCAACGGCAAGAAAACTCAACCCAAAGTTATCGCGAACCACGTAATTTAACGTGTTTCTGTCGGCTACCGGCGCTGTCGGCCCTGTGTCTTTCTGACAGGAAACCACGTTGGTCAACAGTAAAACCGCTACTATATATTTCTTAAGTGAGATCATCTTTTCGTCCTTTTCTTATTTAACATGCCACATACTAAAATCCTTCGGTACAATCAAACGGTCTACCACATGTATTGGCCCTTGGAAGGTGTTGATATTAGATTCGATGACCGTGGCCGGTTCGGCAGCGGATCCTCTTTGTTTTACCGTCACGCGACCCGAAGCGTCCGCACCGAAATCGTAGTCCAAATAAATGGGGAAGTTAACCGTGGATTCTATGACATAGTTGCCCAGCGTGCCGTTGTTCAACGAACGGTCATAGAAAACTGCATTCGCACCTTTGCTATGCGCTATTACAGAAATACCGGGGACAAACGCCACCCAATCAATATCCATCTCGACTCTGCTCCGACTAATCCTATGGGTGACCAACAGGCTATCCGAAGGTGTGCTGGCATTATTCCCAAACCGAACTTGTGACCGTGCGTTTAGTAACCTAAGGTCCTCTTCGGTATGTATACCTATCTCCTGAAAAGCGGCGTCGGTAGGCGCAAAAAGTGTAAACCGTATGACGTGGGGTAAAAGCTCCTGGCTGCGAAATCCTCCTTCTGTAACTGCATACCAGTCGGTAATGTATTTATATGGGGGAAAAATAGGCGGGCTGAGATTAGAAACGGTGTAAGCATCATAAAGCAAACCGTTAAGTTCCATCGCCCGTACAAAAAGGCTGAATCGCCCGTCTTCGCGCAGCACATCGATCATCTGGTTGGTAGGCCGTTCGATCACCTGATCTAACGGAACGATCGTCCCGTTATCCACCGGAATCCAGTCTGCTGTCGAGACCAATACGCCGTTATCTATGAGTTGGTCTTCTCCTACCAGCTGTAATGTATGCTGATAACAATACGGGGCGGCTATCATTATGCTTGCTGATTGGACACCTTCCTGGAGTTCCGGATGTATCAATAAACTGTTGAACGCCAAGGCAGAAGCAGATTCCCGCAAATGCTCCCGCGTCATGTGATTATTTAGCACATGGTACCGTAAAAACACTTCTAAATCCGCGATGTCTGTGGCATTGATGATTTCCAGCGTATAACCTGCTGTCTTCATGGCCTCGTCATTGGGCACCAAAAACAGCAATTTGGACTGCGAATACTCCTCCGTAACCACGCGCTCCATCGCACCACGTTCCCAAGCCGCCCGAAAGAGTGTGTATTCATTGGAGGATGACAATACTTCCCGTAATGATGGGTAATTTTCCTGAGGTATCGGCTCGCCCAACGGCTCCGGCATAAATTCGTCCGTGCAGCTCCAAAGCCCCAGTAAAGAGAAATATAAGATAATTCGTTTAAACATTGTTCTGTTTTTTTAATTGAACTTTAGTTAATAAGCGCTTCTTCGGGATAGACCAAGAGTCCCGTGATGGCATGGACTACGCCGTTTTCCGCCTTATAATCTGACTGGCTCGGGCTGATGTGATCTGCCGTGCGGATGGGGGTATTGCCTCCTACCGGCTCAGTAGCGATGACAAACGGCTGCCTTGCTGCATTGCTCGCTATTCCAAAACTAAATGCTTCGGCTCCCGGGACCGGTCCCCGTAGGAAAGTATTTCCAAAATATCCCGACCCCCCGGATCGTCCGAAAATTTCCAAGTCGGAAAGAAAGACGTGATTGCTTACGATATACACGCCCAGCAGCTGCCTGCTGCGGTAGTCAGTGGGATCCAAGGCCCGAATGGTTTCTATGGTCAGTCCTAAGCTTTCAAAGCCTTCATTGACTGGCGCAAACACCGTCCAAGGACCTGGCTCACTCAAACGGTCCCATTCGCCAAAGTGTTTAAGGGCTGCGACAAAAATACTGAACTCTGGACGGTCTTCCAGTATATCCTGCACCGTACCGGAGTTGTATTTCAACACTTTATTGAGCATATGTAGAACGCCATTTGCCAGTAGCGCGTTTTGGTATGCCTGCGGAGCCTGCGCGCCATTGACAGCCAAGTAATCAATCACACGGATACTACTTGAATGATCTATTTGCTGATATCCCAGGTGCAGCTGCCTTCCCGTGAGATTCTCATACATATTATCAATGGTCAGATCCGGAATATCTTCCCGGTACAGCCGCCGCGGCAGGATGTGGTAAAGCATCATAAAGCGCAGGCTGTCCTGGTTCATCGCAGCAAAGTCTGAAGCACGTACAATCCCAATATCGTTGAATGCCTGATTACTGGGGGCAAAAAGTGTAAACGGCCCTTCTCCACGCAGGGTATCCAGCAATCCAGCAGTTTCCATTGCCGCATGGAAAAGCGTCAGTTCATAATTGTTCGCCGTAAAATCAGCGGCATTGCGATAATTCTCGCTTTCTATGTATACGTCCAGGTCCTCGTGTTGGCAGGAATTCAGCAGTAAAAAAGAAAAAGTAACTCCTAAAAACACCAGCGAACGTGCGCTGTCTGATATCTTGTGTTTCATATCTGGTATCTCCTATCTAATAAATCGGTTGCGGATATCTTCGTTGTACAGTTGTCAAATAAACATTCCCGTTCACCACTTCAACGCTATTCACGACACCGAATGTTCGTGGATTGTGGGTTCCGGAATGGACATTGACCACCAACCCGGGTAAAATGTGACCTCCTGTCGGGTTATACCGGGCATGGTCAAATATCACAGCGCGATACAGGTTGTTCAGCCCCGGAAAAATTGTCCCGCTTTCACCCGGTAGCGGAAAAAGGTTGCTGTTCCTCGGATCGATAGGAGGTGCACAGAGTTGCAGATACTGCCAGGTGTCGGTATAAACATGGTTGCCGTGCTGCGGAAACACGGGAAAAGCATGATAAAGAGTGACCCTCGTATCCGTATTGTTCCTATAAACCGCTCCCGCATATTGGAAGCTAAATTCCGGAATACGTTGGTGGCTAATCTGCCCCTGTTCGTTCGTATTCACCGCCATGTGGGTAAGAAACACATTCATGGTGTCCCGTACACCGGAGGAATTACCGGGCGCTTGCCAAAATCCCTTGGCGCTCAGGTTGTAAAAGTTGACATAGGATAGGGTGTCCGAAAAAGGCTGCTTGTGAAAATTTTCCTGTCGTACATACAAAGCATTTTCCTTCGTCGTAAAATCCCGCTGCAACACATGGATAGTATAGACCTCCCGCTCCGTGAGCGATATAGTGGTATCCAGAAACACCCGTCTTTGTTGTTCATCAGGCAGTTGACCGAATGGCACGTCACTGATTGGCCGCGACATAAACAGGAAACGACGTGTACCCGAGGAGACTTGCGCCCAGTTGGTTAAATCAAATCCATTCAAAATGGGCGCGGTAGGTACCAATTCCTTACCGGGGTATTCCTGATTAAATCGGGAAGTACTTACACCGGCATGTGCTGCATGTGGAGGGGCATAAGCGCCCCTTTTGTCCAAAAAATCTCCTACGGCCAATCCGCCCACTGGCTTTCCCGTTTCATCAAATTCCGGATCAATGAACATGCAGAAGAATGGCTGCGGTTCTTCTTTATTATTGATGTCTACTTCGTATGTCAGATTATTGAACACCCGGATATAGGCGGGTTCTTCTACGATACGGTAGTCGGTTTTGGTGCAACCCGCAAAGTAAAAAGGTAAAAGTAAAAAACAGATGAATCTACTTGCCTTTCTCATATCTAATATTTTACGTTTCATATTATTAACTATTTCGTATGTTTTACCACCATAAATCTGGCGTTATTATTTCCTTGCGCATCCCGTCCCATAAGCGCAATGGTATAGATACCGGGTTCGTGTACCGGCACCGTGCGATTGGCCTCCGTATACAGTTCTTTTCGGGCAATCAATGCGTCACTAGATAGGTGGGGTATATGCTGTAACCAGTCGCCGGGTGATCGGCCCGGCGCAGAAGCATATGCTAAGAAACTATATGGAGCCGAATTCCATGTATAGCGGACATAGGGGTTGTCAACAAGCGGTACGCCGGGCTGTAAGTTGGACGCCGTGCTAGTCGTAGACGTGCTGCTGCCAAATGGGAGCCCGTTACCATCCGTAACAGCCAGGTAAGGAATATCCGGACACAGGTTAAGAAAGCGAAAATCAAACGGGAAACTCAATCTTCGCCTGTCTACCGAGGCATCGCCGCCTTCTTGCGGATTCCCCACGAACCAGGAACCGCTGAGGTTGTTGCTGACCAACACGGCGGCAACCCGTCCGTCTGAACCCGGATATACCCACAATGTATAATTGCCCCCGGAGGCCAGTGTTTCCCGGAGGTTAAGCAATTGTTGGCCGGATGCATCATGTACGTTTAGTTCCCGTTCACCGGCAATCACATTCACATAGTCACTCGATTTTCCGCTATCTACTTCTTCGGTTGCTTCCCCACCGGCATTTATACGCAATTGAAGCCGACTGTCGGGCAGGGCGTTGGCCAGCTGTACACGGGTGTAGACGCGATTCAAAGGTTCACTTCCGTCAGCTATCACGTGGAAACTGTTCTGCCAGTCAGTGAAATCATCACGACCATTGCTCCAGGTGAACTGAGCCGGGTGTATCACGACGGTATAAATTCCCCCGGGTTGAAAGGTCTTTATGGATGCATAGGTGATATGGGAGGCTTGGGTGGAAGCTACTGCCAATGATGAAGTACCAGGATGTATACGCTGATCTTGGGGACGGTCGTTTTGCTCGACCGAAGGCACTTGTCTACCATCCGCTGTCAGCACCTTGAATTGATAGGTGCCATAGGGCACTTCGACGTATTCGGACCAAGCACCCGTGGGGATATTGCTCGTAGCTTCTGTAGAAACAGGCGTTCCGTCCGCGAAAGCCAGGGTCATCGGCCCAACCAGATTTTCCATTGGTGAGGAGGCTTTTGTTGGTCTTGCCGCAAAGTTAACGATCCGTATTTTGAAATGATCGGGTTTTGACGGCGCCGTAATATCACGCGGTACCTCAACGACCGGTCGATTCCATTCCACCAGCTGCTCATGCTGAATCAGCAAGTAGTAATCTTTGGGATTGGCATAGTCATCCTCGGCCACAAAATCTACCTCTTTGATCACAACCTCGTCATAAATAGAACGGTTGGTCGTTTTCACTTCCGCTTTTCCATCTGCTCGGAACAGATCCTGTGGCATCGCCCAAGTCAACCCCAGGCGCCCGTCCTTGGGAAAGTAGTGGGTGCCCGGAGGCGTTGTTTCCTCGGGCGGTATGTAGCCCGGGCGTACCGGAGGTAAAAAGAAGTTGGTCAGACTGTCACCGTTGACCAGTAGCTGTATATTGGTGGACAGATTGATCAACCGCACACTGCTGGCTTCTGCCGCTTCGGTATTCCTGCGGTAGTCGTACCGGTAATCTATATTTTCCTTTTTGCAACTATTAAAAAGTAAAAAGGAAGATATAAGAAATAGAAAATATATAAATATTTTTTTCATATCTAAAACAAATTATAACTGAAACCCAACATGACCTCGGCTCCGCGTTTGTAACTTCGGTTGATATACTCATTGCCGTACCATCTTCCTTGTGTTTTCGGGTTGGCGTAAACCGTCTTGATGTCCGGATTGAGGATATTCTTTGCATAACCCTTAAATTGTATCCTGTTGTTGATGCGCTGGGTAAAGACCAGATCCAACATAGCGAAAGGACGGGTGTAGAGATCCGGTTCTCCGGTCATATTGATCTGCACAAGACGCTCGCCTACTATGTTGAACGTAGCCGTTAGGTCCGTCCCCCATTTTTTGTTGTCGTAGTTAAGCCAGGCGTTGATGCTGTACGGCGCCTGTTCAAATAGAGGGCTGTTCTCAGGTGCATTCCGGTCGATAGACCAGTTGGCTGCCAGACGCTCGGGTGTTTTCTTGACCTCGGACTGTGCAAGCAGGAGGTTGGAACCGATAAAGAAGCCTTGCGCAGGATCCCAGATGGTTCCCAAATCCTTGACCACCTCAAATTCCAGTCCCCAGACACGTCCGGTATTGGGATCATTTTCAAATCGAATGACCGGAAATTCCGGAAAAGTAGCTGCCAGCCCTTCGGTCTCCAAACTGAATACTTTGACCAACTGGTTATTGATCTCCTTCCCAAAGGCAGAAACCGCAATGACTTCGCCCGGATTCGGAAACCACTCCCAACGGAAGTCCAGATTCTTGGTAGATTGGTTGACTAAATTTGGATTTCCAACGACTAAGCCCATCTGGAAGGCGTCAAACTCATACACATTGGTGAGTTCCCGCAATTCCGGCCGAGCCAAAGTGGTATTGAAGGCCGCACGGAAGTTCATATTGTCGTTCAGTGTATAGGTAGCGTTGACCGAATAGAACGGTTTGTAGCCCTGCTTGTAGGCCGAGTTGGGGTTCTGTGGATTGAGATTTACGGTACCGTCCGCATTCGCCGCCTCAAGTGAAGGATCTAGAAAGACATTCGCCGTATCGACCGCTGATTGTATATTGGTATTTTCAAAACGTACTCCTCCGGCTATACGGAACTCTTCGGTTAATTTGAGATCCAACATCCCATAGAATGCATTGGTCTCGAAAAAGCCCCGGTAGTTATTGGGTGATTTCTGGATATTATACAAGAATCCGCCCACCGGGAAGTCGCCTTCACCGACTGCCCCCGAAGGCAGCTGTAGACCAACTACCTCGTTACTCACTAGTCGATCCAGATTACCGCTTACGTCGTATAGGGGCAAAGCCGAAGTAATGCCAGTATGATCATAGCTACCGGCATAGTTCGAAAAATTCGATCCGGGAAGGAAAAGCACATTCTCACCGAACTCGCGTTCACGGCTTAGGTAGTTAAAGCCTACTTTCAGTTCTTGTTTAATCCCCAAAAATGGAAAGGGAACTGCCAAATCAGCTTTATAGTTATAGTTCACCTCCTCCAAGTTCCGCCAGCGACGACCATTGGGATCGGCCTGCATAATCCCATAAGGACCAAAACCATTCACATATCCAGAGGTAAGGGCGTAATAACGATCGGTGTATACATATTCACCATCACCGATCGCTCCTTCTCCCAGTACGGGTCTGTAATATACCCCTCCATAGCGCGGCGCGTAATCCACGAGGTTTGCAAAGCGATAGTCCGGATCGTTCTGCTCAGAGGTAGAGGTAGCTAGGTTATAGCTCAGCCGCGGCGAATAAGCTCCCCGCAGGAACTTGTGCTCGCCCTGCAGGTTGAAGGTATTCAACGTGCGGTAGGTTTGTTTCAAGGAATAGGTGGTGCTATTGACCTCCCCCGGGAGACCTGCATAATAATACCCTCCACGCAGGTTGGTAGCCCGGTTTTCTCCGCCCCAGCTACCCATATACTGAAAGCTGATTTCGTGGCGCGGATCGAAACGGTAGGTCAGTCCGCCCAGCACACCATAGTTCAACGTTTCGACTCCTGTATGTTCGCGGTAAGTCTGGTACGGTCCCATCACGATATTATTGGTGGTCGTGAAGTTGGGGATATTCCGCTGACTGTAGATATATGGATTGCCGGTCACGACACCTTGATAGATACTGTACTGTGCCAAGTCGCCATCGTAGATGTTGCTGGTACGGCGATAGTAATTTCCGCCAAGAATGACGCCCAGCTTATGTTTATCAAACACATCATAGCTATTCCCGAAGGTTGCTGAATACAACTGGTTCAGCGGCGCTTGTTGGCCCTGGGTAGTCAGCACCGGGTCGAATCCCTGCATAATGCCGTTGATACGACTTACTTCCTGTCGCACGTCTGCATTGTAGCCACTTTGCGCAATCATATTTTGGATGGTTCCCAGTCCACCGGGATATTGTTGCGACAGATTTAAAAAATCCTGTGACAGGTTTTTATTGTTGATTTTCGTCCCCAACACCCCCATGTCGCTGTTCCAGAAACTGTTGTAGTTGCCGCCTATACCGATATTGGAGTTGAATCCCGTCTGGGCGATAACCTCAAAGGTCATCTTGTCCGGCACGGATTTGGTCTTCAATTCCACAATCCCCGAAGCGGCATCGGCTGGTTTGTCTGGTGTGACGGTCTTGTAAATCGTGATGTTGTCCAATAGAGAAGCAGGTACCAGGTCCAGCGGAATCGCACTGCGATCCGGATCGGAAGACGATAATCTCACACCATTCAATTGTCCGATGACGGAGCGGTCTCCCATTCCACGGACGGCCACGTACTTATCATCGGTAACGGTTACTCCGGCCACTCTTTGTAGAGCTTGGGTCGTGGTAATACTTCCCGTACGCTCGATCATCTGTGCTGAAATGGCATCCTGTACAATCGATGCGTTCTTACGTTCTTCCAATACCGCTATTTCGGTATTGGTACGACGACGCGCCTGTACCGTGACGGCTACCTCTTCCAACTGAGCGGTTGTTTCGTACATACGCACAGTAATGTTTTTATTATTGGGGCCGACGCGCACTTCCTGTGGGTCCAATCCAAGAGAAGTAAAAGTGAGCGTTGTGCCTGAGGCCGGTACCGTAATGGTGAACTGTCCATTAGGATTGGTAACTGTCACGGTGTTCGATCCTTTTATCCGTACAGATACCCCTAGGAGGGCTCGGCCATCTGCCGCGCTAACCACTCTACCGGTAATCTGGAGCTGTTGCTGCAAGGAGGGCTTGGAGTCAACCTTCGCTTTTTTTGTGATAATAACCGATCCTGCTTCAATAACGTAGGTGTATGGCTGATTTGCAAAACATGCATTCAGAACCTGATCGAGGTTTGCATTTTTCACGTGTATATCTACCGGCTTGGCGTCCTTGAAAATATCCAAGTTGTAAAAGAAATCGTAGTTGCTTTGTTTGCGGATTTCTTCCAGCACAGCATAGATACTACTGTTCTGCTTACTTATTGTGATGCGTTGCGCATAGGTTGAAGCGCTCAACTGTACAAGCAAACATGTCATTAATACCATGGTGATTTTCATAACACGCATGATTTGATAAAAATTTCTATGTGTATTACTATTCTTTAATGGCCATAGAGAATATTCATGAGAAAATAATTTGTTTTTTAAAAATCTCATGGAACCTGCATAGCAGGTTTCAAATGAATATTTCATACTTTTGTTGTGGTTAAATTATCTGATTATGTGTAATGGCATTAGCGGATATACTTAACATTGTGGCCAAGGATGTTCCCGCATCTTTGGCTTTTTTTAAGCATATTTTTTAATCGTTATCGTATCAATCGGTCACGATCAACCTCCTTTCATGTAACGTTATATTAATGTCGTTTGTCGATTCCATAATTTTGATGAGCGACGACAGTGGCTTGGAACGAGACACAATACCCGCAAAGCGCAGTTTGCCCAAATGCGGTGGGCACTGGGTTTCGACATCGTACCAGCGAGAAATGTGGCGCAGGACGCTTTCAAGGCTCTCGCCTTTGAAAACGAAATCTCCCCTCTGCCATCCGAGCTGCTGATCGATATCTGCAGGCTGCACCGTTAGGACATCGGACAGTAAGGCCTGTTGCCCCGGCTTAAGCAAGGTCGACTGCCCATTTTTGAACGCGGTAACCTTGACGCTCCCCTCCACCAACATCGTCTTTAAATAAGGTTCGTCTACATAGGCATTCACATTGAATTTGGTTCCCAGAACCGATATCTCCTGTTTGTCGGTCTCCACGAAAAAAGGTACATTTCCATCGCCATCGGTGCGCTTCACTTTTGCGACCTCAAAATAAACTTCCCCGGTCATCTTCACCCGTCTTTCGTCGGCTGGGAAGCGAACAGGATAAGTCAGTGAAGATGCTGCATTCAACCAAGCTTTTGATCCATCAGGCAGGGTAATCCGGTACTGTCCGCCATTGGGTGTCATTACACTATTATAAGTATTACTGGCCTGGGCCACCTTGGCACCTGCTTTATAGACTATTTCTCCTTCGGTAGTTTTCTCAACTTCTACGCCGCCTTGCTCGGTTAATTTTCCGTTAGCAACATCTGATAGGGAAACGGTATTTCCATCCGATAGCATCAATATTGCTTTATCACTCCCTGGAAGCACTTCCTCCTCGTGTTCAGCAAGCCGCTCTTCGGATGGTTGTGTAGATGTACGAACGACTACGAATACAGCTGATATAATAAATAGGGCAACTGCAGCAGCATATCCGGACCACCGCATACGCCGAAAGATCGAGCGATCATTGCTTGATTGTATATGCTTTTCCTGAAAACGTCTATTCCATGCACGGCTTTCCTCTTCTTCCGGTTCTACTGGGCTGAATTGAGCAAAATCCTCCTCCAACAATTCCTCCAACGCATGCTTCCATTCCGGCTGAAACAGGAATTGCCTGACCTGTTCCAGTTCTTCGGCATTACATTCGTCCCTTACGTATCTTGCCAAAAGGTCCCTATCTATTTTCTTATCCATTGACAGTCGACTTATATCGTTCTATAAGGTATACCGTAAAAAAGCGAGGGACTCCCCATAAAGAAAATGACCTTTATTTCAATAAAGCTACAAATCGTTGATTTTCAGATATAAAAATTTAAAAAATAAGAATATTTAGATTATACCGACAGGAAGCAGGCAACTATCAGTAGGGTCATATCGATATACCTTGACATGTAGGCACGCAGGGACGTTTTCGCACTATGCAGGTGCCTGTCGACGGTTTTAACGGCTATTCGCAGGTTTTGGGAAATCTGCTGATAGGATTGGGCTTCCTCATGTCTCATCCGATAAACTTTCTGCTGCATAGGGGTAAGCGAATGGATACCTTGCTCGTAGAGCTGATTTAATTCACCAACCAGGGTCGGGCTGTCCGAACGCAGCCCACTTTCCGTATTTTCAGCCACAGCATCCAGAGGTACATGCTCTGTTTTCCGCCTGCGGTAATGGTCTACGAGCGATGCTTTCAATAAATGGAAAAGAAAGGGACCAAGTGAGGTCGCTTTCTCATCAAGTACATCACGGCGGTGCCACACTTTCAGCATCACGTCCATTACAAGCTCGTCTGCTATAAACATGTCGTTGGTGTGTCGAAAAGCAAACTGTTGCAACCGCGCTACATGAATACGATAAAGTCGGTCAAAGGCCTTATCGTCTCCTTTGCGCCACCTCTCTATAAGGCTTATTTCGTCATTGACTTTGCCGAACATAAAATGATCCAAATTTTACGTTTCAAAATTAGCCAATGACCTATTTGCCTAAAATTATGTTTTGATTAAATTACTGTTAATAAGACGCACCCGCGTTGTCAGGCATCCGACGTGCTAATCGCTGAACTTGACAAGTGGCCTGCGTTGGTTATCTACTTGCAAACTCACAAATATGAAATCGAACGAATAATAATCAATCCGGTTAGACGGAGTCGACCACAAAATCCACCTAAGATTATCTAAAGGAAAATCTTTAAATAGCGTCTTTTTCGATGGATAGATTATATTTTCCTCTATCCAAACCGTATACCTGTGTCATAAATTCGTAGAACGCCGCATAATTCTCTTTGGGATATGTTCCTTCCCGTAATTGAATCATGCGGTAGCTAGTCAACACACCATTAGATATCGAAATACGTAATTCGTATACCCCCATTTCGGTTTCCAGTCGTTTATTAACGGGTATGGCTGATGCGTCGATATCTTCCGGGAGTGTATAGTAGATAACGTCGATATCCGTATAACCGCGGTTAATATATAAATCGTTGATTCGGTTTCGTGTTGCGGGTATCGGTTCAGCTTGATTAAATATATTGGTGTGTAAAATAGCGTGGGCATCCGACTTTACCATGTGGTTTTTTACAGTGAGATCTACGGTTTCACGAAACGCAATCGAATCTTTATCTTCTGAAATCATTTCGTAATCAACCTTCCGGAAGCTGATATTATCGATATCATACCATTTTCTGATGTTTTGTATTTGATCCTGTTGATTTAAAAAAGTGTTGTAATAATGGTTGTCAAACTGTCCTCCCTTAAATGTAGTCGTTAAACTTCCTTCTAATGAGCCGTCCGCAAGTATTCTAAAGTGGCCTTCCCGATACTGTAAACTTTCGGTGTCGCTGAATTTGGGTGTACGGAGTATTTTTCCGCCCTCCGCGCTACAGGCGATAACAAGCCGATCATCCGTAAAATTGCTTAAAAATCCGAAGGGGATTTTCTGATTAGTGCATTCCAGCCAGGTCGTATCGTTTTCAAAAGGTATACATAGGATAATGTGGTTTCCATCAGAAACATTCGCAAAGTCGGCAGTAATGTCTCTTTTATAGGAACCCGCTTCTACAACGCAGTAATAAGACGGAATATGCACGACATCTAATAAACTCTGCATATAGTTGACCAATGCCTTACAGTCACCATATCCCAACTTATCGACCGTTTCAGCCGGAAAAGGTTCAATTCCCCCTATTCCCACCTGTATACTTATGTATCGGGTTTTATCCTGCATATATTTATATAATGCTTTCGCTTTCTCTTTAGGTGACTCTATATCCTTCGTCAATTCCTGTACACGCCTAACGGTCGCCTCTGGCAGTTCGCGTTTGTCTGCCAGGAGATAATCATAATTCCATTTCCCAAGTTCCTGCCAGTCCCTGAAATGACCTGTTTTCTTAAAGTACTGAAAGTTTTCTGGAACGATTCTGACATGCGTAGCATAGCGGTGGCGGGGAGGACTATAGGGTTCAGAACGCCGTGCTGCTATATCGTTTAGTGTCCACCTGTATATTTTTGTCTTTCCATTCTCCTCTACCGCCGCTTCCCCTTTATAATTTTGTTGATGTATGCGAATTTTATCGGCTGGCCGACACGTAAAGACATAGCTGCTCCGTTCAATAGCCACGTCGTAATCGTAGTCTGGTGCCCATGACGGAATTAGCAGGTTTTGGTTCTCTTTAATTTCCACGCTGTAAACAATGGTATAAGGATAGCTGTATACCGCCGGGCTATAGTCTTTCATACGAGTGTCGTCATATAGATTACTCTGACCGGACGCACTCCTATCCCGAAAATCTTTCAATGAGAATTTTCCAATTGGAATGCCAAATTCATTAAATATTTCCCCTTTTACACTTCGTATCTTTCTCGATTTATTATAATATAATTCGATAGCCCCGTGCTCCTCCCCGTTCTTATTATGGACAGTCACGGCGCGTGTTATCCGGATAGTGACATCGGTAACACTTTTCATATCAACTTCAAGACATTCGTCTCTAACAGTTGCGTCTGCTCGTTCTTTTAAGTGATCACTAAGGACGTCCACTGCATATATGTTTTGCCCCTTTAAACATACGTGCATAGCGCTGGCTAATACCAATATTAGCCATATTTTTTTTGTCATAGCCTATTTTTTGGTGAATGCAAAATCTACTTTTTGGTGTTGGATTATTCTCGAGTAAAACTCTTTAAGATGAAAATATTCATCGACCTCATAAATTGCTTTATTCAGACTCAACTCTTGTTTAAGTATTAGTGTACCCGCTCCATAGTGTGACTGGTAGGTGTACCTGGCTGCAGCTTCGGGCAAAGCTAAACCGGTATTCTTCGGTTGGCGCTCGACATGGAAGCCTTCTGGTAATTGAACTGAAATGGTGTATAATTCTTTCTGTCTGGAACCCAGATCTACAGGATAGTTTCTTTCCTCCAAGTTGAAAGGATTTTTTGTCATTCTATTAATCAATATAGGATTGAAAACAAAATTGCTTCCCCGTAGGTTGTCAGAGAAATCCATACTAATTTCGTAGCTTTCGACAAGATTTTTATCCAGGCTGTCCAGTTGATAGACTGTACCCTCCTCGATTTTGATACTGGCGGAATTATTCATCCGCTCCTCTATATAGGCATCCAAAGATGAAAACCCACGAATATAATTTCTACGGTTCAACGCGTCCAGTCCTTCATAGATGATACGGATCTCTCCTTTGAATTGACCTATATCATCTATCTTTCCGGCGATATCAAAATGAGTAAAAGCCTGGATCTCGTTCTCAAGCTTTATCCATTCGGAAGATTTTTTCGAATAGATAATACGGCCATTCCCGTTAATACATCGGAGAGGTAAAAGACCGAATGGCAGATTTTCTTCCGATGCGTCCAGAAAATAGCTTTTGCCGTGCACGCGAACCTGTACGACAAGATAGTTGAAATCGGAGATGACTGGATGTATCGTGTTAGGAAGTCCATTTTCCCGTGTAGACACCAACACGGGGTATGCCTCGATTCCCGCGGCACTACAGGCGGAAATCAATGCAAGATTAATATCGCCAATATTGCCGTTTCTTTTTTCTAAAGCTTCTTTTACTCCGAATTGACTATATTTGCCGTATACCTTATTCCATTTAATCTGTCTTTTGATATAGCTGTATATTTTGCGAGCCTTATCTTCTTCGGAATCATCTTCCGCATATATTTCGGGCAAAATCCGTTTGAAATTATTCTCTCGATTAATCTGGCCGCCAAACGAGCGGTTACTCAACAACTCCCTATCCACATCTTTCCATTCTTTGGTTAGGTCTTCTCGACCTCCATTCGTCAAATAATACTGCATGAGCTCAAAGTTGATGGCCGATTTATAGTTTTTCGGCGCCAACATGTAGCTTTCCTCATGGAATGCGGGAATATCCTTCATAATATAGGTTAACTGTGAACTATCAAATCGACGACCATTCAGTAAAAAATGATCTTTCAGCAACCTTGATTTTTGGTCAGTTAATTTGTAGAAACCCGTCAATGTTACATTGTAGTTATAGACGGCCGGGATTATTGCCGTGTATTCGCTATAAAGCTTAGGTATATCGTCTTGGTATTTCCAGGTTCTGTAGTTAAAGATATCAGGTGACCGTATCTCATATTCAATATCGATAATACAATTTTCTGTAATGTTGGGCAAAGTGAATTTGCTTAAGTTTACAAAGTCGTTCACTTTCTCGTGAAAAACAGCCCCTTTCTCCATCTCGACCGTATGTATCTTCCCATCTATATAATGTGTGTATCCTCGAATATGACTTACGGTCTCAAATTTATTTCCGATTTTATACAGAGGAATAACGTAGTTGGCTCTGTCAAAACCTTCTTTATTCAGTATCTTAATCCGAATGCCATAACGGTGTAGGACCCGCAGCTCCCTTTCTCCTTCGTCCACCTGTATGTCCGACCTTCCTTTTTCTATTATAACTACTGCATGGGAAGCTGAATCGATGAATGGAGAGTCGGGTATATTAAAATCACGAAAAGTAATCGGTGGCAGTTCATTAGTTTGTGCATGCGTATTGAAGAAACACACATGATAAATCAAAATGAGGGCAAACAATCTGTGCATCATAATTAGGCTATTTTGGAGTGAATATAGTAAAAAACCAATATATCTAAAATAGATGTACTATTATTTGTTAATAATGATGTTCGATCTGGTCTAGGTGAATCAGGTTTTGAGCTCCCAGTTACTCTGGCAATCGTTCCGTGAAAAAGTTGTCTATCAGTTCTACCACTTCGTCAAAATTCGTTTCTAACAACATATGACCTCCCTCTAATATATGAACCTGAACCTTTTCTAGGTCTCTTTTATAGCAATTTGCTTCCGCCACATCAAAATATACATCATACTTACCCCATATTACAAGAGCAGGCGGCTGGTATTTGCGGAAATATTCTTGAATAGCAGGAAACAGTTCAAAGTTGGTTGGATATGTACAGTTAAGCTTAAACTGCATATCTAGGTTTTTTGGTCTGCTAAGCCGTTCCCAATCAATGATCCAACTCTCCGGGCTGATGTTCTGCTTGAGATTTTCAGGAACTCCAGCAAAATACTGTTCTTTCGTTCCTTCCGCGCTCAGGAAGGCATACACTTTTTTCTTCTTTTCTTCGGTAGGATTTTCCCAATAGTCTTTAGTTTCATCCCAATTAGGTCCATGTCCTTCAAGATAGTTGTTTCCATTCTGCACAATAATTGAATCAATTTTATCGGGATTTTTTATGCAAAGGCGCATGCCAATATAACTTCCATAATCGTGGAAGTAGATGGAAAATGCTTCTAGCATAATTGCGTTCGTAAATTCGTCAATGTACAAAGCAATATTTTCAAATGAGTAGTCAAACTCCTTTACCGATGGAAAATCGCTAAAGCCAAAACCAGGATAGTCAGGCGCAACAAAGTGAAACTTATCAGAAAATGCCGTCATTAAATTTTTAAACATTAATGACGACGTTGGAAAGCCGTGTAACAAAAGAATTGTCGGATTTTTTGGATCGCCGGCTTCTCTATAGAAAATCTCTACGCCATTTACGTGAACTGTTTTATTAACTATTTGTCTCTTCATGGTTGTCCGCTAAAATATTCATACCCGGAAACACGGATCCCCTACATCGGGTAACCGTCGTACCTCTAACGAAGACAGCAGCAGATAAAAAAAGTTAGCTGGATGATTTTTAATATCGTACTAGTAGGTTTCACCATTAGAGATTCAACTAAAATAGCAAAATTTACTCGATATAAGTTTACAAACAACCTTATCAATATAAATTTTTAAGGCAATTAAGTTGCTTTTAAGAACACAAGTACTATATTTGCACCTATGTTGCTTTTATAAAACAAATAATTAACTTAAAAAAGGAGAATAGAAATGAAAAAAGAAATGACAAACAAATTAGGAGTAGTAATGATGCTACTAGGTTTCTCCGTTGTGGGATTCTCATCGTGTAGCGATGACGACGAACCTCAGCCTATTAGAGAAGGCATTGAAAAAGCGGAACTTACGCTGACAGAAATCAGCGGGGAAGCTGTATATCCACATGGAGATCACTTCCATGGCCTGAACGGAGGAGTTGAAGGGGAAAAAGTCGTTATCGCATTCAATGAAGAGGGAATAGCGACAAAGAACGGTCATCTACACCTTGAAGCAGACGCTGTCTACAAAATCGAACTCAAAGCGTGGAACTATGAAGGCAGAGAAGTTCAAAACAGCTTTATCGAAAATAAGACTATTGCTGACAGCTATAAAGCTTTCCTTATCGGAGGCGATTTTAAACTAAATCCGGATTCAGAAACCGAAGAAGGCGCGATTTTTCAACCACGCGAACAAACATATGCAGACGAGTCAGCGGTAGACGGCAAATATGAAACAACCGGTATCCTGAGCTATTTTATCGTGGGCCATGAAAATGAAGGTTCGACAAAAGAAGTAAGCTACGTTTTAAGAAAGCTTAATGAAGGCGTAAAAGCACAAATCGAGCGTACCGACTGGAACCGTGAAGATTACAAAACAGCATTTCCTGGGGAGAACGTTCTCGAACTTAAGTTCGAAATACACGCTGAACACGGCCATGACCATTAATCCGTTTTAGGAATTTTTGCAACGCTTAGCGATTGTGATGATAAACACGATGGACTGTTTCCAAAAAGGGATAGTCCATTTTCTTAAAATGTAAACTCGTCCATCTTGCTTAAAATAAAATTGCTTGATGAACGAGTTTAAGAGAAAGCTATGTTTTACGTATTATCAATCATATCCGGGGTTCTGATATGCTGCTTTTTCTGCTCCATCTAATTCCATTGCATCCATCTGCCCTTGCGGTATCGGACGTAGATAATGGAATGGTTGGATGTCACGGTTGAATGTAATCGGTGTATGATCCTCGATATTTGGCCCAGCAATTTGATATGTTTTAGCTCGTTCCTGCCATGTTTGCGTTCTTACCAGGTCGAACCAGCGATATCCTTCTCCAAAATACTCTCTGGAACGTTCATCCAAAATATAGTCGATCGTTATATTCGCTGGAGTCGCCGATGTCATCTCCGCACTCAAGTCCTCATTTTTTTCGATATTGCCGTTGTTATCCCAACGCCATACCCCTGCCCTTGCTCTTATCACGTTAATTAAGTCCCGTGCGCTC
Source organism: Sphingobacterium haloxyli (assembly GCF_002980525.1). Classification (GTDB taxonomy): domain Bacteria; phylum Bacteroidota; class Bacteroidia; order Sphingobacteriales; family Sphingobacteriaceae; genus Sphingobacterium; species Sphingobacterium haloxyli. The sequence goes on from NZ_PVBQ01000005.1 coordinate 149,037, forward strand.
TTGCCTGCCTGCACCGCTGCGCCCTTCACGGCCGCCTCTGCTGCAATAAAATATAGCTCTGAAAACTTCGCAATATTGAAAGGACGCGTACTTCCTCCATTGGGTTGTCCCAGCCCGCCACCATCATTGGTGCGATATATACCCAATTTCCATAAATTTGGGTACTTTCTTCTGCTGATGGCACTTGGAGCTATTACGAAATCTGACCTTCCTGGTAAGACCCCTGCGCCAACATTGCTTTTGTACGTCGTATTGGAATAATCGACTGATTGCGCAGGTTCTTCATCTAGAATACTAAGAATGGCGTCTCCGGGATGCACAGGCATACCGTTTGCATTATAAAGAACCGTATTTGCTACGCCCGCTTTGTCCCAATTGCCCCGCCAAGTTGTAACGAATGTCCCGTCGTATCGTGAGTCATTCGTTTTGTCTGCGAAGGTTTGGATAATGGCATTTTGAGTAGGAGCCATACGCGTCCAAGGTCTACCGTAAGCTTGCGCGGCTTGTCGTTGTACCGATCGTACGACGGAAGACCAGTTTGCAGCAGTCGCGCTTTCCAAAAACGTATAATCCCATGTTACCATCCACACGGCAAAATTATCAGGCGATCCACCATTTCCCCAAGAGTGGCTACCGCCATTAAAATATTCGCTTTCTTCCGTATGATCAGCGTATAGCAGAATCTCGTTGTTCCGATCATTTGGTGCTAAGTTGACGTCATAGTAGGTTTCTTGCAAACCGTGGCTTCCGGGATTATCAATCGCCTCAACAGCCACATCGTATGCCTGTTGGAAATAATATTGTGCGCTGTGTCCGTCAGGATCGGTACGCGCAGTGGCCGGATAGGTCGGAATATTATCCGGATTTTCTAACCACCAAGCATAAGTAAGATATGCTTTCGCCAAATAGAGACGCGCAAGGGTTTTCGTTACTCCTCCTGTTACTCTTCCCACTTCTGGCAGATCGTCCACAGCTTGCTTTAAATCCGGAAAAACTGCCTTGGTATAAACTTCGGGCACGGTATTACGGACAGATCCTCTAAACGTAGAGGTATTAAACTTCAGCTCGCCGGCCCCCAAGTCCAACGGAACACCGCCGAAGGTCTGCACTAACATAAAATAATCAAAAGCTCGAAAAAAACGTGCTTCTGCCACCAGCGCGTCGGAAACAGTTCCTACTTCTTCTGCATTTTCTATAATTCCACTGGCTGTATTGATTGCAGGGAAAGCCGCGTTCCACAATACATCAGCCCTACTTCCACTAGGCGTTACCGTGCCCACACCTGAAAGATCCATATCTCTAAAATTAGCGTCAGCGGCCTGTGCATAGGTATATTCATCTGTTCCTGTTAGACATGCGTTTAAGTAATAACCGTTTCCATAAATCCACCGCAAATGGCCGTAAAGCGCTGTCACACCACCCACAACACCCTTTTCTGTTTTAAAATAATCTGGCGTAAATATATTTCTAGGCTCTTCTTCCAATATGCTATTGCAACTGCCAAATAGTATCGAAGTGCAAATAATACCTATTAAAACCGTGATATGTATATTCTTCATAATCTTTATACTTAAAATGTCAAATTAAGACCAATCATAAAATTTCGGTTAGCTGGCGTGTTCGTCCCGATGATCAACATACGCTCTTGAAACGCCGTCGTCACGGCCTGATTTTCATCTCCATAAGAGTTCGGCTCGGGATCCATACCCGATTCGCGGTGATATGGAGAAAATAGAACAAATGGATTTTGAACCGTTCCATATAAACGTAGACCACTAATGCCTCGTGCGCTGAGCCAACCGTCATTTTTAAAATTATATCCTAGTGTAATTGTTCTTACTTTTAAATACGATGAATCAAAGTAGCCCATTGTACTTCCATATTTAGGATTGTCGTTACTTTCGATACCTCCGGGTTTTGGGTATTTTGCGCCGGTATTTTCGGGTGTCCAGTAGTCTACTTTCACATTATTCCGCCGTCCACTCAACATGTTTAGATAGCCTGAGGATGAATATAGCGAACTAATCAACACGCCGCCGTTTCTATACGCTGCGACCAGACCGAGATCAAATCCCTTGTAAGACACACGTGTATTGAATCCTCCTTCAAAATTAGGGTTGGTATTGATGATTTGGCGATCGTCGGGATTAATCTGTCGTACAGGCGTGCCGTCCGCATCAAACTCACCGGTATATTTCACCTTAATCATCCCTACATTTCCCCCCGGCTCCAAGATATCCAAATGCGGGTCACCTTCCTGCCAAAGACCGATTTTCTCGTAATCGTAAATAACATCAATTGGATGTCCGACGAACCACCAATTTCCTTCATCGCGTGTGCGACCAGATGTTAAAGCGACCAGCTTGTTTCTATTTAAATAGAAATTGACGCCTGCCTCCCAACGCCATCCATTGTGATCATCCAATATCAATCCGTCCATGGAAAACTCAAAGCCTTTATTTTGGGTTTCTCCAACGTTGGCCATATAGCTACCTACGCCTGCCGTAGCTGGTAAACCAACACTTAACAGAAGGTCCTTTGTATGTTGGGTGTAGTACTCTACTGTACCCCGTAAACGGCTGTTTAACAGGGAAAAGTCTATTCCGTAATTCCATGTTGTTGTGTACTCCCAACCCAGAGCAGCGTTCGGCAACTCCGACACGTAATAGCCGATCGCGAACTCTTGTCCAAAATTATAAGGTCGTGTATTCAACAGCCCCAAAGTCTTATAAGGGTCGACAGATTGATTGGACGTTTGCCCATACCCTGCTCTCAGTTTCAGCGCATCTAACCAGCTTACGCTTTCCATAAAGCTCTCGTTCTTTATATTCCAACCGGCAGAAATTGCCGGATAAGCGTGCCATTTATAACCTGGTGCTAAACGTGAGGAGCCATCAGAACGTACCGTTGCACTTACCATGTAGCGCCCATCGTAATCATACATCACACGCCCCATCCAAGACATTAGTCCACTTTTATAGTATCCCTGGTTATCCGGATCGACGGTAATTTCTCCTGTAGCATGACCCAAATTATAAAACTGGAATTGATCAGCCGGAATATGTAAAGCTCGAACTTGAGAACTGTTAAACATGATCTGTTCTGCGGAATATAACCCCACCACATTGATACGGTGCTTATCTGCAAAGGTTCGATCGTAAGTCAACAGATTTTCGACTGTCCATTGCGTATTCATCGAATTGCTGATGGTCGCATTTGACGGGGTTGTCGGATCTTGGCTAAACACGCCTTCGCCTGTATAGCTACCCCCGTTCGTCATACGAAAGTTTAAGCCGACATTCGCCCTATATTTTAACCCCTCGATCCCCGGGATATCAACCTCACCAAAAAAGGTGTTGTAGGAGCCAAAACCTTTTGTTTGATCTATCCATCGATTTCCGAGATTTTCGATTGTCTCCCTAGAATACACCCATTGATTATCATTCGATAACCGAACTATATCCTTCCAAGAACCGTCCTCCTGATAGGGGTTAGCTATTGGCGTCGAACTCAATGTGCTATATAAGCCTAGGTTTCCACCACGATTTGTTGAATAATTGTTATTGGTCGTCAGTCCTACACGTAGTATATTCCCAATTTTTTGATCTAAGCTTCCCCGCATAGAAAACCGCTCAAAATTCTGTCCAGGTAACACAGCTTCGTCCCGAAAGTATCCCGCACTGAAATTATAGATCGTTTTCTCTGTACCACCAGAGATACTTAAATCTTGACTGGTCATTATACCATTTTTATACAATAGATCCTGCCAATCGGTATTGATATCGTTAGACTCATCGGCTCCGTTCTGGAAACGATTGGCAGTTTCGCGCAATTCGATAAACTCTTGAGCATTCATCATTGGATACCTACCAAAAAGTGTCTTAAGTCCCGTAAAACTGTTGAAGCTGACACGCGCTTGTTGCCCGCTATATCCTTTATGAGTCGTAATCAACATTACACCGTTTGCACCTCGTGAACCGTAAATCGCAGTTGCGGAAGCATCTTTTAAGATGTCCACACTTTCAATATCGATCGGATTAATGTCACTGATCGATCCTGCGAAAGGTATTCCGTCGAGCACAATCAACGGATCATTACTCGCATTTAAAGAGCGCGTGCCCCGAATACGGATTTGCATGGGTGCTCCGGGTTTAGAGGAGGATTGTGTAATCTGCACGCCCGCGACACGTCCCTGTAAAGCTTGCGAAATATTCGAAGCGGGCACCTCGTTCATCTGTTCCCCACTGATGGATGCTACAGAGCCGGTAATAGACTCTTTACGCTGTGTCCCGTAACCAACTACGACGACCTCGTCCATTGCAATGTCGTCGCGGACTAGTGTGATGTCAAGATGAGATTCGTTTCCAAGTACATATTCTTTAACAGAATAACCGATATTAGAGAAAATCAATGTAGCACCAAGACGTACCGACAGCGAAAAACGGCCGTCCTCTCCCGTTGACGTAGCCGTATCCGAACCCTCCACACGCACAGACACACCACTTAGTGGTTGTCCACCTGCAGCAGCGACCCTCCCTTGAACCATTCGCTCTTGCGCAAACAAACTGCCGGTCATCAAAAATGTCAGTATACATACCGACCAATGGACCAAGCTCCCTCTTGCCATTTTTCGAATACCAAGTGTTAAAAATCTAGGTTTTGTCATCATATTAAGTTTTAATTTAGCATTTCACTTCTTACATTTTTCTGTACACAACCGATGGCGTTCCTACAGAAAAATCAGGTTTATAATATCTGTCTATCGTCAACTTTCTAATACAGTAAACGCGTGGTTGCTTGTACAATGTTACGCTTATCTCTATTTTTGCTTATTCATATAGGTAACATAGACGTTTCAATTCGTTACGTTAAGCGTTTTTTGACCTTTTATTGGGTGATTTTGAGCATCAAAGTTTTCTGGTTTCTGTTTGCCGAGGTTCCGCCGTACATAATAGTATAGTCACCTTGCTTCAACACCAATCCGTCCTTTCGCTCGTCGTAAAAATGAAAAGCATCTGGATGGATTTCTAAATCAATCAATTTTGTTTCCCCTGCTTTAATGGGAACACGCGTGAAAGCGCGTAGTGATTTTACGGGAGCAAGTTCATCATCTTGTCGTGCCACATAAACTTGTACCACCTCTTCTCCGTCAAGCTCTGATATATTGGTTACTGGGACGGACAGTTTTACCGCAGCACCTCCGTCGATGGTTGATTCGGCTAACGTAACCTCACCATAGGAGAATGCTGAATAACTCAATCCATGCCCGAATGGATATAATGGTGTATCTTTCATATAGCGATATGTACGGCCCTGCATATCGTAATTTTCAAAACCTTGGCGTTTTTCGTCGCCGGTTTGGGTTAATGCATTATCCAGTTGTGCCAAGGATTTATAGAAGGTCACCGGAAGCCGGCCCGCCGGGTTGTAGTCGCCGAAAAGAACATCAGCTACAGCTGTACCGGCTCTTTCTCCCCCATACCACGCACAAAGTAAAGCATCATAGTTTACCTCGTCTTGCTCTAACGCTAATGCACTTCCGGTACACAAAACAAATATCACAGGCTTTCCCGTTTGACGTAGCGCGGCCAGTAAATCGCGTTGCACCTTCGGCAAATCGATCGACGTCCGGTCTCCACCCTTGAAACCTTCCGCGTCGACGTACATCTCCTCTCCTTCCAACTGCGGCGACAGCCCTCCTGCATAGACAATGGCATCTACTGCTTTTAAACGTTCGGTCAACTCAGTAAAATCAGCTTTTTCCTTTTTAAAAACTGAGAATCCCATCGTTAGGATACTTCCTTTTTGCCGATGCTCAAATACGATAGGGTAAGATTTCCCTTTCTTAACCTGCACGGAATATTCAGCACCACGCACCGCAGCACGCCCTTCCATTTTACCAATTTCCTTCCCATCAAACATTAAAACGTAACCATCGTTCGCGTTGGCTTTAAACACAACTTCCCCGGTGTAAGGCGCAACAAACACACCGGAAATCCGCGTCGAGGTATTTTCCAAATTCACGTCCTGTGCCAACGCTGTACCGCCGCGGTTAGAATACTCAATTCCCAAATGATTTGTTATTGTTCGTACGGGTTTTCCTTCTAAAGCATTATTGTTATAGAACTCAACTTTCAGACCTTTTTCTCCATCTTCCCTTGTCAAAAACGATCCGTATAGCGAATTCCTAACCCAAGGATCCACCAAATCACTGCCCTTTTCATAAATTACTTCTGCATTTGGCACTTTTTTCCGAATACCTTCTAGAATGGTTACAGTCGAAGTAGGTGTACCATTATAGTTACCCCAAAGCATCATGCTATCAGCAGCGTTTGCCCCCACAACTGCGATACGCTTAATATCTTTATTTAAAGGGAGTGTTTGCTTTTCATTCTTCAACAACGTCATTGATTGACGCGCAACATCCAAAGCTTGCTTCTGGTGTTTTTCGGAGGCCACAATGTCATACGATAGGGTACTCCATGGTACACGATCTTCCGGATCAAACATGCCCAGTTCAAACCAGCCACGCAAGACGCGTCGTAAAGAAACGTCGATTTGTTCCTCCGTAATCAGCCCCAGTTTAACAGACTCCAATAAATGTTCGTAAGATTGTCCACATTCCAAATCTGTGGACGTCAATACAGCATTCGCGACTGCTTCTGCTGGTGTTTCATGCGATTCATGGTGGCCTTTCTTATAGAAGTCGTCAATAGCCCAGCAATCCGACACGACCATACCCTCGAATCCCCATTTATTTCGAAGAATATCCATCATCAGTCGATCGCTTCCGCAACAAGGCTTACCTTCAAATGCATTATATGCACACATCACTTCCTGTACATTACCTTCCTGAACCAAGGCTTTAAAGGCTGGAAGGTAGGTTTCCCATAAGTCACGATTGGAAACGACAGCATTATAGGAGTGTCGATTCCATTCCGGACCACTGTGTACCGCATAATGTTTGGCACAGGCATGTGTTTTAAAATAAGTCTCATCATCTCCCTGCAAGCCTTTCACTGCCGCTAATCCCAGCCGCGTTGTCAGATACGGGTCCTCCCCATATGTCTCTTGTCCTCGCCCCCATCGCGGATCTCGGAAGATATTGATATTTGGTGTCCAGAAGCTCAAGCCATAGTAGCGCCCCCGTTCACCTTGTCGCACAGCCTCGTTATATTTTGCACGCGCTTCATCCGAAATAATTTCGAAGGTTTCTAGATGTCCCGGTTCGTTCCAAGTTGCTGCCATCCCAATAGCCTGCGGAAATACCGTTGCCTTTCCCGAACGCGCTACTCCGTGGAGCGCTTCATTCCACCAATCATAGGCTGGGATATCCAGTCGGGGCACAGGCTTCGAACTGTTCATCATCAGTCCTACTTTTTCTTCTAAGGTCAATAGTCCGATCAAATTAGCGACCCGCTCTTCAAGAGGTAGATCTGGATTACGAAAAGGATAAGTCTGATTTTTTATATTTCCCTTAAAGGTAAACGCCATTAAAATCAACGCTAGAAAGGTCCCTGTCAAGTAGTATTTTCTTTTCATAACATGTCTCATTAGTTTCTATTTTATTCCGAAGCGAATACAATATGATGTGTTTTCACGACTCCTTTATAGTCAAATTTTACCGTAGCTGCTCCAGACCTTGATTTCGCCTGTGTAACCGTCACGTTCACGTCTGGGTTTGTGGCAGAAGCGGTAATAACCGGAACTGTTGTTTTACCCGCGGGAATTTTATAAGTCGTTTCGTAACGATCATAACCGACGATGCCATTCGCGTTTGTCGAGCGAACTGGTGTCGTTGATACCGCTATTGCCTTCCCATCGACGGCAATGTTTACCGTAGGTACGACTGGCCGTCTGATTTCCTTGTCGCGAGAGCTAAACCCTAGTCCACTTAACTCGAAAAGATCCGTGGAATCGGTTCCCTCCGCCACCAAGTAAACAGCATGCTTTTGATCCAAATGATCAACAAACCTAGCCACGTCGACCGTAAATTTCGTTTCGACCTGTTCCGCATTTGCAGGCACCACGATTTCCCCCATCTTTGTTCCTTTCCATGTATCGTTATCCCACGGTCCGTCTAACCAGATATGAACCTTGAATGCCTTTGTTGTTTTGGGCGTAAGAAAAAGACTAAAGGCTGTTTCGTTTCCTTTCCTAGTTCCATTAAACGCTTTCAAACCATTTTTGTCTTGATCAAGCCCACCGAAACCAAAATACTTGTACCCGATGATATGCCCGTCCTTAACGGGGGAAATTGGCATGTGGTTATCCCAGATATCCCAGGAATCCTGCATCGTACCTACATCTGACAGATAAGAAGCGTATCCCGCCGAATAATACTGATAAGGATCCAGACCATACATATGGAATCCCTCAGACGTTACTTCAGCGCCTGTGTATTCCCGCCCTTGGCTATCTTTTGCCGTCCACATATTATTTTTTGCATACGGATCGTAAGCACGGATTCTCACCGTACCTCCCTCGGCTACCGACTTTTCATCCCAATCGATTAGGATTGGCGCTACCACAGCCTGACGCGCAAAACCAAAATTTCGCGGCGGCCTGTGGTAGAAAACGTACCATTGACCGTTGATTTCTTCAATACTTCCATGCGTATTATGTCCCCCGTTAGTCGTTTGCAACGCACTCCCCTCCTTATTCGGTACCGGTCCGCGGGAGTCTATCAACACACCGCCGCTTTTCCATGGTCCCAATGGCGAATCTCCCACCAGATAACGTAAGGTCGAGTTAGAACTACCGACGCCATACTCCGGCCCGGAGTATCCGCTATACACCGAGACGTACTTGTTACCTACCTTCCGAATCGAGGACGCTTCAAAAAAATTAAACGCCTCTAAATCTTCTCCCGGCAGTATATTGGGATATTCAGTGCCTTCCGGATCACGCAACACACCATAACGTGCACTTGCTGGAATAAAGCGATCAATAATTTCTGTTCCCGGTCTCACAGAATACATCGTATGCTGATCCAGTTCTGCCGCTAGAGACCGTTGGAATCCCCAGTAAGCATATGCTCTAAATCCAATTTCAAAATCGGGATCATTCGGGTCCGTAATATATTCGATGTACACAGCCGGATCAAACCCAATCCTACTGCCAGGCACCGTACGTCTACCATCTTCCGTTAAGTTAATGGGCGTAAAAGGTCCGTCGGGCCGACTACCTTTTGCTACCATAGCTTCACGGTTCTGTCCTCGACTGTGTGGGTATAAATAGTACTCCTTGGTACCATCCTTACGCTTAACTTCAACGAGATCCGGCGCGTACATCACATCCCACTGTCCATCAACCTGGTAAGTAAAAATCGCGCCTTCGTCGCGCCAACTAGATAAGTCCTCAACCGGAGCTGACCACATTCGGATATCAGGTCCACAATAACTATCAAACCGCACGTCATGTGAACCAATGATGTAAGCGCGATATTTACCGGGATTGTCGGGATCTTCAAACACGCGAGGTTCGCCATCGGGCAAATGTTCCCAAAGAGGCAAATAAGGATTGCCGGCACCTTGATGTACAAATTTTTGTTGCGGCATCGTTCGTTGGATAGCGTAATCCTGTCCATTTAACCCGGTTACAGTGAACAATGTCGCAGCAAAAAGAGATAACATGACTTGCTTCTTCTTAAACATACTTCTAGATCTTTTCATAATGATACGTCTTATTAAACTCACCTGTTTCTACCAGTCGTCTGTGCGGAATGGAGATGCCAATAGTCCTTCTTTATTTTCCAAATTGGCCTCTTCGGGATTATTACTCCAGGCATAGCGAACAGCTATCGGATTTTTTACCTGTTCGTTATGAATCACAACCGCATTACCCTTGATCACGGCATGTGCCCAAACAAACTTTTTATCCCTTCCCGCTATTGCAAAATGCCGCAACGCACCTTCTCTACTTCGTAGACCGCCGCCGACTTCCGTAAAGAACAAGACAATCTTGTCGTTCTCTATTTTCATATCTTGATATACAGGGCCGGCGCTGACTAGTTTTTCGCCATAGGAAAGTTTTCTAGCCCCCAAAAACAGGCGATAAGCCAGATCTTTTTTGTTCAACGGGTGAATATCATTCCATTCGCCGATGTCATACGTCACGGCTAATGACGTATAGGGTATTTCTTGCGTCGCTTTAAGCTGTGCTTCGCGTATTTCTGCCCAACCGCTTTCCTGCGGCTCATTGGATTTTTTTAAGTAATTGGGTAACTGTACGACAAAAAAGGGCAGTTCCGGCGCTTGGTAAAGTTCCCGCCAATTGCCAATCAATGACTCCAAATACGTTTGATAGTGTTGCGGGCGACCGGCATTCGTTTCTCCTTGGTACCAAATCACTCCCCGTACCCCGTAGTCCCGAATAGGGTAAATCATACCGTTATATAATCCCGATCCGGCCGTTTTTCTATTGTGAAGTCGGTTTTTATAACGGTTGATTTCGTCTACATCTAGTCCTACCCTGTATCTCCATTCTCCAGTTAAATCCACTTCAACCCCATCTCCTATTATTTTATAAGGCTTATCGGGTACAAAACCTCCGTTGCCACTGCTCGCGTTCAATTGAACCGTGATGTTATTTTTCCCCGCACGGAGCACCCCTGCGGGGATATCATATTCGCGCGGAGGATACATATACGATGTTGATCCTACAAAGTGCCCGTTGACGAAAACAGAATCACTGTCTATCAGCATGCCTAAGCGAAGTTTAGCGTGTCTTCCGTCCATGGACTCGGGCATTTCAAAATTTTTTCGAAAATAGAGCATTCCTTTCGTGTTTATTCCCTGCGAGCGCCAAAGTCCCGGAACTGATACGGTTTTCCAGCCTGCGTCATTCCAACCCGGTTCCGTCCATTTTCCAGAACCTCGATCGGTTCCTGCGATCTTTACACTATCGATAGCCTCCTGATCAAGCAACAAATCGGGAAATTCTTTTAAATGTTCCTGGCTAATCCAGCTTTCGATGGCAGAACCACCCAAGCTAGAGACGAGCATACCCACGGGTATTTTCGTATGATGATAAGCCTCCTGCGCATAAAAATAAGCCAAAGCAGTCCAGTTCATGACCTCTGAAGCCACTGCGGAGTGCCATTTGCCGCCCTTAGGAATATCTTCTTGTACCGATTCAACTGTGTTATGTGTCGGTACTTTAAAATGGCGGATCATGTGGTTATTGGATACATCTATCTCCGGGTAGCGGTTCGTCAGACGTGCGATTGGTGTTTCCATATTGGATTGTCCGGAGGCCAGCCACACGTCGCCAATCAGAATATCGCGAATCACGATTTCGTTAACCTCCATAATATATGGCCCTCCTGCCGCTTGCGGAGGCAACTGCACTGTCCATTTGCCGTCTTTTCCAGCCTCGGTATAATAATATTTACCTTGGAACCGAACGGTTACTTTCTCGCTGACATCTGCCCAACCCCAAATGTGCAGGTCGATGTCACGCTGCAAAACCATCTTGTCGCTGATGAGCCGAGGAAGCCGTACCTTCGCTGCAACTAGATCAAAGCACCCTACCAACAGGGCTAAAAGTGACAACACAACAATGCTATTCTTTCTCATTATAAATCCCTATTTCGTTGATTGGGCGATTCATCCGTAAAAAGGTAAGTTTCCTGATAACCGCCGAAGTCGACGATTATTTTTTGAAACACGATACCCGGATCTAATGGCTTTACGATCAATGTCTGTACGCCGTCGTCCGTCGTCGGCAGCGGAAACTTCGCGTCCTTCTTTACCACGCGACGAGCAACCGTAGGATAAAATTTCGTATAGATGTTTTCTGGATCTTCATTTAAATCTGCGTTGAAGTTTATGGTTTTCTCCTCACCACCCGCAAATCCAATGGTATATTCATGCCCCTTATTGTCATGGAATGCTAAGGTCGATTTAACTACCACATGTACGGTAACTTCAGTGACATCTTTTGGAATCTGCATCTTATAGGAAAGCGAAGCACCATTGACTGCTTTCGAATAAGGCATCACCGCCATACCACTTAATGTCCGTCCTTGATACGGAATAACCGTCCAAGTGGCTTCGGACGCATCTTTTGCTTCAAAATAATGTTCCGCTTCCATCACAACTACACCATCCTTACAGGTAAAGAGATAACCACCTACAGCATTCTCTGGGTGCTCCATACGATGTATTTCCGGCAGGGTATCTTCGGGAAAATTATCATTCCATGAGGTATAGCCAATTTTCTTCTGAATCATCATGCCGTTCCATTTCCCGTCGGCCATCACATGGTTATAATCGTGGCTCAGCTCTGCGTCACGCTTGAACGTTTCCTCAACTCTGTCGGCCCACAAATTTGCCTGTGGATTATTTTCTTTGTACAATTTGTGGTTCATAGCTTGCGCATAGTACATCTCATATAGATTTGCGGTCGCTTGTACCGGATAAAGGAGTAATTGTTTATACGCATCCCGGTATTGCGGCTTGAGCGAAAGGTATTGGCGTAAGGCTTCAGCTTCTAGTTTAACATATTCGTCAGCTACCTGTTTCCACTCGCCCGTCTCGATATTGTAAGTGTGGCGGTCAAGCATTTCCGGTGTGACGCGTCCATTATATTTGCTATATAAGTTCAAGATGCGCATAGCTTCATCTGCCTGTTCTTCGCCGAACTGCTGCGCACAGAATTGTCGCGTATGGTCCAACAGATTATCTACAGAAAAGTTGTTTGGATTCCAGGCCATGTCCAGAAAGAGCGTGATGGGATATTCCATAGGCTTTAGATCTCCAACGTTCACGATCCAAAGCTTATCTACCCCATAATCATAGGCCAGCTGAAGCTGTTCCCACATATTCTGGATCGGCGTGACATTGAGCCATTTTGTATTACGGGGAGCTCCTACATAGTCAACATGGTAATACATCCCCCACCCTCCGGGGTGATTCTTTTCATCTCCTCTCGGCAAACGGCGTACATTACCCCAATTATCGTCGCACAACAGCATGATAACATCATCGGGCACCCGCAGTCCCATGTCAAAATAACGCTGTACTTCCTTGTATATCGCCCAAACTTGGGGGCGCTTTTCAGGTGCATCGCCCGTTACGTCCTCTATGATCTCTCTTTGGTTTTTAATGATCTTCTCTAACAGTTTGATATTTTCTTGCTCACGCGCCACATAATTATGGTCTTCTCCTTCCTTGCCCCCCATAGGCGTGTCGCCATCGCCGCGCATACCAATAGTTATCAGATCTTCGGTGCCTTGTGCCCGTTCTATTCCTTCACGGAAAAAGCGATCAATCACTTCTTGGTTCGTGCTGTAGTCCCACACACCATACTCTTTTCGTTTTCTCGCCCATTCCTGATGGTTGCGCGCCATCGGTTCGTGATGTGTGGTACCGATAATAACCCCCATTTCATTGGCGATTTTACTATTTTCCGGATCATCTGCATAGAAGCTCCAGCTCCACATAGCCGGCCATAGGAAATTACCGCGCAGACGAAGAATCAGTTCGAATACACGGCCGTAAAACCGATGATCTCCGTATTTCGTTCCATATGTATTGAATACCCAGGTGGTTAAACAAGGTGCTTCGTCATTCAAAAATATACCCCGGTATTTCACAACCGGTTCTCCTGCGGTGTAAACCCCTCGAGCAATAGATAAATTCTGTTGTTGCACTACGGGAACATCTGCCCAATCATACCACGGTGACACACCGATTTGTTCAGACAACTCGTATATCCCATATATCGTGCCCCGCTTATCACTACCGGCAATCACCAACGCTTCTTTTACTCCAACCATGGGGTTGTCCACGACGGTCATCAGGTATTTTTCGTTTTTATCGATCAACTCGGCACCATCTATCTTTTTGTTATTAATCAGTTCTTTGATGTAACGGCTCTCGAGCGTACCCACTATAACCAAGCGGTTGTTACTCGGTTTAAAAATCAAGGGCGCGCGGTTGCCCGATACCCTGCCAAAGTCTTCCTGAAGATTCTTGGCTGCGATCATTACTCCCCCATCCTCGTTTTCATCAATCAAAATCGTGCTGGGTACTCCCTTTTCGATCAGCGTTAGCCGATCGGAAGACAACTGCGTGCCGGTTATTCCTTTGTGGTCGATGGCCAGTACGTGTGCGGTAATCATTGCCGACACTAATATTAGTATAAAATGTTTCATCATTTACATTGTTGTTTTAATATATAGTTTACAATTAATTATGATGCTTCATATTTAGTTTTATTTTTTTTAAGTCCTTTAATTCATGAATCGGGCGTTCGATCTCGTATGGAATAGGCATGTTGGAGAACGTCTGAAAGTACAACAAGCAAGCGTCTTTCCACCACACCGCATCTTTTGCTTGAACTTTCAGTTTGGATTGTACTTCGCTAAATCGTTGTTCGTCGACATACGGTTCGAGCTTATCCCAGATTTTCTGAAACCCCCGCACCTCCTGTACGCCTCGGTCGTAATGAAAACAGAGTTCATCCCATAAGGTGCGTCCGCTTTTCATACTGTGTGTCCACGGCACGTGATGGAACCACAATAACAGATTTTCCGGACAGGTTTCGATGGTATTGAATATGCTCCGCAGCGGTTCACTATATTGTGATACGGCATTGCTTCCAGTTGTTGTGCGATCAAATCCTAATCCCGCAGTATCGGCATTATGATAATACCACGGCATCCAGTCAGGTCTTCCTCCTTTCCGATCCCCCCATGGTTCCGGTCCATAGTGATGGTCGAAAGCAAAAATATGATGCAGTCCCAGCGGCATCATATAGTCGACCACGGCTTCACGCGAATCGATCATCATCTGCTGAATAGGTTTTACAAAATCAGCATCTCCGGTGAACGTCATATGAATCCACTCTCTTGCAATCTCTTCCGAAGACAGCGCATGATTCCAAGCCAGACGGCCAAACGCATACCAATTTGCCTGGCCAAAATGGTGCCCTGTCCAGTTCGTATCTTCGCCAATATTAGCCACTGCCGAAATAGCGGTTTTCTTGTGTCGCCAGATACTCCCATCGGTTACACGTGCCACCGTGCTCCCCTCTCCCGCACTATAGGTATCGGCGTCCAGCGTCTCCTTAAACAAAGGGGCCAGATAAGCTAAATGGTTTGAGAAACCTAGGTATTCCTGTGTAATCTGGAATTCAATCATCTGCGCAGTATGCTGCATAGCACCGAAAAGTGGCGTGAACGGCTCCCTTGGTTGAAAATCGATAGGCCCATTTTTGATCTGGATGATGACATTGTCCCGGAATTCGCCGTCCAACGGTACAAACTCCTGATATGCTTGCTTCGCGCGATCCTCTTCCGACGGGTTATAAACGAAGGCACGCCACATCACCACGCCACCGTACGGCTTCAGTGCATCGGCAAGCATATTAGCTCCATCAGCGTGTGTACGCCCGTAATCCTGCGGCCCCGGCTGCCCTTCCGAATTGGCCTTAACTAAAAAGCCTCCGAAATCGGGAATATGTTGGTAGATTTCTTTGACTTTTGTATTCCACCAATCCTGCACTTCTTTACGCGAAGGATCGGAGTCAGCCAAACCATCCAGCAGTGCTGGCGATGAAAAATTAGCGGATAAATATACGCGGATACCGTATTTCCGAAAAACATCCGCCAAGGCTTTTACCTTTACGATATAATGAGACGTCAGAATCTCCGGTGATGCGTTGACATTATTCAGCACAGTAGCGTTGATTCCGATAGAAGCATTCGCCCGGGCGTACTGCTCGTACCTCGGCGATAGTTGATGAGGCAATTCTTCCCATTTCCACAAAGAATAACCCGCGTACCCCCTTTCTACCGTCCTGTCGAGGTTGTCCCAATGGTTCAATATGCGGATATCATAATCGGGGATCTCTTCGACCTGTAGATGGTTTATGTCCTCTCCCATCTCTTGCAAGCGCAATAAGTGGTAGGCGCCGTAGAGTAGCCCGACTGGTTCCGCAGCAACAAGCTCAATACGTGAGATATTACCTTTAATAACATAACCTTCTTTTAATCTTGTCAACTTTTTATCTAGTTTCAACACCACCGACTGTCCCGCCCAGTAGTTCTCGAGCTCCTTTTGGGCCAACTGAGCCATAGCATGCGTAGCACGCAGATCGATAGTCCGTTTATTCACAACAGACTTCTCAACAGGCACATACCTTAACCAAAGTTGGCTACCGTTTTCCGCATGCCCCAGAAACGGCAGTAGAAGGGTAACGTATAGGAAATATCTTGTGATAGGCGACATATTTATTGTTTTTGTGCGTTACTGTCCTGCAATTGTTTTGATCAATCCCTGTTTATCATATTCCAACTCTACCATCTTCATGCTCCGTAGCCATGTTTTCCCACCTGATGGAACAGCGTCATGATAGAACAGGTACCACTTTCCTTTAAACTCCAAAATGCTATGATGCGTAGTCCAGCCGACGACAGGCGTCAATATGACCCCTTGATATGTAAAGGGACCATAAGGGTTATCGCCCACGGCGTAACACAACAAATGCGTATCCCCTGTAGAATACGAAAAGTAATATTTGTCCTGATATTTATGCACCCATGAAGCCTCAAAAAAACGCCGTTCGGTATCCCCTTGTTTCAGCGGGCTACCCGCTTCGTCCAGCAAAAGAATATCGCGCGGTTCTTCCGCAAACTCCAGCATATTATCCTGTAGTTTGGCTATTTTGGGACAAAGTGCCGGTTCATGAAAATGAGGAAGCTCACAGGGCGGCGTTAGCTTATTATTACGATAAAACTGCAATTGTCCACCCCAAATTCCGCCAAAATAAACGAAATATTCTCCGTTCTCTTCGAAAATACAAGGGTCTATACTATAGCTTCCCTTCATCGGATTTGCTTCAGGGTCAAATGGCCCTTCGGGTTTATCGCTGACTGCTACCCCTAGGCGAAAAATATCATTTTTGTCTTTCAGGGGAAAGTACAAATAATACTTTCCATCCTTATGCGCGACATCAGCATCCCAAAGCTGTCGTCCTCCCCACGGAATATCCTTTACCGAGAGTACGACGCCATGATCGATCACTTCGGCTTCCGGGTCTTCCATCGAGAAAACATGATAATCTCGCATATTAAAATGATCACCGTTGTCATTTTCTGCGATACCGCTTTCCCAGTCATGCGAGGGATAGATATAAATCTTATCCTCAAATACGTGAGCGGACGGATCTGCCATATAATCATTGGGAACTAAATATTTAGAAGTCTTCATATTTTACAGGTATATCGAGTTATTTTGCCAGATCGATAAGGTCTTTAAAGAACGGTTTCGGTTCGTAGTTCCGGTCGAACAACAAAGGATAATCTGTGCGTCCTTCGATTGGCCAGTCATTCTTCCAGGAATCGGCGTCACCGACCCCCCACAAAGTCACCCTACTGATTTTGTCTTGATGCTTCAGGTATAATTTAAAGAAATCAACATAGCGTCTTCCCAATTCACTCATTTTATCCTCCGGCAGATTTTCCCTATAAGGATCTAAGCTCTTATTATAGGCCGCCGTGTCGGTCAATTCGGCACCTACATGCCTTCTTGCATGCGGTAGAACCGATATGTCCATTTCCGTAACCATAACCTTAACACCCAAGTCTGCAAAATCATTAATTGTTTTCTCCGTTTCTTCCAAGGACGCATGGGTCAACCCGTGATGTTCCTGCATGCCCAAGCCATCGATTTTTATCCCCGCTTCCTGTAGCTTCTTGGCTAACCGTACGATACCTGCACGCTTAGCCGGAATAGCCGTCGAATAATCATTATAATAGAGTTCCGCTTCGGGATCGGCCTCATGTGCAAATTGAAAAGCTAAGGGGATGAAATCCTCGCCGATAATCTCATAAAACTTACTTTTTCTGTATTCTCCGTTATCTAGAATAGCCTCGTTTACCACATCCCATCCATCAATACGACCTTTGTAACGGGATACGATGGTATGAATATGGTTTCGCATTCTTTCAATCAACACATCGCGCGAAACATCCTTTCCCTCCTTGTCCGAAAAAAACCATCTTGGCGCTTGGGAGTGCCATATTAAGGTATGGCCCACGATATGCATATTGTGCTTTTCACCATATGCAACAAACTGGTCGGCATCCTTGAAATAAAACTCGCCTTCCCTGGGCTGCATAAACATGCTTTTCATACAGTTTTCAGCAACTACAGAGCTAAAATGCTGCTCGACTACCTTGCTAGCAACCGGATTTCGTTCCCATATCTGTTCTAAGTTTAAAGCTGCGCCTACGTAAAACTGTTCAGCATAAGCCTCCTTAAAAATGGCCTCATTCTTCTTACTAGTTACCTGTGAATTTGTAGAAGTGCAGCCCACACTCCACGTAGCTATTCCAGCTAAAATGACGGTCTTTACTATGTTCATATTTAATTTATATTTCTGCCTACTATTTGTGTCTATTTTCTATCTCATAATTAATTTTATCGATCAGATCGTCTTCCAACTTGTATTTGGAAATAATAAACATGGCCACGATTAAGAGAATCGCCGGGATTATGGCTACAAGCCATAAAATGCCTTGCTCGGCTAAGGTCGATTGTGTCAAAATATTGTCCTTATCAAAACCTACGTACGCTAATACCAAGCCGGGTACGACGCCGCCCAACGCCATCCCTGCTTTGTAAAAAATCCCCGTCAGCGCATTGACGATACCGGAGATCCGCTTACCTGTTGCATGTTCGCCGTAGGATATTACTTCCGGAACCAACGCCCACATATAACCCGTGGCGACAATAATACCGGTCGATTTTACAAACTGCGCAACAAGCACCAACCAGATCTGTGATTTTAAGGAAGGAACTATCGATATAACATAAAGCATAACCATTCCAACGATAGCAACGGTGAGGAAGACGTAAAACATCTGTTTCTTACCGATAGCTCGCTTGATAGCCGGCACCAGGGGCATAAAGATGAACGCAGGAATAGATCCTAAAGCCATAAAGTAGGGCAGCATTTCGGGCGCCTGCACATTGTAGATCATATAATAGGATCCGGCGGAATTCCCAATAGCCATCATAGCAAATGCCGTGATAAAAAAGAACGCCAAAACCCGAAGCGGACCATTGTGCTTAAATTCGACCCACAGATCGGAAACCTTTACGTTCTCGGTTTCCTCTTCATTCATTACCACACGTTCTTTCGTTTGTGTATAACAAAACAACAGCAAGCACAGACCGATAACGGCGTAAATGGTCATCGTAATAAACCAAGCTTCTCCTGATTCACGGGAATTGATTCTACCATCTGGTGAAAAATGCTGCACGACAATAGGCACACCGTATCCCACAGCCAGACCACCTAGATTCGCCATAAACATACGTGCTGATGTCAGCTTAGTAATCTCGTCTGTATCCCGGGTCAGCGATGCGTTTAACGCCCCATAGGGAACGTTGATCAGCGTATAAAGCATAGACAGACCAACGTAGGTCACATAGGCATAGACCAACGACCCGGAAAATCCATTCCAAAAACACAGGATCGCAAAACCCGTGAGCGGAATTCCTCCCAACACCAGATAAGAACGGTATTTACCCATCTTCGGATTACGTTTATCGACAAAGGCGCCTACAATAGGATCCCAAATAACATCTACAATCCGCACCACGAGGAACATGACACCGGCAGCTGCAGCGGAAATGCCAAAAACATTCGTATAAAAAATAAGTAGGTACATCGAAACCGTTTGGTAAATCAGGTTCTGGGCTAAATCGCCTGATCCGAAACCTATGCGTTGTACATGGGATAGCTTATAAAAGCCTTTTGATTCATTTACCAAACGTGTTTCTGCGTTCATGTTGTGGATTTCGATTGCGCGCATATATTGTTTCGTACTCATAAACGATTTATACAGTGTTTAGCTTATTTATTTCAGGATCAATCCGGGTGTATCAAGGAGATAACACGAACTAATCAAAAACGTGAAGTAAAGGTAAATCAATAGGTTAGCAAAAATGATCCGGCACGTTACATTCGATCTCTCTTTTGTTGCAAAGACCTTTCCATATGTTACATATTCATTTCTTTCCGTTTCGCGCCTCGATTCGTAACCCGTTTTGTGTCTAAAAAAATACTTTGTATTGCCATTGGAATGAATAGATTTTGTATCTTCCCCTTTGATAACCGTAAAAACCGATGTTAAGAGTATTTTTGCTTTCGCTATTTTTTTTCTGTACGCTCGTGGTTAATGGGCAAGCTACCCGCATTTATGATCAAAGAGATTACGGATTTGGCGAACTGTCGTCTAATCTAATTACGAGCGTGGCGCAGGATCACAACGGATATATATGGATAGCTACCGAATACGGTCTCAATAAGTTCGATGGGGTACGTTTTGTTCAGTATCTTCACGATGTACAAGATAGCAGTTCCATATCTAGTAATCATGTCACTATTCTTCATCGAGATGGAAATAGCCGTCTCTGGATCGGGTGTTCAAATGGTCTTCAATACTACGATGATAATAGCGAACAGTTTATTCGGATTAAATTCCCCGATCAGATTGCTCCTCACATTATCGATATTCTGACACGCGCGGACGGGTCATTATGGGTCGCTACCTCGGGCTGGGGTTTTTTTTCCATTGATATGAAGGGGGGCACTGCTCATTCGTTAGAACATGTTAATCAACTTGCAGGCGGTATGTATGGGCGCAAGCTTTTGGAAGATAGCAGACATCGGGTTTGGATAGCTACTGATCGCTCCGGTGTTATTTGTATATCGGCCGACCTCCAACACACTAGAAAGTTTTCCGACGATGAGGTTCCATTTCCCAAGGGCGGAAAATATAGCATGACGAACACGTCTTCTGGCGATATTATACTAGCGTACGATTCCCGCGTAGTTCTAGCCAATAAGTCGCTCAGTGAATTCACGTCTCTGACATTTGAAAACGAACGGCGTCCGACGATCAATGAAATGCAGCTTGCACAGGATGGAAATGTCGTCATGAGTTCGGAGAGCGGTGGTATATGGCACTTAAACTTATCGAAACGGCCCTTGTTGATACGCCAAACAGAATTGCCCAATCTCGATAAAAATTATAGCAAAGCCAGTATAAGAACTTTTTTTCAAGATAAAGAAAGTAATTTCTGGCTAGGCTGGTTCCAGCGCGGCCTGGTTTTTATACCGGCTTCCAGTCGTCAATTCGAATTTTGGCGTATACTAGAAGTTGAGGAATCAGATAGCAAAAAAATAAACGTCATTACTACCGACCAACAGGGCCATATTTGGTATGGTGTGGAAGGTGCGGGGCTATTTAAAGCAGATAGTACAGGCCACATACTAAAGAGATATCCGCATCTTCAGGATATCATGCAGGTTTTGGAAGACAAACGTGGCCATATATGGTTCTTATCCTTTAGACGCGGACTAGGAAAGATTGACGAAGGAGGTAACGACGCGATATATATGGATATCCTTCCGGAGAAGCAAACCCGAACAATGGTTTTGGGAAAAAACGGCAAGTTGTATATCTCAACATTCGGAAACGGATTTGTAGAATATGATCCGGCCAGCAGCACATCCAGACTCTTCACCATGAACGATACAACTAACCCTAAGGGCGTATTGGGAAATGACTGGATCAATACTATTTTATGTGGTCAAAACGGCTTAATTTGGCTCGGCCATCACAAGGGTATCAGTTGTTATGACCCCCAGACGCAAACATTCATAAATCAATGGGCAAACGAGGATCTTTCGGAACAAATCGTACTTTCTTTACTAGAAGACAAGGATGAGAACGTCTGGATCGGAACTTATAATGGTCTGCATAAGATTGATAAAAGAAGCAGAAAGTTAACAAGTTACACGACCAATAACGGGCTATCCAGTAATGTTATTTCCGGACTTGGTGAAGATAAAAGGGGAAATATATGGTGTAGTACATTCAACGGTATCAATTATGTAAATCCTACAGAAGATCGGATCGTTACCTATTACACCGGAGACGGTTTAGTTGATCGTTCGTATAACCGTTCCGTTTATTATCAAGAACCCGAAGGCAAAATCTATTTCGGGGGGAAACAGGGCATCACCTCCTTTTATCCAGAACAGGTTCAATTAACGAAATACACACATCCCGTATACGTCACCAACTTATACATCCGAAACCAGACAATCAAACCGGGAGATTTGTCTGGCGGGAAGCCTATCTACACGCAAAGTCTAGCGACGGCAAACAAATTTTATTTTGGCAATCAGGACGATAGTTTTACACTCGAATTATCTACAATGGACTTTAACAGTCCAGAAAACATTCATTATGAATACCGGCTAAAAGGTTTTAACAAAACCTGGAATACCACGCTACCAGGTGTCAATCTTATTACATACAACAATCTTTCGCCTGGAGAACACGAACTGGAAATCAGGGCCTGTAAATTTGGTGCGTATTCGGAGAGCAAATTCCTTACGTTACATATCATGCCTCCTTGGTACCGCGGTACGTTAGCTTATCTCGTCTACCTTGGTTTATTTGTCGGCATCCTTCTCCTGATTGCAAACTATCTTCGTGAAAGACGATTGGAAAAGCTACATGCTTATAAGTTGCAGCTTTTTACCGATATCTCGCATGAGATTCGCTCGCCGCTCACGCTGGTGCTTAGCCCAATCGATAAACTAATTAAAAATGCGCCGGATGCAAATGCGAGAGAAACGCTGCAAAATATGCGTAGAAATGCACATCGTATTCTTAACCTCGTCAATCAACTTTTGGACATCCGCAAACTGGAGAGCGGTCAACTGAAGCTGAAATTTACGGAGACTAACCTGACAGACCTTGCGATACAATGTGCGCAGTCGTTTGAACAGCAAGCACAAGAACGGAGTATAGCGTTCCAAGTAACTTCCGGATCCACTTACATACCAGTTTGGGTCGACGCCAATAGCTTGGATAAAATACTCCATAATCTATTGTCTAACGCTTTTAAATATACCCCCGAAGGAGGTACTATAAACGTCCACATTACCTCTTCGTTCACTAAACAGAATACGAAACAAGCAAGCTACGCAGAAATAGCTGTAACAGATACCGGGCCTGGTATCCCTGAAGATGACAAGGCTAATATTTTTAAACGGTTCTACCAAGGAGACAATCAGATTTCGGGGGGACCGCAAGGATCGGGCATTGGTCTCCACCTCACCCGGGTACTGGTTGAAAAGCATGGCGGAAGAGTGTCTGCCGAAAATAGGACAGACAGACAGGGAAGTTGCTTCCGTATACAGATTCCGATGGGAACAAGCCACTTGCCGAAGGCGCAAGTAGAAAAAGTGCCGGTTGAAAATGAAAAGAACAACCGCAAAATTGTGCTCGGAACGCCCAGTCCTATAGAAACGGAAGTCGCTCCCATTAAAGTCGTATCTCATAAGACAAATTTCAAGGTACTCATCGTAGACGACGAGAAAGATATACTTCGTTACGTAAGCCAAGAACTGCAAGGTAGCTACAAGATCATATCTGCAGAGAATGGAAATGAAGCATTTCAACTCGCCCTATCGCAGTTCCCTGATTTGGTCATATCAGATGTCTCCATGCCCGATATGGATGGGTTTGAGCTCGTCAAAAAGTTGAAGAGCAATAGCACGACAAACCATATCCCTGTCATCCTTCTCACCGCAAAAATAAATCACGAGGACCGTATGCAAGGGATTGGTCTAGGCGCCGATGCCTATCTCACAAAGCCCTTTTTGATCGACGAATTATTAATGCTGGCCGAAAACTTGATTAAAAACCGAATGACGGTCAAAGGGAAATACTCGGGAGCCCAAGAACAGGAAGGGAAAGTAAAGACGATTTCCTTTAAATCCAGCGATGAAATCCTCATGGAACGTATTGTTGGCATCACTAACAAGTACCTAGAAGACCCGAACCTCAATGTGCAGTTGCTAGCCGATGAAGTCGGTTTAAGCCGCGTTCAACTACATCGTAAAGTGAAGGCGTTAACTGGTATCTCTACCAGCGAATTCATTCGAAATATACGGCTCAGACAGGCAGAGAAACTACTGCTAGAAAAACAGATGAACATTTCGCAGGTGGCGTATGCACTGGGTTTTACAAACCAAACACATTTCTCCACATTGTTCAAAAAAATGTACGGTTTAAGTCCGTCTGAATATATAAATCGACACGCAAAGCAACACAGTTAATCCCCTTCTGTTTTTGAAAAAATTACACTAAGAATTTTAATGACATTACGATGTCACTGGAAAAAATTAAAATACGCAATTTTGCCTAACAGTGTTAAATGATTTTATAGAATTAAAACATGGGTAGCAAAGAGCGCATTCAACGCCTTAAAGACGAAAACCGGAATTCCATTCTGGAAGCGTCCCTTCAGATTGTCAAGGAAGAAGGGTGGCAGGCGCTGAGCATGCGGAAAATCGCCGATATTATCGAATACACAGCTCCGATGATTTACGAATATTTTGCCAACAAAGAAGCTATCTTGAATGAGCTGTCGAAACAAGGACACCTTTTGTTAGCGAAACGGGTCAAACAGGCTCAAGCTAAAGAAAGCAT
Organism: Sphingobacterium haloxyli; assembly: GCF_002980525.1. Taxonomy (GTDB): domain Bacteria; phylum Bacteroidota; class Bacteroidia; order Sphingobacteriales; family Sphingobacteriaceae; genus Sphingobacterium; species Sphingobacterium haloxyli. The sequence continues at coordinate 173,569 of NZ_PVBQ01000005.1, forward strand.
GTTAGAAAAGCAACTTGAGGCTATGTGGTTTAGCTATTGGGATTTTGCTTTCGAAGAACGTGAGCTCTACCAACTCATGTTTGGCATTGGAACAGCTTGTTGCGGAGCGGAGAAAAATGAGAGCGGCCGACCGTCTTTTGGTGAACTCATTGCCGATGTAATCCGAGAGATTATGACCGAGCAGCAGCCATCCGAAGACTTAATTTGTCGAAAATACTTCACCTATTGGTCTGTTATCCACGGTCTCATCTCCATAAACTTGGTAGATAAAGGAAATGGAGAGATTACCAATCAACAGGTGCTTAAAGATGCCATTTATGGGATCACACGTTCGCTAAACGACTAATTTTTTTCGCAAAAAAGATACAACGTTAGGTTATTTAACACTGTAAAATATCAACTTTAAAATTAAAAACAACCTTTACAAATGACAACGCAACAATCCACTAATTTACTGCATCTTCAGGCTCTATTACTTAACACTGTTAAATCACTTAATCACGTAAGGACATTCTTTATTATAGGGATGATACCTTTTCTTTACAGCTGTACGACGGGTACCGGCAAACCCGCTGCGTCCACGCCACCCGCATTACCTGTCGTTACGTTAGCCAGTGATGATCAGATCATCTACCAAGAATATCCGGCGTCTATCGAAGGAGCTTCTACAATCGAAGTACGTCCCCAAGTAGAAGGCGCTCTCGATCGGATTTATGTTGATGAAGGGGCCAGAGTGCAGAAAGGGCAGTTATTGTTTAAGATCAATGACCGGCCGTACCAAGAACAACTCAACCAAGCAAGAGCTAATTTACAAGCGGCTGAAGCCACTTTAGAGAATACAGCGTTGGAAGTTGAAAAAAAGACCCGTCTTGTCGCCAACAAGGTACTAACCGACTTCCAGTTAAAAGCCGCGGTCAGTGCACACCATGCAGCGGAAGCGAGTGTACAACAAGCAAAATCCGCAGTGGAAGCGGCAAAAATCAATGTCGGCTACACAGAGATCAGAGCCTCTACAGCAGGCTTTATCGGACGGCTGCTGAAAAAGCAAGGGAGTTTGGTCAGTCCATTGGACAGCGAACCAATCACGCAGCTATCTGATGTCGAGACATTACACGTATACTTTTCGCTCGGAGAAAACGACTTTATCGCTTTCAAGAGTGATACGAAGGGGGAAACATTGGAACAAAAATTACAACAAGTACCTCCCGTGACGTTATTGCTGTCTGATCGAAGTATTTACGAGCATACTGGAAAAATAGACATGGTCGATGGACAATTCGATAAGCATACTGGGGCGATTACGCTTCGAGCTACTTTTCCAAACCCTGAGGGCGTTCTACGGAATGGAAACACCGGAAGAATTCGTCTGGAAAAACGTTACCAAGACGTCCTACTGGTTCCTCAATTGGCAACGATAGAAATTCAGGATAAGATTTTTGTATATACGGTAACAAGCGACAATACGGTGAGTCAGCAACCTATTACGGTAGTGGGCAAGAGCGGCGAAAACTACCTAGTCGAAAAAGGGATAGAACCGGGAGACCGTATCGTATATAAGGGGATAGATCTTTTACAGGAAGGACAGACGATCACGCCTCAAATAGTAACTACAGAAAACAATCACTAATCTCTTTAACTCCAGCGCAACATGTTCAAAAAATTTATAGAACGCCCCGTCCTCGCCACGGTCATATCGATTTTACTAGTCATTCTAGGAATTATCGGTATTCTGAAACTTCCGTTACAGCAGTTCCCTGATATTGCACCACCAGCTGTTCAGGTCGTAGCTCTATATCCAGGTGCCAATGCCGAAACGGTGTTACGTGCAGTAGCTCCGTCGTTAGAAGAATCCATCAATGGTGTTGAAAACATGAGCTACATGAGTTCAACCGCCAGTAACGATGGTTCCTTGATGATCACGGTGTATTTCAAGTTGGGCACCGATCCTGATCAAGCAGCGGTTAACGTACAGAACCGTGTGTCCCAAGCTACGAGCCAGCTTCCTACGGAAGTTGTTCAAGCAGGTATCACGACCGCGAAACAGCAAAATAGCTTGATCATGGTGTTGGATCTGTACACGGAAGATGAAGCAAAATACGATCAAACATTTATTACAAACTACGCCCAGATCAATATCATTCCAGAACTTAAACGGATTCCTGGGGTGGGACAAGCAATTGCCTTCGGCGGAAGTAAGGACTATTCGATGCGTGTCTGGTTGGATCCAAATCAGATGGCGACTTACAAACTGACACCCGCGGAGGTAATGGCTGCCATTCAAGATAAAAACATGGAAGCTGCTCCCGGTAAGTTTGGCGAAAACAGCAAAGAAGCGTTTGAATTTGTCATTAAATATAAGGGAAAACTCAACCAACCTACGGATTACGAGAACATCATTATCCGTTCCAATACGGACGGATCTGTCTTGCGACTAAAGGACGTGGCTCGTGTCGAACTGGGGTCTTATACGTACGCCAGTCATACACGCATTGATGGCAAGGCCGGTTTGAATATCGGTATTATGCAATTAGCAGGTTCCAACGCCAATGAAATTCAGATCGCCATACAGGAATTTATGGACAAAGCGTCTCTCAATTTTCCAAAGGGTGTAAAACACCTGGTGCTCTATAACACCAAAGATGCACTTGATCAATCTATCGATCAGGTAAAGCACACTTTGATAGAAGCATTTATTTTGGTCTTTCTGGTCGTCTTCTTGTTCTTACAAGATTTCCGGTCTACGTTGATACCAGCAATAGCTGTTCCCGTAGCCATTATTGGTACGTTCTTTTTTATGCAGCTTTTCGGTTTTTCGATCAATTTACTCACACTGTTTGCGCTTGTGTTAGCCATCGGGATAGTGGTAGACGATGCCATCGTTGTTGTAGAAGCTGTACACAGCAAAATGGAACATACACACTTGCCTCCCAAGTTAGCTACCCCATCCGCGATGGGAGAAATAACAGGAGCTATTATATCTATCACGCTGGTGATGTCGGCCGTTTTCCTCCCCATTGGCTTTATGGAAGGATCCACGGGTGTATTCTACCGGCAATTTGCTTTCACATTGGCGATAGCTATTGTTATCTCTGCCGTCAATGCATTGACGTTAAGTCCCGCACTTTGTGCCCTGTTTCTGAAACCTGTCCATCATAGCCCCGCAAACGGTAGACGGCTCGGCTTTAAGGAAAAGTTCTTCGCTGGGTTTAATGTGGGTTTCGAGAAATTAACGCGAAACTACGTGGGAAGTCTGCGCTTTTTGATTCGTCGCAAATGGGTGGGTCTGTCTGGGCTAGTGATAGTAATCCTGGTGACTATCTTCATGGTACAGCGAACACCGACAGGTTTTATTCCTTCGGAAGATCAAGGCTTTATCGCTATCTCCTTGTCAATGCCTGCCGGAGCATCGTTAGATAGGACATCCCAAGCCTTAAAAGAAGCAGAGCAACAGCTGCAACACGCCCCCTTCACCAAAACACTCAACGTAATGGCCGGATTTAATATCCTGACACAATCCACAAGTCCTTCAGCTGGTGTCGCTTTTATCTTGCTTAAGTCACATGAGGAGCGCGGTGAAGTTAAAGATATCGATGCGATCATGGCGGAGGTTAACCAAAAACTATCCAGCATCAAGGGTGCCAATTTCTTTGTATTCACCTTCCCTACCGTGCCAGGATTCAGTAATGTTGACGGTTTGGATATGGTTTTACAAGACCGTACCGGTGGCGAGCTGCGGGAGTTTAGCGATATAGGACAAGGATTCATCGGGCAACTTATGCAGCGTCCCGAAATTGCGATGGCCTTTACCACATTTCGGGCGGATTATCCACAGTACGAGCTGCAAGTTGATGATATAAAGGCTGAACAACTCGGCGTCCGGACGAGGGATATCCTCCACACCATGCAAGCCTATTTCGGCAGCGCGCAGGCCTCCGATTTTAACCGCTTTGGTAAATATTACCGCGTTATGGTACAAGCGGATTTCACAAACCGTACAGAACCGTCCGCGATGGATGGTATATACGTCAAAAATCAAAACGGTGGTATGGTGCCCATTACGACACTAGTTCAATTGCAACGCGTATACGGTCCAGAAACGGCGTCCCGATATAATCTTTTTAATTCTATCGGTATCAACGCTATACCGAACCCGGGCTATAGCTCTGGCGACGCCATAAGAGCCGTAGAGGAAGTTGCCCGTCAGCATTTACCTACAGGCTTCACTTATGAATTTTCAGGGATGACCAAAGAGGAGCTGGTTTCCGGAGGCCAATCGACGATCATTTTTGTCTTATGCCTTGTATTTGTTTACTTCTTACTCGCTGCACAATACGAAAGTTACATTATCCCATTGGCGGTAATTTTATCAATTCCTACCGGCGTATTCGGTGTATTCGCAGCTATTGGACTAACGGGCATATCCAATAATATTTACGTACAGGTAGCCCTCGTTATGCTAATCGGATTATTGGCAAAAAATGCCATTCTTATCGTCGAATTTGCTCTTCAGGGAAGGAAACGGGGACAGTCTATCACAAAGGCCGCCTTAGAAGCGGCTAAACTGCGCCTCCGCCCTATCATTATGACATCGCTTGCTTTTATCGCAGGTATGATTCCCATGATGAGCGCGGTAGGACCTTCTGCGCAAGGAAACCATGCAATTAGTATCGCGGCTGCTGGAGGTATGCTGTCTGGTGTAGTATTAGGGCTCTTGGTTATTCCGATTTTGTTTATTGTATTCCAATATCTTCAGGAGCGCGTTAGCGGATCCAGAGCCAACGAACAGGTGTTGCCCTCCCATCACCAGGAACTCGCTTTTGTAGACAGGACATCCGTACATTCCTAATTTTAAAATTATGCAGATGAAAATAAAAAGTAGTTTTCTCTTTTCCTTGGCCATTTCCGCTTCTTTGTGGGCATGCCAAACCAAAAGGCTAAGCAATGACATCACACTGGCTCCTCCCACGTCCTTCCGTAGCGAGCAAGCAGTAGATGCTGACAGCAGTATCGGTAATGTTCCTTGGTGGGAATTTTTTCAAGACCCGGTTTTACAACAGCTGATCGACACCGCGCTGCAGCAGAATGTAGATATGCAGCTTGCGCTCAAGAATATCGAATCGGCACAATTGATGTTCACCCAAGCTAAAGCAGGAAACCTGCCCAGCTTGCAGCTACAAGTACAGGCCAATAGTACCAATCCCTCCAATAATAGTCTAAACGGATTGAGTTTAGGTCAATTTTTAGGCCAGAACCATCTTGAAGATTATACTGTTGGCTTAGGCTTGTCATGGGAAGCGGATATTTGGGGCAAGATTAAAGGAAAAAAGGCAGCTGCGCTGGCGTCGTATTTACAAACCGAAGAGGCTAGAAAAGCGATTCAAACACAGCTGGTTAATCAGGTGGCCAAAGGCTACTACCAACTGTTGATGCTCTATCGCCTCCAAGAAATCGCGGAGCAGAATTTAAGGCTGAGCGATAGCACCCTTCAAGTGGTCCAGCACCAATATGATGTAGGCGATATCAATTTGTTGGCCTTGGAGCAAGTTGCAGCACAACGGCAGGCGGCAGCTGCATTAATCCCCGATTTTCAGCAGCAGATCTTACTTCAGGAGAACGCTTTGCATGTTCTTAGCGGCGGCTTTCCAAAAGAAATACGTACTGCGGCGACACTAGATGCTGTCAACCTCCCCACGGATTTGGCTGTAGGTGTACCCGCCGAATTATTGAGTAAGCGTCCTGATGTTAAACAAGCCGAATTATCGGTAACGGCCTCGCAAGCTTATCATCATGTAGCTAGAGCCCAGATGTATCCTTCTTTATCTATCACGGCGCAAGCCGGTGTCAATGCGTTTAAAGCTAGCAATTGGTTTAATATCCCTGCATCCCTTTTTGGGGCTGTGGCTGGTAGTATAACACAACCTATTCTTCAACGAAAAGAATTAAAGACCCAGTACGAGGTTGCACGCGTTGAATACGAAAAAAGTGTGGTTCAGTTCCGGCAATCTGTCGTCACTGCAGTTGGTGAAGTTTCGGACGCGTTGATCTCTATACAAAAGCTAAAAGAGCGACAAGAGATTGTACAGGACAAAACAAATCGGTTAAAAGCGGCTGTTAAGCACGCTGATTTACTTTACGAAACCGGTAGCGCCACCTATCTGGAAGTTATCACTGCACAAAGTAGCGCCTTACAGAGTGAACTGGAATTAATACAAATCCATAAGGCGGAGCTTGTCGCTGTGGTAGATTTATATCGGGCCCTCGGCGGAGGCTGGTCGAATTAAAACGAATGGATAAAACCGAAGGAGATCGTAGACGCGTACTAGATGATTGTTCCGCTGAGAATATTCACCTTGCGGGTCATACTATCTCCTTCGGCATCCGTAACAGTAAACTCAAATGAACCTACGCCTGCAGCTGCCGGTTTGAAAATCGCTTTTCCATTTTCAACCGATACCGTACCGTTCTCTGTATTACCTGCTTTGAACCTCGGGTTTTGTGTAAATCCACTAGCCAACTTGTTTAGATCTATTTCAAAAGATTCACCCGCCGCTGCGCTATAGTGTGCTTTGGACATCCATTGCAGGTAATAATCTAATTCCGTGTAACCATCCCGGTTTTTATCGAGATTGGCATCTGAAAAATCCCCTTTAGGAGAATCAGGGTTTAAGCCCCGATGCGTTTCCCACCAGTCCGGCAATCCATCATGGTCGCTGTCCCAGTTGGCAGCACGCCGTACTTCTGGATAATCATCGTAGCCCCCAGCATCATCCTGATGGTCCGGAAAACCGGGTTTGCCGGATATACTACCTCTTGTCGAATACGTACTGTCGATCGTTTCCTGGATAATGCGTTGATCGTGTTCATCCAGCTCAGGCCGGTTGTTGCCCACATCAGACAGCACCAATTTATAGGCCAGCCGCGCACTATGCGTAGTCACTTTAGGATCAAAAAATGGCTGGTCCACAAAGGTTTCGTACTTTTCGGAATCGCCGTTGCTATATCTTGCATTTCTACCCACTTCCTGATTACGCTCGTCAAAGTGTCCAGGCATCAGATTACCGGTGAAATAGCACCGCTGTGTTCCTTTTCCGACATTTTCGTGGTCTCCAATGAAGGCGAAGAACTGCGTCGTTCCAGCACCCGGCTTGTAATAATTATTCACGAAATTAACCTCATGGGCGCCGCCGTCTGTGGCTCTGGCTCCCCAGTTGTACACCACGTTATTACGAAGGTCCAGCTTGCCTTTATAAAATCCGTCACCATTCAACCCCCCGGCCAAACTCCAGTTTCTACCGTAGCAATGTACCAGCAAGTTGTGATGAAAACTACCAATTTCTCCGCCGATACTGGCAGCATACCCGTGCATTTTGCCCTTTTCATATTTAGTGTGGCCCGCCGAGTTCAGTGCTTCGGAAATTAACGTCCGCTGTAAGGTAATATTTTTTGCCCCACGCGAACTGAAAGCCTCATCTATAGTCCAACTGATCGAGCAGTGGTCGACAATGCTGTAATTCGCACCTGTCAATCCCATGCCGTCTGCTGTTTTTCCCGCGCCCAAGCGAACACGCAGGTGCTGCGCCACGACGTCGTTCCCCGTGAATCCAAAAGGAGCACCGGCGATACAGATGCCTTTTCCCGGCGCTGTTTGTCCGGCAATAGTCACATAGCGCTGATTGGCAACTAGACGGGACTTCAGATGGATAATACCCGAAACAGCAAAAACGATAGTCCGGGGACCGGTATGATTTTCGACCGCTTCCCTCAGGCTCCCCGGCCCGCTATCGTTCAGATTGGTAACTTCGACTACGCGTCCTCCACGGCCGCCGCGTGCATAGCGTCCGTAGCCTTCGGCTTCCGGAAACGCCAGTTGGGCTGGTCTGAAATACCAGACGTCACCTTTCGTTTTGCCCTCACCCGTTATTTCGTCTACTCGCCAGTAGTAGGTATTCATGCTGTAAAGATCGGTAGCTAGAAATTCCGTTGCACTTTGCTCACCCTTGAATTCAGGAGAGGAAGGTGTAGCGTCTGCAACCGTGGCTGAATCCAATCCAAAATATACTTCGTGTCTTGTAGCTCCGGGTGCCGCCTTCCAGGTTAAATTGAGTTTTTTGTCCTGCGGTTCTGCATGTTCGTCAGCATTCCCCGGCGACGGTGAGTGTGCCTGCTTCGCTGCATCAGGGGTATTAATCTCAAACGCGTTGATAACCAAATCCCTGACTACGGAACCAGCTCCATCTCCGGCCTCAAATACCACTACGGCATCCTCGCCGTGTCTTACCTCTAGATGCGTGTAAGCAGTTACTGCGTCCGCCGTTTTCAGTGCTCTTACGCTCGGCTGCACCGTTTGCCTTCTACCCTTATGCGAAATCACAATGGGGCTAAACCTGTTATGCTCCGGGCTATGGGGTATGTTATGATAAGTCAGCAAAGTATTTTCGCCCTGGGGTAGCCCGCTGATACGCATTTCAATCTTTCCTGCTGCATCCCCGTCTTTCAGCGTGAGGCCATCGGAAACCAGATAGGCAAAGTTAGGCGACCCCATGCCTGTTTTGTACCATTCGGATGCTAGCTCACCGGCTCCAGCTCCTATTTTTGTGAAGGTTACCTTTATGTCGCCTTGTGTAAAACTATCGGAGGTGCTGGTTTTTACCTGCCATGAGGAATAGCCAACTTCATTGGTCTCAGCGACCCGGCGGCTGCTTTCGTTTAGATCCACCTTCACCACCGGTTTCTGCTGGGCAAAAATTGATTGAGCCGTGAATAAGCAAAACAAGGTGAGGCCAGAGGCAAGTGAACGAGAAAGAATAGTATTCATAGAGATTTAGTTGATTCAGCTATTTACATTTATTCAAATCTAGGATACCCGACGGATTCTTTATTATATCATGTTCCCGATTTCTTATAATATCTTACCGAAAATCAATTGGTTACAAAGAGAAGCGCACTATTTTTTAGCGTCCCTAGCTAAGCTTATATTGCATAGTTTATCTGAAATCGTATCTTTGGTCCATCGAATGAAAAGAACAGTAAACATACCGTCCCAAATTACTCCGCCTTAAAGCAAGGATAACCAGTTGGTTCTCCCAATTACTATATTGGTTATCGTGCCGTACACAGGTGTTTCGCCTCAGGTGACAATTCAATTGTACAATATTACTTTTTTATTAACATGAAAAAAATTCTGAACTTATTTGATTTCAGCCAAAAAATCAATTACAAAAATGAGATTTTAGCGGGTTTAACCGTTGCTATGACGATGGTCCCCGAGTCCTTGTCTTTCGCGATATTAGCAGGACTATCACCTCTAACAGGGCTTTATGCAGCTTTTTTAATGGGTATCGTTACGGCTATCCTCGGAGGCAGGCCGGGAATGGTGTCGGGAGGTGCCGGAGCAACAGTTGTTGTCCTTATAGCACTGGCATCCACACACGGCGTCGAATACCTTTTTGCCGCCGTCGCGTTGGCGGGTATCTTACAATTACTAGTCGGTCTTTTTAAACTTGGCAAGTTTGTCCGCTTAATACCGCAACCGGTCATGTATGGTTTTCTAAATGGCCTTGCCGTCATCATTTTTATGGCGCAGGTTGCACAATTCAAAGTCGTCGATAATGGGACAGAAAGTTGGATGCAAGGATCCGCACTCTATTTGATGATCGGATTGACAATACTTACCATAGCCATTGTATTTATATTACCGAAATTCACCAAAGTTGTTCCGGCCTCTTTGGTTGCCATATTAATTGTATTCGGGATCGTTTATTTTCTCAACATCGATACAAAGAAAGTGATCGATATTGCTTCTGTAAGCGGGTCATTTCCCTCCTTCCATATACCACAAATCCCTTTTAATGTAGAGACATTAAAGATTATTTTCCCCTATGCGCTGGTCATGGCTGGTGTAGGGCTAATTGAAAGTCTGCTAACGTTAAACATGGTTGATGAAATAACCAATACGAAGGGCCAGTCCAATCGTGAGGCCGCAGCACAGGGCATTGCGAATATTACCAACGGTTTCTTTGGCGGAATGGGCGGATGTGCAATGGTAGCCCAAACCCTAGTCAACATCGGCGCGGGTGCAAGGGCTCGACTTTCGGCAATTATTGGCGCCCTCACCATTTTGCTGATCATCTTGGTGGGCGGCCCTGTAATTGAACAAATTCCGATGGCTGCTCTAGTCGGTGTAATGATGATGGTGGCTATTGGCACATTTGAATGGGTCAGTTTCAGGATTATCAATAAAATGCCGCGCCACGATATTTTTATCGGCATGTTAGTCGCTGTGATAACCGTGCTTTTACATAATTTGGCATTAGCGGTATTGATCGGCGTAGTGATTTCCGCTTTGGTATTCGCTTGGGAAAGCGCTAAGCGTATCCGTGCCAGAAAGTTTATAGATGAGCAAGGCGTAAAGCACTATGAAATTTATGGCCCACTTTTTTTCGGTTCCACCACCGCGTTTATCGAGAAATTTGACGTGCTTAATGATCCAGAGCAAGTATTGATAGATTTCAGGGAAAGCAGAGTTGTTGACATGTCTGCCATTGAAGCGCTACATAAAATCACCGAAAAGTACCACAAGGAAGGAAAAAAAATACATTTGCGCCATTTAAGCCCTGATTGCAGACAACTGCTTAAAAATGCAGAATCGGTTATTCACGTAAATATACTGGAAGACCCTACCTATAAAGTAATGACAAATAAATAGTGGGACCAAGGGATATCACGCGTATCCCCTGGTATACCACTTCTTTTTTAACCATAAACTCACTTTTACCAACAGTATCAGCACGGGAACTTCGACAAGCGGTCCGATAACCCCCACAAATGCTTGTGGCGAATGAATACCAAATACGGCTATGGACACGGCTATTGCTAGTTCAAAATTATTCCCCGTGGCCGTAAATGCGATGGAAGCGTTCTTGTCGTAAGGGACATTTAGCGACTTATTGATAAAGAAACTCACGAAAAACATGAGTACAAAATAAATTACGAGCGGCACCGCTACTTTTACAACGTCCATCGGTAACTCCAGTATTTTGTCGCCTTTCAAGCTGAACATCACCACAATGGTAAACAATAATGCGTATAATGTAAGCGGCGATATAAAGGGTACGAATTTCCGATTAAACCATTCGATCCCCTTTGATTTGACAAGGACCTGACGACTAATAAATCCTGCCAGGAAAGGAATACCCAAATACAACAATACACTTTGGGTTACAGCTTTCATCGAAACGCTCACGTCGAAAGTGGCCAATCCCAATTTACTAGGCAACACATTGATGAACAACCAAACGAGGAAACTGTAACTTAGAATCTGAAAAACACTGTTCAACGCGACCAATAATGCAGCATATTCCCTATTACCTTTTGCCAAATCGTTCCATACGATAACCATTGCTATACACCTCGCCAAACCGATAAGTATTAAGCCTGTCATATAATCGGGTTCGTCTCTTAAAAATAGGACGGCCAGTCCAAACATCAGTACTGTCCCCACCACCCAATTAAGAAACAACGATATACCAATGACCTTTTTATCCTTGAATGCTCCCGGCAACAATGAATAATCCACCTTGGCCAATGGCGGATACATCATCAGTATCAGTCCGATAGCTAAGGGGATATTGGTCGTTCCTACAGTTAACGCGTCAGTAACATTGGAAATGCCAGGAAAGAAATATCCCAATGCTATGCCGGCCGCCATTGCCAGGAATATCCACAAGGTGAGATAGCGATCCAGAAATTTAAGTTTTGTTTGCATTGGTTATCTTTTAATCATTGAAAAAACATACAACATCTCGGTTGCTATCTGCAAACTTCTTTCTGTATAAACACGTGCCTGTTCCGGTGTCCCATCGGAAACCTTAGGGTCTTCAAACGTAATAGGTACTCTCTTTTCTGCACCTACGATGAACGGACATCCGCCATCCGCCTGCGAACAAGTCATAATAGCAGCAAATGCTGACGCCGGATTGAACGGGCTATCGTATTTTTTGGAAAAACCAATAACAGGTAGCGCATTATCACTGTACTTTATGGCATATATAGGATTATCATTGTCTGCAATTTTAAAAGTCTGAAACCCTTGATTAGCCAATGTTTCCACGACTTTTGGAAATAAGGCCGTTTCTTCCGTACCACCCGAATAGCACTGTACGTGCGGAATATGGAAGTATATACTTGCAGCCTGTGCCCAGATTTGCGCTAAATGGCTCCTCCGTGAATTATGGGTACAAATAAAATGGAGATTTATAGCCTGTTGGTTGTTTACCTTTTGCTGTACAAAATCTATTAGCGGTTGCAAAATCGTTTTACGTTCTTCATTTAACGTCTGCGTATCAACGCTTCTCCTGATGGTTTCGACTAGGTTACTATACATGGCGATTGCTTTTCGTATTTAACAACATCCTGAATCGGGTGTACAACAATTGGCATTCAACTCCGCTAATTTTACTTTCGGTTTCTCCGCGGGAATACCGCATGCATCATTTGCTAGGCAAGCTGTCTGTTTGTTTTTTAAGACGAAATTCTTCCCATTAAATTCCAAGTCGTATTTCCCTATCGTTTCGCTTTGATACTCTACCTCGATTTCTGCATCTTCAATTCCCAATTTTTCTTCAGACAGCTTTATAATGTTCAATAATTTTCCCGGTTTTAATCTGTGCTGGTAGTCATTGGCATTCCATAATTGGAAGCTTATTGCTTTCTCTTTACGGATTACACCACCGCAATCTATAAAATGTTTGATGATTTGTCCTATTTCCGTAACATGAAAATGTTCGGGGACAAATGTTCCGTCCTCCAACTGGAATTCAACATTGCCCAATGTTGGAAGGATTTCTTTGATGTGTGACAGTTTCATAAAAAATATAATTAAAAATTTAAATTAAACGTTATATTGCAATATCACGATGTTACTATTTAAAAAAATATTATGAACAGCAATTAGTGACCTTTACCTCTTGGCTGAAGAATGCCATAAATTCCTTTTGAATCTGCTCCCATACCCCTTCGTCAATACAATAACAAACAGATTTTCCCTCAACAGTTCCTTGAATAAGTCCACTGTTTTTTAGTTCCTTTAAATGTTGTGAAATTGTCGCTTGAGCCAATCCTAATTCTTCGACTAAGTCATTGCAGATACAAGCTTTTTGATTAATAATAAATTGCAATATGGCTATCCTGGCAGGATGACCCAAAACCTTAAACAAGGATGCCAGTTTGTTCTGCTCTTCTGTAAATATTTCGGATCTTGTGAGTCCCATAGCCTTTATTTTATAATCGCAATATTACGATAATAAAAATTGTATTCCAAAATATTTTTATGATTTTATTTCTATATGACAACTGGCAGGGAATGCTCATGCCCTGCCAATTGTCTTTCTGACACTGTATTGTCGATTGCTAAAACTTCTCAAAATCGGCCTCGGAAGTGGACTGAACGTCCTCGTCCGTTACGAGTTTTCCGTTTATCAGCACATTGTCGAACACCATGTTTTTTGTATAGTTAGCTTGAATAGGCACATCCACCCCGTCGATATTCGAATTGATAATTTTCAGGTTTTCTGCGGGAGATTCTTCATAGGCATTTATCAAGACGCCGAACTTTCCTCCTTTTTTAACATTTAGGTTCTCGACAGTAATATTACGCACGGTAGGCATAAAATCACCTGGGTTTTCGTAAAACATATCTACTAAAACGGCAGCCTCTTTGTATGTACCGACTTCGACATTACGCATATAGATATCCTCGATGACACCTCCCCGCAGGGAGCTTGTTTTAATACGCAATATGCGGTCTAACTCTGGACTGTCCATCTTCAAATTTTGGGCAAATATATTTTTAGCGCCTCCAGATATCTCGCTACCGATTACAATACCTCCGTGCCCGTCTTTCATCTCACAGTTTTCGATGATATGGTTTTCAGCAGGACGTCCAATAGACCGACCGTCTTCATTCCGACCAGATTTAATGGCTATACAATCATCACCCGTATCGAAATAACATCCGGCTATTAACACATTTTTACTTGATTCGGGGTTACAGCCATCGTTATTGGGACCGTGTGTTACCACGCTTACATTCCGAACAGTAACATTTTCACATAACACCGGATTAATATTCCAAAAAGGTGCGTTAATAATCTTTACGTCTGCTATCAAAATGTTGGAAGAGTTATACGGTTGGATAAAAGGTGGGCGTAAGAAATGTCCGTCCCCGTATACCCTATCTTCTACAGGGGTTCCGTCTTTCACCTGCTGGGTAAGCCTTTTGACCGCAGCAAGCTGATTATCCATTCCTTCTGACCAGCCATATTCCTTCTTTGCTTTCCACGGCCACCAATGCTCATTATTTGCATTTCCATCGAGTATTCCTTTGCCTGTTATGGCGATATTCTCCTGCCCGTAAGCATAAATTAGAGGCGAGTAATTCATACATTCCATGCCTTCCCAGCGTGTTTTGACCAAAGGCTTGTAGTCCGTCGTATTCCGGCTAAACAACAATTTTGCACCGTCTTCCAGGTGTAAATTTACGTTGCTTTTCAAGTGAATAGCACCCGTCAAAAATGTTCCTTTCGGGATAACAACCCTGCCTCCTCCATCGAGGTGACAGGCTTCGATGGCGTCATTGATAGCTTGCGTGCTAAGAACTGTGCTATCTGAGCCTGCTCCGTATTCTGTAATTAGAAAATCCTTCTTCGCAAAATTAGGTTCAACAATCAATGTCCGTATGCTATCAGCCACTTTCCATGCTTGATCCGTTTCTCGTGTCTCTTGTGTTTTTTTTTGTGATTCTCCACAGCTTACCAACAAGCTAAAAGGTAAAACTGCAGCGATTAATAAATTACGCACTTGCTTCATATGTAGTTACTTAATTGAATATGTTTTCATACTATTACCGACAATTAGCTTGAAAGATATAAATAAAAATCGATCTAACTTAAAAATTGTGTCACCAATTCGCTAAACGCTTTCGGATTTTCGGCTTGTACCCAGTGTCCAGCTTTGGGAACGGTCTGGATGGCCGAATGGGGGAACATCTCTTTTATCATGGGATAATCTGCTTCCGAGATGTAATTGGATTTCTCCCCCGCCAGAAACAATGTTTCACCATCATACACACCTGCCTCTACGCCTACGGTAATAAACTCTGCATATTTGTCGGTCAACGTTTTTAAATTGAAGCGCCAGTCTAACGTTCTGTCTTCCTTTATGTAAACATTTTTAAGTAAAAACTGAATAACACCGGTTTCATCTATATATTGACGCAGTTGTTCTTCTACCTCTTTACGATTACTTAATTCGTTAATTTTAACCGCTTGCAACGCTTCAATTATTTTTTCATGATGCGGCGGATAAGCTTTCGGAGCAATATCCGCAATAATCAATTTTCGGATATTTGTCGATTTGGAAATCGCATATTGCATAGCTACCTTTCCTCCTAGCGAATGTCCTAAAATATCGACTTCTTGAAGTCCGTAGTGTTGTACATAAGCTTCCAGGTCGTCGACCATCGCCGCTAACGACATATCTTCGCTATGAAAACTCTGTCCATGGTTGCGTAGATCAAGCAAATGGATAGACCTTTGTTCTCCAAATTCCCTACCGAAACTTCCCCAATTATCAGACATGCCAAACAAGCCGTGCATCACCAATAGCGGTGTACCTGGTTGATCTTCTCCGTATATTCGTGAATGTAAAATTTTCATAGTGGGTAAAGATAAGGTTTTCATTGTCCTTTTTTTTAGAAAAAAAGGACCAAAAAAATCGCCACTTAAAAATTTTGATACAAAAGATAGTACAAAAATGGTATTTCTACAGATATCAAAATTTTGTTATGTGGCATTAAAAGATTAAGGATGGGATAGTACAATTGCATAATCTAAATTTTACCGGTTAATTCCGCTTCTTTTTTGTTGAGTATGTAGAAAGGTTTACCTTCGGTGAGTTCCACTTCGTTCCGGTTTTGCTTCTTTTTCACGGTGAAAAAGAAGATAAAAAATGACATTATTCTTCGTTTCTTTGTATAAGAGCCAAAAGCTCCTATAATACGTAATAACATGACTATATATATCAAAAATATGGTATGCAACCGCTGTATCATGGTGGTTCGACAAGAGGTAGAAAAACTAGGATTTAATATCGACGCGATAAAACTCGGAGAGGTTGTACTCAGGGAAAAGCTAGATAGTACGCAACGTGGAAGGATATCGGCAGTATTAGAGCCGCTCGGCTTCGAACTGATCGACGATAAAAAAAGCCAGCTGATTGAGCAGATTAAGACCATCGTCATAAAATGGGTGCGGGAGCAGGATGGAGAGCGTACCGTAAATCTTTCCGATATTTTAGCAGACCAGCTTAAGCACGATTACAATTACCTGTCCAATCTATTTTCCGAAGTGGAGGGTATCACCATTGAGAAATACCATATTGCGCAGAAAATCGAGCGCGTTAAGGAACTATTGGTATACGATGAATTGTCGCTTAGCGAAATTGCCTACCAATTGGGATATTCCAGTGTCGCGTATCTGAGCAACCAGTTTAAAAAAGTCACCGGGTTGTCGCCAAGTCATTTTAAACAGATAAAGGAAGATAAACGGAAACCCCTGGATGAAGTGTAACGGATACAACGTAAATTTCTAATTTAATATGCCGTTCATTTCTGTTAAGATAATGGGCTTGTCTCCCGTTACCACTATGGTATGTTCATGCTGTGCCATATACCCCCCTTTATCCCCAACCACTGTCCAGCCGTCGGCCAGCGTCTGTCCCAAAGTAGAATCTGTTGTAATAAAGGTTTCTAGTGCGATAACCGAATCTTTCTTGAACCTTCGCTTATCAAATCTATCTCTATAGTTTAACAAATCATGCGGTTCTTCATGAAGGCCCCTACCTACACCGTGTCCTGCAAAGTTTTTGATCACCTTATAACCTCGCTTTTTTGCTTCTGATGCTATCAGATGACCGATATCAGCAATCCGCGTCCCGCCTCGGATATTCGCAATAGCCTTTTTTAAAATATATTTAGATGCTTCTACTAGATGTTGATGTTGGTTAATATCTTGTCCCAACACAAAAGACCCACCGTTGTCGGACCAGAAACCATCCAGTTCGGCAGAAACATCTATATTCACAATATCTCCTTCTTGTAGTATACGCTTATCCGACGGAATACCGTGAAAAAATTCATTGTTAACGGATATGCATGTCCAACCCGGAAAATTGTAAGTGAGATAGGGTGCGGATTTGGCACCAAAATCGGAAAGCACTTTTGCGCCATAATCGTCCAACTCCTTTGTCGTCATACCGGGGCGAGCATAATCTATCATTTGTTTCAAGGTGCAGGCAACAGCCTCGCTCACTTTTTTCATACCCAGCAATTCCGTTTCGTTTGTTATCGACATACACGTTAAGTCTAAATTTTATTGCTTCCGAAATTAAGAAATAATGGTGAAAATAAAGATACATAAAAAAGACGAGGAGTAAATCTTACAACTCTTTTCCGAAATAGTGTAAGAGAAAACCAACCGTTTATACTCAATTTTGTTTTGTAATAAGCAAGGTAAAGATATGGCAACGGACAACAAACAAACAGAGATCACAGTAAAGCAATCCTTCCCGGTACTTAACATGACCTGCGCTGGATGTGCTGTCAGCTCGGAAAGCACAGTAAAGGCCCTGCCCGGTGTGTTAAACGCATCCGTAAATTTTGCAAATGCCACCTTAACGGTGGAATATCTCCCCAACATGACCAACGCCTCGGTTATGCGACGAGCATTACAAGACATCGGTTATGATTTGTTCCTCGAAAACGAGAGCGCTCAACAGGAAACGCTAGAGGATATCCATGAAAAAAAATATAAAAAACTAAAGAACAAGACCATTTGGGCCATTATCCTATCGATACCCGTAGTCGTCATTGGCATGTTCTTTATGCATATGCCTTACGGCAATGAGATCATGTGGTTATTTTCAACACCGATTGTCTTATGGCTGGGTAAAGATTTTTTTGGCAACGCGTGGAAACAAGCCAAACATCGCTCCGCAAATATGGATACCCTTGTTGCACTGAGTACCGGTATAGCCTATATATTTAGTGTATTCAATATGCTATTTCCGGAATTCTGGCTAAAAAGAAATCTGGAACCTCACGTGTATTTTGAAGCGGCAGCGGTTATCATTGCTTTTATTCTGTTAGGTAAATTACTAGAAGAAAAAGCGAAAGGCAATACCTCTTCCGCCATTAAAAAGCTTATGGGCCTACAACCAAAAACCGTCATTCTAATGCTGCCTGATGGCACAGAAAAGCAAGTTGCTATTGACGATGTAAATGTCGGCGATGTGATATTGGTCAAACCAGGCGAAAAAATTGCTGTCGACGGGATGGTTACATCAGGTAATTCCTATGTAGACGAAAGTATGCTCAGTGGCGAGCCGGTTCCCGTACAGAAAAAAGAGAATGAAAAAGTATTTGCCGGAACAATAAATCAAAAAGGCAGTTTTCAGTTCAAGGCTACCAAAGTGGGTAAAGAAACGATGCTTGCCCAAATCATTAGAATGGTACAGGATGCGCAAGGCAGCAAAGCTCCCGTTCAGAAGTTAGTTGATAAAATTGCCGGTATATTCGTTCCGATCGTCATCAGCATTGCCATCCTCACGTTTATCCTTTGGTTAACACTGGATGGTAGTGAAGGGCTTATTCACGGGCTTTTAGCCGCTGTAACTGTTTTGGTTATCGCGTGCCCGTGTGCCTTAGGCTTAGCAACACCTACCGCGATTATGGTGGGCGTAGGAAAAGGAGCGGAACAAGGCATCCTCATTAAAGATGCCGAAAGCTTGGAACTGGCAAAAAAGGTCAACGCTATTATTTTGGACAAAACAGGCACGATTACCGAGGGGAAACCTCAGGTAACCGATATACAATGGTTGCGTGAAGATCCTGTTAGTCAACAGGTTTTGTTTAGCTTGGAAAAACAGTCTGAACATCCCTTAGCTGATGCTGTAGTCAAGCATTTAGAAAACATTAAACCAATTCCACTCTCCTCTTTTGAGAGTATTACCGGAAAAGGAGCAAAAGCCGCTTATGAAGGCGAGGATTATTATGCAGGAAATAAAAAGCTACTATCAGAAAACGGTATTCACATCGCTCCGCAACTGCAGCAACACGCTGACGCTTGGAGTGCAGCATCCAAAACGGTAATCTGGTTTGCCAACGATAAAGAAGCACTTGCAGTACTGGCTATCTCCGATAAGATCAAAGAAACGTCCCTTGAAGCTATACAACAGTTAAAGGATCTGGATATTGAATTGTATATGCTTACCGGCGATAATGAAGCCACGGCCAAAGCCATCGCAGAGCAGACAGGCATCCCGCATTACAAGGCGGAGGTGTTACCACAGCAAAAAGCGGATTTCGTCAAGGAATTACATAAACGAGGTAAAGTGGTCGCGATGGTAGGCGACGGCATTAATGATAGTACTGCGCTGGCGACCGCTGATGTGAGCATCGCGATGGGCAAAGGAAGTGATATTGCCATGGATGTGGCTAAAATGACTATTATTTCTTCCGATTTGAAAAAAATACCGGCCGCCATTAGGTTATCTAAACAAACCGTCGCGACCATCCGACAAAATCTATTTTGGGCTTTTATATACAACTTAATAGGCATCCCGATAGCAGCAGGTATACTCTATCCAATCAATGGGTTTCTACTGAACCCAATGATTGCAGGTGCAGCTATGGCGCTCAGTAGTGTTAGCGTTGTAAGCAACAGTTTACGGTTAAGACTAAAGAAGTGATGAACATTATAATCTATAACGCATAATTAAATAATCAACATGGAAAATAAAACTTTTAAATTCAAGACAAACATCAATTGCAGCGGTTGTGTATCCGGCGTAAGCTCCTTTCTAAATGGATTGAACGGTGTGACCGAATGGGAAGTAGACACGAACAACAAGGATAAAATCCTGACCGTTGTTGCCGACACAGCAAGCGAACAAGACGTGATCGATTCGGTACAAAAAGCAGGGTTTAATATAGAACCCGTGCAAGGTTAAAATGAATATGTACAACCGGTGTCTGTCCTTCCTGCTTACGTTTGTATTATCCGTTTCTGCCGCTTTTGCTCAGAAAGTGGTTCGATACGATCTGTATATTGCGGATACATTAGTTAGCTACAGCGGAAAAACAAAACACGCCATTGCAGTCAATGGACAGATTCCGATGCCTACATTAACATTTACGGAAGGCGACACAGCTGAAATTGTATTGCACAACCAGCTCAAAGAAAGCACCTCATTGCACTGGCATGGTGTGCAGTTACCCAATCGGGAAGACGGTGTTCCTTTCTTAACACAGATGCCGATCCCCGCCGGTGAAACATATACCTACCGTTTTCCCGTAAAACAAAATGGCACCTATTGGTATCATAGCCATTCGGGTTTTCAAGAACAAATAGGCATGTACGGTTCGCTTATCTTTCTTAAACGAAACGGAGATACCACCTTTCGGAAGGGGATCGACGACATCCCTACTATCCCGATCGTATTGAGCGAATGGACAGATCTCCATCCACATAACGTACAACGTATGCTAGCCAGTGGTAACGATTGGTTTGGCATCAAAAAAAATACCGTTCAAAGTTACGCGGAAGCCATCAAAAAAGGACATTTTAAAACCAAAGTGACCAATGAATGGAAACGCATGGAGGCGATGGATGTTAGTGATGTGTACTACGAAAAGTTCTTGATAAACGGGACAAGCGAACAGCAACTTTCTCAATTTAAAGCGGGCGATCGCGTGCGTTTACGTCTTATCAATGGGGGAGCTTCTTCTTATTTTTGGATCACCTACGCCGGTGGCAAAATAACCGTTGTTGCTAACGATGGTAACGATGTGGTGCCCGTAGAAGTGGATCGCCTGATCATCGGTGTATCGGAGACCTATGATATTGTTGTCGATCTTCCGGCAGAACATACGGCGTATGAGCTGATGGCCACAGCGGAAGATCGCTCGGGGTCTGCTTCGATTTATATCGGTGAAGGGATTCGCCAACTCGTTTCGCCTTTACCCCGACTACGGTACTTTGAGGGGATGAAGATGATGAACGACATGATGAAAATGAATGGTGACATGGACGATATGGGCATGGATATGGGGCTTCAAAAGATGGATATGAACGCGGTGATGTATCCAGAAATTCCGACGGAAGACGCTCATCACGACCATGGCACACCATCATCAGATGATCATACAAACGAAGAACATCAGCACGACCATCAACATCAGGATAAACAGCCCCAGCACAAGGCTGAGCACCATCATGATCAGGGAACGCAGCAACCGTCCTCACCACCGGTTACCTTAAATTATACCATGTTGAAATCGCCTCACAAAACGACATTGCCTAGCGATACGCCCGTTAAGGAACTTCGTTTTGAACTGACAGGAAACATGAATCGGTACGTATGGAGTATGGACAATAAGGTTTTATCTGAAACAGACAAAATTCCGGTGGATAAAGGCGAAGTTTTACGTATCATCCTATTCAATAACTCCATGATGCGCCACCCCATGCATCTCCATGGTTTTGATTTTCGTGTACTCAATGGGCAAGGCGAGTATGCTCCCTTAAAGAATGTGCTGGATATTATGCCTATGGAAACGGACACCATCGAGTTTATGGCAGACACGGAAGGTGACTGGTTTTTCCACTGCCATATTTTATATCACATGATGGCGGGTATGAATCGTGTATTTGCTGTTGGTGATTACCAAAATGATCTGCTCCCGAACAAGGAAAAAGCTTATAAAGTACTACAGCGAGAAAGCAATATGCTTCACTTCATGGCGGAAAACGATTTTGCGACCAATGGGAATGATGGACAGGCAATGCTACAGAATACACGCTGGAGCTTAGGTACAGAATGGCGGCTAGGTTATCACGATAAACATGGCTATGAGGTAGAAACTCACTTCGGCCGGTACATCGGCAAAATGCAATGGCTCATGCCCTTTGTAGGCTTTGACTGGCGATACCGGAAAATGGGACACAATGAGCAGGAAAAGAATATGTTCGGACAGGTAAACAAAAAAGATAACCGAAGTGCCTTTAGCGTCGGGGTTATGTATACGTTACCTATGCTCGTCAATTTCCAGGCGGAGGTTTATCACGACGGCATCGTTCGTTTGGCCTTAATGCGTGAAGACATCCCTGTCTCCAGACGCGTACGCGCAGGTTTTATGGTCAATACCGATAAAGAATATATGCTGGATTTACGCTATATCATGACCCGAAACCTTGGTATCCGCACGCACTATGACAGTGATATGGGTTTTGGTGTGGGATTGGCTGTGAATTACTGATTCTCGAAATGAGATTCGATGAAGGCTAATATCTCTTCATAATCTTTAGGATCATAGGAGACGCCTTCGTCTCTGTAATAGTAGCCATCTTCGGTTCTGTCGGATATTTCCGGATTGGCTTGGAAATTAATCTGAATAAGCCCCTCGCCAATCTGTTTTAGCAAAATGTTATAGGTGAATCTGTTCCCTGCTCGTTTCGCAAATATACCTCGCTGTTTTATCACAGATTTTACTTGGATAAATCCAGCATCTTTCTCCATGTTTTGGATAAAATAATCGCTGTCCCCAAAAAGCTCTATCAGCTCCTCGAACGCTGTTGATTTATCGATATCCTTCACTGTCATAGACGGTAGTTTGGTTTGACTAAAGCCCATTGAGCTGACCATTAACAAACAAAGCGAAAGTCCGTATTTTATAAAAGCCATAGTTCAATCAATTAGATATTTTATCGTTAAAAATAACAAATAATTGACTGTTCCGCGATTCGATGAACGATTTTCACTCCCACCAGGCTAGTGGATCCTCATTTTTCTTAATTAATTCGGCATCCTCTGGGCAGAAACTGACCATACCCTTGCTTTCGTAAAGTAATACACCGGCTTCTCGGATGGCAGCAAATACATCGTCAAGGGCTGGCTATTACCAATTTGAACAATACACTTCCCCGACACCAATCTGATCTAGCGCAGCAAATTCTTAGTTTGTTTTAGGTCGGAAAGCTGTAGCGATCTTCGCGGCGAAATTACGCTAAAGGGTGCTTTTTTGGGAACACTTATTGACTTTCCGTGAACCCTTTTTGAGATCTTGACATCCCGTTTTTTCCAAACGGGGGTACGTTTTCCTGACAGGGGAACACATATTGGGAGATGGGAAACGTATCGTGGAAAAAGAGCAACAAGGACAAGATCGAGGCGCATATGGCCAAGAAATATTACAGAACCTATCAGATGGACTAGGCAATGGTTCTAGTACACGAACGCCACGCGATATATGTAAGTGCTATCTTACTTTTCCTCATTGGGAAGATCAGGCAGACTGGGGTGCCAAATTAGAATGGTTTTATATTAGAGCAGTTACAAGAGTACAAATCAAAAAGGTGCTTCCTGAACCGGAAAACACCTTTCAAAACTATAGAATGTTAAAACTATTTCAGTCTTTCGACTTGCTCAACAGTAAGCCCTAAATCTTCGGCTATATCTTCTACTGAAAGTCCCCTCTTCTTTAAATTCAAGGCATATTTGAGTTTTTCCGCCTCGGCTTTGGCACGTTCTTCCAGACGACCTTTCTCCATTCCTTTTTCCATTCCTTCCCGATGACCCTCCTTAATCGCGGTAAGGCGGACACTTTCCGCATCCCGTTTGTTCTTAAGACTCGATTCGTATAATTTCATGTCCGATTCCGTTAAGTTTGCTACCTTTCCGATATCAAATATAAGTCCAAAAATTCTGGAATCCAAAAATTTCGGCATTTCCTCCAGCTCTTCTATATGCTTGAATATATACAGCCACATATCCATATAACTCTTGATATCAGGCTGTTTCTTGTCAAAATTCGGCAATACCAACAGCTTGTAGCCCAGCTTGTCGTAAAACACGGACCCATTACGCTTATCGCAGAGTGCCACATCGTAACAGTACTGTTCGGAGATCGAACGGTCCAGAACAAAGTTCAGTATACCGATGAAGTAAACTTCCGGCAATTCATATGTATTGCCTTTGTGCCCACGCGGAACGAGCTTGTTAATCAGACGGGAGGTATAATACACCGTCCGGTCCTTGAAAAACTCCTGTGACAACTGCTGCATCTCGATAATGAAGTGGCCGCCATCTTCGCTGGTACAGTACAAATCGAAGACGACCTTGCGATCAGCGTCTTGCGTACCATTGTGCTCGGCAGGACGATATTCGAGATCCTTGATGACCTTCTCCCCTTCAAAAAGACCGTTGAGAAAATTGATGAGATTTGGCTTTCCACCATCCGGGCCAAAATATAGCTTCATACCGAAGTCGGTACACATATCTACATACTTACCCAGAAAATTTTTGTTCTTTTTCATAATACTTACAATTGGATTCTGCCTCAAAGGTAAAAAAGAATTTCATGAAAAACTAAAAATATTAGTTTAAATGTTTTAAATGACGGTCATGAACCCACACGGAAGTGTAGCATCAACGCACGGAAGTATCACGTCGTCGTACAGCGACATCGCGTCGGTCCACAAAAAACTTCGAAAAAATGGTATTTCTTTGTGATTATGTCTATGTACATGTCAATGCCCGCACGGAACATCTTTTCGTTGTCATTTGAGTTGTTGATCTTGTTCCGTGCCTTTGCCGTCGATTACATGGACATCGCCGTTAAAGCAGACTGCATGTTTCACTTGTGCGGGAACAACTGGTTTACGTCACTTGAGTTCGTCGTTCAGTACAGTGATATAGCCATTATTTCAAGCAACAAGTACGTGTTGTAACCGGACATAGCCGACAACTACATTGACCTGTTGATTATGTCACTGTACATACACGTTAACTACATTGCAGTAGACGCTATGTACATGTACAAAATGGCTATTTTGGCGGAATACGAGTAGACAATATAATTATTGTAACCGCTAAACAGCGCACCACAGGCTGTCAACAGTAACATGTATAATACTATACTACACAGCATAGTAGATTTATCTTCATAACCAAATTACATCAAAGTTTTTTTGGCCGACTCGAATATTGTTCTTACTTCGTTATCGACAGTAAAGACAACCCTTCCGTTATATTTTTTCCGCTTACCTTTCAAGTAGTCAAAATAAGATTTCGTGAGATCCACATTAAACATTTCGACAGAATTGTGCTGATTAAAGTTTATATTCTCATTTACCATCGCATTTGTGGCTTCCAGATACATCTGTAGGTTATTCCTACGTTTATCGCTTCCGTAGATATTGTATACCGACATCTCCACCGTATCGGCGCCTATATTTATCGCCACTGTAAAATACATGGAGAAGTCTGATTTACTCACGCCTGATTTAAAGTTATATCTTCTCACGGACTTGCCGATCAGCGTACCAGCTTCCCGATCGTCAATTTGAACCGTGCTTTGAATATCGGGAAAACTGTTTACAAACCACCTTTTTAAGGTAGTGTATGCTTGCTCTTTGTCTCCTTGATATGTTATCAACTCACGGTATACCACTTTTCCGTCCTTAAGGGGAATATACGATGCGACACTATCTACTTGATAGCTACTCGGTTTGTACGCTTTATCGAAAATACCTGCTTCCTGAGCAAAGCTCCATACTGGTAAACAATACAGTAAAAGTGAATATACTAATTTCATAAGCTAGTCATTTAATAACGAAACAATAAAAGAAAAAGATATTACCTACAAATCAACATACTGTAAATAAATTATTAATCATAATTAATCAATCAGCAATAGCTAGATAAAAAAGCCGGCTCCTTATCGGAAGCCGGCTTTTTGAGAGGTATTATTTAATTTTATGTTATTGCTCTGAAGCGTAACAACTTGCTTACAAACCTACAGTCCAACCTTGTGCCCATTCTGGAGCATCCACACCGTTTCCAGCACCAGTAGCAGCATCATTCTCTGTAAATACTTTTGTAATATCTACATCAGCGTCTGCAGTAGAAGTACCTTTTGCCTTTGTTCCTACATTGACGAATTTCACATTAGTTGCTTTCAATTCGCCAGCTTCAACAAATGCCAAACTCTCGTCATGTTGGATATCAAAACCAACACCCCAGTTACTTAACACAACGTTGTCAAAGTTACCATTCGTTCCTACACGCATTTTAATCGCTTGGTTTTCACTTCCGTCACTATCATTGTTTCCAACTAATGTCAAATTTTTAATCGTAGGATTAGAGATAGGATCTGCATTATGGTTGCTGGAGTTGTTATCCGCTTCAATGCCTCTGTTACCACTATTCGTTCTTATACCATACCAATACTCACCTGTACCATTCCAACCTTCTGTCCAATCAAAGATGTCATCTGCAACTTCTTCATGCGTATTCACAGCAACTAGATATCTTGAATCCACTGTACCACCAAACCATTCGAAAGCATCATCGGAACCCTCGTAAGATTGTACATATTCGATTGTTGTTCCTTTACCGACACCAAACATAGAAAGGCCGTTGAATTCTTTTGTTCCGTCGTAAGAGTATCCGGAATATTCAATTCTCAAATATCGAACGGTTCCTGAATTATCATTGACGTCGGTACCTCCATATGTCAACTCAGACACTTCCGCGGAAGCTGTTAATCCTTTATTGATTGGAGCGCGACCACAGATAACCAATCCTCCCCAGGCACCAGGAGTTTTTGTAGTAGCTGTCATAACAACCGGATTTTCCTTGGTACCTTCAACGTTGATTTTGCCACCTTGTGCCACAGCAATGTAACGAACATCTTGACGGTCTCCCGAAACGTTTGTCGCTTCAATCCGGACGCCTGGTTTTATCGTCAAGGTAGCACCTTCTCGTACCTCAACCGTTCCCGTTAACTGGTAAGTACCCGATTCCAAAATAATTTCACCTTCTGTAATTTTACCGCGGAAATCATCACGCACCAATTCAAAGCGATCATCATCCGGTCTTGGATTATCATCATCATCACTACAGGATGTAAACGCTAAACACATAGACAACATTCCTAAGCAGAATAGTCTAATCATTGGGATAGTAGAATTTCTCTTCATCTTTCTCTTAATTTATTAATACAAATATCTATACTTAAAATTTCCAATACATTAACCTAGTATTATATTTATGTTAAGTTGTTTTATAAATTATATTTGAATCCTAACGAAAAGCGAGCACCTCTTTTATAAGAAAGTATGGTCACTGGCGCATCGGTATTGTCCTGGATCCGTTCGTAGGTTGGATCTAGTAGATTTCTAGCTCCTAAATCGACGCCAAATTTACGACTGATCTTATATTTCAGTATAAAATCTAACGTTCCCACACCTCGATCGATCTGATTTCCCTTGCCCTCAGTTCCTAACGCATATAGTCGGTCAGAGAAGTGATTGTATAAAACAGTAGCCACAATGTCTGATTCGTTATTCCATTTCCTAGTAAAGGAGAGGTCTGCGTTCATCAAGAAGTCTGATGCCCCTGTAAAACCAGCGCGGTCGTCTGTCAAGTTTAAGTTATATATAGTCTCGTTGCGCACTTTCTCCGCACTTAATTCTTGATCGGTTTTCATATAAGCAACGTTCCCCCCTACTGATAGCTTACTATCACCATTATCAAAAGCGAACAAATCTTTCTTTATTTCAACCTCTGCACCATATACCATTCCCCAGTCCCCGGTATTCATATAAGAAACGTCATTTGAAGATGAAGCAAATGTTATTTCGTTCATTGGATCTACGATATACTTACCAAACAGTGTAACCGATAAGAGCTCTGATGCACGTGGGAACATTTCCCATCTAATATCTAGGTTATAATCTTGTGAGGGATACAAATCTGGGTTACCCACCCTAGTCTCCGTAACGTCTATATATCTAAAGTAAGCCCGCTCCTTAAATTGTGGTAAGGTATAGGTCTTACTCGCACCTAGACGTAGATTTTGTTTTTCATTCAATTCGTACTTCAAAATCAAGTTTGGCAGCAGACTGTTCCGCTTAAAGGTATTGGGGCGTCCCGATCGATCCAGCACCGTAGCGTAGTCAATAGTCTGCGTGATATTTTCGTAGCGTAGACCTATCATACCCGTCAATCTGTCGGTCAGCTTGAGTTCTCCATTCGCAAAAAAAGCATGGATATCCTGCTTTCCTTGATAAGTCTGTGGCAAATCTAACGTGAAACCTTCTGAGCGAAATACCCCTTGATTAAAATTGTCAGAATTAAAAAAGGCATCTAGGTCGTTGGGGTCAATACGCTGCTGACGTCCCAATGAGGGAATGCGGAAATTAACTTGAAAATCTTCAAAGTCACGCTCTTTTATTTTACCATTATACCCTAGAGATATCCGACCTTGATCATTGTCTCCTAATTTATAGTGTGCAGCAACATTAAATGCTACTTCTGTTTCCGTCAAATTTTGAAAATAACGATGGTTATCAGCCGGTTGGTTCTGCAAAAGGACACGATAACCTAACTGATCGTTGATACCCATGGTATTTTGCGTACGATCAGGCATATCGCTCGTTACATTATTGTAAGATAGCCCCCAGTCCAAATCAATCTTTTCGGACAGCATATGATCACCGAGAATTTGATTAACAAATAGTTTGCTTTGACGGAAGGTGTTCCGCTGTATAATCCCTTGACCATTTTCTGCCATATCGCGAATAAAACCGGAATAACTATCCGCGGACTGATCGGATGAATTGATGAACAAGAAATTGTACGAAAATTTATGATTTGGATTGAGCACGTATTCCGCGTTTAACATCCCCGTAGTATTCGTAACATAACCATAACGAATTTGATCGAGATCTTTTATTCGATTTCCACCTGCAGAAAGTTCGCGATTTACTCCCTCCCTATAATTATAATCACTGGTATAGTTTGCTACAGCAAACAGATTCAAACGACTATCTTTTCCAAGATAAAACGATTTTCCGCCGCGCAGACCGATATTCCCCCAAATAGGCGTTTGCTTTTTCGGATTCAAACTATTTTCAAAATTATATCCACCCAGCGGATCGTTGGGTACCCCATAATTTACAAACCCACTACGTGTCGGTCCTTGTTGCAAATAAAAATTATTCCATTTACCAAGAACGTTCGTATTCATGCTACTGCCGATATTCACTTCCAACATTCCATCACCCGAATATCTTTTCGATGCAATATCCACATTTCCGCCTGCAAAATCGCCTGACATATAATTGCTATATACTTTATCGACGGCAACATACTCTACGATGTCCGTTGTAAAGAGATCCAGATCAATATTCTTGCGTTCAGGATCATTGGATGGAATCGGCAAGCCATTAAATGAAGTCGTATTATAGCGGTCCCCCAATCCTCGCACATACACCTGGCTGGTTCCTTCTATACGGGAAACCCCGCTCATTTTTGCTAACGCAGATGCCGCATCGCCGACACCTTTCCTAGAAAGCTCTTGTGCTCCGATTTTCTCCACCATCAAGTTAGATAACTTCCGCTCTTCCAGTAAAGCAATTTCACTTGCGCGTTCTTTCCTCCGCGTGATCACCACTTCTTCCAAAGTTGAGTTGGCATTCACTAATACAACCGGTACAAACTCCCACGTCTTCTGTTCGAGGTTGAAGGCTGTGGAGTCGGTGTTGTATCCAACAAACGTACTAACAAGGACATACTCCCCTGGTTTCTCCGGCAACGTGAGCGAAAACTCGCCGGCGTTGTCTGTAGATGTAGCGTACTGGGTATTCGCAATTTTTATACTAACTCCTGAAATGGGTTGGTAAGTTTCGAGATCCAAAACTTTTCCCTTCACCCCAAATTGTTGCCCTTTAACGCCCGAAACCTGCATGGCGACTAGCGTAACGACTAAAGCAACATAATAGCTTAACTTATTCATCGCGTGTTAAAATTATGTTGCAATATTATGAGCATAATATTAGCTAACTGTTAACGCTAAATTATTAAAATATCACTTGTTCGTTAATAAATTGTTAACTCCCATTAGAGCGGTTTGTATTTTTTTCGTTAAATCCTAGCTTACCTCATTCGTTTATTCGGAGTTGTGTATAATAGTTAGTAATTTGGCACCTTAAAACAACAGACTATGGCAGACACGGTACTATCATCCGTTGGATTAAGTTACCAATATCCACAGGGTGTCAAACTGGAATTTCCGGATATCCATATACAAAAAAACCAACATAGCTTGCTCTTAGGAGATTCGGGAACAGGAAAGACCACGCTCTTGCATTTACTGAGCGGTCTGTCCCACCCCACTACAGGCGAAGTTCATCTGATGAACCAATCGTTGTATGCCATGAGCGGCACCGCACTTGATGCCTTTCGGGCAAAGAATCTAGGCTTTATATTTCAAGAAGCACATCTCCTGCGAAACCTCACCGTGGCCGAAAATATCAAGCTAGCGCAGAGCCTTGCCAAAAATCCAGTAGATGAACAAGCTATTATCGAGATGTTGGATCAGTTGCAATTAAAAGATAAAGCTAACGCGTTGCCGGGCCAATTGAGCCGGGGGCAGAAACAACGTGTTGCCATTGCTAGGGCAGTCATTAATCGTCCAGGGTTATTGTTGGCCGACGAACCCACTGCGTCATTAGATGACAAGAACACGGATTTAGTATTGCAATTACTTTTCAATATTGCTAGTAGCTATGGTTCCACACTGCTCATCGCCACGCACGACAAGCGTATAAAAGATCAATTCGCTAATTCCTATCAACTGTAGCTATGAATAATTTGCAACTCGTCTGGAAGAATATTACCCAACAGTTAGGGTCGACCCTACTCAGTATATTACTCACCGCTTTCGGTGTGGCCATTTTGTGTGTTATTTACATCACGGGAGATACGTTCGAAAAGCAACTCACCAATAACACAAAAAACATAGATCTGGTTGTCGGTGCCAAAGGGAGCCCTTTGCAGCTCATTCTGAGTTCGCTTTACCATGTGGACAACCCTACCGGCAATATTGCATTGGCCCAAGCACGCCAACTTAGCGACAATCCATTTATTGAAACGGCAGTCCCCATTTCCTTGGGGGATAACTTCAAAGGACACCGTGTCATTGGTACGGAACCCACCTATTTGGATCTATATGGATTATCCATAAAAGATGGGGAATTATGGGGGACCTCCTTTGAGGCCGTAATAGGAAGCGAGGTCGCACGTAAAAGAGGTTTGGGAATAGGAGATGAATTCTTTACCGCGCACGGCCATTCCGAAGATGGGCATGTACACGACGATCATCCGTTTAAAATCGTCGGCATACTGGAGGGGTCGGGATCCATAGTGGACAACCTTATTCTGTGTAATCTGGAAAGTGTATGGGATGTACATGGACTCCATCATGGTGGCCACGATCATAGTCATGAACACGACCATGACCATACACATGATCATAGCGGACATAAACATGATGAAGATCATGACCACGACCACGATCACGACCATGACCATACACATCATAGCGGACATAAACATGATGAAGATCATGACCATGGCGATCACGAAGAAATAGTTTCCGAGAAACCAAACGACATGTTCATCAAGAGCATTGGAGCGGACATGTTAGAAGACCGCGGCGAAGAAGTGACCGCGTTGTTGGTTAAATATAGTTCGCCAGCGGCGATGAGCGTCATCCCACGGCTGGTAAACGAATCGACGGATATGCAGGCCGCATCGCCAGCGATCGAAAGTACACGTTTATTTTCGTTATTAGGTGTAGGACTGGATTCTCTCGCTATCTTAGCATATATCATTATGCTCATCGCCGGCCTAAGTGTATTTATTAGCCTTTATAATGCATTGAAGGAACGGAAATACGACCTCGCTATTATGCGCTCCATGGGGGCGTCCAAAACTAAACTTTTCAGCCTCGTATTAGTCGAAGGTTTAGTGATTACATTGATAGGCGGAATAATAGGGTTACTGCTCGGACATGGGGCCTTATTTATTATAGGTCAACAAACCAGTGAAAGTGCTGATTTTATTGAGGCATTTAACATTCATGGACAAGACTTGATTTTAGTGTTCGCGGCTTGTATATTGGGCGTCTTAGCGGCGATGATTCCGGCCATTAAAGCCTACGACACATCCATTTCAACGATTTTAGCAGATAAGTAACTCGTGACGGGTTATAAGTGTCCAATTAAAAAGATTAGATAAATAAAAAAATGAAGCAAATAAAAGTATTAGCAATTATAATAGCGTTATTCACCTTCGGTATGGCAAAAGCCCAAATCGGGCAGTTCCCTGGGGAGAATATACCTGACCATACGCCGATGATGAATAGCACTTGGGAAGCCATCGACAAAATGATGTATAAGGTAACCACAGAGAACAACAAAAAAGTATACACTCCCCACTATCCCCCTGCACTCAAATCATTAGAGAATAAAGTAGTAGAACTTCCCGGCTACCTCGTACCGTTAAACAGCGGCCGCAACCACAAGACATTTATGCTATCGGTCCTTCCCGTCATGCAGTGTGCCTTCTGCGGAAGTAACGGCATTCCACCTATGGTCGAAATCTTCATGAAAAGCGAATCCGTAAAGTTTACAGAGGAACCCATTAAGATCAAAGGAAAAATGGTGTTCAATCCCGAGCCTTTAAAAGGGAATGCAGAGATTCAGATTGTAGATGCTGTTCTCATTAAATAAAACGAAGGTTTTCTTTAATCAAATTTCTTTGTCGCTCAAGCCGCGACTGGCTCTTCCTTTTTTTACCTCAAAAAAAGGAAGCAAAAAAACTCGCCACTTTAAAATTTGATGCGTCCCTCTACCCCGCACTTCTCCCGCATCGAGAATAGTTTTGAATGGAGAGATAATACATAAATTAAATTTCTACATATTTCAAAATTTTGATGCGTCCCACAGCCCCGCACTTCTCCCGCATCGAGAATAGTTTATATGTGGCATTTAGATGTTAAAGAAGAGACAATACAATTGTGTGAACCCTTCCTTAACCTTAATTGTCGCATCCGGATTTTTGACGACTGTAGAAATCCTCTCCTTGCACTTTCCCTCCCTGTCAAACATCCGAAGCGACGAGCTTTTTGGTTCTTTTTCGCGGGGAAAAAGAACATGAAAAATTGATTAAAAAAATAGTTCTTTTAAAAAGAACGGTTCAATACTGCTATTTCTAAACAACTTGCTAGCGCAGCTGTTTCCGTACGGAGGCGACTGTTTCCCAGCGAAACCGGTTGATAACCTAAGGATAATGCTTGTTCAATCTCCGTTTCGGAGAAGTCTCCTTCCGGACCTATTAAGATAAGATACTTACCTGCCTGAGAACAAATATCCGCTAAATATTGCTTTTCACCGTCGGCACAATGTGCAACAGCTTTGGTAGTATATTCTTCCGTTGTTATCCGTTGGAAAAACTGCGACAGCGAAATTGCAGGATTGATTTTAGGTAGGTAGGCTTTAAGCGATTGCTTCATAGCGGAGATTACTACTTTGTTCAACCGTTCTATCTTTACTTCCTTCCGTTCTGAATGGGCAGAGATAATAGGCGTGATTTCCTGGATACCAATTTCCGTGGCTTTCTCTAAAAACCACTCCAACCTATCGATGTTTTTCGTCGGTGCTATAGCGACGTGCAAATAATAAGCTGGCTTCTCGTATGCCTGCGCTACGTGGAGTATAGATAATGTGGTTCGCTTCGGATGTGGATCGAGAATTTTGGCGGTGTACCATCCGCCGACACCGTCAATCAGATATATCTCGTCTCCCGCGGTTAAGCGCAACACCCGAACAGCATGCTTGCTTTCATCTTCGCTAAGCATAAATTCGGTATGGTGTGGCTCTATGGTAGGGGTGTAAAAAAGATGCATACTTTGTTATTCTTCATCCATATCGTCGTACGGCGTCTCCATCAATTCCAGTTTCACAAACTCTATGTTTTGCTGGGTTTTCTTGATAATCGTGAACGAATATCCGGCTGCTTCCCGTACTTCACCTACATCTGGGATCTTCTCAAAATAATGACTTACCAGTCCAGCCATCGTATCATAATCAGAACTTTCAGGTAGCTCTAATGGCAAATAGCCATTCACATCATGTACATTCGCTCCCGCATCGACCATATACTCGGTCTCTGAAATCTTTTCTACAACCGGTGTTTCCTCATCATATTCATCTTGTATTTCCCCAACCAATTCTTCGACAATATCTTCGAGGGTCACCATACCCGCCGTTCCTCCGAATTCATCTAACACAATGGCTATCTGCATCCGCTTTTGTTGGAACTCAGCCATCAAGTCGTTAATTTTTTTCGTTTCAGGAATAAAGTAGGGCTTACGTATTATATTCTTTAAAACCACCTCTTTTCCTTCCACAATGATCGGCAATAAATCCTTCGTATGGACGATACCCACAATCTGGTCTATATTGTCATCATAGATGGGTATCCGGGAATATCCTTCTTCCGTAGCTGTCTTAATAAGATCTTCCGCAGTAGACGTAATTTCGATAGCTGTAATTTTGGTCCGCGGAACCATAATGTTTTTTACAATACGTTCATTGAACTCAAATACGTTCTTGATCAACTGGTGTTCGTTAATATTTAGCGCTCCACTTTCTTTTCCTTTTTCCAGCAGATACTGCAATTCCTCCGACGAATGATGCGCTTCGTGCGCTTGGACATCGATACCTATAAGCCGCAATAAAAAGTTGGCGAAGCCATTGAGCAACCAGATAATCGGTTTGAAAATATAGTAAAAGAACTGCAGCGGTGCGGCAATCCGCATCGTCGTGGCCACCGGCCTTTGTATGGCGATAGATTTTGGAGCCAGTTCACCAAAGACAATATGCAAGAAAGTAATAATACTAAATGCAAGGACATGCCCCAAGTTTTTCGCCACTGTGCCTGTCAGTTCAACGTTGAATAACCCAAAAAAATCGTGAACAATCCTAGTCATTACGGCCTCTCCCACCCATCCGAGCGCAAGAGAGGCCAATGTAATTCCCAATTGGGTAGCTGCTAAATAACCATCTAAATGCTTGGTGATATTTTGGGCAATTTTAGCAACCTTACTTCCTGATTTTGCCTGAAGCTCGATCTGGGAAGCCCGAACCTTGACAATTGCAAATTCTGCAGCTACGAAAAAACCGTTAGCTACCACTAAAAATACCGTCCAAAAAACATCGATAGCCATGCTATATATTATTTGTTACCGAATTCTTTGTTATATAGTTCGATACTATCCAACAAGATTTCCTGCGCACGTTGACGACCGTGAATACCATCGACACGCACTTTTTTCTTCTCCAGCGCCTTATAGCTTTCAAAAAATTGAACGATCTCCTTCATGATATGGGGTGCTAAATCTTCCATATCATTTAAATAACTATATTTAGGGTCGTGTTTAGCTACAGCGATAATTTTATCATCCTGTTCTCCTCCATCGACCATATTCATTACCCCGATTACTTTGGCCTCTACCAAGGTCATTGGTAGGATATCTACCGAGCAGATAACTAAGATATCCAGCGGGTCTTTATCATCACAATAAGTTTGCGGAATAAAACCGTAATTGGCAGGATATACGACAGAAGAACTTAGAACGCGATCTAATAAAAGGAGACCTGTTTCTTTGTCCAATTCGTACTTTCCTTTTGAGCCGTTTGTAATTTCGATGATGGCATTGACCGAATTTGGCACGTCGCTTCCAGGAGCTATCTGGTGCCAAGGATGTTGTTTGTTCATTAATTACTGTTACTGTTTGTTTTATTTATTTGTTTGTTTTTTCTGTTCTTTAACCATCTTTTAAGCAGGGCGATAGCGATCGGCAAAAATGCGATAGCAATCAATCCAACGATGATATACTCTACATAGTTAATAATCGCGGGAAACTTGACCCCCAGAAAATAGCCGGTCAATGTCAGCAAGCTAACCCACAAAAAGGCTCCAGCGATATTGTAAAAGATAAATTTTCGAAAATTCAGCTTGACCACGCCGGCAAATATGGGAGCAAAGGTGCGAACGATTGGAACAAAACGCCCTATAATCAATGCAGTCCCTCCATATTTGTGATAGAATTCTTCCGCCATAATCACGTATTTCCGCTTAAAGAGAAGCGAATCCTTTCGTTTGAAAAGCATGGGCCCCGTTCGATAGCCGAACCAATAGCCCGCAAAATTACCTAGAATCCCTGCCCCGAGAATACCGAAATACATCGTTATGATATCGACATCAATTTTCCCTAGCGCGCAAAATAAACCAGCTAAAAACAGTAGATAATCTCCCGGCAAAAAGAAACCAAAAAATAGGCCTGTTTCAGCAAAGACGATCAGCACTACAATATAGAACCCACCATGGCTTAGTAAATATTCCGGATCCATCAATTGCTGAAAAGACAGCCACAAATCTTGCATAATTTCTATTTAGTGTATCAGCAAAGCCGATCTAAAATCTTCTCGTTTCTAAATATAGATGATCACTCAGCGTTCGTCACTTCCGAAATGGCTTCCCTGATGTCTTCCGCTATTTTCGTCATTTCATCACTTGGCAGGCTCAGTTTCGGACGAGCAAAGTTCATATCATCCACTTCATTTAATGGGATTAAATGAATATGAGCGTGAGCCACCTCCAAACCGACTACAGCAATTCCCACTTTACGACAAGGGAACACGTTTTTTATACCTTGGGCAACAATCTTTGCGAACACCCACATACCCATATATTGATCGTCATTAATATCAAAGATATAGTCTGTTTCTTTCTTTGGAATAACTAGAACATGACCTCTCGTTAAAGGGCTAACGTCTAAAAAAGCCAAATAATCGATACTTTCCGCAACTTTATAAGCGGGAACCTCACCTGACACTATTTTTGAAAAAATTGTTGACATCTTTTTATCTATTTATAGAAAAACAAACAAAGATAAAAAAAACCGTCCGAAATACGCGCATTGTTCTTCTAAGTTATCTTTTAAGTGGACAACCGGTATCTGCGTTGCGCCTTGAAGCCTCGTGTATAGTAACCAAAAAAACGGTTGCTCTATTTTGCAACCGTTTCAAATTATTCCTAAACGATGTGCGGTTATGGCAGAAACCGCACATAACCGTCCATCTTTTACCTTGAGATCTCCAAGATTTCGAACTCAACGACACCCGCCGGAACTTCCACTTGGGCGATGTCTCCTACAGATTTCCCAAGCAGCCCTTGCGCAATCGGCGATTTTACAGAAATCTTCCCAGCCTTCAAGTCGGCTTCTGTCTCTGAAACTAGCTGATACGTCATTACGGCATTGTTGTTCTTATTTTTAATCTTTACATAAGACAATGCCAATACCTTTGACGTATCCAGATTAGATTCGTCAATTAGGCGCGCACTAGCTAAGACGCCTTCCAATTTAGCAATCTTCGCTTCATGCAAACCTTGTGCTTCTTTTGCGGCATCATACTCCGCATTTTCGGATAAATCTCCCTTATCCCTTGCCTCTGCTATCGCTTTAGCGATATTCGCCCGGCCTTCTGTTTTTAGATACTGTAACTCTTGCTTCAGCTTATCTAATCCCTCTTGTGTGTAATAAGTTACTTCTGCCATATTTTTATTTTATTTATTGCAAAAAAAATTAAAAAAAGACAAGACCATACCGCCCTTTGCCAGGACAACATGGTCTTGCTCGTTGCATGCTAAGATAGCAAGCAACTTCTAAAAAAGCAAATTTCTTTTACGATTCTTCTTCGTCTGTATCAACAAACTTATAACCCAATCCACGAACGGTCTGTAAATAATGCGGTTTATCTGGATTGGTTTCGATTTTCTTACGAAGACGTACAACGTGCATGTCCAGTGTCCGTGTATTTACATTGGAACTATAGCCCCATACAACCTCCATCAGCTCCTCTCGTGTGATTTCTTTTCCCACATTTTGTAGAAAATAAAGCAGAATGCGGTTTTCCAAAATCGTCAATTCTATTTTGCGCCCGTCTCTTACCAAGGAATGTATGGTAGGGTGGTGTTCCGTTTTGCCAAAAGTATAGACATCGCTATTTTTCGGTAAGAAAAACCGCACTTTGTTTTCGATCATCGCCACTAACACATCCATGTTAAATGGTTTCGTAATGTAATCCGTCACGCCGTAGCTGTACGCATCAATTTTGTCTACGTCCTGTGATTTTGCCGTCATCATAATAATGATATTCTCAAAACCAGCTTGGCGCACAGATTCACATACATCAATGCCCTCTTTGCCGGGAAGCATCCAATCCAACAGAACGACATCAGGCTTTTGTTGGAGTATTTGCTCTTCAGCTTCGAGACCATTAGCCGCCTGAATAACTTTATATCCCTCTGTTTGCAGACGGTGTGTAACCAAAAAACGTAAGTTCTCGTCGTCTTCTATTACAGCAATCGTGATATCTTTACTCATAATATTATTTAGTTCTTTTTCGGTCCTAAAGGTAGAAGCAATGTAAAAGTAGTGCCTTCGCTCGGCACACTATCTACTTTGATCTCTCCCCCCATGAAATCTACAATTTCTTTGCAGAACGCTAAACCCAAACCAATGCTTCCTTGTTGGTTGAATTGGTTCTTTACTCTATAAAATTTTTTAAAAATACTATTAAATTCCTTTTTATTTATGCCTATCCCTTTATCTTTAAATTTTATAACAAAATTTTTCTTGTTTTGTTGTACGTCGATATGTAGGAACTTACGCTGCGGCTCCGAATACTTATACGCGTTGTCAATCAGATTCTGGAACACGCTTAATAAAAGCGTTGTGTCTATCATCATATGGTTTTGGACATCGATTGTATAGGTAAAGTTTAAATCAGGATATTTTAGTTTAACGGCTTCGAAAATTGGTTCACAGAACTCCTCCACCTGTACCTCTTCTTTATTGGGCTTGATTGACTTATTCTCAATTTGCGCAAATGACAACAATTTGTTCATCAAACTGTTCAGTTTATCTGCCTCTTGGTCCAAAATCTTTCCATACATGCGTTGCTCTTCCGTTGATAGCTTCTCACTACTCTGAATATTGTTTCCGGCAATCTTGATCACACTCACAGGTGTCTTAAACTCATGTGTTAGATTATTAATAAAATCATACTGTAGTTGAAACAGCCTACTGTTGATCGTCACGTTCCGATAAATCAGATAAGCAATCAAGATTAATATAAGATAGACAGCCGATATACCAAGGCTAACAGGAAAGAAACGCCTGTTAATTTCTTTATTAATAAAGCCCTCGGAGCTGGTATACTGCAGTTTATAATCGGACAACGCCCCTGGAAGCGATAATTCCGTCTGCCAATAGTAATGCTGATCGCTCACACTACCGGATACAATAGGCAATATCTCTATTTTTTCATATAAATTTTTGGCCACATTTTTAATTTGAATTTTGCTTGGGTCGATTAAAAACATGAACATATCTTGATCATATGCTACAAAATTTGTGTCGGGAACTGACATCATACGTTTATACGATAATAAATCGGAAATCCGCGGGATATTCATGTAGGTTACCTTCCCGGGGTTCAAAGCATAAAAAACCCGATAAATATCATCGTTCGACATGCTTGTCGATTCGTTCACCCGGTCCAGGAAGCCCACGAACTTTAATACCATGGTATTAAAATCGTCTATATAGGCGCGTGTCTGCGTATTCTCAGGGCGTTGAGCAATAAGCCTATTTTCTTCGTTTAAGTGAAAGGAGGTAATGCTTTTAGGGTAAACGAGTAGGTTATTGTATTTAATACCAGTCTCTACACTATCAGAATTCGTGATAGCGATATCGTAAAAAAGCACACGATCCACAAACGCATATTTCCGAATGATATCATTAACATACGATGCGGCTTTCGCGGAATCCAAATATCCTTGATAATATGATATTTCGGGAATCTTATCGTTAAAGAACTCATGAAACGGCTGGACCGAGCGATCAAACACCTCTACTTTCCTGTTATTAAACTCTGTCTCAATAAAGTTGGTGATCATCGAGCGCGCGGCCAGCATCGCAACACCGAATAATATAGTCACCAATATCACAAAAGCAATTAGCAACCCAAAGTTCTTTCGGTATTTAAGCTGGTTATATGCCATATTGCTTATAGATACTTCTTCAAGAAGGTCTCTACTTCCTGATAATAGTTTATAATGTTTTCTTCACTCCTAAATCGCCGCCCCTCCTCTTCTCTATAGATATACTTAATCGGCACGTCATTGTTTTTTAATTTTTGAACAAATTGATTTGCATCGGTCAGTGAGCTAAACCTGTCTTTCCCGCCTTGTGCAAAAAGTACAGGAATCTTCACCTTGTCAGCATGGAAAACCGGTGAAATTGCTTTGAATAGCTCATATTCCTTATTTGGGTTCCCAATTATGGTATAGAACAAACGAACGTACTGCTGATGGTGGGGTGGTATCTCTTTAAAATACGTAAAGAGATTGGTATATCCCGACATCGAGATAGCACACTTATAAAAAGAAGAATTATAGGTTGCCGCATGGAGGGCCGAATACCCACCAAAACCGCTGCCCATAATAGCGACGCGCTCTTTATCAACGATTCCTTGATGGATCAGCCATGTCACGCCGTCGATCATATCAGCCTGTATCTTTCCGCCCCACTCTTTGAAACCTGCGGACCAAAACTGCTTGCCATAACCCGCCGACCCTCTATAGTTTAATTGAAACACAAGATAACCTCGGTTGGCCAAGAATTGTACCTCAGCATCGAAATCACTTGTTTCGCGACGGTTGGGACCATCATGTACCAACACCACCACCGGCAGCTGGTCTCGCTTCCCAATCAGTGGATACGTCAGATAGCCATGCAATGTCAAACCGTCCCGACTTTGAAAGCTAACTGCTTCTTTTGGAGATAACGTCGTCATTGCTAATTTTGGGTTCATTTCTTCCAACAGTTCTGCTGTATCGCTTATAACATCATAGTAATAAATTCCACCCGCATGCACATCCGTATAAATTTTAACAATCCAATGATGCATATTCTTGTCCATGTCCAGTATATCAATAGACTGATTATCGAACTTAGCCGTCAGTTTGGCAAAATACTGTTGAAACGTAGGATGGAAAAAATGTCTCTTCACCTTGTTAATGGTATACTGACTAAAAATAAGCTCTTGTAAGTCGTAGGAATAACCGGCAGGCTCAAGGTCTACCTCTGGATTTTCAAATAATAATCGTTCTTCTTTTCCGGTAGACACATCATATTCCACCAGGGACAGTCTATCTCTATTATCATTAGATAACGCGTAGATATGGGTGTTCGAATGCTTTACAAAACCCAGGGGTCTGATCGATGTTTGATAGTCCGTGGTAGTAATCTGTCGAAAAGGCATATCTTCCTCCGCTCGATACAAGATACTTTCCTGCACACTATCGTTGGTCATCGCCAATCGTACCTTTCCATCTGGCGATGCAAACCATTTAGATATATTGCCAGGGTTGCGTGTTAACAGCTTGGGTTTGGAACCATCTACAAAAATTTTATACAAGTCAAACGCCGTCGAATCTCGATCGTTTAGCGTAGCGAGTAAATAATTGTCATGAAGGGTGTGTGGTGCCAGCCAGCGCAATCGAGCTTTCTTAACTGGCAATAACAATGTAGCTTTTTCGGAGTCGACCAAGATACTGTAAATGCGCAGGCTATCCTGTGGCGAATGGCTATTGGAATATACAATCAAGGAATCAGAAGCCCAGAAAAAATATTGTACATTCATATCCGACTGATAGGTAAGTTGCTTTGATTTGCTCTTGTCCTGTAAATCCAAAACAAAGATATTCCGACAATGGTCGTCTATCCCCAAATACGCAACTCGGCGACCGTCGGGGGAAATTTTAAAGTTACTTTTTTCCGGCTTAACGAAAAAGTCTTCTATGGGAATTAATTTGTTTGTATTTTGCTTATTTCCACACGAAACTGCACCTACAAACAAACACACAGCAAAAATCCAAAGCAAAAATCTAAACATATTCTAATCCTATTGCAATTTCAAATATTGTTATTTTTTTATAATAATAGGGTATGTGCAACCTTATTTTTACAAGGCTTGATTGTGACCCACCACCTATAACTTATAACTCCAATCTCGTATCTTTGCGTATGATCTTATATAACATCTCTATAATTATGGAGGACAGCCGTCATGATCAGGTGGTCAATTGGCTTAAATCGCATCTACGCACAAGTTCCTACGAAACAACGTTTTTGAAAATGTTGGATTCGCCGCACGAGGGACATACGTATTGCATCCAATTTCGTGCTGCAGACGACGACGCAATAGTCAAATTTCAAGAAGATGTGACGGCCGAATTGCAAACGTATTTAATGACCCACCACGGCGAAAAAGCATTTATTTTTGATAGCAAGATGCAATACTTATCATTAGAGTAACGCAGTAGCACGATTACTGCGACTACTTCTTTTCCGATGCTCTTTCGTAAACTGGATTATACACGATTTTAGGTGAAAGGTAGTGCAGTAATACCAGACGGGAATATCGAAGATTAAAAGGTGCAAAGATGAATATAGCCGCAAAAAGGACGGAAACATACAGCCAAGGCGATTCGCTCTTTGTCAACATAGCGGTGGCTAAGCCTAGTGTGACCACTTCAGCGACTGAAAAGGCATAGCTCACATACATGGCCGCGTAAAAGTATCCCGGTTCAACTTCAAACTTTAAACCGCAGTGGGGGCAGTGTTCATACATTTTCTGCTTTTTAAAGCCGTATACCGGCCCCTCAAAGGCCTTTCCGACCCTACATTTCGGACATTTGGACTGCAGCATTGCAGTAAACCTAGATGTTGTCATTTAATTAGAGTTGCTCCCCGAAAGGTGATACCTTTTTCGAATTGTTCTTCCGGTACTTTTTATACCACAATATACCGATTCCTATGGCAATTAAATATGGAATAGCCAACAGAAAAAGGATGCCGTCATTCAAGCCTTTTCCCTGCGTATTGCCATTGGCAGCACTGTTCTCTGCGTTTAAGGAGCACATTGCGCATTGGGCTGATACCTCGGTACAGCAAAAGATGCTTAATATGACGATGGTCATTACAAATAGAAATGGAGTCCATTTTGAAGTCATGCACAAAAATACCAAAAATTTATGGTTTAGTACAATTTGAACAGGTCGATTACATTTGTTCTTAATTGTAGCATTATTTTTCAATCGGAAAAATATCGAATCTAATTCCATATTTTTCCGCTAATATACTTATATTAGCAATATGATTCCTCGTGCAGCAACAGAAAAACTATTACAATTAGCATCTCTATTCAGAGCGGTTGCCGTAATCGGTCCAAGGCAATCGGGCAAAACCACTTTAGTGCGCTCCTTGTTTAAGGACAAGCCTTATGTTTCATTAGAAGATCCCGATACCCGGCAATACGCATTGGAGGATCCTCGCGGTTTTTTAGGGAACTATCCCGACGGAGCTATTTTGGATGAGGTACAACGTACACCCGATTTATTCTCCTATTTACAGGGCATCCTCGATGAGCGAAACAGAATGGGCGAATTTATATTAACGGGTTCAAACAACTTTTTACTACAACAGAATATTACGCAAAGCCTAGCCGGCAGGGTGGCTTATCTACAGTTATTGCCTTTTTCATTACAGGAATTATATAACCGGGATGCTCCCGAATTGATGAAGCAGGATACGGTGTTGCTACAGGGAGGTTATCCGC
Source organism: Sphingobacterium haloxyli (assembly GCF_002980525.1). Taxonomy (GTDB): domain Bacteria; phylum Bacteroidota; class Bacteroidia; order Sphingobacteriales; family Sphingobacteriaceae; genus Sphingobacterium; species Sphingobacterium haloxyli. The sequence goes on from NZ_PVBQ01000005.1 coordinate 217,284, forward strand.
CGCTACACGACCACGGTATCCCACCAATGGACTGGTTCCCTAACTACTTACGCACCTATATCGAACGGGACGTACGGCAAATCAAAAATGTTACGGACCTGATTGTTTTCGAGCGATTCGTCCGTTTACTCGCTGGCCGATCCGGACAGGAGCTAAACATTACGCCATTAGCGGTAGAAGTTGGGGTAGATATCAAAACAATACAATCGTGGATAGGTATCCTTGAAAGTAGTTTCATCATATTCCTGCTCCGCCCACATTTTAAAAATTTCAACAAGACCATTGTCAAAAGACCGAAAATCTATTTCTATGACACGGGCTTGGTATGTTCGCTGCTGGGAATAACACAAGAAAAACAGTTGGAAACGCACCCGCTTAGAGGAAATATATTCGAAACATGCGTAGTTTCAGATTTAATCAAAAAGAGGACAAATAACGGGAGGGAAATCAACCTCTATTACTGGCGTGACAAAACAGGCCGTGAAGTAGATCTAGTGATTGATAATGTCGACCACCTAACCCCTGTAGAAATTAAATCCGGGAAGACCGTCCATACTGATTTCTTCAAGAACCTCCTCTACTGGATGGAACTTAGCGATACAAAAAACGGCTTTGTCCTATACGGAGGCGACCAAAATCAATCCCGAAGCAGTGGAATACAGGTGAGCAGCTGGCGTGACTTGACCTTGGAAAATTTTATGTCGTAATTTATTTTTACAGCTGTCAAATTTCTACTTCAACAAAACATTAAACCGTTCCCAAAAGCCATCAACCGGTAGCTTTGCGATAAGCGTTGACTGTTCGTCCTTAATGGGGTGAATAAATTCCAGCGAACGGGAATGCAGGCAAATTGTACGACGTAGGCTTCCCCTTGGATATCCATACTTGTTGTCTCCCACAATGGGACATCCCATATAGGCAAGTTGGGCCCGAATCTGGTGCGTGCGCCCGGTGAGAGGTGACACCTTTAATAGATAATAGCCATCAAGTACGCCAAGGACCTCGTAATCCAATTGTGCAACGCTTCCCCCCTTCACTTCCCGATCGTAGGCTTTGGTGATCATTTTCTTACGGTCTCGCAATAACCAGTTCCTCAAGGTATCTGTGTCTTTTGGAGGACGGGTACGCACCACCGCTAAATAGGTTTTAGATACTTTTCGATCGTGAAACATACGATTCATTCTATCCAGACCTTTACTCGTTTTTGCAAAAAGAATCATACCGCTAACCGGTCTATCCAACCGATGGATAACTCCCACAAAAGCACCATTTGGTTTTTGGTATTTGGCAGTGAGATAGGTATTGACCATATCTTCCAACGACTTGTCACCTGTATTATCTACCTGTACAATATCACCAGCGCGTTTGTTGATCGCTATATAGTGATTGTCTTCGTAGATAACATCTTTATCCGATAAGTCCATCCAAATAAGTTATAAAGAGTCTTTAGCGGCTTTCTCTTGTTCTTTCTGTTGTTTTTTAAAATAGCCTCTGAACAGAAAATTGCTTTGTAACGCTTTCATGTTGTCATCCAATTTCGCAGTGCTGCCATTCAGATTCCGCAATATTTGCCGAATTTCCTCCGCAGCGTCGGGATCATTGGTCAGTACACCGAGGGCATTATCTTTGTCATTTAGACGTGCGGAAGTCGCGTTCAGATTTTCCATCAAGGCCGATGCCGTTTCTGTTACACCTTGCAATTGCGCTGCTGACTCCCGTAAACTTGCGAAAACGATTGTGTCCGTTGTCAGCTCATGGATCAGCCCTTGATTACTGTTTAATTTGTTCATCAAAACAACCAGGTTAGCAGAAGCTTTATTGACATCCTCCATCGTTTTATCTAACCCTTGTACGGTACTTTTTAAAGAAAGTGCAATAGTTGAATCGGTCATTAACGCGCCTACCGTCCCCTTTCCTTCCACCATTTGTTTGGAAAGAATGGCAAAGTTTTTTGTTATTTCGACCAGATTCTCGTTGTTTGTCTGTAATGTTGCGAACATGGCATCCGTGTCCGTACCACCCACCGATTTAATGACATCGCCGTCTCTTATCGGTGGAACCTCATCCGATCCTCCCACCAAGTTGACGATAGCATTTCCGATCAATCCATCGGAACCTAGTTTGGCGACAACATCTTCCCGAATAAACTGACTGGATTTCTCCTCAATGTGCATAACGACTTTCACGTCGTTGATGCTCTGGAATTTTATTTCTTTGACGATCCCAACTTTAACTCCTGAAAACCAGACGTTATTCCCTACTTTCAATCCCTTTACATCATGAAAATAGGTCGTCACGATCAAATTTTTGCTGAATTTGTTTTGTTGTGTACCCAATACCAAAATACCCGCCACCAAAATAATCAAGCCAATCAGGACAAATAATCCTACTGTAAGCGAACGCTTCCTTTCGTTTGTACTCATATATCTTTAAACAATAAAATTATAATCATAAAAAGGTTTCACCCGTTCATCATCTGTATCAAAAATCTCCTCGAATGTCCCCTGTCTTTCAAATTTACCATCCAACAGCATCACCATTCTATCTCCTACCATCTTTGCACACGACAAATCGTGCGTAATGATAATGGACGAGGTTTGATATTGTTCTTGCACCTGATTTATCAAAGAATTGATATCCAAACAAGTCAATGGATCTAGCCCCGCCGTGGGCTCATCATACAACATAATATCCGGACGCAATATCAGCGTGCGGGCAATCCCGATACGCTTACGTTGTCCACCTGATAGTTCGGACGGCATCTGATTTATAGCCTGCGCTAATCCTACGCCCTCTAACACTTCTTCTACCTCTTTATTTATTTCAGACCTTGTTAACTTACGCTTGTTTCTCACCAAAGGAAATTCCAGGTTCTCCCGCACGGTCATACTGTCGTATAGCGCGCTATTCTGAAAAGAGAAACCGATGCGTTGCCGCAAAACCCGTAACTCTCGTTCATCCAGATGGTTAACAATTTCTCCAAGCACCTGAATATCTCCCTTGTCTGGTTTTAGCAAACCCGATATAAGTTTAATAAGCACTGATTTTCCTGTTCCCGAACGTCCTAAGACAACCAGGTTTTCGCCATTAAATAGCTGGAGGTCTACATTTCGTAGTACATGCAGATCGCCAAACGATTTACTGACGTTGTCGACCTGGATAACGACATCTTCATGATTGATATTTACTTTCTTTTTTTCCATAATCGTTTAACCAATCAATGAAAGCAATTGAACGATAAGCAACTCCTCAATAAACACAAGAAACATAGACGATACGACCGCAGCATTCGCCGCTTTACCGACCCCTTCTGTTCCTTTAGAAGAATAATACCCCACATAGGTACTGGCAAAGCCGATGGTGAATCCAAAGACCACCGCCCGCAAGACCATCGCGAAAACATCTTTGGCTGCAATAGACTCGAAAACTTGGGTAAAAAAGGCTAAAATACTTAAATCATCTTTGGTAGCAATACTCAAATAGCCTCCCAATAAACCGATGCCTGCTACATAAAAACAGAGTACCGGGATCATCGTGGTTGTGGCAATGATGCGGGTGGAGATTAAAAATTTTGTAGGGTTTGTACCCGAAACTTCCATGGCGTCAATCTGCTCGGTCACATTCATCGAACTCAGCTCTGCCCCAATTTGGGAACCTACCTTGCCCGAAGCAATCAACGCTGTAACCAAAGGGGCTAATGCCCGAACAATTGCAATGGATATTAAATTCGGAAGCCAGGAAGTGGCACCAAAATCTTCGAGAGAAGGCCGCGATTGTTTGGTAAATACAAAACCTACAATAAAGCCTGTTAAACTGATCAATGGGAACGATTTCCATCCGATTTCGTAACACTGCCGGATAATCTCTTTAAATTCATAAGGAGGAGATACCGCTTCTCGCAAGAAACTCATCATGAAGCGATGGATTCTAGCGAATTCGATAAGTAGTTTTTCTATTTTACGTCCCATTTATGTATGAGGTTTTCCAAAGAAGTACTCGGCAAAGATAAAAACTTTTGTGAACATCAACACGATCGGCTAATTAAACCTTCACTATTGCTATGCAGTCATAGTAATAAGATTGACGAAAGTTTTACTATTTAAAGACGAAGATCATGAGAAGCATAAAAACACCCACCTTACTGATTGCATTAATTGCATTTGCATTTAGTGTCTTCTCCCATAAACAAGTGTCTGCTCGACCTCACGGTTCAGTTTCATTTGATTTATTTTATAATGAATTATCTCCATATGGACATTGGGATCGCGATCCTGCCTATGGTGATATTTGGTTTCCAAGAGCAGAGGCTAATTTTCGTCCGTACGGTACAAACGGTTACTGGACGATGACCGAATATGGTAACACTTGGGTATCCAACTACGACTGGGGATGGGCTCCATTCCATTATGGCCGTTGGGTTCATACCAACTATCGCGGTTGGGGCTGGATCCCGGGTTATGAGTGGGGACCTGCTTGGGTAGACTGGCGAAGCGGCGGGGGTTACTATGGCTGGGCTCCTATGGCTCCCTCTGTGGGCGTTACCGTTTCTGTTGGTTTACCGATCAATTTATGGGTGTTTCTTCCCACAAGACGTATTTACGACAGGCATATACATCGTCACTGGGCTTATGGACGTCGTAACATTTACAACCGCACAACGATTATCAACAACACCTATATCGTGAACAATAACCGCTATTATGGCGGTCCAGCACGTCGTGATATTGAACGTCATATCGGTCGTCGCGTAGCTGTTCGAAACGTACGCACAACAGACCGCCCGGGTCGCGCAAGGGTAGATAATCGTTCGGTATCCATTTACCGTCCGGATAGAGCTGCCAACACGCGTAGTAACCGGAATACGGTGCGTGCAACGGGATCAAATCGTAACACCCGTGCAACGCAATCGAACAGCGGCAGGCAGGAACGTTATATCGGTAACAACCCGAATCGCAATAATAGCAATCAACGTGTAACGCGCGACAATGCCACTTCCGGACGTACGCAAGGTCGCAACGTGGGCCGTACGCCGAATGGGAACAGCCGCGAAGGTACGACAACACAGCGCCGCGCACGTTCGAATGAGCAACGGTCAAGTGTTAACCGCAGTTCAACACAACGGAATCAAAACGTGACACAACAACGTAGTCCGAGGTCAAGCAATACACGTGCTACACAACAGCGTAACGAGGTAAACCGTCCGACGGCAACGCAGTCGAAGCGAAATACCAGCCGAAACAATGTAGAGCGCCGCGCTGCACCTAATCGGAACCAGCAGGGACGCACAGCACCTAAGCAACAGCAGCGCCAACAACGCAGCTCTTCTACCGGCAGTGTGTATCAGGCAAGCCAACGCAACAGTTCACCGGCGCAGGTGAACCGTTCACGCAGCAGCTCTTCGAATAGGTCTAGCGTACAACGCAGCAGTTCATCTTCGCGAGGGTCAGCGACGTCGAGCAACAGAAGCAGCAACAACAACCGCTCTTCATCCGGCCGCGGAAGCAGATAAAAGTTTTCTATTTTATATTGATGCGATAGCCTCCTATTTTGCCAATGCAGATGGGAGGCTTGTTTGTTACCGTGACACCGAGAGATATCATCCGGTGAAACAAGTTACAATCAACAAAGATAATTTTTGGGAATATCTGTAATTCCTTACCTTCACAGTAATTTTATATAAAGGCTTTTACATGGCAACACTCACTTCCATCCTCGATAACGACTTCTACAAGTTCACGATGCAATTTGCCGCAAGTAAATTGTTTCCAAAAGCGCAGGCTAGATACCAGTTTATCAACCGGGGTCAGCACAGCTTTCCTGCGGGTTTTGATAAGCTGCTAAAAGAAGCTATAGGCGAGATGGCTCAGTTAAAGCTGACGAAGACGGAAAAAGAGTTTTTACGTACTAAATGCCCTTACATCGAACCGACCTATCTTGATTTTCTGGAAGGCTATCGTTACGATCCCGACGAGGTCCGCATTACACAAACAGGTGGTGAGATATCGGTCACGATAGCTGGTTATTGGTACCGTACCATTCTATGGGAGGTACCGATTATGTCGTTAATCTGCGAACTGTACTACGAGGTGGGCGGTGCGCCGCGCATTCCTAACGAGGAAGTCTGTCAGGTGGTAAAAGACAAAATGGCGAAGTACGATAAACTAAACGTTACTATCGCTGACTTTGGTACACGGCGTCGTCATTCATATGAAGTACATGACCTAGTCATCCGCACGCTTAAAAACCATCCATCCAAAACCTTTATTGGTACATCCAATGTACACTTCGCCATGAAGTATGAGACAACACCTATTGGAACCCATGCCCATGAGTGGTTTATGTTCCATGCAGCTAAATACGGGTACAAGATGGCAAATCTACTCGGACTGGAGCATTGGTCGGATGTCTATCGGGGTGACTTAGGTATCGCCCTTTCGGACACCTATACCACGGAAATCTTTTTCAAGCAATTCGATAAAAAATTATCCAAACTGTTTGATGGTGTGCGGCACGACAGCGGTGATCCTATTACCTTTGCCGAAATGACCATCGAACATTACAAAAAGCAGGGGATAGATCCGGAGTCGAAGACGATCATTTTCTCCGACGGACTGGATTACAACAAAGTCGAAAATATCGTCGGTTTTTGCGAGGGGAAAATCGGGCACTCCTTCGGAATAGGGACCGATTTCACCAACGATGTTGGATTATCTCGCATGAACATCGTACTAAAGATGGTGGAGGCAAAACCCGAAGACGGTGACTGGACAGCTGTCATCAAGCTATCCGATGAACCCGGCAAACACACCGGAAACCCTAATGAGATAGCAATTGCCAAACAAATATTGAAAATAGAAGATTGATGGAGCGCGACGTATATGGAGAAGCCTTGTATGATTTTCACATGCTCGGCGACTTAAAGAATCCTTTATTGCTGCATAGCAGCTATGGCGATATAGAAGAAATGCCCATTGAAGTTTTTTTTCGGGACGAGACCGATTTTCCCGAACTGGAACATATTGCTCTTGCGCTGTGTGATGGCCACGTATTGGATGTCGGAGCAGGCGTCGGTAGCCACGCATTGTACCTACAAGATAAAGGCTTTAAAGTGGATGCGCTGGAAATATCGGAAGCCGCCTGCGGCATCATGATGGAGCGTGGGACACAGCACATCATCCGAAATGACTTCTTTGAGTTGAAGGAGGGGAATTACGACACGCTTCTTTTCTTGATGAACGGAGTTGGACTTGCGGGTACGATCGCGGGTCTACGGGAACTACTCCGTCATAGCAAAAAACTGCTCTCGGAAAAAGGACAATTGCTCTTTGACTCGTCGGACATCTCCTATCTGTACGAGGAATACCGCATCCTCAAACCGGAGCATTACTTTGGTGAAATTCGTTTCCAATACGAGTACAAGGGAAATTTTGGAAAGCCTTTTCAATGGCTATACATCGACCAGGAAGAGTTGATTAAAATTGCACACGAAGAAGGCTGGGTGGTGCAAATTCTTTTTGAGGATGATAATGATCAATATCTCGTGCGGATGGAACCAAGAAAAGAATAACTTTATAACAAATTAATTCCTGCTATTTATGCTAAACAGAAATTGTAAGGTAATCAAACGGATTTGATACGCTTTCATCCGAATGAGGTCCGAACGAGGTCCGTATGAAGTCCCTATTAAATCCTTGTTATTAGAAAATTTTTAGTTAAGTGACACATAACAAATGCCCCATAAAGCTGCTAACTTTACGGGGCATTATATAATAAAAGCCCGTTATTGTTAAAATCAATCAATCCACTCAAAGCCGGTGTAAGGAACCAAAACAGCCGGGATGCGTATACCTCTTTCAGTCTGGTTATTTTCCAGAATAGACGCCACAATTCTGGGTAGCGCCAATGCCGAACCATTTAACGTGTGCGCTAACTGCATTTTGCCACTTTCATTTTTAAAACGAACTTTCAGACGATTGGCTTGATATGTTTCAAAATTGGATACGGATGAGACTTCCAACCAACGTTGCTGGGCAGCACTAAACACCTCCATATCATAAGTGAGCGCGGATGTGAAACTCATATCCCCCCCACACAAGCGCAATACGCGATACGGCAATTCTAATTGCTTCAACAACCCTTGGATATATTGGCTCATCTCTTCTATTACCGCATAAGATTTATCGGGATGTACTAGCTGTACCGTTTCTACTTTATCGAATTGGTGTAACCTATTCAAACCGCGCACATGTGCACCATACGAACCCGCTTCACGTCGAAAGCACGGGGTATAAGCGCAATGTTTGATCGGAAACTGCCCTTCTTTTACAATGGTGTCTCGGTACAAGTTAGTCACCGGCACCTCGGCTGTCGGGATCAGATAAAAATCATCATCGCCAACATGGTACATCTGTCCCTCTTTATCCGGTAGTTGTCCAGTCGCAAACGCAGAAGCTTCGTTCACCAATATCGGAACCTGCACTTCGTTGTAACCGGCTTCAACAGCTTGGTCTAAAAAGAAATTAATTAACGCCCTTTGTAACCTGGCACCTTTTCCTTTGTAAACCGGGAATCCCGCTCCTGTCACTTTCACGCCTAATTCCAAATCGACGATGTCATATTTGCTCAGCAGTTCCCAGTGTGATAGCGCGCCCTCTGCTAATGTAGGTACAACGCCATGCTCCAAAACCACCTCATTGTCGTCAGCCGAGACACCCGTTGGCACCGATCCATGTGGTAAATTTGGTATTTGCACGATCTTGTCCTGCAATGTCTGTTCAATTTCCGCCAGTTTTTCTGTTAAGTCCTTTACTTGTTCTTTATATCCGGACGATTTTGACTTCACCGCTTCGGCTTCTTCTTTCTTGCCTTGGCGCATCAAGTCTCCAATCTGCTTAGCAGCAGCGTTGGCTTCTGCAGCAATAGCGTCCGACTCGTTTTGAATTTTACGACGCGATTCGTCCAGCGCGATCACCTCATCAACCAATTCCACCTCTTTAAAATTCTTTACCGCTAATCGTTCGATTACTGCATCCCTGTTTTCACGGATATAATTTAACTGTAACATAAATGAATAAATAATTAGAAGCACAAAGATAAGAAGTGTAATCGAAATACACGATATCAATCAATATTACAAAGAAAATCAAGATTTAACATCAATTTTTTATTATTATATTTCTATTATTGAAAATATTATATAATTTAGAGCCAATAACAATCATATTAACAATTATTTGATATACGCGTTATTATTAGTTCATACAACAACATTACGTTTGTAGTGTAATTTAAAATATAATATAAGATGTTAAAAGATTTAGATTTTTTCGAACAAGACATCTACCCAGACCTACAGGAGTTTGCGTATGATGGCGATGACTTCACAGACTTTGAAGACTAATCCCCCTCACCCCGAGGGGGATATTTTTTTTATCACTTATAACTCATAACTAATTCTTATTTTTGGTCATGCTATATCTAGTACCTACGCCTATTGGTAATCTGGAAGATATGACCTTTCGGGCTATACGTATTTTGAAAGAGGTTGATTTAATATTGGCTGAGGACACCCGTACAAGCGCTCCCCTACTCAAACATTTTGGCATTGAGAAGAAGGTATTTGCACATCATCAACATAACGAACATAAGGCTGTTGCCGAGATTATCCGATTTTTGAAAGAAGGACAACATGTAGCATTGATTTCTGATGCCGGAACACCCGCCATCTCGGACCCCGGCTTTCTATTGGTAAGAGAAGCGATCAAGGAGGGCTTGGAGGTGCAATGCCTACCAGGTGCTACGGCTTTTGTGCCCGCATTGGTCAACTCCGGGTTACCCAACGACAGATTCTGTTTTGAGGGATTCCTCCCTGTTAAAAAGGGACGTCAAACACGTTTAAAACAACTCGCAGAGGAGAAGCGGACTATGATTTTTTATGAGTCTCCTCATCGCATCCTCAAAACCATTGCAGAGTTTGCTGTATATTTTGGAGAAGAGAGAGAAGCTTCTATATCACGAGAACTCAGTAAGTTGTATGAGGAAACAGTTAGAGGTACGTTGGCAACGCTAAAATTACATTTTGAACAGCACCCTATTAAAGGAGAATTCGTATTTTGTGTAGCAGGAAGTGAGCTTTAAAAATATAAACATGAGTGTAGATAAATTTATTCAGGATGGACAGGACGCCAAAGTGGTAGAAAGAATCCATGGTAAGATACTCGATATGCTAACCGCGGGGGAGTTTATACAATATATCTCGCTGCAAAAGAAACCTGCGGTAACACTATTGCCGGACAGCATTGCCATCAGCAATAAGCGTATTTTCCTCTGCGAATTTACCAAACTGGGATTGGCAACGAATTTCGAAATTTTTTCTTGGGGTGATATCAAGGATATTGCTTTCAAAGAGGAAATTTTCGGGTCGAAAGTGACGGTAATACCCTTTACCGGTGAGAACCTGACTGTTGATTATATTCCAAAGGTGCAAGCCCGGAAATTGTATCAACTCATCAAAACAGCATTGGAGAATCCGATCGACAAAACGAACGAAGGACCTGCTCCTGCTGTGCAAGTACAAAAACCCGATGCGCATTTCGTCATACCGACGCAACCTGAGGTCGACCGACCCGCTACACCACCTGTTGCGGAAAAGCACACGGAGAAAGAAATAGCACAACAGGACAAGTCTGTTGTAGGAGACGATGAGCTGACGCAAAAGCTAAAAAAGCTCAAAACCTTATATGACCGACAGTTGATCACACAATCCGAATACGAGAATAAAAAACTAGAACTCTTATCACAACTCTAATTCGTGAAAAAAAATTACCTTTTAGCACTTTTAAGCGCAGTTATCTTATGGTTGGCTTGGCCACCGATCCCCTATAGCAGCCCCTTGTTATTTGTTGGTTTCGTACCATTGCTCATCGCTATTGAAAAGGTCATTAGAGGGAATTTCACCTACAAAGGCAAAAAGATTTTCTGGCTGAGCTTCTTAACAGGCTTCGTGTGGAACACTGCCTCTATTTATTGGGTATACAATGCGATGAATGCCTATTTACCATCTTATGTATCGATCCTCATCTCCCTTATACCTTTTGGACTTGCTCCGCTACTGATGGCTCTGGTTTTCCGGTTTTACTATCAATTGCGTAAAAAAACCGCTATAGGTTACAGTTTTATTGGGTTAGTCTCTTTTTGGTTGGGATACGAGTTTCTACACCAATGGTGGGACCTAGCATTTCCCTGGATGACATTGGGAAATGGCTTTGCGAACTTCCACCAGCTGATCCAGTGGTATAGCTTTACAGGTGTTTTTGGTGGTACCGTATGGATTTGGGCGGTCAATTTATTGGTGTTTGTTTTGGTTTGGCAGAAACTCGCCAAGATCGAAGTCTATAATCCCAAAAGGCTTTCTATGGCTATTGCGGCCACTTTAATCGTACCCCTAACGGTCTCTGTTGTACAGTATCAGGCTTACACTGAGCACGTCAACCCATCGGAGGTTGTCGTGGTTCAACCGAATATCGACCCTTATGGAAAATTTGGGCCAATTCCGCCCTCAGCGCAGCTATCCACGTTACTGGAGTTATCGGAGCGTGTAGCCAAACCGAATACCGAGTTTTTCTTATGGCCGGAAACCGCACTTTCTTCCGAACGGGGAGGCATTGATGAAGAGCAGTTCAGAGCATATCCGGCGTACGAACGGGTTGTCAGTTTCCTTGATAAATACAAAAATGGTAACGTACTATCGGGTATAGAAAGTTACCGAATTTATAATCACGCAAAGACCGCTACCGCTAGAGATTTTGGAAACGGGGTTTTCCTCGACCCTTTTAATGCTGCCGTTTTGATAGATCAATCAAGTAAACTTCAATTTTATCATAAATCGAAGCTAGTCCCGGGTGTAGAACAGCTTCCTTTTGGCGAAACACTAAGTTTTATGAAGCCTCTTTTTGCGCATTTTGGTGGTTCCACTGGAGGTTATGGTAGTCAAAAAGAGCCATCGGTGTTCTACTCCCAAAGCGGTATTGGAGCTGCGCCGGTTATCTGCTATGAATCCATTTGGGGCGATTATGTAGCCGACTATATTCGGAAAGGCGCACAGTTTATAGCCATTGTAACGAACGATGGTTGGTGGGGCAATACGTCCGGAAAAGACCAGCATCTGCTTTATGCGAAACTACGAGCAATAGAAAACCGGCGTTGGGTAGCCCGTTCCGCGAACACGGGAATTTCCGGTTTCATTAACCAGCGCGGAGATATCGTTCAAAAAACAAGCTGGTGGACACCAGACGCCTTAACACAAGAAATCAACCTGAACGAGGAGTTGACTTTTTACACCAAAAATGGTGATTTGGTGCTGTATTTGGCATTAGTCGGCAGCTTGCTTAGCGTATTTATGCTTTTTAGAAACCGAAAAATGAAAATATAATACAGTTGCACTGTCCCTCCTTAACATCAAAGGTCGCATCCGAATGTTTTACAGCTGTACAAATTCATCCTTAGCACTACCCCAAATGTAAAACATTCGAAGCGACGATTTTTTGCTTACTTTTTTCTAAAAAAAGTACACATAATACGTATTTTTGCCCCATGCAAGTATATTTCGATAATGCCGCTACTACGCCACTAGATCCGGAGGTGATAAAAGTCATGACGGAAACCATGCAGGATCATTATGGCAACCCTTCTTCTATCCATGCACACGGTCGGCAGGCAAGAACCATCGTGGAAAAGGCAAGGAAAACGATAGCGAGTCTATTAAAGGCGTCACCGTCCGAAATATTCTTTACGTCCGGAGGTACCGAAGCAGATAATATGGCTATCGTAAGATCAATCATTGACATGGGGATTACGCGCGCAATTACTTCACCTTTGGAACATCACGCGGTATTGCATACACTGGAAGATTTGGCGCAACGCGGCGTTATACAATTGGATTTTGTACGAATAGACGAGCGAGGACATGTGGATCTGGCTCACTTGCGGGACTTGTTATCACAGCACCCGCGAACCTTTGTATCCTTGATGCACGCCAATAATGAAATCGGCACGTTAACAGACATCCGGACGGTTTCCGAAATATGCCAGGAGTTTAATGCGATCTTTCATTCGGATACTGTACAGACCATGGGCCACTACGAGCACGACCTTTCTACTTTACATATCGATTTCCTTACAGGCGCCGCACATAAATTCCACGGTCCAAAAGGAGTTGGTTTTATATACATTAACGGAAAAAACAAAATTCGCCCGCTCATTTATGGCGGAGCCCAAGAGCGTAATATGCGTGGTGGGACAGAGAATGTCTACGGCATCGTCGGGTTGGCTAAGGCACTGGAAATGTGCTACCAAGACATGGAAACCCACCGGGCTTATATCCAAGACCTGAAAGATTATATGTGTACGGAGCTGCGAAAGAATATCCCCCAGATTACCTTCAATGGTGATATAACGAGCGCGGGTTCGCTTTACACCGTCTTAAATGTGTCACTTCCTTGTGCGGAAATTGCGGATATGTTGCTATTTAGTCTTGACATTGCGGGCATCTCTGCCTCAGGAGGAAGTGCATGCAGCTCCGGTTCCCAAATCGGCAGCCACGTGCTCCAAGCTTTAGGGGGCGATCCAGACAAACCATCTGTACGATTTTCATTCTGCAAATACAATACAAAAGAGGAGGTTGATTTTGTGGTTAAAAAATTAACAGAGATTTGCGAAGCGCGCGGGTAAAAAGAAAGAGGTCAATTAACAAAACGGAGTATATAACGCTCCGCTAATTCTCCCCTGATTTCTTTTCCGGACAAATCTAGTTGCCGTAGCTGATCGGCCTCCACTTTATATTTGTAGTCCAATCCCTCTAAATCAAGTTCGCCGTCCCTCAACTCCCAGGTACCGGTTTTTGAAAAGGGCTCAGCACTTTTTCCCACGTATATATACTTTAGGGTATAGGCTTTATCGTTTGCCAATGTCAAAGATGTCATAATCGCATCACAATCTGTGCAGGGGAGATTACCCTGATAAGTTCCTACTAGTCTGCCCTCGGTTAGCTTACCAAACTTATTGTTTTCTATACTAGCATTCGTTCGGCTATTCACACAACCGGTTATAAAAAAAAGCCCCAGCAACGAAAAGAGTCCATATATATATATACAATAGCGCATGACATCTGATTTGCTAAAGGACTGCAAAAAAGATACCACAAAACGCCTCTGCCGTCTTATTTAACGTTTTAGTCGTCCCAGTCCTCGTCCGCTATCCCCATGGCCAGATTATAAGCCGCTAAAAGTTCATTGTAAGCGTGACGGTTCCGTAGTCGTTGCGCTACTTCCATCCCCAGATTATAGGTCTCCAAAGCTTCCTCTTTCCTCCCCTGCTCTTCTAGGAACTTTGCAAAATGATAATATGTCCCAACGTAGTCTGGATGGTTCGCCCGCAGGTCTTGGAAGCCGGCGAGTGTGTTTTCATTATCGCCCAATTTTTTATACTCCATGGTTATGGCGTATTTTAGGAAGGGGTCGTTAGGGCTATCTTTTAAAAACTCTTGTAATTCTTCTAGTCTGTTGCGCATGATAAAAACAAACCTAAATAAATTCTATTTTATATGCAATATAATTGCGTGAGCATATGAAATGAATTATTCATGCTCGTATGCTTTCAAAGGAATTCATGAGCACTACGTGGTTTATTTCGCTCTCCTCTGCCATTGAAAAATAATTTTATAGAGGAAAAGTAGGAATAGTTATACAAAACAAAATACTATGCTAGCATACAAAAATGACAATTTACTGACGGCTAATACGAATTCACATCTTGTTTTTGGTTATTGAAATTGATAGGTTTGTGTTAAGGCTAAAAAAGATACTCCAATGAAGATACTTGTATGTATAAGCAATGTGCCGGATACAACATCCAAAATCACATTTACGGATAATAATACGGCATTCAATACCACTGGAATTCAATACATTATTAATCCTTATGATGAGATTGCTTTGGCTAGAGCTGTGGAGCTTGCCGGCAATGGACAGGGTGCTATAACGGTTATCCATGTTGGAGAAGCCGCAGCTGACCCTACCATCAGAAAAGCATTGGCAATCGGTGCAGATGCTGCTGTGCGCGTAGATGCGCATCCGCGTGATGCTTGGTTTGTCGCGAATCAAATCGCTTCTTATGCAAAAACGCAAGACTTTGATCTTATCTTGACAGGCCGCGAGTCTATCGATTTTAATGGCAGCCTCGTGCAGGGATACATAGCCGAGTTGTTGAATATTCCCTCCATATCGATTGCTAAAAAGTTGGGTATCGATGGCAAAAGCGCCACAGTGGAACGTGAAATAGAGGGAGGTAAGGAAGTAAACCAAGTCCCGTTACCTGCCGTGGTTGGGACAGCGGAAGGGGTTGCTGAACCTAAGATCCCGAATATGCGCGGGATTATGGGGGCAAGGTCAAAACCGCTTGAAATTATAGCGGCCGTTGATGTACCTGTGCTATCTCAAATAACCCACTACGACACGCCTCCTCCTCGGGGTAACGTCAAACTTGTTGACAAGGACGACATCGCGCAGCTGGTTGAGTTGTTGCACAGCGAGGCAAAAGTTATATAAACCTTCATTAAAGCGCTTATTATGGCAATCTTAGTATATATCGAAAACACAGCGGGAGCATTTAAAAAGTCTGGATACGAGGCGGTTTCCTATGCAAAAGCTATCGGAGACTTGACCGGTCAGCCTGTACACGCCCTTAGCATCGGAAAGGTCGATGCCGCGTCCTTACAACATATCGGCCGCTATGGAGTAAGCAAAGTGCTAGAGGTGAATACCGAACAGCTCCATCAATTCGTCAATCAAGCGTATGCCGCTGTTATCGCAGAGGTAGCAAAAAAAATACAGGCAACAACCATCGTGCTGTCTAATTCCTTCAGTGGGAAAGGACTAGCTCCGCGCGTTGCAGCTAAATTAAACGCTGCACTTGCTGACGGCGCTGTTACACTTCCCACGATCGAAGGTGATATTTGGGAGATTAAAAAGTCTGCATTCTCGGGTAAAGCTATTGCAACACAGGAGCTCACGGCTCCCGTCAAAGTAATCGCTTTGACGCCAAACGCCATGGAGGCCGTGGAATCACCGACAACCGTCGAAATCGAACTATTCCAACCATCGGTTTCAGCGAGCGATTTATCTACGGTAATCAACGATATTGTGCAAGCCACGGACAAAATACCGTTGCCTGAAGCGAATATCGTCGTATCTGCAGGCCGGGGTTTAAAGGGTCCTGAAAACTGGAGAATGATTGAGGAATTGGCCGACGTGTTGGGTGCAGCTACAGCCTGTTCTAAGCCGGTATCCGACGCGGGCTGGCGCCCACATGAGGAACATGTGGGACAGACAGGGTTGGCCGTAAGTCCAAATTTATATATTGCTATTGGTATCTCCGGGGCGATCCAGCACCTTGCTGGTGTAAGTTCATCTAAAACTATCGTTGTGATTAACAATGACCCCGAAGCACCTTTCTTTAAAGTCGCCGATTACGGCATCGTGGGGGATGCATTTGATATCGTCCCTAAACTCATCGATGCCTTCAAAGCATATAAGAATCACTAAACAAACAATTGAAACAAAGTGAAATGGTCGGGTTGTAAGGGATTACACCCGATCATTTTTTTTAAGGTTTTTATTTTGTCTCGAATATTTACATATTTGTATATAGTTTAGGCATTAAGAATGAAGAAAATCAAATTAGATATCGTGGGGTTGTCGTACAGTCAAACGCAATCTGGTGCTTACGCACTGGTTCTAGGGGAGATGGGGGGTAATCGACGGTTGCCTATTATCATTGGGGGGTTCGAAGCGCAAGCAATCGCCGTAGAAATCGAAAAAATGCAACCGAGCCGCCCCTTGACGCATGATCTCTTCAAAACTTTTGCTGACAATTTTCAAATCAATATCCAAGAAGTCCTGATATACAACTTGGTAGATGGCATTTTCTTCGCAAAGCTGGTCTGCTCTAACGGGGATAAAACTTTCGATATCGACTCTCGGACTTCCGATGCGGTCGCGTTAGCGGTACGTTTTGGTGCACCCATATATGTGTACGATTTTATTATGGATGCTGCAGGTATTGTTATTGAAAGCAACGACTTCGCTTTTTTAGAGAACCTGGAGGGGCTTCACAAAGAAAACACGATGACGAGTGCAGCATCGACCGAAAAAGAAAATGCGCCAACGTCGCCCTATCGTACTATGAGTAACGAACAGCTTGAGATGAATCTTAAGAAAGCAATCGAAGCAGAACAATATGAGACGGCGGCAAAAATACGAGACGAAATCGACAGACGAAAAAACGGGTAATTTAATCACGTAACTATCTAACGACATAAACGTTTTTATGCCTATTAAATTTCGGTTGACCATTGTAAGCTTCTTCCAATTTTTTGTATGGGGAGCTTGGTTAATTACCATCGCCAATTATTGGTTTGGCACCAAGCAATGGGATGGCACCCAGTTCGGCGCCATTTTCTCAACGATGGGTATCGCATCCATCTTTATGCCTACCCTGATGGGCATCTTGGCCGACCGGTGGATAAACGCGGAGAAACTATACAGCTTGCTACATGTGCTGTACGCAATGACACTCTTTTATCTTCCACAGGTCGATAATCCGCAGACATTTTTTTATGTTATGCTATTGGCCATGTGTTTCTATATGCCCACACTCGCACTATCCAATTCCATTTCTTATACGACACTTGTGGCAAGCGGATATGACGTGGTCAAGGTTTTCCCACCTATACGTGTGTGGGGAACGATAGGTTTTATAGCCGCGATGTGGGTCGTGAATTTAACGGGTAATAAGGCGACAGCTTATCAGTTTTACATCGCGGGGATCGCTGCTATGGGATTAGGCCTCTACGCTTTGACGCTGCCTAAATGTCCTCCTAAAAACCGTCAATCCCGAGAGAAGCAGTCCTGGACGGAAATAATCGGGCTGGATTCATTTAAACTGTTTGCAGATTACAAGATGGCTGTTTTTTTCATCTTCTGTATGTTTTTGGGAGGTGCTCTACAACTGACGAATGCTTATGGTGATGTATTTTTGGATGAATTCAAGTTTTTCCCAAAATACGCCGACTCTTTCGCTATCAAGTATTCTACGCTCATTATGTCCATTTCACAAATTTCGGAAACGCTCTTCATCCTAGCTATTCCATTTTTCTTGAAACGATTTGGCATCAAAACGGTGATGCTCATCGCCATGTGGGCGTGGGTAGCTCGATTTGGATTGTTTGCATTCGGCGACCCCCACGCGGGCTTATGGATGATCATCCTCTCTTGCATTGTTTATGGAATGGCATTTGATTTTTTCAATATATCGGGATCCTTATTTGTTGAAAAGTCTACAACCGCGCATATCCGTAGCGCTGCTCAAGGTCTATTTATGATGATGACCAATGGTTTCGGAGCGATATTGGGCAGCTTAATCTCTGGGTGGATGATAGACCAATACTTTACCCTACAGTTTTCATCACTGGAAACATTGGCCACCTACCTCCAAACAGAAACTTCCAATAGCACCTTGCTCGGATTTATATCGTCACGCGGAATATCAATACTACCTAATGGCCTACTAAGTGAAAATGTATTGCTGAAAGATTGGCGTCATATATGGCTAGCTTTTGCCGGCTATACATTGATAGTCGCTATTTTGTTTAACTTTTTATTCAAGCACAGACACGACCGTTCAACTGGCTGATTTTCGCGCTTTTTTCTGTACATTTGTCCGCTGAATATGAACAACGTAGACATTCTCGATATGACTTCAAAACAAACCGGCGCGCTATATGATTGGACATTAAACCTCATCGAGCAAACCGGATTATCTGATCGGTTGGCACATGTCGTCACTTCCGCCGGTCTGCTTATTGTCGCTTTTCTGATACTCTATATCTTAGATATGATCATTAGCGCTGTTTTTAATTCTATCCTCACCAAGATTATCACAAATACCAAAACAAAATGGGACGACCTTCTAATTCGGAACAAATCACTTAATCATCTCAGCCACTTTATTCTGATCGTTGTCGCCCAACAGATGATTCCTTTTATTTTTATAGGGTTTCCCGATTTCACGGCCGGTCTTAACAAGTTTTTAAGTATCCTAGTCATACTTTCTTTCTACATGCTCATCAATAGCCTGCTAAAAACTGGACGAGATATCCTGCGTTTGTCGAAGGCATTTGTGGATAAACCGTTGGACAGTTACTTACAGGTAACGCAGATATTTTTCATTTTTGTTATCGGCACGCTGATATTTTCTATTCTGACCGGCAATTCACCGTGGCAGTTTCTCGTTTCGCTCGGGGCGGCGTCCGCAATTTTGATGTTGGTGTTTAAGGACACCATTCTCGGTTTTGTAGCCAGTATACAGGTATCGGCGAATGATTCGGTACGCGTGGGGGATTGGATTGAAATGCCTAAATACGGAGTAGATGGTGATGTATTGGAAATTAACCTGAACAAGGTCAAGGTACAGAATTTTGACAAGACAATCGTTTCGGTGCCCACCTATACACTGCTCAGCGACGCCTTCAAAAATTACCGTGGCATGCAGGATTCCGGCGGTAGAAGAATTAAGCGCGCTATAAACATCAAGATTTCCTCCATTCGCTACCTTACAGATGATGAAATTGCAGTATTAAAAAAGATCCAACTGCTAGCCCCGTATATTGCAACGCGGGAAGAGGAAATCCAGGCTTATAATCAACACACTGCCGCGGATGATTCGATGCTGGTAAATGGTAGGCGAATGACTAACGTAGGACTATTTAGAGCCTATATTGGGGCCTATGCGAGACATAATCCCGATATTCATAAGGGGCTGACGTTCATGGTACGTCAGTTGGCACCAAACGAACACGGTTTGCCGCTCGAACTATATATGTTTACGAATGGTACCGAATGGGCATTCTTCGAAAATACGATGTCCGATTTATTTGACCACTTGTTCGCCGCTATAAAATATTTTCACCTGGAGGTATTCGAGCTTCCGGCGGCTGACGATTTACGCCATCTTCTTTCAGAGAAGAATTCGGTAGTTGATAGACAGAAAAATAGCTAATAAGTAAAGAAGTAGCAGGATACCTAAAACAAAAGGTTGTCCTATGGGGGACAACCTCTTTGCTTTTGGCATATTTCACAACAAGCCTTAACATAAACACTAACTAACCATTAATTAAACATTAATGACGAACAAAAATTACTCACCACAAAGGTCTGATATTCATGTGAAGTAATGATTAGCATTATGTTAAAAGAGATATTATATTTTATCGTGCGTTCGCGATATTTATCCGCTCCAAAACTGTCTCTATTGTCGTTTTAGCGGCATCCATCATTTTCTGATTTCCCGGATAATCCGCGTCCATTGTAACTGTTTTTCCTTTTTCCTTGTATTTAAACTCAAGGATGTAACGCGGCACAACACGCCCTGTAATGGAATCTGTTCTTGGTGTTGTCATATCGTCTTCCACATTCCAAAATCCCATTTCCATCGCTTTTCGATGTAGAAAAAGTAGATCATCGCTCGACAGCTTCAATTTCTTTTTAACGATCTTATTTTCGCGATCAAGATATTGGTAATCTTGGGTCGCCGAATTATAGCTATTCAGCATCGAATCCCGCGAGCCATATTGGATAGCAACGTATTCAAAGTCTGAATACCGGAAAGGCGCATTCTTTATCATATTGGAATAATAATAGACACAATAGATAAAAAACGACCCGATGATACATAGTCCCAAAAAGATGGTCTTCGCTTTTTTACTCATGACAAATCAAATTTGTCGCAAAAATACACATTACCATGGTAACTTAACATGAACCAACCCGTCTTATTAGACTGATTGTGTAATTTAAATGTTAGATTTTTGGCGTACCCGCGCGTACAAAGTATTTGTAGTACCAACTGTCTTTCATATTAGAAATAATAACACCTCTCCGCGTTGACACGTGTACGAACTTATTATTATGCAGGTATACACCTACGTGATCTATGTTCCTTCCACCAAAGGAAAAGAAGACCAAATCGCCTTCTCGCAACTGCCTTTCGTATTTCCTTTTCACCTGATTACCCATATCCCGTGAGGTGCGAGGTAAATTCTTACCATACACTTCGCGATACAAAATGCCGACAAAGCCAGAACAGTCTATTCCCGATGGCTGCGAGCCGCCGAGGCGATGTGGGCTCCCCAACCATTTATCAATGAAAGCATAAAGCGATTTGTTGTTCAAATCTCGGGCGGAAACACCTAGTATCGCAGCATAATCATCTATTCCAGAGCCAGATAATGACTTATTTCGAGCATCACTCGCATCTGTAGGAATAGTTTTACTGGTACTGGAGGTCCCGTGACGAGGAAGACTTCCGTAGCGTGTTTTTCTTCTGGATCCACAAGATGCCAATATCAAAACTGCCATAACCCACGATATCACCGTGAGGTACTTAAATGATCGGTGCTGCATACAACAAAAGTAAGCATCAAAGACTATTTTAGCAATATTGCAATGTGTTGGAATTGCCCTGATTTTGTATCTTGCGCGCCAGAATGGACAGGGAACAAGTAAAAGGCATTATTGCGGTTGTTTTAGGTGCTGCCAGTTTCGGCATATTATCGACCTTTGTTAAAAAAGCCTACGCCCAAGGGTTTACCTTGGGAGAGGTAACAGGGATTCAAGCGCTTTTCGGCATGTCGCTCTTATGGGGGCTCATCGGCGTAATGTTTATCGCAAAAATAGGCTATTTTTCCAGATTCCCTGCTGGTTCGCCCAAATGGCACATCATCGTCAGTGGGTTATCCACCGGCGCGGTGAGTATTTTATACTACAAAAGCGTACAGCTTGTTCCAGCGTCCTTAGCCATTATTCTTTTGATGCAATATATTTGGATTGGACAACTAATCGAATTTATTTTTTTTAAAACACGACTCACGCGACGACAAGCCATAGGTATCGCTGCCATCTTAGGAAGCACCGTTCTCGCGACCGGTTTATTAGAGCATGACTTCAAATCGATTAGCGTCGTAGGCATTGGCTATGGGCTGCTCGCAGCTACTGCCTATGCCCTATTTATTATCGTCAGTGGGCGCGTTGGCAATGACCACCCACCTCTTCACAAAAGCGCCTACATGATTATCGGGGCTTTTCTGTTGGTATTTATTGTGTTGCAACCATTTAGTCTTTTTACGGTATCGGTTTTTTCTTCCTTGTGGCGTTATGGATTGTTACTTTCCGTTTTCGGGACAGTGCTCCCTCCGCTTTTATTCTCATACGGTATCCCCAAAACAGGTGTATCACTTGGAAATATACTAAGTTACATTGAACTGCCCGTCGCGGTGTGCATGTCCTATATCGTACTAAAGGAACACGTGTCGATATGGCAATTTATAGGGGTGGCCGGTATATTGGTGGTGGTTATACTGCTTAATGTCCGCAGGCGCTAAGCAATCTTACGAATGCATCGACAACTCGGGCAATTCTTCTATCTCCACTTCGCATTGATCTGTAATAGCCGCGAATTTAACAGGCACAATCTCGTTGACGAGTAATGGGTCGTACAACGAGCGCACTTTCACATAATTTTTCGAAAACCCATGCATATAACCGTCTTTAACATCGCTCTCAAACAGCACCTCCCCTGTTTTACCGAGTTGCTTTTCATAGAACGCACGTCTCTTTTTCTCCGAAAGTATATGCAACATTTTACTCCTGTCGCTACGTTGTGCCCCCGGAACGGCTCCTTCCATCTGCGCGGCAATCGTATTGTCCCTTTCTGAATAGGTAAAGACATGCAAATAGGAAATATCCATTTCATTCAAGAAGTTGTATGTATCGAGAAAATCTTCCTTTGTTTCGCCGGGAAATCCCACAATAACATCGACACCTATACAACAGTCTGGCATCAACGATTTGATCTTCGCGACGCGTTCTGCATAAAGTTCGCGTTTATAGCGCCGACGCATTTTCCCCAATACTTTATTACTTCCTGATTGTAACGGCATGTGGAAATGCGGCACAAATCTTTTAGATTGTGCGACAAATTCTATGATTTCATTCGCCAGCAGGTTCGGCTCAATAGAGGAAATGCGTATACGGTCTATACCCTCGACTTCATCCAACGCTTTCACTAAATCCAGAAAACGATCTTGCCTTTTGCCATCTCGTATCCCAAAGTCGCCAATATTGACGCCCGTCAACACAATTTCTTTTACGCCCGAAGCCGCAATCTCTTCCGCTTGCGCTACGATATCTTCAATCTTTCCAGAACGGCTTGCTCCACGTGCTAATGGAATCGTACAGAATGTACACGAGTAATCACATCCATCCTGTACTTTCAGAAACGTACGGGTGCGATCGCCTATGGAATAAGCAGAAACAAACTGATGTGTCTCGTCTATCGGCGCATTATGAACCACAGCTTTTTCTTGCTTCGTCAGATCGTTGATATGTTCGATAATATTAAACTTCTCTGCAGCCCCCAAAACCATATCCACGCCGGGAATTTCGGCTATCTCCCGTGGTTTCAATTGGGCATAACACCCCACGATGGTAATATAGGCATTTGGAGAATGCTTCAATGCTTCTTTCACAACCTTACGACATTTTTTATCCGCATGGTCAGTCACCGAGCAGGTATTGATAACGTATACATCTGCATGGCTATTAAACGGTGTGGTTTCATAGCCCGCTTCTTTGAAAATCCGGCCAATAGAAGACGTCTCTGAGTAATTCAGTTTACATCCCAACGTATAAAAAGCTACTTTTTTGTTCATGACGATTTTGCAAAGTTACTAAAAAATATGTTGTTCTTTTTTTCCGCAAAAAAGAACCAAAAAAACTCGTCGCTGAAAACCTTTGGCATTTGGGATTGTACAAAAATGAAATTTCTACAGTTGCCAAAGCTTTTGAGGCGACATTTTGTGTTAAGGGAGGGATGGTGCAGCGGTGGGTAAAAGTAGCCAATACCACTTAGCACTCAAGCGGAGACAATCGACCTTATATTGTTCTGTGGCCATTTTCCTGAAGATTATTCCGTTAAAAACAAATTACCAAGTAATCATGAATGCCTTAAGAGGCATACCCCGATGAATAAATACTGTTTGAACAAAGCGAGTTTATTTTGGTATCCATGAGCCCACTTCGTTCGGTTTTGTTTCTTTTTTTGTTAAGAAAAAAACAACTATCTTCGTAGTCATTATGAAACAATATCTGGATTTACTGAAGCATGTTTATGAAAATGGGGTTGATAAGATGGATCGCACAGGTACTGGCACACGCAGTGTATTTGGTTACCAGATGCGTTTCAACCTCAACGACGGTTTTCCGTTGGTTACCACTAAAAAATTACATCTTCGTTCCATCATACATGAATTGATCTGGTTCTTACAGGGCGACACAAATATCAAATATTTAAAAGAGAACGGAGTAAGCATTTGGGATGAATGGGCGGATGAAAATGGTAATCTAGGGCCTGTATATGGTTCACAATGGCGCTCTTGGCCAACACCGGACGGCCGCCATATCGACCAAATAACGCAAGTTATGGAGCAGCTTAAAAAATCACCCGACTCTCGCCGGATTATTGTGTCTGCATGGAATGTTGCGGAAATAGAGAACATGGCGCTTCCGCCCTGTCACGCTTTTTTCCAGTTTTATGTTGCGCCCGCACAACCTGAAAAGGGTATCATGAAGCCACAGCTTTCTTGCCAACTTTACCAGCGAAGCGCGGATATTTTCCTAGGGGTGCCTTTCAATATTGCATCATACGCTTTATTAACCATGATGGTTGCCCAAGTATGTGACATGGGAGTTGGCGATTTCGTCCATACATTGGGAGACGCCCATATATACAGTAATCATTTCGAACAAACGGAGTTGCAGTTAAGCCGGGAACCGAAACCGCTACCTAGCATAAAAATAAATCCGGATGTGAAAAATATTTTCGATTTTAAGTTTGAAGATTTTGAATTAGAAAATTACGAGTTTCACCCTCATATCAAGGCCCCTGTCGCCGTGTAGGGACCGCGTGATGAACCATAAGTGATGAATGATGAGTGATCTAAAAATAACCCTAATTGTAGCTGCAGCGGAGAACAATGCTATTGGAAAAGACAACCAGATGCTATGGCATCTTCCGGATGATTTTAAATATTTCAAACAGCATACGTTAAATCATTCTGTTGTCATGGGGCGAAAAACGTATGAATCCATAGGAAAGCCTTTGCCGCAACGACGTAACATTGTGCTGACGAAAGATTTAAATTGGTTGGCGGAAGACGTTGATGTGGCCAACTCACTTGCTGAGGTCCTCACGTACTGTCGCGACGAAAGAGAAATCTTCATCATTGGCGGTGCGAAGGTTTATAAACAAGCACTTCCGCTCGCCCAAAAGGTTTTATTAACGCGCGTACATACCAGTTTGGATGGAGATGCCTATTTCCCGGAGCTTCCAGCAAACGAATGGAAAAAGGTCAGTGAAGATAGGCATGTACAGGATGACCGACATGCCTATGGTTTTACCTTTGAGGCTTGGGAGCGGGTTTGACACCCTATATAAAGATCAATTCAGTGGATAGTTGCTACTTCCCTTTTTGATAACGTTTCAGCTCTTTTTTTGACATTTCCCGTGCGATAACATCATCGTTGGACTTGGCTGTATATGTTGTCCTATCCTTCAACACCGCGGGTTCACCATCTACAAAAAACTGCGGTGTTACAAACCCATACAGACTTTGAGATGTACCCATCGTTTTTCCGGCGTTCATATATAAATCGTCGCTTTTTAAATACATCACGACAAACGTGATTCCATATCTATTCGAATCCCCTCGTTTTGTATTAAGCGCCAACATCGTTCCCGGATTCACTTCATCTCCCACCTTAACTTTTACAGATCCTTTTGCCAATCCTTTGTAATGTGCCAATGTTCCATCCTTATGCTCGATAATAACACCGTTTTGTTTACTCGTAAACGAAGTACCATCGCTTTCTTCGTCATCATAGATATCTGTTACCTCCACTACAGTACCTTTCCGACTGGCAACTACAGCCTGCTGCTCGTCGGTCGCCATGCCGTACGATTTCCAATCATTGGGTGCTGTATTGCCAAAGTAAGTTGCTTTTAAAAATCTCGCTTCTGCGACATAGACTTGTGTTCCGGAGGTATATGGCAGAATATAAATATCCTCTGCATCAATCTTGGGGTTCAACTTTCCGCGAACATACCGGTAGTTATACGAATAGGTAATAGATTGTTCTCTGTTAATCGGCAACAATGTTGTAACGGCACCGGCATATCCTTTTAAAGCAAACACCTGTTTTGTCGTTCTGGCATTGGACAATTCTTTAAAATTCAATGCCAATAAAACATGTCCGGGATCATTTTTTTCATAGGTTAATTCCACAGATTTATCGCTGTTGCGCTTGGATTGTACAACAACGTTCTTTTCTTGTGCTTGTAAACCGGCAACACCTCCTAAAAAGAAAACGAAAAGAAGACTTAATTTTCTCTTCCTCATAACAATTAGATGTATTTTTCAATAAAAGTAGAAAATAAATCTAATTTCTCAAAGCCGCTTCAATTAACTCGGCATAAAATTCGCCTTCTTCCATCCCCGCAGCCCGCACTTGCTGTGGGATAAAACTTTGTGCGGTCTGACCAGGAATCGTATTGATTTCGATAAAGTAAAAGTTATCCGTATCCTTTTCCAAAAAGAAGTCCACACGTACCATACCCTTGCAGTTTAAACGAACATAGATATCCTGGATAATCCGAGAAGCTCGCTCTTTCTGCTCCGTTGTTAAGTCAGCCGGCGTGATTTCTTCTGTTAATCCAGCCACATACTTTGCTTCGAAATCAAAAAACTCGCGTGTGGTGCGAACCTCCGTGGCAGGCAACACCACCAACTCTCCTTTTGCATTTCGAAAGATACCTTGCGAAAATTCGCGTCCTGTCACAAATTCCTCGACAAGAACCTGACAACCAGTGTTTGCTGCGTCAAAAGCCCTGTCCAATGCGGGCTGTAACGCAGATGACTCCTTCACTTTCGACATACCTATGCTGCTTCCTCCTGCATTGGGCTTTACAAAATAAGGTAAGGTCAGGTTTTGCTGTACCATAGCAACAGCCTCTCTCCGATTTGCTTCAAATAATAAAACAGATTTCGCTACGTAAAGATTAGTGATATCCGATATAACGGCTTTTGTATATCCTTTATTCATCGTCAGGGCTGAAGTCAATGCATCACAGGACGTATAGGGTAGACCAATCATATCTAGGTAACCTTGCAAGCGACCGTCCTCTCCAGGCGCCCCATGTAAGATGATAAAGGCAACATCAAATGTTACGATATCTCCCTCGATATCCAACGAAAAATCTTCCCTATTTATCGGTATTTTAATACCCGTCTCTGTTACGTGAAACCAACGATCCAACGTAATTGTTATAGGGTATATATCGTATTTTTCCTTGTCAAGTTTCTCTTGTACAAATGCGGCACTCTTGAAAGAAACCTCCGCCTCTCCGGTATACCCGCCGGTGATTAAAGCCACTTTTGTTTTCATAAAAACAAATATAACTTGTGTTACGGGGAAAAAAGAATAATTTTGTCTATTATATTGAAAGTTCAGTGCGTGGTAAAATGTACTTTAATTTTATAGGAACAATACATGTCGAAACTATTGTTGTATCTGAGAACAGATACGTTTAGAAAAAATTTAATTGGTGCGTTGATAGCATTTGCTCTCCTATTTTTGGGTATTTATTTCGGACTCAAATGGTATACTAAACATGGCGTTTCAATCGAAGTGCCGCAAGTCGAGGGCTTGCATATCGGAGATGCAACAAAGGCCTTGGACAAAGCAGATTTAGCCTATTCGATTGATTACGTTTATCAAATGGACGCAAAGCCTGGTCTGGTCATCGAGCAAGATCCTGATGCCAAATCGCATGTGAAAACGGGAAGGACGATTTATTTGACAATTATCACCGAGACACCGCCAGAGGTAGCCTTCCCCGACATTATAGACAAGACGTGGATTGAAGCGTCAGCTATTTTGAGAAACCAATCGCTTAAAGTCGCCGACACTGTATATATTGCTGATATCGCACGGGATGTTGTCTTGGATGTCAAGTTTGGCGGTCAACCGTTGAAAGCCGGAAGACTTATCCCAAAAGGCTCTCAGATAACGATCGTATTGGGTAACGGGCAAGGGGCAGATGATATCGAAGTGCCTAATCTTATTGGTTTATCATTAAGTGAAGCACGGTTTGCACTGT
Organism: Sphingobacterium haloxyli; assembly: GCF_002980525.1. Taxonomy (GTDB): domain Bacteria; phylum Bacteroidota; class Bacteroidia; order Sphingobacteriales; family Sphingobacteriaceae; genus Sphingobacterium; species Sphingobacterium haloxyli. Next base: position 245,610 of record NZ_PVBQ01000005.1, read on the forward strand.
CGGGTGTAGGGTTGAACGTAGGGAATATTACCTATTCGGGAATGGTCACTGATTCGCTGTCTACAACAATCATTTCCCAGCAACCAGATAGTACCGCAGGCTTTATAAGCTTAGGCAGTCCGGTGCATATCACGTTAGCTAATTAAAGAAACAAACATGACGGAAAAAAGAAGAAGTTTTCGGAAAGCTTTCAGCATTATATTCATTCTATTATTAATTGTAGGCATTGTAGCGGCGTGGATCGGGTATCAGGCTTTTATGGGTCCGAGTATTACAGACAAACAAGAGTATCTTTACGTAAAGACAGGTGATACATTCGAAGATGTCGCACGTGCGGTTTCAGAACAACAGATCGCCAAGAATCCGGCTTTTTTTCGTTTTGTCGCGGAGACAATGGAATATCCAGATAATGTGAAACCCGGACGGTATAAGCTGACGAAAGGTATGTCTAACAGACGCTTGATAGGAAATCTTAGAGGGGGTTTTCAAGAGGCGGTTAAGTTTAGATTTGAGAACATCCGTCTCAAAGCGAATTTTGCCGCACTGCTAGGAAAAAATTTCGAGGCGGACTCCACCGCTTTTATAACGATCCTCGATAATGAAGAGGTTGCAACGTCATATGGGTTTACTGCGGAGAATTTCTTCACTATGTTTATACCGAACACGTATGAGATATATTGGAATACAGCACCGAACAAAATCGTTGCCCGTTTTCATGACGAATACAACAAATTTTGGACTTCTGAACGCAAAGAAAAAGCAGCAGCCGTCCAGTTAACACCACAAGAAGTAAGCGTTCTTGCTTCTATCGTTAAGGGAGAAGCGTTGCATACCGACGAGATGCCGGCTATCGCGGGACTTTACCTCAATCGCCTGAAAAAAGGAATGTTATTGCAAGCAGACCCTACGGTGATTTTTGCGAACAACGACTTTACTATCCGGCGCGTACTGAATAGGCACCTTACCATCGACAATCCTTATAACACCTATCGGTATAAAGGGCTGCCCCCCGGACCAATTATGCTTCCTAGCATTGCAGCTATCGACGCTGTCCTTAATCATAAGGAGCATGATTATATTTATATGTGTGCTAAAGATGATTTTTCCGGTTACCATAATTTTGCTAGAACGCAGGCAGAACACCTGGTAAACGCACGAAAGTTTCAACGCGCGCTGAATGAACGAAATATAATGAGATAAGGGAACAGCATGTTTACACACGAAACTCAATTGCGCATACGCTATGCAGAGACCGACAAAATGGGCTATGTGTATTATGGAAACTATGCAGCATTCTACGAGGTAGCCCGTACGGAAATGTTACGCAGCACGGGTATTTCTTACAAAGAATTGGAGGCCCTGGGCGTTATGCTACCCGTTACAGACTTGGTATGCAAATATTACCAGCCCGCGCGGTACGATGATTTGATCACTATCAAAACCTATATCAAAGAAAAACCGGTGGTGCGCATCCAATTTGAGTATGAGATATACAACCAAAACGGTATATTGTTGAATACGGGTTATACCCAGCTTGTCTTTGTCGATATGGCAAAGAATAAACCCTGTCGTGCTCCTCAGATTTTCCAGGAAAAAATGGAGCCGTACTTCCGCTCGGAATGAAGCAGGTACCGAAATTCAATTTTTTAAATATAATCTATTGTAAATAAAAGTTTTTCGTATCTTTGCAGTCCCTGCAACGCAGGGAAAAGGAGAATTAATAATTAATGGCAAAAAAACAAGAAGCAGAAAAAGAGTTAGCGGCGAAAAACGCAGAGCTACAAGGTGCTGACACTAAAGTAGTGAAAGACACTGAACAAATCGAGTCTGAAGCAGATTCAAACTTAATCGACGACATCAAATCTACTGCATGGAGTACACCAGAAGGTGACTTCGACTGGGATTTAGATGAAAAAGCGTTCGGTAACTACAGTGACACAGAGCGTGCTAAATTAGAAGAGCAGTACGCTGGAACGTTCAATCAAATCAATCAAGGCGAAATTATTGAAGGTACTGTCGTATCGATCAATAACAAAGATGTTGTATTGAACGTAGGCTTCAAATCAGACGGTCTTGTAGCATCATCTGAGTTCCGCGACTTACCTGACTTGAAAGTTGGTGATAAAGTAGACGTATTTGTAGAATCTCAAGAGGACGCAAATGGTCAGCTTGTATTATCACGCAAACGTGCTAAAACACAAAAATCGTGGGAGGCTATCAATGAGGCATTGGAAAACGATGCTATTATCGATGGTTTCGTTAAATCACGTACTAAAGGTGGTCTAATTGTAGACATCAAAGGTGTGGAAGCTTTCTTACCTGGTTCACAAATCGACATCAAACCTATTCGTGATTACGACATATACGTAGGTAAAACAATGGAATTCAAAGTGGTTAAGATCAACCATGAATTTAAAAACGTTGTTGTATCACACAAAGTGCTGATTGAAGACGATTTAGAAAACCAAAAAACTGAAATCGTTGCTAAATTGGAAAAAGGACAAGTATTGGAAGGTACTGTTAAAAACATCACAGATTTCGGTGTATTTATCGATTTAGGTGGTGTTGACGGCTTGCTTCACATTACAGACATCTCTTGGGGCCGTATTGAGCATCCAAAAGAAGTGTTGGCTTTAGACCAAACTATCAACGTAGTTGTATTAGACTTTGACGATGAGAAAAAACGTATCGCTTTAGGTCTTAAACAATTATCAGAGCATCCTTGGGAATCTTTAGACAAAGATCTAGCTATAGGTTCTAAAGTAAAAGGAAAAATCGTTACTGTAGCAGATTACGGTGCGTTCCTTGAAATTATCCCTGGTGTAGAAGGTTTAATTCACGTATCGGAAATGTCTTGGTCTCAAAACCTACGTTCTCCACAAGAATTCTTGAAAGTAGGAGACGAAATTGAAGCTGAGATCTTAACATTAGATCGCGAAGAACGTAAAATGAGCCTAGGTATCAAGCAACTGACACCTGACCCATGGAAAAACATCACAGAGCGTTATCCAATCGGTTCGAAACAATCCGCTGTTGTTAAAAACATGACGAACTTCGGTGTTTTTGTAGAGTTGGAAGACGGTATTGATGGATTGATCCATATCTCTGACCTTTCTTGGTCTAAGAAAATCAACCACCCTAACGAGTTCACTAAAGTGGGCGAAACATTAGAGGTTGTTGTTTTGGAACTTGACGAAGAAAACCGTAAACTTTCGCTAGGTCACAAACAATTGGAAGAAAACCCTTGGGATACTTTCGAAACTATCTTTACAGAGGGTTCTATCCACGAAGGTACGGTAATCAAAGTTGGTGACAAAGGTGATATCGTTGCATTACAATATGGTGTAGAAGGCTTCTGCCCGAACAAACACTCTGTCAAAGAAGACGGTAGCCCATTGAAAGTTGACGAAGTTACTGAGTTCAAAATCATCGAGTTCAACAAAGAGAACAAGCGTCTGGTTATTTCTCACTCCCGTATCTGGGAAGATAAAAAATCGGAAGCTCGTATCGAAGAATTCAACAATCGTAAAAAAGAAGCAAAAGCTGCTAATTCGGCTGTGAAGAAAGTAAAAGACTCTGTTGAGAAATCTACTTTAGGTGATTTAGGCGTTCTTGCTCAGTTGAAAGAGCAAATGGAAGGCGACGAAAAGAAATCTAAGTAATTTAGATTATCTGCATACTTCGAAGCCCCGATTGGAAATCCAATCGGGGCTTTTTTATGGAATTTGCTAAGCTTTCTAATACTACTGCGACTTCGTATCCAGCAAAGGTACATAATCATCGAGGGCTCATTAAGTTGACAACAAGTGACAAAAAAATCCCAACCTCTCGTAACAGGTTGGGATTTCCTAGATTACATCGTGGATCTATACGTCGATCTTCGCATATTTGGCGTTTTTTTCAATAAATTCTCTACGTGGAGCGACTTCGTCTCCCATTAACATGGAAAATATTCGATCACATTCTGCCGCGTTTTCGATAGTAACCTGACGTAACGTGCGATGTTCCGGATCCATTGTAGTTAGCCACAGCTGCTCCGCATTCATCTCTCCAAGACCTTTATACCGCTGTACACTCACAGACTCTTCCTTTCCTGCGCCTTTTAATCGTTGGATGGCTGCAAGACGTTGGTCTTCGCTCCAGGCATACTCCGATTCTTTACCTTTTTTTACTTGATAAAGTGGTGGCGTTGCTATATATACATACCCCTTTTCTATCAGTTCCTTCATATATCGGAAATAGAAAGTCAAAATTAAGGTAGCAATGTGCGAACCATCCACATCAGCATCCGTCATGATGATGATCTTATGATAGCGTAATTTTTCCAGATTAAGCGCCTTAGAGTCTTCTGCTGTTCCTACACTTACACCCAACGCCGTAAACATATTTTTTATTTCCTCGTTTTCATAAATCTTATGCTCCATGGCTTTTTCCACATTTAGGATTTTACCTCTCAACGGCATAATAGCTTGAAAACGACGGTTACGTCCTTGTTTGGCTGTTCCTCCTGCCGAGTCTCCCTCAACGAAGAAAATCTCACATTTCGTTGGGTCGTTATCCGAACAGTCGGCCAATTTTCCCGGAAGTCCCGAACCTCCCATAACTGTTTTACGCTGCACGAGTTCGCGCGCTTTACGTGCAGCAGCACGAGCTTGAGCAGCGATGATAACTTTCTGTACAATGGTTTTTGCTTCTTTCGGATTTTCTTCCAAATAAACCCCTAGAATTTCTCCTACAGCCATATCTACGGCACCCATCACCTCATTGTTTCCCAGTTTTGTTTTCGTTTGCCCTTCAAACTGCGGTTCTGCCACTTTAACAGACACTACAGCTGTTAGGCCTTCACGAAAGTCATCGCCAGTGATGTCAACTTTGAGATTTTTAAGCAAACCTGACTTGTCAGCATATGCTTTTAACGTACGCGTTAATCCCCTACGGAAACCTGCGACGTGTGTACCACCTTCGATGGTGTTGATGTTATTTACGTATGAATGGACATTCTCCGCGTACGTATCGTTATACTGCAAGGACAGCTCAACTGGTATACCTTGCTTTATCCCCTCTACGTATATAGGCTCCGGAATAAGCGGTTGCCTCGTGCCGTCTAGAAACTTTACAAATTCCCGCAAGCCACCTTCAGAATAAAATTCGTCTGACTTAAGCGTGCCGTCCTCATTAATCTCCCGCTCGTCAGTCAATGCTAAGCGGACGCCTTTATTTAGAAACGCCAACTCGCGCAAACGATTTGCCAACGTATCATAATTATACGTGGTTGTCATCGTAAAAATTTCGGAGTCTGGACGGAAAGTGACTATCGTCCCTGTGATATCGCTTTCACCAATTTCTTTAACGTTGTACAACGGTTTACCTTTTTCATATTCCTGCTGAAAAATCTTGCCATCGCGGTGAACGACCGCCGATAGGTGGATAGATAAAGCGTTCACACAAGAAACGCCCACACCATGCAAACCACCAGACACTTTATACGTATCTTTATCGAATTTACCTCCAGCGTGGAGCACGGTCATTACCAATTCCAAGGCCGATTTATTCTCCTTCTTGTTAATACCCGTCGGGATACCACGTCCGTTATCTTTAACAGAAATAGAATTGTCGCTGTGAATAGTGACGTTGATATCCGAACAATACCCTGCTACGGCTTCATCGATAGAGTTATCAACTACCTCGTAAACTAAATGGTGTAAACCTTTAATACCCGTATCACCAATGTACATGGAAGGTCTCTTACGTACTGCCTCCAGACCTTCTAACACCTGAATGTTATCGGCGGAGTACGTTGACCGATTCTTATTTTCTTCGCTCATGAAATTAAATTAAAATGAGTACCGTTTAACATTCAAAAATACGAATTTTTTCCCTAAAAATCAAGAGATAGTATATGTAAAGACACCTAGGATACCAAGCCTTTTACCCAACAGGTTATACGGGTATCATCGGTTTTTTTTGGTACAATTTTTCGATGAAACGACAAAGAACTTCTAAAAGTTGATTTTTTATCTTAGGTTTGTTTTCTGAAAACTATATTAGAATGAATAAACTATTTAAAACTGTATCACAGACATCTTTAGGACTAATTGCAATCCTTGCCGTTGCCTCATGTAACCAAAACGCCAGCACAGGAACGACCAATACAACGAATGATTCAGCTGCAGCTGTAGTGAACGCCAACAACGAAGAGAAAATCGTTTATATAAACTCTGATACCTTATCAGAAAAATACGAATATTATAAAGACGTTAGAACGAAACTAGAGGCAAAGGTAAAGAAAGCACAAAGTGACTTGCAAAGTAAAGGACAAGCTTTCCAACGTGAGGTAGCCGAATATCAGCAAAAGGCGGCCAGCATGAGTGCCTCGGAGCGTCAGGCGACAGAAGAACGGCTTGCCAGAAAACAAGACGAACTTGGCCGTTTAGATCAAAATGCGTCGGCATCTATCGCGCAGGATGAATCGACCGAATTCACGAACGTATACAATACGATTACCGAATATTTGAAAAAACACGCGGAAGAGAAAGGCTATGAACTGGTATTGACATACTCTGTCTCCAATCCAACCGTATTATATGCCGAGAAGAAAATGGATATTACAGCGGAAGTAGTAGAGGCGCTAAATAAGGAATATAAAGACAAAAAAGCGAAGGAAAAGAAATAAAAATTCAAATAAATAAGGCTGTTCCGAGAATAGCCTTATTTGTTTTGTGATTGATGATTATATTACGTCACATATGGTCCGCACCGTCTTAGATTCCAGCAACGCTTCCTTTGATTGGATTGATATATCTGAGCCTACACTTGAAGATTTTGAAACGCTCCGTATTAAATACCAACTACATGAAGCATCCATCAAAGATTGCTTACAGGTTGGACAGTTACCCAAGATAGAAGCGTTTGAAAACTATCATTTCCTCATTATACGTTCCATTCCTTCTCGGTTTGATAACTTTTCAGATACCTTAACCGAAATTACAGAACGCATATCCATATTTTTTAGTGACAAATTTGTAATTACCGTCCATCGCGGAAATATTGGATATCTGGAAAAACTGGTTGACAGTTTCCCGTTTGGTAAACTCCATTCCAGCAAACTTTTTATCAACCACCTTACCTCCGAAGCACTGAAGACCTTTGAAAATCTGGTGATCAACAAACTGAATACCCAACTGGACAGTTACGAAGAGATGGTGTTTTTAAATCGACGGAAAAGGGACTTTCTGCGTCAGCTCTATTATATTAAACGCCAAATCGACCTGATTCGAATTATATTGACCCTGTACAGGGATATCGTAGATTTTTTTCATTTATCGGCATTCAAAAACATATATACACAGGATCTAAAAGACACTTATGCCCGCTCCTCCACCCTGTATCGCAACATTTCGGAAAATACGGCACAGCTTCTCTCGGTTTACTTCAATATAGAGTCCAACCATACCAATGATATTATGCGTACACTAACGATTATATCGGTATTTTTTATGCCGCTGACGTTCATTGTAGGGGTGTACGGAATGAACTTTAAAAATATGCCTGAGCTAGAATGGTACTACGGCTACCCAGCAATTATGATAGCGATGGCCGTTCTCGCCGCACTCATCTATTATTGGTTCAAAAAGCGCCGGTGGCTGTAATTATCGTTTTTTAGGAGTAGTAGCGATAAAATCCTTGAGATAATAAGGCTCAAAATAAACCACATCCTCGAAAAGGCCTTGTTGAAATTTCTGGAAAGCAAGTTTGTCAAAAAACGATGCTGAATTACGGAATCCTACCTTCACTTGTACCGTTTCATTTTCGTCGAAAAGCGCTTCGAATTTGTCTGCTCCACTTCCGAAGAGGATATATTTCTGTCCTTTATTTTCATCGGCAAACGCTTGGTTATCTATAATACGCGCCACCGTATGCTCCACGCCTTGTAACTTTGCATTGTATTGAGCCATATAAACCTCCATACGCCGAGCATCAATCATGGGCACGTATATACTAGTTTCGTCGGACGCTGTTTTTTGGGGAACAAATCCGTGGACCATTGCTTCCAAGGTATTGACAGCAATTAACGGAATATCCAATGCATAGCATAAGCCTTTAGCAGTTGAAACACCGATCCGAAGCCCCGTATAAGAGCCCGGACCCATACTGATTGCTACAGCGTGTAGACTTTCCCGCGTAACGGCAGCGGTGTCCAGTACCTGCTCAATGAAGAGCGTTAAATGACTCGCATGCAAATTAGGAGCATCTGCTTCTATTTTAGCTATCGTTTCACCGTTCTTTCCTATAGCCACCGAGCATACCGGTGTCGCCGTTTCTATTTGTAAGATATATATATTGTCAATCATAAACATTAAGGAACAGGGTCATGTCCATGACCTCCCCAAGGATGGCATCTGAAAATTCGTCGAATCGCCATGTAACCGCCTTTGAAAGGTCCATATTTCATAATAGCTTCCTTACCGTACTGAGAACAAGTAGGCGTGTATCGACAGTTGGCACCCAGCAACGGCGAAATAAACAGCTGATAGAAACGTATAACAAGTACAAAAAGCCACTGTAATGGTTTCTTAATCAGCTTCTCCCATAAAAATTTGAGTATGCTCATCTTTCAGTTTGGTTAATACTTTTCCCATACGTTGATAGAGCATTGTATAGGGCTCCTTTTCCTTTCCCACATATTGGAATGCCAAACGTAAATGTAAGGAATGTTCTTGAAGAAAAGTGTGCAAATCTGATTTTTGCAACCGATAAGCTTCACGTATACGGCGTTTTATAGCATTTCGGTCTACGGCTTTTCGAAAGCGGCGTTTGGAGACGGAAATCATACACTGTACGGGAACAGCATTATGTTGCATCAGCGGAGCGTACTGAAACACTATTCGGTAAGGGTACACAACGAAAGAAGAACCATTACGGAAAAGACTTTCGATAAGCCTTTTGCTACATAATCGTTCTTCCTTCGTAAATGTATAGCTCATTGTGACTATTTGCCGAAACACAAGCCCGCAGGAGTCACCGGCCCGTATTTATTATCCTTTATGACGGTATTCGTCTGATACGGAAAGACGTCTTCTTCCTTTAGCTCTACGAGCAGCTAATACTCTTCTACCGTTAGCTGTACTCATACGCTCACGGAAACCGTGCTTATTTCTTCTTTTTCTTAACGAAGGCTGAAATGTTCTTTTCATGACGCTATTATGCTTGTTTTTATATCTTAATCAATCGTCCCTAATGCAAGGAAGTGCAAAAGTAGTGTTATTTTAGAAAAGAAGCAAATTTTTCATCTTAATAAATTATTCCTTAAAGGTGATGAACCTATCAGATTTTTCACCAGTGTTTGCTTAAGATGTGTTCAAGAACTCGCAAGCTCGGTTTATTCACCCTTTGTGTAGTTTGAACAGATCAAAATCTATTTGCTTCGCAATGCGTCGCGAATTTCAGTCAATAATACTTCTTCTTTCGATGGTCCTGGAGGCGCTGCTGGTGCTTCTTCCTTTTTCCGCTTAAGCGAATTCATACCCTTGATTACCATAAAAATACACAAGGCAACAATGATGAACTGGATAACCACGTTGATAAAATTACCGTAGTTGATGGAAACCTCTGTTACGCCAGCAGCTTCATTAGCTTCCGTTATGATATACCGCATCTCCGTGAAATCTATACCACCCGTAATATAACCTATTGGAGGCATGATAATATCATCGACCAGCGAAGTGACAATCTTACCGAATGCACCTCCAATTACCACACCGATTGCTAAATCGACGACGCTTCCGCGCATCGCAAATTCCTTAAATTCTTTTAAAAACCCCATAATGTTATTTTTTTAAAACAATTATACACAAAAATGACAATTAAACATATATTTATCACGAATTTCTGCCTTCGAAGCGACTATTTAAATTACGTATAAAAATGAGTTACCTGTGATGATTTCTCTCGTAGATATTACATTTTTCCTTATTTTTAAATGCATGCACGAGCTCTTTTAATATTCGGTTCGTGAATGTAGAGCATTTTATTTAGGTTTGTTACATAAGTAACCAAAAGATGAAGAAAGTATTAATAGCAGACGACCATAGCATTGTAAGATTGGGGGCGTCCATGATTATTAAGGAGTGTATTGCCGATGCCGGCATCCAACAAGCACAGACCTACGACGAGGTCTACGATCAATTACGCAGGGAATCCTTCGACTTACTTTTGCTGGATATCAACATGCCTGGAGGCAATAACATTAAAGTCATCAAGGAATTGTTGGATATACAACCCGGCGTGAAAATATTGGTTTTCTCTTCCTATGAGGAAAGTATATACGCTTTACGATACATTAATGCGGGAGCCTGTGGCTACCTTAACAAGACTACCGCTATGTCTGAGCTCAAAAACGCAATAGAGAGTATCATAACACGTGGAAAATATATGTCGGATACGGTTAAGGAACTTTATATACAAAAGCTCACTACGAGTAAGTCTTCTTTCGATAAGAGTAACCCCCTATATAAACTGTCAAATCGCGAAATGGATGTAGCTAAGCATCTTACCAAGGGACTCGGCATTTTGGAGATGGCCAAATTGATGGAATTAAGTTCTTCCACCGTGAGCACTTATAAAAGTCGTGTTTTCGAGAAATTAAATGTAAGCAATATTCCCGAACTCATTGAATTATTTAAGCTACATAGTGAGAACAAGTAACAAATAGGTAAGGAGGCTTTTTTTATGGTAGCCTCCTCATTTTTACTTCAGTTGATCAATGGTCACTACTGGAATATCCTTTACAGACGGTTCTTCCAGGTAGCTTCTACGCTGATATATATATCCTTTTTCACTATCCAGTTCCCATAGCAGCGGCGATAGGAAGCGAATACAATTGGCAAACCCTTGATTAGTGGCTGCAATATTTCCAGTGTCTTTTGAGTTTTTAGCTTCGTTTTCAATTTCGAAAGGACCGTCAAAGCCTCGTCGATGCAACACGGCAACAAAATCATTCCAATCCATATGATCTGTCCCGCCAAACCCGGGAAGCATCGCTTCATAGTGGTGTCTATCCCAATCGTGTTGCGGAATGGTAATGTCCGCTTGTTCCGCCAACGAAACATCCACTTGCTGCATGGGATACATCCCTCCCCATTCCACACGGGCTTTGGTTTTCAAGTTACGGGTAGTCTTTACGTGAATACGCTTTAATCGATCGATATCCATTTGTTCCATCACATCAACAGGATTCGCATTCTGCCATATATCGTGAGATGGGTCATATATTTCTCCGTGCGCCTTACTTGGAATTAATGTATACATTAATTTTCTAGCAGCTAACACAGCGGGTAAGTTATTATAGGTCGAGGTATAACGCGCAGAACGCCAACCTTCCATTGGACAGTTTTCGTATACAATGGTGACACCAAGGTCCTCCGCATATTTCACGATAGGTTCAAATACGCGCTTATACTCTTCTAAATTCTTCTGAAACCCATCGATTTCATTTCCGAGATCATGGTTATACCCGACAAATGTCCCTACTTTTACATCATTTCTATCTCCGCCTAGCAGATAAGCTATCCGGATAAGGCGCAAAAGGTGGTTTTGATTTTTAATACGTTGTTCAGGGTCACCACCGATCATATTTTCAAATGCTCCCAAGGATAAACTCAGTTCCGCTGCATTAAACTTCTCAATCAGACGCTTGCCATCCGTCGCGGAAAAGTCTTCGTATTCTAAATGCGTAGCGGTGTGATCTTCGCGCGTTCCGTCTTTCCTAAATACACACAAATCGATCCCCTGTGCTCCTACCTCCTTAGAAGTGGCTATTAGTTCTTCCAAAGTCAATTTATCGTACGCGGAGCTCATTACCCAAATAGGGTTATTTAGTTTAGCCAACATATACGTCTAGATTTAATTTTCACTTGGGTAAATATAAATAAAAAAGACAGCATTTCTGCTGTCTTCCAAGTGTATTTTGATCTCGATGATTAATCGACATTGTCGTGCAGGAACGAATTGTTCGGCCGGATCTCGGTATCGCCGTCATCAAAAGACAACGTAAACCGCGACACTTGTGATTGCGATGAATGCGGCACATCTTCCAGCGATTTTTGTCTACGTTTATAGGCAGGCTCGTTTTCCAGCTCCTGTAAACCATTACTAGATTTTAGCTTCATACTCAACTCTTTTAAACGCAATATACGTTCTTTCGTCTTCATGAGTTGGTCTTCGAAATCTATTTCCTTTTCAGATGCAATTTCTACCTGTGCTGTCGGTTCTTCGTTCACCGAACTTGCTAGGTCGCTCGTATCTTCTATATCTTTCGGTTTATCATATGTATCAAATACCGATGGTAGTTTAAATTCAAACACAGAAGGCGACGTCTTCAATTCAAAGCCTGAATCTTGTGTTTCCTCCTGCTCGGGCTCCTCCAAATTCAGGGTATGACGGATAACCTCTGGCTCTTCTTTTTTCGCTACCGCCGCATGAATTGGTTTCGGCGAAGTGAACAAGTCTCCCTGGGGAGTCGCCGGACTTCCCATCGAAGGTGCTTCAGCCGTTGTATCCTGTATCGGTTTAATGTATGTCTGTTGTGTAGCAGCAGGTTCTTCCTTTTTTATGAACTGATTTTGAACTACTGGTTTTACAAATTGTTTGGCCGGTTCTGGGCTTAAAGGTAAGGCAACTTTTTCCTTCTCTTTTTCTTTGACACGCTCTTCGGCAGTCTGGAAACCTGTGGCAATGATGGTTACCGACAACTCATCTTCAAAACTATCGTCAATGCAATTACCCCATATAAGATCCGCAGAAAGCCCCGCTTGCTCTTGGATGTAATCTGTCACAATAGCAACCTCATCCATCGTTACCTCTTTTTTACCAGAAGTGATATTGAGTAGAATATAGCGTGCACCCTCGATCTCATTATCTTTCAACAGTGGCGATGCCAACGCGCCAGTTACAGCCTCCAGCGCCCGGTTTTCGCCAGTAGAAACAGCGTTGCCCATAATAGCAACACCGCTGTCATTCATGACGGTACGTACATCTTTAAAATCCACGTTGACATAACCCGGAATGGTAATGATTTCCGCAATACCCTTGGCAGCCGTAGTCAAGATATCATCAGCTTTGGCAAAAGCAGCCGTCATCGTTAAATTACCGAATATTTCCCGCAGACGGTCATTGGAAATAACCAAATAGGAATCGACATATTTGCGTAATTCCGACAAGCCTTCTTCCGCCTGTGACCGGCGTCGCTTACCTTCGAATGTAAAAGGAGTAGTTACAATAGCTACCGTTAGGATACCAAGCTCTTTCGCAGCTTTTGCCAACACCGGACTGGCCCCAGTACCTGTACCACCTCCCATACCCGCAGTGATAAAAAGCATCTTCGTATTGGTACCCAACATACGTTTGATATCCTCAATACTTTCAATAGCTGAATTCTCACCAACATCAGGATCTGCACCGGCGCCCATTCCCTCTGTTAAACTCACTCCCAGTTGTACCTTATTCGGAATAGGACTCAACTCCAACGCCTGCGCATCCGTATTGCAAACGATAAAGTCAACCCCACTAATCCCTTGCTTGTACATGTGGTTTACGGCATTGCCACCTCCACCACCCACACCAATAACTTTAATTATTGATGATTGTTCCTTTAACATTTCAAATTGTATCGACATAAAAATACCCTATTTAACTCTTGCTAAACCAATTATAAATCCCCGACAGGTTCAACAATTCAAATGTAATAATACCAAAATCTTCACAACAGTTTTCCACATTTGTTAATTTGTGGAAAAAATATCCATTGTGGAAAACTTACTTCCTTCCTATGAATGTGTCATCATCAATCCCTGCATCATCCTTGATAAAATCGGAAAGAAGTTTGGAAAACCAACTCTCCTTCTTGTTCTTCTCTTCCGCAATTTCCTTAACTTTCCCTACCTTTCTTGATGTCTCCACCTCTTGTTCAGTGGCTTCTGCTTCTTCAACAGCCTGCACGCCTTTAATCAAAAGCCCAATAGACGTGGCATACATCGGACTCTTCAATTCCTCTAACGCCTGTTTGTGCAGCATTTCTGTCTTCGCCAAATATTCGTTGGGATAACCGATTCGACAACCAATTCCTGTAATGTACTCTACTAATTGAACCAAATGTTTTAATTGGGCACCGCCACCGGTAATAACAATGCCCGCGATCAATTTGTCTTCGTAGCCAGATGACTTAATCTCATAGTAAACGTGCTCAATTATTTCCTCCATCCGAGCCTGGATGATATAAGCCAAGTTCTTTACTGAAATTTCTTTAGGCTCACGTCCCCGGATACCTGGGACACAGATTACCTCATTGTCCTTATTTTCGTCTGCCAAAGCAGAACCATAGCGGACTTTCAACTGTTCCGCTTGATTACGCAATACCGAGCAACCTTGTTTAATATCTTCTGTCACGATATTTCCGCCTAACGGGATGACCGCTGTATGACGGATAATACCTTCATGAAAGATAGCCACATCAGTTGTACCACCGCCGATATCAACCAACACTACACCAGCAGTTTTTTCTTCATCATCCAACACAGCTTCGGATGACGCTAAAGGTTCCAACACAAGAGAAGAGATTTCCAAATCCGAATTATCTACACAACGTTTGATATTATTGATATCCGTTACTCGTCCGGAAATAATATGAAAATTCGCCTCTACGCGACGTCCGGCCATACCAATAGGTTCTTTGATACCCGGTTCGTTGTCTATGGTAAACTCTTGTGGCAATACATGAATAATTTCCTCGCCCGGAGGAAGCACCAGCTTGTACATGTCGGAGATTAATTGTTCCACATCGATACGCGTCACCTCATCATAGTCTCGTTTGGTCAGAATACCACGATGTTGAATACTTTTGATATGCTGACCCGCAATCCCTACATTGACCACCTTGATATCTACATTTGATTGGGATTCTGCTATGGAGACTGCATCTCGAATGCTACTTACCGTTCTTTGGATGTTAGCGACCACGCCGCGGTTTACACCCGAAGATTCGGCTTTCCCTACACCCAAAAGCTCAATCTTATTGGCTCCGCTACGACGACCGACCGTGACACAAATCTTCGTTGTTCCGATATCTAACCCTACGATGATCGGACTATCCTTTTCGTTTTCTGCTAATCTTGGTTTCATATGCTGTGTATTTGTTGCTGTATATTCAATATTTAATTATTTCATTTTTAATTTTATCTGTAAACTATCGAGCACCCACCCATCCCGTCGTTCACAAATAATCTGTCCGTCATACTTCACGTTTACCTTTTCGTAGGCGTCCGAACCGACCTTTGGTAGAATATTTTTATAGAAAACCTCCAAACGCGCTAACTTTTCTGCTAATTTATCCGCACTGCCAATAATTAGTGGCTGAGTCCCTACCCGCGGAATGATCTCGATGTCTTGCTTATCATCTACATAAAGCTGAACAATCTGATTACTCCACAACGGATCATTCTTCACATGGTCCACAATAGCAACCAAGTCCGTCAATAGTTGGGTCTGAATAGTATCCAATGGTTTTTCATACCCTTCTTGTATATTCCCATTTGCCACTAAAACATGTGGAACGTATTTCAAAGTTACGGGCACTTTTGCTCCCTTTGTATCAATGTAGTATTCTTTCCCTGCCTTATTTACAATACGCAAAACGACCTCTCGTTGTTGTACTAAAATCTGCAATATCCCGTCCATATCGGTATAGATCTCTGCACTGGACACGTAGGGAAGCTCCATCAACGCTTTTTCGATCTGATCGATCGGAATTTCGTTCAACGGTTTTCCAACGACATTTCCGAATTTTGTATTCACCAAGTCAGAAATGTCGTGCTGATCGATAAAGGTTTCTTTTCCTTCCACCACCACCTTCATGGAAGCACAAGCTTGTGCCGTATCCTTCTTCTTAACCAAGCCCATCAACATACCTATCCCTATTAGGGCAATAAGCCCTAAACTGGCATAACCAAGTTGTCTCCAAGGTATGTTACGAACGGCATTAAGCATTTTCCAAAATCTCTTTTAAAGGTTTAACCAATTTATCAATATCACCCGCCCCTACCGTCACGACCAGCTCCGGGCGGCGTTGCTTCACTACTTCCAAAACACCCGTCGGCGAGACAAGCTGCTTATGCGCAACAGTGATCTTGTCAAGCAGCCAAGCTGAAGTTACACCTTCAATAGGCAACTCTCTTGCCGGATAAATATCCATCAACAATAGTTCGTCCGCTAATCCCAGTACCTCCGCAAAACCATCCACGAAATCCCGCGTCCTACTATATAAATGCGGCTGGAACACTACGGTCAATTTCTTTGTGGGATAAAGTCTCCTCATCGATGTTAGAAACGCACGCAATTCTTCCGGATGGTGGGCATAATCGTCGATATACACGTGTGTCGCCGTTTTAACGATATACTCAAACCGTCTCTTCGCCCCCCTGAACGAAGCTAACGCCGATTTAATTTTATCGGGCGTGATCCCAAGTTGTAAAGCCACGGTAATAGCCGCCACCGCGTTTTCTATATTATGTAGCCCCGGAATACCTAAAGGAATGTTTAGCATTTCCGTTTGATCGGCGATGTAATCAAAATAAAACACACCATCATCCACGCGAACGCCACGCGCATAAGCATCGCACTCATCCTCGCTTGCGTAGGTTATGTCTCCGCTAAAAGGCAAACCCTTCTTCACAATGGATACCCCGTCTTGGACTACGCGCTTTAAAAACAGCTCAAAAGATTCGATAAGGTGTCGTTCGTCACCGTATATATCCAAATGATCGGGATCAGCTGAAGTAACGACAGCGATATTTGGATGCAAGGTCAAAAACGATCGGTCGTATTCGTCAGCTTCCACAACCACCACATTATTTCTACCATATAACACATTGCTATCATAATTGGAACTGATTCCGCCCAAAAACGCGGAGCAATCATAACCCGAATCCTTCAATATATGTGCGATCATCGTCGACGTGGTCGTTTTGCCGTGCGTTCCCGCTACTGCAATCGTGTACCGGCTTGCACTTATCATCCCTAAGACCTCCGAACGTTTGTACAGTCGAATTTTGCTATCTAAATAATAAGCTTTCAGTTTAAGATCCTTCGGAACAGCTGGTGTATAAATCAGCAGTGTTTGTTCCGATGGTTGTTTAAATTCATCTGGCAGTAGTTCGATATCATCCTGATAGATTACCTGAATACCCTCTTGCACCAAAGCACGCGTTAGCTCGGTCTCTGTTTTATCATAACCCCGCACGTCACAACCTAAGTGCTTGAAGTAACGGGCCAATCCGCTCATACCAATCCCCCCTATTCCGAGCAGGTAAACACGTTTTATATGGTCAAGGTTCATCATCTATTTAATCATTTTTAATATTTCTCTCGCTATCGTCTCATCTGCATCTGGCTTAGCCATCTTCTCAATTTCTGTACTTAAAGATGCACATTTAGCTTCATCAGCAAGTAAGGCTAACGCTACGTGCATCATGGTATGCTTGGCATCAGCTTCCGAAATCATTACAGCCGCCTCCTTAGCAACCAAAGCCTTTGCATTTTTCGTTTGGTGATCTTCAGCAACATTGGGTGAAGGCACCAATATTACGGGCTTACCCACGACACATAGTTCAGATATCGTCCCCGCACCTGCTCTCGAGATAATCAGATCTGCCGCAGCGTAAGCTAAATCCATGCGTTCTAAGAATGGGACGGCTTTTACATTACCTGGGATTACCTTACTCATGTCCAATATCTCCTGCATATGCTCGTAATACCTCTTTCCCGTCTGCCAAATAAACTGCACATCTTCCTTTTCTCCTAGTTCGTGTATGACGTCAAGGACATAACCATTCATCTGTTTTGCGCCCAAACTGCCCCCTATAATCAATATGGTTTTCTTATGCGGCTGCAACCCAAAAACCTGCAAAGCAAATTCACGTTTTCCTGTTATGGCAACCGAATCGCGGCGTATGGGATTACCTGTCAACATGATCTTTTCCGCCGGGAAGAATGCATCCATCCCCTCATATGCTACACATATCTTTTGCGCCTTCTTCCCAAGAAGCTTATTCGTTATACCGGCATAAGAATTCTGTTCTTGAATCAACGTGGGCATTCCCATATTGTTGGCTGCCATCAATAAAGGCCCTGACGCAAACCCACCAACGCCTACTGCCACATCAGCCCCGAATTCCTTTATGGTTTTCCGTGCCTTTATCAAACTATTGATCAACTTGAAGGGCAGCGCCAAGTTATTCAACAATGAATTTCTGTCGATGCCTTGTATATCCAGTCCCACAATTTTGTAGCCGGCTTCGGGCACACGATCCATCTCCATACGCCCGTTAGCACCGACAAACAAGATTTCTACATCCGGTTCCATACGACGTAATGCATTCGCTATCGCGATAGCCGGAAAAACATGTCCTCCCGTGCCCCCTCCGCTTATGATTACTTTATGTCCCATTCTTTTGTGTTTTAGTACCTCGTGCAAAGTATTTTATTCCCTATATACTCTTCACGCCTATATCGTTCCAACAACCACGCGCTGTTTTTTCGGAACTTCATTCAATTCTTCTTTTCCTTTTAATTCTTCTATGCTCCTACTAACACTTAAAATAATGCCCAGTGCCACACTCGTGAACAAAATCGACGTTCCTCCCATACTGACGAGTGGCAATGGCACACCCGTCACTGGCCCCAAGCCAACTGCAACGGCCATATTCGCCAATGCCTGTATGGTTAGGCTAAATCCCAAGCCCGCTGCTAGGAAGGCCCCAAATGCGCGCGGGCTCAATGTCACAATCCGTATACAGCGATACATTAACGCAACGTATAAAAAGAGCAGGATTGCCCCCCCAATAGTTCCATACTCCTCTACAATAACCGCAAAAATGAAATCAGAATAGGGATGTGGCAATAAATTCCTACCTACGCTATTCCCAGCACCTTTACCAAATAGCTCTCCCGAAGCGATAGACATTTTAGCCAGGTTCGCTTGATAATTTTTATCTTCTTGAAAGGAGGAATTACGCTGTGCTGTCTGTTCGGTCTTAAAGAAACTTTGGAACCGGCTGATATACGTGTCGCGGCGCGGCCCAATCAATATCACTAACAACAACAGGAATGCCCCTCCGACACAAACAATGCCAATTTGCTTGAAACTCACACGTCCAATCAAAAGCAACAACACACTTGTACCGAATAACATTAAGGCGGTGGACAAGTTTGCCCAAGCAATTAGGACGAAAACCATACACACCGTTCCCATTATTGGGATGAATGATTTCTTAAGGTCTTTGATTTCATGCGCTTTACGCGACAACATACGGGCTAGAAAAGTAATCAATGCTAATTTCGCCAAATCCGATGTTTGAAAGGTTTGGTTGATGACTGGAATCGTTACCCAGCGGCTAGCGTCGTTGACTTTGTTCCCGCCAACCAATGTGAACAGCAATAGCGGTATGGTAACGATCATCAACAATTTCGAAATGCCTGCATAATAACGGTAATCTAATTTATGTGATAAATACATCAGCAACAAACCTACAGCAATAATGGAGAAGTGTTTGAAAAGATACAGCTCCGTACCTTTACCTTCTTTATAAGCAAGTGTACCTACCGAACTGTAAACCGCCAACAGAGACCACCCGGACAGGACAATCACAATAATCCATATCCATTTGTCACCTTTTAATTTACTGAAAATCTGATCCATCATCATTTATCAAATTTTATTCGTTTTACAAAGTCATGACGGCTTCCTTAAACTTGTCCCCGCGCTCTTCATAATTTTTAAACCAATCAAAGCTCGCACAAGCGGGAGAAAGCAGCACTGTATCGCCCTTTTTTGCTAAGTAAGAAGCGATCTCGACCGCGTCCTGCATAGACGAACTGTTTATAATCACGTCGGTTTCGTCCTCGAAGGATTCATGAATACGCACCGTGTCCTTACCAATACATACAATCGCTTTAACTTTGGATTTTACGAGATCTCGCAACATTCCGTAATCATTGCCTTTATCTACTCCTCCCATAATCAGGATGATATCGGGCGAAAAACTCTCCAAAGCATACCAAACCGAATTGACATTTGTGGCTTTCGAATCATTAATATAATTCACCCCTCCTATACAAGCAACATGCTCTAAACGATGCTCGATGTTTACATACGATTCCATACTTTCTTTCATCGTTTGGTTGCGTAATTCCTGAACCTTCGCAATCAAGCCTGACGCCATGTTGTTGTATGCATTGTGCTTCCCCTGTAATGATAACTCTTCAATATTCATCGCAAAAATGTCTTTGTTAGGTACTTGTATTATAATATTCTTTTCCTCGTCTATATACGCCCCCTGCTCCACTACGTGATTTTGTGTAAAAGGCAGGTGCTTCGCTTTTGTCTTAAATGAAGACAGTCCTTTTATCGTTTCCTCATCATCTAGGCAGTAGATGAAATAATCTTCCTTTGTCTGGTTCCGAATTATGCGAAATTTGGATGCGACGTAGTTCTCCATATGTTGATCGTAGCGATCTAAATGATCGGGCGTTATGTTTAGAATAACAGCTACGTCAGCACGGAATTGGTACATATCATCCAACATAAAACTAGAAATTTCCAGCACATATACGTCGTAGTTTTCGCGCGCCACCTGTAAAGCAAAGCTTTTCCCGATGTTCCCCGCCAAACCAACGTTTACGCCCCCACGCTGCAACATATAGTACGTTAACATGGTCGTCGTCGATTTGCCATTGGACCCTGTAATGCAATAAAGCTTAGCATCTGTATATTGTGCAGCAAATTCTATCTCTGAGATAACCGGAATATTTGCTGCCCTTAATGCTTTTACGAGTGGCGCGTGTTCCGGAATGCCAGGGCTCTTCACAACCAACGCCGCTTGCATAATTTTATCTTCGGTATGTTGTTGCTCCTCGAAAGCGATTTTCTCCTTTCGTAATGTTGCCTTATAGTCGTCGCTAATCCGCCCCTTATCGGAAACGAATACGTCGAACCCTTTATCCTTTCCTAAAATAGCCGCACCAACACCACTCTCCCCTGCGCCTAGAATCGCAAGAAAGCCAGATTGTGGGTAATGGGTATGTGCTATATTGGACATCTTACCGTGTTTTTAATGTAACAATGGTCAGGATCGCGAGAATAATCGATACAATAAAAAAACGCATAACGATCTTCGATTCGTGATAACCTTTCTTTTGATAATGATGGTGTAAAGGAGACATCAGAAATATCCGTCGCCCTTCACCAAATTTCTTCTTCGTGTACTTGAAATACGACACCTGCATAATCACCGACAGGTTTTCAAGCAAGAATATGCCACATAACATTGGAATCAACAGTTCTTTCCGAATGAGAATGGCAAACGCTGCGATAATACCGCCAATGGTCAAACTTCCCGTATCGCCCATAAACACCTGTGCAGGATAGGCGTTATACCATAGGAATCCTGTACAAGCACCTACGAATGCCCCTGCAAAAATTACCAACTCGCCAGAGTTCGGGATATACATGATGTTCAAATAGTCCGAAAAAATCACATTACCAGACACGTAAGCCAAAATTGCCAATGTAATTCCAATAATCGCGGAGGTTCCCGTTGCCAATCCATCTATCCCATCCGTAATATTTGCACCATTAGACACGGCCGTAACGATGAACACGACTACAATTAAAAACACAATAAACGTGACAACGTAACCATTTAAACCGAACATGCTCAACACCTTCGCATAGTCAAACTCATTGTTTTTATAGAATGGAATATTGGTCTTGGTGGATTTCACATTTTCTGCATAATAACGCTCACCTGTTTGGGTATCCATCATAATCTCCACCGCTTTTGTAGAAGTGGGGTTCGGCACTTTTTCCCGAACGACAATATCAGGATGGAAATACATCGTGATCGCAATCAATGTACCCAGTCCCACTTGTCCTATGATCTTAAAGCGTCCAGCTAACCCCTCTTTATTTTTACGGAATACCTTGATGTAATCATCTAAGAAGCCAATTGTACCCATCCAAATGGTGGTGATAATCATGATAATGATGTAAATATTATCTAACTTGGCAAATAAAATTGTCGGTACCAAAATCCCCCCGATGATAATCAGCCCACCCATTGTCGGTGTACCGACCTTTTTCTTTTCACCTTCCAGCCCGAGATCACGAATGGTCTCACCCACCTGTTTATTCCGTAAAGCACGTATCAGGCGGCTTCCGTATACCGTGGTAATAATTAACGAAACAATCACAGCCATCGCAGTCCTGAAAGAGATATATTGAAACAATCCCGCCCCTGGTAGATGCATGTGCTCCTGTAGCCAACTGAATAGATAATATAACATCCGTATTTCTTATTGTTCGTTAAACGTTTCTATTAAAATTTCCTTGTCGTCAAAATGGTGACGCACACCGTTAACCTCTTGATATTTCTCGTGGCCCTTTCCTGCTACCAAAACGATGTCGCCGGCTTGTGCTAAATGGCAAGCCGCTCGGATAGCCTCTTTGCGTTCCGCGATGGTAAAAACATGTTTACGATCTTTCGAATCCACTCCAGCCTCCATATCGCGGATGATGGCTAGCGGATCCTCTGTTCTCGGATTATCGGATGTGATGATGACTTTGTCACTCAATCGCACCGCTACTGCCGCCATCTGGGGGCGTTTGGATTTATCGCGATCGCCTCCACAACCTAATACGGTAATAATCTGCTTGCCGCTTTGCCGCAATTCACGGATAGTCAGCAGCACATTCTCCACTGCATCGGGTGTATGCGCATAGTCTACGATACCGACCACACCATTTGCTGAACGAACGATATCAAATCTACCTTCCGCTCCTGCGATGTCACTCATCGCGGTCAATACTTTCATGGTTTCCTGCTCCAAGAGAATTGCCGCACCATAAACTGCTAGCAGATTATAGGCATTAAATCCGCCAACTAATTTCACCCAGACGTCGTGGCCATCCACCTGTAATAACATACCGTCTAAATGGCTTTCGATAATCTTAGCCTTGAAATCGGCCATATTTTTCAAACCGTATGTTTTTTTATGAGCAAATGTATTTTGCAACATTACCGCTCCATTACGATCATCGATATTCGTCAACGCGAAAGCAAATCGATCCAAATCGTCAAAAAACTTCTTCTTGGCTTTGATATAATGTTCGAACGTACCGTGAAAATCCAGGTGATCGTGTGTTATGTTCGCAAATATCCCCCCTGCAAAACGTAATCCTGCGGTACGTTGTTGCACGACAGCATGTGAACTCACTTCCATAAAACAATAATCACATCCTTCGTCTACCATTTCGCGAAGCAAGCGATTTAGTGTTATCGGATCTGGCGTAGTATGGGTTGCAGAAATAACACGTTCGCCGATCCTGTTTTCCACTGTGGACAACAATCCTGCCTGGTACCCTAAACCTTTAAACAGATTGAAGAGAAGGGTAGCGATAGTCGTCTTACCGTTTGTTCCCGTAACGCCGACTAGTTTTAGTGCTCGAGAAGGGTCACCATAAAAGTTAGCTGCCAACAAACCCAATACATACGACGTATCGGCAACAACGACATACGTCACACCTGTATGTAACTGTGCCGGCAAAGTGTCAAGCACCAAAACCCGGGCCCCGTTTTCGATCGCCTTGTCGAGATATAAATGCCCATCGGTATGCACGCCCCGCACGGCAACAAAAAGACTATCCGCGGAAACTTTCCGCGAATCGAAGCATACGGACGACACCTCCAGTTCGAGAACACCCTCGAGCTGTTGTACCGGAATCGCATGTAATAATTCTCTTAGCTTCATATCTTCTAATTCAACGCCAGTTCGATTGGCGTACCTACCTTTAATCGTGTTCCCGCAACAAGGGATTGAGTAACGACTTTACCCCAGCCCGAGATCTTTGTTTTAAACCCGGCGTTCTCCATCGTAAATATCGCATCGGATAACCCCATACCCAATACGTTCGGCACAACCCCTTCTTTTACCTGCGCCTCTACAAAAGGAACAGCTTTTGTAGATGAATCTGCCGCCTGCGCTATCGTATCCCAATTTGACGGATTAAAACCCAACGCTTGGTAAACCGTATTTGATGCTTCTTTTGACCCCCGTAGTGTAAGCGGCAATTTTGCTCCGGACGTATTTACCTTTCTGTTTGCCAGCGTTCCATGCAAAGTCAAATCATTTGCATAAATCATATCTGCCAATTCCTTAAAGACCGGCCCAGCGATAGCCCCACCGTAGTATCCCTTTCTTGGATTTCGAATCACCACTATCATGGAATATTTGGGGTTTTCAGCCGGGAAATAACCGGCAAAGGATGACTGATAACGACGTTGTCCGTACCCTTTCGCGCCGTCGTTCATTTGTGCGGTTCCCGTTTTACCTGCTGAAGTATACAGAGGCGAGCTCAAACGCTTACCTGTTCCTTCTGTCATCACTCCTTCCAACATCGCCTGCATTTTACGGATAGCCTCTTTCGATGCGATTTGCTTGTTAAGCACCTTCGCATCAAAACGCTCTACCGTGTTACCCAGATGACGAATCTCTTTCACAAACAAGGGCGCCAGCAATTTCCCATCGTTGGCAACCGCGTTGTAAAGTGCCAATGTTTGTAACGGTGTCAACCGTAATTCGTAGCCATAGGCCATTTGGACGAGCGATAGTTTACTCCACGTCCTGCTATCGGGTGTTTTCACCCAGGGAATAGCCTCACCTGGAATCTGCAGCCCCAAAGGTTTACCCAATCCAAAATGATGTAACTTTGACGTATATTTCGCCGGTTTATTTCCGTAATACGTATTTATCAACTTCGCAACCCCTACGTTCGAAGACTCTTCAAAAGCTTCTTTTACAGTCAAAACTGATTTTTTTGGCGCGTGTGAATCACGTATGGTATGCGCCGGCACCTTATATGTGCCATTTCCTATATCTACTGTGCTCGATGTATCCACAAAGCCATCGTCCAGCAAGGCCAAATAGCTCGCCAATTTAAAGGTGGATCCCGGATCAGCACCCTGTGCGATAGCATAATTGTATTTCTCCCGGAAAACGCCTTCTTTATCCCGTGTAAAATTAGCTATAGCTCTTACTTCTCCCGTATTCACCTCCATCACCACAACACAACCATTGTCTGCATCACTCGCTATCAACTGCTTCTCCAAAGCGCGCTGCGCCATGTCCTGCATATTTACATCCAGTGTCGAAATAATATCCGAACCGTCAACCGGTGCAACTTCTACCTCCCGATTGACAGGCACCCATACACCGCCTGCGATTCGCTGCATTAATTGCGAACCACTCGTTCCATCAATATACTTTCCGTAAGCGCCTTCTAAGCCCACTAGCACAGTATCCCCTTTTGTATTTTTGTACCCTATGGTCCTTGCTGCCAAATTGGTGAAGGGCAAAATCCGCTTATTTTCACGCACGGTAACCAAGCTTGTGGGATATCTCTTCCTACCCTCCCTAAATGCATGCAACAAAGGGAAAGTCTTGATAGTTTTTAAGTCCTGATGCGAAACATTCCGTTTGATGAGAACATATCGTTGTCTTTTTGCACGCGCATTTTTTAACAAGACTAAGTACTGTCGCGAGGATTTATCTTTAAAATGTACAGACAACCGTGTCGCCAAAGAATCCACTTTGGAATGAAACACGTCGTCTGCCTCAGACGGTATCGACATAGCATCGAACCGAAGCTCATATTCTGGAACTGAAGTAGCCAGTAAACTACCGTCATTAGCATAGATATTACCCCGAGCCGCTTCAATTCCGCGCTCCCGAATAGTCAAACTATCCACCATCGCGCGCCACTCTCCGCCATCTACATATTGTAAATGCAAAAGCTTACCAAACACCGTAAGTGCAAAAAGCACCATAAGGCCGAATGCAGCGTACACGCGAATAAGTATAGTCTTCCTAATATTCATACGACTCCGTGTCTGTCTTGTTACTTTTTACCTTTTACTACTTCCAATTTGATGGGGGGCTCCAGACGTTCTTTCAACCCCAAGGTATCTGCCCTTTTCGCAATCTCTGTTTGCGTTGTCAGCTTCATCAACTCGGCAGATAGTGATTTGTAATCCCAACTCAACTCTTTCACATCCCGCCCCAACCGGTCAATGGTCCGGACTGTTCTTTCCGCCAAGTGCCGATTCGAGATATAGAGTAAGCCAAGAAGTGCCACAAACGCAGCAAACGGCAGATTTCTCGCCACCAAATAGCTGGACAAACGCTTTGTTGAAAAAATAGAACGAAGGAAATGCTGTGTTTCCTCCACTTTCTCTTCAACAGATTCATTCATTTTTTCTTGAACCTCTGCACTTAACTCTTTGTTTCTGACCGTGTTTTTCTTGGACATATCTCTCAAAAAATTTAAGCTTCACGTTCCGCTATACGCAATTTAGCGCTACGCGCCCTATTGTTTGTCGCCAACTCACTTGCACTCGCCGTCACCGCCTTGCGACTGATGACTTTGAATGGTTTTATTTCATTCCCAAAGAAGTCCTTTTCCACCTCTCCTTTAAACTTTCCTTTTTGCACGAAATTCTTCACCAATCGATCTTCCAACGAGTGGTACGACATGACAACCAATCGCCCGCCCGGCTTTAGCACAGCAACGGTTTGCTCCAAAAACTCCTGTAAAGCTCCCAATTCCTGATTCACTTCAATACGCAAAGCCTGAAATAGCTGCGCATGATATTTATGCTCCTTTCCTTTCGGCACCTGACGTTTAATTACCTCTTTCAGGGTTCCCACAGTTTCTATAGGCTCACTTACACGTGCTGTCGCAATTGTTTTTGCCAATGAACGTGCATTTTGTATTTCGCCATACATACCAAAGATGCGGTGCAACTCCCCCTCCGTGTACGTATTCAATATTTTCTTTGCATCTAGATCTGCCACCTGATCCATACGCATATCCAAATCCGCATCGTAACGAATGGAAAAACCCCGTTCCGGCGAATCGAACTGATGGGAAGAAACGCCCAAATCAGCCAACACTCCGTCCACTTGGCGAATGCCTAGTAACCTCAGGTTGTTTTTCAAAAATCTAAAATTGTGCTGAACTAGCGTAAATCGCGGATCATCCAACGCATTCTTCACTGCGTCTGGATCTTGATCAAATGCTGTCAATCTTCCGCTATCGCCTAATCTTTTCAAGATCTCGCGTGAGTGACCACCGCCACCAAATGTTACATCCACATATACACCATCCGGCTTAATAGCCAATCCTTCCATACACTCGTCCAACATCACCGGAACATGGTAAATCATAGGATCATTCGCCATCCTGCCCTCCTTCCAAATCAAACGCACCCATCACTTGCGCAGCCAAGTCCGAAAAATCATCTTCCGATATCGCGCCCAACTGTTCTTCGTATTTCGCTTTAGACCAGACCTCAATTTTCTCTAAATTACAAGCCAATACCAGCTCACTCCCTACTTCTGCGTATTCTAACAGACTCTTTGGCATCAAAACCCGACCTGCGGAATCGAGCATTAGCTCCGTCGCCCCACTCATGAATTTTCTTACAAAATCCCGGTTCTTCGGCTGAAATTGATTAAGCCTAGACAACTGCTTTAAAATTTTATTCCATTCTGCACGCGTATAAATGACCAAATTTTTCTCGAAGCCACGGTTCACAACAAGCCCATCCCGCTCCACATCAGGCAGTTGCCTTTTGAGCGCGGCAGGAACCACCACCCTACCTTTGGCGTCCAGCTTGCATTCGTATTCTCCGATTAAATAGTTCACAGTCTATACAGCTAATCTAAATTTTAATGTAAAAGTATACACTTTCCCCCACTTTCCCCCACAATATGACACAAAAAAGTTTTCCACATCGAAGAAATGCTACAAAAAGGATTTTTGTTTCCACTTTTGACCGCAAAAGTGGAACAAAGCTCGCCACTTTAAAATTTGATGCGTCCCGCCACCCTGCACCTTTCCCACATCGAGAATAGTTTATATGTGGCATAAGATTTTAAAGGTGGGATTGTGCGATATCGTAGCCAAATGTGGGACAAAGTGGGAGAAGCAAAAAAAGAACAAACAAATCTTTATTCTCCGTAAAATCCGATATTTTTGCGGACATGTACAGAAGTCATAATTGCGGCGAATTACGAGCAGCCGATATAAATAAAGAAGTTACACTAGCGGGCTGGGTTCAAAAGTCACGCGATAAGGGGTTTATGATCTGGGTAGACTTACGTGACCGTTATGGGATTACGCAGCTAATCTTCGACGAGGCGCGCACCGATGAAACGATTATGCAACAGGCGAGATCATTGGGACGTGAGTTCGTTATACAAATAAAAGGTACCGTTATCGAACGGGAATCTAAAAACATGAATATCCCCACGGGGGAAATTGAAGTGCTCGTAAACGAATTGACTATACTGAACGGGGCTCAACTCCCACCTTTTACGATCGAGGACGAAACCGACGGCGGGGAAGATTTGAGGATGAAATACCGTTATCTGGACATCCGTCGCAATCCGGTAAAAAACGGCCTTTTGTTCCGCCATAAAGTTACACAAGAAGTACGTAATTATTTAGCAAACTTAGACTTCTGCGAGGTAGAGACACCTTACTTAATTAAATCTACCCCGGAGGGGGCACGGGACTTCGTCGTTCCATCCCGGATGAACCCCGGACAATTTTACGCCTTACCGCAATCGCCCCAAACTTTCAAACAACTATTAATGGTGGGTGGCCTTGACAGGTACTTCCAGATCGTAAAGTGCTTCCGTGACGAGGACTTACGAGCTGACCGTCAACCCGAGTTTACGCAGATCGATTGTGAAATGTCATTTATCGAACAAGAAGATATCTTAAACGTTTTCGAAGGATTGACACATCATTTATTGAAAACCATACACGGCATCGATATAGCACAATTTCCGCGCATGACGTTTGACGAAGCTATGCGTAAATATGGAAACGACAAACCCGACATCCGCTTCGGCATGGAGTTTGGCGAGCTGAACGCCATCACCCAGCACAAAGAATTTGCCGTATTTAACAATGCAGAGCTAGTTGTAGGCATAGCTGTACCAGAAGCCGCGTCATATACAAGAAAACAGATCGATGCGTTAATCGAGTGGGTAAAACGTCCGCAAATAGGTGCTTTGGGCATGGTGTACTGCAAGTGTGAGTTGGATGGAACGTTTAAATCGTCTGTCGATAAGTTCTATGACCAAACCGACCTAGCCAAATGGGCTGAAGTTACAGGTGCAAAAGCAGGAGACCTTATTTTGGTTTTATCGGGTCCTGCGAACAAGACACGCACACAACTAAGCGCGCTCCGCATGGAATTGGCGAACCGATTGGGCTTACGTAAATCAAAGGAGTTTGCACCACTATGGGTCATGGATTTTCCTTTGCTGGAATGGGATGAGGAGACAGAACGTTACCATGCCATGCATCACCCCTTTACATCTCCGAAAAAAGAAGACATGCATCTCCTGGACACCGATCCGGGGAAAGTTCGCGCGAACGCATACGACTTGGTGTTGAATGGCAACGAAATTGGTGGTGGCTCAATCCGTATCCATGATAAGGAAACACAAGCGTTGATGTTCAAACATCTGGGATTTACAGCAGCGGAAGCACAGGAGCAATTTGGCTTCTTAATGAATGCCTTCCAGTACGGCGCGCCTCCACACGGCGGCCTGGCATTTGGTCTTGACCGCTTGGTAGCTATTTTGGGCGGGCAGGAAACTATTCGTGACTTTATTGCCTTTCCGAAAAACAACGCGGGGCGCGATGTCATGATTGATGCGCCGGCGGCTATTGACAATGCACAGCTGGACGAGTTAAATTTAGCGTTAAATCTGAAACAGTAGATAAAGCCTCGTACCAACTCTGGGGCACTTCGCATACCGCTCGGGCTGGTATCGGCGTGTGTCCGGACATGTGTCGATACCAACCCGAATGGCAGCCGGACAATAGGCGAGGATGCGCCGAAGTGGTCTCGAAGGAAGAGCGAAACGGTACCGGACGACGATCGAAAAGCAATCGAAGAAATAGCGGATATATTGACAGCGTTGTCTGGGACTTTTGCGTATCTTTCGAAAAAAGATTAGCTTTACCTCATGGGAGAGCATGTTGCAGACAAGTTTTTAAAAGATAGTGCGGTCAAATCCTTTGACCAACGGCATCGGGAGATTATTAACTCGAGTATAGATAAATACAATATCGCTTTTGAGCGTGGTAAAAGCAAGTTTTTTGATTTGGAAAATTCGAAAAAGAAAGCTCATCTCGTCAAATGGAAAACTATCGAAAATTTAGAACGCTATCTGCTAGACTTTGAAAGTAATTTTACCAAAAGAGGTGGACAGGTTATCTGGGCCAATGATGCGGAGGAAGCCCGTCAAGAGATCGCTAAAATCATGGAGCGACATCAGGCGCGATCAGTCGTAAAAACCAAGTCCATGGCAACCGAGGAAATCGAACTTAATCAGTTTTTGGAGAAAAAAAACGTAGAAGTCTTCGAAAGTGATTTAGGTGAATTTATCATTCAATTGCTTAATCAAAAACCCTATCACTTCGTCACACCCGCTATGCATCTCAGTTTAGAGGAGATCGCCAAATTGTTTCACGAAAAATTCGATACCCCGGTGGATGCCTCAGCAGAACAAGTAACAATGAAAGCACGGGAGTTACTGCGGGAGAAATACACAGCGGCAGATATTGGTATCTCGGGAGCGAATTTCATTATCGCTGATACAGGGAGCATCGCGATTACAGAGAACGAGGGTAACGCGCGTCTTACCACTGCCTTTCCAAAGGTACATATCGCAGTAGTAGGCATAGAGAAAATCATTCCCAACATTGCCGATCTGGATTTATTCTGGCCACTGCTCGCTTCACATGGAACAGGGCAAAATCTCACCGTATACAACACCGTTTTAAGTGGACCTAGACAAGAACAGGACGTAGACGGTCCAGCGGAAATGTATGTTATTTTGCTCGATAACGGTCGAACCAATGTATTAGCACAAAAAGACCAACGTCAGGGACTTTACTGTATTCGTTGCGGAGCATGCTTAAATGTATGTCCAATTTATCAAAACATCGGCGGACACACATACGGAACAACCTATCAAGGCCCTATCGGTTCACTTATCTCTCCTCACTTAGGCGGCATGAAGGAGTTTAAGCATTTGAGCTATGCCTCCTCGCTCTGCGGAAAGTGTACCGAAGTATGTCCCGTAGGCATAGATATACACAAGATGCTTTTGCTCAACCGTCGAGATTCCGTTGCAGAAGGTTTGGCCCCAAGCATGGAAAAGCGTGCTTGGAAGGGTTTTACTTATGCGATTCAACGTCGTGGCTTACTTGATTTTTTTAGTGGAAAAACGAAAAATTTCTTTCTACAAAATTTCTTCAAGAAAACGTGGGGACAACATCGGAAATTACCAAAGATCGCTGACAAATCATTTTCAAAACAGTGGAAAGAGCGGGGGGGTCAATAAGGATCTACATCAATAGAAATACGCACGCCTTTGTATTGTTTCTCCATGCCAAATTGCGTTATCGCTTGGCTGACCAACATTTTCACGCGGGTGATGCTCACATTGGAGCGCTCTATTTTTAAGGTCACCGTCTGGATAAAATGATTCCGGACACGGGATATCAATGGTGGCTCCGGCCCTAACACCCTATTGCCCAACTGCACACGAAGCAAGTTCGCCAAACGGTTGGCCGCATCACTAGCATACTGCATTTCGGTATGACGAACATCCAATTTAATGATACGATAAAAAGGAGGGTATTGATAATTCTTACGTTCTTTTACCTCCGTCATAAACATACCTTCATAATCATGCTGAATGACTTGTTCGAGCACTCTATGATTTGGAGTATGCGTTTGAATGATTACTTTTCCTTTATGTTCCCGACGTCCTGCACGCCCTGCTACCTGCGAAAACAGTGAAAAGGCTCGTTCATACGCCCGGAAGTCCGGAAAATTAATCATCGCATCGGCGTTAATAATACCAATTAGACTGACACGTCCAAAATCCAACCCTTTTGCCACCATTTGCGTACCAACAAGAATATCAAACTCGTGGTTATCGAAGGCCGTGATAATATTCTCAAATCCATATTTCCCTTTGGTAGAGTCCAAATCTAACCGCCCCAGTCGCGCTTGTGGCAGCAGCAACTCCAGCTCCTCTTCTACTCTTTCGGTCCCAAAACCTTTGCTCTCGATATGTGGCATTCCACAAGCAGGGCAAACCTGCACCGGAGGTTCGGTGTGTCCGCAATAATGGCAATGCAAATGGCTGGTGGACTTATGATACGTCAGACTAACATCGCAGTTCACGCATTTAGCCACCCAACCGCAAGTGTTGCACTGCATAAATGGTGTATGTCCACGTCTGTTCTGAAACAAAATGACCTGCTCCTTTCGCTCCAACGCATCGGTGATTCCCTGTAACAAAATACCGCTGAAATAAGAAAACATTTGGTCTTTACGACCTTGCTCTTCTACGCTGACTATTTGTATATCCGGTAATTGGGATTCTCCAAAGCGCTCGGTCAATTCGACCAACCCATATTTACCCGCCTTCGCGTTGTAGTAGCTTTCTATCGACGGTGTGGCTGATCCCAATAGTACCTTTGCTTGTTGTAGGTGCGCTAAATAGATCGCCGTATCACGAGCATGATACCGCGGGGCAGGTTCATATTGTTTATAGGAACTCTCGTGCTCCTCATCGACCACAACCAAGCCCAAATGCTGAAAAGGCAAGAATACAGAGGAACGAGCGCCCACTACCACCTTATACTCTCCTTTCAATACCTTGTGCCATACCTCCGCTCGCTCATTATCATTAAATTTCGAGTGATAAACCCCTAGCTTATCTCCAAAGTGTAATTTCAAGCGATCTGTGATCTGTGTGGTAAGGGCAATTTCTGGTAAAAGATATAAGGCATTTTTACCTTCCTTGATGGCTTGCTCAATCAGCCGTATGTAAATCTGCGTTTTACCCGAAGCGGTTACGCCATGCAAAAGCACAACATCTTTCGTTTCAAAAAAGCCTTTTATTTGATCGAAAGCTTGCTGCTGCCCAGCATTGAAAACAAAATTTGGTGTTATTTCGACCTCTTCACCTCCTAAACGAGAGACGATCTTCTCCTCCACAACAAACACTCCTTTTTCGATCAATGATGCTACGATCCCCGCACTCACACCCGTCACTTCCATAATATCTTGCCGTGTGATATCGGTCTTCGCCTTTCGAAGCTGCATAAAGCCCAACACTGCATCCTGTTGTTTTGGTGCGCGGTTTAAAGAATCAAGCATGCCCCGTATACCTTCGGCATCATCAAACTCCGGCGCAAACCTTAAGCAGGCCTTGCGCTTCGGCACGTATCTGTTTTTGATCTCTTCTGATATTAATATATATCCTTGGTCAAAAAGCTTCTTTAGCAATGGAAAAACAGTACTCTGCCCTAATAGCTTTACGATATCGTTTATTGTCAGTTCTCCCGCCACATCCAACGCCTCCATGACCATATACCCCTTGTCGGATAAAAGCGAGCGATCTACGTTTACATTTTCGGAGGCTGCAATTTTTGTTTCGCTCGCCATCTTTAAAGCCGCGGGTAGAGCCGCTTGCATAACCTCCCCCAAATAGCACATGTAATATGCTGAAATCCATTCCCACAGAGCTAACTGGTTGGCATCAACCACCGCATCGTCATCTATTACGTTGAGTATATACTTCGCCTCATAACTTGAAGGGGCTTCGTTGGAAATCTTATGGATAATTGCCGCATAGATTTTGTTACGGCCAAATTGCACAATGACACGCTTTCCAATAGCAATATCAGCGTTCCATTCCAAAGGAACGCGATAAGTGTATGTTTTGGCAATGTATAATGGTAAAATAACATCAACAAACAATGTTTCCCGATCGTTATGAAATAAAGAGGTTTCTGACATAATTATCTTTCTTTTCTTTTTTTCTTAACAAAAAAAGAAACAAAACCGAACGAAGTGAGTTCATGGATACCAAAATAAAACACGAATCCATAAAAGTCAAGACTTAGCATGTTTTCGTTATCTTTCTTTGTCTATTCCTAAACAGAATAAAACTCGCTTCGCTCAGACAGCATTCTGTTCTTAACGAAATAGCCTACATAAAGATGGCCACGAAAAAATGCAAGGTCGTTTTTATTCGCATATTCGCTGTACATTATTAACCGTTTTATTACACGTATACGCACTATCCCTTATTAACATTTATGTCGCCTCAAAAGCTTTGGCAAAAGTAGAAATATTATTTTTGCACAATCCCTAATGCCAAAGGTTTTCAGCGACGAATTTTTTGCTTCTTTTTTTATGGAAAAAAAGAAAACAAAACCTTATGAACGATTCCGGACGGCAGCCACGAACAATCCTACCCATCCGACCATAAAGCAAAGTCCCCCGAGCGGTGTCACTGGGCCTAACCATCCCAACCCGTCTATTCCGATTAATGAACGGACACTTAACAGGTATAAGGACCCCGAAAACAATAGCATACCGATTGTAAAAGCAATAAAAGAAATACGTATAGAGGCGTTCTTAGCTCTGGAAAAAGTCGATAAGAAGAGTAATGCAAAAGTATGATAAAAGTGATACTGGTTTGCTGTTTTCCATGTTTCCAGATGATAATCGCTAATTTTCCCTTCTAAGCCATGTGCTCCGAATGCCCCTAATATTACAGCCGTCAATCCGAAAAAAGAAGCTACCAATATAATTTGTTTATTCATAAAAGAGATTGTATTCAAGTGATATTTCTTCCGTGGGTATAAATGTAATAAAATATACCACATATTGTATTTTAAATTTTACAAAACAAATTTCCAATTTGGAAAGCTGGGAGCCGCGCGGGTATAACATACTGGTACGCAATTAATCGTATACAAAAGGAATTAGCAGTGATAATTTTTATATCTTGCGTTATGCATTTTTGCTTATTTTTAATGGCTTATGTGAACCCATTTGACATTCGGTTCGTGAATGCAAAGCATTTTATTTAGGTTTGAATCCGCTAGAGGCTGTGTTTGATGAGAAATACGATTATCATTACCATTTTACTGTTTGTCGCCATTATTGGTGCGTCGCTATATTATTTTGCAAATTTAGAAGGGGAGAAAAAAGAAACACTCCGTCCACTTACTTTCCTCCCCAAAGAAACGTTTCTCGTTACCACGTTTCAAAACGACGCGACTACCGACAATATTTTTAAGGACTTTGAAATCTTCGAAGCCATGGTTGGAAGACAGGAATTTGAGCAATGGCACACGTTAAAGGCCAAACTGCTTAGACATTCTACCATCCAACCTTATGTAAATGAAGCTGATCTGTACGTTTCCTTTCATCCAGAAAAAGAAAAAATTGCTACGTTGTTTACTATCCCCACATCAATGTCGATGGATAGGGAGACAATCTCCTCGTTCTTAAGGGGGCTCGCTCCTGCCTACACCGTAACGCAAAAAGACACCCTTGAAACCCATATCTACAGCTTGGATAAGGGAATCAAAGATTCTGTATTTCATATTGTATGTCATGAAAACATTTTATTTGCTTCCTTTTCGGACAGTCTATTATATAAGGTAATGGATAAACAAGCTCCCAAATTGGAGAAGGAAGAAATTGATTACTTTGTAGAAAATAATAGCCGAAATTCCCCCCTCAGTGTATATTTTGTTCATGAGCAAATACCTCGAATCGCGGCGCACCTTATGCGTCGCAAGGCGGGTAATTTCATCAAATTGTTCAACAACCTCGGCGGGCAATCTGCATGGAATCTAAGTTTCAAGAATGATGCCCTTATATTGAGCGGCGAAAGTAAGACGACGCATAACAAAGAAAACTATATTGAACTGTTCGGAAATCAGGGGAAAACATCACAGACGTTGTATACTTACTTTCCCGAAAATACTGCTTCCTATCTCTCTTTCGCTATCAGCGACTCCGACAACTTCCGAAAAGACCTGTTAGCGCTGTTAAAACGACGGAACGAACTTCTACAGCTGCAGGCACAGTTTGCTGAAATGGGAAAAAGCAAAGATGTTTCTTTTGAAGAGGATATACGCCCTAGTTTTGGAGGGGAATTTGCTTTGGTAGAACAGAGTAACCGAACGGAATTAGCTTTCATTTCGGTCGCCGATTCTACGAAGCTAAATGCATTCATTTCATCAATGGCCACGAGGGTGTCGGATTCTCTCTATCGATTAGACCATTCGAATATTCCATACGCACTTTATGGCGACCCGCTCAAATCGTTCACCCGCCCATACCTCTTGCGTGTAGGGAATATCCTCGTGCTGGCCAACCACCAAAGTCTATTGACTGCGTATCAACGCGATTGGAGAAATGCAAACCTATTGACCAACACATTAGGTTTCAAAAATTCAGAGCGAATACAGGGAAACGAAGCTAATATCACCTGTTTCGTGCGCACAAGCGCATCATCCTCTACGATTAGCAACCTGCTCAAATCGGCATATCGCAAAAGTTTTCGTGATAAGAACGATTTCGGTTATCAAGATTTTTATTCCTGGTCTATTCAGATAGCGGGTAATAATGGTAATTTCCAATCCAGTATTTACGGCGTGTACAAAAGTAAAAACGCGTTGGGCGCAACAGCCAACTGGGTATATGCGTTTAACAATCGACCGATTACCGCACCGCAAGTTTTCGAACATTCGGATACGAGCCAATTTATTTTGGTTCAAGAGCAAGATCATTCCGTGCACGCTATTAGCCCTTCGGGCACCAAACTTTGGTCTACCGTATTCCACGGACGTATAGTTGGTGAAGCTCAACAATTGGATGACCGATCCATTGTACTGGTAACGGACCGAAACAGGCTTTATCGATTTGACCCAGACGGCCAGTCTTTGCCCGGTTTTTCATTAGGGATGGACAGCGAGCCCACTTATAGACCTACGATTAGCAACGTTGGTGGCGAACAGTTGATCTTCATTCCTGCAGACCGTGATTTACTGGTGTACACATTAGACGGTAAAAAGGCGGAAAGCTGGGGCGATAAGCAGCTGGACGGAAAAATATTATTTGATATCAAAGTGCATGACAATCAAATTTTCGTGGGCACAGAAAATGGCCATTTTTATCAATTCGATGCACAAGGCAATCTTCTTAAAGAAGAAGTTATAGCGGACAGCCAGTTTAGAAACCCAATAGCGATTGCTAGGCTGGATCAAAACCGACATGCGGTGTATGCCGTTGATACCGCTCAGGTTTCTTTTACGATAGATTTTAACGAAGAACCGAAATCCGCAAAGCTGGAACACGGAGGAAACCACACGCTGATTTCGTATTTTCCAAATGTGGATGGTATAGCACAGCGCATGACGATTATCGACCAAAAAAAACTGCTGGCAAAAAATATACACGATAACAGCACCTTATTCGATTTTACTTTCACGCAAGAGATAAACGATCGTCCGCAGTATTTCACAGATCGTTCAAATACCTATTTAGGAGTTGCTTCTCGTAAAAATTATCTTGTTTATCTCTTTGATGAAAGGGGATCGATACAGGACGGTTTTCCTATCGAAGGGCTACCAAATTTCTATTATGGTAAAATCGATTACAATAGTGCGACATACTTGCTTTGTATCAGACGGGACCGA
Source organism: Sphingobacterium haloxyli (assembly GCF_002980525.1). Taxonomy (GTDB): domain Bacteria; phylum Bacteroidota; class Bacteroidia; order Sphingobacteriales; family Sphingobacteriaceae; genus Sphingobacterium; species Sphingobacterium haloxyli. The sequence goes on from NZ_PVBQ01000005.1 coordinate 283,324, forward strand.
AAATTATATGCATTCAAACATTAAGCAGACGTTAGGCTGCCCGACAATTCACAAATCTTAACATTTTTTAAGAAAGAGATAATCGTAAAAATTTTTGCAACCCGCAAAATAATAGTAGGTTTGCACACTTATAAGATTTATGCTGACAGGAGAAAATAATTTACATTTACTGGCCCAACCTAAGAATATCGTTATCACAACTCATCACAAACCCGATGGAGACGCACTAGGCTCTTCTTTAGGTTTATATCATTGGCTGAAAACGAAAGGTCACCAGGTAGAGGTCGTATTATCATCTGATTTCCCAGACTTCCTAAACTGGATGCCAGGGCGTGAAGACGTTATTATCTTTCCGAATGAAACAGAACGGGCGAAACGTCTTATACAACATGCCGATATTATTTTTTGCTTGGATTACAGTGTACTTAGCCGTACCAATATTTTGGAACCTGTACTTCGCACTGCAAAAGGTCAAAAATGGATGATAGACCACCATTTGGATCCCGAAGATTTTGCGTCCCTCAGTTATTGGGATGCCACGGCTGCAGCGACCGCCCAACTGGTTTATACGTTTATCACCGATGCGTGTGACGACATCGCGGGCATAACGCCGGAAATTGCTACTTGCCTATATGCAGGTATCATGACAGATACCGGTTCATTTCGTTTTCGCTCCACCACTGCAGCAGTACATTTAATTATCTCTAAGCTTATCGAATCGGGAGCTAAGAACTGGGAGATTCACGAACACGTTTACAATAGCTCGACTGAGAATCGGTTGAAATTTTTGGGTTATTGCCTGTTAAACTGTCTGGAGGTTATCCCGGAATACAACACCGCAGTATTCGCTGTTACAAAAGAGGATTTAGAACAGTTCCAAGTGACCACAGGTGATACGGAAGGATTGGTAAACTACGCCTTGTCTGTCAAAGGTATCCGATTGGCAGCGTTATTTATTGACAGAACTGAATTAATTAAATTATCTTTGCGGTCGACTGGAGAAATTCCATGTAATGAAATTTGTAAAAAGTACTTTAACGGAGGAGGACATTTAAATGCTGCGGGGGGGAGTTCGACAGAACAACTCAGCCAAGTGGTAAACAAGTTCAAATCTATATTGCCTGCATATAAAGAAATATTAACAACATAACTTAAGTGACTATATCAGAATGAAGAAATCAATTTTATTCCTTTCGGCCGCTGTAGGCTTACTAGCTGCAACCAGTTGCCAAAATTTCAAGAAAGGCGATGGCGGTCTTGAATATAACATTGTTAAAGACGCAGGAGCAGAAAAAGCGCAGCCAGGCGATTTATTGTCGGTAGACATGATCGTAACATCGGATCGTAAGGATTCCTTATTGCAAAGTACATACGACATCGGTTTGCCTCAAATTGTCAATATCGCTCCAGATTCCATCCCAGGCTTATATGCTGGTGATTATAACTCCATGTTCAAAATGTTAGGAGAAGGCGATAGCGCTATTTTCCGTTTAAATCTAGATACTATGGCTGCAAAAACTGGGCAGCCGAAACCAGAATTTGCGGACAAATTCGCTACGTTTAAGGTAAAGGTAAGGAAGCACTTCAAAAAAGGAGATTTGACGGATTCTGCCATGTACGCACAAGTCGATGAGTATTTCAAAGCGGAAATCGAAACATTGAAACAAGCTGAAGAAGGCAAATTGGCAAACTACATCGCAAAAAACAAGCTGGATCCTAAGAAAACTGATTCCGGACTACAATATATAGTGAAGGAAGAAGGTTCAGGAAACAAACCGGCGCTCGGAGACACCGTAGTGGTTAACTATACCGGCTCACTTGTATCGGGTACAATTTTCGACACCAATGATGCCGACGTCGCAAAAAAAGAAAACGTATTTAATCCAATGCGTCAATATGAGCCTATCCGTTTCCGTGTAGGTCATGATCCTGTTATCCAAGGATGGACAGAAGGCCTGCAGTTATTGAGCAAAGGTTCTAAAGCGACATTATTGGTTCCATCAAGCATCGGATACGGTGAACGTGGTGGCGGCAAGATCCCTCCATATGCCCCATTGGTATTTGATGTGGAATTGGTTGATATTGTTCCTGGACCAACAGACGCTCCGGCCGATTCAACAGCTGCAAATTAAGTCTGTAGTTATTTTATTTAAAAAGGCGAACGGAAGACTATCCCGTTCGCCTTTTTTGCCATTCAGAAGTTTCTACCGTGCGTTTTTTCCATGATTCGATTTGTTATCGCAGGGAATTTTTTCAGCAACGATATGAACAGATTCGTTCGCCATTCCTTGCCCAGTTGGCTTTGTACGAAGCGTCCGGTCTGCAGACGTACAGCGAACTGCTTTTTCCATTCTTCCACGTATGCGGCTAGCATTCCATCTAGTGAGAGCTGTTTTTGTAAATATTTGTCGACTAGTTGGGTAAGCAGTTTACCGCTGTGCATAGCCATACTCATCCCATTACCGCAAATCGGTGTGATCATACCACATGTGTCACCGACAAGTGGCGTACGGGCGAAAACAGGTTCCTTTGTATCAAATGAGATCTGAGAAATCGAGAGTGGTTGGGTATACTGGAACTCGCTTTGTTCAAACAATTGCCGCAAATAGGTATTCTTATATAGAAACCGCTGCTCCATCTCTTTAATGCCGCCGCTATCCTGCAAGTTAGATGCTGTTGTCAAATAACATAGGCAATATTTATTGTCTTCAATTTTAGAAATACCACAATAACCATTCTTAAAATTATGTAGCGCGATTGTATCGTCTGGGAAACTGGTTTTGATGTGATACTTTATACCGATATAATTATTGAGTGCATTTGGTTTCCTCGATATAAAGTCACGTTTCCAATATACATCAATATTACTGCGTTTTCCGAAAGCACCAATAGCCATCCGTACCCGGACACTTGCAGTGGACGAATGAATCAAATAATAATCTGAACACATTTCCATATGATCTACCTTGCAGTTGTCCTGAACCTCCACCCCTATCTCCCGGGCGCGCATAGCAAGTAATCCATCTATTGTATAACGGCTAATACCAAAACCGCCCAGATCGAGATCCGCGTTCAACAATATTCCGCTTAAACTACTTACCTGTATCTTTTTAATAACAGGTAACGTCATACCCGCAAGGTCAATACCGCAATCGGTGAGGTAATCCCAGCTTTCGAAGCTGATGTATTCACCACAGACACGGTGAAAAGGAAAACTATTTTTTTCAAAGATTACAACAGAATACCCCCTTTTCCGTAACTGGATAGCTGCGGTTAAGCCAGCTAAGCCGGCACCAACAATGCCGATATCATAATCAATACCGTCCATTCCTGCACACAATTAGATATCGGAAAGCCCATTGCCAGTCTATAGTCGCCCCGCCAAGGCCTGCCTTCTCAAACAAATTGATCCACTCTGCTTTGGTAAATCCACGCCGCACAGATAGCGCAGCGTCGTGTCTGACTAGATAAGATTTCGAAAATAGTCTGGTTAACCATTTAATGCTGTAATAGGCACACGGATGACGGTGTAAGTCATTTATAAAAAAGCCGTATCGGCTGTTTACGCGCATCCAACGCAGCATCTCAACCAAATCTCCCTCATCAAAATGATGGCAGAACAGTGAGTTAAAAAAAATATCTGGCTTTTTAACAAGTGTATTCGCCCGATAATCGTCACATATGAATTGAATGTCCAATATGCCATAACGTGACTTCGCATACGCAATAGCATGCGGATTGATATCTATACCTGTAAGCTCTACTTCGATTCCGCGTCTTCGACACCATTTCTGAATCACGACTAAATTGTCCCCTCCTCCGCAACCAATTTCACAAACACTCACTTTCGTTCTGTTATTTAGCAGCTTCTTCAGGCCCTCCAAAGTTGTCCGATGCCCACCCAGCCAAGTGTTGATCGTACCCAGCTCTTGCATGGTCTGCTTAATATCCTCAAAAGGAACCAATGGGTTGTCTAACAATTCCTTTTCGTCACTTCGTTTTAGAAAATCAGACATGATAAAGGTAAAAAGTTTCCAAAGTTAAGCCAGGACCAAACGCCATGCCAACCATATTCTTTTCTTTCGCACTATCTGGGGTGTCCCTCGTCAATTTTTCTAGTACAAAGAGCACGGTGGGGCTGCTCATATTGCCGTAATCGCGGAGTATCTCGTAGCTAGGCTCCAGCTGCGCTTTTGTAATATGGGCACCTCGCTCAATAGCTTCTAGTATTTTTTTCCCGCCGGGGTGTACACACCATAGGTCCACATCCCCTTTTCCTATGTTATAGCGTTGTAGTGCACGCCTAATGACGGCATCGCAGGTGCGCTCCAATATAGCGGGTACCTGATTGGTCAAGGTCATGAGAAACCCATTCGCTGAAATCCGCCACGCCATGTCATCCAGACCGTCAAAATTTATTTCACTATAGAAGTCCCCTAATCGCCAACCACTAGTACGCGCATTATCACCTTCTATCAGTACAGCAGCAGCTCCATCTCCGAAAATTATCGTACTGGTCACGTTATCGATCGTCCGGTCGGTCTGAAAATGCAGGGTACACAGCTCTACGCATACGAGCAATACCTTCGCATCGGGGTCCTTTTCTGTAATATAATGTGCTTGCTTTAAACCATGGATAGCCGCGTAACAGCCCATGAAGTTTACAGACGTACGACAAATATCGCTCCGCATATTGAAACGTTGAATCAGGTCTATATCTATCCCAGGTGCTTTGACACCCGTACAGCTGACGGTTATTAAGTGGGTAATCTTATCTCGTTCCAAGTCATCTGGTAAGCATTTCTCTACGACTTCCGCAGCTAGTCTAACCGCTTCCTCGTCATATATTTGTAGCCGGTCTTCAAGCTTTCGCTGGATTATTGCATCTCCATCGTTGACCAAAAGTCTGCTATCTCCTATGTTGGGACAAAAATCAGGAACGACCGAATAACGGGTATCGATACCGCTCGATCTGTACATAAACCGTAGTTTGCGTTCATCCTCTTCCGTGTTGGCATGTATTTTTTTTACGACCTCAAATATCTGCATCTGTTTTTGCCCATATCGAGGTACCGCCGTCGCAATCGAAGTTAGTGTACCCATATATAAGATAACAAATATAGCAGTAGGTGGTTTTGCGCCGCTCTTTAAAACCCCTAAAATCCGCTATTTCTTATGACCCGTCTCGTATTTATTTTTGTTAAAAAATAAATGGCAAATGAAAGTTCCAAAGAGGAAGAAAGACCATTATCCCCCCGCTGTCTTGGCACTCGTCAGCTTATCATGCGGTATAGCGAGCATTATCGTTATGCGATATTGGCCCACTATATCCTCTTATTGGTTAAATGTGGTTATTTATGCCTGTTTATTTTTCTTTTGCGTGTCCGTACTATTAGGAGGGTACAGTCTTCTTATCAAGCAGAATGCACGTGCATGGACAGCGCTTGTAATCGGTTCAATCTTTATCATACTTTTATTGGTCAGCTTTTATCTGATGAGCAAAATGTGTGTTATCTGTTAGCGATGAGATGTAAGACATATGTTACGTTATTAAGTATGCTAGTTTTTCTCGGTTCGTGCTCGAGCTGGAAAAATCTTCTCGTGTCTCCTATGCCGCCAACGCAATATGTTTATCGCGGTGACACTGTCCAACAATGGTCCTTAATACGCTTGGATAGTATGGGAGGGCCATGGGGGTACATTTCAACAGTTGACAAAAGAGCTATACGTCCTGTTTTTGATTGGGCCGATGATTTTTCCGACAGCATGGCACTTGTATACTACCAAGGCCGTTACACTTACGTCAACCATCAGGGAAAACAGATGCGTCGCATCAATGCGCATCATGCTTATCCTTTTTCCGAAGGTCTCGCCGCGGTGCAACATGGTGATCAATGGGGCTATATCAATCATCGCGGTAAGTGGGTGATTAAACCTCAATTCGATTGGGCGTTATCGTTTTCCCACAACCGTGCTGCCGTTGCGCGAGGCAATCAATATGGCTTTGTTAATAGATGCGGTCAGATGATTATTACGCCCCAATATGAGGATACGAAACCGTTCGCCAATGATTTATCCATTGTCAAAAAAAACGGGAAGTATGGGTTAATCGATACACTCGGCCGGGAAATACTACCAAATGTATACCGCTACATCGAACCGTGGGAAAAAGGCACTTATAGGCTGCATGTCGGCCATAAAAAAATGGGCTTGGCCGATCCTCAGGGACAAATTGTACTGGATACTATTTACACGACCATTAGTATACAGCACGATAATTTTCTTCACGTAGTTCGAGATCGTCTTGCCGGTTTAGTTGATTTTAGAGGGAGGGAAATATGGCCGACAGCATATACTTTTTTAGGATTTATTTCTGATGAGGGATTCTTAGCGGCCGTAAAAGACGGTAAGTATGGTATTGTGGATACAGCCGGGAAAACCTTGTTGCCTTTTATCTACGACGACGGTCAAGCAGGATTTGTAGAGGGTAGAATCACCGTATACCAAGGCAATAAACTCTTGCTGATGGATACTGCTTTTCAGATCATCAAAGAACTTCGTTATAACAGAAGCTATGCATTTTCCAATGGCTTCGCTCTTGTTGAAGCGAAGAGAAAAAAAGATTACGATGAGCGGCAGTTGGGCTACATTAATCGCCGGGGAGAAGAAATCATCCCACCCCAATATCACAGTGCCTATCGTTTTAACCGAAATGGATTGGCGATTGTCGGCTTACGCAAAGAGGGTATCTCGACCTACATGGTAATCGACACAACGGGAATGCGCTGTACCTCTCGTTTGCCGACCAATCATCCGGCAGGTTTACTGCATAGCCTAAAACCTTTTGGCAACCGATTGTTTTACAACGACAGCGGGGGCAAATCTTTGGCTTTCTTTTCGTCCAGAACGGGCCGCTACATACCGGACCTCCCCTACACTGCTTTTTCGCCATTAAAGTATAGTGACCGCGAGGATTTGGCAAAGGTGCGTATTGGCTCGCTCGTGGGGCTTATCGATACAGCGATCAACGAAATTTTACCGGTGCAATTTGAAGATATTAGCACTTACAAGGGAAATCGTATTGCCGTCAAACAAAACGGCAAATGGGGTTTTGCCGATGACAAATTTCGATTCCGCATCCCCTTTGTTTACGATAAGGTAAGCGCATTTCATTATGGATATGCCACGGCGTACAGTAACACAAAGCAAGGTATCATAGACCCGAAGGGTCGTACCATCATCCCTTTGCAGTACAAAAATACGACAGTAGATTCACTGAGCAACCGTGTTTATGCGATAGGGGAACAAGGAAGCGATGTATATGATCGCTACGGCCGATTGTTGTTAAGAAGCGAATATGAATATATTGGTGGTTTTTGGGGCAAGCATTACAGCACATTCCGGCAAGGAGGTAAGATGGGTATCTTAGACGACAATTTCCATATCATCTGCCAGCCCGAATATGACCACATCGGCCCGTTCTATGACGGTCGTGCATGGGTAATCAAGGGCCAAAAGGGAGGCTTTGTAAATTCTGCATTTCGGTTGGTTATTCCCATCGAATACGACTGTGTCGAAGCGTATGCACTAGGCTTTACCCGGGTCGAAAAAGATGGAGAAGCGTTTTACATCGACGTCCATGGAAAAAGAATACAACCTTCTGACACAGAAATCGCAGAACGAAGAAATGCGATTGAACGGCGCAATACAGGGTTCTTTGAGTTTAGCAGTTGAAATGGCTATTTTTAACACCTTTTTAACTATTTTTGGAATAGCACTTCCTAAAATATTTCACATGATACAAAACCCCGCTTTCGGATTCAATGCCAAGGTACTACATACGCTCTTATGCTTTTTTGTCTGTCTTATGCCCGGCATACTCCCAGCACAGATTGATAAACAAGATTCGCTGGAACGGGTATTACAAATCAAGAATCTGTCTATAGGTGAAAGGATACTCACCATGGGACGATTAGGCACACACTATTACTTTAACAGAGAACAAGCCAAGGGCAACAAATTGTTAAAGGATGCGGTGGAGCGAGCCGAAGCACTACCAGACAAACAGTTTCTTGCGCGAACGTTAGCCGTCCAAGCGATGATGTTGCGCATACAAGGCGATTCCACGGCAACATCTAAACTAGCGTTGGCACTCAATAACCTTACCGAAGGCTCGGCCGCAAGCATAAAAGGTTATGTTTGGTATGCTAAAGGCTGGATGGAAGCACGCGATGAACAGCTTGTAGAGGCCACAGCAAGCTATATCAAAGCATTGCAGTACTACGATAATTCCGAAGCCCCTACAGACGTCGCTACCAAATCGTCTATCTTTAACGAGCTGTACAGCATTTATGGTTCGTGGGGAGATAAAGAAAATATGGAAAAGTATGCTCGGCTTGGATTGAAAAATGCTCAAAAATCAGGTGATCCTGAACAGCTTGCTTCTAGCCTGTATTCTTTAGCCTATACGTTTGAAGAACGCTATCGTACCGATAGTGCAAATCAGTCCTTCCGTGATTCAGCAGAATTCTACTATAAGCGATCGATATCAACGATTACTCTTCATGAGAACCGTATCACACCCCGTTCGCAACTACCTTTCAACGCATTGGGTCTAGCCAATTTATACTCCGAGTTTTATCCACTAAACTATAAAGATACCGCCAGACGATATTTGGATATCGCATTGAAAGAGGGTCTGAATAGTAAACAATACACCGTGGTGACCGGAGTCTATGGAATTATGGGTGAATACGCGCAGCGTGAAAACCGATGGGATGACGCGGAGCATTATTTGAATCAAGCCACCATGTATAATCAAATGAATGAAATGCCTGAACTCGCCACCCAACTCCATCTAATGCAGGCGCTCGCTACAGTGGCCGAAAAGAAAGAAGATTATCAATCTGCTTTAGTATACTATAAAAATTATTTATCCTATTACAAGCAGCAGTTTGATAAAGATAAGATGACATCCAGCAAAGAACTTGAGGCACAATACAGTACAGAATTGAAGGAGCAAAAACTAATCATGTTGGAAGAACAGGTGGCACACCGGAAAACGCTAAACGTCATTTATATCATCCTATCGTCGACCATTTTCATCGCGCTTATTTTCCTGTTCCAAGCCTACCGGCAACGCTCCAAAAGCTTCAAGCAGCAACGGCTTTTGCATCGCATGGAACTGGACAATATCAAGCAGGAACACAAAATATCCCTCCTATCAGCTATGATCGACGGACAGGAGAACGAGCGGGCACGTATCGCCCGTGATCTACATGACGGGCTGGGCGGACTACTTTCGGGACTGAAAATTGAGCTTTCGGGTGGAGTAGCGCTTGCAACTACAGAAAACACGAAAGTACTCATCCGGAACGGCTTGTCACGCATTGACCAAGCAGTAGACGAACTCCGGCGTATTTCCCGCAATATGATGCCTGAGATATTGTTACATTATGGCTTAGCGGAAGCGCTGAATGAATACTGCCGATCGTTGAAACGCTCTGGGGTCAATATCACCTGTCAGGTGTTCAATTATCAGCAGAACTTATCGAAAAACAAACAGGTGGTGATATATCGCATTGCACAGGAGCTTGTTAACAATGCAGTAAAATATGCGAAGTCAAGTCATATACTCGTGGAACTTCGACAGGAGCAAGAACACTTATCGTTAACCGTGGAAGACGATGGTATCGGCTTCGATATCGAACAAGCCAAGAAGAAAAAGAGTTCAGGGCTCCAAAACATCGAGGCCCGGGCTGTCTTTCTAAACGGCACACTGCATATCGATAGCTCATCAGACGCTGGTACCTCAACGGTATTAAGTTGCCCGTTTAGTTAATAAGATGACATAACTTAGAAATATGATACGAATATTTATTACCGATGACCATCCGATAGTACTGGATGGTCTAAAGAACCTGATTACTTCTCAAGAAGACATGCAACTCGCTGGATTGTTTCGTAACGGTGCCGATACGATCGCAGCGCTAAAACAAGAAGTTCCTGATGTACTTTTATTGGACATCAACCTTCCGGACATTAGTGGTATTGAATTAAGCCGCCAATTTAGTGATTCGTATCCAGATCTCCGCATCATCGTCTTGAGTATACATAACGAAAAAGCAGTTATCGGATCCGTCTTAAAAAATAATGTAAAGGGTTATCTGCTTAAAAATTCTGCAGGAGATGAGATCATCGATGCCATACACCAAGTGATGGAAGGCGAAACCTATCTTTGTTTGCAAGTACGGGAAATATACAATAATGGTCATGGTTCAGGCCTGGAAGCTGTACCTGTAATCACCCGCAGAGAAAAAGAAGTTTTATCTTTGATTGCAGAAGGATTTACATCTTCGCAAATTGCAGACAAACTATTTATAAGTACGCACACGGTAGACTCGCATCGAAAGAACTTAATGGAAAAATTTAACACGAACAGTATTGCAGCTGTCGTTAAACGTGCTACTGAATATAAGTTATTCTAATAGCTACTTACATAATCGCCAACATCTTCTGCCATACTATAGGTATCCCCCAGCATTACATTAATCCTAGGACGATATTCTTTATTTTTGCATCATATAGCACGTAATTTTCTGACAGTACTAAATTAGCGAAAACCACCAGTAAGCAAAATCACGGAAATCGGGGATTTTAGGAATTAGCAAAGAAATACAAAACCTGTTGAAAATATCATATTTTTTTGTCCTCATTAGGTGATTTAGGTGGAAAGCCCTAAATTTAGCCCACGATGACACTGTCTACTGAACCCTATATACTCACCGATACACACACGCATATCTATTATCATGCAGGTAAGGCAACATTGGATGAACAGCTCCAGCGCTGCTTCGACCAGCATATTCACCGGTTGTTTTTACCGAATGTTGATAGCGCGTCCGTCTCTCTAGTAATGGACACCGTACGTACATACCCGGAAAACTGTTTCCCCATGTTGGGACTGCATCCATGTTCAGTCAAGGAAAATTACAGAGAAGAACTGCAACAGCTAGAACAGCAGCTTTCGGAGAGCCGAATTTACGCTATCGGCGAAATCGGCTTAGACCTTTATTGGGATAAAAGCACATTGGATTTTCAACGCGACGCTTTCCGCATCCAGGTTGGCTGGGCAAAAGCGTTGGGACTACCCATCGATATTCATTGCCGGGAGGCTTTTGATGAATTATTCGAATTATTGGAGGAACTGAAGGATGCGAAGCTATTTGGCATTTTCCACTGTTTTACTGGAACACTCGAACAGGCTAAGCAAGCTATTGATTTGGGATTTTCTTTAGGTATCGGCGGTGTAGTAACATTTAAAAAAGCAGGGCTAGACGCAGTGGTTAAAGAGATCGACCTGCAACACATTGTACTAGAAACGGACGCCCCCTACTTAGCGCCTTCCCCTTTTAGAGGAAAAGAAAACGAAAGTAGCTATCTCTATTACGTGGCGCAAAAAGTTGCGGATATACACCAAATGGATATTGCAGAAGTAGCTAGGATAACAACAAATAACTCAAAAAAAATATTCGGTATTTAAAGTTAACCATGCAAAATATATTTATTATTTATACAGGCGGCACCATCGGCATGGTAAAAAATGCTGAAACTGGCACTTTTGTGCCGTTTGATTTTGAGCTGATCGCCCGGAATTTACCGGACCTCAATAGGCTGGACTATAAGTTAACCGTACATTCTTTTACGCCTATTATTGATTCATCCAATATGAATCCAGGCATATGGATAGAAATGGCAGAGATTATTCGAGATAATCACGACCACTATGACGGCTTCGTTATTTTACATGGTTCGGATACAATGTCATTTTCCGCCTCCATCCTAAGTTTTATGTTGGAAGGGCTTCAAAAACCTGTTATCTTGTCGGGTTCCCAGCTTCCAATCGGCGAAATACGAACAGACGCACGGGAAAATATGATGACGGCATTGGAAATTGCTTCAGCAAAAGACAGTGGTAAATCTATCGTTCAGGAGGTGTGTATCTTATTTGACAATAAGCTTTTCCGAGGTAACCGTTCATTCAAATACAATTCGGCTAAATTTGAGGCGTTCCGTTCACCGAATTATCCGGTTTTAGCAGAAGCAGGCATCCATATCAATTATAACCGCGAAGCATTATTGGACAATACAGACAAAGAATTCATTATGCATACCGAGCTCGACAACCGCGTTGGGGTGCTAAAACTGTTCCCGGGCATCAGTCCAGCTTTTGTGAAATCTATCCTGGATTCGGATGTCCGAAGCATTGTGATGGAGACATTCGGATCCGGAAATACAATGACAGATCAATGGTTTCTTGACTTGCTCGCGGAGGCAGTACGAAGCGGAAAGAACATCGTTGATATTTCCCAATGCAAGGTCGGTTCTGTCGAGCTGGGACGATATGAGACATCCCAAGGGCTGAAAGCACTCGGGATTCTCAATGGATATGATATGACTTTTGAAGCAGCCGTCACAAAACTCATCTATTTACAAGGGCAACTGACCGACCAGGAGGCTGTGGCTTATTGGGTAGAAAGGGACATACGGGGAGAATTGACGGTGAATGATTAGCAATCAATCAAGCAGGCACAACCTCCCTTTTTCTTCTCTCGAATATACGCTTGATCCGCCCTATCTTATAGAAGTCGTATAATGCGATGATCAATAAAATAGCACAAGTAAGGTAGAACGTTCCGTTTTCTAGGTATAAGTAACCTATTCCTCCAAATAGCCCCCCTGCCACGTAGGCAATCATAATCGTAAGCAGTAGATGAAACTTGTCTACCAACGCTTTGTTATGTCGGTGTTCGTGCTTACTAAACATGGATACTATAATGGCCAAATCGGTTGTCAAACCGGTGAGGTGCGTCGTCTTTACAACAGAGTTCGATATGCTTGCAGTAAGACCATTCTGCAAGCCCATAGCGAAGAGTAGCGCTCCAACTAGAATTTCGGTCTCTTTAAGGGAATTCTGATAAAAAGCATCCAAGTAGATTCCAACGAACAGGATACTTAAGAACTCTAAAACAACTGGAATCGCGTGCGAAATATATTGGCTCCAACGCCCTTTTCCTTGGATAATCACAAAGTTGGACAGAAAGCTCCCGAGAAAAAAAAGTGTTACCCACAATAACACGACAGCTCCCTGGTACCAGTTCCCTTTGCTAATCTCTTGGGCTAACACAGCATAATATCCCGTGATGTTAGAGGTAAAGGCGAAGAAAACCGTCACTGATGCGACATTGACCATCCCCGCTGAAAAAGCGGTTAATGCCCCTAGCTTCACATTGTCGGATTGTGTTCTATGATTACTATATTTTCTTAGCATATTGGTCTAACTGCTCCTTTTTTTCCAAAACAATTTCAATAATTCCCTTAACTTGCAGATCGAAGTTTAAATGCAGTACCAAACGGTCCTTGCTGATTTGCTGAATTTGAAAACTTTCGATCGGTTTTCCGTTCCTGCGAAGCTCCAACACGTGTCCACGCCCTTTGATAAACCATTCCATGTCGCTTTCGTCCGCAGATGTTGCAGATTTTAAGCTGCCATCTTCGCTGAAATGCCATACACCAAGATGCAAATCCTCTACATTTTGCATAATTTCCCTCTTGAGCCCAGATTGGATCCGCGATTCCTCATCTGCGCCCGCATTATCTTTTTCTAATCGCCATTCCTTTTCTATCCATTGTCCCTGTATCAGGCGCTCGGGATTTTCAGCATGTCTAATAACCAGGGAAGCACCTATCAGCAGTAGGGCTAACAACAAATAGTTTAATTTTACCAATACGTCCCTATTCATAACTAAACCTCCATTTCTTCCGAAAGAAAAAGCTATCCAATGTGTCATGTCTTGACATCTCGTCCTCGCCCATGGCCACTGGTATAACTTGCGGCAAAGGGAGTGGTTGCGTACGCAGCAGTTCTACCACGTCAAAAGTATGTTCAACGTTCTGAAACTCAAACGCATCGGGCAGCACGATCTGCGTAAACTGACGTCCTTTTAAGTAGTTACGCACATAGCGCGTATTTTTTGAAATCATGCAATCGGCATACATTTCCACCACTTTATCTTTAAATCGGGATTTGATGATCTCACATCCTTTGAGGAAATCGTCATTTTGCATTTCTGCTAGATGATCATCTAAGGTAAACCCTAACAGCATACTTATGGATTCACCGAGCTTATACCCGTAGACCAAAACCAGCTCCACTTGTTCATCGTTGTTGTTTTCCAGATATTCCAAAACAATTCGCAGTGAATTAACTGTAAAATCTGTTGGAACGAGCACGCGTTGTATCATTGACTTCTTTTTGTTTAGTACAAAAGTAAATCAGCAACATAGCAACGGAATAAAACCCCAATTAGAATTGCATTAAACTTTTAGCATCGAAATTAAAATGGGATTAAAAGAGGGGCATCGTATTAAAAAGAGATTAAAATAGCTATGAAATCGGACTGTAGGTGGGCAATTCTATACGCACGGTGGTACCTTTTCCTAATGTTGAGGTAACCGATAAGTTTCCATCGTGCATTTTGATAATATTTCGAGCTAAGGGTAACCCAATACCATATCCAGAAAAATGCTGTGTATTGGAAGCTCTGAAATAGGGGTCGTAGATGTAAGATAACTCTTGTTCGGGAATACCGATACCTTCATCCTTAATTAAAATAATAACACCCTTATCAAATGCCCCAAGCGCGACATATGCCGTATGATTTGGCGAATATTTACAGGCATTGGAAACGATGTTGGAGATGGCTAACTGGAGTAAAGGCGCTAATCCGTTCACCTTGAGTTTCATACTGTCATCAGGAAGCATGCTAAAATCTGTCTTGATATGAAAGCGCTCGTTAATAGCTTTCACCGTCATTTCCGCGTCCATAATAATTTGGTCAATACGAACCGGTTTAAAATTAAGCTTCGTGTCTTTTTCATAGCCGGTCCTGGCCAGCATTAACAGTGCGTTGGTCTTTTTTTCCAGATTTTCTGCGGAATCGACAATTTTCTGCATGGCTTGCTGATATTCTTCTTTGCTTCGATCTTTGGACAGCGAAAGGTCAGCAATACCAATAATGGACGTTAATGGTGTATTAAGTTCATGCGATGCATTGCTGATAAAATTCTTCTGCGTCTCGAAGGATGTTTCCACACGATTGAGCATTCGGTTAAAGGTATTAGCAAGCTTATGCAATACGCCCTTGTATTTGTCCTCACGCAAGCGAAGATATAGGTTTTCGGAGCCAATTTTTTTCACTTCGTCGATTATTCCATAGATCGGCTGGATAAAGGAGCGCTTCACCAATAACGAAACCACAATGACAAATAAAACACCCAAGATAAGGGAAATCAGCAGTAAATTCTGTAAATAACGTAGGTGATGGGTATAAAAATAGTTCTCTGCCGAGACACCAACTATATAGTTCTTACCCGGTTGCTGGTACAGCTTGGTAGAATAAAATGTATTACCTTCTTTAAAATTGGTGGCTCCTCGCTTATCTATCTTTTCCCATAACAGCGCATTAAATCCACTATTGTTTACGATATCTCCTTTTTCGTCGAATTCAACGATGAATTCTCGTTGATTATTGAGTTCTTCCAAATAGGTTATTGACCAATCCTTTTGAGTTTCTTTTCCATTTAACATTCGCTCTGCAGCGAGGTCTCGTCGTAGATCTAGGCGTTTGTAAAAATCCGAAAAGGCAAAGTTGGTAACTGAGTACAGGATAAATGCGACGAAGGACACGGTATAAACCACTAAGATGGTTATCAGCGCATATAACGTTTTGTTGTAATTCCTCATCTAGTCCTCTATCTTTAAGACATAACCCATGCCGATTACCGTGTGGATGGCTTTCGACGGTGTGGCCTTTTCAATTTTCTTACGCAGGTAATTCACGTATACATCCACGACATTTGATCCTATATCAAAATTGATCCCCCATATCTTGTCCAGTAACTCTGTCCGTTGGAAAACCTTTTGCGGAGACTGAATAAAAAGTAAAAGCAAGCGATACTCTGTAGCTGTCAAATTAAGCTCTTGCCCATTAACGTATGCTATCTTCTTATAGTCGTCGATTTCGATGAACTTATAGGTATAACGATGCTTCTCGGCAATATGGGTCTGTTTAGCCATCTCCAGGTTTCTACGTATCAGTGTCCGCGCTCTTGCCTTGAGTTCGATAAGCTTGAAAGGTTTTGATAAATAGTCGTCTGCTCCACTGTCTAAGCCTAGCACCACATTCTCTGGTCCACCCAAAGCCGTTACCATAAGAATGGGAAGATTGGTATATCCCAACGTACGAAAATTCTTACAGATCTCTAGCCCATTTGTTTCGGGAAGCAACACATCTAGGATGACAAGGTGTATCTCGTTGGTCTGTAGTATACGAAGTGCTTGTTCATAATGCGTGGCGTGCCGCACCATAGCCCCGTCTTCTTCCAACCCTTGAATAATCACGTCGGCTACGTTCTTTTCGTCTTCCACCAGCAATATTTGTTTTCCTTTCATGATACGCCTAACTTGTTAGCAATAGATGCGCTACTAAATTAAAAATTTTGAAGGATAATCCTTCAAACAAAAAAGGCGCTTATGCGCCTTTCTCTATAAATTTTTCATGATAGAATGTCCCATCCGATCCCTTTTGGTCTTGAGATAGTTCTCATTATAAGGATTCGATTCTATTTCTATCGGTACGTTATCCACTACTTCTAACCCGTATCCAACAAGTCCTGCACGTTTAGTGGGGTTATTGGACATCAAGCGCATTTTGGAAACCCCCATGTGACGTAAAATTTGTGCACCCACACCATAATCGCGCAAATCGGGTTTAAAGCCCAGCTGTAAGTTGGCGTCTACGGTATCTACTCCCTCTTCTTGCAAACGATACGCATGAAGTTTGTTTATTAGACCTATTCCACGGCCTTCTTGGTTCATATAAACAACGATGCCTTTACCTTCTTCCTGAATCATTTCCATTGCTTTGTGAAGCTGTGGCCCACAATCACATCTACACGACCCAAAAATATCACCCGTCATGCAAGAGCTGTGTACCCTTACCAAAATTGGCTCGTTTTCTTCCCATTCTCCTTTGTACAGCGCAAGGTGCTGCTCGCCTGTGTTTTTTTGCGTGAATGCTTTCAACTTGAAATCGCCCCATTGTGTTGGCATTAGAACGGTTTCTTCTTCTTGGATAAGCGAATCATGTTTCAGTCGGTACTCTATCAAATCCTCAATACTAATAATTTTGAGATCGAAGCGTCCTGCTACCTGCATCAAATCTGGAAGACGCGCCATTTCACCGTCGTCTTTTAAAATTTCCACCAACACGCCTGCTGGTTCAAATCCAGCTAATCGAGCTAAATCGATAGCTGCTTCCGTATGACCTGTACGTCGCAATACACCGCCATCCTTTGCGATTAAAGGAAAGATGTGTCCGGGACGTCCCAGTTCTTCGGGTTTAATATTGGGGTTAATAAGCGCCTGGATGGTTTTTGATCTATCAGAAGCTGAGATACCGGTTGTACATCCATATCCCTGCAAATCTACCGAAACCGTAAAATTAGTTTCATACACTGCCGTATTCTGTCCAACCATTAGTCCAAGATTTAGTTCTTCACAACGTTCTTGGGTCAGCGGCACACATACAAGGCCCCTGCCATGCGTGGCCATAAAGTTTATGATCTCTGGCGTGGCATTTCGGGCAGCTGTGACAAAATCGCCTTCGTTTTCCCGGTCTTCATCATCCACCACAATGACAACTTTCCCCGCTTTAATATCTTCTATCGCCTCCGCTATCGTATTTAATTTTATATCCATCTTCGTGTGCTCTTAATCTATGCAAAGGTAGATTTCATATGTAAATAATTTGTCTTTTAAAGGTCATATGGAATATCCAGTTGTTTTCATTCGTGTTTGTGATTTACAATCGTGGATATTTCTTAATACTGTTTTATATAAAAATCTTGTCAAAATCCGTTGGTTACGCTTTCTTTCTGTTAAATTTGGAGGTGATCCATTTCCAGGCCCGCTCCGCTTTCTGCTTATATTGGTCTACATCAAACAATGCTGAATCTGTTGTTGATTTATAGGTTAGAAATACCGCCAGCGGCGTAAGCACAATAATAGCCATCCACATCCCTACAAGCGGATCCATACTACCATCCTTTGCCGCTTTCTCTGCCATCGTGGATATGATATGATATATGAGAAAGAAAATGATAGCTACCACAACAGGCAGTCCCAGTCCTCCTTTACGTATAATCGCACCCAGTGGTGCACCGATAGCGAAAAGCAATAAACAAGATACTGCCAACGTGAACTTTCTATGAAATTCAATATGGTAGCGAATATCTCTCTCAGAAAAAGCTCGATACTCTATATCTTTCATTTCTAAGACACTGCTCATTTGTTGTGCTTGACTCAAAGCGTTGCTCAGGATACTTCGGCGCTGATCTTCGGACACATAATCCGATAAAAAATCCTGAAACTTACCTACAGCTACCTGCTGCACCGTGTCTGTCCGATAATAAGGGGCAAAATACGAAACATAACTACGCGTTTCCGATAAAATCTGTCGAGAAATGCTGTCCAGCTGCAGACGATTCGAATCAGTATAATGTCTAAGCTGTTTTAAGTTTAGCATTTGATGATGTGACTTAAACAAGCTTTCGTCTGTCCTTTTCATCTGGAACGCTTCCATATCAAACTTCTGCTCTGTTTCAGCGAAACGGAATCGTGTAAATTGCTGTCTTGGGTCGTACCGTTTGGCATTCTTCGCACGTGATTCTTCGTATCGGACACCGTCTCTGAGTCGCAATATCATATAGTTGTTATCCGCAGAATTATGCATAAACCCCTCTTTTGCCAACAACACATTATTGGCCGTATTGCCTGTTCGGTGGTCGTAAATCATCAAATCATACAGTATCGTTCCATCTTCACTTTTATTTTTGGCACGAATAGAATAACCGGGTATGGATTTATTGAAGATTCCGGGCTTAATTAGAAAATCAGCTTTCTTATTACGCACATCCCACAATAAAGAGCCCATCTTCAAGTTGACTACGGGTAGTATATAATCAGAAAATAAAAAAGATCCCCCCGCAAATAACGTGACAAGCACGATAAGCGGGGTCATGGCTTTTCGCAAGGAATATCCGGCAGCTTTAATAGCCACCAATTCGTAACTTTCGCCCAAGTTACCAAATGTCATAATGGAGGAAAGCAACATAGAAAGCGGCAACGCCATGGATAACTGAACGGCACACTGGTAACCAATAAGCTCCACCAACACGTACCACTCAAAGCCCTTGCCGATAAGATCATCGATATACTTAAATAAAAAAAGCATCAATAAGACAAACATCACGATACAAAAACATACCATGAACGGCCTAATAAATGCTTGTAAAATCAATAAATGTATCTTCTTCATGTCACCTCTTATCGCTCATCGCAATACGGATACAAAGATACTACTTTTTTGGTAAGTAATCTTAACTTATGCGCCTATGACACTTTGAAGATAACCCACGGAATTATTCCATATTTGCTTTCTATCTTCCAAGTTATCAGGCTTTACAAAATCAGTTATAGCTAATGCCACATCATTGGTTAGCTCATCTTGGATAATCTCTACTTCAAAATAATAAGGCTCATCTTCCAACCATTTAAAGCGTACACATTTGTTCTCCTTTACGGAAACTAACTTAGCACGATTCACTTCATCATCCCATATAAACTCATAGATACCCTCTTTGTAATTGACATCATCGGCAAACCATTGTGCCAATGCATTCGGCTCATGAATAAACGGAAACAAAATCCGTGGGGATGAATTTATAATATACTCTAAGTGAATTTCTACTTTCTTTTCCATATAGTTTCTTTTGGCTAATTATAAAACCAAGCTATTTTGTCTGTCGGTAAGTATACAATTTTATTTTGTGATTCAAAACACAATAACAGAATTAATTTTGTCCCGAACTAAAATGAGAAAATCGTAAAATGGAAAAAAAATTAATGAAAATCATTTTTTGCCTTTGGAAATGACTACTTATTGCTATATTTGCAACACGAAAAACGGCGGGGTAGCTCAGATGGTTAGAGCGCAGGATTCATAACCCTGAGGTCGGCAGTTCGATCCTGCTCCCCGCTACTGATACAGCCGATGTAAAAGTCGGCTTTTTTTATGCCCGCGCTATTCTTCAAACTCGGCTTCCGGATTTGTCTACCCATGCGCATCGTAAAACTAAATCACCATTCAAATAGTTACTATTAAGCCATGTGTTATTAAAGATACTGATTTTTATTTCCACAAGAGGAATTAATACACTCATCGCTAAGTAATAGTTGCTATATGAAAAGAGATACGTTTTTTATCGGATGTTCAAGTTATGCCACGCCGTCTTGGAAAACCTTATTCTATCCAGACGACTTACCAAAAAAGGATTGGTTTAATTATTATTCCGAACACTTTGATACTTATGAATTCAACGGGTCGTTTTATAAGTTCCCCACAGTACAAAATCTGTTGTCGTGGCACGAAAAAGTCCCAGACAATTTTAAATTTAGTCTTAAGGCCCCCAGAATAATCACCCATATCAGAAGGCTAAAACAGTGTGCGGAGGAAATACAAGATTTTTATCGGGTAAGCAAAGAAGGGCTTAAACATAAATTAGCATGCATCCTCTGGCAGCTACCGCCAAGTTTTAGCTATAGGGAGGAGAGATTGCAATCTATTTTACGCGTGATGGATCCGGCCTTTAAAAATGTCATTGAATTCAGACATGAAAGCTGGTGGCGAGAAGACGTTATAAAAACACTGAGCGAAAATAATATCACCTTCTGTAATGTAAACTACCCCAAATTAC
Source organism: Sphingobacterium haloxyli (assembly GCF_002980525.1). GTDB lineage: Bacteria > Bacteroidota > Bacteroidia > Sphingobacteriales > Sphingobacteriaceae > Sphingobacterium > Sphingobacterium haloxyli. Next base: position 304,201 of record NZ_PVBQ01000005.1, read on the forward strand.
CTACTTCAATCCAACAAACTACTCCCATCGGTTACATCCGCATGCATGGCAACCCGGAATTATTTTATTCAGAATACACCGAAGACCAGGTCAAAACTCTTTATCGTGAAGTAAACGCAGCAGGCTTTAAGGAAGCCTATATTTATTTCAATAATACGGCATCGACAGCCGCTATCATAAATGCGTTGCAGCTAAAGAAAATTTTTAAATAGAAAAGGTGAATTTAAAACTCATCAAAAAGCCGACCATTCAGCAATTAACATTTTCTTAAAACAAAAAACACAATTCCCTAATTTTAAGATAGGACTTTTGTCGTAAAATACAGTTAGCGATATGAATTTAAAAATTGCATTACTTACCGGCGTACTCTTTTCAAACGTGCTCCATGCACAGGAGATGATTCGAGGCTTGGTCTATGAAGATGTTAATCAAAATGGAAAGAAAGAGAGACGGGAAAAAGGCCTACCTCAAGTTGCTGTCAGCAACGGCGTAGACGTCGTCCTCACCGATCAGTCAGGAGCATACCAACTTCCTGTTAGAGACAACAGTATCTTTTTCGTCGTTAAACCTAACGGGTATCAATTTCCTTTAGACGAAAATAATATGCCGGAGTTTTATTATATCCATAAACCTCAAGGTTCTCCCGATTTAAAATATAAAGGCAGCGAACCGACGGGGAAACTACCCAAGTCTTTAGATTTCGCGCTCTTGAAAGATGAAACCGAAAAAGAGCAATTCAGCGCACTGGTCTTTGGTGACCCCCAAGCTTACAATATGGATGAGATAGCGTATTTCGACGAGGGCATCGTACAAGAAATCAGCAATAGGGAGAAGTTTGCTTTCGGGCTCAGCTTGGGCGATCTGGTAGGAGACGACTTGACTTTACACGATCCGTACAAAAAGACGGTCGGTAAGCTTGGTTTGCCTTGGTTTAACGTTATGGGCAATCATGATATGAATTATGATGTACAGCAAGATGTGCTTTCTGACGAAACCTACCAAAAGAACTTTGGTCCTAACAACTTTTCCTTTAACTATGGCGGTGCACATTTTATCGTATTGGATAATATCATCTATCCGAATCCCCGTACAGGAAAAGGATATTTAGGGGGGTTCCGGAAAGATCAATTAGATTTCGTGGAGAACAACTTGAAATTTGTCCCAAAAGATAAATTGGTTGTACTTGCGTTCCATATACCTTTATTACACGACAACTCGGATGTTTTCCGCAATGAAGACAGGCAACGCTTGTTTGATTTGTTAGCCGAGTATCCCAACACACTTTCTCTCTCTGCGCACACGCATCTTCAAAGACACAACTTTTATACTAAAGAAGACGGCTGGAAGCAAGACAAACCACACCACGAGTACAATGTCGGCACCACATCCGGTGACTGGTATTCAGGGTTAAAAAACAAACTCGGCGTACCGACTTCGACAATGCGTGATGGAACGCCGAAAGGTTACGCAATATTAAACATCGAGGGTAATAAATACACCTTTGATTACAAAGTTGCCGGGGAACCAGAAGATTATCGGTTAAACATCATCTTCCCGGCTGCTGTACAGCAAAAATATTTGCGTCGACATACCCTGTCCGTCAACTTCTTTATTGGCGCGTCGAGCGACATCGTAGAATATAGCCTAGATGGCAAAGAATGGAAGAAGATGAACCATACGGAAACAGAAGATCCAAGCTTTCAATATCACGTACTTAAATTTGATAATGCAGAAACGATGATGGATGGCCGCAGACCCTCTAATGCGGTAAAATCCACTCATGTCTGGCAAGCTAAGTTGCCCGGCAAACTGCAGGCTGGTCAGTACACCATTCAAGTGAGAGCAACGGACATGTTCGGCAGAACGCATTTGCAGACGAAGGATTTGAAAATAGTGGAATAACAGATCCTTTTTGAACCTAATAAAAAAGCGTGTTAATTCTTTAACACGCTTTTTGTCTTTTTAACGTCTACCACAAGTGATAACGCAAACCCAACATCAAATAATTTGGATCTAACTCCTCCCATTCGAAATTAAATTTGAGCTTATATCCGGTATATAACGAAAGGTTAACGGCCGGAAAATAATAGCTGGCGCCGATCTGTCCGTTCAACATCGTAAAACTTTCATGCTTTTCTGGCCAAGCTTGCTCTCCAGAAAGTTCTTGATAGCGATAGAAATCTTGGCTTATTCCGCCGCCAAGAAAAACATTAAAATTACTTTTTTTTCTATCCAATATCGACAAGATGTAATCGCCCCCAACCGCTACATACCCTGCACGGCCATACACCTGCGCCTGTACAGCCGAGTGATTTGAGAAGTCATATCTCCCTTGAATACCGAAAGCTCCTGGATATCCCGGAGATTCCAATTGCACGTCACCATAAAACCCAAACGCCCAAGCATGATCCTGTGATTTTACTCTGGAAATCAATGCGATAAAAAACAACGATAAAAAAATCTTTTTCATAAATAATTATATAACTAGTCTATCCGCTCTCCTTTGTTCTTACGATATCGTTTATATACCTTCATGAGGACCATTAATAATATAGCGAGTCCGACTAAGCCTAATACACCATAAATCCAATCGACCGCTGACCTAAAGATAACCAGAAAAACAATGGCAAAAAGGATAATCGTAGACACTTCGTTCCACAAGCGCAGTTGAGCAGAGGTCCACGTCGATTTACCTTTCGCCAACTGCTTCATCATTTGCTGACTCTTAAAGTGATAAAAGAGCAGACCCGCCACAAAAACGAGCTTCACTTGCATCCAGCTTTGATCCAAAAGTCCTGGCGACAGATAAAGCATAACCAAAGCCGAAATAATCATGATGTACATCGCCGGCGTGGTAATTATCCACCAAAGTCGCCGCTCCATAAGCATAAATTGCTTATGCAATACCTGATACTCCATAGCTGACTTTTGCTTTGCTTCCGTGTGATAGACAAACAAACGGGGCATATAAAAGAGTCCCGCCATCCAACAGACCATGAAAATAATATGTAGCGCTTTTGCGTATAGATATATCATGTATTTTTTCGTTAAATTTAATAACGAAATTCCTTCACTACATCAATTGCATATTTCACGTTATCAAAAGGAATATCTGGCATAATTCCGTGTCCCAGATTGAAAATAAACCCTTGCTCACCACGCATACGCTCAAATAATTGTATGATTTTATCCTTGATGACATGCTTATCGGCATATAATACAAAAGGATCTAAATTCCCCTGTACGGCAATTCCTGCTGGAAGCAGTTGCTTCACATTTTTTAAATCTGCGTTCCAATCGATAGATATCACATTCGGATTGGCTTCTGCCATCATTGCTGCAAACACGGACGAACCTTTGCAGAAAGAAATAACGGGAACGGAGCGCTTGATATTTGCTAGAATATATTTATTATAATAATGGGAGAAATCGCGATAATCATTCCACGATAGTGCTAATGCCCAGCTATCGAATAATTGTACGGCATTCACACCCGCCTCGATTTGCATATTTAGATAGTTGATCGTTACATCAGCTATTTTTTTCAAAAGCTGATGTGCTAAAGCAGGTTGGTTATTAAGCAACAATTTCGTCCGTTTAAAATCTTTAGATGAGCCCCCTTCGACCAGATAACTTAATATAGTGAACGGTGCGCCCGCAAACCCGATTAAAGGAATACGTCCTGCCAAACGCTCTTGTACCACATGAATTGCGTCCGCAACATACTGTAATTTATCTATACAGTCTATCTCCAACCTATCTACGTCAGCCTGTGTACGTACGGGATTATTGAATCGAGGTCCTACGCCTTGCTCGAACGACAACTCTCCTCCCATTGCCTCCGCCGTTACCAAAATATCGGAAAACAAGATTGCCGCATCAATGTCTAAAAGATCAACCGGTAACATGGTAACATCCGCTGCTATCTCGGGGGTCTTACACATCTCCAAAAAGCTGTATTTATTCTTTATTTCCCAATATTCGGGCATAAAGCGTCCGGCTTGACGCATCATCCAAACAGGAGGTCTCTCTGTAGACTGCGACAACGCAGCTCTAATCAATAAATCGTTCTGTAGAGTTTTGTTCACTAGGATTGCTTATTTAATTCTTTTTCTATTTTTTCAATTATCGCCTTTTGACGCTCCGTCAGTTTCAATTTACTTGCGCGTTCGATATAGACAGGGACACGATCGTAATTGCGTTTTCGCAAGCTTATGTTCGCCAGATTGATTAATACAAATCCTTTTTCTGCATCACGCTTCCATGGCAAACGCGAAGCTAACTGAAAGTGGTATTCGGCATCGTCAATCCGCTCTTCTTTAAGGGCGATATTTCCCATCATAAATTCGTAATAATTCCGGCGCCTCTTCCGTAGTTTGTCGGGATCTTTAATTTCCGCCAGTAACGCTTTTGTTTTTTCATAATCTTGCTTATGAAATGCTTGTGTGGCTAAAAAAACCGTGCCTTCACGGTAGTGGCTCCATATAACGTATCCGATTAGCCCTAAAATATAAATAATGATATTGTAGTGCTTCTCGTAAATTGCATAAAGAAGAAATGTCAACGCAATACCGATGACAATCATCCTTGATCGTGTGTTCATGTGTAAATTATGCTGGTGTATCCGTAAACTTATACCCCACACCGCGGATCGAATGAAAATACACAGGATGCTTTTGGTCGGGTTCAAAGTATTTACGGAATGTCAAAATAAAATTATCAATCGTACGCGTTGACGGATAAACATCGTAATTCCACACGGTTTCTAATATCTGTTCCCGAGAAACAGCTTCATTTTTCCGTTCAATCAGCAGCTTCAACAGCATCGTTTCTTTCTTCGTCAATGAGGTTACCGTTCCGTCGGCATGATGAAGCTCATAGGAGTTGAAATAGACCGTTTTATCACCGATGGTGTACGAATTAAACTCTTTTAAATCGTCTGATTTAAGCCCTCTACGGATTAGATTTCCTACACGAAGAATAAGCTCTTCCAGATTAAACGGCTTTACTAAATAATCGTCTGCGCCTTTTTTTAAGCCTGTAATACGATCCTCACTACTGTTCTTAGCAGTTAAAAACATAATGGGCACCTCGGTGTTCTGTAAACGAACAGTTTCGGCGACCTGAAAACCATCGATCTCAGGAATCATGACATCTAGGATAATGAGATTGAAACGTTCTTCTTTGAATATCTTCAATGCTTTCTTTCCATCTGTCGCTGTCGTAACGCGATAGCCTTCTAACTCTAAATTTAATTTGATAGCTTCCAATAAGTGTTCCTCATCTTCTACCAATAGTATACGTTGCTTAGTTTGCATAATTTTCAAATGTTACTTCAAAAATACTCCCAGATGGAGTGTTATCTTTTACCTTAATAGAGGCGTTGTGTTTTTGCAATACCGTTTTCACTATATACAACCCTAAACCCGTGCCTTTGGTTTTACGCGTGGACTCATTGCCTATTCGGTAAAACTTATTGAATATGTTCTTTTTCTCCTCTTCCGGTATCCCTTGCCCGTGATCTGCTACCGAAAAAACAATTTTTTGGTTCTCCCTTTCTTTTAACTGCACTTCGACGTTCGCACATGGAGGTGAATATTTTATCGCATTTTCTATTAAATTATTCACTACGTTGGTGATAGCAAACTTATCCGCGTGGATTATTACGCCTTGGTCCAAATCTGGTTTTATGATCTGGGAGCTACAAGCATTCTTTTGCAATCTGTCGACCACATTGTCTACCAGCTCCGTAAAATTGAAGTTTTCTTTTGGAAAAACGAAACTTCGGTTTTCCAGTTTTGTCGTCAGTAGTACGTTTTCGACAAGGTCGTCCAACCGCTCGATATCCTTCAATGAGTTGGAAAGAAAAACTTTTTGTTGCTCTCTATCTAAGTCACGCTTCAAAATGGTCTGTATATATAACTTCACCGATGCCAAAGGTGATTTTAGTTCATGCGTTACTGCTAACAAAAAATTCTGTTGTTGCTGCTGTTGTTTATGCTCACGACTAAAGAGTTTTTTAAGCCTCATTGCTCCCCAGATAAAAATCAACAGAAAGAAAACACCTTCTCCGATAATCATGCCCTTACGTTCCGGTTCATAATTAACGAGGAGATATCCCCACCAAAGCAATTGGGTAATGGCGTAAAAAACCAAAAAGTAAAACAGTACGAGAGCTCTCTTCATACAATAAATTAATGTCACGCAAAAATAACCATTTGTTAACCTCAAAGGAAATAGTAGACGTATTATGACAATAGGTTAAGAAAGGTGCTATATTTGCGCTATGTTTTTCGACAAAAAAGATGTCTTCTTCGATTTAGATCACACTATCTGGGATTTCGACAAGAACGCACAGGAAACGCTGCACGAACTTTATCATAAGTATCATTTTGACAAGTTGATTGGAAATGCCAGCTCTGACCTTTTTATAGAGACGTACACGGCAAACAACCATCGTCTATGGGCCCTTTACCACCATGGTAAGATCGATAAAGCTACCCTACGCGGGTTACGTTTTGCGGATACTTTTACGCAATTAGGTATTGATCCCGCCTTGTTTCCCAATGCGTTTGAGGAAGAATATTTGAACATTTGCCCTACTAAGACTAATCTCTTTCCAAACGCGCTTGAAACGTTAGGTTATCTGCAGGGCAAATATAACCTACATTTAATTTCCAATGGCTTTAAAGAAGCGTGCGAAAAGAAATTGCAACATAGCAAATTGAAACCCTACTTTAAAACAATTGTGATTTCAGAAATGTTTGGCGTCAATAAACCAGACCCGAGAATCTTCGAACTTGCTTTACAAAAAGGAGAGGCCGAAAGAAAGACTTCTGTCATGATCGGAGACAACCTCGACGCCGATGTTCGAGGTGCACAAAACGCCGGAATTGAAGCTATTTTCTTTAACTCAATCGGTCTTGAACGCCCCGAAGATGTTCGTCACATGATTCGTGATCTGGGAGAATTGCAGCAGGTTTTTTAAAGAAGTAGAGGCGCATTACCTGCGCCTCCACCATAATTATACTATAATACCTTTACGGTAATATTTTTCAACCACACGTCGTCGCCATGGTCCTGAAATCCAATAACACCCGATTTGGATTCTCCACCGACGTTATTCAATAATTCGAATGCCAGCGGCCATTTTTCCTGACTGAACTTGCTAGCTTGTAACAGGGTTGTCCATTCCGGTGTCCGTACAGTATATTCTACCACTTGTTGACCATTTTGATAGTGGGTCACTTTTCCATTGTTTACAACGATCTTCGCCTTGTTCCATTCTCCTGCCGGTTTGCCATTCTGTGGTTTCGCTGGAATCATATCATAGAGAGAACCCGATTTTCGATTACCATCGACTCCCTGTTTAGCATCAGGGTGATTTTCATTATCCAACAACTGATACTCTGGGCTGGATACATAAATCGGCTGCCCTTCTACTTCTTTCGCTAAGAAAAATACGCCGGAATTACCTGCATGGGAAATCTTCCATTCAAACTCCAATTCGAAGTTTTCAAAATCATACGCAAAAATAATGTCTCCACCATCTTCCTTAGTCAACCCCGATTCTTTATTGGAAAATTTCAACGAACCGTCTTCAATCACCCATTTCGCGGGGATTTTTTCTTTGTTATACCCCCGCCAGCCTGTTAACGACGTTCCGTTAAATAGTACATAGGCGCCATCCGCATTCTTCGGGAATTTGTTAATATCAACTTTCGGAAGGTTATTTAGCTCATAAGGTGGAACCTTATTGCCAACGGCCGTGATGTTTTGCGCTTGGCAAATAGCGGAGGACAATAAAACGACCGCCCCTATCATATACATAAATCTTCTCTTCATTTTATAAGATATCTTTTAGTTTTCCTCTAAAGGTAAAAAAATATATGAATTTTTAAAAGCCTCCTTCCATGCCTTCATCCATACCGGTCTCTCCTCCACGGTCTTCCCGCTTTTTGGTCAAATCCTGCATACCAAAACGGTAGGTAAAGGATAGGGAAAACATTCTACGCATCCATCGGTTTTCCATTTGGATGAACTGCGTTGGCAGGTTATTCTCCATACGGAATCTACGTGTATTGAATACATCCCGCACATTAAACATCACACTTCCCTTCCCCGAAAGCACATCCTGACGTACTGCCAAGTCAAGTCCTGCCATAGACCGCATCCGGCCTTGAACCCATTTTCTGGGAGCGCGGTAGAAACCTCGGGCTTGCAAGGTGGTAGATTTTGTAAACTTCACATTGGTATTAATGTTACCATTCCAGCTGAAGTTTTCGACGTCACCGGTGTTGAATTCCGCATAGGGCATTGTTTTGTCATAAAACAGGTTAACATTAGCCGTTGCATCCCACCATTGCAGAAAGTTTACTTTTGATATCAGCTCCAGTCCCATCGCATCCTGCTTCGACACATTTTCCCACCGTCTAAACGTGACGTTACTTCTATCGCCGACAATATCGGCTATTTCTTCGGGATCTATCAAAAACGGGCTCATCATATCGCTTGATCGGCGATAGTATGCGGAACTAATAAAATTCCATTTGTCGTAAAACTTGGCAAAGCTCAATTCAAAGGAATGTATATCCTCCGGTAATAGGTTCGGATTACCTTGCCGATAATTCATTTCATCGCTGACATTCACAAATGGGTTCACTTGCCATCCACCTGGTCGTTCTACACGTCGCGTATAAGAAAGCTGTACTTTATCGCCGGAGTTACCCACTTCGTATGATAAGAAAGCACTGGGATAAAGACGGAAAAAATCCTGATTTCCATCATTTGTTCTCTCATCTTCCGGGGCATCCGGATCCAAATTATAGTAAGTGGACCTTAAATAGGTTTGCTCTCCGCGAAAGCCCACTTGCACGCCCAGTTTCTCTGTCAGTTTACGTTGATAATTTACATACAATGCGTGCACACTATTGGTCAACTCAAAATCATTGCTGACACTGTAATCCGGCATAAATTGATTCGTCGTGGTATCCAAAACGTTCGACCATTGGGAATCTTCACTGTTACGCACCATGGTACGGTAACCCGCCTCAAATTTGTGGTCTTCCGCGAATGGCAAGACATAATCCAATTGAAAATTCCAATTTTTTCCAGCTTCACTCGTCACATTCCGGCGTTTGAAATCAGCACGATTGGCATAGGTTTGATCAAAATCATTTATTCCATCTTCGGTATCATTTCCATACGTGATATTAGCAGTGATTTCCTCTCCCTCCCTTTTGAGTTCTTGCTTAAAATCAAAGGTTATGTCCACCCCTAAGTCTTCTTCGTATTGCTGTGAAATTCGAGAAGAATGGTCGCCCAGTTCCGGAAGATTAAAATATTGGTAATTGATGTCCGAACGTCTATCATTGTCCCGAATACTGACATTCGCTCCCAAGCTAAGGGTGGTTTTGGGTGCAGCATACCAATCGGTTCCAAATCGCAGGGTATGATTTTTTCCTTTCCGGTTATTGTCACTTGTACTAATCGTTCGCGCACTATTTTCCTGAATCACGCCATCGATAAGCTCTGTGTTATCATTAAAGCCGTCGCCCGGGCGAACTCTATTCGCGTTGTTATATCCACCAAAGAAATTAAACTTGCGATCTCTGTAATTCAAGTCGATTCCAGCATTGTAATTATCATAAGAGCCCCCCGATGCCGTCACACTTCCATTCAGCCCCGTTCTCATGTTCTTTTTTAACACTATATTGACAATACCCGATTGGCCCGCCGCATCATATTTTGCAGAGGGGTTTGTAATAAGTTCAACCTTGTCAATACTGTTTGCCGGCAACGATTGCAACAATGCATTTATGTCAGATCCGGCCATAGCCGACTCTCTTCCATCAATCAAAATTTTCACACTACTAGAACCTCGGAGAGAGACATTCCCGTCAGCATCCACATCTAGCGTTGGAACATTTTCCAGTAACTCACTGGCTGAACCACCCACACTGACTAAACTTTGGGAAACATCAAATACTTTTTTATCAATTCCCAAACGCATCTCCGGCGCTCGTCCTTCTACAACGACCTCTTCGATCAACTTTCCATCATCCATCATGGATACTTGCGCTAGCTTTACTGGCTCTTGACTCGTTACACGTACATTTTCAATAAGAACGTTTTCTTTTCCAACGTAGGTAATCCGAATCGTATATGTTCCAAAATCAACGTCAGAAAAGACCAGTTTCCCCTCGATGTCACTCTGCGCACCCTGAACATAACTTTGATTGGATTGTTGGAGAAGAGAGGCGCTAGCGCCAATAATAGGCTCGCTGATCTCCTCATCAATAACAATGGTTTCTATCTTCCCCTGTTGTGCGAAAAGAAAGAGGGGACAAAAAATAATAAAGAAAATCAGCTTCAAGTTTCTAGTGAATATCATGTGAATAAATGTCCTTTTCACAAAAAAACAAAATAAAAGCTGCTATCGTTCTATCGTAACTGCATTATTACGATGTGGTTTTTCCACTTTTGACCGCAAAAGTGGAGCAAAACTCGTCGCTTAAAACCTTTGGCATTAGGGATAATGCAGGAAGAGGCTTCCTACAGTCGCCAAAGCTTTTCATGCGACCTTTTATGTTAAGGGGAGGATCCTACAATGGTATAAACGAACGCGATGATAATTGAATGTTGGCATATGGGTTAAATCGACCTCGTCTTTTTTTGCGGCCACCTTTAAGAAGACTATTCCGTTAAAAACAGCATATTGTCTGAGCGGAGCGAGTTTCATGCTGTTTAGGAATAGGCAAATAAAGATAGCAAAAACAGACAAGTCGTGACTTTTTTGTTTCTTTTTTTTGTTAAGAAAAGAATTATTCTACGGAAACTGTCAATCCTTCAGATTTGAGAATTTTCCGGTATACTTCCATTTCGGTTAGAGAGCCTTCGAGCACGACGCACTTACCCTCTGTATGCACTTTCCACGCAATTTGTTCAGCTTGGGCCTCCGAATATTGTAAATGCTTCATTAGGCAATCAATAACATGGTCAAATGTATTGATTTCGTCATTCCACAGAACCAAGCGGTTCGAAGATTGGACAGTCGCTAATATCTCTTCAAGCGTAAACGCTTCTTGCTCTGTTTCTACACCCATGTTGCAAAAATAACTAATATTTTAAAAAATATGTAGATTTACAGACGAATCATGAGGAAAGGAAGTAAGATGTACCAATCGAGAATTGCCGGCATAGGATATTATGTGCCCAAAAACGTGTATACAAATCAGGACCTTACGCGATTTATGGATACCAGTGATGAATGGATCCAAGAACGGACAGGAATTAAAGAGCGGCGCTATGCTGATCGCATTGGAGAAACGACCACCACAATGGGTATCGAGGCTGCCAAGATTGCTATCGAACGAGCAAATACAACTATTGACGATATTGATTTTATCATCTTCGCAACTCTTTCTCCTGATTATTATTTTCCTGGGTGTGGGGTGTTATTGCAACGCGAAATGGGCATGAAAGAAGTGGGTGCACTTGATATTAGAAATCAATGTTCCGGCTTCGTATATGCACTCTCTATTGCAGACCAGTTCGTCAAAACGGGCATGTATAAAAACATCTTGGTTGTCGGTTCTGAAAAACATTCTTTTGCGCTGGACTATTCCACGCGAGGGCGTGCCGTCTCTGTTATCTTTGGCGATGGTGCTGGCGCTGTCATCGTACAGCCAACCACTGAACCTGGGAAAGGTATTCTCAGTACGCATTTACATTCAGATGGCGCTGATGCAGAAAAACTTGCCATGTACTACCCGGGAACCTCAGGGGGGATGTGGTTGGATAACCAGCCGGAGTGGCCGGATCAGGAACTGGGTGGTATGCTCATGACAAAAGAGATGTTGGATGACGGGTCCGCATTTCCGTATATGGATGGGCAGGCTGTATTCAAAAAAGCTGTTGTCAAGTTTCCGGAAGTTATACAAGAAGCGTTAGCAAAAAACAATCTCAAATCGGTCGACATTGATTTGCTTATACCGCATCAAGCCAATCTACGGATTGCCCAGTTTGTACAGAAAACATTGGGATTGAATGATGACCAGGTATTTAACAATATCCAAAAATACGGCAATACCACTGCGGCCTCCGTTCCCATCGCCTTATGCGAAGCCTGGGAAGCGGGAAAAATCAAGGATGGGGACCTAATTTGCTTAGCCGCCTTTGGCGCTGGATTTACTTGGGGATCGGCGTTGATACGTTGGTGAGGTTGTAGCCTTCTGCTTTTTCTTAAACCCAGAGTTGAATATAACATCCCATATCGCAGAACTAACTCCGAAACCACGCTCTGGATCGGAATAGTGATGCAACATGTGATGGTCCTTTATTTTCTTAAACACACCCGATTTAAAATTCGCGTGGTGCATGGCGTAGTGACATTCGTCATAAATCAGATAGCCCAACAGAAATCCTGCAAAAAAAGAGGCTAAAATAAACTCTGGAAGGAATAAACTGAAAATAAAATAGATAACAGCGGCCAACGGAATACTAGCCGATAATGGCATTACAAGCCGTAAACGGTCTTTCGGATAATCGTGATGTACGCCGTGAAAAATAAAGTGTATGCGTTTGCCCCAACTAGAGGTCGGTTCATAATGGAATACCCACCGGTGTAATACGTATTCTGCTAATGTCCAAAAAGCCAAGCCGGCGAAATAATACAACGCAATGTTGCCGACGGACATCTCCCCTTTTGCATAGGCCTTATAGATAAAATAACCTATTACTGGAATCCAAAATATCAGCGGCACGGTATAATGTACTTTGGTCAAGGATTCTAAAAAATTATTTTTAAACATCCGAGCGGATTCGGAAGAGTTAGAAACATATAACTTCTTTGCCATAACAAAACAGTTTGAACAAAAATACCAAGTCTTGTTGTCTTATCAAAGCTTTACTTTTTGAACATTCTCACATTTTTGTCAAATATCCATCGCTACAATACTCGAACTAACAATCCTTTTAAATATTCGCCCTCTGGGAACGATGCTCGAATTGGATGATCTTCTGGTTGATTAAAATGTCGAATAAACTGGATTTCCTTCCCGGCGTCCAATGCTGCCCAGGCCAAAACTTGCTTAAAGGTATCAATATCCATTGCTCCTGAACAAGAGAATGTAGCTAGTAGTCCACCGGATTCCAACAAGAGCAATGCGCGTCTATTTAAATCTTTATAGGCTCTAGCCGCTTTGTCTAGCGCAGAACGCGAAGGCGCATACTTCGGAGGATCTAAGATAATAACATCGAACTTTCTGCCTTCCTCACCTAATTGACGAAGGTACTTATTGACATCTGCCTGTACAGCTGTGTGTATAATAGAATTAAAACCATTTAGCATGATATTCCTGTTCAGCGTCTCTATAGCTAAAGCAGAACTATCGACAGATACAACAGAAGAAGCTCCTGCTTTAAAAGCGTTTAGTGTAAAGCCACCGGAGTAACAGAAACAGTCTAGTACATGTCTATCTTTTACGTATTGTGCTGTCAACCAGCGATTATCCCGTTGATCACAGTAAAAACCAGACTTCTGTCCTTCGACAATATTGATTTGGTATCGGATACCGTTTTCTATCACATCGACAAATTCAGCCGGCATATCTCCGTACAGCAATCCGTTTACATCTGACAAACCCTCATGTTGACGAGCATTTAAATCGCTTCGTTCGTAAATCCCTTTAGGTTGTAAAAGCTGTACCAGTTCATCAACAATGATCATCTTCACGACTTCCACACCAGATGAATGTATCTGCACGGATAGGAAATCACCATATTTATCTACAATCAGTCCAGGTAAAAAATCAGCTTCGGCGAAAATTAACCGGACCGCATTGTTCTGATCCGTTAACAGAGGGGTTCTTAACTCTACGGCCCGTCGTACCCGATTGCGCCACCACTGTTCGTCTATGGGATGTTCCTGGTTCCATTCCAGCAAGCGAACAGCTACTCGCGACTGGGCATTGTAAATACCATAAGCTATAAATTCTTTATCGGTATTAAAAACCTTAACGGTTGAGCCGTTCGCAGGTTTTCCCTCGACGGTTTTTATCGCTCCGGAGAAAATCCAAGGGTGTAATTGCCAGGCTGCTTTTTCTTTATTTTTATGCAGTATAATTTTGTTCATGTTTGCAAAAATACGCTTTTTCGTCTCCCCAGCGGGGTGCTTTATGTGTTTGCCAGTAAATAACTTTTAAACGCATCGTAATCTACCGACATCTCTGTCACAAGTTTCTGCTTTCCGGCCAATTCCTCTGCCCCTGTAGGCAATTCAATTTTCGAGAATATCTCTTCGGAAATAGCATCTGGAAACTTACATGGGTGAGCCGTTGACAAAAACACAGAAGCATATGTTCCCGGATAATCTTGACGATATTGATTCGAAGCTAGATAGGCGATAGCCGTATGCGGACAAGCAATATATTGATATTTATCGTAGAGTTCTTTCATAGCGTTTACTGTCTGCTCGTCGTCATACGTGTATGAAGAAATCATGCTACGGAGTTCCTCCACCTTGTTGTCGAACATATCCTGAATACGAACCCAGTTGCTTGGATTACCTACATCCATGGCGTTTGCCAGGGTCTGCACAGATGGCTTCGGATCATAGCTCCCTGATTGCAAGAAACGTGGGACCGTGTCGTTAACGTTGGTTCCTGCTACAAAATGCTTCACGGGTAACCCCATTTTATAAGCCAACAAACCCGCGCCGATATTACCAAAGTTGCCACTTGGCACGGTAAAGATTACTTCGGAAATGCCTTGTGATCTCAATTGTGCATACGCCCAAAAATAATAGAACGTTTGTGGTATCAATCGGGCAATATTAATAGAGTTTGCAGAAGTTAACCGTAGTACTTTATTAAGATCGGCATCATTAAATGCTGTTTTCACCAGCGCCTGACAATCGTCAAACGTACCATCAACCTCCAAGGCCCGTATATTTTTCCCATTCGTTGTCAACTGTTCTTCCTGCACTTTGGAAACTTTTCCTTTTGGATAGAGTATAGTAACACGTGTACCGTCTACACCCAAAAAACCTGATGCTACGGCTCCTCCTGTATCTCCAGAAGTCGCAACTAAAACGTCTAACAACTGGTCTCCCTGCTTTGAGAAATAGCCCATAACACGACTCATAAACCGTGCGCCAAAATCCTTGAAGGCGTACGACGGTCCGTGAAACAGTTCCAATACGGCTGTTTCCGCATCCAAAAACCGAACAGGGGCATCAAAATTAATCGCATCGGCAATAATGGACTTTAAATCACCATTCGGAATATCGTCGCCAATTAACGTATGTGCTACTTCAAAGGCAATCTCCTGCAGCGAATATTGTTGGATATTACGGATAAAAGCTGTATCCAACGACGGAATAACCGATGGCATATAGAGGCCTTTGTCTGCAGGCAATGAATTGAAAACGGCTTCTTGGAATGAAACCCGAAGGTCTTTATTATTTGTACTATATAGTTTCATTTTTTTGTTATTGTTATAAAATCTTTGGTCCATTGATATTGACAGGCGATACATATTTAAAACTGTCAATCTCGCAATCTGTTAAATGTTGCTGAATTAAATTTGCGGCATTTTCAGCGATTTCTTTTCCTCGAGAAACAGCTACTACCGAAGGACCCGAGCCTGAAATACCAAAACTTAACGCCCCTGCGTCTAGTGCAATTTGCTTCATGACGTAAAACTCGGGAATCAGAATAGCACGCGTAGGCTCGATAAGCACATCGTGCATACTTCTGCTAATCAGCTCGTAATCACTTCCATAAAGTCCTGCGATTAATCCGGCGATATTGCCCCACTGTGTCACCGCGTCTTTCAAAAGAACTTTTTCCTTGATGAGTTGCCGAGCATCCCGCGTAGGCACGTCGACCCTTGGAAAAACAATTCCTGCATATAACTCCTCGGGTACCGGCAATTTAATCACGTCCAAAGGATGGTGCCCGCGAATTAACGTGATTCCCCCCATCAGTGCCGGTGCTACGTTGTCGGCATGTCCATGACCACAAGCAAGACGCTCGCCTTCCACACAGAACGGCAGCAATTCTTCTTTGGTCAATGGGTTACCCAAAAGACTATTGATGGCAAATAATCCCGCTACGGTACTGGCAGAACTGGACCCTAAACCACTGCCAATGGGCATATGCTTAATAAGCTCTATCTCCACACCGATCTCTTTTGAAATCCCTAGGTGTGCCAATAGCATTTTAACGCAGGCACTTACCGTGTTTTTATCTGCGTCCAAAGGCAATCTGCCCTCATCTCCAGTAATCGAGCGAATACGTACACCAGGTGTCGCTACACGGTGCATAAGGACCTCGTCGCCCGGATTATCCACCGCAAACCCCAATATATCGAATCCGCATATCATATTAGCTACGGTGGCAGGCGCAAACACGCGCACGGTATCCATAATTTTATTGAAATCTATTGTTTTAGCTGTTTTATTCTGATTCATTGTATATAACTTATCACTCATGTCTCGATTATGCTCCCACATTAACCAGATCGGCAAATACACCTGCTGCCGTTACTTCTGCGCCGGCTCCAGGACCTTTTACGACCAACGGGCGTTCTTTATAACGTTCCGTTGTAAAAGAGATAATATTATCACTTCCTGACAATGTGTAGAAGGGATGGCTTTCATCGACCATTTCTAAAGCAATGGACACTTTATCATCTTCCAACTTACCAATGTACCGTATTACTTTCTTCTGACTTTCTGCCTCTTCTTTTAGTTCATTGAAGTATTGGTCAGCTTTTAGTAGCGCAGCATAGAAATCGTCTACAGATGTTGCTTCCAAACAGGCTTGAGGAAGGATAGCGCCGAGATCAACGTCAGATGGTTCGATTACATGTCCTGCATCCCGCGCCAAAATCAACATTTTCCGCATGAAATCAATTCCTCCCAAATCGTCACGGGGATCAGGCTCCGTGTAACCCAATTCCTGAGCGCGTTTCACGACTTCATAGAATGAGGCGTCTCCTGTAAAGTTATTGAATATATAAGAAATAGTTCCCGAAAGTATCGCTTCGATCCTTACAATACGATCGCCGCTCAACATCAAGTCCTTTAGCACCCTAACAATCGGTAAACCTGCCCCAACATTCGTTTCATAAAAAAAGTCCACGCCATATTTACGGGCTGTATCATGGAGTGATTTGTACTGCTTATATTCGCCGGAATTCGCTATTTTATTACAGGTGACAACCGAAATATTGGATTTAAATATGTCGAGATAATAAGTGGATGGAAGCGGGCTGGCTGTATTATCAATAAAGACGCAGTTAGGCAAATTCATTGCTTTCATCCGTTCTACAAAATTAGACAAATCGGCCACTTCTCCTTCGCCTTCCAATTTCGTACGCCAATCCGTCAAATCGATGCCTTCCGCGTCAAATAGCATTTTCCTAGAATTAGAAATACCAGCAATCTTTATTTCCAGATCATTATTTTCTACCAAAAAGCCATACTGTTCATGGATCTGCTTAAATAACGTGGCACCAATATTACCCGTACCCACGCTGAATACATATAGGGTCTTCTTTAACTCCGAGAAAAACGCGTCATGTACAGTATTCAATGCTTTAGCCATGTTTTCCTTCTCGATAATAACGGAAATATTGAGCTCAGAAGAGCCTTGCGCGATAGCACGCACATTGATACCATTTCTTCCTAATGCATGGAACAAGCGGCCCGACATGCCAGGTGTACGTTTCATATTCTCACCTACAATGGCCAACACCGAAAGCTCATTTTCTACCGTGGGTAAAACCAGTTTATTTGCATCCAATTCTAGTTCGAATTCTGCCTTAATAAGCTGCACAGCTTTCGTTGCATCGCTGGGGTGGACGGCAAAAGTAATACTATGTTCAGAAGATGACTGTGTGATCAGCACCACATTTATCTGCTCTCTTGCCAACAATGTAAATAGCCGCCCACTAAATCCCGATTTTCCGATCATTCCGCTTCCAGAAACGTTGATAACAGAAATATCAGCAATAGATGAAATCCCCTTGATCGGATAAACAGACTTTCCGCTCTCGAACTGAATAACGGTACCCGGAAATTCTGGCTCAAATGTATTTCTGATTACAATGGGAATTTTCTTCAAAAAAGCCGGAATCATCGTAGGCGGATATATTACCTTCGCTCCAAAATAAGAAAGTTCCATTGCCTCGTTATACGATAACGTTGGTTGCGAAAATGCTTTCTTTACAATACGCGGATCAGCCGTCAGCATCCCATTGACGTCTGTCCATATCTCAATGGCGGTGGCCCGCAATACCGATCCAAAAATTGCAGCTGTATAATCGGACCCTCCTCTTCCCAACGTTGTAACGCGACCAGCTTCGTTTGAGCCTATAAAACCAGTAACGAACAAAAGTTTATCAGTATGCGTATGGGTAAGTGACTGAATAAGCTGATTCGTAATTTCCTCGTTTACATGTGCATGTCCAAAATTGGAATCCGTTTTTATATAATGAGAAGCATCGACAAATTCCGTTCGCTCAACGTATTGCTCCATCACTTTAGCGACCATGTAATTTGACAATCGTTCACCGAAAGAAACAATTAAATCTTTACTTTGTAAGCTCAGCTCGCGAAGCGCACTAACACCTTGCAGAATCTCCTCTAATTCATTAAGTAACAACTTTAACCGAGTAAAAACCGGATTTTGATATTTTACCGCGATGAGTTTTTTCACTACTTCAAAATGACGTTCTTCCAACAATTTCAAATCGTCATCAAAAGAAATCTGCTCGGCAGCATTTTCTGCCATTCTTGTGAGTAAGTTCGTTACGCCAGCCATCGCTGACAATACAACCAAAGGCTTTTCTCCCTCGTCGTAAGACTTCTTAACAATGCCTAATACTGCCTTTACACTTTCCACATTGCCAACTGATGTCCCGCCAAACTTTAATACTTTCATTTCAGTTTATTTATAATTTAAAATAATGTGTATACTAACCAAAAAAGCCTTCCCATTTGGAGGAAGGCTCTATATTTTATGTACACTTTCTTATACAATAGAATTACTTCCTCCGGTGGATAGTGTCGGTGGTAATAATAATCGTTGTAATAATAATGTGTAGACTTTCCATATTTTTGAAAAACGATCTAAATATAGGAGTTTTTATTTGAATCCATCAAATATTTTTAATTTTCGTTAAAATTTTAATAAAGAAGTTTTACAGAAAGTAGCTGTTTAGCGACCCGGATCACCAGATAGCAATACTGAATGCCGATAAAAAAAATGTTAAAATTCGTTAAAGAACAGCAAAATAATAAACGATATGCTTGGAAGCATAGACATTATGTATTAGATTTGCTTCAGTCCTGTAGAAAATATAAGACAAAACACTGAACGTATCATAATCAAGTGAAATAGGCGAACATAATGAATACAAAAAAACTGATAGCAGGCATGCTCTTCGTAGGCTTATGTGTAGTGTCTCAGGCACAAACAGCAAAATCAACCTCTGCTGACCCTGACAATCTAGCCAAAGAATATTTTTCACAAATAATGGGCGTTGCCTCCAACGCCATGGCAAATACGAAACTTTATCAATTCGTGTACGAGTGGCTAGGTACTCCCTACCGCTTAGGCGGAGATTCTAAGAAAGGGATAGACTGTTCCAAATTTTCACTTGCTGTTTATGAAAATGTTTTTAATACCACGATAGGTTACAACAGTCGTAATCAATACGCCAACGTAAAACCAGTTCGCAAAAATGATCTACAACCAGGAGATCTAGTATTTTTCAAAATTCGCAGCAGGCAAATCACACATGTCGGTATTTACCTAGGTGACGACAAGTTTGCCCATGCCGCATCGAGTAGAGGAGTAATGATTAGCAATCTTAATGAAGCTTATTGGAAACGATATTATTATAATGGAGGCAGACCTTCAGAAATAAACGAAGCGATGCTAGCTGACGCCAGCTCCGATGACGAAGATAAAAATTTACACTAGTTTTTTTCTCTCATGACATGATAAGAAGGTTCGGATGTATAAATTATCCGAACCTTTTTTTTGATAAGATTTTGTATTTTTATACACTGTAATCAACGTGCATAATATGTCTAACAAACGAACACTCATTCTTGATAAAGAGCAGATCCATCAAAAGTCTATTCGTATCGCGTACCAAATTCTCGAAGATAATTTTGAAGAAAAATCCTTGGTGTTGGTGGGCGTTGCAGACCGAGGCTATGTATTCGCTAAGAGGCTTCAAAAGCTTTTAAGGCATATTGCTCCGGAAAAGAAAATCGAACTTATTAAAATCACTATTTCGAAAACGAAAAGAAGCTTAGAAGCAACCACCGATGTACCTATTGAAACTGCAAAAAATAAAGTCCTTATACTCATTGATGATGTTCTCAATAGTGGCCGTACCTTGGCTTATGGTTTGGGTTTATTTCTCAATGTTCCGCTCAAAAAAATGCGGACTGCGGTATTGATTGACCGTTCTCATCATCAGTTCCCCTTATTCAGTGATTATTATGGTCTGAAACTCTCCACCATATTAAAGGAACACGTCGAAGTTGAGCTTGAGGAAGTTGACCAACGGGAAGATGCTGCGTGGCTGTCGTAGTGTTTTAAGATTTCTTGATCCTTAACTTCTGCCCTATTTTAAGCCGAGTGCTCCGTAAGCTGTTATCTGCTTTTATTTGAGATATGGTAGCCCCTTTAAATCGAGCCGCAATATGTGATAAGGTGTCCCCTTTCTTCACCGTATATGTCGTATAGGTCGCAGCCGAACGTTTGGTAAATTTACTCGAAGTTGCTGCCAATCTACGCTTTTTGGCAGATAGGTGTGTCGTTGTGGGTGTGGGTGATATTTCTTCCACCCTTGCTAACCTATCTCCCGAAACGTCCAATTGGTTATTCAATGCAGCATACAATAAGCTATCACTAAGATATTCGGTATCCGGCAGGATCAAACGTCGTGGACTTTCGGCGCTGGCATTAATAACAGAGCGTTTGTACGCAGGATTGAATTTTTTAATCGTTTCTAAAGGTAGATTGACGGCGTAAGCAATTTGTTGCAAATCGACTGTTTTTTCCACCATAATCGGTTTTGCCTCCCAAGCAAAATCATTTGTCATTGCCGATATCCCATATTCGTCCGCGTGTTTTAGCGTATATGTCATCGCAATGAATTTCGGTATATAGTCTTGTGTCTCCTTTGGTAAATAAGCGGATAGTTCCCAAAAATTAGGACTTTCTAATCCCGATCGTTGAATAGCACGGCGTACACATCCTCTTCCACAATTATAAGACGCCAACGCTAACAACCAATCATTAAATTCGTCGTAGGCATCGAGAAAATAACGACTTGCTGCATAACTAGCCGCATAGGGGTCTTTACGTTCGTCTATATAACTATCCATCGTTAGGTCATAACCTTTTGCCGTAGGATACATAAATTGCCATAAACCTACAGCACCTGACCGGGACACCAAATGTGGATCTAATGACGACTCGACAACAGATATATATTTGATTTCATCTGGTAGCTGGTTTTCAGCAAGTATTTTTTCATATATCGGAAAATAATATTCCGCCAGTCCCTGTAACTTACTCAAATAGGGGTTGTAATTACGGGAAATATATTTATCAATATAGGATTTTATTTTTTCGTTCAAGGCTAATGGAATGGTTCTCTGTATTTTACGCATACGATTAAAAACCACTGAATCTTCCTTCGTATACAAAGGATCACAATAAGACAAGGTTTTAAGCGAATCCAAAGCAGAAATAATAATCTCCCGTTGGCTAGATGCTGCCTCTATAAGATGTAGCGGTACGAGCTCTGTCTCCGCACTGACCATATCCTGGGCATGTAGTGATGTTTTTAATCCGAGTACACAAAAAAGTATTAACCAGAAACGGTTTTTAATCATACGGTATTAGGTGTTTTTATATGTAAACGTATATCTTCCCCAAGTAGTACATTTACTTCCAAAAAAAACTAAAGAGTTTCATGGAGGGCCGGCCCTCCATGAAACTCTTATTTCTTACCCTAGTTAGTTCTGCGGGTTATTGTTATTATTTGTGCTGTTTTGGTTCTCAGTAGGTTCTTCACGTTGTCCATCTTTAAATTCCTTCACCCCACGTCCTAGACCACGCATCAATTCTGGAATTTTTTTGCCTCCAAAAAGTAACAAAACCAAAACTACTATGATAATAATCTCTTGCGTCCCAATAAATAATAATCCCGATGTATACATAGTTTTAAAATTCTTAGCGTTGCTTTCATTATCAACGCATTACAAATATATAATTAAAATTCTGAATTTCTTGTAATTATTTTGCTAACCAGGAAACGGGATTCATCGCGGTCTGTCCTTGAAACACACCAAAATTCACGATAGAATATCCAGCATCTGGATCTTCACCTGCTGTACCAATCTGTTGCCCTCTCCCTACTTTTTGACCACGTCTCACCGACACACTTTTCAGATTG
Organism: Sphingobacterium haloxyli; assembly: GCF_002980525.1. Taxonomy (GTDB): domain Bacteria; phylum Bacteroidota; class Bacteroidia; order Sphingobacteriales; family Sphingobacteriaceae; genus Sphingobacterium; species Sphingobacterium haloxyli. The sequence goes on from NZ_PVBQ01000005.1 coordinate 326,692, forward strand.
GAATACGAGGTGAAATACTCACCGTGTTTAATAACCACAAAACTTCCGATTACTTGTACAACATCCCCTTCGAAAACTGCTTTTACCGATGCGTTGTCCGCTGTTCGAATCGCTACGTCGGAGTTGTCGATCCGCACGTTACGTTCTACGGTTTCGAATCCAAAGTTACGCACAATATTTCCTTGAGCCACCGGCCACGGCAAACGTCCGCGATTGGATTTGAAATCTGCTGAGAGCTTAGCTGCTTCCGGTGTAGAACGCAAGACTTCGCTATCCGACTTCCGAGGTGCAGACTTCTCAACTTCCTCGACGGATTTGCCCGTCCGTTTAGCCTCTGCTTCAGCGGCTTTTCTTCGCGCTTCTTCTGCGAGTTTGCGTTGTGCTTCAATCTCCCTTCGGATTGCCGCCTGTATCATCGCGTCGATACGTTTCTTTTCCTGTTGCTTCTGACTTAACTGGCCTCTGTACGTGGATTCTTCTTTTTTCAACTGACTAAGCTCCTGTGCATGCGCTGATCGGTCTTTGGCAATAATTGCTTTCTCTCCTTCTTGTTCCTTTAACAGTTTGTTTTGCGTTTCGCGATCGCTCTCCAATTGTGCAATTTTCAGTTCTATTTCCTTCTTGGTCGCTTCAATTTCTGCCACTTTTATCTTACGCGCATCGTTAAACTGTTGTAAATATTTTACGCGCTTAAAGGCTTGGTTAAAATCTTTCGACGCGAAAATAAACATCAGTTTATTATACCCATTTTTGTTCCTAAATGCAAAAAGAATCATTTTTTCATAATCGCTCCGCATCTTTTCCAACTCCGCCTTTAATTGGTTAACCGCTTTCGTATTCTTTTGGATATTATTTTTGATAATCCGCAGCTCTGCATTGATCGTCTTGATTTTGTCTTCCCGAAGATTTAATTGGCGACTCAGCGCATTCACCTCTTTTTGAGAAAGCAACTTTTCTTGCGTTTTTGCGCGCACAATCTTCATTAACTCGGCAATCTCCGCATCTATCTTTTCCCGTTGCTTTTTTAGTTCTGCACTGCTCTGGGCAGAAACATACCCTAGTCCAACACCGCAAACAAACAAGAAGCTAAATAGTATTTTTTTTATATCCATGAACCGTTTTTCTCTATATCTCGGCAAACAAGCCTACAAAAATAAAGATTATTTTGTGCTTTTATTGTGATAATCACTAATTTATTACTTTGTATCTACTAGAAACAGAAAAAGGCATCTCTATATTTTCGTTAAAAGCCACGCGGTTATAACCTAATTGTACTTTTAATGACACTTCCTCTCCCACGATATTTAACGCTACATTCCGCGGAAAATTATACCCAACCGTTTTAGCATAATCTCCATAAAAAGCTTCGAGATTGTGTGTTCCTCCCACTTCTTGTAAGACAAAGTTAAATGGCCTGTTTTCCTTGTTTATCCGATACTGATAGGATAACTGTTCCTTAATCCCAACCACGATAAACTCATCCGTAGCGCTAGCTACCTGTACATTTTCGGTACGTAACAAGTTAGAGGACACATTTGCCATTAGTAAATCCTGTAACGTAGCAAACGTAACGCCTCGATTTGTATAATTATATATGTACGAAAAAGGCTTTGCGATATACTCTCCCTGAAATTTATTGAGTATTTTAACACTATCTGGTGTAATTAAAATGCGAGCCACTTCGACCCCAAGTATCGCCGTCACCGATAACCATATCGCCTTATTTCGTTCTATGCGGACATTCAATGTAACGTCATGCGCATTCTTACCCATCTCGATTTTTGCTTTTGCTCGTCCGGAAAACGTATGAAAATCCAGATTATTCATTTCAAAAGTCTTGATACTTGCTGCACTCGCTGCACTGATTTCCGTTGGTGTATCAGGAGATGGCATCGCTATTTTTCGTTTCGTTTTACAAGAAGTAAAAATCAATGCACCTATTGCCAACGTTATAATTATTCTACTCCACATAACTTTCTGTTGCTATTTTCGACTTTAACTTTTCCACATCTATACCACTTCCATCGCGCATGGTCAAAGCCTTTTTCCACTTCCTTATTGCTTCCTTGCTATTACCGGACTTAAACAGTATATCGCCATAATGTTCATAGAGTACTGCTGATGGAGAAGACCCTTGCACAGCCTTTTCGATCCATTTTAACGCCTCTTTATAGTTTTCTTGCTTAAAGAGTACCCACGCGTAAGTATCTTGAAAGGTGCTCGAACCCGGCTCCAATTCGTTTGACTGTCTAGACAACTTCTCCGCCAGTTCTAATTTCTCGTTACGTTCCGCTAAATAATACGCATAATTGTTCATTGCTGTTGCGTTCGTGCTATCCAATTTAATAGCTTCTTCATAGGCAACATCAGACACTTCGGCCATCTCCAACTTATGATATAAATCACCAAGACCTGCGTAGATAAGCGATTGTAAATATGTATTTTCCGCTCCGCTATTATCCAGCGCCGCTTCCATAAACTTACGGGCATTATCCCCGTCATCCTTGACCATGTATGCTAACCCTGTAAAGTAGAGAAGCATTGGGTTATTCGGATTTGCTTCTAATGCTTCCAGGCCGTGATTAACGGCTTGGTCTACCTCGTTAAGCGCCATTTCCACATTCATCAACATGCGCCAAGCGTCGATGTGTGCTCTGTTAATCCCTACTGCGGTAAGAAACAGCGACCGCGCTTCCTGCAGATTTCCCCTCCGCCAAAGCACATCTCCTTTCGCTACATGGCTATCCGCAATGCGTGGGTGTTTTAACACCAATATATTTGCCAAATCCTGAATCTGCCCTAACGGCAGTTCGGACTTGCCACTCAAAAGCGTAAACATGACACGATGTTTATCCATATAGTTAACATCTGGCGATTCAAATGCTTTTCGCAAGGCTTCAAATGCCTGTCTGTCTTTCTTTCCTGCTGTATAGGCGTCTGCAAGGTCTAAATACAACAGGTGGTCGTTCGTATTCGCTAACCCTTGCTCCAATATTTGTATAGCCTGTTTGGATGAATTCCTTTCCATGTAAATGAAGCCTAGGGTACTATACACTTGACGAAGGGTGGAGTTATTCTTTAGTCGTGGTAATAGTATTTTTTCCGCCTCTTGCTTCCTGTTCAAATCAACCAGCATCTCTGCCTTCATAACATCCAAGGTATCAGAACTTCCAAATTTCGCAACAGCCTCATCATAGACCTGCAAAGCTTCGTCTGATTGCTTAGAAGCATGCAATAATAACATCTTCTCCCGGTACAAAGATGCATTGTCCGGATATACACCAATTGCACGGTCGATCACTGGAATCGCTCCAGCGATATTTCCCTGACTTTTATGCAACTCAACAAGATAGTTGAGATATAATATATGCTTTGGTTCTATTTCCAGGGCTTTCTCGGCCAAAGGAACAGCGACATCAAAATTTCGTGCCTGTCCGTACAACAGTGCCTTTGCATAATATACTTCTGCCGCATCGGGATATTTTGCGAGGATATCGTCTAATTTTTCGATAGCTCCGGCCAAATCTCCCGTACGAAGTTTCTCCTCTACCTCAACCAACAATTGCTTATAAGGTTTCTCTTCAATTTGTCCCTGTTGTGCATAAATATTCAAAGTGTAAAACAATCCCGCGATGACAAGTAATCCTATATAAGCTACTTTTTTATACATATTCATTCAAATTTCTTCCTGTTTATTATAATGGAACAAACCTCCACTTTATAAAGATGACAAAAAAAAGCAAAAGTTTAGCGTTTGTATCTTAAAATAGGTTAAATTTTAAGAATACGGGTAAAAACAAAGCCTGTCCATTATCCGGACAGGCTAAATCTTTATTAAGCATTCTGGCAAAAAATATCTTTTGCCGCCGAAATTATGCGCCTAACTGTACACGCTTAAATGCTGTAACTGTCAAGCCCTTAGAAACAGAATCCAAGAATTGAGCAATATTTTTTGAAGAGTCTTTTACAAACTCTTGGTTCAACAAAGTCGTGTCTTTGAAGAACTTGTTCAATTTACCTTGCGCAATCTTTTCTGCCATTTCAGCTGGTTTTCCCTCTGCAATGATTTGCTCTTTTGCGATGGCGATCTCGCGATCGATGGTTTCTTGATCTACACCATCTTTATCAATAGCAACAGGATTCATGGCTGCAATTTGCATTGCCACATCTTTACCAGCATCATCAGCACCAGCTGCATCTGCGGATAGACCCACCAATACACCTAAACGATAGTTACCGTGGATATACGCAATCACTTTCTCAGCAGAAACTGACTCGTATTTCGAGATATCGATTTTTTCACCGATTACGCCTGTTTGTTCAATTAAAGCATCGGCAATATGCTTACCATCTAATGTTAGCGCTTTCAGTTCATCTACAGAAGTAGGGTTATTTTGCAACGCAACGTCAGCGATTTTCTCTGCGAAAGCTACGAAATCTGCATTTTTCGCTACAAAGTCTGTCTCACAGTTTACCTCTACCACAATACCTGATTTACCATCAGCAGCAGCCTTAGCGATAACCACACCTTCGTTAGAATCGCGATCCTGACGGCTCGCAGCCACTTTAGCGCCTTTTTTACGCAAGTAGTCGATAGCTGCTTCGAAATCACCATTTGATTCTACTAACGCTTTTTTACAATCCATCATACCAGCGCCAGTTTGTTGACGCAATTTGTTTACATCTGATGCAGAAATTTGTACTGACATGTTTTTATTTCTTTAATAATTTTAAGATTCGACAGCCTGACAAGTATAACAAATATATACAACGCAGGCATTAAACTTTTGTTAAATAAAGGAAAACCCTCATGAAACATTTCCGCTGGCCAGATAAAAGCACAACAAGGCTTCTTTTCTATCCTTTGAAAATATACAATCTAAGAAAAAAACCGGACAAACCTGGATAGACTCCGTGAAGCAGGGCTCCATAAAGACTAACACTTGTTTATCCGGCTTTAATACGGAGAAATATTATTCTCCGTCTTTTGCTTTACGAGGACGTTTTCCAGTGTTAGCTTCTTCAGCTTCACCGTTGTCTACCGCAGCCTTAGCAGCCGCAGCTTCTTTTTCAGCTTCCTCTTCCTTATCGCGTTTGCGTTCATCCAAACCTTCTTGGATTGCTTTTCCGATAATTTCAGCAATCAAACTGATCGATTTTGTTGCATCATCATTTGCCGGAATAGGAAAATCGATATTAGAAGGATCTGAGTTTGTATCGACCATTGCAAAAGTAGGAATGTTCAACTTAATTGCTTCTGAAACCGCGATATGTTCTTTTTTCACATCGATGATAAACAAAGCTGCAGGCAAACGGTTCAAGTCAGCGATACCTCCTAAAAGGCTTTCCAGCTTGATACGCTCACGTTGAATCATCAACTTCTCTTTTTTAGACAATACGGCGTACGTACCATCTTTTTGCATCTTGTCGATGTTGGACATCTTCTTGATAGACTTACGCACTGTTGCAAAGTTTGTAAGCATTCCTCCCAACCATCTTTCTGTTACGAAAGGCATGTTTACAGCTTTCGCCTGTTCAGAGATTATTTCTTTTGCTTGTTTTTTCGTTGCTACGAATAATACTTTACGACCCGACTTTACGATTTGCTTGATAGCTGAAGCAGCTTCTTCTAATTTCGTTAGCGTTTTGTTCAAGTCGATGATATGAATACCATTGCGTTCCATGAAAATGTACTTAGCCATTTTCGGATCCCACTTACGAGTAAGGTGACCAAAGTGAACACCTGCATCCAATAATTCTTGATATGTTGTTCTTGCCATTTTTTGATCCTCCTTTGATTAACGTTTACTGAATTGGAATCTTCTACGTGCTTTACGACGTCCTGGTTTCTTACGCTCTACCATACGGTCATCGCGTGTCATCAAGCCTTTTGCACGTAGCGCTGGTTTTACTTCTGGGTCTAGCTCCACCAAAGCTTTAGCAATTGCTAAACGTACAGCTTCGGCTTGGCCTTTGACACCACCACCATCGACGTTAACTTTCACATCAAAATTCCCTGCAACACCCGCCACCTCAATAGACTGGGTAACAATGTATTGCAATGGCAATGTTGGGAAATATGTTTTATAATCTTTACCGTTTACGGTAATGTTTCCGCTACCAGCTGATAAGTAAATGCGGGCAACAGCTGTTTTTCTTCTTCCTGAAGTATTCGTTGTTGACATATTTGCTCTCCTTAAAATTTAACTGGTTTTGGTTGTTGTGCCTCATGTTTGTGCTCTGTCCCAGCATAAACATAAAGGTTTTTGAATAATTGACGACCTAAACGGTTTTTAGGTAACATTCCTCGAACCGCTTTTTCAACAAGGCGTTCTGGATGTTTAGCTAACAACTCTTTTGGAGAGGTAAAGCGCTGACCACCTGGGTAGCCTGTGTAACGTGTGTACACTTTCTCGCTTAACTTGTTTCCAGTCAACTTAACTTTGTCTGCATTGATAACAATCACGTTATCTCCACAGTCTACGTGTGGGGTGAACTCCGGCTTATGCTTGCCACGAATTACTTTCGCAATCTGGCTTGCTAAGCGCCCCAAAATCTCTCCTTCAGCGTCAACAACAATCCACTCCTTGTTAACGGTGTTTTTGTTGGCAGAGACAGTTTTGTAACTTAACGTATTCACTTGCTTTTGCTTAAATTAAATAATTAATAAAATATTCTATCTTCTTGTAATCCCTACAATAAGGTCTGCAAAGGTACAATAATGAATTTTAAAAAGCAAAACATTTTATCTAAGTTTGGGGGACCTCATCTTTAATAACTATGCGAACGAAATATCTCTTGATCATTGTCGGATTATTAAGCAGCCTTTCAGGTATAAAAGCCCAACAGGTCATTCCATCCTCCAAACTCACCATCCAAGGCAGGGCGTTTACGGAAAACCTTGGTTTTCATCGAATAGACACCACAAAATACGAGAATCTCCCCCCCGCCGTAAAGAAATTATTTACGCATTCGGCAGGGCTGTTTGTCACGTTCCGTACGAATAGCGCGAAGCTCTCTATAGATTGGGAAACCGCCGACGCCGCATTAGCTAACAACTCCACTCCCATCATGTCCCGCGGATTTGACGCTTATGTAAAAGAGTCCGACGGTTGGCGCTTCGCTGGTGTGGCACGCCCAAACCTAAAGAACGTAGCGAGCCGTTTTACGATCGTCGAAAACATGGAGAAAACAGAAAAGGAATTCCTACTGTATTTTCCGCTTTATAAAGAACTCCGATCGTTTCAGCTTCACATCGACGAACACGCAACCTTTTTCCCTACCGTGCAGCAGTTTGATAAAAAAATAATTGTTTACGGTTCCAGCATCGTACATGGTGCATCGGCTAGTCGTCCGGGCTTGGCGTATCCAGCGAAGATATCACGTGGTATAAATGCGGATGTCATCAATATGGGTGTCAGTGGAAACGCAAAGATGGAACTGGGAGTTGCCCAAATGATAAACGACATTCAAGATGTAGATTTGATTGTCCTAGATTGTGTACCTAACTGTTCGCCTCAGCAAGTTACGGAGCGCACTTTTGCTTTCGTACAGGAACTTCGGAAAGCACATCCCCATACGCCAATCCTGCTGATAGAGAGTATTATTAGACAAATCGGAAATTACAACCTCGAATGGAAGAAAAAGCGACATGAACAAAACATCAATTTCAAAGCAGAATATGAACGATTACTTGCAGCAGGTTATAAGAATCTCTTCTACTTGCCAGCAGATCACCTTATTGGGGATGACTACGAAGGCACTGTGGATGGCACTCATCCAACAGATGTCGGTTTCGAGCGCATGGTAAAAATCATTCAGCCAGAAATAGAACAGATATTGAAGCGATAGAGGCGCAGATATGGAATACCGAAAAAAGCATATTAGATTTCAAAACCTAACGCTAATTATGTATTTTGTGCCGTATATCGACGAGCGATGAAATACAAACAAATTAACAACAACTCCATCAATCAGATTATGCTGATCCTGATCATTGTCTTGATATTGATCCTCGTTTTCAGCAGCCTATCCTATTATTTGCCCGGATTTTTGGGCGCTATTACGCTTTATATCTTGTTCCGTAAGTCGTATTTTCATCTTACAGAAGTTCGCCGATGGAGCAAGCCATTGGCTAGTATCTTTTTCATCGTGTTATCAATTGTATTTATCGTACTGCCTCTTTGGGCACTTATTGATTATCTGATTGCGCAACTTAACAGCTTTTTGGGGAATCGCGAAGAAATTGTGCAAAAGTTTAATATGCTGAAGGAATACATGGCCGATAAACCTCTCTTAAAAGATATCGATATGTCGGACGCCGCTTTACTAACTTTCTTGCAAAATTTAACCCGCTATGTCCCCAGCATCTTAAATTCGGTCGCTGAGGTCGCGATCAATATAGTCGTAGCACTCTTCGTACTGTATTTTATGCAGGTGCATTCAAAAAGGATGGAAATCACAATTTACCGTGCCCTTCCATTCAGCCGCATGAGTAAGCAAGAGATATGGGACGAAGTAAATATGATGGTACGCTCAAATGCGCTCGGCATTCCTATCCTCGGATTTTTCCAAGGTGTGGTTGCGATAGTCGGGTATTGGATTTTCGGGGTTGAAAGTTATATTTTACTTGGGCTGCTGACGGGAGTGGCTTCTATTATTCCGATTTTGGGAACGATGGCGATTTACGTCCCCATCTGCCTGGTCGCATTCGCAACGGGTTCACTCGGCAACGCCATTGGTTTAACCCTTTATTGCTTCTTTTTAGTAGGCGGAATCGATAACATTTTACGCTTTACTATCTTAAAAACCATTGGAAATGTCCCACCGATGATCACTGTATTTGGCGTACTGCTAGGTTTGAATCTCTTCGGCATGCTTGGGCTTATTTTTGGACCGTTGATCCTCTCCTCTATTGGCGTACTGATCAAAGTATACAGCAATGAATACGGAAAGGGTATTGTGCGGGATTACAGTCGTCCGCGTGTACTGCAACAAAAGGACTCACCCGATGAAAACGGATAAAATCAGCGGATGTCGCTGTAATCTTTTAGCACCTCGGCCACTACGAAATTACTTCCACCCACGAAAATTAAGTCCCCCTCCTGATATGCTTCTTTTGCAGAAAGCACTGCGCTACTGACGGACGGGTACGCCATACCTTTCAAGCCGTATTGCATTGCTTTGTCTTTCAATTCTGTTGCGAGCATTGCGCGTGAAATAGCCGGACTACAATAATAGTAAACAGCATCTTTTGGAAGTTGTGGTAGCATGTGACTTATGTCTTTATCTCGCATTACACCAATGACAATATGCAACTTCCTGTGCGGTGTTGACCAGATGGTTGCAAGAACCTCCCGGATACCATCCTCATTATGCCCCGTATCACATACGATGAGCGGATCTCTTGATAGGGTCTGCCATCTCCCTTGTAAGCCTGTATTTCGCGTTACGTTGGCAAGCCCCTCACATAATTGTTCTGTACCGATCGTCCAATTCCGTTTCCGCAGTTCATCCACTGCGGTCAAGACACCCAAGATATTCTTTTGTTGATAATGTCCCGCTAGTCCAACATATAGGTCTTTCGTCTGATGACGAATATTATCCGCTACCGTTACCAGTAGACCTTGGCCACTATGTTCACAGGTTTGCACGGTTAACTCTGATGAAGCAAAACGTAAAGGGGCGTTCATTTCGCGAGCTTTCTGTTCAAAAATATGCGCTATCGTTTCGTCGCGCTCGGATACGACCACGGGCACTCCTGGTTTGATGATGCCGGCTTTCTCCGCTGCGATTTCCGCCAATGTATTTCCGAGCAAATCGGTATGGTCCATTCCAATATTGGTAATCACACATAACTCGGGAAGCAAAATATTGGTACTGTCCAGCCTCCCCCCCAATCCCACTTCAATAAGGGCAACATCTACCTGCTCTGTCGCAAAGTAATCAAATGCCATAGCTACCGTCACCTCAAAAAAAGAGGGTTGTATCTCTTCTATCAAGGAACGATGCCGATCAACAAAGTCAATCACGTTTTCTTCGGGGATCATCTCTCCGTCTATACGGATACGTTCTCTAAAGTCGACAAGATGAGGCGAGGTATATAATCCGGTTTTGTATCCGGCGGATGCTAAAACAGAAGCCAATAGATGCGATGTAGACCCTTTGCCGTTTGTCCCGGCGACATGAATAGATTTAAATTGTGTATGGGGATTGCCCAGTGCCTGGCAGAAACGCACCGTATTGTCGATATCCTTCTTTATCGCGCTTGCACCGTCACGGGTAAACATGGGTAATCGAGCAAACAAATACGCGATAACCTCCTTATACGTCTCTTTCATTAAAATAATCGCTTAGTCGCAATGAAGTTTGCAGTTCATGCCGATATTATAGAAAGGCCTACCTTAACTTGAAATTGAAAACAATGATCCCTGTTTGAGATTCGGGAGCATTCGGCAGTTGATTCAAGCGCGCCGACATCATCGCACGTTCGCACTTCTCCAATAATGCGCGACTCGAAATGGTTGTTCCTCTTACGCCCGCTCGCGCATGTGTAACCACGCCGTTTTTGTTAACCCTAAACTCAACCGCCACACGGCCGGCCTGCTGGCCATTATCTTCTATTTTGGGTGGCACTTCAAATCGTCTGTTCGCAATCGTCAACATCATATTTCCATCGCCCGATCCCCCTTCACCATAATTGCTCGCTAGCGGATCTCCAAGGTTGCTACCTTGATTTCCGGCCGTCGTTCCGGTTCCATCTCCTCTTCCAGTAGCGTTATTTTGTTTGCCTTTGTATAAAGCGTTTGGATTCACTGCTGGTTTCGATTCTTTCTTTTCCGCTGTCGCGACGTCTGCATTCGCCTGTACAGGCTTCTCCTGTTTAGGCACTGCAGGTGCATCATCCATATCTTGTGTAGCGACAACCTTATCCGTCACCTGCTGCGATGGTGTAGGCACAGGTGTCGTATTTGGATCTACTTTATCGGGTTGTACATTATTGGCATTTTCACTCATCGATGGCTCATCGACGCTCATATAATCATCTCCCATACCCTCGTCAGAAGTACCGTAATTAACAATGATGCCGCCCATCCCATAATGCGGTACATCCCCTCCAAATACGATAAAGAAACCGATTAACACGAATAACCCCATCACTGCAGTCGACAAACCAACTGCCTTGGGCATATTATTTTCCTCTTGTGAATGGTAGTACATGTCTATTTCATCTATTTATTTCTGCCTTGAACGGTTAATGATAGCTTGACGTAGATAATCATTAACCGTTTGACCATACGATGGTCAAATCGTTTAATGCTAATCTTTCTTTGGTTCCGTCGCCAAAACCATCCTTACCCGATTCCTGTTCGCGATATCCATTACAGCGATGACGTTTTGGATGGGTACAGCACTGTCTGCGTATAACATAATCGTCAATTCCTCACCAGTCGATATATTCGATTGAATCAATGGTTCCAATTGTTCTAAATTGACCGGCTGCTTATCTACGTGATAAGTTAAATCTGATGTAATGGAAACCGTCATGGTTTTTTTCGCTACTGATTGCTCACCCGCACTAGATTTTGGCAACAACAATTTAACCACTTGCGGGTTGGCCACAGCAGATGCTAACAAGAAAAACAACATCAAAAAAAACATGATATCGTTCAGTGCAGCTGTATGCACTTCTGCTGTGGGTCTATGTCGTCTATTTCTTAAATTCATCCCTTAAAGTTTTACGCTCCCGGCTCATCTAATAAATCGATAAATTCCACCGCCTCCGTTTCCATACGGAGAATCAACCGTTCTACCATCATATTCAATGCATGGTAACCGATATATGCCAAAATCCCTACCGTCAACCCACTAGCTGACGCGATCATTTTGACATAAAGACCACCGGAAACCGTACCGATGTCTATACCTCCGGCCAGCTCAACTTCACGGAAGATCTGGATAACCCCAAAAATTGTTCCGACGAAGCCCATCATAGGGGCGATACCTGCCACGATACCCAAAATATTGATATTTTTCTCCAATTTGGAAACTTCGAGTTTGCCCGCATTTTCTATGGCTCCTTCTATATCCTTAATAGGTCTCCCTACCCGAGACAGCCCTTTTTGGAGCATCCGTCCCAAAGCTGAATTATTGGAGCGACAAATGGCAACCGCTGCATCTAAGCGCCCAGACATTACATTACTCTTCACCTGCGACATCAAACCTGTGTCCGATTTTGTCGCCTTTCTGATCGTTATATACCGCTCAAAGAAGATAACCAATGCGAGAAACAAAAGAAACGTGATCGGAATCATGATCCATCCTCCTTTCATCAACATCTGAATCATGTTTAGGCTCTCCTCTGTAGTCGCTAACTCTATAGCCTGCTGTTGAACTGTGTTCAAAGAATCCATCTCTTGCATAACTGACATTGTCTTTATAATATTTGTTTATGGGGTTTATTTACTACTTATTTAATCTTATCTGGCCAAGCATCCTTTATATGATGCCTTTGCACATATCTCAGCGCCGAATCTACTTCCTGTTTTGTTTCGTAAGAATCCCAAATTACTTTCTTCCGATTCTTTGCCAGATTGCTTGGAATCACCCTAACTCGCGGGAACCCAGCTTTATGGTAGGATTCAGCTTGTTCAAAAGCTTGCGCCAAAGTCTTGTGTGAGCCTATTACAATTTGCCATATGTGGTGCTCGGGAACCAACGGCCCCTGCTCTATTGCTTTTGTTTCAGTGCTATCTATAAAATGTTGTCCTAATGAATCCGTAACCATTGTGGAATCTGCTACAAGAGAAAGCGCCGCTGTATCTTGTTCACGTAGCGTCGAATCGACATCAGACACTTGTTTTTTCGATCCTGGTTGGTTTTGGTTTGCAAAATACAACGCCACCATGATACCTACCGCGATCAATGCAGTAATGACATACCATATAGTGTTACTGCTGGATGTTGGTATCTCTTCTTCATCGGCAACAGCAGGTTCTACGATAGCTGCTGCCACGGGTTGCTCTATCTCGTTTGTTGCTTGCCCCTCCGTCAGCGGCTCATCATCGACACCAGCATCCTCCTCGGTTTTAGATACTATTTCTTCCTTGTCCGGTTCCGGTACTTCCGTTGTGATAGGTTGTTGCTGCCCGGCTAGTGTTGCGTCTACGGGTTCATAATGAAAACCGGACAAATCCAACGCTTTGAACACATAGCTATCTCCGTAACTCACCAAATAACCTAGGTCGTCTAACTTCGCTTGACCATCTTGTTGTACCCGACGAAGTAGGTCCGCCACTTCCGAAGCCACCGCCTCCTCTGCTTCCTTCCGTTCAATAAGGTAGAGCTGTTGTATGTATTGGATGAAGTCGTATCCCCGATTACCAATCCTATCAAAATCAATAAAGGTGATGGGAGGAAGATAGACATTCCGTTTCTCATCATACGTTGCCGACGTATGATTCCGCCTAAAAGAGCCTAACCCGTTCACATATACTTCGGATTGCCTTTTTAACAGATTATAAACGTTTTTACCTAAGTTCATCCTATCTTCTATTAATTTGCAAAGTTATAATCTTCTGCGTTTAAAATGAAAAATTTAAACCACCAAGCACGTTAAATCCGAGTCTTGGATAATATAAATATGTCTGATATTCCGTATTGAATATATTATTTGCTTTTACAAAAAGCCCCAGCTGTTTCGTTGCCTTATATTCTGCACCAGCACTTAAATCAAAAAATGAGGGCACTTCTTTTCGATAATAATCATCTGTCGACATTACGCCTCTAGTGGCCGCATCATAATCAAAGGCTTTCCCATAGGAAACCCCGTGAAACAACGCTTCTGCATCAATATACAATTTCTCCGAGATGTTAAAGCGCGCGTTAGCGGCCAATCGCAACTTAGGCGTGTGCCACGCTTCCTCTTGTTGTGCTGCGGTATATTGATCAATGTTTAAGCGACCGCCTAAGTTCACGAGTTTGGAGAGACGCACATTGAGTTCTCCTTCTATACCAACATGTTTTACAGCCTTGTCACCGTCTCCGTCATACACCATATCAAACCAAAAAGGCCTTTCCGTATTATTTACAAACAACGGCATTCCCTCCAATTGCCTATATATGGCTTTCGCTTTATACCCGAACGTAGCCCCTGCATTTCCCTTGATACCTCCAAAGACGTGTAACCGTTCCACCATATTTTGGATTGCCAGGTTAGGCCCTAAAAACGGGTTTTGTCTTGCAAATTCACGATAAGATGCTTTTTGAACGCTTCCGTTCACTCCCCCGAAAATATGGAAGTACTCCGGCGCTAATGCGAAATCCACTTCAGCGGACGGGAAGATATTGAAACTGCTGCTGTCCCCAAATTCCGGAATAAAGTTAGCGCCTAAAGTAATGGCGTAGTTATCTCCTTTAAATCGGATATACGGATTTAAAATAGCCAAAGAGTTCTTCGTTCTCCCGCCATTAGCCATATTGTTGGTACCATCGACACTGTTTATATCCACACTCACATTAGCTCCAACATTAAAAGCATTCACGCGTTTATTTAAATAAGCGGATAAGGCTATAGATGTTTCCTTCGCATCAAACTTATCGTTAAATGAATAAGCATCCAACTTTGCTGAATAGCTAATTGCCTGATCATCATCTGGATCGTAGTTGCTGGTTAACTCGCCGGTAAAATAGATATCGTTGAAGGCTTGGCTTTCGGGTGATGGGTTTAGAGATGTCATCCCGTCATCTGCCAATGGTATTCCGTAAAAGTTCGTAGCATAGCGATTATAACCGACTAAACCGTCTACCGTAAATAAGGGTAAGATCCGTCTGCCAAATACGCCCACTTCCTGACGAGAAAATTTCTGTCCTTCCAAACTCCCCTTTTGACTTAAATGCTTTAGGAAACCGCCTACCTGCATATCCTCGTAAACATCATAAGCGAAATATCCCTCTCCCAAAATAGTATTGAAATTTCCTAAGCCAAACTTCAGGTAATTGCTTCGTAGATCCTGCTCTCGTGAAAAAGGCGTCTCTTGTACATTTAGCTCCTTTAATCCCGTGTTGATGTCCAACTTTTTATCCGGTATACTTCCATAGGACAACTTCGGCATGTAACTGCGCTTATTTGTCATATCCGGACTGCGACGAATCTTGACTGCATCGGCAAGAAGGGGCCTATAATCACGGACAACATCAAAAGAATCAATCGTCACCGGTCTCTCCGGAACGGTATCCCGCTGTGCATATCCCTTCACACCTATACCAAGTAACAACGCCATTATTGCGTACTTCCCAAATACTGTTTTATGCAATTTCATCTAAGTATTTTTTTCTTTATGGCTGATGAGCGCGCGCTCCGCTTGGCGGATTGGCTTCATCTAATTCTTGTTATTTCAATTTTTGTAACCTAGACTTGGCTTCTTTTAGCACATCGTCCTTTTCATTATCGTAATTGTCTATCACACTTTCCAACGTCGATTTCGCTTGGAAGGTATCGTCTTTTCCAGCGTAAGCATCTGCCATAAGGATAAACCCTTTTGCCACCCAATAGTCATACGAAGAGAACGTATCGGCAATATCGAATGCAGATTCGATTGCTTTATCGTATTGTTTTGCTTTCAACTGCTGCTCAGCAACAAGATACCTTGCTTCTGCACCAGTAACCGTTTTACTCTTTAGCGCCGCTAAATTAAACTCTTTTAGCGCTTCCACTGGTTTATTCGTTGCCACATACGCTTTCCCAGCATAAAGGTGTGCAAGAGCAATATCTTCTTCAGAAGATTTATCGTGTTCTTTAACCAATTTCGCGTAACGTTGCGTCTCCACATAGTCACCGATATGATAATAGCTGATCAACTGATTATTAATAGCGAAACCATAATTTGACTTGTATTCGGAGGTCAGCTCCAACTTCCGTAATACTTGCACGGCCTCATTGTATGCCTTTTTGTTTAGATATAATCTAGCTACGCTAACCAGTGTCTGTTCCGTATAAGCACTTGTCCAATCGTTCATGATAATATTAAAATCATGAAGCGCCTCATCGTCCTTTCCTAAACGGGCATAACTTTCTCCGCGAATAAAGCGCGCATGCTTTTCCTGAATAGGCTTAGGAAACTTATCGAAATAAGCGTTGATAGCTTCTACCGCTCCTTGATAATTGCCTCTGTCAAATAGTGTTTTCGCAACGCTGAAGGTATGGCTATCCTGTTCCGCTGTGCTCAAGTCGCCAATATTGGTACTTGTCGCATAGCGAATGTAACCGGAAGCATCTCCTTTGTCCAGATAGATATTCTCAATCGAGCGCATGGCTTGCTGCGCCTCATCCGTTATAGCATATTGGTCAACAACACGTTGAAAGGTCTTTAATGCCGCGTCGTTATCATTTTTATTATATTGTACTAATCCAATAGTAACCAACGCTCTGGGCACATAACTACTACGTGGATAATCTTCTACCATTTGCTGTAGGCCATCAATTGCACGGTCATGATCGCCCATCAAGAAATATGTATAAGGAATCTCAAAAGCCACATCATCGGCATAATTCGATTTCGGATATTTCTGAACAACCGAACTTAACGTGGCGATTTTGGTGTTATTATCCCCTTGCAGGCCTTGTATAATCCCTCTTTGGAATAACGCATAATCCTGACTCGCAGCATTGGAACTAATCAAACGATTATATTGTTCCATGGCCTTTCCATAGTTTTTCATACCGAAGTAAGAGTCTGCCAAACGAGCAATGGCGTCGTTACGTGTGTTCAGTTCAATTCCATCTTTACCGCCTGTTGCTAAGAAGCGTTCGAAATAGTTGGCTGCTGTGGTGTAACGATCGTTACGGAATGCCGCATAAGCAAGCGCGTAATTCGCGTAACTATACACGTCGGTTTTACGAGCTGCTGGCAATTGCATAAACTTATTAAAATTGGCTACCGATTCGCCATATTTACGAACCTCGTACATCGCCTCCGCTTTCCAATATAATGCCAGTGCGTATATTTCTTCATCGTATCGGTTCGCCTCCGAGCGTATAAACAGGGATATGGCATTCTCAAAAGCGCGTTCATTGTAGAACTCTAGACCACGGTAATACGTCACCTTCTGATACGCTGCATTTGCATCTCGTCCACGCTTTCCTATCCCCTCCAAGATATCCACTGCCGCACGATAGTTCTTGGTGCTCAGCAACACTTCAGCCAACAAAGTTTTTGCTTCTTCCAAACGTGCTGAACTTGGGTACGTATCCAAGTATTCTTGCGTCGCATCCAATGCCACTTGGTGAAATTCCAACTCGTATGACAACTTCGCGTAGTTAAAAAGCCCCTCTTCTTTAAGCTCGGGATCAAAATCCAATTTTGACGCCCTAAAGAAGGCATTACGTGCACTCTGTTTATTACCTGTTTTCAAAAAAGAATCTCCTAGTGTGATCATCGCACTTTGGTAGTAGGCGTCTGGTTCACTTAACTTTTCCAATTCGCTGATAGCCTTGTCATAGTCTTTCAACCTATAGGCTATATAACCAATTTGATAACTATCTTGATTATTTTGAGTCTTGCCTTGATCCTGAGCCTGAAACTTGTCGTAATAATTTTTTGATTTTTCTAAATCTCCTTTGATGAAATAGGTTGCCGCCACAATACGGAAAAGTTCTGTCTCATTCTCTTGCTTCGTACGATCTAGGATAGGGAGTGCATAGTTCAATACGTCATCGTAGCGTTTGTCTAAGAAATAAAGTGCGGTAATATAGTACGGGTAACTAGTCTCATACGTTTTCGATCCCGCTAGTCGTTCAAATTCGTTCAGCGCGGTCTTATATTCTGCATCTAAATAACTCAAATAGGCATAGTAATAGATAGATGCTTCCTGGTACTGGCTACTTTCGTCCTTCAGTCGTTCAAATAGCGGCTTAGAAGCCTCAAAATCGTCGGTCATAAACTTTGCATAAGCAAGTTTGAACCGATATTCTACGTTTTCCGCTCCTGCGAGATTTTTGCTATCGATTTTCTCAAACCACTCAATGGCTTTAGCATATTCTTTCTTCGCATAATATGACCGGCCTATCTGAAAATAGGCCGCCTTTGAATTTGCACTGGCCGGATAGTCTTTAATATATTTCAAAAAACGGGACTCGGCATTGGTATCGCCAAGCTCCAGCGCACAGATTGCCTGATAAAAGCGAACATTTTCTTTGATCAGGGTAAGCTCCTCCGTTTCGTCCAATTGTAAAGTGGATTTAGTTCGGATGTCCTCGACCCGGTCAAATTGCTTTGCGGCAGAGCTGAATTTGCCTCTCTCAAACAACTCCATTCCGGATTTGTATGCATTGTTTATCTGTTGCCACGCCGTTTGCTGTCCAAACGCTGTAGTTCCAATTAAACTCAATGCCAGTCCTACACCATAAATTTTCTTATTCATACTGATGAATTATTCAACAAAAAATCTTCGCATTATACATAAAACGCCTCACCTCAAGGCTCAATTCTTCAGGATACTAAATTATAACTATACTTTCACGTTTTCCTCAAAAGTTCTTAACATCTGTTGGTAACCATGCATTTATAACGAACTTTTTACCCGAAAAATATGCCCAACTTCTGATAGTTGGGCATATTTTTATTTTTTTATATCTTCGGCAAAGACGTAGGCCTGTTCTGCCCTTAGCCCCGTTGGCCCGCAAGCAGATAAAGTACAGCCATACGCACCGCTACGCCATTTTCGACCTGTTCTAGAATAATAGCATGTTTACTATCCGCGACATCGGAGGTTATTTCCACTCCTCGATTGATCGGGCCCGGGTGCATAATGGTGATTTCTTTGTCCAGGGAGTCCAATATCTCTTTATTGAGGCCATAAAGCATGGAATATTCGCGTAAGGAAGGAAAATAACCTATATCCTGTCGCTCGAGCTGAATACGCAACATATTAGCCACATCGCACCATTGCAAAGCCTTACGCAAATTATGTTCTACCTTAACACCAAGTGAGCTGATATATTTAGGAATAAGTGTTGTCGGTCCGCAGACCATTACTTCTGCTCCCTGTTTTTGCAGGCAAAGGATATTTGATAAGGCAACGCGCGAGTGCAATATATCGCCTATAATCGCCACTTTTCGTCCAGCCACATCACCAAGCCGTTCCCGAATAGAAAAAGAATCAAGCAACGCCTGTGTAGGGTGCTCGTGGGCACCGTCCCCCGCGTTGACAATTTGCGCGTCGATATGTTTACTTAGGAAAATACCAGCACCAGCATACGGGTGGCGCATGACAATCATGTCAACTTTCATGGCCAAGATATTGTTTACCGTATCAATCAACGTTTCACCTTTGCTAACGGACGAAGAAGAAGCTGCAAAATTAATGGTATCGGCAGAAAGGCGTTTCTCCGCCAATTCAAACGACAAACGCGTGCGCGTAGAGTTTTCGAAAAAAACGTTCGCTATCGTAATATCCCGTAAAGAAGGTACTTTCTTTATCGGACGGTTTAATACTTCCTTAAAATTTGATGCTGTATCTAGGATAAGCTGAATATCATTTTCATTCAAATCCTTTATTCCTAGAAGATGTCTTGTACTTAGCTGCTCAATTGTAGTTGACATGTTATGAAAATTTTCTGTCGCTTTATTTCTTTTCCGTAATCAGCACAATGCTGTCCGCCTCGTCAATACCGTGCCAGCTCACGACTACTTTTTGCGAATCTATGGAATCAACCGGTATCCCGATATAATCAGGTTGTATGGGTATTTGACGAGAAAAGCGGCGGTCGACAAGCACCATGAGTTCCATTTTAGCTGGTCTGCCAAATGCTTGTATCGCATCCATAGCGGAACGAATTGTTCGCCCTGTCCATAGCACATCGTCAATCAAAATGACATCCTTATCATCGACCATAAAATCGATCTCTGTACTACTAGCTGCCAATGGATTAGCGCCCTTCATTCGAAAGTCATCCCGGTAGAACGTGATATCCAAAATACCCAACTGCACCTCCACGCCCGCTGTTGCTTTAATTTCCTTTTGAATACGTTCAGCCAAATAGGTGCCTCGGGGCTGAATCCCAATTAACACGGCATTAGAAAAATCACCGTGATTTTCAATCAGTTGCTGGCACAGGCGTTTAATTGTTATGTGAAATTTAGCTCCTTCTAATAAAATGGACTGCTTCATCATCGGAATATTTAAGCAAAAATAATGTATTTTCTCGGGCTTTTCGTCTTTATTCGCCCGCTTGTTCAAAATAATGCCTATACGTATTAAACAGTGCATCGGCCTGTTTTTTCAGTTCTGGCTGATCGACTTCATCTAACAATTGTTTGTATCGCTGAATCGACGCTAAACCGAAACGCATATTCCGGTATTCCAGATTAGACTTCGTTTTTGCCACGGCTTCGTAATAAGCCATGTTTTCGCGAATATACGTTAAATTTCGCTCTGCAATCTCATTTGCTTTAGCGGATTCACCGACCTCGTACATCACGCTCAACAGCGGAACGTACCCCATTACTTCAGACATCAGAAAAGCTCTTTTCGGCATGTTTTCATAAGCATCCAGCACCAAATTCTTTGCCTTATCCGTTTCACCGGATGAAAGCAATTGCTGTGCTGGTTGACCGTATATCGAGCCCACATACATACTGATATAGCGATAGGAATCGGGGTCTATATACGAAGCATCCCCGATATTACCCCACGAAAACTTATTCATCACGTTATCGTAGATTTGGTCTATGTTCTCAATGGTTGACGGATCGCCTTCCTGCAGCCCGAAATCGACAGGCATCAAACGATACGCAAACCCTTCGTTTACCAAATATCTGTCTAATCCCATATAGTTGGTTTCTGGCGTCGTAATCGTATAATATATCGGACGTTCCCAATTGTTGTTGGCCAGGATCGCTAACATAGAAAGCTCTGCACGACTCGCATAGTTCTGACTGTATGTCCAACGCATGGTATCCACAATAGCGGATTCCCATTCCTTGGGGATAACGTTATTTGCTAATACTGCTTGCTTATTTACTGTCAGTTCCATTTTCTTGGTTGGCAATACGTTAACGAACTCGCCACTTTGCAGCTGGGCTTTATTTTGTGGGCTATCGGATAGCATTACCCTCAAGAGGTCTTGTACCGGAACATAACCCGGAATATTATAATCTTGATAATAAATGACGTCACGGACCCCGTCTTTAATCAATTCGGGATCAATATTAATCGGCAATGCGTCGGCATCGTTCACTTTTTTCATCATCTGCCTCATATACCAATCGGCACTAAGCAAACTTAAATTGACAACACGCACATCTGTACGGAAGCCCTCGACCTCTTGCACGTACCAAAGTGGATAAGTATCGTTATCACCATAACTGAATAAAATCGCATTTGGTGCACAGGATTCCAAGTAATTTCGGGCCATATCACGGGCTAAGGATTTCTCAGAGCGATTATGATCATCATAATTCTGGGCAATCAAGATGACCGGACCAGCCAATACACCTGCGACTGCCGCTGCATATCCAGCAACTTTAACATGTGTCTTCTTTCGAAGGAAGTCTGCAATCGCCATGACACCTAATCCAATCCAGATACTGAATGCGTAGAACGAACCAGCATAAGCGTAGTCGCGCTCACGGGGCTGCAACGGGTTTTGGTTTAAGTACAGCACAATCGCGATACCGGTAAAGAAAAACAACAGCCCTACTACACCTGCATCGCGCTGCCGCTTACCGAAATGCCAGAAAGCGCCTAGTAATCCGAGGATAAGCGGCAAGAAAAAGTACGTATTGCGAGAAGGATCTGCTTTTGCCGAGGCGGGCAAAACGTCCTGTCCGCCAACCAACATATTATCAATAGGTTTGACGCCGCTGATCCAGTTTCCTTCGGTAAAAGAACCATGTCCTTGTTGATCATTTTGGCGGCCGGCAAAATTCCAAAGGAAATAACGCCCATACATGTGTCCTATCTGATAACCAAAGAAGAACTTCACATTATCTGCAAACGTCGGTGACTCGTTTGGCCCCAACCCTAAATATTCACGATAGTATTCGGGATGTCCTCCTTTATCACTATAAATTCGGGGAAATAGGGTCTCCCTATCATAACTGTATACGGGATTACGTTTGGCAACCACATATTTGTCACCATCCTTGCGATATACCTTTTTGCCATCCTCTACTCCGGTTGGACGTGCGTCAAAGAATTTGCCTTTAAAGAGTGGTTCATCGCCGTACTGTTCCCGATTCAAATAACTGAGAAAAGAAAACGCATTGTCGGGATCACTATTATTTAACGTAGGATCTGCTTTTGCCCGAATCATAATCATAGCAAAAGAACTGTATCCTAAGATAATAAATGCCGTACTGATCATGGCAATGTTCAAGATATACTTGTTCTTTTTGGTTGAATAGTAAATACCGTAGGCCAGTCCGCCAACGAGCAGTAGGATAAAAAACGCAAGACCCGAGCCAAAACCTAAACCGAGCGTATTCACAAAAAATAAATCAAAATATGCTGCAATTTTAACGGAATATTGGATAACCCCCCATAAAATAAAGCCCAACACGACTACCCCTAAAGCCAATGCTTTTAATATTCCGGCTCCTGTGCTTTCTTTCGTCTTACGGAAATAGATCACCAAGGCAATCGCCGGAATAACCAGCAAGTTCAATAAATGTACCCCGATGGACAGCCCCATCACATAGGCGATCAATATAAGCCATTTATCAGCCTGGGGCTCATCCGCACGAGCCTCCCATTTCAGTATGGCCCAAAACACGACGGCCGTACATAAAGAAGACATGGCATAAACTTCGGATTCTACCGCAGAAAACCAGAACGTATCTGTAAAAGCATAAGCTAAGGCTCCTACTACACCGGAGGCCATAATTAAAAACAGTTGCAAAGAATTTATCTCGACGTCACGCGACGTGCTAACAAAGACCTTACGTGCTAATGCAGTAATCGTCCAAAACAAAAAGAGAATCGTCAAGCCGCTACATACCGTCGACCCAATATTCATCCAAAATGCGATTCGCGTAACATCTCCCATAGCCAAATTAGAAAAGACATTTTGAATCATCAAAAATAGCGGTGCACCTGGCTGGTGTACAATCTGCATTTTATACGCCGAGGCAATAAATTCACCACAATCCCACCAACTCACCGTGCGTTCCACCGTCATGATATATACTATCGTCGCGATGATCCCACATATCCATCCTAAAAGGTTATTGATCTTCTTGTAATCCATTCTCTACTAGATAAGGTTATTCTAAAATATGCTCCGAAAATAAGGAATAGTAACCGACTATTAAATAATATTTGCACATTTTAACGAAGTTTGTTACAAACAATAACGCTGGGGCGTAGCGTATCGCGCCTACGATGAAAAATATTTCCTTGAGAATCAGTCCGGATATAGGAATTTAGTTATTTTTTTTTGTAAGTTTTAAAAACTGCCGTATATTTGCATCGTCAAAACGGGAATAATCGTTTCGACAAGAGTTTGTCCCATAGTATAAGGGTAGTACAAGTGATTTTGGTTCATTTAGTCTTGGTTCGAATCCAGGTGGGACAACAAAAAAAGAGCGCAAATTTTGCGCTCTTTTTTTATTTGCAGGCAGCTATTTTATAGCGACTATCGAACGTAAAATTCGGCGTAGATATTAAAAGCTGCTTTTGTTTCTTGATCGTCAGGCTTTAGGTAATATTTGACAATCCTGTATCTGCCAACCTTATAATCGATCTGTTCGACGAAAAGATCCTTTTCGTATGTAAAAAAAACCGAGGGAGAGAAGTTATATCCTATATCTTCAAAAGATTGCTCGGGTGACACTCTTACCCACTTTTCATTTTCATAACACTCAATCCAATAATGCAATCCCGCCGATATAGTTTCATTGGTATTATTTACCATAGTTACTTCTACTGTCTCTGGGAGCTCCGAGAGATGAAAAACAGTTGGTTTCACTGATAACGTTACGGTTTCGTCCTGGACCGACGTGCCACTTAACAAAAAGATCGCCGAGATTATAAGTAAAATAAACTTCTTCATATACACTTGCACCTAAATACTAGCACTTGATATATATACAATATTTTTTTTGCAAGTTCACCTTGAAAAAAAGCTAATGGGCGACTATAGTATCAAGCGAAACTAATATCCAATAAAAACACAAAGTAAACAAGCCATCAAAACGATTTTTTTTGTAAGGGCGCGGCAGGCTACTTCAGCCTACCCCCAATCTCATTTCTGAAGCTCCCACGGATCGAACCACGGTTCTCTTCCTGCTGCCCACAAAAAAAGCCCAACTTTCGTCGAGCTTTTTGTCGGGGTGGCAGGATTCGAACCTACGACCTCCACATCCCAAATGTGGCGCGATACCGGGCTACGCTACACCCCGAAACGGTACCTTTTTTTTCCGTGGCACAAATATACGGCATATTTCATTACTGTCAATACTTTATTTAAGATTATTTCCTAAACATCTCATTAATTGCGCGATAATTAGCCGCACGGGCTCTAGAAATCATTTCATACATGGCATCGCTTTCGTAGAAACCCCAAGGATAGCCTTCAAACTTCCCTTCGGGCACAAAAGATAAATATAATATAAAAAATAAAAACTTTTCCTATCTTTGCAGCCGCTTATCAAAAGCCGTTTAATAGGTTTTTGAAAAAGTATTTTTTTATTTAAAATAAAAGCTGTAATATTGCATTCCGATTTTTACAGGATATAAAATCGTTTAATAAGTACTCGAAATCATGGATTTAGTAAAATTTGTAGAAGAACAAGCGGTAGTGAAAAATGAGATTCCCGCTTTCAAGGCCGGAGATACCATCAGCGTTCATTATAAAATTCGCGAAGGAAATAAAGAGCGTGTCCAAGTATACCAAGGCGCAGTTATCCAGTTAAACAGCGAAGGTTCTAACGCGACTTTTACCGTTCGTAAAATTTCTAACGGCATAGGTGTTGAACGTATTTTCCCTATAAATTCACCTAATATTCAAAAAATAGAAATTAATAGCGTAGGTAAAGTTCGTCGTGCTAAATTATTCTATTTGCGCGGTCTTACTGGTAAAGCTGCACGTATCAAAGCAAAACGTGTATAACAACGTATTCTTTCAAGACATAAAAACCGCTACTGATCTAGCGGTTTTTTTTATGCAACTCGGTTAATCCTCTGACCTTTCACGATATCCGCAGTACATTTACAAAAGTGACGCTTGCGGGTTTTTATGCTTTAATTTCGGTTAATATCGAAAAAAAACTTATCTTTGTATCCCGTACATAAAGCAGATTTAAGGCCGTATTTAAGGCTTAAAATAGTTGAAATTCCATTATTGCTATGAGTAAATATATCTTCGTTACGGGCGGCGTAACCTCGTCGTTAGGAAAAGGCATTATAGCTGCTTCCTTGGCCAAACTCTTACAAGCTCGGGGACTTAAAGTCACTATCCAGAAGTTTGACCCCTATATCAACATCGATCCAGGAACCCTGAACCCGTACGAACACGGAGAATGCTATGTAACCGAGGATGGAGCAGAAACCGATTTGGACTTAGGTCATTACGAGCGGTTCTTAAATGTTTCAACATCACAGGCCAATAATGTCACAACGGGAAGAATATATCAACATGTTATCGATCAAGAACGGGCGGGAGCTTATTTAGGCAAAACAGTTCAGGTCGTACCACATATTACCGATGAAATCAAGCGTCGGATGCAACTCTTAGGACAAACAGGAGCATATGATATCGTTATCACGGAATTAGGTGGTACGGTGGGCGATATCGAGTCGCTTCCATTCATTGAAGCGGTGAGACAATTGCGCTGGGAGCTTGGCAACAGTGATTCCGTGGTCATACACCTTACCCTTGTGCCTTATTTAGCAGCTGCGGGTGAATTAAAGACCAAACCTACACAACATTCCGTAAAAACGCTGCTAGAATACGGTATACAGCCCGATATTCTCGTGTGTCGAACGGAACATAAACTAACACACGATATTAGGAAAAAGCTCGCCCAGTTTTGTAATGTAAACATCAACGCCGTAGTCGAATCTATTGATGCGCCGACTATATATGATGTACCCTTGAATATGCTGAGGGAACAATTGGATAAAACAGCTTTAGCAAAACTGAAATTGTCCAATAAGAATGAACCGGATCTAGATCACTGGAAAACTTTTCTGGGCAAGCTCAAAAACCCGACAAGCGAGGTATGTATAGGACTAGTTGGGAAATACGTAGAACTTCCTGACGCTTACAAATCAATTACAGAAGCTTTTATTCACGCAGGTGCAATGAATGAAACCAAGGTAAAAGTTAAGTATATCGCCGCGGAAAGCATAACCGATGAAAACGTAGCCGAGAAACTAAAAGACCTTGTTGGTGTTTTGGTTGCTCCGGGTTTCGGTGAGCGTGGATTAGATGGTAAATTAAGTGCTATCAAATATGTACGAGAAAACAAAGTTCCATTCTTTGGTATTTGCTTAGGCATGCAATGCTCCGTTATTGAATTCGGAAGAAATGTCCTTGGTTTGAAAAAAGCGAACAGCTTCGAGATGGACGAAAAAACGCCTCACCCTGTTATTAACTTAATGGAAGAGCAAAAATCTATCACAGATATGGGCGGCACAATGCGTCTCGGATCGTACACATGCGAAATTAAAAAAGGGACGAGAGCTTATTCCATTTATGGTAAAACCAAAATATCTGAACGACACAGACATCGCTATGAGTTCAACAACGCATATTTAAAGCAATATGAAGAAGCCGGCATGATTGCCTCTGGAAAAAATCCAGAAACAGGCTTGGTGGAAATCGTCGAATTGAAAAACCACCCGTTCTTTGTGGCAGGTCAATTCCACCCCGAGTTAAAATCGACCGTAGCAAACCCTCACCCTCTTTTTGTTAGCTTTGTAGCCGCTGCTATCGCCTACAAAAAGGGTTGATATACACGTTATATATAATATTTAAAAAAATAAAAATAAAAAATGGATAGAAATACCCTCATTGGATTAGTGCTAATTTTCGGAATCCTAGCAGGCTCTTTTTATTTGATGAAACCTACTGAGCAGGAACTTAAACAAGAACAGCGGCTTCAGGATTCGTTAAAAAGGGTAAGAGAAGGTCTCCCTCCTGCAGCAGACACATCAAGCGCTGCTCTTCAAACAAAAATAGACACCGCTGAACTTTCAAATAAACCTTTCGGTCGTGCCCAACTAGGTGAAGAGCAAGTCGTCACACTGGAAAACGAGTTACTTATCGCCAAAATAAGTTCCAAAGGTGGACAAGTCAAATCCGTTCAGTTAAAGGACGAAACAAATTACGACGGCAAACCGCTCATGATTATTGACGAGGGGCAGAACCAATTCGGCTTTGTTTTCAAAGCCAATGGCGAAAATGTCAGCACCAGTAATTTGAATTTTACGCCGCAAAGTGGTGATATTTCAGTTACTGGCGAATCCACGCAATCGATAGGCTTTAGATTAAAGTACAGTGAAACCCAATATTTAGAATATACTTATACAATTAAGGGTAATGACTATAATATAGGTCTTGATGTCAAAGCTGTAGGCATCCAAAATCTCATGGACATTAAAACTAATTCTATCGGGTTAAACTGGGAAACCACCTTATTGCGAAAGGAACGGAACGCAAAATCCGAACGTGAGCGGTCAACGATATTCTATAAAGAACTAGCCGGCGACGTAGACAATCTTTCCGAAACAAGTGATGACAAAGAAAACCTTGAAAACAAGTTAAGTTGGATTGCGTTCAAACAGCATTTCTTTTCTACCGCAATAACATCAAATCAACCGCTGAACAACACGGAACTAAGTGTCTCCTTCGATTCAAACGATCGTGTTATAAAACATTATAAAGCGGTTGCTGATTTGGAATTCTCTGCCCAAAAAGACAATCATTATACCTTCGATTTCTTTTTCGGACCGAACCAATATAAGGTACTAAAAGCCCATGGGGATGATTTCGAAAAAATCATCAAAATGGGTTGGGGACCTATGGGCTGGATAAATAAGTTTATCACTGTTCCTATTTTTGATGTGCTCGACGGTCTACATTTAGGCTACGGTATGATCATCTTAATATTAACACTTATCCTAAAGGGCGTATTATTTCCATTGACCTACAAATCATACAAGTCTATGGCGAAAATGCGCGTATTGAAGCCACAGATTGACGAAATTAAGGAAAAAGTAGGTGAAGACAATCCCATGTTACTTCAACAGGAGACTATGAAATTGTATAAGCAAGCTGGTGTAAATCCTTTAGGTGGATGTCTGCCGCTCTTATTGCAGATGCCTTTTACACTTGCTTTCTTCTTTTTCTTCCCCAACTTATTTGAGCTACGAGGTGAGAGTTTCCTTTGGGTAAAGGACTTGTCTACGTATGATTCGCCAATCACTTTCGCTCCAATTTTCGGGATCGGACATATCTCATTTATGTGTGTGCTCATGACGTTGACAACGTTATTGACCACGTGGTATAACAATGCGACATCGGGAGCTGCAGCCAACAACCAAATGAAATACATCGGATACTTTATGCCGTTGATATTTTTCTTCGTGCTAAACAGCTTTCCTGCCGGGTTAAACTACTACTATTTCTTGTCAGCAGTTTTTACATTCCTCACACAGTTTATTATTCGTCAGTTCATCGACGATGATAAAATTTTAGCAAAAATTGAGGAACATAAGAAAAATCCAAAAGCGGCAAAAAAGTCATCTTTTCAACAAAAAATGGAGGAAATGATGCGCCAACAACAGGCCCAACAAAAGAACAAAAAGAAATAAAAATGAGGCCGTCTCAAAAATAACTGAGGCGGCTTTTTCATTTTTGGAGGTTTCCCAATATTTTTATCGAAGGTTTTCTGTTTTTCTGATTCTGTAATGGTTTTGGGAAGACCGGAAGGCATGTTCTGTTT
>NZ_PVBQ01000006.1 GCF_002980525.1 Sphingobacterium haloxyli
GTCTATCCTGTCCAAAACCTCGTTTAAGATGCGTACGGGATGATCCGGAGCAATCAATTCCCCCAAATCGGGCGGGAGCAGCATGGTCTGGTGCTGCAGGTTACGCTTGAAAACCACCGTGGTCGTTCTGCCTCTTGCCATACCTTAAAGATAGGGATCAGAACGCTGATATACAACAGGATAGATGAATAAAATATCAACAAAAAATAGAAATAATGTGGAGAATAGTAGAAAATAAAAAAAGGCTGCTCAAAAATTACTTTTGAGACAGCCTCTTTTCTTTTTTAAGGGTCTAATTTTATTATTCAGCTACCACTTCAAACGGAATCTGAACTTTAACTTCTTTGTGTAAGTTTAAGTTAGCAATGTACTCACCAACTGTTTTAGGTTCAGTTTCGAAAGTGATGCGACGACGGTCAACGTCATATCCTTGTGTTTTCAAAGCTTCCGCAATTTGGATGCTATTTACTTTACCAAAGATTTTTCCGCTTTCACCAGCTTTAGCACCAATAGTAAGTTTGATACTTTCCAATTTACCGGCTAATTCCGTTGCGTCTTTCTTGATTTTTTCTTGTTTAAACTGAGCTTGTTTAATGTTCTCAGCCAATACCTTCTTAGCAGACGGCGTCGCTAGGATGGCAAACCCTTGAGGAATTAAGTAGTTGCGACCGTAACCCGGTTTTACGTTTACGATGTCGTCTTTCTCGCCAAGTTGTTTAATATCTTGTTTTAATATAACTTCCATGTCGTTTCCTCCTTATTTTAATGAATCTGCTACGTAAGGCAATAGTCCGATAATACGCGCGCGTTTAACGGCTTGAGCTACTTTACGTTGAAATTTCAATGATGTACCCGTTAGACGACGAGGTAAGATTTTACCTTGGTCGTTTACAAATTTCAATAAGAAGTTTGCGTCTTTGTAGTCGATATACTTGATACCGTTCTTTTTGAAACGGCAGTATTTTTTACGGTTGTCCTCTACTTTAGGAGCAGTTACGTATTGGATGTTTTCGTTTGCCATTATTTTGCTACCTCCTCCGTTTTAGTTTCAGCCTTTTTGTTGAATGCACCGCTACGTTTTTTCTCGTTGTAAGCTATTGCATGTTTGTCTAAAGCAATAGTTAAGAAACGCATAACACGCTCATCACGCTTGTATTCAAGCTCTAATTTTTGAATTAATTCACCCGGAGCCTTGAATTCAGTTAGGTGATAGAATCCAGTAGTTTTCTTCTGGATTGGATACGCTAATTTTTTCAAACCCCAATTGTCTTCAGCGACAATTTCGGCTCCGCCCTCAGTAAGGATATTTTTGAATTTAGCGATTACTTCTTTCGCAATATCCTCTGAAAGCAACGGGGTAAGAATAATGACAGATTCGTACTGTTGCATTGTGTTTTAATAAATTTGTTTTAATTAATTTAATACTCGTACTTTAACGAGTGTGCAAAGATAATGATAAAATATGATTTTTACTTTTTTTACCTCAAAAAAAGTAAACAAAAAGCCTCCTCGCTTCAGATCTTCGACAAACAGGATAATGCTAAGGGTGAATTTCTACATGCGTCAAAGTTCCGGAGGCGACATTAGCAGTTAAGCAGGGATTGTGTTTGGCTGTTTCAAATAAGCATCTAATGCCTTTTGACTTTTCTTAAAAGCTTGTCGTTGTTTGTAATCCACCCATTTTTGTTTGAAGAGTTTACGCATAAGTTTGTCTGTATACCGTATAAAGAACACCTCCTTTAACAGGCTAAAAAGTTTCTTTGGCGAACTAGGAAAGGAGCGGAGCGTAACAGAAAAGCCGGCTTCCAGATAGCGGTTGAAATGCCAATAGCCGCTCGGCATAAAGAGCGCATCGCCGTGGTCCATAAAGATCTCGTGTCCTTTTGCATAACGTAATGCCGGAAACCGTTCGTAGTCTGGTTGCTCGTAGTCCACATTATAAATAGTATGGACAGAAAAAGGAACTTTATATAGAAAAGCGGCCTCTTCGGGGGGGAACAATAAAACTCTTTTTTTGCCCTCAAATTGGAAATGCATTAAGTCCGCGAGATCAACATCATAGTGCATAAGTACACGCGCCTCACTACCGCCAAAAAATAGCGTCGGTATACGTTTGAAATATTTAAAGCCTAGATCCGGATAGGAAAAATTCTTGAGCAACTCAGGCAACTTATCCGTAATAATATAAAAGAAAATTCGCAGATCGGAAGGTTGCGTCTGGATGAGACGGATGTAGTCCCGCATTTTCATGCGAGTAATAGGCTCGTCTGTTGCTCTGCTAGGATCAGCAGGCTTGTTGTCATATAGTCCGACAACTTGTTCGTCAGCTTGTTCGTATATATAATCTAAATTCCACTTGTTGTATGCGTCCCATTTTTTAGCAAAACCCTTAATAAGTACAGGTTTTCGTGGCTTGAAATACTTGTTCAGAAACACTTCTTTACTTATATCGTCTACTGTATCAATTTCCGATAGAATCATAGCGCTTTTTTAATGGTTAAATCTAAATAAAATGTATTGCATTCACGAGTGCCTGATATAATCTATTTTTTGTCTATGCGATTAAAGACAGTTTTACAGAGACACTCAAAAAAAATGTCAAAATTTCATCATACATCCTGCGTGCAGAAACTAAGTTAAGAAGAAAAGCGTTATTATTATAAACTAATGCTACAGCATCTATTATGACATCAATAAAAAACGAACTGGTAGGAACTTGGAAACTGTTGTCCTATATTGAAGTCCCCATAGAAGGTGACGATTCACTTTTCCCGATGGGAAAGAACCCGTATGGAATATTAATGTATTCGCCCGATGGTTATATGGCAGTACAGATCTCAAAAGAGGGACGAATGCTCTATAAAAGCAATGACAAAATGATGGCTACACAGGAAGAAATGGCTTCTTCCTTGCAAGGATACATTGCCTTTTCTGGAAAATACAAAATAGATAACAACAATGCTGTTGTTACTTATTCGATTGAAAGCTCGTTATTCCCAAATTGGAAAAATCAATTGCAACGTCGGAAGATAGACTTTGAAGGCGATATACTTTATCTTAGGTCTACTGAGCCAATCCTTTCCAATGGTGTATACGTCAATTCTTATATGACTTGGCAACGTATGGACCGTTCCGTCGACAACTTTGATGATGAGCATTTGCTGAGAGAGATTAGCCTAAAGAATTAGGCAAATAAAAAAAGAGCGTTTCAACGCTCTTTTTTTATTTGAATTTCTATTGTTGTAAAGCTTCAATTTTAGCTTGTGTTTCAGCTGATTTCTCTTCATTTTGCTGGAAGTCATAATAGCCCTTCAAGCTTTTTAATGCATCAACATCCTTCGGGTCCAGCTCCACAACTTTTTCTAAGTACGGCAAGGCAACTTTAATCTGCTCTTTAAGTTCCTCTACTTTTGTGCTGTAATCATTGTTGGATAACGTTTTATCATCATTAAGTGCATTCAATTGATTCCTTACACTGTTGATGATAGTTGCGGAAGCATTCTTATTGGCTTCGATGTAATTAGGGTCTATCTCCACGGCCTTTTTATATGCTTCGATGGCTTTATCGTTATTATCAGACGCTGAGTACGCAATGCCTAAATAGTAATACAACGCCTTGTTGTCCGCGTCCTTTGCTATCTGATTTTCAATATCGGTGATTATTTTTGCCTCGTTACCTGTCATAAGATTCAACTCGATATTCTGTACAGAAGCGTCATTGTCCTCCGGGTATTCGGCCGCTGCTTTAGCAGCATACTCCAATGCGTTAGTCGTATCCTTAGCTGACAGATATAGCTTTGGCAAGTCTACCATCACCGCCTTATGTTGAGAAAATTCTTTTTGCGGAATCAATTCCTCGTATCTTTTAATAGCATTCGGATAGTCTTGATTTTGGATAGCGGCCAAACCGGAGTAATATAGCAATGTTGTGTCTCCTGGAAGATAGTTCAACGCTCGATTAAAGGTTGTGTAGGCCGTTTCGTAGTCTTGGTTGTTAAAAGCATCAGCACCCTGTCCAAAATTAAACTGACCTAATAGTTGACCGGCTACCGCAATGTTTTCTTTGTGTTTTCCATCGCTGTCCATCGCTGTCGCTTTTTGGATACCCTCTTCAGCTGCTTGCTCTGCCTCTGCTGATTTTTCTAACGTCGCCAAATTGGCATTCACTAAAGCATAAATAGTCCAAGTTTCGGGATCGTCTTTTGTTTTGTCATGCGTTATAGCAGCATCTATAGCCTCTTTGGCGCCTTCCAAATCTTTTTTTCCGAGTTGAGCTAGTTGCTCCGCAGGCAAATTGTTTCCCTGTAACTCTTGAAATTTCTGCAAACCTGCTTTGGCTTTCCGCAAGTTGCTACTTTGAGCGAAAGCAGTAGTACCTGCCACCACCAATAAAGAAAATAATATTGCTTTTTTTATATTCATATCTAATTATTTGATAGTTGATTCAATAGTAATTTCACGCGATCTAACTGCGCGAGATCTCCAGACCTTTCATAATATAATGAAAGAGACTTTAAAGCATTAACATCGTAAGGGCGAATTTCGTTTGCTTTTAGTAATAAATTTTGCGCTTGATACTGAGCTTCCACATTGTCGCCATCTTGAAGAAAACTGTTAAGAAAGATAAGGCCCAATGCCAGATTTGCCTCGTAATTGTTCGGGTCGAGTCGCAAAACCTTCGCATAATATCGCTTTGCGATTTCGATATTTCCTACATTTTCATTCGCGTACCCCGCTAGATAATTCAAGTCAATATCTTCTGGTTCATGTGCTATAGCTTCGTCAATAATAGGGGCGATAGCTTTATACTCGTTGTTCTGAGCGAAAAGTTGGATCAAATTCAACAATACCTGTTTGTTTTCGGGGAATTTTGTACGTGCCTCATGTAATGTATTCAGCACACCCTGATTATCTCCGTTTCTTTTGTGAGCTTCTGCTAGTTCCAAATAATATTCAACAGGTGCATCGCCCTTCTGTAACAGATCGTTATAATACCCTATTGCTGCATCGTGTTGTCCGGTTTGAGACGCCAAAAGAGCAAGATTATAGGTCACATCATAATTTTGAACATTAAGACCTTTCACCTTCAGGTAACTTTCATAAGCACCAGCATAATCTTCTTTCTCAAGCGCTTTTTTTGCTTTGTAAATATGCGAGGCAGCTAAATTCTGCTTGATGTAATTGGATTCAGATGTGTAATTTTCCCAATCTCGCTTTTTTATCTTGTTTACCGACTCGTAGGTAATATCAATGGGATCTTTCGGGTTTTTTACCGTGCGAGTAGAATCAGCATACGCGATGGAGCTGTATATCATAGCACGTAGGACATTCACACGCACGCTATTCGAATCGCGGCGGTTTTTGTACGTTTCATCTATGAATTTTTTTGCGTTCTCGAGATTCTTTAAATCACCAGACTTGGTATAGCGCGCAAAACTATTGCTGCTCTCCTTGTAGTTAGACTGAGCAGAGGTTTGCACTGAACCTAATAACATCAGCAAGCCCGAAACAATTGCGGGCAGGCATAATCCCAATTTATTCATCGTTTTCTTCAGCATCTATTGTGTCATCCGATACTTCATTTCCTTCTATATTACCACCGCTGTTTTCTATCTCCTCTTCTTCTTCACGGTCCACTTTGGTGATAGAGGCTATTGCGTCGGTATCTTTCAACGTAATCAAACGCACACCCTGTGTCGCACGCCCCATTACCCGAAGGTTATCAACACCAATACGAATCACGATACCTGATTTGTTGATAATCATCAAGTCATCTTCATCAGTAACCCCTTTAATGGCAACCAGTTCCCCTGTCTTATCCGTAACATTGATGGTTTTTACTCCCTTACCTCCTCGGTTTGTTACGCGGTAATCTTCGATATCGGTACGTTTGCCATAACCTTTTTCGGAAACAACAAGCACTGTTGTCTCTGAATTATCTACAGCAATCATGCCAACTACTTCATCTTTGTCGTTAGCCAGCGAGATGCCCCGTACTCCTGTAGCCGTTCTTCCCATTGGACGTACAGTGGATTCGTTGAAACGAATAGCGCGTCCAGAGCGAAGTGCCATGACGATTTCGCTATTTCCTGTTGTTAGACATGCTTCCAACAGCTCGTCACCTTCGTTGATGTTAATTGCGTTTATACCATTTGCACGCGGTCTTGAATACGCTTCCAGCGACGTTTTCTTGATCGTACCTTTTTTCGTACACATGATAATAAAATTATTTTCAAGATACACTTGATCTTTGAGGTTAGTTACCTTAATGAAGGCTCTGATCTTTTCTTCTTTTGGCACGTTAATGATATTCTGTAACGCACGACCACGCGATGTGCGACTACCTTCGGGGATTTCAAAGGCACGTAACCAGAAACAACGTCCATGATCAGTAAACAACAGTAGATAATTGTGCGCTGAGGCTGTTATAATGTGCTCTGTAAAATCTTCGTCTCGTGTGGTAGAACCGATGGCGCCCTTGCCACCGCGTCCTTGGCGGCGATATTCTGTCAGCGGTGTACGTTTCACGTACGAATTATGTGAAATGGTAATTACGATCTCTTCATCATCGATGAAGTCTTCCATACGCATGTCTTCGGCAGAATGCACAATGACGGAACGCCGCTCATCACCGTATTTTTCTCTTATCTCTACTAGCTCTGTTTTAATTATCTCCATGCGTAGATTTTCATCTGCGAGTACCGATTTTAGATAATCAATTGTTTTCATGAGCTCCGCATATTCCTCTTTGATCTTATCGCGTTCCAGTCCTGTTAGACGACGAAGTGTCATGTCTAAGATAGCACGTGCTTGAATATCCGTCAAGCCAAATCTACTCATCAGGCCTACACGGGCATCTTCAGGCGTGTCGGAGTTCCGGATAAGTTTGATGACTTCATCTAGATGGTCAAGTGCGATGAGGTAGCCTTCTAGTATATGTGCACGCTTTTCTGCTTCGGCTAACTCGAATTTGGTGCGACGGATCACAACTTCATGCCGGTGCTCTACAAATTCGTGAATCATGTCCTTCAGATTCAACAACATCGGACGTCCTTTTACTAAGGCGATGTTGTTTACAGAAAATGAAGTCTGTAAAGCTGTATATTTATAAAGGTTGTTTAATACAACATTTGCATTTGCTTCCCGTTTGATCTCGTAGACGATTCGGAAGCCGTCTCTATCGGATTCATCCCGGATGGTAGAAATACCCTCGATTTTTTTCTCATTGACCAGTTCAGCAGTCCGTTCAATCATGTTCGCTTTGTTGACCTGATAAGGGATCTCGGTCACAATAATGCATTCACGGCCATTTTTGAGGGTTTCGATTTCCGCTTTAGCGCGCATTACGATACGGCCTTTACCAGTTTCACAAGCGTCTTTTACACCATTATAGCCGTATATAATACCGCCGGTAGGAAAATCAGGTCCTTTGATATGCTGCATCAACTCCGCGATTTCGATGTCGCGGTTTTCGATATAGGCAATGGTACCATCCACTACCTCGGTCAGGTTGTGGGGAGCCATATTTGTAGCCATACCCACCGCAATTCCCGACGCTCCGTTTACCAAAAGATTCGGAATCCGGGTAGGTAAAACCGTTGGCTCTTGTAACGAATCGTCAAAGTTCAGTTGAAAATCAACAGTGTCTTTATTGATGTCGGAAAGCATCTCTTCAGACAGTTTTTTTAGGCGTGCCTCGGTATAACGCATAGCCGCAGGCGGATCACCGTCGATAGAACCGTAGTTACCCTGGCCATCCACCAATTGGTAGCGCATGCTCCAGTCTTGCGCTAAGCGAACCATAGCATCATATACTGAAGAGTCACCATGCGGGTGATACTTACCTAGCACATCTCCAACGATACGAGCAGATTTCTTATAGGGTTTGCCACTCGTTACACCTAGATCTAACATCCCGTATAGTACACGTCTGTGTACCGGTTTCAAACCGTCTCTCGCATCGGGTAAAGCACGGGAAACGATCACCGACATAGAATAATCTATGTAGGCAGATTTCATTTGATCCTCGATATTAATTGGAATGATCCTGTCGTTTGCAGGCACTAGATTGTTTTCGTTTTCTGTTTCTTCAGCCATATTAATTTGGTTTCAATAAAACTAAAATGTGTGTCTCCAAAAAAAAGGCACACATCGCATGCGAAGTTACGATTTTTTTTATTAATTACGGAGCGTTTAAGTGTCTAAAATATATAAGCCCATACCGCGACGATTAAGTGCGCCGTAAGAGTAAAATACTTGGCAATATTCGTTTGTTGTATGTCATATTTTTATAAAACAAAAGAAATGCTTATTTATCTTTCAATAAAAGTTTGGGAAATATGAAGAAAATTAAAAAATGTGCTATTTTTGCGGTTCATTTATTCACGTAAAATAATTCATGATGAAACACAATTTTGGGGCAGGACCATGCATACTTCCACAGGAAGTATTTCAAGAAGCTTCGCAAGCTGTCATTGATTTTAATAATACTGGGCTTTCCATTCTTGAAATATCGCACCGTTCCAAAGAGTTTGAGCAGGTGATTCAGGAAGCGGAGGCTTTAGTGCGCGAGCTTATGGATGTGCCGTCTGACTATTCTGTTTTGTTTTTACAGGGAGGAGCGAGTCAGCAATTTGCCATGATTCCGATGAATCTTTTGCCAGAAGGGCGGAAAGCTGCATATCTAGATACAGGTGTCTGGGCTACGAAAGCTGCAAAAGAGGCGTCGAAAATAGGACAGGTAGCGATTGTGGCTTCCTCATCCGACAAAAACTATACTTACATTCCCAAGGAGTTTTCGGTACCTTCGGACGCTGCTTATTTCCATTACACCTCAA
This sequence comes from Sphingobacterium haloxyli, assembly GCF_002980525.1. Classification (GTDB taxonomy): domain Bacteria; phylum Bacteroidota; class Bacteroidia; order Sphingobacteriales; family Sphingobacteriaceae; genus Sphingobacterium; species Sphingobacterium haloxyli. Next base: position 8,838 of record NZ_PVBQ01000006.1, read on the forward strand.
ATAATACTATTTACGGTACGGAAATTTTTCAGAAACCAAATGTAGACGTACCTACCGTAGTTGACATGTCATCGGATATATTGAGCCGCGTGATAGACGTCGCTGAATTTGATTTGATATATGCCGGTGCCCAAAAAAATATGGGACCTGCAGGTGTTACATTGGTTATTGCAAAGAATGATATTTTGGGGAAAACCGGGCGGACACTACCGGCAATATTTGATTATGAAGCGCATGCAAAAGCAGGGTCACTTTATAATACGCCTCCGGTGTTCTCTATATATGTATCCATGTTGAATCTACGGTGGTTAAAAGAGAAAGGCGGTATATCGGTAATTGAGCAAGAAAATATTATTAAAGCGCGAACATTATACGATGAAATTGAGCGGAATCCATTTTTCAGAGGCACCGCGAATGAAGAGGACCGTTCTCGAATGAATGTGACATTCGTTATGGACACGCCGGAGCAGGAAGCTGCTTTCTTGAAACTTGCGCAGGAGCGTGGAATGGTGGGTATTAAAGGACATCGTTCGGTTGGAGGTTTTAGGGCATCGATTTATAATGCTCTAGGTATTAGTTCTATCAATGCCCTGGTAGATGTGATGAAAGAATTTGAAGAATTGAGTAATAAATAGAATAAACATTTTATTAAATGAAGATATTAGCGAACGACGGTATTGATGCAGCGGGTAAGAAACTGTTGGAAGATGCCGGATTTGAGGTAGATACAAATCATATTCCGCAAGAAGAGCTTGCGGAAAAGTTGCAGGCTTATGATGCCATTACTGTACGCAGTGCCACAAAGGTTCGTCAAGCATTGCTTGACGTGTGCCCGAATATTAAAGCTATTGGTCGTGGTGGTGTAGGAATGGATAATATTGATGTCGACTATGCGCGCTCGAAAGGTATCGCTGTCATCAATACGCCTGCCGCTTCATCGTTATCTGTAGGAGAACTTGTGTTTGCTCACCTTTTAAATGGTGTGCGCTTTTTGTACGACTCCAATCGCAAGATGCCTGTAGAAGGGAACACAAATTTCGCGGGACTTAAAAAAGCCTACGCCAAAGGCGTGGAGCTAAGAGGGAAAACATTGGGTGTTGTTGGATTTGGACGGATCGGTAGAGAAACGGCGAAAGTAGCTCTCGGACTGGGAATGGACGTGATCTATACCGACCTATTCGACGGACCGACATCTTTATCTCTGACGTTTACCGGTGGCGTTCAAGCAGACTTGCCTGTGAAACAAGTGGCTTTCGAAGAAGTATTAAAACAATCGGATTTCATTACTCTTCATGTTCCTTTTCTGGATAAGCCTGCTATCGGAAAAGAAGAGTTTACTTTGTTAAAAGATGGAGTCGGGTTAGTAAATGCCGCTCGCGGTGGTGTAATAGATGAATTAGAGCTTATCAAAGCACTGGATTCTGGTAAAGTATCTTTTGCGGCATTAGATGTGTTTGATAATGAGCCAACGCCGAGACAAGAGATTTTGAGTCATTCTCGGATTTCTTTGACGCCGCATATCGGAGCGGCAACAAATGAAGCACAGGAGCGGATCGGTATCGAACTGGCGACGCTGCTTATAGATGCTCTGAAGAAGTAATTCTTCCGCATGAAATATATGCGGCACAAAAGCAATGAAAAGCATTTGTGCCGCTTTTTTGTGTAAAATAATTACATTTACAGGTTTTTTGAAAGATAGTAATAGATACTACGATTATAATATGAAAATTCTAAAGTTTGGTGGCACATCAGTGGGAAGTGCCCAACGTATCAAAGGGTTACTGGATATTGTAAACCCTACGGAACGCCAGCTTGTTGTTCTATCGGCTGTAGCTGGTACGACAAACGCTTTGGTGGAAATTGGACATGCTTTTTTAGCGGGAAAAACCGAAGAGGCATTGAATTTAATCAAGTTGCACAAGGATAAGTACGAAGAACTGATAAAGGAGCTCTTTTCGACGGATCAGGGACTTGAAAAGGGCAAGAATCTGATTGATTATCACTTTAATTATATCGCTTCATTGGGGAATGAGATGTTCACGCCCGTCGAAGAAAAAATCATTTTGGCACAGGGTGAGTTGTTGTCGACCACATTGTTTCATTTTCATTTAGAAGAAATCGGGGTTTCGTCGGTATTGTTGCCTGCGTTGGATTTCATGAAAATAGATGAAGACAACGAACCCATGGTACCTTATATCGGGGAGAAGCTTTCTGCTTTATTGGCGGAATGCTCTGATAATTCCTTGTTTATTACACAAGGTTACATCTGTCGTAATTCGTTTGGTGAAATTGACAATCTACGTCGTGGAGGGTCTGACTATACAGCTTCGCTTATTGGCGCAGCTATCCAAGCGGAAGAAGTCGAAATATGGACGGATATTAATGGGATGCACAATAATGACCCACGCGTAGTAAAAGGCACACAGCCGATAGCAAATCTGAGTTTTGATGAGGCCGCGGAGCTAGCCTATTTCGGAGCTAAGATTTTACACCCACAGAGTGTATTCCCCGCACAGCGATATAATGTACCCGTGCGTCTACTGAATACGATGGATCCACAAGCAGCCGGCACGCTAATAAGCAAAGAGGGGGGGAGCAAAGGGCAGATTAGGGCGATTGCGGCTAAAGATGGAATTACGGCCATCCATATCCACTCTTCCCGTATGTTGTTGGCTTATGGTTTCTTACGGAAGATATTCGAAATATTTGAACGGTACAAAACACCGATCGATATGATTACAACATCGGAAGTAGCGGTTTCGTTGACGGTGGACGACACTCGAAATCTAGAAGACATTATCAAAGAAGTCGAAGACTTCGGTTCCGTACATGTGGATTATAATCAGACCATCGTTTGTGTAGTGGGTGATTTTAGCGCCAATACACATGGGTATGCGGCCAAGGTATTAGATGCGATCAAACATCTCCCATTACGTATGATTTCTTATGGGGGCTCGGACTATAACGTTTCTATCTTGTTGGACAATAGTCACAAAACCGAAGCGCTTCGTTCCTTGCATAATAGATTATTTTAGACCTTTATAAGCGAGGGGGCGATGGTGGCGTCGCCCAGTGAATAAGAAATAGAGGGCGTTGCCCAAAATCACAAAGACGAAAAAATTATATGTTGTTTAATAATATTCAGCGAGAAAGAATAAGAGATTTAGAAACACCATTCTACTATTACGACCTTGATCTATTGAACGAGACGTTGGACCACGCGAAACATGCTGCGGATAAGCGAGGGTTCCATGTGCATTACGCGTTGAAGGCTAATTTTAATGATCGTTTGTTGTCTGTGATCCAATCGAAAGGATTCGGCGCAGATTGTGTAAGCGGAAACGAAGTTCAAAAGGCGATTGATCTAGGTTTTACAGCCGATAAGATTACATTTGCAGGGGTGGGGAAATCGGATAAAGAAATTATCCTCTCCTTGCAACATGGCATATTTGCCTTTAATGTTGAGTCTATTCAAGAGATGGAGGTCATTAATGAGCTGGCTAGTAAGCTGGGTGTCATCGCCAAGGTGTCATTACGGATTAACCCTAATATCGACGCCAATACGCATCATTATATCACGACGGGACTCGATGAGAACAAATTCGGCGTTCCGACTTCAGAGCTAGAAACTGCTGCATCAGTCATCAGACAAGCAAAAAACGTCGAACTGATTGGGTTGCACTTCCACGTCGGATCGCAGATAACCGATATGAATGTTTTCAAGAGCTTGTGCGTTAAAGTAAATGAATGGAAAAATTGGTTCGAAGAGCGGGGAACACAAATCAAAGTGTTAAATGTAGGAGGTGGATTGGGGGTAGATTACCAACTTCCTGATGACAATCCGATCCCTGATTTTGAGACGTATTTTGAAATATTCGACCGGTTTTTAGAACGAGCTCCGCATCAGGAGGTCCATTTTGAATTAGGACGTGCATTGGTGGCGCAATCGGGATCGCTTATCACAAAGGTATTATACACCAAGAGTGGTGTAAAGAAGCACTTTTTAGTGGTTGATGCAGGGATGACAGAACTGATGAGACCGGCCTTATATCAAGCGTACCACAAGATAGAGCGCGTGGACACAGACCAAGAGCCAGGTGTCCTGTACGATGTTGTAGGACCCATCTGCGAAAGTTCTGATTGCTTCGGTAAAGAAGTGCCTTTGCCGCAATCGGAGAGGGGAGATTTGATTGCTATCCGCACGGCGGGTGCATATGGCGAAGTAATGGCCTCTCATTACAATCTACGTGATGAAGTGCGCTATTTGTACAGCGATGCATTAAATTTATCCCCCTCACTATGAACAAGTTTTTGTTTTTCTAAAAAAAAGAGGTAAAGAATATTTGCATTTTAAATCGAAATTCCTACTTTTGCATCACTTCAAACAATGAAGCGGCGCTTCAGAAAATGAAGGACGATTCCGTAGCTCAGCTGGTAGAGCAATACACTTTTAATGTATGGGTCCTGGGTTCGAATCCCAGCGGGATCACAAAGCCACTCGAATAAGAGTGGCTTTTGTTATTTAAGCTGGGATGAGAATGAAGGGACGGGCTGAGCCAATCCCAACGGGATCACTTCTTGGGACAAAGAAAAAAAAAGACTTACCCCATTTTTTTAGACAGTAATTCACTACTTTTTTTGAGTTAACATATATACTATCACAGAATCGCCGGTGTTCAACAAATCGAATTATCTATTTTTGCATAAACTATATAATTAACCCAACCAAATAGGAACCCTAAAAAAAGCGAAACGGATGATTTAAGAGCTTGCTCAATTGTTGGTTCTGCATTTAAGCCGAACCATACAATCATACCTATAAAATAAGCGGGAAGTACATTTAAAGTTTTAAGTTTTGTTACGTAAAACACACCTGTCAAAACAATTCCTACGGAAAGATGAAACCATATTTGACTCAAATTTTCAATCAGGAAGTTTCCAAAGAAAACTATAATAATTGCTATAAGTATTCCGAAAAGTTGTTGTATGTAAATCTTTAGAGAAACTTGTTTAGTTGGGCTCAAAAGGGACAAACTGGTCCAACCTAAAAAAAGTACCCAGGTAGGCAAATTCAGAGAGAAGGTGAATATTGTTGCTAAAGAAGCTAATATTCCTAGACTTATCGCTTTGTAAAATGATTGCATATCCTTTAGTATTTTCCAGCCGAAATAATGGGTTCATTAAATATATTTTTTAGCCGGCTATTCCATCTTCCTATTAATGATTTTCGTTCATCTTCTGTTAAATGTGCAACAGAATAATTGATTTCAGGCTCTAATACTGAGAACCCTACACATTCTAATATTCCTCTATTTATAGGCCTTAAAATACCAAGTATATCGCCATGAAAACCATCACTTGCATAAGTTTCTTCTGGACTTCCCGTAGTAACAGATATTAATGCTTTCTTACCCTTTAATGTTCCATTTTCGTAGTAACCACCGCCTTTAAAAAATCTCCCAGATGTAAAAATTCTGTCTGTCCAACCTTTTAGAATAGCAGGAGGGGCAAATCTCCATAAAGGGAATTGCCAAATCATTAGATCGCACCATTCAACTTTTTCTTGTTCAATTCGAGTTTCATCGGTATAACTGTTATTCATCTCTGCTGCGTATATCTCTTCTACCTGTAATTTCAGAAAGTTTGGATTTTTCACAGACTTAAAATTACTTCGGTCATAAACAGGGTTAAATTTCATTGTGTACAAGTCTGTAGTTCTTACTTCATGTCCATTTTCAATAAATGTTTTGATGGCGGATTGATATAATGCAGCGTTAAAACTTTTAGGTTCAGGATGTGCTAACACAATTAATATTTTCATTGCTTTAAATTTAGTTTCCAACAAAGCTATTTTCATTTCCATATCTTTGCAAGGAAGCAGGACATTGTTAGCAACTCACAATTTTGTTAGAAATGGGAAAAAGAAAACTCACAAGTACGAATACTATAAACAGAGACTATTTAAAAAATGAATGCGGTACTATGTACGCGTTGACCTTACTTTCTGGTAGATGGAAAATGACTATTCTTCATAAACTGTCAAAACGCGATTTGCGCTTTACGGAATTGAAAGAAGCAATAGTTAATATTTCTGATAGAATGCTTTCCTTGCAATTAAAAGAAATGGAAAAAGATGGACTAGTTGAACGGAATGTATACGCTGAGGTACCCCCAAGAGTAGAGTATAGGCTAACGACAAGTACCAAAAACTTGATTTCTGTTTGGGACAAATTAAATGTTTGGGGCGACAATCATCGAGCAATGATAGAATCAAAGCATAAAAAAGAGCAGCGATTTCTATAAATGATTTATTGATAGACAGGTCGGGCGGATTGCCACAGGAAGCGCGGGGCGAAGACTATGAAGAACATGCATTTGCCAACGGCATAAAGAAGAAACGAGAAAAAAATGTAAGCATACGTTTGGTTTTGATGATTTATCATCAGATAAATTATTTCTAATTTTGCTACTACAAAATCATGTACGCTATACAATGCCAACAAAACTCGAACTCAAAGAAGCAAAAATGTCACTTACCTCGCTATTAAGTAAATGTGACAAAGCAATCCTCAAATTGGAAAAGAAATCTTCACAACATACATTAATGGTACGACGAATAAAAGCGTTGAATATCTCCTTACAACTTATAGAAAGCGAATTACAAAAGAATATCTCTGCATAAAAAGGCTAATAAGCCAAGTACAGTCACCAAAAGCCATCCGACACTTTGCGCCCTATGTCTGCTAACAGATTTTGCAGACCGTCAGTTCGACATAACCTATGGTCGCGAAATTCGATATAACCGTGTCCGAACATTTTCCTGCTAATAACGTTCTCTTAAGTAGGAGCAAACGATATGAAAAAAGGTAACGCGTTATGAGGAAGCTTACAAAACAGACAAAGATCAATATAGCAATAGGAATCACGCTAGCAAGTATAGTATTGGTAGCTTGTAATGGAGAGTCGGCGTCGTCATCTACAGATAACACCGACTCTCTTCTCCATCCTGCTGAGGACAGTGGTGTCCCGCTGAATTATCTCGAACGTAATAAAGACCCGGACACGGTCGATCAGAAAATAGAGAATAATTCCGGCGTACCATTAAATAACCTAAATCGAGATAATAGTTATGATACGATAAGCTCTCCTGATCTGGATTGAACGCACGGGTGAATGGTCAGCAACGGATTTCCTTGCGCATAAATAAATAGTAAGAAGCAGCAAAACACACAATAGTACAGGCGACCAACGCCACCATCTGCGACCATGCAACTTTTATACTTTCCCAAACAGGTAGAGGCGAAGGGATTGCTCCCTGAAGTTGTTCCATGTGTAAAGGACCAAGACTTCTGATGGATGGCATGAGCAACATACTCGTTCCATCACTATAGAGCTGACTCGGTGCAAAGCGCATGATTGTTAACATAAAATGTTGATATTGCATGATTTCCACTTCCGAAGCGTATGGGTTTGGCTGTACTGCTTTTGCTACAATATTGATAATGATCGGATAGAATACTGTGAAAAACAGCCAAATCGCAATGGCGACTAAAGCGGACGTTGCAGTGTGCTTAAAACGAACTGAAAACAGAATCGATAAATTGAGCCAGAAAGCAACATAAACGATGGTTAATAAGGTGAAAAGAAAAAGCCTATTGCATTCCATGAACGTAGGCGGAAAACCTATCAACAATGTTGCAGCGCCTATGGTCAGGAGAATAAGCGACACAAACAGGGTCCCTATAACGATTAATGCGCCAATAAATTTCGCGTTTAGAAAATAGTCCCGATGGATAGGCTGTGATAGAATACGACCCAAAGTGCGACCGTTAAACTCCGAGTTAACGGCATCAAAGCCCAAACAAATACCAAGCAACGGCCCTAAAAAGCCAATAAATAGATGAAAAGACGGCATAGTACCATCAGAAGTTGTAAAAATCTTGAGAAAAAAGAACGCTGCATCGGGGTCGTTTGGATTGGGCGCTGTGTTTTTCAATGCCTGCAACGCCGTGTATAAAGAAGCTATACATGTCAATAAGACGATAGCTAGCAGGATGATAAATTTCCAGCTTCGGATATGATCGGCAATTTCCTTTTTCACTAGAATAGAGAACGCATATAGATTATTGTTTTTATTTAGCGTCATTTTGTAAGACCTCCTTCGAAATAATGTGCGTAAATATCTTCTATGCCATAGGCGCGTTGCTGCAGCTGCATGATAGTAATGTCGTGATCGACCAGCTCTTTTGCGAGATGATGTACGATGGTTTCATCCGCATCAATATGAAACACATCATCGTTTTGTTTGATAGATTTAATAGCTGACATTTCTTTCAAAATATTGTGAGTTCGTTGTGTGTCCGTCCGAGATACTTTGAGCTGGATGTTACGTGGCCTATCTTGAAAAAGTCTTGATGCCAAATCCTGAATAGGACCGTCAGCAACCAACTTTCCTTTGATAAACAGACCGACTCTATCACAAATTTTTTGTACTTGATAAAGCTGATGACTAGATAATAAGACGGTCAGCTTCTCTTCTCGACTCAAACGCAATATAAGCGAGGTGAAATCTTTAACGCCCATGGGGTCCAATCCTAACGTCGGTTCGTCCAAAATCAGTACTTTGGGATCCTTTATTAAACTGTCAGCTAAGCCGAGCCGTTGCCGCATCCCTCTAGAAAATTTACCTACTTTTTTCTCGGCAACGTCTTGAAGACCTACTTTCTCTAAAAGAGAAAGCGAACGTTGTCTAGCCTCTTCGTAGGGAATCCCATTCAATTGCGCGGTCAATATTAGATTTTCTAGCGCGGTCCAACTCTCGTAAAAGCCGATATTGTCAGGGAGGTACCCAACCAGGCGTTTGACAGCAATAGGCGATCGGACGGGGTCGATGTTACAAACCCCAATTTCGCCGGACGTTGGTTCACTCAAACCGAGCAGCATCAAGATCGTGGTCGATTTTCCGGCTCCGTTTGGTCCTAATAGACCGAAAATCTCACCGGCTGCAATGTCAAGATCCAGCTGGTTTACCGCTGTGAAATTCCCATACCTTTTCGTTAATTGCCGCACACGAATAATAGGGTTATCCATTTTATCTCCTTCCATATTTGCGGATCAAAAAATAAACGAGTGCGACGGCGATAGCAATAACAAAAATACCCACCCAGCCCCATAGTAAGGAAGTTTCTACGGTCACGCGAAACTTAATACTGTCGCTCGTTTCATTGTTTTTGGCATTCAATGTAATTTGATAGTCACCTGCAATGGCTTTTTTTGCAGGTCTAACGATTGCTGTGACGGTTTGGCTCTCGCCGGCTTTGAGACTGCTAATCCGGCTAGGCTCAAAATGAGCTTCCCATTGTGAGGGGGTGGAAGCACTAAGATTGACTTGACTCAGATCGGAAGTACCGGTATTTTTAACTAAAAATTGAATTGATTTATTTCGATTGGCAGTTGCTGTCGTACTCAACAGCCCCTCGGGTGTAGTGAGCTGTATTTCGTAGGAACCTGTAATGACAACTTCTAGTGAGAGGTTGGACTGATTTAGTGGACTTTGGGCAAATAGTGGAATCGTATATTTTCCCTTTTTGACACTTTCGGGAGGAAGAATTTCAATTAATATATCCTTTCGTTGATTACCTTCTATGTTAACAGATGATACTTGCTTTCCGTCGACTTTGAATGTCGCTCCCCAGCCCGATTGTAGATTAGCGCCCAAACGATATACCTGCGCTTCCGAAGAGCGATTAAGCAAGGACGCATTGAAAGTGAAGGTTGATTTTGCCGAACCCTCCATGTTGGTTTGTGGGCTATTGAACTCTGACGACGATTTTCCATCCGTGGTGACATCGACAGTCAGCGGCAGGGACGATTCACCTTGCGCAACCAGCTGAAATCGGTACTGTCCCTTTTCTATTTTGGAAGGTACGATAATCTTTAGGTTGAGCGATTTGCGCTCTTTGGGTAAGACGGAGATTTCCGCCGCACTATAATTTCCCGACTTCATTTCATAATCCCAATCTTTAGGGAGATTTCGCAAGCTGATCCTTCCGTTTCGCGTAACCGAACTGTTGTTGATTAGCTCCACATTGTAATCAATGACCTCTCCCGGTGAAACCGAAATCTTCGGATAGGTCGTGTACAGTTGCAAATTTTGAGCAATGGCAATGTTTGATGCCAAAATCATGCCCAATAAATAGATTATCCGACTTTTTAGCATAAAGTAAAATTTTAAAAAGAGTGGTTTTATTAATTTTATTGGCCTAAAATAAAAAGCCCTTAACATTCCTGTCAAGGGCTTTAACATTTTTTTACATATTATCTGGCCAGTTGAATTTCGTCAATTCAGCTGCGTATCATTTTTTACAGCATACCACCATCCACAGGAATAACCTGGCCATTGATATAAGAGGATAAATCCGACGCCAAGAATAAACAAGCGTTGGCCACGTCTTCAGCTTCTCCGGCACGCTTTAGCGGAATGTTTGCTTCCCATCCGGCAACGACCTTTGGATCGAGTACCTCAGTCATTTCGGTGCGGATAAATCCGGGTGCGATCACATTAGTCCGGATATTTCTAGAACCCAGTTCTCTGGCTACGGATTTAGAGAAACCGATGATGCCCGCTTTAGAAGCAGCGTAATTTGCTTGTCCGGCATTACCTTGTATGCCGACCACCGAGCTCATATTGATAAACGAACCTTTACGGTTTTTCATCATGATTTTCGATGCCGCCTTAGTTACATTAAAAATTGATTTGAGATTAACGTTCATGACATCATCCCAGTTTTCTTCTGTCATACGCATTAACAGACCGTCCTTCGTAATCCCTGCGTTGTTGACGACGACATCAATTGTTCCAAATTCAGCAACGATGTCTTCGATTAACTTCTCAGCTTCCTCAAATTTAGATGCGTCGGAACGGAAACCCTTTACGTGTGTGCCAAAAGCCTGTAATTCGTTCTCCAACGCTTCTCCCTTTTCTACAGAAGATAAATAGGTAAATGCAACGTTCGCTCCATGCCGAGCAAAAACTTCAGCAATTTTTCGACCGATGCCTTTTGATGCTCCCGTGATTAAAGCTGTTTTGCCTTCTAATAATTTCATTTTATGTTTGTATGATTCTAGTTCCGCTCTTAAATATCCAACAAACCTAAATAAAATGCTTTGCATTCACCAATACCTAATAAAAAAAATCAATTGGTCGTACCGCTGCATCTTGCAGCCATTTAATTACAACCTAACGGTTTCATGTAAAAAAAGCCTCAGTTTACGATGCTATTTCCGATATAAATGGGAGTTATAGGCAATAATATTATCTATATGCGTTATATATGTAGGAAAATTTTCGAAAAACGAATGAAGATGAACAAGAATAAATTTATTATGCAGAGACTAAAAGTAATTTTATTAGCCGTAATGATGATGGTTGGCGTTGGAGCTATGGCGCAGGAACCGAACCTACTGCAGGAACCGGAATTGAAAGAAGATTTCGAAAAAGACGAATTAATTTCATTTATAAAAGCGAGTTCCAAAGTGGAAGCTATACAAATGGGAGTACAAGAGAGTATGGCGAACGCGGTCAAAGAAGAGGGCTTAACAGTGGAGAAATTTAATACGATGGCGCAAGCACAAGAAAATTCAGAGGAAGGGATTCAAAATGAAAGTGCCGAAGATCAGAAAATGTTCAATACCGCTTTTGAAAAAATAATGAAAATTCAAGACGACGTTGGAGGAGATATTCAAGAAGCAATAAAAGAAGAGGGTATCGATATACAGGTGTTCGAACAAATTATGTACGCCTATCAAAACAGCGAAAAAGTAAAAGGTGAGTTAGATGGTGTGTTGTTGGAATTACAACAGGAACAAAGCACGCAGCCTTAATAATAATAGCACAAAAATCCTGACACCACCGTAACATTTTTCAGGAATATGACGAGCCCATGAATAGTGATATTCATGGGTTTTTATTTTTTGGTTAAATGCGATGCAGCCCTCTTAAAAAAATAACAAGAATAATGAAAGAATTTTGACACTTTCATTCGGTTATAACCAATTTGAATGTTAATTTTGTACGCAATTTTGAAACTATGGGTAAAAAAGCTAAAAAATCTGAAGTCGATGTCGTATTGATTGGTGCAGGTATCATGAGCGCTACGTTGGGGACTTTAATCAATGAGCTGAGTCCTGATATTAATATCGAAATCATCGAACGGCTGGACGTTGTTGCGGCTGAAAGTTCAGATGCCTGGAATAATGCTGGTACAGGGCATTCGGCGTTATGCGAATTAAATTACACGCCAGAACAACCCGATGGCAGTGTGAAAATAGATAAGGCTATTAATATTGCCGAGCAATTTGAGATTTCCAAACAGTTTTGGGCCTACTTGGTAGAAAAAGGAATTCTAAAAGAGCCTACTGAATTTATCCGTCAAGTGCCACACATGAGTGCCGTATTCGGCGAGAAGGATGTTCAATTTTTGCGCACGCGCTATACCGCAATGGAAAAAGAGAACTTATTTAAAGGTATGGTGTATACCGAGGACAAAGGGGTTTTAGAAGACTGGATACCACTTATGATGGAGGGGCGATCGAAAAACGAAGTGATGGCTGCCACACGCATGGAAATAGGGACCGATGTAAATTTTGGTTCGCTTACGCGTGATTTGGTTCGTCACCTACAAACGAAGGATAATATTAAGCTATCACTCAACCAGGAAGTACGTGATATAGAACGCGAAGAGGATGGCCGTTGGGAAGTGGAAACCAAAGATTTGAACACAGGCGAAAGGCGTAAAATAAAAGCGAGGTTTGTGTTTATTGGCGCAGGAGGCCGTTCTTTACTTCTTCTAGAAAAATCCGGGATACCCGAGGCAAAAGGATATGGCGGGTTTCCGGTCGGTGGGCAGTGGCTACGCTGTACCAATAAGGAGATTATAGAAAAGCATCATGCTAAAGTATATGGAAAAGCATCGGTAGGTGCACCTCCCATGTCTGTTCCTCACCTAGATACTCGCTATATTGACGGTGAACAGGCACTATTGTTCGGACCGTATGCAGGTTTTTCGACGAAGTTCTTAAAAAAAGGTTCTTATTTTGATCTTCCAGCATCTATCAAACTGTCGAACATTAAACCCATGCTTTCGGCGGGTCTGCATAATTTGGATTTAACAAAATATCTGATTACTGAAGTCATGAAAAGCCCTTCGGATAAATTGGATGCGTTAAAACAATTTATGCCAACAGCGGAGTTGGAGGATTGGAAAGTCGAAGTTGCGGGGCAGCGAGTACAGGTTATAAAAAAAGATCCAAAACATGGTGGTATCTTAGAATTTGGTACGGAAGTAGTCTCAAGTGCCGATGGTTCCATCGCAGCTTTATTAGGGGCATCTCCGGGGGCGTCTACGTCTGTGCCCATCATGATTAACCTATTGAAACGTTGTTTCCCCGAAAGAGCAAAATCGGATGAATACCGCAAAAAGCTTCGTGAGCTTGTCCCATCGTGGGGTAAAAGTTTAAATGATGACCCTGCTTTATGTGAATCGGTTAGAAATCGTTCGAAAGACGCTTTACAATTAGCGTAAGCTAACAACATACTTTATGGGATGTTTGGGGCCATATGCATATAACTGAATTTGTTGAACAGATACAAAATAGTTTTCTTCAGACCTCTTGGTTAGAGCGGCTAGCGGTGCTTTTTGGTGTTGTGCAGGTATTACTATCCCGTAAAAACAAAATATCCAATTATTTCTTTGGCATCGTTGGCATTTGCCTGACCATTTCCGTGTTGTACGGCGCTAAGCTATATGCCGAGATATTGCTACATGCGTATTATTTGGTTATGAGTATTTATGGCTTGTGGTACTGGAAATTTAGAAACCAAAGTCAACAACAAATACACATTACCCGATGTGGTCCGCAAGATTGGTCTATCGTTGCTGGCATCGTTGTAGTCGGTTATTTCATACTGTTCGGTTTTTTGACATACTTTACTGATTCTGATGTACCCGTAATGGATGCATTTGTTTCCAGCACGGCTTGGGCGGGGATGTGGCTACTTGCCAAACGAAAAATTGAAAACTGGATATTATTGAATATAAGTAACTTCGTGGCCGTACCTTTGTTATTTTATAAGGGACTTTATCTTTTTGCTTGTTTGACCATATTCCTGTTTATTGTCGCTATATCCGGCTATATAAAATGGAGGAAAATTATGTCTAGTCAATTTTAATTTTATGATGCTTAATACTGAAACTCGACACGTTATCAGCGATAATGTGCTTGCAAGTATCCGGAGAAAGACATTGACCCCCGAATTATTACAACTAATATCTCGGCAAAATTGGTTTAATTTATGGGTTCCTAAAGTTTATGGGGGACTAAATGCTGAACTGAAAGAGGGGTGTCAGTTGCTGGAGGAATTGGCATACATTGATGGTGGTTTTGCTTGGACGGTAACCCTTTGTGCGGGAGCTAATATGTTTGCGGGATTTATTAACCCTGCCGTGGCGGAAATAATTTTCAAGCAGGAACAAGTCTGTTGGGGCGGAAGCGGTATGCCTTCTGGACGAGCTGATAAAGAAGGAGACCATTTTATTATCACTGGCTCGTGGAAGTACGCTACGGGAGCCCCTCACTTAACTCATTTTACCTTGAACGCTTGGGTATATGAAGATGGAGAACCTGTGCTTGACACCGGCGGAAGTCAGGTCTACCGTTCGTTTTTTGTAGATCGTGAGCATGTACTTATTCATTACGATTGGGATACGTTTGGGTTAGAATGTACGGCAAGTCATAGTTTTTCTATTAATGAGTTGAAAGTTCCGCAAGGACGCGCTTTTGATCTGCACCCGGACTGCCGCACGAGCGATGAGCCTATTTTTTATTATCCATTCATGACCTTTGCAGAATGCACATTAGCCGTTAATTATATCGGTATGTTTCGTCGCTTTCTTGACCTGTTCGAAAAACAGCTTCTTGTTAAATCGTCTGATCCTGAATGGGTGAAGACAAACGGAAAAATATTATTTAAAAAAGTAGATGCGGTGAGGAGCACTTTTGACAAAAAAGCCAAACGTCTTTATCAACTCATAGACGAGACATGGAAGGAGACAGAACCCGACACCTTACTTATAGCGGAAATAGCTGATTTAAGCAGAGCGTTGGTTAGCGATGTTCGGACTGGAACAATAGACTTATTTCCCTACACAGGCATTGCGGGCGCACAGCGTGAGAATGAATTGAATATCGTTTTTCGTCATATTTTTACAGCTTCGCAACACGCTTTATTGAATAGAAGCTAAAAGACATCTTCGATGTGCTTGTAATTACTTTTAATGATATTGGCAACATCTTTAAAATCGCCGTGAAGCATCATCTTGCCCATGGAAGATGCCATTCCTTTTAATTGCTCAAATTCTATTTTCGGCGGCATGGCGAGCGAGTCTGGATTGGTATATACATGAATCAAGGCAGGTCCGTTAACAGCGAATGCGTTTTGCAATGTTCTCTCTACATCTTCGGGAGAATCTACCGTAAAGTTATTCATGCCCATCGCATCACCGACTTTCGCAAAATCAGGATTGACCATATCGGTTTCACCATCGGGGAGCCCTTCTACCTGCATTTCTAACCTTACCATGCCTAGCGATCGGTTATCGAATACGACGATTTTTATAGGCAGTTTATATTGCACGACGGTCGCCAAATCGCCCATCATCATGGAAAGCCCTCCGTCGCCACAAAGTGCTATAACCTGCTGGGTTGGTCTAGCCAAAGCAGCTCCTATTGCATGCGGTAGGGCATTCGCCATTGATCCGTGAGTAAACGAACCCAATAATACCCGTTTTCCCGTAGCCTGTAAATATCGTGCTCCCCATACACAGCACATTCCGGTATCCACCGTAAAGATAGCGTCGTCATCTGCCAATTTATTGATGATATCTGTTAGGAATTCGGGAGATATGGCGCGTTGTTTCCCGGTATCCTCTACATAGGTGCGAAGCGATTTCTTAACGTCTTCATATTTATCTAATTGTTTTTGCAAGAATGCGTCATCCTTTTTTTCTTCTAGGAAGGGGAGTAATGCTGCCAAGGTGTCTTTTATATTCCCAGCCAAGCCCAACGATACTTTAGCCTTACGCCCGAGACGCTCGGGGCGTTTATCTACTTGTATAATTTCGAGATCATCGGGCATAAACTCCTTATACGGGAAATCCGTACCCAGAAGCAATAATAGTTCTGCATGATGCATTGCGTAAAAGGCTGAGGGCAATCCAAGCAATCCGGTCATGCCCACTTCATAGGGATTATTATATTGTATGCCCATTTTGCCTCGAAAGGAATAAGCCACGGGTGATTTCAGCAAGCCTGCCAATGCGATGATTTCAGTATGTGCTTCGCTCGCACCAAATCCGCAGAAAATGGTGATCTTGGAAGCCTTATTTAATCGCTGAGCCAGTTCGCGCAGCTCATTGTCTGCAGGTCGGAAAACCGGACGTTGCTTCAAAAGGTAGGGCGTAACACTGCTTTCTTCCGCTTTTTCTTTACTGAGATCTCCCGGAAGTCCCAAGACGGCTACTTCTCCCTTGGTATGCGCGTGTTGTAAGGCCGCTTGCAACATGCGCGGAAATTGTTTAGGTGTGGTGGCGATTTCGTTATATCCACTACAATCTGCAAAAAGTTTTATCGTGTTGGTCTCTTGAAAATAACCTGTGCCGAATTCATCCGTCGCACAAGTCGAAGCAATAGCTAATACCGGCACATTGTTGCGCTGTGCCTCATACAACCCATTGATCAGGTGGACATGTCCTGGACCACTGCTTCCTGCGCAACAAGCAATACCATTGAGTTCGGCTTCTGCAGCCGCAGCAAATGCGCCTGTCTCTTCATGTCGCACATGGATCCATTCGATGTCGGTAGATCGGCGTACCGCGTCGTTCACTTCGTTCAAGCTGTCGCCGGCAACTGCGTAAATACGTTTAATGCCTGCCTGCGCTATCGTTTCTACGAGTTGGTCTGCTATTAGTTTTGCCATATTGTTTTTGTAAAAGAGTTGACAGTACGAGGATTACCTATTAAACACGGTAGGTAGCAAATGGTTTTAAAGTAGATGATAACCATTTTGATAATCAGACCCAAATTTGATTTGTAAATAAAAATATTTAATATTGCTCTCACAATTATAATCCAGTGTTTCATTGAATCGGTCAAAGCACATATATACAGCCTATAGTTTAGACGAACTCTTGAAGCTTGTAAGAGAGTCGGATTGTCTTGCATTTGATGAATTGTATCGCCGTACCTGGAAGAAATTATACATTCATGCTTTCCAAAAATTACGAGATGAAGATTTGGCTAAAGATGTGGTTCAAGAAGTTTTTGTAGACTTTTGGAATAAAAGGCAGCTAAGAAACATTCACCATGTAAACGCTTATTTAATACAAGCAGTCAAATTTAAAGTGATTGACAGATTCAGAAAAAAAGATTTTATCGTGGAAGAAGTTGAATGTTTTGCAGAGGTGTTAGCGAATAGTGAGTTCTCAGATAGTAAATTGCTGGACAAAGAATTGAACGATCTTCTCCAATATTGGATCAGTCAACTTCCGAACAAGCGAAAAGAGATCTTTTTGTTAAGATATGAGGAGGACTTGAGCACGGAAGAAATAGGGAAACTATTGAATATATCTACAAAAACCGTTCAAAATCAGATTCTTAATGCGACTACGTTTCTCCGTAGTTTAATGCAGAAAATTTTATTTCTAATTTCTTTATTTTTTTTTGGGAGTTGACAGTGCTTTTCACGACATATAAGAAAGCAACGATTATAGATCATTTCTCGTATGTCTGGGAATTCAAATAGAATAAAAAGCAAGCTGTCGGCAATCTTCAAAAGATATGTCAATGGTGAAGCATCTGCTGAAGAGAAGCGTTTCGTAGAACGATTTTACCAACAGGTTGGCGATCAAGAACATGCAAATCTCAATTTCGACCGCTTGGGACAGGAAATTAAAGAGACTATTGACAACCAAATATCGTCAAAAAATAAGATCATAAAACTTAGCCACGATCCCTATATCCGGCTTGCCGCTTGTCTGTTGTTCGTATGTACCGTGGCTTTTATCGTTTTCCGTATTAGTGGATCTGATAGTCCTTCGAAGAGTCCGCAAACTATCACTGTAAAGAAAGAAAATCCAATTTTGTCTGTTGGTACCGAGAAATCTTATCCGCTGGACGAAGATATACAGGATAGTGCGAGTTATCGCATCATTGACGATCAAAAGGTGTTTCTGCTATCATCTCTAGCTCAGGAAATAGATGATGCGCCGAGGAAAATTACGAATCCCACTAAACAAGTTTTTACGTTTTTATTGGATGATGGAAGCCAAGTTTGGTTGAACGCTCATTCTTCGATCGAATTTATGCCTAGCTTCAATAAGACCGAACGTATTGTGCATGTATCAGGCGAAGTAAGTTTAGATGTCGCCAAGCGTGAGCAGGACGGTAAACCGATGCCTTTTTTAGTCAAAACGCCATTGCAGACGGTAGAGGTCTTGGGAACAGAGTTTAGTGTGAATACGCAAGAGGCTGATGAAGAATGTGTAGTCTTGCTTGAAGGAAAAATAAAACTAAAGCACAATAAATATAATACTTCTGTGGTGCTCAAGCCGAATCAAAAAGCGTTTTTAAGCCCGGGCAATAATCGTATACTCGTAGCATCCGCGGATGAGAACAACAAGGTTCGTGCGTGGCGCAAAGGGCTCTTTCATTTTGAAGGAGAGCGGGTGGCAGACGTTATGAAAGAACTCGCACAATGGTACGAGCAGCCTATTCAAGTAAGCCCGGCTATACGAAACTTACCTATTACAGGTATGATAACTCGGTATGAGCAGTTGACTGATGTATTACAGATTATAGAAATGACGAATAATATAACATTTGTAGAAGAGAAAGGAGTGATGTATGTAGCGGCGAATGAATAAACCTAGAGGGAAGATAAAAAATTAGAGGTGCGGCGAACACCTCTAATGAAGAGGACGCTTTTTAGCGGCCCCATGTATTGATCATGTTTAAATCAACATTCAAATGTATAAATTACTAACGAGAATTAATACACTAAAAAGGTGTAAAGGGAGATTATTGTACCTAATTATTGTCGCAAACCTGATAGTAATATGGCCTGCACTCGGACTTGGGCAGGTTTTGCGTCAGCTAATTACCGTTGAGTTTAAAAATGCGACCATAAAAGATGCTTTTAAGGAACTCAACAATTTAGCTGGTGTCAAATTTATGTACTCGTCCAAGGATTTGGACGAAAACAAAAAGGTATCTGGAAAGTTTGTTGACAAATCGACAGCATCTGTTATTGATTTTCTGCTTTCAGGACAAAACGTGACGTATTCGGTCAGAGATAATACGATCATCATCCGCAAGGTGACGCAAAGCAAGCAACAACTTGTACAGCAGCGGTCTCTCACCGGACAGGTTGTTGACGAGCAGGGGAAACCCTTGGGGAATGTCACCGTAAAGACCAACACCAACTTGCGTCAAACCGTGACAGACGATAATGGTAATTTTAGTATCGCTGTAGCAGCTGATGACCATCAACTTATTTTTACTTTACTTGGTTATAGTCCGTCGAAGGTTGACTTGACCGGACAAACCAACTACACGGTGCGTCTGACTAATGCCGAACAGGGGTTAGACGAGGTGGTGGTGGTCGGGTATGGCACACAAAAGAAGGTGAATTTGACGGGCGCGGTATCATCCGTGTCGGGGGAAGATATCGCTGCGCGCCCCGCCGGTCAAACATCTGCCGCTCTCCAGGGGCTGGCTCCAGGGGTGACTGTTACGCAGCGCTCCGGACAACCCGGAGCTGATGGAGGAAATATTCGGATCCGTGGTATCGGAACGACAGGAAATGCCAATCCGATGGTATTGATTGATGGGGTAGAAGGTTCTATGAACAACATTGATCCAAACTTAATTGAATCGGTCTCCATATTAAAAGATGCAGCATCTGCATCTATTTACGGGTCTCGTGCGGCAAATGGCGTGATTTTGATTACGACGAAAAGAGGTGTTGGGGATAAGGTATCGATTTCGTATAACAATTATTTTGGATGGCAATCGCCTACCAATATGCCGGATATCGTGAATGCTCTGGACCACATGTCACTGACAAATGAAGCGTATACCAATGTAGGCAGTTCACCTCTCTATTCCGAGGAATTGATGGACGCTTATCGTGCGCAGGGTAATGGCAGCAGCGATCTTTATCCAAATACCGACTGGCAAAAAGAATCGTTAACAGGATCTGGATTTCAACAGAGTCATTTCTTGACCATCAACGGTGGAACGGATAAGGTAAAAATGCTGGCGTCATTTGGGTATTTCGACCAAAACGGATTGACGGCGAACAGTAATTTTAAACGATACACCATCCGGAATAATATGGATATTACGTTTTCCGAGAGACTATCGGCCAGAGTAGATTTACAGTATGTAAATCCGATTTTGACCTCGCCATCGGCAGGAATTGCAAATATTTTCCAATGGATGAACAGTATTCCGGCCAATCAGTCTTTTCGGAATTCCGACGGTACCTGGGGCTTAGGGTGGAATGGGAGTAATCCTGTTTCTGCGGCGCAAGATGGTGGCATGTCCATAAACAAGTCGCCATTTGGCAGCATCAATGCCTTTCTTACCTATAAACCCGTCGACTGGTTGACTGCTGAACTGAACTATGCGCCGAAATACTCAACGGATGTGAATAAGAATTTTAGGCAGGTGGTGCAATCCTATTATGCAGATGGTTCGCCGGCATATGCCGTTCCCCAACGTTCTGCACTTACTCAACGAAATGCCCAGCAGTTGTACAACAATATGCGCGCCACCCTGACAGTTGACAAGTCGATTTCCGATCATACCCTCCGCTGGCTAATCGGGGCATCGCGAGAGGATTTTACCGAGGAATGGATACAGGGATTTCGTGACACGTATGTGTTGCCAGAATTCCCGGTATTAGACGCAGGTCAAGCCGTGAACCAGCAGGCAACCGGTAGTGCATCTGAATGGGCGTTGCAGTCTTTTTTTTCACGGCTGAACTACGATTACAAGGAAAAATACTTACTGGAAGTTAATGCACGTTATGATGGGTCCTCGCGGTTTTTGAAAGGGAATCGTTATGGATTCTTCCCGTCCGCTTCGGCAGGATGGCGGTTTTCAGAAGAACCATTTATGGAGAATACTAAACACTGGCTGGTCGAAGGTAAAGTGCGTGTGTCGTGGGGGAGATTGGGAAATCAGAACATCGGTACCTATCCGGCTGTGGCAGCGTTGGATCTCGGGTCTTACACGCTGGGAGGAGGAATTATTGGTACGGCAGCGTTGAACAATCTTTCTAATCCCAACATTACTTGGGAAAGCACCGAGGAAAAGAATATAGGGTTGGATTTGACGTTGTTTAGCCGATTGAATCTAACAGCAGATTACTATTATCGAAAAACCAATGATATTCTGCTTTTGTTGGATATCCCGATGATTATAGGTTTAGCTGCACCGTACCAAAATGTTGGTGTAGTGGAGAATAGAGGATGGGAGTTTGCAGCTACATATAACAGCGATTTTCAGCGTGAGTTCCGTTATAGTATAACAGCCAATCTTTCTGATGTGAAAAACAAGGTATTGGATATGCGCGGGGTCAACAATACGGGTTTGACCGTAAACCGTGAAGGTTATCCCATCGGATCGATTTTTGGCTATGAAGTGGAGGGCTATTTCCAGTCCGAAGAAGAGATAGCTGACCATCCTACACAATTTGGGACACTTGCGCCGGGCGATATCAAATATGCAAACCAAAATGACGACGGCATCATCAATGAAACCGACAAGGTGGTTATCGGAAGTACGGTGCCACGTTACACATATTCACTGAATGGTTCAGCGTCCTATAAAGGTTTTGATGCAAGCATATTACTACAAGGCGTTGGCAAGGCGGATGGCTATCTCTATGGAGCCGGAATCCAACCGTTTACCACAACGGGTGCCATCGGAGGAACAATCCGGGAAGATAATAAGGACCGTTGGACGCCGGAAAATCGGGATGCGACTTATCCACGATTGGCCTTCGGACAGAATAATAATGCGCAGGCTTCCCAGTTCTGGATGCGGGATGCAGCTTATCTAAGGCTTAAAAATGCACAGATTGGGTATACGTTTCCACAAGCATGGCTGTCAAGAACCCGTATTCAGCGACTACGGATTTTTGCCAATGGAACGAATTTGTTTAGCGTAGACGATTTTTGGGATGGATACGATGTGGAAGCACCTGTCGGGACGGGCAATTTTTACCCGCAGGTAAAGGTATACACCTTTGGATTGGATATCACTTTTTAGCATAGTTAAATTATAGTAAATCATGAAAAGAATGTGTCATATATTTGTTTCGACGGCGGTTGTATTTTTTATTACACTTCAGTCGTGCGAAAGTTACTTGGACCGTAAGCCACTTTTCGGTCCGTCGGACGAGGATTACTTCAACAATGCAGACGAATTAAGCTTGGCCGTTAGCGGTTTGTATAGTGCAATGACTTACCACGCATCAGATGGTATACCCGTGAATCTTACACAGGATGCTATTTCTGATCTCGGTTGGGACCGAAATACGTCGCCGTTACAATCCCTTGGCCGTGGCGATCACGACAGTAACAATGACTACGTGATCAATATCTGGCGGGAAGCATATAAGGTGATTGGCAAGTGCAATTTTATTTTGGACAACATGCATAAATTGGAAGGAGAGATGGACATGGCGCTGTACGAACGTTATCAAGCAGAAACTCGGTTTGTGCGTGCGTTCACCTATCAATATTTGGCTGACTTCTTCGGTGGTGTGCCTCTCGCGAAAAGCCGACTGACCTTGGATAGCGCGCTGATACCGAAAGCTCCTCAGGAAGAAGTTGTAGATTTTGTACTTCAAGAATTGTATGAAGCGGCTGAGATGCTGCCAGAAAGTTACGGGGCAGCTGACATAGGACGTGCTACGAAAGGAGCAGCGCTGGCTATACGTGCCCGGGCAGCGTTGAATAACGGAAGATGGAGTGAAGCGATTAAATCTACCAAAGCGGTAATGGATATGGAGATTTATTCGCTTCATCCGAATTTCGGGGAATTGTTTTCTTATGCGGGACAATCTTCCCAGGAGATTATATTCGCTTTCCAATATTTAAGGGATCAGGGGACTAGGACCCATGTCGCTCCGCGAGCTTTCCTTTCCCGAAATGCACAGGGGCACTCTAATAAAATTCCTTCCCAAGCGTTGATAGACCTATATACCTGTACAGATGGACTGGAGATTGATGAAAGTCAACTATATGACCCGGAAAAGCCATTTGAAAATCGCGATCCGCGCTTGGGCTACACGGTTGCTCTTCCTGGTACCGAGTTTTTCGGGTTTCAGTTTGAGACTCATAAGGATAGTACGCAGTGCTGGAATTACGCGTACAATACGTCAGTCCCAGTCCGTATAGGGAATCAGGAAGCAACCAATGCCTATGCAACCTTTTCAGGCTATTGCTGGAAAAAATACGTCGACTTTGAAGATAAAGATTTCGTCGCTAACTCCGAGTTAAACATCATTCAATCGCGTTATGCCGAAGTACTTTTGATTTATGCGGAAGCGAAAATTGAGGCTGGTGAAATCGACCAGTCGGTCTATGATGCATTAAACCAAGTACGACAGCGATCTTCAGTAGAAATGCCGCCAATTGCTTTAGACAAAACGCAAGCTGAACTACGAGAACTTGTCCGCAAAGAGCGGGCATATGAATTAGCGAATGAAGGGTTTAGGATGGTTGATCTACGACGTTGGGAGTTGGCTGAAAAAATAATGAACGGTACGGTTTACGGTCGTATTCCCAGAGGCTTATTAGCGACTGCGCCTAAAATCGATATAGACGGGTTTGTCGATTATTCAGCTGTTCCGAATCGAGGCGAGATGAGGGTAATCGAAAATCGCAAGTTCAATGCACAGCGTGATTACCTATGGCCTATTCCGAATATTGAGACCGTAACGAATCCTAATCTTGAACAAAATCCAAATTACTAATATGAAACATCTTAAAAGTTATTTGTTTACTTTACTATGGATAGGAATGATTGCTACTAGTCAATCCCAGACAAAAGAATATGATCTTTGCATTTACGGTGGTACCTCTGCCGGTGTGGTGGCAGCCTATACGGCATCTAAAGCCGGCAAATCAGTTATCCTAGTTGATCCGGGCCAAATGCTTGGTGGTTTGACCTCCGGTGGACTGGGGCAGACCGATATTGGTAACAAGTATGTGGTGCGTGGTTTAGCACTGGACTTCTACCGTAAAATTGGCAAACACTACGGCGGATTTGAACAGTGGATATTTGAGCCGAAAGTCGCCGAAGGCTTGTTCAAGCAGTATATGGAGAACTGCAAAGCAGAGATGCACCACGGACAGCTGTTGCTCGACGTGGAAAAAAGTGGAACAGAGATCACATTAGTCCGGTTTCAACCTGTAGATGGACCCGAAAAACCTGCTATGGCAGTCAAGGCTAAGGTGTATATGGACTGTACATATGAGGGAGATCTGTTCGCTGCGGCGGGAGTCTCCTACCACGTGGGAAGAGAAGCCAACAGTGTGTACGGTGAGACAATAAACGGAGTACAGTTGATGAAAGGACACCAGTTTCCTGATGGGGTCGACCCGTATGTAGAGCGAGGCAATCCTGCCAGCGGATTGCTGTGGGGGATACGCGATGGTAAGCTGCAGCCCGATGGTACAGGGGACAAAAAGGTACAGGCCTACAATTTCCGCATTGCGCTGACTAACGTGCCGGAAAATCGAATACCGATTACCGAACCGGATAATTACAACCCCTCGCGTTACGAGCTGCTCCGCAGACAGAAGGAAATCCAGCCGTGGAAAGCACTTGCCGATGTATTTATCTGGAGTTTGATGCCGAACGGAAAGACCGATATTAACAACCGAAACGGATTTTCCACGGATATGATTGGAGAGAACTGGGACTATCCGGAGGCGGATTACAAACGTAGACAAGAGATTATAAAGGCACATGAGGATTATACCAAAGGACTGCTTTACTTCGTGGGAAACGATTCCTCGGTTCCGGAATTCATTCGTAAACAGATGAAAGAGTGGGGTTATCCGAAAGACGAATACGTGGACAATGGCCATTGGAGTCCTCAGTTATATATACGCGAAGCGCGGCGTATGGTCGGCGAACTGGTGATGACCCAGCACCACTGCCAGGGTAGGGAGGTAGTGGACGATGAAGTTGGCTGGGCTGCCTACACGATGGATTCGCACAACTGTGATCGTTTGGTAGTAAACGGGATGGTGAAAAATGAAGGGAATGTGGAAGTTGGTGGATTCCCGCCGTTCCCGATCTCCTACCGTTCGATCGTTCCGAAATGGGAAGAGGTAACTAATCTATTGGTACCCGTATGTCTTTCGGCAAGTCACATTGCTTTCGGGTCGATCCGTATGGAGCCGGTGTTTATGGTGCTGGCGCAATCGGCTGCTGTGGCTGCATGTTTAGCCATTGATGAGCGTATTCCTGTACAGCAGGTTGATGTGAATAGCATAAAGGCTGAGCTAGCAACAAATCCGAAGGCTGACGGACGTCAACCGGATATCTTAATCAGTAGCACAGACAGAGACGCGGTACATTTTACTGGAACATGGAACCAAAGTATAAGAAAGGGCTACGGTTCTACCTATGTGGAAGCTAACAGCGAAGACGGAGTGAGCACGGCCAGATTTGTAGCAAGTGACTTGAAACCGGGGTGCTACAACGTGTATACTTATTTCCCAAAAACCGCTGAAAGCGCATCCCAGTTTCGATATACGTTGGCACGTGGCGGGCAGGTTTTAGAAAAAACATTAGATTTGTCTGAAATTGAAATTAAAGGACAAACGTCAAGCACTTGGGTGTCATTGGGTGAACTTCACGTAAGCGCAGTGGGCAATGAAACGTTTGTTGAGTTAAGCACCAAAGGTGCAGACGGAATTGTGGCTGCCAATGCGGTGCTATTTGTGCCTGCGGATGACGAAAAAACTAAATAAACTGATAATGAAGTACATTTCTTTTCTATTGCTTATTGCCTTGTACGCCCATGGCGGTTGTAGTAATTTCGATTCGGCTGGGGAGAAAGCTGATATCGTAATCTATGGCGGTACTTCGGCAGCAATCATATCGGCTGTGCAAGCCATTAAGTCGGGCAAATCGGTAATTGTAGTTTCTCCTGACAGGCAGCTGGGAGGATTATCGTCCGGTGGATTAGGATTCACGGATACAGGCGACAAGTCAGTGATCGGCGGCCTGGCACGTGATTTCTACCACCGTCTATACTTGCACTATCAGGATAGCGCTTCTTGGCGTTGGCAAAATCAGGACGAATACGGTAACAAGGGACAGGGCACAGCTGCAATCGATGGAGATAACCGGACGATGTGGATTTTCGAGCCACATGCAGCCGAAAAGGTCTTTGAAGAATACGTAACGGAATATGATATCGACGTTCGTCGTGACGAATGGCTTGACCGAGATTCGGGTGTTGCGATGAAGGACGGGCGGATCGTGTCGATCACCACGCTAAGCGGGAAGACTTACACGGGGAAGATGTTCATTGATGCTACCTACGAGGGGGATCTGATGGCCGCCGCTGGGGTGAGCTACCATGTGGGCCGTGAGGCAAATAGTGTGTACGAGGAGCAATGGAACGGTGTACAGACAGGGGTTTTGCATCACAAGCACTGGTTCGCTACGGACATCAGTCCATACGTGGTTCCGGGAGACAGTACTAGTGGATTGCTATATGGAGTATCGGCAGAGCACCCTGGGGAATATGGGCAGGGTGACCACCGGTTGCAGGCATACTGCTTCCGAATTTGCCTGAGCAATCATCCCGAAAATCGGGTTGAATTTCCGAAACCAGATAATTATAACCCAAATAATTATGAACTATTGGCGCGCGTGTTTGCGTCGGGCTGGCGGGAAACATTCCATAAGTTCGATCCAATCCCAAATAGAAAAACGGACACAAACAACCACGGCCCGTTCAGTACCGACCTCATCGGGATGAATTACGATTACCCCATAGCTTCGTATGAGCGGCGGAAGGAGATCATTAAGGAACATGAGGATTACCAGAAAGGACTGATGTACTTTCTTGCCAACGATGAACGGGTCCCGGCAGATGTACGGGAGGAGATGGCGCAATGGGGGCTGGCCAAGGATGAGTTCGTGGATAACGGGAACTGGCCGCACCAGCTATATATCCGCGAAGCAAGACGGATGATTGGGCAACATGTGATGACCGAGCATGATGTGTTTAGCGATCAGGAGGTTGCTGATCCGGTAGGCATGGGCTCCTATACGCTTGATTCACATAACGTCCAACGTTACATTAAGCCCGATGGATATGTGCAGAATGAGGGAGATATTGGGGTGAAACCGAAGAAGGGGCCTTACCGGATATCCTACGGTTCCTTGATTCCAAAACAGGAGGAATGCACAAACCTGTTGGTTCCGGTTTGTGTTTCGAGTTCTCACATCGCTTTCGGTAGTATTCGAATGGAACCCGTGTTTATGATCCTCGGGCAGAGCGCGGCGTTGGCTGCCGTATTGGCGATTGACAAAGGCACCACTGTGCAGGATGTCGAGTATAGTGCATTGAGAAAACAGTTGGAATTGGAATCTCAAATCCTGGGTAACAAAAAATAAATACGACCTACTGGTATCATTGGCTTTGTCAGCCAAGGTTCTCATGCTTGACCGTTTTTATTAATACGTATAAACGATGGCATCGCTTGACAACAATGAGAGCTGATGAAGTAGATTGTTACGGCCAAACCGTTACAGGGTTAGTGGAAAAGAAATGAAATATTCTCCGGCGACAAACATAAAAACTAATATTTTTAGTATTTTTGTTTATGGATTCGAAGGAAGAAGAGTATTTTAAAGGAAGAGGGGCGCAGCTAAATCCCAATAATAAATTTTTCGGACAGAGCTACGTACAGGAATATATAGAAGGATTGGATGAACCTTTTTTAACATCTGATTCCACGAAATTTATAGCAACATATCCGAAAGCAATTTTATCTAAGGTGGATAGCCCCGATATAGGATTTTACCAGTCGCTGAACCCCTATCAAGGTTGTGAGCACGGCTGTATTTATTGCTATGCCCGTAATTCTCACGAGTATTGGGGATACAGCGCAGGGCTGGATTTTGAACGAAAGATTTTGGTTAAATATAATGCCGTGGAGTTGTTGGAAAAAGAATTTGATAGGAAAGGTTATATTCCAGAGCCGGTCTTTATGTCCGGCAATACGGATTGCTATCAGCCGATCGAAAGGAAGCTGGGGATTACCCGGCAACTTTTAAACACTTTTCTAACCTACAAGCACCCAGTCTCGATCATCAGCAAGAATGTCCTTATGCTTCGCGATTTGGATATACTAGCAGCCCTTGCTGAATTGGGGTTAGTAAGTGTATCGGTGACCATTAATAGCTTGCGGGAAGAAGTGAGAAGGAAGATGGAACCGCGGACGGCAACCGCCACTGCACGACTCAAGCTCATAGAAAAATTGGCCGAGAAAAACATCCCTGTATCGTTAATGATCGCTCCGATTGTTCCGGGAATAAACAGCGACGAGATGCCCGCATTGATAAAGTATGCGGCTGACGCAGGAGCTAGATGGGCTAGTTACACCATTGTACGCCTAAACGGTGCAATCGCGAATATTTTCAGGGACTGGGTATATAAGAATTATCCAGCGGGAGCGGAAAAGATTATACACGGTATAGAAGCTTGTCATGGAGGCAAGCTGAACGACAGCAAATGGGGGAGGAGAATTCGCGGAGACGGCGAAACTGCAGAAGGAATACGACAACTATTCAAGATCGCTGTCAGAAAATATATGGGACAAGAGACTTATCCTGTTCTGCGTACAGACTTATTCGAAAGGCCGAATCGTGACATGCAACTGAGGTTGTTCTAATGTAACATATGTAGAGGCGCAAGTTTATTGCGCCTCTATTAAAACCTTACTGTTGAATCGGTTCTGGTGTTTCCTCTTCAAATAACGGCAATTCTTTGATGATGTTGTACCATGATATAATTTTTTTCATATCAGAGGCATAAACTCTTGACTCGTCATGTCCGGGGGCCACTTCGCGGAAAAACTCACGTAAAGCTTGTCCATTTTTGATATCTGGTGTATGGCTTCCTTTTTCTTTAATGGCTTCAAACACATCGATTAGACGTATTTCTTCTTCTTCACCATAAATGGTGATGTCTTCTAGGGTAGCCATTTTAGTCGTAGATAGATTGACCGTGGATTTGGTTTTTTTATCATCCAAGGTTTCTAATATAAACCCACTTTTACTCTGCCCAATTAATTTAAAAAGGCCAGGTTTTCCCGTAACTGATACTAAAGCTCTTAAATTCATATCTCTTTAGGTTTTACTCTTCAATAACTTCAATTCCTAAGATGCGATCTCCTTGACGGATGTCATCCACGACATCTACATTTTCAATAACTTTACCGAAACAGGTGTGGTTTCGATCTAAATGTGCGGTGTTGTTACGGCTGTGACAGATAAAAAATTGCGAACCGCCCGTATTTCTTCCTGCATGTGCCATCGATAATACACCTCTATCATGATATTGGTTCTCTCCGGTCAATTCGCAATCGATTTTATAACCGGGGCCGCCAGTACCAGGTATACCTGTTGCTCCTTCGCGCGTATTGGGGCAACCACCCTGGATAACGAAATCAGGAATGACACGATGGAATGCTAAGCCGTCGTAATAACCAGATTTTGCCAGTTTGATAAAGTTGGCCACCGTATTTGGAGCGTCTTCCGCATAGAATTGCACGGTCATATCGCCTTTTTCCGTCTTGATAATTGCTTTACTCATGTCTTGATATTTATATGGATTGCAAAGATAAAGTTTCTCTACGAAATGCGAGGCTTGAATCGGTTAAGAATTGTTAATGCGTTTTGTGTTAGTAGATTTGTTTTTACTAAAAAGAATAGTAACTTTAGTGCACCATTATATACTTGTTGTCATGGAAAAACTAATCATTCGGGAATGGTCAGCAGCTGACCGTCCACGAGAAAAGCTATTGGAACAAGGTCGAAGGGCCTTGACAGATGCAGAGTTGATGGCTATCCTTATTGGTTCCGGCTCAAGCAAGGAAACTGCGGTTGAGCTGTGTCGTAGGATATTATCCGATGCTCAAAATAATTTAAATAATATTTCGCGGTTAGAAGTGCCCGACCTATGTCGTTATCATGGTATTGGAGAGGCAAAGGCCATTAGCATTATTGCCGCTTTAGAACTGGGGCGACGTAGAAAAGAGATGGAACCCGAAACGATCTCCGTATTGAACAGCAGTAGGAAGGTTTACGACTATTTTAGGTCTTATATACAAGACTTGGTGCATGAGGAATTTTGGGTACTCTACTTAAATACCGGCTGTAGATTGGTAGATAAGAAAATAATAGGTCGAGGAGGCAATGATTCGACGCCTGTGGATATACGGGTCATTCTCCGATATGCATTGCAAGTACAAGCCGGCTCTCTTGTTTTAATTCACAATCATCCATCAGGTACGCTGCGGCCTAGTAATGCGGATAAATTAATTACAAAAAGAATTGTTACAGCCGCCGAGCTGATGGATATAAGGGTGAATGACCACATTATCTTCACGGATACTTCTTATTTCAGCTTCCGTGATGAGGGATTGTTGTAAAAAGTGATGGGTTAAAATAGCCCAAACATTTCCGCTTCCACCTTCTCGATTATTTTACCAAGGTCTTCCGGTTTATTGGCGAAGTCTAGATTGTCCTTGTCTAAAACCAACAGTTTTCCGTCGGTATAATTGCCGATCCATTTTTCGTATTTTTCATTGAGTTTAGATAGATAGTCTAAACGAATTGCCGACTCGTAATCACGTCCTCTTTTTTGGATGTTATTTACTAATGTGGGTACGGAAGCGCGTAAGTATATTAAGAGATCCGGTGCTTTGATATAATGAACAATGCTTTGAAAGATATTGCTATAATTTTCAAAATCACGGGCGCTCATTAGCCCCATGTCATATAGGTTTTCCGCAAAAATGTAAGCGTCCTCATAGATTGTTCTGTCTTGAACCATATTTATCCCTCGGCTCTGGAGATCTACAATATGTCTAAAACGCGTGTTGAGAAAGAATATTTGCAAATTAAATGCCCACCGCTTCATATCGCCGTAAAAGTCTTCCAAATAAGGATTGTCTTCTACTGCTTCATATTGTGCTTCAAAGTTAAGATGACGAGCTAACAATGCTGTCAGCGTCGTTTTTCCTGCTCCGATATTTCCTACGATTGCTATATGCATAGTTTAATATAACTTCTTGATTCCTATTATTTCACGTACTTCTTTGATCGTCCTACATGCGCTCTCCCGAGCTTTTTCTGCTCCCATGTGGATAACTTTTTTGAGATATGCGTCATCGTTTGAAATGGCCTGTATACGTGAGCGAACGGGCTCCGTCGCTAAGACCATATCCTCGGCAAGCTGCTTTTTAAAGTCACCATAACGGATAGCACATTTGTTATATAGGTCTTCGAAATGTTGCAGGGTGTCTTGTGTAGAAACGACCTTCATTAAATCAAATAGATTCTGTATAGGCTCAGGCTTCGTTTGATTCATCTCTGTTGGGCCAGCATCAGATACAGCGCGCATTACCTTTTTGCGGATAACCTCTGGTGCATCACTCAAGTATATACAACTTGCCTCACCATTGGACTTACCCATTTTTCCATTGCCATCCAGCCCTGGAATTTTGACCAGTTTATCACTATAAGAGAACGCAAACGCTTCCTTAAAGTAGTCTACATTGTATAGCCTGTTAAACCGATTTCCAAAAGTTCGTGTCATTTCTAAATGCTGTTCCTGATCTTTTCCAACGGGAACCTTGGTGCCGTGATGAATCAAGATGTCGCATGCCATCAATACCGGATATGTTAATAGACCTGCGTTAACATTGTCCGGATTAGCGCGGACCTTATCTTTGAAAGCCGTTGCGCGCTCTAATTCGCCCAAATAGGCATTCATATTCATGTAGAGGTAGAGCTCCGCTACTTCTGGAACATCCGACTGCACATATATAGTCGACTGTTCGGGATCAATGCCTGCCGCTAGGTATTCTACCACAACTTCTCTTACTGTTCGATTTAAATGCTCTGGAGTGGGATGTGTGGTTAGGGAATGCAGGTCCGCTATAAAGAAAAAGCAATTGTATTCATGTTGCATTTTGACGAAGTTGCTCAATGCTCCATAATAGTTGCCTAAATGTAATCTCCCGGTACTTCTGATACCGCTAACGACAGTTTCTTTCATGTCGCGAATTTACGGATTAATTGCTAATTAAAGACAAGCTCACTATATTAGTTTTATAAATGGAGGTTATGAGGTTAAGACAAATTTCGATCGGATCTTTTATGGTGGTATCTCTCTTGAGTTCAGCTTTTGCCCAAACAAAAGCTTGGGGGTTCAACGATGAGTTATGTACGTACAAGGGATATTACGATAGCAAAAAATATACGGAGGTGCAGCTCGCCGATACGTATAATCTTTTTCGTACTAGCCACTACGTTCATGATGAGGGGACGTTGGAAGAGCTGACTATCCGATATGACAGCGTGATACGATCTGTTGAAAGTTTGCAAATCGTCCAAGCATCTTATTTTCAACGTTTGAAAAAAGACGTGTTACGTTATTTACTGGAGACTGCAGACTTAAAAAAAGTACAAAAAAAAGCGAAAGAAAAACCGGAGCTTTTAATTGCTGCTGTGAAAGAAGGTACGCGGGCGAGGGAATATGCCGAGGCGCTTCATCAAGGTGGAGATCGTTTGCTGGAAGCTTATGAACAGGTGACAAGGGAGCAAATGAAAAATAATAGCACGCCTGCCTACCTATGGCATAACTATGAAAACACCATGAAACGTGCTGATAGGTTAGATCGTGCTTTCGACTACGTATTGGTATACGGCTGGTGGAATAGTGCGAACCATCTGGTCCCCCATATTAACTATGATGGAACACAAATGGAACAGTTTCAAAAACTGTTTGTTAAGGTAGATACCTTGGATTGCGATGAACCTTAAAGTCTTTTGTTAGGACAGTTTTTTTGCTTCGTTCCAATAAACGTCCATTTCGGCTAATGTCATTTCTTTGAGGCTTTGTCCGTTTTCGGCAGCCCGCTTTTCCAAATGGCTGAATCGTTGCATAAATTTTTTATTGGTACGTTCTAAAGCATTTTCAGGATTGATGCCCAGATGTCGGGCGTAATTAATTAAGGAAAATAGCAGATCACCAAATTCTGCTTCTGCTTTCTCTTGGTCGACAGGCTCGCCGTCTGTGAGGTTAAATTCGTGCTTAAATTCTGCTAGTTCTTCCTCTACCTTTCCCCAAACTTCCGTTTTATCCTCCCAATCAAAACCGACCCCCCGCACTTTATCTTGAATACGATACGCTTTGACGAGGGCAGGCAATCCTTTTGGTACACCAGATAAAACAGATTTGTTTCCCTCTTTTAATTTGATAGACTCCCAGTTGCTTTTTACATCTTCCTCATTTGCTACCTGTGTATCTGCGTAGATGTGCGGATGTCGTATAATCAACTTATCACAAATCGCATTCAATACGTCTACTACATTAAACTGTTGTTGTTCATCGGCAATCTTGGTGTAGAAAAGAAGATGTAGCATAACATCGCCAAGCTCTTTTTTTATCTCATTATAGTCTTTTTCTAGAATCGCATCTGTCAGCTCATAGAGCTCTTCAATGGTGAGATGTCTCAAGGATTCCATGGTTTGTTTTCGATCCCACGGACAGGCGATACGGAGCGTATCTAGGATGGTGATTAACCTTTCCAATGCTTTTCCAGGAGTGTATTGAGCCTCGGGTATAGGGTATGCCATAATTTTTCGCTTCCTATTTTAAAAAGATGTCCAAAGCTAGAAAAAAAATGCGAAAACAGAACTGCCCTTTGATGTGTTATCCTATTAAATAAAACAAACTTTAGATATTATGGATACAAAACACGATTATGAAACTACGGACGTAGCATTAGCTAAATTAAGAGATATGGGATACACTATCGACTTTAATGTGGAATTTGATGAGATATTGAATGACGCCGAAAATTATCAGATAGATCATCTTTATCGTTACGAGGGGCCCTCCAATCCAGACGACGAATCCACGGTATATGGTATTTCAAATAGTATCAACGGTAAGAAAGGGGTGTTTGTTGCGGGAAATTTATCTTTAATAGAAGGGAAGAAACGGGACATTATATTGGCGTTGGAAATCAAATATAAAAATCCAGCGTAAGATGTGAAGACCTTTGGTTATCTAGCACGCTAGCTAATCACAAATTATGAGATTGTATTTTCTAAAAATTATGTTATTTTAGGGGATGCAGTTGATTCCCTATTTGAAGACAACGTTTGGTTTGACAGATGACCTGTTAGTATACTTGGAACAGGTATCTGTCACTAAAACCTATGAAAAAAAAGCCGTTATTTTAGATGCAGGGCATTATTCGCGGAACGTGTTTTTCATTGAGCAGGGGCTTGTGCGGATGTTTTATTATAAACTGGATAAGGACATCACACATTATTTTTTTTCAGAACAAACCTTTGCAGCAGGTACAGAAAGCGTATTCTATCATAAAAAATCAATGTACGGTATCGAGGCACTCGAACCTTCAACAATCACCCTGATCCCGTTTGATGCGATAGCGAAACTTGCATCCCGTTCCATAGCCATGAACAGACTTATACAAACCATACTGTTGCAAGCATTGATCGGGTTTTCCACGCGGCTACAGAGCTTGCAATTTGAAACGGCACAAGAGCGCTATCAAAACTTAATGGAGCAGCATCCAAATATACTTCTGCGAGCACCATTAGGAGATATTGCTTCCTATTTAGGCATTTCTCAACAGACGCTTAGCGTCATTAGAGCACAGCGTTAACTCAATAAATCGACAGAAGACTTCCTTTTTTAAGATATCTTAAAAAAAGCACATCATATAAATCAGATATTTGTTTCGCAATACAAATAAAAAGGTTATGGGTAATAAATGGGGATGGATCTTTATCATGTTTGGCGTCGTTTTACAGCAAACAGGACGGGCACAGTCCTTTATAGATCCAAAGGTAAAAGAAATTATACAGCAATCATTTCAGATCAATAAAGGTTTGATAATTAAAAGCTTAGAAGTAGATAAAGCAAATCTTGAGGCGGAGGGTGTGAAAGCCAATAAACTACCACATGTGTCAGCAACGGGTTTGTATGGTTTTATGTACAACAATGGCAGTATAGACGTTCCTACAGTAAATCTGCCGGTATTAAATCTAGGACTATTTGACGGTGCGACAGATTTTAACCTTAGATCACAAGCTGCATATGCGGGTGTATCTGTAAAGCAAGTTATTTTTTCGGGATTGCAGATACCAAATGGTGAACGTGCCCTTCAGGAAAAGGCACGGGCACAAGGCTATTTGGCCGAAGCGGGAAAAGAGGGAATGGCGAAGGAGATTGCGTCTACGTTCGATCAGCTGATGCTGTTGAACGAGGTTGATAAACTGATTGTAGATTCCGAGCGGAGGTTGAAAAAGGAACAGGAAAAAGTGAATAAGGCCATCGAAAATGGATTGGCTATTCCATATGATCGGGATAAACTTAAACTTGCTCTGTTGGAATTGGAAGAAAAAAAGGTGGAGTTAGCTGGAAATCGTGCGTTACTGGTCAAAAAAATACAACAAGAAACAGGTTTGTCGACATCAGCAGTAGAAGAGGTATTGTATAATCTTTCGCCCATCTATTTATCGGATGTACCAACGGGAGTGGAAGAGCGTTCCGAACTAAAAGCGTTGGATGCGTCATCTAAAGCTTATGAATATCTGTATAAAAAAGAAAAAGGAGCATCACTACCGACGGTTTTTGCTTTCGGCTCAGCGAGCTATTTGAATCTCCATAATACAAATTTAACCATTAAAGACAGACCCGTAGTAGGTGATATCGATCTTTCTACCAACTATTTAAAGGGTAGACCTAACTTTATGGTTGGCGTCGGGGTGAGATGGGATATCTTTAACGGTGGGGAACACCGAAATAAAGTGAAGCAAGTACAATTAGATCAAGCCATTAACGAAACGAAGCTTCTTGACGCAACGGAAAAGCTGAACTTATTGCTGGATAAAAACAAAGTCAGTTATACCACTAGCAATCAAAAATTGAAAGTAGGTGACCAGCAGGTAAAAGTAGCCCAGAATAATTTGCAGATGGCTTCAAAGCAGTATGAAGCCGGTTTGATTGATATAACGGAACTGTTGGCAACCGAAAATGAGTGGTATAAAGTCAATCTTAATTTTTACAGCCATGTTTTGCAGCAACGTGCAGTGGCCTTGGAATTATTACATACATCAGGAAAACTATTACAAACCATATACGAATAGAAATGAAACAGTTATACCTTATACCCTTGGCGTTCTTATTTTTTGCGTGCAAAAATGAAGTTCGGGAGAAGCCTTTGGAAGGAAAAGTAGAACGTGAACAAATAACGGTTGTGACAAAAGTATCCGGAAAAGTGGCGGAAATACGTGTTCAAGAAGGAGCGTTTGTACATGCGGGAGATACGTTGGTGATATTGGATATCCCCGAAGTGGATGCAAAAGCAGAGCAGGCACAAGGAGCTCTACAATCTGCCGAAGCACAATATAATATGGCGACAAAAGGTGCTACACGTGGGCAGTTGGTACAATTGCAGGCTAAGGTAGACGGATTAAAAGAGCAATATGAATTCGCCGGGAAATCGATCAATCGCTTGAAAAACTTATTGCGTGACAGTTTAGTGTCGCAGCAACAATATGATGAAACGTACGCCAAATACCAAGGAGCGAAAAATCAATACCTTGCGGCGCAAGCTGAAATAGAAGAGGCGCGGAATGGTGCGCGTTATGAGCAGCAGGTTATGGCATTAGGTCAGAAAGAGCGCGCTTTAGGGGCGGTAGCGGAGGTTAAGGTAGCCGCACGGGAAAAATACCTTATCGCTCCGCAGGATATGAGTGTGGAGACTGTTAATTTAAACGTAGGGGAACTCGCCACTGCTGGATATGCAGTTATCAATGGTTACATTAACAATGCGACTTATTTCCGGTTTACTGTTCCTGAAAATAGAGTAGGTAAATTAAATAGAGGAAGTGAAGTTGTTCTGCGTGTCCCTTATTTGGATAACAAGGAAATCAAGGGTAGGGTAGTAGCGATGAAAGCATTGAGCTCGTATGCAAATATTTCTACGGCTTATCCGGACTATGATAACCAATTGACGGTATTCGAGGTTAAAGTAGTGCCTCAAGATCATGCAGAGGTGAGTGATTTGTTAACAAAGACGTTGGTTGTTCTTCAAGCACCATAGAAAGGATTAGAACGTGAAAAAATTTATCGAACTCATTCAACGCGAGTTTAAGCTCTTTTTCAACAACAGTGTACTGATGATGCTCTTTATCGGAGCACCGATTCTCTATGGTGTATTGATAGGGCATGTGTATCAACAAGGGAAAGTAACGGAAATGCCGATTATTGTTGTCGATGAGGACAGTAGTCCAATGAGCGCTACTTTTGTCGATATGATGAACGACAACGAAAGCATCAAGGTGGTGGGTATGCTGCCGTCGCTGTTTGATTCAAAGGAGATTGCTATTGAACATGATGCAACGGTTATCGTGCATATCCCGAAGGGCTTTGCCGCAGGTGTCCAGCAAAAGCGGGTTCCAGAAGTGACCATTTTTGTGGATGGTTCCAACACGCTGACTTCCAATACAGCCGCCATGGCGGTTAATGTCTGTGCGATGACGCTGAAAGCGGGCGTACAAATAGAGACCCAGATGAAGCAAGGTGTTCCTGCTAAGATCGCAGCCGAACAATACGAGCCTTTCAAAACGACCATGGTCAGACAGAATATCCGAAGTGGAAACTACCTGTATTTCATGCTGCCAGGTGTGCTGATTATTGTATTGCAGCAGGTACTCCTTTTGGGACTGGCATTATCCTTTTCTTCCGAATTTGAAAACGGCACTTTTGTAGAATTAGCACAGAAAATGCGAAACCCTGTGGGGCTTATCTTTGTCAAGATTATTCCTTATATCCTCATGTCCGTTGGTATACTGATATTATATTGGGGATTTGGAAAATGGTATGAGATGCCGCTACATACTGATTTTTGGTGGTTTGTGTTATGTACATTCGTGTTTATGTTGGCCGTATGTTTTATCGGTGTTTTAGTAAGCATCGTTTTGCCGTCACAATTGAAAGCCACGGAGATATTAATGGTGATCGCAACACCAGCATTCATTTTAAGTGGTTTCACTTGGCCGTCTAGTTTGATGCCAACCTGGGTACAGCTTATTGCGGATGTCATTCCTTCCACTCACTACTTACGCATTTTTAGAGTTATGTTTATCCAGCACGGAGAAAATTATCATACTTATAAGGGCGTGATAGTGATGGCCATAATTGCTATGGTATGTTTTATAGTAGCCATTGCGGTGCTAACGGTGAAGATACGGAAAGTGACTCGTCGCTAAATCCCCATTTCGTTTAAAATGAAGTGTGCATTGTCGATTTTGTCAGCTATCCATAATACGTAACGGATATCCACACCAATGGAGCGGCTATAGTCTTCGCTCCAGGCAAAATCATTAATGGTCGCATCATAGGCACGGTCAAAGTTGACACCAATGAGCTCACCATGCGCATTCATAATCGGCGAACCAGAGTTTCCACCGGTTGTATCCATATTGTAGAGGATATTGACTGGAACATCGTTGAGATCTTTCTTTACATAGGCACCGAAGTTCTTTTCCAACCATGCCGCTTTAATACTTTCAGGATATTCATATTCCGATAACCCCGAATTTCCTTTTTCTATAAGCCCTTTTATCGTTGTAAACGGACTCATATACGTGGCATCGGCAGGACTGTATCCTTTGATATTTCCGAAAGTAAGGCGTAGCGTGGAGTTCGCATCTGGAATAAAGTTTTTTGCCTGATATTGCTCCTTTACGGCCACGTAATCTCCCATAAGGCGATTTAAGACACCCTCACGGCGTTTCTGCTCCGCATTGAATACCTCGCGCTCAGCATCCAGCTCTTTTAGAATCGTCAATAAATCATCGTTATAATTCTTTAACGACTGGATATCTTTTAATACCGTATGGTAGAGTGTTTCTTTGTTGTTAAGTTTGGATTTGTCTAAAGCTGCTACAATATAATCTCCCGCTTCCTCTTTATTGGTGAAGTTTCTCTTAGCGAAGTAATCCAGTTGGTTGGGTCCATCTAGCTGATAGGCGTCCTCAAACATACGGCGTCCAATATTTTTGTCTACCGTAAGGTGGTAACTACCGTAGATGTTCTCTACATATTCCCGCAGCTGATTTAGGTTAAGCGCGAATACCTCTTCTTGTGCGTTAAGTCCATTTTGCTTGAGGATAGCTTCTTTAAAATCGTTGATCGTATAAGCTACCCGAAGCAAGGACACGCTATTATAAATGTTATTGAACCAAAGCTCTTTTGGAGCCACTTCAAAAACAGCTTGGTAATGCTTATCAATGTCGGCCATCAGCGTGCCGTATTTAGCTTGGAGATCGGGTTTGCTTGTAATGAATTTTCTCAGTGCGTCATCTTCCTCTCGTTTGTCGCCTACCAAATCCAAATTCTGAAGCCCTTTCAATTTACCACGATAGTTTTTCATGACGTTCGCGTTTCGCTTGATACGTGTTGCCAGCGCCAGTTCCGTTTTTGGGTCTTCTTTTCCCGCTGCAAACATTTGCTGGTTTTGAAAATCATAGAGTTCGGACGTATAAGGCAATAAAAACTTTTGTTGATATTCAATGTATTGTGCCGGACGGTGTCTAAATGTTCTGCCTGGATACCCTAATATGAAAACAAAATCATTTTCGTTGACACCTTTCGGATTCACTTTAAGGTGCTTTTTAGGTTGGTAAGGCACGTTCTCTTTGGCGTATTTCGCCGACGATCCGTCAGGTGCTACGTAAGCACGTAAAAAAGAAAAGTCTCCCGTATGCCGCGGCCAAACCCAATTATCTGTTTCACCGCCGAATTCACCAATATCTTGTCTGGGAACATAAACCAGACGTACGTCCTCGATCGTTTTGTAACGGAAGAGGACGTAGCTTTTTCCGATGAACATTTCTGATACTTCCGCCTTAATGGTTGGATCTTCCATTTCTGCTCTTTTCGCAATTTCAGACCGTTTTTTGCTGATCATATTAATGCGCTCTGCCGGGTCGGTGATGGAAGCCACTGCACTTAAAATCTCTTCCGATACATCTTCGTAAGATTCTGTAATGCGGATGGTTAAACCCTCGGCTTCAATTTCCTGCTCATAGGATTGTGCAACAAAGCCGTTTTTCAAGTAGTTGAATTCGGGTGAACTCGCTAGCTGTACCGCGCTAAATGCACAGTGGTGATTCGTAATGATAAGACCGTTAGGTGATACGAAAGAACCCGAACAACCACTTACCTGTACCAGCGCGTCTACCAATCCAACTTGTCCAGGGTTATAGATGTCTTTCTCGGCTATTTTTAAGCCTGCTTTTTTTAATCCTGCGCGGCTAAGTTCACTGAGCGGAAACATCCCCTCGTCGGGAATGGATGCCGAAAAATTAAATACGCTAACTCCTAATAAAAAGGCACATAACAGACCGCCTTTGGCTTTTAGTTTGATCATACATTTCTAATTTAGCATTGCTCAAAGTTAAGCATTAATCATTCAATCGTGGGCTGTTTGTACGAATAAAAAACTACCTTTGCTTAGTTAAAAATCGATAAGATGACACTTGTGCAACTGGAATACATTATAGCCGTGGATACTTACCGTAGTTTTGTCGCTGCGGCAGAGCACTGTTATGTAACACAGCCGACCTTGAGTATGCAGATTCAGAAATTAGAGGAGTCGTTGGGAGCGAAGATATTTGATCGAAGTCGACAACCGGTGGTGCCTACAGAAATAGGGGAAAAGATTGTTCGGCAAGCACGAGTGGTATTGAATGAGTCCAAAAAAATAGAAGAATTACTGCAAGAGGAGAGGGGCGTTATTTCGGGAGAATTAAAATTGGGTGTTATCCCGACAGTAGCACCCTATTTGCTTCCTGATGTATTGACAAAGATGCTTCAAACCTACCCACAATTACAGCTGCAGATTTGGGAATATACGACCGAACGGATTATTCAGGAGCTTAAAACAGGACGCTTGGACTGTGGTATTCTTTCTACCCCTTTACAGGAAGCCGGCATAGAAGAAACGGAACTGTACTACGAGACTTTTGTCGCGTATGTATCGGAGAAAAGCCCACTGTATGAAAAGAAGATAGTAACGGCAGACGAAATCGCCAATGAAAAATTGTGGCTTCTTAACGAGGGGCACTGTATGCGCGGGCAAGTCTTAAATATATGTCATTATAAGCATAATCAAGCAGCTGAAGGGACATTTGAATATAATACAGGAAGTGTGGAAACCCTGAAACGAATGGTAGATATCAATGGAGGAATCACAATATTGCCGGAAATGAGCATCTTGGGTTATGATGAAGATCAGCTTAACCACGTAAGGTATTTCAAAATGCCGGAACCTGTACGAGAAATAAGCTTGGCAACGACGTCAAACTTCGTGAAGAAACAGGCTGTAAATGCCTTGAAAAATGAAATTTTAGCTGTTGTACCCGAACGTTTTAAAACGAAAAAGAAAAGAGAGGTAATGGGGTTTGACCTCTAAAAGGAGGCCGTGTTCACATGAAAGTAAGCATTAAAAAGAAATTAGACGAACTGAACCGCTGGCGGATGCAGAAAATTTCAAACCGGAATTTTCTAATTATACTGGCGTTTCTCGTTGGGATCATAGGCGGGTTGGCGGCTGCACTGTTAAAAGGTCTGACTCATTTTATCGCGGCCACGCTGCAGAACGATATCGAGTGGCATTATAAATATTCTTTTTATTTGATTCTCCCGCTTCTGGGTATTTTGCTAAGCGTATTATATGTGCGCAAGTTTCTTAAAAAGAGGAAATTTGAACATGGTATCACACCTATTATTTATGCAATATCGCGGAAATCTAGTCGTATAGAGCCACATAATGTATATTCACAGATCGTAACGAGCGCTATCACGGTGGGCTTTGGTGGTTCTTGTGGTTTAGAGGCCCCTATCGCATACAGTGGGTCGTCCATCGGCTCCAATGTAGGACGTTTCTTTGGACTACAATATAAGGAAATTACCATGTTGTTGGCTTGTGGTGCAGCTGCAGGAATTGCGGGAGCTTTTAATAGTCCTATTGCAGGGATGATTTTTGCTATTGAGATCTTATTACCGGAATTTTCTATACCAGCTTTTATTCCTTTATTGATTTCTGCCGCATTAGCCTCCGTTGTTTCTCGGCTACTTTATAGCGAACCTCTTTTCCATACGGCTAGCACCGAATGGGAGGTCGGAGCACTTATCTTCTATATACTATTGGCGGTAATTGTTGGTCTCTATACGGTTTATTTTGCAAAAATTAGCACGTCCGTAAAGTCTTGGTTCGCGAAAATCCATAATCCTTATCATAAGGTATGGTTCAGTGGCATTTCGCTAGGGCTGATGATTTTTATTTTTCCGGCGTTATATGGTGAGGGATATCTCGCGATCCAACAAATGTTGGACGGGCAATTTGACGCAATTGTGAAAAATAGTCTCTTTGCTGATTATAGGCATATGGCAGGTGTCGTTGTATGCTATACTGTTTTAACATTATTTGCAAAATCTTTTGCATCACTGTTTACACTGAACGGAGGTGGAAACGGAGGTGTGTTTGGCCCGAGCCTGGTAATGGGCGGGCTGCTCGGCTTTGCTTTTGCCTACGGCATCAATCAGACCGGAGTTGTGATGCTCAATGTACCTAACTTTGTAGTGGCCGGCATGGCCGGTGCGTTGGCGGGGATTATGCATGCTCCGTTGACAGGTCTGTTTCTAATAGCAGAAATTACGGGTGGCTATACACTGATGGTACCGTTGATGTTGGTTACATCTATATCTTATCTCATTAATCGGTCTATACTCAAACATTCTATCTATACAAAAGTATTGGCAGATTCGGGCGATCTACTTTCCTACGAAGATAAAGATCGAACGGTGTTAAGTATGATGAAGCTCCGATATGTGCTAGAGACCAATTTTGTCATATTGCGACTCCATGAAACGCCATTGGATAGAAAATCAGATATTATCCATTCAAAACGTAATATCTTTCCTATCGTAGATGATAGCGGTAAATTGTTGGGGACAATCTACAGTGAACGCCTTTTTGCCATTTTATTGGGCGAAGAGGAGGGTGCTGATAAGACGTTCGAACAACTAGCCCAAAAGCCTAACGATGTCGTACGTGACAAAGAGAATATGGAAGTCGTGATGACAAAGATGAACAAAGATGATGTGTGGATACTGCCTGTGGTCGACGAAGATGATCGATATTTAGGATTTATTTCAAAATCCAGCGTATTCAATAAATATAGAGCATTATTGGTCAGGCAAGGGCATTATTTAGAGTGATCACGCATAGCCATTATTTTTGATACATATTTTCCAACAATATCAAATTCTAGATTGACGGTGTCGCCAATTTTTACCTGTTGCAGATTGGTGTGTTCTATCGTGTAGGGGATAATGGCAACTGAAAACTGGTTCTTCTGCGAATTGACTACGGTTAAGCTAATTCCATTTACGGTTATAGAGCCTTTTTCCACGGTTATGTTTTGCTGTTGAGGCAGATATTCAAAAGTAAATAACCAACTTCCCCGTTGCTCTTCTTTCCCAATACAAATAGCGGTTTGGTCTACATGCCCTTGCACAA
This sequence comes from Sphingobacterium haloxyli, assembly GCF_002980525.1. Taxonomy (GTDB): domain Bacteria; phylum Bacteroidota; class Bacteroidia; order Sphingobacteriales; family Sphingobacteriaceae; genus Sphingobacterium; species Sphingobacterium haloxyli. The sequence continues at coordinate 52,862 of NZ_PVBQ01000006.1, forward strand.
TGTGACCATCGAATCGCCCATTCGTCGGAGTGCAGCGTTCTAGATTGATCAAGTCTCCAACTTTAAGATCACCCAAGTTGGATTTCAATAATGTTTCCTGTATTGCCGTCACCTTATGTGTATTTTCTTCTATGCCGACCACCGTTAGGCATACGCCATTATGTGATACACTTTGATCGATTTTCAACTCGTTAGAGATGTCAGATTGTATAAAGAAATGTATATTTCCTAATTCCTTTTCGATGTCGGTCAGTGTTCCTACAGTTTCAATAATGCCGGTAAACATAATCTTTTTTTTGCAAAGGTAGCTTTATCTATTCTTTTTCCCTTAAAAAAAGCACAAGAAAAATTGGGAGGTATAATAATTATATTTACCTTTGCTATAGGTTTAGGTTGATTATCCCGTTTACGGGATTATATTTTTAAAGCCTGGGAAATCGCCAGATTACTCCCAGGCTTTTTTGATGTTAGAATTTATAGGTAATTTCAATGAAAGTAGCTTTATTGTGTGTCGGAAAAACGGATGAGAGTTTTATTAAAATGGGCATAGAAAATTATGCGAAGCGGCTAAAGCATTATGTACATTTTGATATTTTCGTTATTCCTGATATTAAAAACGCAAGGCACTTAACGCAGGAACAACAAAAGACCAGAGAAGGTGAGCTTATCCTAAAACAATTGAAGAATGGGGACTTTGTGGTCTTATTAGACGAACGCGGAAAAGCATTTCGTTCTCTAGAGTTTGCGAAGTTTCTGGAGCAGAAAATGGTGGGTTCTGTTCAGCATGTCGTATTTATCATTGGAGGTCCCTATGGTTTTTCAGAAGAAGTATATGAACGGGCCAATGAACAGTTATCGTTGTCCAAAATGACATTTTCTCATCAGATGATTCGTTTGTTTTTTGTGGAGCAGCTTTATCGGGCATTTACAATTCAACGGGGAGAGCCCTACCACCACGAATAAATAATTATCTATGTGAATTTCCGCTATTAAGTATTTTTTAAAGGCCGAGGAGAGCTAAAGTAAGTTCATTTTATATGCGTTATATTTTTGCATATAAAAGTGAATTTATTTAGGTTTACGTTTATTATCATCACCATAGAAAAAGGAGGCAGTTATGGATATGAACAAATTCAAAAGAGACTATAAATTTAAAAGCGGAGAGTCGGATAATGAAGGTAAACGAAATCTGATCATTATTATCGTCGGTATTGTAGTCGTGATTGCACTAGCGTATTTTTTGAAATAAACTGAAGACGCGGTTATCTTCCAAGGGCTCTTCGCCAATTGATGGACTGTAATCGCGTTTTTTACAATGCCGATTTTTTGAATTGATGCCAAGCCATCTGGTCTGTTTTAAATGTCAAATCAGCTTCTTGCAGAATATCGATTGGCATAAACCTGAAGACCTCCATTTTTTCTTGTTGTTTTTCGTGGGAAAAATCAAAAGGACTTGTTTTTATATCGAATAAGATCGGACTTTTCGCGGTCACTTGATAGTAGATAGAAATAATCTGGCTGTCGTTAAAGCTGGATCGTTCATAGAAATCTGTGGTATATATATGCCGAACAATGTCTATATCTAATTGACATTCTTCCATAAACTCTCGCTTTAGGGCATCGATTAACCCCTCGCCGTACTCCAGCCCGCCGCCAGGAAATTTAGTGAAAGATACATTGAGCGTCTTTTCATCACTAATAAGAACTTCCTTGGTATCTGTAATTAATAGACCGTAAACACGTACGTTAAAATACATTTGAGTTTATTTTGATTTTGTTAGAGGGGTTGAAATCCATTTTCGATGGCCAGTTCATCCACACCGAAAAATGAGTAATGTTTTGGTAAAAACCATTGTATGGTGTTCATGATGGCGTTAAAGTCTTTTTCCGACTGAAATTGTGCAGGTATAATATTAAACACCAAATCCTGTGATGCACGCTCTTCATCAGTGTAATTACGCGCAATTAACATAATTTTTGGATTTTTGACCCCGGAATATCGTAAAAACTCGCGAATCTGTCTCCGAAGAAAATTAGGAAAAATCTCTTCAGCAGGCTGTCCTACCAAAATCTCTTCGTCCTTATCAATACCTAGATATTCTTTCGAATTGGAAAAGACACTTTTATCGGAGTAAAAAGAGCCATTTAATTTAAGATTTACGACATCACCGTAGGAAAAAATCCAATCAGGCTGCTGTAAATGTGCATTGATGGCGATGCCAAAGCCTTGATCTAATATAGTGTTTAGCTGGTTTTTGATAACAAACGCCTGAAAACTCTCACCAGCAGCAACCGTCTGGAGTTGTATGTAGGGAAACCCGTCTTTGCTAATCGCTACTTCCGGTTCACCAAGTTTGAGGTTTGCTCCATCGATATGGCTCAAAAAATGATCTCGCCACTGTTCATCCCGCTCCGAAAAAGGGGCGCCCATCAATTGGTTGATGATGATGGTTTTTTCAAGGTCTCCTAATAAACTGTCTTGCTGATTGTTGTTATTATTGCTTATACTCATATTTCTCTACCCTAAAAAGAGCCCAAAAGTAAGGATTAAATTTGATTTTAGAGAAAATCGCTATCTTGGATTCCTATGTCAGAAAAAAAACTGGATATTCTTAGTCGTCGGGCGTGTGCGTACATACTAGAGCATTATATGGAACGAGATCTGGATCGCAGCCGTATTGCCGCTGCGCTAGGCTGTTCAACCAGAAATCTGAGCCGTGCGTTTGAAGGAAGCGGTGTTAAACTTCATGCATATATTCGTATACTTCGTTTGCATAGAGGTCGGGAGTTGTTGCTTAAAAGATCCCATCTCTCTATCGAACAGATTGCCGATAGAGTACATTTTTCCAGTGCCAGGCACTTTGCCACGCGATACAAAGAACTATTTCGACTTTCTCCTAGCGAAGAGCGAAAAGCAATCTGTAAGCGGAAGTAAAGCGCATCTATCCTGGCTTACCGAATACATGCTATAGATCTTAGATAGTACGCTATGGCGCGTTGGTGATGCGCTTTGCTCCATTACGTGTGGGGTTTGGTTTATTGTACATGCGTTTTTACGCATAGCCGATGCACTTTGAAGTTCTGCATTTGTGTTGTGGCTTACGGGGGGTACGCTACGGTACATTGGTGATCTACTTTGGCTCATTGTGCATGTGTTTAGACCCATTGTACATGTGTTGTGGCTTACAGGTGGTACGCTACGGCGCACTGTTGATATGCTTTGGCCCATTGTTCATGTGTTTTGACTCATTGTTTATCACTTCCTGTCCCTGCTGTATGCTGGTGTTTTTAAATAGAAAACGCGTTAAAAACACTCTTAAACGACGTTTTTGAACAGCAAAAATGATAAAATACCGGATTTTAATCTCCATATTTTCGCCAAAAAAACGACGTGTTCATCAGCATCAACAGAAAACGTTTTACCGAACACGCCAAAAAAACTATCTTTGTGCCTAAAATAAAGATTCAACATGAATATTTCCTATAATTGGCTTAAGAACTACATAAACATCGATAAAACACCAGAAGAGCTATCCTTGATTTTAACAGACATAGGACTGGAAGTGGAGTTATTAGAGACGGTGCAGAGCATTCCAGGTGGTTTAGAAGGTTTAGTTGTAGGAGAAGTGAAAACATGCGCACAGCACCCCAATGCGGATAAATTAAAAGTCACAACAGTGGATGTTGGCAGACCGGAATTATTGCATGTTGTCTGTGGTGCACCCAATGTGCGGGAGGGGCTAAAAGTAATCGTAGCTACGGTGGGAACGTATTGCCATCCGACAAATGGTGAACCTTTTAAAATCACGAAATCTAAAATCCGCGGAGAAGTTTCGGAGGGGATGTTATGTGGTGAGGACGAGATCGGTTTAGGAACTTCACACGCGGGCATCGTAGAGCTGAACGCTGATGCGGTAGTAGGCGCGCTGGTAAAAGATTATTTTAACATCCAAGACGATTTCCGATATGAAATCGGTTTAACACCCAACCGGGCAGACGCTGCGTCGCATTTAGGTGTCGCTCGTGATTTGGCGGCGTATTTCCGTAAACCTTATACACTAGAAGATGTATCTGCTTTTGAAGAAGGAACGGAAGTAGGTGTGCAAGTAGAAGTAAAAGCGCCTGAGGCAGCCCCACGGTACGCCGGAGTGACTATTTCCGGTATTACCGTAGTAGAGTCGCCCGATTGGCTGAAAGAAAAACTGAATGTAATCGGCGTGCGTCCTATAAATAATATAGTAGATATCACAAACTATATATTACACGATTTGGGGCAACCCCTGCATGCGTTTGACGCAGCGAAGATTGCCGAAAATAGAATAGTCGTACGGTACGCGGCAGAAAACGAGCTTTTTGTAACATTAGATGGCGTAGAAAGAAAGCTCTCGTCAGAAGATCTGGTTATCGCAGATGCGGATAAGCCGATGTGTATCGCTGGTGTTTTTGGAGGTGAGTATTCGGGTGTTAACGAGGCAACTACCAGCATTTTCTTGGAATCGGCGTATTTTGATGCCGTATCGATACGGAAGACATCGAAACGTCACGGTCTAAAAACAGATTCTTCGTTTCGTTTTGAGCGCGGTACAGATCCCAATATGCCGGTGTATGCATTGCAAAAAGCGGCATTAATGATTCAGGAGATCGCCGGTGGTAAGATCGTTTCTTCTATAAGCGACAGCTATCCAAGACCCGTCTCGCCGTTTATATTCCCCGTTCATTATGGTCGAGTGCGTCAATTGATCGGTAAGGAAATACCCGATATAGAAATTAAAGCAATTATTGAAGCGTTAGGGATCGGCGTTTCAGAAGAGAACGGCGAAGAAATTACAGTGCGTGTGCCTGCTTATAAAGTCGACGTTACCCGAGAGGTAGATGTTATCGAGGAGGTGTTACGTATCTACGGTTATAACAATATCGAACTAAAGTCGCAGATTAAATCTTCTTTGAATACAACAGAAAAGCCGGATAAAGAAGTGGTGTTAAACCAGGTTGCAGATTTATTGATAGGAAATGGCTACCGCGAGATATTAAACAATTCCCTTACGAAATTGTCGTTTATAGAAGACGAGCAAACGGCTGTTCGTTTGGTTAATCCGCTGAGCTCGGATTTAGATACAATGCGTCAAAACCTGTTGTTTTCCGCATTGACGACGGTAGCTTACAACCAAAAACGAAAACAGCCAAATGCTAAATATTTCGAGTACGGTAAAACCTATTTTAAGACAGAAGAAGGCTATAAGGAGCAGCAAAAATTAGCATTATGCATAGCGGGCGATCAAATAGAGGAGCATTGGGATTTAAAGAGTAAAAAGACGAACTTTTATCATTTGAAAGCGGCTGTTGACGCTGTAATCAAACGTTTGAATATCGCAGGACTGCAGTTGCAGGAAACGGATGAAACTTATTTTGATTATGGGCTGAATTACATGAAGGGGCAAAAGGTCCTGGTGACCTTAGGCTCTGTCTCTGCCGGTAATCTGAAAAAAGCCGATGTAGATAACAAAGTTTATTTTGCTCAATTTGATTGGGATCTTGTCATTAAGATAATACGTAAAAATAAGATAAAATATAGAGAGGTGTCCAAATTTCCAGCAGTACGCCGAGATTTATCATTACTAATCGATGATGTGGTGACGTTCGACGAGCTCTTGCGAATAGCGACGAAAACCGAACGTAAATTACTTAAAGAGGTTAATATCTTTGATGTTTACAAAGGCGCCGGACTTGCCGAAGGCAAGAAATCCTACGCATTGAGTTTTACACTGCAAGACGAAGAAAAAACGTTAAATGACAAACAAATTGAGGCCATAATTAAAAAATTATTGCTTAACTTTGAGCAAGAAATTGGTGCGGTAGCGCGCTAATGGGTACGTTTAACGATTAATTGCGAAAAAATTATATGGCTGGACTATCTACACAAATGAATGTCATTGTCGAGAAGACGAAGAATCTAATTCAGTTGTGCGAGGCCTTGCAGGAAGAAAATGATTTATTAAAGCTGGAAGTACAATCTTTACAGGTAGCATTTCAAACAAGTACAAATAAAGTACAGCAGTTGGAGGAAAAGGTTAAGGCTTTGGCAGTTGCAAAAACATTGGATGATTCGGAGGTAGATAAAGAAGCTATAAATGAAAAAATACTTGACACAAAGCAAAAAATTAACGATTTTGTGCGAGAAATAGACAGATGTATAGGCTTGTTGAAGTAGGGAAAGGGTAAAGGCATAAGCCTGTTACGTTATTTAAGCTCAAAAAAACATGGGAGAAATTTCCATAAAAATAAATATCGCAGACCGTGTTTATCCATTGAGGGTGGCGACGGAAGAGGAGGAAGTGATTAGATACGCTGCGAAATTAATTAATGAAAAAATAAAGGAATTGCAAGAAAATTATGCAGTTCGTGATAAACAAGATTTGTTGTCTATGTGTGTCTTGCAGTATGCCACAGGTATGATAAAAGCCGAGCGTAGTGCACAGCAACAGGAGAATGGATTGGAGGAGAAAGTTCATGAATTGGATGTTATTTTAACGGATTTCTTTAGAAAATAACGATATCGTTCTTTATTTCAGAGCTTATAACGACGAATTTGCCGCAATTAAATTCGGGTTGTCACTATTTTAAACTTAACGCTTCAATATCACGAGCGAAACAAGATGTAGGCCATTTTGCGAAAGCCATCTAGGTCATGATCAATTGCTCAAATCATGTGTAATCGAAGTTTAATAATACATGGGACCTGTTACATTTAATTGCGGTTTTTTTTTGAATAAACAGAAATAACATATATATAAACAATGGATTTAATTACAATTATTTCAATTATAATTTCGCTTATTATAGGTATCGTTATTGGTCGTTTTTTGTTGCAGACAGTCTTCAAGAAACAGGAACAAGCGGCACAAGAGAAGGCGGGACGCATCATTAAGGAAGCTGAACAACAAGCTGAGCATCACAAAAAACAACGTAATTTAGAGGCAAAAGAAAAGTTTCTGCAATTGAAGGCAGAGCATGAAAAGGAAGTTAGCCAACGCAATAGTGCGGTGGCACAAAAAGAAAATACGATTCGGCAGAAGGAGCAGTCGCTGAATCAAAAATTGGAAAGCCTCAATAGGGAAAAGCAAGATTTAGATAGCAAAAGCAAGAAACTTGATCATTTAATTGAACTCAACGAGAGAAAATCGGAAGAGGTAAATCAATTAAAGAACCAGCACATCAAACAACTGGAAACTATCGCTGGTTTGTCTGCTCAGGAAGCTAGAGAACAATTGGTTAGCTCGCTTCGTGAGGAAGCGCGTTCGCAAGCCATCATGCAAATCAAAGATATCGTGGACGAAGCAAAATTGACTGCGTCAAAAGAAGCCAAAAAAGTTGTAATCCAAACGATTCAACGAACAGCAACCGAATCAGCTATCGAAAATACCGTATCTATTTTTAATATTGAAAACGATGAAATTAAAGGCCGAATTATTGGTCGCGAAGGACGTAACATTCGTGCTTTGGAAGCTGCCACGGGCGTTGAAATCATTGTAGACGATACCCCAGAGGCGATTATATTATCTGGATTCGATCCCGTACGCCGTGAGATAGCCCGTTTGTCGCTACATAGATTGGTGACTGATGGACGGATTCACCCCGCCCGTATTGAAGAGGTCGTGGCGAAGACGCGGACGCAGATCGAAGATGAAATCGTTGAAATTGGCGAGCGTACGGCAATTGATTTAGGTATACATGGCCTTCATCCGGAACTGATACGTATGGTTGGTCGTATGCGTTACCGTTCTTCCTACGGACAGAATTTATTACAGCACTCTCGCGAAGTTGCCAACTTTGCAGCAACGATGGCGGCAGAGCTTGGTCTGAATGTAAAACATGCGAAGCGGGCAGGTCTTTTGCACGATATCGGAAAAGTACCTGACGACAATCCGGAATTGCCACACGCGATTTTGGGTATGCAATTGGCGGAGAAATATAAAGAACATCCTGATGTCTGCAATGCTATCGGGGCACACCACGATGAAATAGAAATGACCTCGTTGATTTCGCCAGTCGTCCAGGCATGTGATGCTATCTCCGGTGCGCGTCCAGGTGCCCGTCGCGAGGTCGTTGAGAGCTATATCAAACGTTTGAAGGAATTGGAGGAGCTGGCTCTTTCTTACCCAGGGGTTGAAAAAACATTCGCTATTCAAGCCGGTCGCGAATTACGGGTCGTAGTTGAATCAGAGAAGGTTTCCGACGCGCAGGCGGAGATCTTGGCAGCAGATATATCCAACCGTATCCAAACGGAGATGACCTATCCAGGTCAGATCAAGGTCACGGTTATTCGTGAGACAAGATCCGTTTCATACGCGAAGTAGTAATAACCTTTTTGCTACTTTTTTAGAGAAAAGTAGCGTAAACTGAACGAAGTGAGTTCATGAACACTAAAGTAAACACTAGTTCATAAAAATCGTCGCTTCAAATCTTTGAGAAGAGGGGTAGTACTAAGGATGAGTTTATACAGACCTCAAATATTTGTATGCGACATTCTAGATTAATGAGGGGATTGTGCAGTGTTGCATTGTCCCCTTTTTAACATCTTGATGCCACATAGAACAGAAAAGAAGTCCCCTTTGGCTTCTTTACCCCAAATTCCTTATTTTTGAATAAATACCAGCGTATGCAAATTCTTGTAGTAGAAGACGATAACCGGATCAGTAACTTTTTAATTAAAGGACTGGAGGAGCGTGGCTATATGGTAACGTTATGTAAAAACGCGGAAGATGTATTAAAACAATATATCAACATCGAATGGGATCTTATTATTTTGGATATCATGTTGGAGGATATGGATGGTGTGCAGCTCTTGCAGACACTGCGCTACAAAAAAGTGTTTACTCCTATCCTTATGTTAAGCGCGTTGAATAGTGTTCAGGATAAGATATCGGCATTAGATTACGGTGCGGACGATTATCTTACGAAACCCTTTCATTTTGATGAGCTACTTTCACGCATCCGAGCGCTTACACGCAGACGAAGATATGACCACCTGGAAATACCGAAGGCTGAGCTACAGCTTGGACGCCTACACATCAATTTTGAACAATATAAAGTTACGTTGGGAGAGGAGCCGGTTGATTTGTCTCCCAGAGAGTACAAGCTACTTATCTATCTGGTAGAAAACGAAGGAAAAACAGTCACTAGGATGCAAATTCTAAACGCAGTCTGGGGTATTACGTTTGACAACCATACGAATGTAGTGGACGTCTATATATCCTATCTCCGAAGTAAAATCGAGAAGGAAAATGACAAGTATATTTTTACCGTCAAGGGTGTAGGATATATGTTCAAAGTATAGCATATGAGGTTAAAACATAGGTTATCGCTATATTCTGTCGTGATGTTTGGGGTCATCATGCTGGTATTCTCGATCGTGATTTATCTTTCCTATTATGCACAACTGGAACGAAAAGAACAGCAATCACTGGAAAGTAAGTCGTTACTTGCCGCCATTTATTATCTAGAGAAGGACGAGCTTTCTTTTTTAGAACACACCAATGTTAAAAATCAGTTGTACCGTACGATTTCTCGACAACATATTGTCGTGTTTGATAGCCTGGATAACGTGTACAACGGAGATATGCAGACACCTGACGAAATTCCTTCTTCATTTATAGCGGATGTAAGACGCATGGGAAATGCTTTTTTTAAGACTGATTTATTCTTCTACAATGGTATCTTCTATCCAGATAATGAAGGCGATTTCGTCGTGATTACGCGGGAGTCTAAGACTGAGTTTAGTGCGCAGATGTCTTCCCTCTTTCAAATATTGATGGCTGTTTTTTTATTCGGTATAGTGTTTATCTTCCTCTTCTCGCAGTATTTAAGCTATATAGCTTATCAGCCTATCATCAAGATTATTAGTCAAATTAAAGACCGTGATAGTAAAAACTTTAACGAGCCCCTTTCCTTGGCCAAGACTTATACGGAGATCGGAGACTTAGTGAATACTTATAATCACTTTGTAAAGCGTATAGAAAAGACCTTCAACGTGCAAAAGAATTTTATCGATTACGTGTCCCATGAACTGCGCACACCGATAACGGCGTTGTTGGGGACGTTGGAGGTAACCAAAAGTAAACCTCGATCTGTTGAGGAGTACGAACGGGCGATTACACAATTAAGGCAGTACACACTTGACCTGCAAACAACATTGGACCAAATGATGCTCCTCTCGGGCGCAAAGACGAATTTTGAACTACAGCCGACAAGGGTCGATGAAGTGCTTTGGCAGCTTGTGGAAAATATGGTGCTTTACCACCGAGCACATATTGATGTTGATCTTCAAGTCGAAGATAATGCTTTATTGACCGTCGAGGGTAACGACAAATTACTTGAATTGGCTATCGGAAACGTTCTAGAAAACGCGATTAAATATTCGAATAATAAAATAGTTAAGGTCAGGTTTCGTGAGCAGGGAAATAAATTGGTCGTCTCTATTATCGATCAAGGGATTGGCATTCTGCAACAGGATCTGCAACATATCCGACAAAATTTTTATCGAGGCCATAACACACAAAAATATCAGGGGAAAGGTATCGGGTTATCGATGGCGAATATTATTTTTTCCCTCCACCAAGTAGAGATGGAGATCTCTTCGAGCACGCAGGGAACGACTGTCCACTTGCATTTCTAATCAAATTCTAATCTATCACGAAATTTAGCTTAACCTTGCTGACGTACATTTGTTAAAAATGTATAGAAGGTGAGATATTATTTAACTGTTTTAACACTTTGTGCTGTTTTTATAGGCTATGCACAACCCTATAGTTTAGATCAGCTTGAAGCCAGCTTTTTGCAACGTAATTATTTAGTCATTGCCGAGAAGTTTGAGATAAGCAAAGCTGAAGCAGAAATTGTACAGGAAAAAGTATGGGAGAATCCCACTTTGGCCATAAGTGAAGTTAACCTGTGGACAAATCCCGGGGGGGAGCGAATGACGCCTATGTTTGGGAGCTGGGGAGAGACACAACAAATTTCCGTAGGTTTGGAACAATTGATCGAAACTGCTGGAAAGCGGAAAAAGCGAGTAGCTATAAAACGTTTGGAACATCGGATGGCTGTCTACGAATTTGAGGAGCTCGTTCGTGAACTAAAAAAGGAACTGCGGCAGACGTTTTATCAACTCTCGTCGGTAAAATATAACCGTTCGCAATTGATGCATATTGTGCAGCTTTTCGAGCAAATGAAAAATCAATATGACCGTCAGGCCAGTCAGCAAAACATAACGAAGGCAGACTATTTCCGAGTAAACAACGAATTAGCGAGTTTGCGGAAGGATTTAATCGACCTCGAAGCTGATATGGAAACGAATCTTTCTAAACTCCGCATGTTGACACGGCTATCTGATTTGGAACTCGATCAGTTACAGGTTAACCAAAGATTTACGAGTCGGACAATTTTGCTTCCGGCAGATATAAAGACCTTGCTGGCCGAACAAAACATCGCTATTCAGAAGCAAGCTGTTTCCATAAAAAAAGCGGAGGGCGAACTAACGCTTGAACGCGCCAACCGTAAACCGGATATGACCGTAGGGATGGAATATGACCGCGGCGGGAATATTATGCAAGACTTTATCGGGCTAAACCTGTCGATAGATTTACCCATCTTCAATCGCAATAAAGGAAACATACAAAAAGCCCGCTATCAGCTTGACCAGGAGAAGGTGATTTATGAAGGGTTACAGTCTGAACTCGAAGAAGAAGTAAACCAATATAAAAAACAGTTACTGGGGTACGAAAATATGCTGAATGGATGGGAAAATGCCGAACCGCAGGAGAAAATGATGGAAAACTACCATAAACACCTGCTGGAAAAGCAGGTGACGTTAATGGAGTTTATTGACTACGTACAATCCCATAGGGAAGCACAAGAATCCTATGTAGCAATATGGGAAGATTATAACCTCACGTTCGAAGAACTACAATATTTATTAGGTAAAGACTTTTAAAAAGAATATGACAAGGAAAATTTATTGGGGTACTGCGGCGTTACTCTGGAGTCTTAGCGCTTGTACGCCAGAAGTCGAAGAGAAATCATCAGAGCGGGAAGCGTTCTGCCTAAACCATCAGCTGAAGAAAGCAACGGAAATTATCGAGGTAAAGGAACAACCAATCACAGAGCAGCTGACACTATCTGGTAAGATAGATTACGACGAAAACAATATGGTTGCTTTCCGCAGCTTATTGGAAGGTGTTGTAGAAAGCGTATCTTTTGAGTTAGGGGACCAAGTGAAGCAAGGGCAAGTGCTGGCGACGATAAAATCTGCGCAGATACAGGAACTATACCAACAAAAGCGGTTTCAGGAGAATCAGATTGTCTTGTTAAAAAAGCAAACGCAAAGTACGCGGGAGCTGGCAGCCGATGGCTTAGCGACGACTCAGGATGTGTTAGCTGTAGAGCATGAACTGGAAAGCGCTATATTAGAGCTAGAGCGGATCAACGAAAGCTTGTCCTTATACCGGGCGGCGGGAAAAGATGCCTTTCATCTGCTGGCACCCAAAAACGGGTATATTATTCAAAAGTCTATTAGCCCCGGACAAAGTGTAACGGGCGATAGCGAACCACTTTTTTCTATATCAAACCTGAAAGAGGTGTGGGTAATGGTAAACATTTACGCGACTAATTTGCGTCACGTACAGGTGGGAAATAAGGTGAAGGTGCGTACGATCGCTTATCCAGATAAGTTCTACGAAGGCAAAATTGACAAGATCTATAATACCTTTGATGATAACGAACATGTGTTAAAAGCACGTGTGGTACTGCCGAACCCGAATATGGACTTAATGCCCGGTCTAAGCGCTGATATCGTTATTGATCTTAATCGTAAAGACGCGGAAATGGCTTTGGCTATTCCAAACCGTGCAAAGGTGTTCAGTAATAACAAAGAGTATATGGTGGTGTATAGAGACAGCTGTGACATGGACGTCCGTCCGATAACTATACTCGGAGACAATGAAGAGTATACATATGTCAAAGAAAAATTACATGCAAACGAGATGATTGTAGGAACGAATGCGCTGTTGATTTTCGAACAGCTGAACCAATAAACTAGGGGGAATGAAGAAGTTTGTACAAAATATCGTTACGTTTTCATTGCAAAATACAACCATTGTACTGTTTGCGGTGATGATTTTAGTATTTGCTGGAATTTATGCTTTGCGCCATACCGCAGTGGAAGCATTTCCAGACGTCACCAACACGCGAGCGCGTATTATTACGCAATGGCCTGGTCGAAGCGCTGAGGAAGTGGAGAAGTTAGTAACTTTACCCATATCCAAAGAAGTGAATAGCATTCCACGGAAATCGAACGTGCGCTCCATCTCCTTATTTGGACTTTCCGTGGTAACGGTTCAATTTGAGGATGGTGTAGAAGACTTTTATGCGCAACAGTATGTTTCCAATAAATTAGCGGGCGTCGACTTACCAGATGGTACGGACACGGAGGTGGAACCGCCGTCTGGAGCGACAGGTGAAATTTTTCGATATGTAATAAGAGGCGATCTACCAATTAAGGAATTGACGGCTTTGCAAGATTGGGTTATCGAACGGGAGCTTTTAGGTGTTCCGGGTGTTGCTGATATTGTTAGTTTTGGCGGTGAAGAGAAAATTTATGAAATCAAGATTCACCCGGCTGAACTCAAGAATTATGACCTCTCGCCGCTAGATGTTTATGAAGCCGTATCGAAATCGAATATTAATGTCGGAGGAGATGTTATCGAACGAGGTGATCAAGCGTATGTGGTACGGGGCGTGGGATTGTTGGATAAACTGGCAGATATCGGGAATATTACCGTTAAACTGAATGGATCGACTCCGATTTTAATAAAACATGTTGCAGAGGTTGAAATTTCACATAAGCCCAGATTGGGACAAGTTGGATTTAACGATGAGGATGATTTAGTGCAAGGAATTGTAATCATGCTTCGTGGCGAGAATCCTTCGGAGGTGATCACCCATTTGAAGGCGAAAATAGACGAGTTGAATGAACGTGCTTTGCCGGAAGGCGTACGTATTGAGCCGGTTCTCGACCGTACACACTTAGTGGACAATACCGTACGGACCGTGTCTCACAACCTGATAGAGGGTATCCTATTGGTTTCCTTGATTGTGTTTATCTTTTTGTACAATTGGAAGTCTACTTTTATCGTTGCGTCAGTTATCCCTTTGTCTTTTTTGTTCGCTATTGTGATGCTAAAGATACAAGGATTGCCCGCGAACCTCATATCCATGGGGTCGCTGGACTTCGGCTTGTTGCTGGAAGGTACACTGGTTATCGTAGAAACTGTATTTGTAGCATTAGCCGGCTTGTCACACCGCGTTGGGCCAGAACGTTTTGCGAAGATGAGCAAGCTGGGGGTCATTAAGAGAAGTGCCGGAAGTGTTGCTTCTTATATTTTCTTCGCCTTAATTATCCTGATCGTCGCCTTGTTGCCAATTTTCTCTTTTCAGAAAGTAGAAGGAAAAATGTTCAGCCCTTTGGCCTTTACATTGGCTTACGCACTGTTAGGATCTTTGATTCTAAGCCTTACATATGTACCTGCAATGTGTAAACTTTTGTTTACAAAAAACATAGAGGAGCGGGAGAACATGGTAACGCGGTTTTTTCAACGTTCTATTTTTGGATTGTTTGCAATAAGTTTTCGGTATAAAAAAACAACGATCGGTATTTTTCTGGGTATTTTAATGTTGTGTTTATTCAAGTTTATGCATTATGGTTCCGAATTTTTGCCAAAACTGAACGAAGGAGCTATTTATATTCGTGCGACCTTACCGAATAGTGTAAATTTGAGCGAGTCCACGCGCTTGGCAAAAGAGATGAAAGTTTTAATGGAAGATAGTGCGGAAGAGATAGATTTCGTCTTAACACAAACGGGACGACCGAATGACGGGACCGATCCAACTGGTTTCTTTAATATCGAATTTCACGTACAGTTGAAGGATGCTGAAACTTGGACGCGTAAAATCACGAAGGAGGATATAATCCAAAATATACGGGAAAAATTAGATCATTACCCAGGTGTAACTTTCGGGTTCAGTCAGCCGATACAGGATAATGTCGAGGAGTTTGTGGCGGGGGTGAAGAGCTCGCTAGTCATCAAGATTTTTGGGGACGACTTATACAACCTAGAAGATTATGCCAATCAAGTAGCATCGGCTATCGAGAAAGTGCGTGGTATTACGGATATTAACGTCTACAAAAATATCGGTCTACCTGAATTGCGCATTCAGCTGCATGATTCGGAAATGGCAAAATACGGTGTGTTTACGGCGGATGTCCAAGCGGTGGTAGAAATGACAATCGGTGGTCAGGCGGCGACAAAATTTTACGAGGGCGATCGGCAATTTGATGTCGTATTACGCTTTGACGAACCTTACCGGGACACACCCGAAAAAATCAAGAATATTTTGATTCCAACCAGTAGCGGACAGAATATTCCCTTGCAGGAGATCGCAACGGTGAGTTATCAAACGGGACCGGCGTTCATCTATCGGGAAGGGAGTAGCCGATACATCGGTGTTGGATTTAGCATAGAGGGACGTGATCTGGGTAGCACAATAGACGAGGCAAAAGAAATCGTTGCTAACGAAGTCTCGCTGCCGCAGGAGAACTATATGGAATGGGCGGGTGAATTTGAAAGTAAGGAACGGGCGGCAAAACAATTGGCCCTCGTCGTTCCAGTTAGCTTGACGCTCATCTTAATATTATTGTATTTCAACTTTGGAAATATAAAAGATACGCTCGTGTCTTCGTTAACTTTAGCGTTTGCCTTTATCGGTGGATTTATCTCTTTGTGGGCGACCGGTACCATCTTTGGCATTTCGGCTGGGATAGGCTTTATTATTTTGTTTGGTGTGGCGACGATCGACGGTATTGTGCTGATTGGAGTTATTCGCGATAACATCCGTCATCGTATGGAATTATTACCCGCTATATATTCCGGTGTTAAAAGTAGAATACGTCCGGTGGTCATGATCGCTTTAATGGGATCGGTTGGTTTGCTTCCTGCAGCGTTGTCTACAGGCATGGGATCGGAGATCCAAAAACCGCTTGCGATCATGATTGTGGGGGGATTGATTATATGTTTATTCTTGAGTTTTACCGTTATCCCTGTCGTATTTTACTGGGCAAACCGAAAACAACATGGGACAAGAGCTTAAAAGATAATATGTACCTTTGCGTATATGAGTAAGCGATACAATAAGGGACGTAAAACGCCAGACTTTGATAGGGTTGTCGACCGCTATTTTTACGAAATGGATCAACGTTTTTCCATGGGCAATATGGGGCTGTATGCTATCAGTCTGGCATTTGTATTTTTTGGTGTTTTGGGATTGATTTGGATGATTCCGTTTCCTAAACTTGATTTTCTGGTTCGCATGCATATGGATACCTTTCTAAACTGGGGTTCTTTCTACATTGCCGTCATCATCTATTTGTATTTACGGCTGGCTCCAACACTATCGTATGCCATGCTTTTCACCATCGCTGTAATGAGCTTTTTTATCGTCCAGCTGGAATATCTCGAACGCGATGGTGGGCCTGCAGTATGGTTAGTTTGTACCGTATTAACTATTATAGGGTTATCAACGACTCTTTTACAAACTAAAAAAACGCCTCGTCATACCGCATGGATAGACGTCTGGCGGCTGGTGACGATCGGTCCAATTTGGCTTTGGTCTAAGGTATTCATTGCCCTTAAAATAAAGTACTAGCAACTTATCTTTGCCGGTATTTCCTGTTATATCTTGGTATGTGGCAATATATGTTTATATAAAAACATAATCCGTATATATAACGTACTATAGAATAGGTAATTTTATCTCAAATTAAAAAAAGAGCACAGTTATGTTAAAAGGATTTTTTAATGTTCCTACACCAGTTAATGAGCCGGTTAATTCATATGCTCCTGGTACAAAGGAAAGGGAGCTATTAGAAGCGGCTATAAAAGAGGCGAGAGCACAGGAAGTAGATGTTCCCATGTACATCGGAGGAAAAGAAGTGCGTACAGGAAACAAAGCGAAGATGACCCCTCCACATGACCATCAGCATATCTTGGGCTACTACCATGAAGGGACAAAGAGTCACGTTGAAGATGCGATCAACGCTGCTTTGGCAGCAAAGGAAAATTGGGAGAAACTTCCATGGGAGCAACGCGCAGCTATCTTTTTAAAGGCGGCTGAATTAATAGCAACAAAGTACCGCTACGTCATCAATGCAGCAACGATGCTAGGCCAATCGAAAAATGCTTATCAAGCCGAGATTGACTCCGCTTGTGAGCTCGCTGATTTCTTACGTTTCAACGTAGCGTATATGACCGAAATTTACAGTCAACAACCACCTGTGAGTCCAAAAGGTTTTTGGAATAGAGTTGAGCAACGTCCGCTAGAAGGATTTGTTTTCGCGTTGACGCCATTTAATTTTACGGCTATTGCCGGAAATTTACCATCTAGTGTTGCGATGATGGGAAATGTAGTTGTATGGAAACCTTCCAACACGCAGATCTATTCGGCGAATATCATCATGGAAGTATTTAAGGAAGCAGGTGTTCCGGATGGCGTGATTAACTTAGTTTATGTTTCTGGGCCAGATGCAGGAGATGTAATCTTTAAACATCCAGATTTTGCAGGTATTCATTTTACTGGTTCTACGGCTGTATTCCAAAATATATGGAACACCATAGGTGAAAATATTCACCGCTATAAGACGTATCCTCGCATTGTAGGCGAGACAGGTGGAAAAGATTTTATCTTGGCACATCCATCGGCCGATATTGATGTCCTTAACACCGCGTTGGTCCGTGGAGCTTTCGAATTCCAAGGCCAAAAATGTTCGGCGGCGTCCCGTGCATATATCCCTAAATCATTGTGGGATGATCTTCGTCCGCGCATGGAACGTGACATAAGCTCCTTCAAGATTGGCGGTACGGAAGATTTCGGTAATTTTATCAATGCTGTTATTGACGAAAAAGCATTCGACAAAATCACCAGCTACATAGACCGGGCGAAAGCCGCAACAGATGCAGAAGTTATTATTGGCGGCGAATACGACAAATCAAAAGGCTATTTTATTCACCCGACGGTTATTCAAGCTAAGGTAGGGGATTATGAAACCATGACAGAAGAATTATTTGGTCCTGTACTGACGGTTTATCTTTACGAAGATGACAAATGGGAAGAAACGTTGGAACTGGTGGACAAAACATCTCCTTATGCCTTGACAGGCGCGGTTATTTCCCAATGTCGTTATGCCATAGATGAGGCTACATATAAGTTGCGTAATGCAGCCGGTAATTTCTACATTAATGATAAATGTACGGGAGCTGTCGTCGGCCAACAACCTTTTGGTGGCGCTAGAGGTTCGGGTACGAACGACAAAGCCGGTGCGATGATCAACTTGCTGCGTTGGGTGTCTCCACGTACCATCAAGGAGACTTTTAATCCCGAAACGGATTACCGTTATCCATTTTTAGGTTAATTGATAATTTTTAGCCCATGGCTTAAGCCGTGGGCTATATCATGATGATGAAGTCTTCGGAACATAGAAAGCCAATCGAATTTACCGTACCCGTGCGGGGCGACGAGGCATTTTACGTCATGGATAATACGGGAACGAATTTTTACGAATATTATCATCGGCATCGGGAATTCCAAATTACCTACATTGTAGAGGGAAGGGGGGCGCTTATGCTGGGCAACCTCATACGGCCTTGTTTGGAAAATCAGTTATTCCTTATTAAGCCTAATGATCCGCATCTGTTCTTTAAAGACGAGCACATTGCGGAAGAACCGCGGATACGCATTATACACCTCTTCTTCTCGTTGGAAAAGCTACGTCCGTTCTTTGATATGAACGAAATGAGGGTGGTTAAATCGTTGTTTTATTCATTGGACGCTAGTAAGTTGCTGCCAGAGCAATTCGCGATACCATTGAAGGAGTTATTCGTATCCCTATATCGTAAAGAAGGCGCATCTAAATTGATTAATCTGTTGTATATCTTTAAGGAACTGGTAGCTAGGGAAGACAAATTTATATCCTTGTATTCTGGTTTAAATAAGGTTCATTTCCAAGAGGCCGATGGGCTTCGTATCCATACCGTGATTAAATATGCGATCGAAAATTATAGACGAACGATCTCGATTGAAGAAGTTTCGGCGCTGATCCATCTAACGCCGACCGCTTTTTGTAAATTCTTTAAAAAACATACGCAAAAAACATTTATCTCTTTCCTCAACGAAATACGTATTGAAAGTGCATGTCAATTATTAGTTAACAATAAAGTAGAAAGTATCGCCGAAACAGCTTATCAATGCGGGTTTAACACGGCTGTGCATTTCAACAGGGTGTTTCTCCATGTGATGAAAGTGTCTCCTAAGGAATTTATTGCCGCACGTACTCGAAAAAGATAGCTTTTTATTTCGTGTCAGATCCTGTCCGTTTAAGAATCATAACCGCTTCATATTGGTCTGTATCGTAATGAGGCGGCTCAATTGTCAAACTGGTCGGGTAGGGTTTTGACTTATCGAAAAAATATATTTTCGTTGTACTCCCATAATCGTTGGTAGGAAACATATCTGCGCAGGCATCATATTGTGCGTTTTCCATGTCGTCTACGGTCACGGCATACACACGCATAATTCCCCCCTTATTCTGTTCATTTCGAACAAACGCTACCTCTTCAAAACCGCCTTCTAAATCTTTGATGGACGGTTGGTTGTAAGCTTCCCAGATTCCGTATCCTAACAGGAGAATTAAACCGACCGCAATTATCCAAATTTTTCTTTTTCCTTGCATCTGTATGGTGTGTTTTATTAACGAAGTTATCTTTGTTCAAATTTTTGTTTTAGTATCTTTTTTGTTTTTCGGACTTTAGCCTCCAATTGGCTTCTGAACAATACGTTTGTAACGCCTTTACCTTCTTCGAAGTTTTGAGAAAATTCGGGAAGGCTGAAATTCTCCAATACTTCTGCACCATCAAAAGGTAATCTGTTTACGGCAATTTCCAACACAGATTGTCCGCCTCGTTTTCCGGGTGAGGTGGCCATTAAAAAAACTGGTTTGCCATTGAAAATTTTTCTTTTTGGTATTCTGGATACCCAGTCTATTATATTTTTATACGCGGCATTATAGTTACCATTGTTCTCTGCAAAAGATATAAGGATAAAGTCTGCTCGATCAATTTTTTCGGCGAAGGCATAGGCCAACGATGGGATACCCGATGCTTTTTCTCGTTCCTTCGAGAAAAGTACCATGTCAAAATCGTTCAAGTCCAATATTTCTATAATGTCGTCGGATGCTTTGTAGTATTTGCTAACACTCGTTACCAGTTGCTTGTTTATGGATTGAGCGCTATTACTTGCGGCGAATGCTAAGATGTTCATCAATGTAGGGTTGTTTTATGGTATAAATTTAAGGATTATTTTTTTTGAATCTTAGCTCATGCTGATTTCATATAAAAAGTTATGTTTGTAAGTGTAGTTTCCGAAGTAGTTTAATAGAAAAGCAGATACTGATGACCGATAGAAATACCTTATTGTTATATATAGCAAGTACAATGATGATGCTCGTATCTGGGCCATCTGTACATTTTACTTATGGTCAAAACGGAATGCGGACGGATAGCCTTCAGTTGGTGATAGATAGTGTGCTTACCGTTTTCAAGAACGACCAACCGTTACTTACCTATCATTTCAATACCGTCTATCCGCCAAAAGGACAGGATAGTAGTTACAGGCGCAACGGTTTTATTCATCCGATTTATACCTTAAAAGGACACAGACTTACGCGGATACAGCCGCGTGATCATTACCATCACTATGGCGTTTGGAATTCTTGGACGCATACGTTATTTAAGGCCGATACTGTCGACTTTTGGAATCTTTATAAAAAATCAGGGACAGTTCGCTTTGTTCAGTTGCTCGATCACAAAGTCAACGAGCGGGACGCAACATACACAGCGCTCCATGAGCATGTTGTCTTTAAAGGGGATGGGCAGGAAGAGGTAGCACTTCATGAGTGGCAAACGGTTAAGGTTCACTTACCGAAGGGGCAGGATAACCATTACTGGATTGATATAATTATTGAAATGCGCTGTGCTACCTCCAAGCCACTACGGCTTCTTACTTACCGATATGGTGGTCTAGGATGGCGGGCGTTGGCATCTTGGAACGCTGATAACAGTAGCGTACTGACTTCCGAAGGCAAAACGCGGGAAGAGACGGATGGCAGCAGAGCACGTTGGTGTATGGTGCAGGGGGAGTTCTCATCAAGCGGATATGGTGGTATGGCGATATTGTCACATCCTCGGAATTTTAATCATCCTGAACCCTTACGTATCTGGGATGGCAGGGCCAATGGCGGAAAAGAGAATGTATTCATCAATTTTTCTCCAACAAAAGATCGGGATTGGCTCTTAGCGCCTGACCAGACTTATACGCTTATGTATAGATTGGTGGTTTTTGACGGCCAACGGCTCGCCGCAGATATCGAGCATGAGTGGCGGCATTTTGCAAATGAGAAGTGCCATAAAAAAGCACTCAACGGAAAGTTGAGTGCTGACGCTATGAATTGAGGTTAGTAGCGTTGTTTTCTTATCGTAAGAATAATAACTCTCTTAATTTTGGAAGAGGCCATTTGTTGTCGTCGATGATTTTTTCCAATTTGTTCACGTGATAACGAATTTCGTCAAAATAAGGTTTGACGACTTCGTCATAAGCAATTGCGCGTTCACGAAGGTCTTCGATGTTGTTCGCTTGTTTACGTGATTGACGCATTTCTTCCGCTTTTTCCAAAATCAGATTGGTGTGTTTTGAAATACGTTCTACCAAGTTAATCTGAGAGCTATAAGCTTCTTTTGCTAAACCTAAGTCTTTCAAACCTTTAACGTTCTCGATAAGCTCGTTTTGATAAATAAAGCACGCCGGTGCGATTTGGCTGGTTACTACTTCGCCAATTACACGAGCTTCAATTTGTAGTTTCTTAAAGAAGTTTTCCAACAAAATCTCGTGACGTGCCTCTGATTCGCGCTTAGTGTATATGCCTAATTTTTCAAACAAAGCGAGGTTTTCGTCTTTAACATATACATCTAATGCCTTAGGCGTTGATTTAATGTTAGAAAGTCCACGAGCCTCGGCCTCAACAGCCCACTCATCGCTATATCCATTACCTTCAAAACGGATCGCTTTCGATTCTTTGATGTACTTGCGGATAACGTTAAGCAAGGCGAGGTCTTTTTTCGTGCCTTTTTTGATTTGTTTGTCGACCTCTGTTTTAAACTCGATAAGTTGGTTGGCAACGATAGCATTGAGTACAATCATTGGCAATGCGGAGTTTGCAGACGATCCAACAGCCCGGAATTCAAATTTATTTCCGGTAAAGGCAAAAGGCGAAGTACGGTTACGGTCGGTGTTGTCTAGTTGCAGATCTGGAATTTTAGGAATTCCGTGCCACAAGCTAGCATCGTTTTTCACTTTTTTCGCTACACGGGCAGATTCTACTTCTTCTAGAATTTCATCCAATTGAGAACCTAAGAAAATAGAGATGATTGCCGGAGGTGCTTCGTTTGCCCCTAGACGGTGATCATTACTATGGCTTGCGATAGATGCACGAAGTAAATCAGCATGTTCATATACGGCTTTAATCGTATTTACGAAAAAGGTTAAGAACATCAAATTGTTTTTTGGAGTCTTGCCTGGCGAAAGTAGATTGACACCTGTATTGGTAATTAATGACCAGTTGTTGTGTTTTCCTGATCCGTTAATCCCACTAAACGGTTTTTCGTGCAACAATACTTTGAAGTGATGACGAACAGCTACTTGCTCCATTAAATTCATCAACAATTGATTGTGGTCGATTGCTAAGTTGATTTCTTCATACATCGGTGCACATTCGAACTGAGAAGGAGCAACCTCGTTGTGCCTAGTTTTCAGTGGAATACCCAATTTCAACGCTTCGTTTTCCAAATCTACCATATACGCTAGAACACGCTCTGGGATAGCACCAAAATAGTGATCTTCCAATTGTTGCCCCTTTGCAGACATATGTCCAAAAAGGGTACGGCCCGTAAATTGAAGATCTGGGCGCGCATGGAATAATGAAAGGTCGACTAGAAAATATTCTTGTTCGATACCGAGGGAAGCATTAACTTTTGATACGGACTTGTCAAAATATTGAACGACGTCAGTCGCGGCGTTATCGATTGCTTCTATTGCTTTTAATAAAGGTGCTTTGTAATCCAGAGATTCACCGGTATAAGAAACAAATACCGTGGGAATACATAGTGTTTTGCCTGCAGCAGTTTCGAAGATAAAAGCTGGAGAAGAGGGATCCCATGCAGTATAACCGCGGGCCTCAAATGTATTGCGAATACCGCCGCTCGGAAAGGAAGAAGCATCTGGCTCTTGTTGCACCAACGAATCACCTGAAAACTTCTCAATAGCATCGCCGTTTTCATCAGGCTCGAAGAAAGCATCATGTTTTTCTGCAGTACTGCCGGTTAAAGGTTGAAACCAGTGGGTGTAATGTGAAGCCTCATTACTGATGGCCCATGTTTTCATTGCTTGTGCAATCTGGTCGGCGAGTTCACGCGATATCTTTGTACCTGCGTCAATAATTTGAATAAGTTCTTTGTACGTGCTTTTGGAAAGATAGTCTTTCATCTTCGCAATAGTAAATACATTTTTTCCGTAGATACTAGTTGCCTTTAACGATTCTACTTTTTCCATATCTTCTACCGGACGAGATATGGCTAACTCTGTTGCTTTAAATCTAGGGCTTGACATTTTTTTTATGATATTTTTTATAGTTTCGGTTGTTTTTTCGTTGTAAAAGTACATTTATTTTGGGAAATACAATAAAAAAATGAATAAAAACAGCATTTTTTGTTTATTTTGTTTGTTGGTGGCGACAAAAACAAGCCTTTTTTTGGTAAGTCACATCTTTGTTTTTGTTTTTTAGTCAAATCCCCAGTTAATTCCCTTTTCTTTTGCGGGAACCCCGTGTTCCAGCCATCCTGGAGCTGGCTTGCCTTTTAGAAAGTGGTCAAAGAACTGTGCCTGCCGAATCTGTATGTCTTTCCGGTTCTGTCTTTTCATCAGGTTATGCTCGTCTCCATTATAATTTAATAGCCAAACTGGCTTCTGTAAACGCCTTAACGCTGTGAACATCTCGATCCCTTGGTACCAGGGCACTGCACCATCGTTATCATTGTGCATAATAGCAACAGGTGTTGTCACGCGGTCCAAAAAGAAGAGCGGCGAATTTTCGATATAGCGTTCACGGTCTTCCCACAGCGTTTTTCCGATACGTGATTGTGTTTGTTCGTACTGGAATTGTCTGGACATACCACTCTGCCAACGGATACCGCCGTAGGCTGATGTCATATTGACGACGGGCGCACCACTCCACGCTGCTGCATACATATTCGTCCGTGTAATCAAATGCGCTACCTGGTAGCCGCCCCAGCTTTGTCCTTGAATAGCCATCTTGGTAGAGTCTACCCAAGGATTCTGTGCCAAATAACGCATGCCGGAATTTACATATTCTTCCGCGGACTTTCCAGGATACCCGATTTCATAACGTATATCTGGTGCAAATACCAAATATTCGTTGCTTACATAATAAGGTATATTTAATCGGGAGGGAGTGGGGGCGGGTGCTTGGTAACTATATAGCCCCTTACTGAGCTTTTCATAGAAATAAGCGATGATGGGGTATCTTTTGTTTGGATCAAAGTTCTCGGGTTTATACAGGATACCCTCAGCGGCGAACCCAGACGGCGTCGTCCATTGTACGTGTTCTGCGGTTCCCCAATTATAGGTTGCCTGTTGGGGATTAATGTCTGTAAGACGTAATTCATTTTTAAACTCTTTGCTTACATATAGATCAGGTGAATTCAAGTAGTTCTCTTTGGTATAAATGACCGTTTCGCCGCCCGGCCCACGTTTAAAGTTCCGAAAGGTATATCCACCAGAAAAGATTTCATCTGGTTTTCTGCTTTTGGAAGTGCCTATGGTGTAAATACCGTTGTATTTGGTGCCTTCGTTAAATCCTGTAATAAAAATATTTTCTTTTTCGGGTATAATAGTGGTCTTGTATCTTGGATTGTCGTTTGGATTTAAATCGATATAGCGAAAAATGGTTTGCGTTGCACGCCCTTCACCATTGGTGAACAGTCCCTTTCTTTTTCCAGCTAAATCAAATTTCCAGATATCATACCGGTCATAAATGTAAACATCTTTTCCGTTTGCGGACCAGCCGGCTATACCATAGGGACTTGGCAAAGAGGGGGAGTCGTTTTCCTCATCAACAAAATTAACGGGCAAACCATCGTTTAGCAAGACTGTTTTTCCCGAAGAAATTTGGTAGCTATACCAGTTGCCGGTTTCACGATCAAAATAAAGGACGAAATCCCCTTTTGGAGATATAGATGCATAGCCATTTAGGTTTTCTTTTACGATCTTTTTTTGGCCGGATATAGTCGATATGATGTAAATATCAGATAATGCGAAACCTTCCCATTGTGCAGCGATGCGCTTGCCAAAATCAGACGTAGCCAATATCCATTCGTTATCTGCCTCATCCGTGATATTGGTCCGATTAAACTTGTCATCTGCGAGTTGTACCAATCGATTGGCACTAGGGTATATTACAGCAAGGAAATTTTGGCTTTTATCCCGTTTTAAATTGGCGAGCTGTTGCGGTTGTATATAATCATCTTTCCAATGCCAGATATCTACCTGTGCGTGTTCAAAATCGATTAAGGTGGTGTCTTTTACTTTCGGAACGGGAGCTGTTCCAAAAAATAACTTTTGGCCGTTCATACTGAATTTTAGTTTCCCATCGCCACTTACCCGCCATTGAGACGGCATTCCCACACTTTGTTGGCTAACAAGTACACGAGCGGTGTCGAGCTGAGCTGTATAGTAGTAAAGTTTGAAATCTTTAAGAAGTGATTTTTCGGGTGTTTTATCTGCAAGAAAAGCGAGTTGTGTACCAGCATCATCAAAAAGTAGTTCTTTATAATCACCTTGACCGTTGCTGATCTTTTTTAAGTTCTTGCCGGTTATATCGAAAATATAGAGACCGGCATCAGTGGACAGGGAATCTTTTGCTTCGCTTTTCTTTGAAAACAGGAGGAAATTTTCATTTGGGCTCCATGCGTATTGGTCTACGTTGTAGAAATTCAATGTATCGCCGGTGATCAGATTTCTAAGGTGGAGGATAGCAGTGGAATCGGCTCCAAGAAATGCGACATACTCATTTTTATTTTGCGCAAGCTTGTACGTACTTACCGCTGGAAATTTCCATTGATCTTTATGTTGGATGTCTATGATAATCAGGGAATCCTTCGGCATATCTGCATTTTTTTTCTTTTTGATTTTCGCTTGCCTTGTTTCTTCGAAAGTAGGCTTTATTTTAGCAATGAGGAATGACTCATCCTGCGTAAGTTTTGCGTCCGCAGCGCGAGGTAAAGAAATAAGGAGTTCGTTATCCTTACTTTTGATCTCGAATATTGCATCACCCTCTTGCGGTGTGATCTGATATTGGATGAGTTGCCCAGTTTTGCTGACTTCAGGATTGCTAATGCTTTTCCAATTATCATAAACGTTATGATCTAGTGGACGTTTCTGCGCAAATAGTCCGGTAAATAAGACTAAAATGCTTAATGTAAAGGTTATACGAATTTTCATTATAAACAGACTCCTTTTTTAGGACGATGAAGCTTACGTGAACGGTAATGACTCCGCAGCTCTCGCGAGGGTAAACTAACTAATTCGCGCTGAAAGTAAGGATTAAAAAGTAAAAAGTCAATAACATTAGGCACGGAAATTGGTAAATTACAAGCGTATCATTTATTAGAGAGATAAATATGAAATCAAATAGTATACTGGCAGCCGTGATCGGGGCGTTGGCTATCGTAATTTTTGCTGTGATATTGGCAAATGCGTATAAATATAAATATAGAATCAATAATACAATAAACGTTACGGGAAATGCAAAAAAGGATTTTGAATCGGATATCGTAAAATGGTCGGCATCCTTCAATCGTAAATCCATGGATTTGAGTGCTGCTTCAGAACAGCTAAAAAAAGACAGGGATCTGGTACGTCAATTTTTGGAACAACAGGGTGTCAAACCGAAAGAGATTATCTTTAATGCGGTAAACATAAATCGCGAATTTTCCTATCATTCAGACGGACAGGGAAATAGCTATAATACGTTCACGGGTTATAATTTGTCACAGAATGTAAGTGTCGAATCGAAAGATTTAGATAAAGTAGACAATGCTTCGCGAGAAATCTCCACGTTGATTTCACAAGGCATTGAGCTCAGCTCAAATTCGCCAAACTATTATTATTCCAAATTAGAAGATCTCAAATTAGAATTGATCTCCCAAGCCTCTGAGAACGCGAAACAGCGAGCTTCGAACATTGCTATCGAGGCAGGTTCCTCGTTGGGGGATTTAATCAAAGCAGATTTAGGGATTTTTCAGATAACGGGGCAGAACGACAATGAAGAATATTCTTATGGAGGAGCGTTTAATACAACTGCTCGAAATAAGACAGCAAATATCACCGTAAAGACGAGTTACACAGCCAAATGACCTAGATTGTAGAACTTCCTTCAAAAGGCGTCACTACATGTTGCCTCGAACACTGCATCGATTTGCCAATTGGCCTTGTCTTTTGAGGCTTTTACCGCTAATTGATCGCAGCGTTCATTCAGTGGATGTCCGGCGTGACCTTTTACCCAAACTAATTTAATCTGATGTTGTCTGTATAAGCTCATCAGTCTCAACCAAAGATCCTTATTCTTTTTACCTTGAAACTCTTTTTGCATCCAACCATACACCCATTTTTTATCGATAGCATCGATAACGTATTTGGAATCGGAATATATTGTAACTTTTTGATTGGCGTTTTTGAGGGCCTCTAGGCCGACTATCACCGCTAAAAGCTCCATACGATTATTGGTCGTTTTCCGAAAGCCACCCGAAAATTCCTTTTCGATAAGTTTGCCTTGAAATACCGGATTATTACCTTGATAAATTGTTCTTAAAATTGTGCCGTAACCACCAGGACCCGGATTGCCGCTTGATGCGCCATCTGTATAAAGTTCAATCATGAGATCCAAAAGTAAACAATATCTTCTTATCTAAAAAAGCCCGCATACGATTAGCGGGCTTATGGTACTAGTTTACACGATTCAAATCTTTTGGATGCTTAACTTTCTGGTTCAAAAGTGCGATGCCAATGACTTCAGACATTTTGGTTACATAGTGGAATTTTAGATCTTTCACATAATCTTCCTTAATCTCCAAAACATCCTTTTCATTGGCGCGGCATAAGATGATTTCCTTAATATTGGCACGTTTTGCTGCTAAGATTTTTTCCTGTATACCTCCGACTGGAAGTACGCGCCCGCGTAATGTGATTTCACCCGTCATGGCGAGTTTTTCTTTCACTTTTCGCTGGGTAAAAAGAGATGTTAAAGCCGTTAACATCGTTACACCGGCAGAGGGGCCATCTTTCGGCGTAGCACCCGCTGGAACGTGAACGTTGACGTCCCATTTATCAAATACGTTATAGTCGATGTCAAACTCTTCCGCGTGGGATCTTAGGTAGGCCATCGCAATGGAGGCAGATTCTTTCATTACATCGCCGAGATTGCCAGTTAAGCTTAACTTTCCTTTGCCGGGACTCAAGCTCGATTCAATAAATAGGATATCACCTCCTACGGCGGTCCAAGCAAGCCCTGTAACAACGCCCGCTATCTCGTTGTCTTCGTACAAATCCTTCTCAAATAATGGAGCGCCAAGTATTTCCTCGGTCATCTGTGAGCTTATTTTCGGATTGTATTCCTTTTCCATAACGATACGTGTAGCCACGCCACGCACGATGGAGCCGATTTTCTTTTCTAAACCACGTACGCCTGATTCTCGGGTATATTCGTCAATGATTTTCTCAATCACTTTGTTATTTAACGAAACATCTTTTTTTGCGAGTCCGTGTTGTTGAAGTTGTTTAGGCAGAAGATGCTTTTTAGCAATTTCTATCTTTTCTTCAATTGTATAACCATTCACCTCAATGATTTCCATACGGTCCAGCAAAGCTGGTTGAATGCCGTTCAATGAATTTGCGGTAGCGATAAACATGACTTTGGAAAGATCGTATTCCATCTCGACGTAATGGTCATAAAAATTTGTGTTTTGTTCCGGATCCAATACTTCCAACAAGGCGGACGATGGATCTCCTTTGAAATCGGCACCTAACTTATCAATCTCGTCCAAAACAAAAACAGGGTTGGATGTTCCCGCCTTATTCAGCGACTGAATAATACGTCCAGGCATAGCACCAATATAGGTTTTTCGGTGTCCGCGGATTTCGGCCTCATCGCGGATACCGCCCAGTGCCATACGGGTATATTTACGGCCCAGTGCTTTTGCTATAGATTTTCCTAGCGACGTCTTTCCCACGCCAGGAGGGCCAACTAAACAAAGAATGGGCGCTTTCATGTCGTTTTTGAGTTTCAACACCGCCAGATATTCGATAATGCGTTGCTTGACCTTCTCCAATCCATAATGGTCTTTGTCAAGAACTTTTATCGCCCTACCTAAATCGAAGTTGTCTTTCGTATATTCTCCCCACGGTAAATCAAGCATTAACTCCAAATAATTGATCTGGACAGAATAATCGGCAGCGGCTGGATTAATACGCCCAAGCTTTTCCAATTCTTTATTGAAATGCTTTCGTACTTCTACCGACCATTTCTTGGCTTTAGCTCGATTTTCTAGTTCGTGCATTTCCAAATCTGGTGTGTTTCCTCCTAGTTCCTCTTGTATAGTCTTGAGTTGTTGATTCAGAAAATAATCCCGTTGTTGTTTGTCTAAGTCTACCCTAACTTTGTTCTGAATTTGGTTTTTTAACTCCAACATCTGGATTTCGGTCGTAAGGTGTTCCAAGAGAATCTTTGCCCGCTTTACAAAATCTTTCGTCTCTAAAAGCTCCTGTTTTTGTTGGATTTCCAACGCCATGTTTGACGAAATGAAGTTCACGAGGAAAGTGGGACTCTCGATGTTTTTGATTGCTAGGCCGGCCTCGCTAGGAAGGTTTGGGGAAAGCTGGATGATTTGCAGTGCTAGCTCCTTTACAGAAGAAATCAACGCCTTAAATTCCCTGCTCGATACCTTGGGTTTATCTTCTATAACACGTTCTACTTTTGCTTTTAGGTAGGGATCAGCGGTCACCATTTCCGTTATCTTAAACCGCTGTTTTCCTTGGATGATCACCGTGGTGTTGCCATCGGGCATTTGCAAAATTTTAATGATACTGGCAGCGGTACCGATTTTATGAAGTTGATCTAGGGTAGGCTCCTCAATATTCATGTCTTTTTGGGAAACTACTCCAATGGTACGATCTCCTTTGTAGGCTTCTTTTACCAATTTGATAGACTTATCGCGTCCCACTGTAATAGGAATCACGACACCCGGGAAAAGCACCGTGTTACGTAATGGGAGTATAGGTAATACTTCAGGTATATCGGCTTTGGTCATCTCTTCTTCATCCTGCGAACTTAGCAACGGAAAAAATTCCGTGTCTTCGTTTATGACAGAAAATACTTGTTTGATATCAAATGTGTCGTTTTTATTCATTATATATGCGCGTTCTTCCGACAATATGTCAGAATTTTAACTGATTTATGAGAAAGTAATTACGAAACCACTATGTGCAAGAGAAATGCCAAGTTTAAAATTTGGTATTATTTATGTTAATAAACAAAGAAACCTGTTAAATCGGCAGAACAAGACGGATGATAAAAGATATTTCATGTACAATAAATGTGGAAATGTTCATAACTTCGCTTTGTCTTGTTAAACTATTTAACGGAGATTTATTCCAATAAAATAGTGTTTGATTAAAAATTAGCAGAATAAAAAAAAACTATATGAAACGGAGATTTTTGAGTAACTCATGGAGAGTGGTGAAGTTAGGTTTGGCTTCGGCTACGATTGCTTTATTTACACTAACGGTTCAAGCGCAAGAACAAGCTCAGCACAGCAATCCAAATGTTCGCTTAGGACAAAAAGCATTATTGGATGGTGATTTTAAATCAGCCGCTTCCCATCTGCAAAAAGCACTTCCCGCAGAAGCAGGCGATCCGGATGTACAGTACTTATTGGGGTATTCTCAATTCCATAATGGAGATTATAATAAAGCTATCGAGACGTTTAAAAAGGTTATATCATTGGATCCTAAACATACGTCCGCATATTATTATAAAGGTAAAGCTAGCAGTAATCTGGCTATTGCGAGCGGTAGTAAGTTAGACAATGGCGCGAAAGAGCAGCTGTTAAAAACCGCCATAGAGGATTACAGTAGGGCCGTTTCGATCACGCCGAATGATGCAAAATTGTATCAAAATAGGGCAATAGCCTATCGTGACCTTGGGATTTTGACGGGTACTACCGGCGCGGCAAACTATGACAAAGCGAAAGCGACGGACGCCTATAATAAAGCGGTAGCTGATTACGAAAAGGTACTTAGCTATGATGCTTCTCGTAAGGATATCCAAACGGAAGTAAAAAAAGCGAAAGTTTATCGAGATAATTTAAAGTAGTGAAAATCGAATAATATAAAGGCTGTCCTAGGACAGCCTTTTTTGATGGTTTAGTTTTTATCTAAATTAGGATTTCGACGTATCTCCTCGTCTGGAATGGCAAAAATATAATAAGGGCTGTTAGCCGTGAATTCTTTACCATCTGGGAAGTTAACGACACGATGCCCCTGTCCGTTCACGTTTTTTACCTCACCGTCCGGCGTAGTGATTTCGACTTGGATGGGCGTGCCGTCGCTATTTAAAAAGGCTTTTCGTACAACGGACCTTTGGGTACGGATTATGTCTGAAAGAGCAAAGCCTTCTCCCCAAAGTTCTTTCCGACGCTCTATAAGTATTTCCTCGAGCAATGCGCCAGAGGCAGTTGAATAAAGAGGTGTTTTCCGGGCGGCCCTCAAGGTATTGAGCGCTTCTATAGCTTTAGCTGTTTGCCCGGCACGCGCATAACCTTCAGCGGCAATTAACCACATTTCTGCAGACCTCATATAGACGATGTCGCCAATTAGGTTAGACTTGAATTTAAACTTTTTGTACCGTAAAAAACCTTCTCTTCCCGGTTCGCCGTCCCATTCAAAAAGCTTATAACGGATATCGCCTGGATCAAATAAATCTTTAAAATAAGGGTCTGCCATGTAACTGAAATAATAAGAGCCAGAGGAGGAAACATCCAAATAATGGAATGTGTAGCTTGCGGTGTTTTGCTCACTAGTTTGCACGTGTCCCCAGATCCATTCGGCATTTCCGACATCATTAAACCCTTGCTCGTAGGCCTCGGCTGTCATAAGGTCATACCCCTCTTTTGCGTTCTCTGCTGCTTCGGCCGCATCTTCCCATAGTCCCATATTCAAATAAGTCCTAGCCAATAATCCTTGTACGACATGCTTATCAATTCGGTATTTGTTGTGACGTTCGTAATCTTCCAATAGCGTAGATGCACCATTAAGATCATTCAAGATTAGACGGTAGATGTCTTCCAGGCTTGCTTTGGGCTTTCCTTTCGTTTCTCGGGTCGTTGGTTCGGTGTATATAGGTACTGTTAACGCATTTTTATCTTTTTGGTAACTGAACTGATAGAAGGACGCTAGATTGAGATAACAGAATGCGCGCAGCGCTTTTGCCTGTCCCTTTAAACGCTCCTTGTCCGTGTCACTGCCTTCGGCTGCATCGACTCTATGGATTACATTGTTTGTGTTGTCAATTACCTTATATAATAAAGTCCAGAGTGACCTGACACGATATGCTGTCGAATTGATCATCTCGTTAAAGGTGTACGCATCTCGGTAGCCGTATTTGGTGGTAACAGCTACATCGTTCCCCATTGCGTCACTCGTTCGCATGAATGCGGTATAACCAGGATTAGCGTAGGTAAAATAGGTGTCGTTCAGGTATCTCCATGTACCCTCTATGACGGTTTCTATATTCTCCGTTGATTT
This sequence comes from Sphingobacterium haloxyli, assembly GCF_002980525.1. Classification (GTDB taxonomy): domain Bacteria; phylum Bacteroidota; class Bacteroidia; order Sphingobacteriales; family Sphingobacteriaceae; genus Sphingobacterium; species Sphingobacterium haloxyli. The sequence goes on from NZ_PVBQ01000006.1 coordinate 85,946, forward strand.
GTAAATTTCGGTATCCACAACCGCATCAGTGGGAGCGGTATCGAGTATGTCGCTGCAAGACGTCGAGACCAACAGCGTCAAGATTGCAATATATATATATGTTAGTTTCATTTTTCAGTGTTTTTAATATTTCTATATCGTTTATAGCCCCAATTGTAATCCGCCAGAAATAGTGCGTATAGCAGGATACCGATAGTAGGTTGCTCCGTTTACAGTTTGCTCGGGATCCATCCCCTTATGTCCATAAAAAGTGAGTATGTTTTCTGCTACCGCAAAGATCCGTAAGTTGCCTATTCCTATACGCGATAGGACGGACTGGGGGATTGTGTATCCGATACTAACGTTCTTCAAGCGAGCATATGTTCCACTATAGAGGAAGCGGGTAGAAGTAGACGTCCAACTCAAGTTGTCGGTGGTCAAACGCGGCACATCGGTTTCCGTATTTTCAGGTGTCCAGCGGTTTAAGATCTCCTTGCTCCAAGCGCGACCGGGCGTATTCCCATTATGCATAATCATGAGATAATCATTGTCTAAGACCTGTCCGCCGATACTAAAGCTTAGCAATGCGGAAAAATCTACGCCTTTATAGGAAAAACTATTATTTATACCACCTACAAGCTTGGGTAGCGAACTCCCTTGTATGAATCGCCCTGCATCCCCATGAATCGAAGTCGTCTTGGTACTTCTGTTGCCATCCTCATCGGCTAGATACCATAATGGATTCCCGTTCTCTGGATCTACACCAGCCCATTCGGGAATATAAAAATCGTAAATGGAACCTCCGATGCGCAAAAGTTTATTTCCCGCGTCTAACGGTTCGTTGTTTTCGGTGGGGAGCTCCGTTATCTGGTTGCGATAATGAGAGAAATTTACGTCTAGGTTCCACCGAAAATCCGAAGTTCGAACGGGTATCGTGCGTAAATCTATATCGAAACCTGTATTTTTCATGGAACCAATATTTGCATCATATCCGATATAGCCAGACGACGGTGGAAGCGGCATTGTAAATAGGAGGTCCTTACTTTGTCTGTTAAAATACTCCGCAGACAAGGAGATCCGATTCTGGAGTATGGCAATATCCAAACCGAGATTTAAATTGAGATTTGTTTCCCATTTTAAATCTGGTGTAGGAAGGCGGTCAGTTACCGTACCCCCTCGACCTAAATTATTGGCTATCGTATATAATCCTTGATGTGCATAGTATGTTCCGAGATTATCATTTCCCTGGCCACCATAGCTCGCGCGCAATGTCAGCTGGTTGATGAGTGTCTGGTCCTGGAAGAAGCTTTCTTCTGCTATTTTCCACGAACCACCCACGGACCAAAACGTACCCCATCGACTTTCTGGTGCAAATCGAGATGAACCATCGGTCCGTAAAGAAGCTGAAAGATGATAACGGTTTAGATAGCTATACTCCGCTCGGCCCAAAAAACTCAATAACCTATAATCGGAGGACGACCCGATAAATGAATTTAATTGGGATGCAGCGATAGGTTCATAAAACCCCGGTAAAACGAAACGTTCACGATCTCCGCTAATATTTGCTGAATGGAAATCATAATATTCGTGCCCCGCTAGTAAGTTGAGGTGGTGGTCATCAAATTCCTTGTCAAAAGTCAAGATGTTGTTCCAGGTTTGCGCTACGGTACGTACATTGGATTTATATACAGTTCCTCCACGCTCGGCTGAATTGCCATAGATTGGGTTGGTATAATCGTGCGTATTGGAATTGATATAATCCACACTATAAGTAGATCTAAATTTTAGAGTTGGGTGCAGTATTGCCTCTAGGTATGCCCGGGTTGAAACGTTTTCTCGTAGAATATCATTTTTATCCAGTGGGAGGGATGCAGCCAAATTGTTTCTTGGGGTAGCTCCACTGGGACGGTAATCCCCGAAATCCCAGACTTTGTTGTTATATGCATCTGTCTGGTAACTGCCGTCCGGGTTGCGTTTGTAGTAAGGATAAAAAGAAGGCACAAGCCGGGAGAAATTGATAATGTTGGCTGTGTTACTGTCTTCCGACTGCGGATACTGTTGAAGTGAGCTACTTCCGGCAAAGTTAATCCCAGCATTCAGCCAAGGGCGTAGCTTCGCGTCAATGTTTGACCGTACATTATAACGCCGATAGCCGGATTCAATCGCGATTCCATTTTCATTTAGATAACCGCCCGATATAAAATAGGTGTGGTTTTCGCCGCCACCGCTCAAATTAAGGTCAGCTTGTGTGCGGCTGCCTGTGCGTTGTAATACATCAGCCCAGTTGTCGTTCCATAAGGGTCTTGCCCCAGCGACTAACTGCCCATCTAGCCCGATGGGTTGGGGATAATCTGGTCCATACGGATTAATGTTTAAATCGGTAAGCAAGGTACTACTGGCATTTCTGGCAGCCTGTTCCGGATTGAGGTTGCTGGAGAGGTTTTTATTGCGAAGTGCTTCCCAATACAACATAAAATACTCGTCAGTTGTTACCTGTTCGTAGTCATTTACTGCTCGATTTGTTGCTCCTTGGGTAAAGTTGACGTTAATAGCTGCTTTTTCGCCCGCTTGTCCGCTTTTCGTCGTGATGATAATGACACCATTTGCACCTCGTGAACCATAAAGTGCACTGGAGGCTGCATCCTTTAATACGCTGACGGATTGAATATCATTCGGATTGATGGCATTGATATCGCCCATATACGGACTGCCATCGACTACATAAAGCGGGTCAGCTGAAGCATTAATGGAACCTATCCCACGAATACGAATGGCCGCCCCCGTGCCAGGCTGTCCGGATGAGGCTACGGACTGTAGGCCAGGAACCTGTCCTTCAAAGGCTTTGGAGATATCGGAAACCTGCCGGTTTTCAAGCTGTTTGTTGTTAATTGTGCTTACGGACCCCGTTATATTTCCTCTTCGTGAGGTTCCATATGCTACAACCACGACCTCGTCCAGATCTTTACTTGACACTTCCAGGGATACGTTAATTGTGGAAGAGGTGAGCGGGAGACGCTTAGTGTCGTAGCCCAGATATGAAAATATCAGTTCGACAGCAGAATCGTCAACTGCTAGGTTGTAATGTCCACCTCCTTCGGTAGACGTGCTGTTTAGTTGATCAGAAACCTGAACGCTTACACCGACCAGCGGCTCTCCGGTAAACGCATCTGTTACGACCCCTTGTATAGTGCGCGTTTGGGCGCGGAGAGACAGAGAGGAGCTTAAAAGCAGCAAAAGTGTCAGATAAGCATAAGAACATGTTGTAATTCTAGACATAAGTACGGCATTTAAAATTAAAATTGTTTGTTCAGAGCGAAAGCGTGCTGGTATCATAGATCGTCAGGTCTTTTCCGCTCCTTTTTAGTTTGCGGTGCAAATATAAATAATATATATAGATTTAGTAGTCTTTAATTAAAGTTTGTTATGCAAGTATTTTTCCATTCTGAGCAACGCATCCTCATTCTGAAATTTTTATCAATTGTAACGGAAACGTTGCCGGCAACGATTGCGCTTTTTTAATGCTTGATTAATTCGTGAATTGTTAACAAGATAGTTATCTTCATCAAGCTAATATATAAATCTAGTTGTTTATCTTTCTTTGCTTTCGGAGAGGGAAAATAGCTGGCCAAGTTAAATGAACATATAAATTGTATTATGGTATCTATTCGGTATTTCTCTTCATGTCATTTTTTCGATGATTAGCCAACGCTGCTATTTAAAACACAATCAACGAATCACATCATCTCACTTTATTTAAACAAATCGTTTATGAGGAAATTCATATTTTTATTTTTTACCTTTCTTTCCAGCTTTTATGCGGTCGGACAGAATCGGGAGCTTACGGGAATTGTAAAGGACGAAGTCGGAATGCCGCTGGCCGGTGCAAGTGTTCGGCTAGCACAATCAACGATAGGTGCCAGTACAGATGCCGATGGCACGTTTAAACTGACAATTCCCGAAGAAGGGACACACTCGCTTGTTGTCGACCTTATGGGATATAAATCGAAGACCATATCTATTGGAGGAACTGCCAGCCTTGATATTGTCTTAATCGTTGACGAAGCCTTGGCTTTGGACGAAGTGGTGGCGGTGGGATACGGAAGTGTCCGCAAAAGAGATCTTACTGGCGCCGTTGGTTCTGTTGGAGGCAAAGAGCTCCAGGAACGAGGAACGACCTCTGCCATGGAAGCGCTGCAGGGTACTGTTCCAGGAGTTGACATCAGTAGTACTTCTACACGCCCTGGCAGAACATTCAATATCCAGATCAGAGGACAAAATTCTATGCAGGGGGGAGAACCTTTATATATCGTCGACGGTATTGCAACCGGTAACATTGATTTTCTAAACCCAGCGGATATTGAGAATATTGATGTGCTAAAAGATGCTTCGTCCACGGCGATATATGGATCAAGGGGATCGAACGGTGTTGTCATCGTGACTACCAAGAATGCGGGTAGACCGGGTGATACGCGGACAACAGTAACTTATGATGGTTATTACGGTGTGAGGGAGTTGGCTAGAATCCCAGATTTTATGGATGGACGGGAGTGGGTAGATTTTCGTACATCCGCGTACTACACCTATGCCAATGACCGGTATTCGCTAGACAATCTGAATACTATCCTGCAAAATAGTCCTTTATTGGAGTCACGTCTTTATAATGAACAGTACGAGGATTGGTTGGGGCTGGGGACGAGGACTGGGAGACAACAGAACCACTATTTGGGAATTGCCGGCGCCGCTGATAAACTGACGTATAATCTCGGCGTGGGCTATCAACAGGAAGTTGGTAACTTTTTGAAGGAAGATCTGAACCGGTACACGTTAAAACTTTCCGTGGAACATAAAACGTCTGAATATTTTAGTACCGGGGCGAGCATCAATTTTGTGCACGGCATTAATAATTCGGGGAGTGAACACGGCTACCGTGATATTCTACGCATGCCTCCTATCTTGTATGCACACGATGAAAATGGCAATCTGATCGCGCAGCCTGGTATTGCGACGTCTATTCAAGGTACTGGAAATTTCACGAGCTCACCCAATCCGTTGAACGAAATCAATAGTGGTACGGAAGAAATCCGTCAATACGATTTACTGTCGAACATTTTTGCGGAATTGCGCCCGATGGAAAACTTATCTATTCGCAGTACATTCATGCCGAGATTCAGTCGGATGCGGACAGGCCGGTATTATGGTATCGTCCCTGGGACGCGAAATCAGGATGTGTCGTATCAGGATAATATCGAAAATCTGGAGTGGACCTGGGATAATGTCATCAACTATAATACGGTTATGGGAAATGATCATAAATTGGACGTTTCGTTAATTCAAAGTGCTTACAAAACGAGAGCTGAAGGTATCTGGGCTGGAGCAAATGATTTACCTTATCCATCGCAGTGGTACAATCTGTTCAGTGGTGCGTTTGCCGCAAATCAATCGGGAACATCTTATATTGAAACGAGCTTACTTTCTTTTGCAGCTCGGGCAAACTATGATTTCAAGGGACGTTACCTGTTGACGGGTACTATTCGTTATGATGGTAGTTCCAGGCTACGTAATAAATGGGCTGCATTCCCGTCAATGGCGGCCGCTTGGCGCATCTCGGAAGAGAATTTCATGCAAGACATCTCATTTGTCAACGATTTGAAACTAAGGACTAGCTTTGGGTATTCGGGCAACCACAATGGGATTGACGCCTTTGGCTCACAATTGACTCCACAAACCAATACGGTTATTTGGTATGATTTCAACGGTACCCCGGTGAGAGGATTTATGTCAGGCCCTCCGATTAACCCGGCTATTACCTGGGAGAAAACGAGGGAGTTAAATGTCGGGGTAGATTTTAGTTTGTTTAATCATCGGGTACGGGGTAATGTTGAGTTTTATGATAAGCTTTCCGACGGTTTATTGATGCAGCGTACATTGACGATTGAATCGGGTGTGCCCTGGATGATGGACAACATCGGTTCGGTCAGCAACCGTGGTGTGGAGGTAGGGTTGCACACGACAAATATCAGCCGTAACGACTGGGAATGGACCAGCTCTTTTATGTTCTCCCATAACAAAAACAAGATCCAAAGCCTATATGGGAAAAAAGAAGACGTAGTGGGGGAAACCCGCTTTATAGGACAGCCTATAGAGGTCATCTATGATTATCGGATTACAGGGCTCTGGCGCATGGACCAACTTGAGGAAGCGGCCCGGTACGGGCAACAGCCAGGACAGGCTATTGCGGCCGATACGGACGGTAACGGTCGGATTACACCGGCTGATCGCGTCATATTGGGATCACCTTATCCGGACTGGATCGGTAGTGTGACTTCAAACCTGCGCTATAAAAACTGGGATCTTTCTGTTAACCTATATACGCGTCAAGGCGTTTTCGTGGCCGATAGGTTCTTGGAAGAGTTTGGACCACAAAATACCCAGCGCGGGCGGCCAAAAATTAGATATGATTATTATATTCCACCAGGTCTTCCACGTTATGACTGGAATAATTGGGGTACGCATGCTGATGGAAGTCCGAAAGCGGTATGGGGGGATAGTGGAGAAGGAAATGAAAACGCCAAGTATCCGCATCCACAGAATGTCGGTCCTTACTATGGTAATAATGGACGTTATACGGATGCATCTTTTGTCAAAATCAGAAACATTGTAATGGGATATACTTTGCCCAGCGAAATGGTTTCGAAATGGAAAATGTCGTCGATGCGTGTATATGCCAATATTTTGAACCCTTTTGTGTTTACAAAATACGAAGGTTGGGATCCGGAGTATGCAACAACGGCTTTGAGCGAGGGGAATGGGCCAAGTAACGTAACGTATCAATTGGGGGTTAATGTCAGATTTTAAATTAAAAGAGAACGTAATGAAAAAAACAATATATGCATTATTGGTTGGCGTGTTCGCTTTGTCGGGATGTGAAAAGTTTCTCGAAGAAGATAACCGTGGAGGAATTACCAATGAAGAGTTTTATAGGACGGAAGCGGGATATAGATCTATTGTTAGCTCATCCTATGCTACCTTACGTACAACATTCGGTCGGCAGGCACCCTGGCTTTTGTTGGGCGGTACGGATGTTTACCAAATGAACAGAGGATTTGATAACCGCGCTTTGATGGAGTATACGCAGCTCTTTGCGGATAACGGCGATGTATTGACCTTTTATAGAAACTGCTATGAAGCCATACAGAATATCAACGTAGCGATATTTTATAACGATATCACCGAAGTAGATGAAGTGCAGCGGAAAACCTGGTTGGCTGAATTGAGGTTCTTGCGTGCATTTTACCATTTCATGTTGATAGAGCAGTTCGGTGGCATCGTTATTAATGACGAACCCACCTTGGAGGAGCCGCGGCTGAATCTTCCTCGCGCTTCGTTGGCTGAATCCTTCGACTTTGTAATCAGTGAAATGGAAGCAGCATTACCGGATTTGGAAAATGATCGCGCCAGAGTGAATCAGGCAGCCGCAAATCATTACCTAGCCAAAGCGTATTTAACAAGAGGATGGGACTTAGAACAACGTGCTGATTTTGAAGAAGCGCGACAATATGCAGAAGCAGCAATTGGTGGGTATAGCATCAGCATTCCGTACGAAGAGTTATGGTCCCCATCGAATGAGATGAATGACGAAGTGCTGTTCGCGGTACAGTACGACGGAGAATCCATAGGAGATGTAAGTGAGGGAAACAATCAACAGTCTTTGTTCGGTCCATATCTGGGGGGGGCGGAGCTGAACCATAAATATATGACCTCGCCGATGATTCCGTCTTGGAGTTTGCACAATTTTTATGAAGAGAACGACGCTCGTTATGATGCAACATTTATGTTGACAATTTATGATCAGTATTTTGACTATTATGATGGTAATAAGGATAAAAATGAAATGCTAATCCGTGCGTATTATCCGCGGGTTTGGGGAAGAGAGTACACATCTGCTGATTCATTGGCTTGGGTACAAGGAAAGGAACATCAGATTGCTTCCAATTTTCGGTATTATCCCTTTAAATATGACGAACAAGAATATCGGACCAATTATCAACTGGATTTTGTCACACCTGTGATCAAGAAGTTTGATAGTCCGAGCACCCGTCAGATATTTGGTACACATGTGAGCGTACGGGACATAGTATTAGCACGTAAAGCCGAAACCTATTTCCTTTATGCAGAAGCCAGCATCGGATTAAACGACTTTGGTACAGCAGAGCAATACGTTCAGCGCGTTTTGGATCGTCCTGAAAATGCTAAAGGTGGCGGAACACTTAGACCTTCTCAAAGTATTGCTAATGCGTCTAGCCAAAGTGAAGCTTTAGATGGACTGTTGATAGAAAGTGCCAAAGAGTTTGCTGGGGAGTATTTACGTTGGGCTGAACTGAGGCGTACTGGGAAACTGAAAGAACTGTGTGGACGCTATAATTTTGACATACGTAGGGTCGGTGCTGAAGAGGCGTTCCGTGGAGCGGATGGACAGGATAAAATCTATCGTCCTATCCCGCAAGCCGCGATTGATATTAATGAAGCCCAAGTTTCGCAAAATCCTGGGTACAATTAACGGTTGACCCGAAAGAATATTATGCTGTTTTAAGTCTCTTTGCTGAAAAGTAAAGAGACTTATTTCTTTGTTAAATCAATATCATTCGCAAAAATAGCTTTGGGTTGTATTTTTTTAGGGCGCGACAAATAACTAAAAAAAATATTTGCCATGTTACAAAAATCCGCTACGTATACACGTCAAACGAGGCTGTCGAAAGTTGTTAAAAAAAATAGGGAGCATCGCTCCCTATTTTTTTATTTTATACTATTTATACTATTTTTTCTTTCCTTTTTTAGGAGCATCTACGGCTTCTTTAAGGGCTTTGCCAGCGGTGAATTTAGGAAGTTTCTTCGCAGCTATTTTGATAGTAGCCCCAGTTTGTGGGTTTCTACCGTTTCGAGCAGCACGGTCGGATATACCAAAAGTTCCAAAACCAATTAAAGTAACGTTTTCGCCTTTTGATAAGGATGAAGACACCGCCCCTGTAAAACTGTTGACGGCTTTCTCTGCTTGTGACTGCGTAATTCCAGCCTCGCTGGCAATATGCTTAATCAAGTCTGTTTTGTTCATTATTATTCAAGTTTAAGATTTATAGTGTATATACTAATTCTATGCCACAAATATAAATTTTAGATAACAACATTAACTTTTTTATATTCTCGTTTGAAGTATATGCTGGACATGCTTTTTTAACGGTTTATATCCGGTCCTTCTATAGTTGCATATTTGGCGTATCCCTACTTTCGATTCGAATATAAATATAATATCGAATAAACCAAAATTAATACCTAAAGAATAATAATTTTTTTTCTTTTTCCTTAAAATTAGAGGCTTTAAAGAGGGATTACGTCGTCGGTCGCATAAAATCAAATGCTCCCTGCCGTAGATTTATTCCGTATTCTAGATAAGCTTTCAGACAAGCTAAAAAATTCGCCCATCCTTCTGTTTGGCCTTTTGCACGTTCAATTCCTTCGATGGTATTATCCATTTCGTGTTCAATAATCTTTACAATAGTAGATTGATTATCACTTTCTGTCAAAAATATCTCTACAAGTTGATTCTCGAGTCCACCGCTCCAATCAAAGGAGATATAGTTGAAGGGTCTGATTTCTTTGCCTGTTACGGGGAAACGTTCAGGAAACTCGGGAAACATCCACTCAACCGTGACACCGTTTTCCAGTTTTCCTGAGGCATTCGCTATAAAGTAGCCGCTCATTTTTTCTGGTTTAATGATCGTATCGAAAACCTCGGCAATAGGTTTTTGTATTTGAATTTTGGCTGTGGCAGTAAGTTTCATAGGAGCGTTTTATTGACTGCTACATTGCTTTGTTGCCTTCATAGTGTATCATCCACGCGATACCAAACTGATCCACGAAAGAAGAGAACAGCTCTGCGAAGAATGTTTCACCTAAATCCATTTCCATTGTTTGTGCATTTACGCTGAGTTTATTGTGCAACGCCTGCGCTTGTTCTGGTGAGTCAGTGTCCAACATAACGTAGTTGGAGGTGCCAAATACCGCTTTTTGACCAAAACTCTCGATGCAGTCTGAACCCATAATCATGGCATGTTCATTAATTCGTAAAGCCGTATGCATGATTTTGTTTTTATCTGTTTCGGGGATTGTAAAATTAGGGTCGGCCGGCATATCTCCAAATCGGTGAACCCCTAAGAATGGACCACCAAAAACAGTCTGGTAAAACTGAAAAGCTTCTTCACAGTTTCCGTTAAAGTTAAGGTAAGCGTGTAGTTTTGTCATGATGCTATTATCAACAGGTATAATATTATAAATTATCTTTTTGCTTTAATTGCTTGTGTCAATATAGTCAAATATAAAAGGCTTAAAGAAAAAATGTCTTGTCATAAGGCAAGAAAAGAATCTGATATAGTTGTGGGATCTGAGGCAGGCCATATGTGCCTGCCTGGATCTGTTTTTAAAATGTGATGGGCGTACCGGTATCCAACCCGTTATTTTTCGCTAATACACCACACAAATGAAAAAGTAGACGCGCTCCCACGTTTCCATCCCACTCATCGGTTTCGCCCGGTGCTACTTCGACCAGGTCAACCCCGACGATATGTTTGCCCGAACTCGCTAGCGCATTCAGCATATAAGTCACCTGCTCGTATGATAGCCCTCCAGGTACGGGTGTTCCGGTGTTTGGACAATACCAACGATATAATGCATCAATATCGAAACTGACGGCAACATGGTTAGGTAACAAATCGATTATTTCATTTACTTGTTGTTGCCATGGTTGGCCTTCAAATTGTCTTGCTTTGAGATCTGCGTCTGTAAAAACATGTATTTTGGCAGAGGATTTAGCGATAGAAACCTCTTCTTCACAAAAATCACGTATTCCCACTTGAATCAATTTGCTGACCTGAGGCAATTGAATAGCATTGTACATAATAGAAGCGTGTGAATAGGTGAATCCTTCATAGGCAACACGTAGGTCCATGTGCGCATCAAAATGAAGAATCCCGAAATCCTCGTATTTATCTGCCAAAGCACGGTAATAACCCAAAGGGGTAGAATGATCGCCTCCGAGTAGGACAACCCTTTTTCCCTTTGCTAGCCAATTTGATACCCGCTCATGTAAAGCGCTGTTCAGGGTCTCACAAGCTTCGTTGACAATAGCCAAATCTGCCTGTAACTCCGGACTTTGTTGAATATCTTTCCCCGCTTCCAATGCTTTAATAATAGGCTGCGCTAACTTTTTATATCGTTTGCTGTTGGCTGTCCATTGTTCGGGCGCTTGGTCCATGTAGATGCCGAGTTTCCATAAACCGGGAAATTCTTGATGATGTAAATCTACTTGGAAAGATGCTTCCATAATAGCTTCTGGACCTAATGACGCTCCTGCGCCGTAGCTTACAGTTACTTCCCAAGGCACTGGTATAACGATAATCTCACTTTCGTCGGCAGTAAATGGTAGGCCATAAATGCTGGCATCAGCTAACCCTGGCTGCGACGGATCAAAATTTGCTATTTTCTGTTCTTTTGTAGACATAGTAATGTTTTGATTTTTCGTGTAAAGATAATAGAAAGTTTTTTCTCTGATTCCGGAAACGATTTTTTTATTGACGTGTGGAAAAAACAAAATAGATACGTTAACTTAACACTATATTAATATTTGATTCAGTAATATTGTACATTATTAAAATTATAATCGAACTATCAAAATTTTATCTGTGAGATACGGAGCTATAGATATAGGATCTAACGCCGTTAGATTATTAATTGCGGAAGTTAATACGGAAACCAAGCCAGTTCAATTTAAAAAAGAAGCGCTTATACGGGTGCCCCTACGTCTGGGCGATGACGCGTTTATAGACCATCACATATCAAAGCCCAAATTTGATAATATGGTCAAAACTATGCAAGCTTTTCGTAATCTCATGGATGTCTACCGTGTTTCTGACTATATGGCTTGTGCGACTTCTGCCATGCGGGATGCGGACAACGGGGCAGATATCGCGGCGGCATGTAAAAAAGTAGGGGTTGACATTCAAATTATAGGCGGTAGCCAAGAGGCCAAAATAATTTATAACAGCCACCTCCAGGAGAAGATGGATACCGGTAGGGTGTATCTCTATATAGACGTTGGGGGAGGGAGCACGGAGATTTCGCTTTTCGCAGATGGGAAGCTGGTCGCTTCACAGTCTTTTAACCTGGGAACTATTCGTATATTGGATAACCAAGATAGCCCAGAGACTTGGGAAAATATGAAACTATGGATAAAAGAGCACACAAAAAAATATAAACATATATATGGCATCGGAACGGGAGGGAATATCAATAAACTTTCCAGGATTGCGAATGATAAAGCTGACAAGCCGATGTCCTATGCAAAGCTTAGGGCTATTTATCAGCATTTGAATGCGTATTCTCTAAAAGACCGAATTCATGTGCTGGGATTAAAGCAAGATAGGGCAGATGTTATTATTCCGGCTGCAGAGATTTTTCTGACCATCATGAAGGTAGCGCGATTAAAGAATATTGTGGCGCCGAGGGTCGGTTTGGTTGATGGTATTATCCAGACTTTGATAGACAATAACTTAGCGAAATAAAGTGTAAAATTTGCTAAAAACCTTTCGCTAATGAGCTAAAAAGCATTACTTTTGTTCACGCAATGCCCAGGTGGCGAAATTGGTAGACGCACCATCTTGAGGGGGTGGCGCTCGCAAGGGCGTGGCAGTTCGAATCTGCTCCTGGGCACTATATCTACAAGAGGGGCTTAGATTATAAGCCTCTCTTTCTTTTTATACTTCGTTTTTATACCTGTATTCCCGCGGTTTGCAGCATAAAGTTGTGTAACGCAGTATTCTTGATGAAAGGTTTCAAATCTTCACTACCAGGGCCGTACATCGCCAACTCTACATAATCGGCTGAGTGATCCATGGAAGCCCAACCGATAGATAAATGTTTTCGTTGATACTGGGCAAGTTGCTGGAACGGCAACCGTCTTGGGTTGTAAATCCCTTCACTGTCTAACTGTTCATAATGCTTTAGTAACACTTTCGCTTCATCCGTCGCAATCGCATATCCTTGTGCAAATTCGATACGCTCTATCAGACGAGCTACGGAGTAACTTTTGTCGACACCGTTCAATATCCAATCGTTCGTATGCTTAAATGTTTGTATGCGATCAAAGTTTTTATTGGCTTCAGCCCCCGAGAATAACCCTGGGTTGGCATTACCATGATCGGTGGTGATGATCACTAGCGTTTCTTTATCGGCTTCCGCAAATGCCATTGCTTCGCCTACGGCGTCATCAAACGCTAATTGATCGTAAATAAGTCCACCCGGATCATTTGCATGCGCTGCCCAGTCGACTTTACCACCTTCAACCTGCAGTACAAAACCGTTATTGTTGTTTTTTAATTGCTTGATAGCAGCTTTAGTCATTTCTGCCAAACTCGGTGTTTTTGTCGCTAGTGCAGCATCATTTTCTCGGTCCAGTGCATAAGGCAAGCCGCCGTCATGAAAGACGCCCAGAATTGGCTTGTTTTCGTTAGTAGCAAGCTTATTCATGTCATCACGGTTCTTCAAAACGGTGAAGCCAGCCTGCTGATATTTTGTAAAAAGATCTTGTTTGTCAGGTCGCTTGTTAGCACTAAAGAATTCCTCTCCGCCGCCCATCATGATGTCAAAACCTAAATCCATATATTGGAGAGCAATAGCGGGTTCGGCCGATCGCTTTACACTATTCACGCAAAAGCCTGCTGGCGTAGCGTGGGTAATCGTCACACTTGTTACACATCCAACGGATTTGCCGGCCGCTTTAAATTTCTGTAAAATAGGCTTGTTGAAGGACCCATCGGCGTTGACATTGAGGGAGCCATTTGGCACTCGAATGCCACCGCCCCAAGAGGAGCTTGCCGCCGCCGAATCCGTAATTAGCGAATTCGCGGAAGCAGTATCCATCAATGCGCGACGCACTTTATCATGCGAATAAAGCGATAGCCAGTTGCTTTCACGGCCTTCTTTGCGTTGGCGCATCATATCGGCCATGTTCAATGTGCCGATACTCATACCGTCGCTCACCATAAATATAATATTTTTAGCCTTACCAGCGTTTCCTAACGTTTCATCAACGAAACGACCGGCGAAAGAAGAAAAAGGGGATAAAACCGAAGCGCCTATCGCGCCTAATGCGGTTTTCTTAAAAAAATCTCTACGTCTCATGTATTTTTATGTACTTTATTCGGTGCCCTTCGAGAGATGGACAAAATCAAGACACAAAGCTAGGTGATTTGAGGAAAGTAGATGTGCTCTTTAGTTTAATTTATTATTAATAATTTGTAGACTGTTTATTTTGTGTTACAATCATCGAGAGCAAGTCCCCTTCAAGCGCGGCTATTCGTTGTATATCGCCATAATAGGGACGTCTATGCTACGTAGCAAATCTTGCGTGAGACTGAATGAAAAAAGACGTTGGTAGAAATTTCGCTTGTGATTGACTAGGCACACCATATCGATATTATTGGTTTTGCAATAGTCAGCAAGAGACGCCTTTAAATTGATAGTGTCAATAGACTGGAAATGTACATTATCTTCGGTGCCGTTAAAATGCAACGACTCTTTAAACCGGTCCATTAGTGGTACAATGGATTCGCCGTGCGCCAAATCAAAGTGCAATACGTGCAATTTCGCTTCAAATTCTTCACATATTTTTACGATTTGAGCGAGGGGACCTTTTTCATCTTCTTTGTAGTCTACCAAAAAAACGATATTATTGATGTCGCCATCGAAAGACGCCCGTTCGGGAATAGCAATGACCGGCTTGTTGATTTGTTCGAGGATAACAGAAGTGTTTGTCTTCATAAAAACGTCAAACATTCCCATTTTAATGGCTTGTGTCCCCATCATCACTAGCTCTATCTTGTCTTCCTTTCGCTGGACATAGGCTTTGAGAGTTTCTATAAACTGACCTTCTTCTACGACATATTTAACTTTTACACCTTCCCGATCGGAATACAACTTGTCGATTAATTTCTCAAAGGGGGGGAACTTATCTTTTTTAGATCGGAAGTTCTCGATATCGACTTTTTCATATATCGCTTGGGTTTCCTCGTCGATTTCTGCGCCAGGCATAAAGCAGTGATAAACGATTAGCTTCACCTGGATTTTTTCTGCATATTTAAGGGCGTAATCGAATGCATTGAGAGATGCTTTAGAAAAATCAGTTGGAAAGAGTATGCTTTTCATAATGCTGTTAGATAAAGATTTATAAGTTCGTTTTAAAACCGTGTTTTTCGCTACCCCGCTGCGAGGTAACGAACCATATAAACGAGAACAATACTGACGATCAAACCAATCATCACTTTTACTAAATCCATGCCAAGGTTTCTGAACATGGCTTTACGATTTTCTTTTTTTCGCAACATGAAGTTGATCGCGATTTCCCGTCCGGCCAAAATACCTATAAATACCCAGGTTGTACTCATCGGAACGTTGTTCAGCTCTTTAAAAAAGAACAGTATAATACCGTAAGCGAAATCGATGATGGTTGCCGAACGGATATCGACCGTGTTGGTCTTGGAACGTACAATATTTTGAATGGCGCCACCTCTTGTTGCGATAATGTAAGCCAGTAAGCCTAGCAGTACGGCAAGGGACAAGCCGAGTTGCCAGCCATTGAGGTCTCTCGGCAGATATACGTAAATATTTGCGAAATCCTGAATTAGCCATTGAGACCAAAGGAAACCGGTAGATCCCCATTGTAGTGCTGTCCAAACCTCGGTTTGCCGGCGAGTAATTGGATTTTCGATAAATTTTCGCTCCAATACCTTTGAAATGGCTAGGTACAAGACGATGGCAGCTCCAAAGGCTACAGCATAGCCGGAAACTGACTTGAGCACCATTTCGTTTAGATTTTCGGGATTAAAAAAAGTAAGTATAAGAAAGGAGGTACTTACCGGAATACCCGTACGGGTGAGTAGCATCAGAATGACTGGCGGCAGCAAGAAATACCAAGCGAAGGGATCTGGCAAAGGATATTTTTCGAGTCTGCCGTAGGAAACGTCTCCATCGTAGTTTATATATCCAATGATGAGGGTAACTGACAATATACCACCAGCGAACAACCATAATACCCACCATTTTTTTCGTTCATTAGAACTTAAAAACGTACCTAACGTCTGTATAGTATCGTTACCGACGACGGAATAGGCGGCCAATACGAAACCCAAGTACATCACAATTGCAGAAATATCCATCTTGCTTGTATTTATATTACGGGTGGCAAGTGACACAATTTATGTTAACTTATTGTTAACTTAATGTTGTTTTTTTGTGTCCTATATGTAAATGGTGGGTAGCAGGCGAGTATAGCTAGTATATACATAAAGGTGCCTACTAACCAGTGGCATCACATGTTATTCGCCCTGACCGTGATCTCGGCAATGTCAAGAATCTCGATTTGTTTTTCTTTATCTTTTGCTTTGACTCCATCCCGCAGCATTGTCATACAGAACGGACAAGCGGCAGCAACGATGGTTGCCTGCGATTCGATGACATCTTCCATACGTTCTACGTTTACCTCTTTTTTTCCCGGTTCCGGTTCTTTGAACATTTGCGCTCCACCTGCTCCACAGCACAATCCATTGCTCCTACAGCGTTTTAATTCGACTAAATCTGCGTCGAGCACTTCCAATACCTGCCGGGGCGCTTCGTAGACTTCGTTGGCACGACCTAAATAACATGGATCGTGGTAGGTGATGCGCTTTCCTCTAAATTCGTTTCCATCGGCGGGTTTAAGTTTTCCTTCGGTTATCAGCGACTGGATGAGTTGGGTGTGATGAATAACTTCGAAATTCCCACCTAAATTAGGATATTCATTCTTAATTGTATTGAAACAGTGTGGGCAGGCTGTGACGATTTTCGTTATTTCGTATCCATTTAACACCTCGATATTCATTAATGCCTGCATTTGAAAAAGAAACTCGTTTCCGGCTCTTTTTGCCGGATCGCCCGTACAATTTTCTTCTGTACCCAAAACAGCGTATTTAACACCTACGTGCTGTAAAATTTTACAGACGGATTTAGTAATACGTTGGGCACGTTCATCAAAACTTCCTGCACACCCGACCCAAAACAAAAGATCTGGACGTTCGCCTTTTGCTGCCATTTCTGCTACCGTAGGAATATGAAAAGTTTTTTCCATGAGTGTTTTATTATTGATTTATCCAGTTAGCGCGATCCGCTTGCGCATATTTCCAAGGAGCCCCGTTATTTTCCAAGTTACCAAACATCGCGTTGATACTTGTAGGAGCTTGTGATTCTTCCATCACGGCGTACTGGCGTAATCCAAGAATAATCTCCAAAGGATCTATATTAACGGGACACGCTTCCACACAGGCATTGCACGTTGTACAGGCCCATATTTCCTCTCTCATGATATAAGAGTCGATTAATGACTTGTTATCTTCTTGAAAACGTCCGTTTTTTGCAATATTTTGTCCCACTTCTGCTAATCGATCTCGTGTATCCATCATAATTTTGCGGGGTGACAACAGCTTACCTGTGATATTGGCCGGACACGCTGCAGTGCAACGGCCACACTCGGTGCAGGCATATGCGTCTAATAAGTTCTTCCAAGTAAGATCTTGTACGTCCTTGACGCCAAACCGGCCAACTTCATTTGTCGGTGGCGGGAGTGAAGGATCTAGCATCGCCTTTACTTCGTGGGTTACAGTAGGCATATTGTCAAATTTACCTTTGGGCTCCAATTTTGAAAAATAAGTATTTGGGAACGCTAGAATAATATGCAAATGCTTCGATACCGGGAGGTAGTTTAAGAAAGCCAACACGCCGATAATGTGAAACCACCAACAAAACCGCTCTAGCGCCACCAATGCCGGAGCAGATTCAGGCAATAGAGGAAGTAAAAACTGACTTACTGGAAACGCGCCTGCATGGTGATACACCGGATGATCAAGTTGTTGAAGTTTAAGGTCGGCAGCGTTCATGAACAGAAATGCCGTCATAAGTAAAATTTCCGCAATTAAGATAAGATTAGCATCCGTTCTTGGCCAGTTTTTAAGCTCCCTGCCACCAAAACGGTAGATCCGCAACGCGCTCCGTCTAACGAGAAAGATAATACAGCTAAACAGCACAGCGAAAGCTAACCATTCAAAGGTATATATAAGACCGCTATAAAACGTTCCTAAAGAATAAAAGACCCGATGTGTACCGAATAAACCATCGATAATGATTTCAAGCATCTCAATATTGATAATGCAGAAACCCACATATACAAATAGGTGCAACAGGGCTGGAATCGGTTTCTTGAACATCTTTTTTTGTCCGAAGGCAACCAGAAGCATCAGTTTCAGGCGTTCAATTGGTCTGTCGCTCCGATCTACAGCTTTGCCGAGCTTAATGTTTTTATAGATGCGGCGAGCGTTTCTAGCGAAAATCACCACGGCGAGTGTGAACAAACAAAAGAAGATGATTTGACCCATCATAACTATTTTTTAGTTGGTTTCTACACAAATATAACGATACGGCTTATACTATGTTAGCATAATACATATTTGGAAAGATTAAAAATAGCGGATTTTATAGTTTGCTCTCTTTTTTTACTTTACGCTTGGTGTTTACGATTTTAGCAGCTTGTGTAATAGCAAATTGACCCTCCAGGTACTTCACGATCTCGCTGGCGATATCTTTTCCCGTGGCCGTTTCAATACCTTCTAATCCCGGTGATGAATTGACTTCGAGAATGAGCGGTCCACGGGCGGAGGGGAGCATATCAACACCAGCTACCGTGAGTCCCATAGCTTTTGCCGCAGAAACAGCGGTCTGCTTTTCCGCACGCGTTAGTTTAACGATTTCCGCACTTCCGCCACGGTGCAAATTCGAACGGAATTCACCTTCCTTAGCCGTTCGTTTCATAGCACCTACTACCTTGCCATCTACAACAAAAGCTCGGATATCTGTTCCTTTTGCTTCTTTAATATACTCCTGTATTAGAATGTTGTTGCCTAGTCCATAAAATGCTTCAATAACCGACGAGGCCGCTTTTTTTGTTTCCGCTAATACCACGCCGATACCCTGTGTGCCTTCCAATAGTTTGATGACTAATGGAGCACCACCAACCATGCTGATCAAGTCGTCCACATCGGAAACGGAACGTGCGAACCCGGTAATCGGAAGGCCGAGACCTGCGCCCGACAGAATTTGCATGCAACGTAGTTTATCCCGAGAACGTGTGATTGCCTGGCTTGGATTTGCAGACACAACGTTCATTACCTCAAACTGGCGCACAATCGCAGAGCCGTAGAATGTCAAAGACGAACCGATCCGTGGGATAATGGCGTCAATATGGGATAAATCTTGCCCTTTGTAATGAATAGTAGGTTTCCCCTGTTGGATGCCCACGTAGCATTTGCTGTGATCTATGACTACGCAATGGTGCCCGCGGAGTTGAACGGCTTCGACCAGACGTTTAGTCGAATAAAGGTTTTTGTTTGTTGATAATACAGCAATATTCACTGAAAGTATTTTTTATGGTTAAAACAGATGAGTCTAAGATAAGTTTTGGAGTACCACTATATATTCTTTGCCAGATGGTCTTGTGACACATCGACCAAAAATTTGCCACTAACGAAGTTTCTTCCAAGTAGCATAGGGTAAGACATTGCGGAACGGTCCCGAACGGATAATTTGATATCAAATAGCTTGTTGAATAATTTTATCTTTGTTATAAAAATATGTCTTGTTTCGGATTGTCCGAAAGAGCTTTTCACCACGCGTTCCCGATGGATAAGAAAGGTAAAATCTGGGTGTCCTTGGATAGTACATCGAATATAGCGATGCCCATCCTTTTCAAATATTTCAAACCGGTTGCAATGTAATACAGAGGTGTCTGCACCCGTATCCACTTTTGCACAAATGTTATAGAGCCCCAACTCGGGGAGATCTACTGTTTCTATGCGGCCTATGATACGCTTTTCTTGCATTACTTATCACGATTTCCTGTTTTTTATCGCGCTATTCTTTATTCGTAAATAAAGGATCCGTGTGGCGAACGAATAGTTACTTTTTTTGAGGTGCTCTCCTCTACACGGCCGATAATTTGCGCTTCAATACCATACGATTCGGATATATTGATGATATCCTTTGCAATTTCCTGCGGAATATATAGCTCCATACGATGGCCCATATTAAAGACTTTGTACATTTCTTCCCACGAGGTACTTGATTGTCTTTGAATGAGGTCAAACAGTGGCGGAATAGGAAATAAATTATCCTTGATGACATGTACATCTTCAATAAAATGTAACACTTTGGTTTGTGCGCCTCCCGAACAGTGAATCATCCCATCAATCTGTTGACGATATTTGTCAAGAACCGTCTTGATGACAGGCGCATAGGTACGTGTAGGAGATAGGACGAGCTTGCCGGCCGTGATCTCTTCGTTTTCATTTATTCTTATCGGTTCTGTCAATTTACAGTTGCCCGAAAATACCAATTCATAAGGCACCGCAGGGTCATAGCTTTCCGGATACTTTTCAGCAACATATTTATGAAAAACATCATGGCGCGCTGAGGTCAAACCATTGGAACCCATACCCCCATTATATTCGCTTTCATAGTTTGCCTGACCGTAAGATGCCAGTCCTACAATCACGTTTCCTGCCTTGATACGGTGATTGGAAATAATATCCTGTCGTTTCATGCGGCACGTTACAGTGCTGTCCACAATAATAGTCCGTACCAAATCGCCTAAGTCGGCTGTTTCCCCTCCTGTAGAGTAGATGCCAATACCTAGTTGTCGTAACTCGGCGAGAATATCTTCTGTACCGTTGATAATTTCGGCTATTACGTCGCCTGGGATGACGTTTTTATTGCGCCCGATAGTAGAAGAAAGTAAAATATTGTCGACCGCACCCACACAAAGAAGATCATCCACGTTCATTATAATGGCATCTTGGGCAATTCCACGCCAAACAGAGCTGTCTCCAGTTTCTTTCCAATAGACATACGCCAGCGAAGATTTTGTGCCGGCCCCATCGGCGTGCATGATGTTGCACCACGCCTCGTCACCTCCCAGTATGTCGGGTATGACTTTACAGAAAGCTTTCGGGAACAGTCCCTTGTCAATGTTCTTGATCGCGTTGTGTACATCCTCTTTGCCTGCGGACACACCCCTTTGGTTGTATTTTAAGTCTGACATCGTATGTGCAAAAATAACAAACCCAATGATATTCCTATAACGGAAAGATAAAAATTCGCTATACAGAGAAAACATATAGTATATGCACAGTTGTATTTTAAGTGCAAGCTGAGAAAGGGAAACGACGGTTGTCTTGCAATATACTAAGGTGTGCAGACCATTTCACGAACGATCTCCCAAGCACCCAATAATCTTTCTTGATTAAAACTGGCGTTTGCGGGGCTAGTACTCGGAAGTGTGATATATTGGATGCCGGCGGTTCGTTTAAAATATTTGTCGAATAGTTTTTGCGCTTTTTGGCCGTTAAAGCAAACGGTCTTGACATCGGGATTATCTTGAAGCAATTGGTTTATTTTGTTGGGACTTTCCTCCAAGATGTCGGTATCCATACTACCCTTTCGAATAGCCGCTTCGCAGACATCCCATAGTGCAATGCCGTGTTGGTGTAACAGATCAACTCGACTAGAATAATCAATTGGAACAGGGACGGATAGGAGCAACGCCAAGGTTTTCCAAAAGCGATTTTGGGGATGAGCATAATATTGGTTTTCCTGCAATGATTTGTCTCCCGGCAAGGAGCCTAAAATGAGAAGTTTACTTTTTTCGGGAATAATGGGGGCGAATGATTTCTTGAACATGGTTCGAATTTAGAGAAAATCTTCGATTTTTATATCGAAGGTGTTCTTTAATCAAATTTTAATGTTAAGAGAGGGTTCGTGCAATTGTATTGTCCCATCCTTAACCCATTATTGCCACATGTAAAATTTTGATAACTGTAGAAATATCATTTTTGCAGTACCCATCTTATCAAAAATTTTTAAGTGGCGGCTTTTTTTGTTTCCTTTTTTTGAGAGAAAAAAAGGAAAAGCCAGTCGCGGCTTGAGCGACACAAAAAACATATAAAGAAACCCTTGTTTTTTATTAGCTTTGTCTAGAACGTTATGAAAAAGAAAAAGAAGATAATCGTTGCTATTACCGGCGCTAGCGGTTCAATCTATGCAAAGGTGTTGTTGGATAAATTAAGCAAACTGGATGATCAAGTGGCAGAGGTGGGCGTGGTGATGTCTGACAATGCGAAAGATGTGTGGACGTTTGAATTAGGAGCCGATAATTATCAACATTATCCTTTTACATTTTATAACAAAAACGATTTTATGGCGCCGTTTGCGTCTGGTTCTGCGCGTTTCGATACCATGATCGTTTGTCCTTGTTCTATGGGGACATTAGGACGCATTGCCCAAGGGATATCCTCTGATTTGACGACACGGGCGGCCGATGTGATATTAAAAGAACGTAGGAAGTTAGTGCTAGTTACACGTGAGACACCATTGAGCACCATCCATATACAAAACATGAATCTGGTAACGCAAGCAGGAGGGATTATTTGTCCAGCAAGTCCATCATTCTACAGCCTTCCCAAAACATTCGAAGAACTAGCTGCCACAGTGATAGACAGGGTGCTTTCCCTCAGTGATATTGACGTGGCTAGCTACGCTTGGGGCGATCAGCAATAAAAACCCATATTTTCAATATCGGTGTTTCGATATATTTTGTACATTTGTTTTTCAATGAAACAACGTATAAAATTGGATAATCGTATTCCATATTTCATTGGTTTATCTCAGGCAAAGCAGCATTGGTTTGTTCCTTTATATGTTTTATTTACCTACCATTTTAAATTACACTTTTCTCATTACTTTGTTTAAATATTATTCATGGATAATATATTGATTTCTTCCGCTCAGCTTATAGTGCCCGGTCATCCGCAAAACGGTAATATCGTTGATATACTTATTGAGGCAGGAAATATTAGCCGTATAGCACCGCGTATAAAGCCGACGAATAAACAAATACATGTTATAGACGGAAAAGGCAGGATCGTGTCAGCCGGTTTTTTTGATTTGCATGCTAATTTTGGCGAACCAGGTCTGGAAACTAAAGAAGACATCATAACCGGTACGGCGGCCGCAGCAGCAGGAGGATATACTGGAGTCGCTGTTTATCCCAACACGAACCCGCCCATCCATAGTCGTTCAGAAGTAGCGTTAGTCGTTAATTCCGCTAAAGGAAATATAGTTGATGTATACCCTGTTGGCACCATAAGCAAAAGACGTGAAGGAAAAGAACTCGCAGAATTATATGATATGCGGCTAGCGGGAGCGATTGCTTTCAGTGACGGAGACCATGCCGTTCAACAGGCCGGTTTAATGGGACGGGCGTTGTTGTATGCGAAAGGATTTGAGGGGTTAGTTATCTCTTTTCCAGAAGACGAGTCTGTCGCCGGCGGGCACCAGATGAATGAAGGGCAAATGAGCACCTACCTGGGCATGAAGGGAAAGCCGAACCTAGCAGAATCGCTCATGGTATCTCGCGACTTGTTCCTAGCCGAGTATAACGATGCCCGTATTCATTTTACGAGTATTTCTACGGCAGAATCAGTAGATTTGATAAAAAAGGCGAAAGCGAAAGGGTTGAACGTGACCTGCGATGTCGCCGCCCATAACTTGGTATACACCGATGAAGAAGTGGTAGGTTTTGACAGTAATTTTAAGGTGAATCCGCCTTTACGGACCAAGAAGGATATAAAAGCGCTTTTAAAAGGATTGAAAGAAGGTACGATAGATGCGGTGGTTTCACAACATACACCACACGAAGTGGAGTATAAGAATGTAGAGTTTCAAATTGCAAAAGAAGGCATTTTGGGTTTACAGACAACGTTACCTTTTTTAATTGAGGCGGGATTTACCGCTGACGATATTGTTCGATATTTGGCCGTACAGCCCAGACAGGTGGTGGGAAAAGATATCCCGACGGTTGAAGTAGGGAGCGAAGCCAATTTGGTGCTGTTTGATATGAACGAAAGATGGATGTTGGATACCAACACAAATAAATCAAAATCGGAAAATAGTCCTGTGTTTGGTCAAGAATTAAGAGGTAAAGTGAAAGTAGTAATTAACCATGGTCAATTGGTTGAAATTAAATAAGATATGGATGCAAAAGTAAAAAAAGCGTTTCACGCTGGGATTCGCACGTACGCACAGACCGAAGGAATTGATGCAGGAACTTTTGAGACTGCATTGCAACAAGCTTTTGATAAAGAAGCACCTTTTATAGAAAAGGTGCAAGCCTTGGACGAAGCTTTTGATAATCATCAACGTTTTGAAGAGCTTCGGGAGATTTGCTTCGATTTATTGATGGTCAACTTCTTTGCAGCGGATGTGAAGAAGCTGGAAGAAGATTATTTGGATTCGCCAGAATGGGAAGCTATTGAAGAAGAAACTATCGATAGGGGTACTGAATTACTAAACATGTTTCTCTATCTGCAGGAGTGTGAAGATGAGGATATTGATCCTTCTCTGGACGATTATCTAAAAGAATTCCTATTGGTCGAGGAAGATGAGTTTCAGGATGAATATGCTATTTATGAGAAAATAATAGCTAATCAGATTTTGGTAGATAGTACCTTCGCTGAAATCAATAAAGTAGCTTCATCGCTATCCCCTCAGGACGAATTAAAAGAGCTATTTTATCCGTTAGTGTCTTTCTTTAACGAACCATATCCCGAAGAGGAGCAGATGGTGGAATATCTAGACGCCTCTGTCAATAAGCCGTTGGATGGGGCTATTTACCAGATTATTGTAAACTTTAATAAATAAATTATGAACCAAGATTTTAATTCACCTTTTCCTGCGGAAGAGGTAAAAAAGGAAGGCATTAAATACGGGATTTATGTAGGCATTATCTCTTTGGTGATAAGCATCGTTTCTATGTATGTACTGGTAAATAGCGCTGATTTTAAGATAAGTTCTATGGTGACAGGAGGGATTTCCTTTTTGCTCATGATAGCTTTGTCGGCATACTTCGCCGTATTGTTGCGCAGAGTAGCGGGAGGTTTTTGGAATTTTAGCCAGGCACTGAAAGGTATTTTTGTCATGTTAGCGATTGCAGTAATCATTTCCACTGTAGGAGGGGCGGTGTTCAATCTGATTAATCCCGAGCCGCAACAAATTGTTTTCGATAAAACGATCAATTTGACTATCGAAACAATGGAGAGCATCGGTGCTGATGACGATCTTATCGACAAACAGGTGGCTGATCTAGAAAAACAACGAGATGAGTTACGGGAGTTTTCCATAGGACAAAACCTTAAAGGTTTAGGTATAGCGCTAATTATGTATTTCGTTTTTGCTTTGATTCTTGCTGCTATCCTAAAACGCGAAAGGCCTAGTTTTCTGCCGGTACAGGACAACTCAAGCCAAATGGATGATGAAGGGCGATATAAGCCGGAGGAAAACTAATATGGATATATCGGTTGTTATCCCCTTATATAATGAAGAAGAATCTTTGCCTGAATTAACCGAATGGATACGTCGGGTAATGACTGGGCATGATTTTTCCTATGAAATTATTTTGGTGGATGACGGGAGCAAAGACACTTCCTGGAAAGTAATCGAAGAGCTTAAATCAACGCACGAACAAATTTCGGGTATTAGGTTTCGTCGAAATTATGGTAAATCTGCAGCGTTAAATGTGGGTTTCAATGCAGCCCAAGGAGATGTGGTAATAACGATGGATGCGGATTTGCAGGATAGCCCGGACGAGATACCGGAATTATACAACCGGATAATGAATAGCAATGCTGACCTGGTGTCGGGCTGGAAGCAAAAACGCTATGATCCGTTGACCAAAACGATCCCTACAAAACTTTTTAATTCCGTAACGCGGAATATGTCCGGAATCCATAATTTACATGATTTTAATTGTGGCTTAAAAGCTTATCGCAAAGATGTAGTGAAGAGTATCGAGGTATACGGAGAAATGCATCGTTATATTCCGGTCTTAGCGAAGTGGGCGGGATTTACGAATATACAGGAACAGATTGTCCAACATTACCCTCGGAAATACGGAACGACAAAATTTGGCCCGGGACGCTTTGTGAAGGGTTTTCTGGACTTACTTTCGATTTTTTTTGTTGGAAAGTTTGGTAAACGCCCGATGCATTTTTTCGGGACTATCGGCGTGTTGAGCTTCGTGGTTGGTTTTTTTATTACTTGTTACTTAGTATTTGAAAAACTGAGGAGCATTGCGGAAGGTACAGTGTATCGAAATATAACAGACCAGCCGTTGTTTTATCTCTCGCTAGTTGCTATCCTTATCGGAACACAATTGTTTCTGACAGGGTTTATAGCAGAACTCGTTTCCCGTAATTCCTCCGAACGCAACCAATATCATATCGAAAAAATAATTTAACATATGTTTTTTTCGATTGTGATTCCTTTGTATAACCGACCGTTAGAGATTAATGAACTTTTGAAATCATTAACGCAACAAAAATATACCTCTTTTGAAGTTATTGTGGTGGAGGATGGCTCATCTAAACCTGCCAAACATGTTGTGGAAAGCTACCATAATAGATTGGACATTCGTTACTATCAGAAGAAAAACGAAGGGCAGGGGTATGCACGTAATTTTGGTTTTGCAAGAGCAAAAGGAGATTATTTTATTGTTTTTGATTCGGATATTATTGTGCCGGAAGACTATTTGTATCATGTAGCTGCTGGCATACAGCGTTACCGTTGGGACGCTTTTGGCGGACCTGATGCTGCTCATCCATCTTTTACGAATATTCAAAAAGCTATATCTTATTCGATGACCAGTCCGTTTACAACGGGGGGAATCCGAGGAAATAAGCAACATGTAGGGCAGTTTCATCCACGGAGCTTTAATATGGGGCTATCTAGAAAGGCTTATGAACAGACAGGAGGATTCAAACTGTCTCGTCGTTCAGAAGATATTGAATTTAGTATCCGTATGATTCGACAAGGATATCGTGTGGGCCTAATTCCTGAAGCATTTGTATATCATAAACGTCGGACCACATTTGGACAATTTTTCAAGCAAACCTATGGTTTCGGAAAGGGACGTATTGCTATTTATAAGCTTTTTCCCGATGAATTGAAGCTCATACATGCCCTGCCCGCGCTTTTTGTCGTCGGGTTTGCTGGCTTGATGTTATTAAACCTACTTAACTGGGGGAGTGAGGGACAAATTCAGATATTGCCAATACTCTGCGATATCGGTAATATAGTACTTCTAATATACACGCTTTTATTGGCTTTACATGCATGGTTCAGTACGAAACGCATACAAGTTGTGATATTGGGGGTTGTTGCTGCGTATATACAGTTGATAGCCTATGGGTTAGGGTTCCTAGGTAGCTTTATGGAACAGGTAATGTGGAAAAAATAGACTGTGTAGTTATTCCATAATAAGATAAAGTTTTATAATTTCCTCGAAAATTTAAAATCGTGCTAGCATTCACTCAACATAATTTAGGAAAACTAGAAGATCTTTTTGCTGCTTTAGGTTATCGGGTTCGTTACGAAAAGGGCTCTTTTCGTACGGCGGCGTGTGTGCTTCAAAATACACGGGTTATTGTTGTTAATAGATTTTCTAACCTAGAAATCAGAATTCAATCATTAATACAGTTATTACGTGATATGGACGTAGATACATCGCTACTAGATGAAAAGAAAGTGGCACTTTACAAAGTGATCAAGAAAGAAGAGGCGACACTTTGAGAGTAACTTTTTTAGGTACAGGAACTTCACAGGGTGTGCCCGTTATCGCATGCCAATGCGCGGTATGCCAATCTACCGATACACGTGATAAGCGCTTACGTACATCTGTCATGATACAATTTGACAATGATACGAACGTTGTTATCGACACCGGGCCCGACTTTCGTTATCAAATGTTGCGAGAGGACGTGCGTAAACTCGATGCGGTATTGGTAACGCACGCTCATAAGGACCATATTGCAGGTATGGACGATCTTCGTGCTTTTAATTATCAACAGCAACAATCTATTCCTATATACGGAACGGCTATTACCCATGAATCCCTCAAGCGAGAGTTTTATTATGCTTTTGGCGAACAAAAATATCCGGGCGTGCCTCGATTGGAACTTCGACCAATTACCACAGGAGACGCTTTTCGCGTGGGTACCCAAAGTATTATGCCTATTGAAGTGATGCATTATAAGATGCCGGTGATGGGATTTCGTATTGGGAATTTTGCGTATATCACCGATGCTAAAACTATTTCTGAAGAATCAAAAGCATTATTGAAAGGTATCGACACGTTAGTAGTGAATGCGCTGCAGGAAGAGCCACACATTTCCCATTTTACCAAAGAAGAGGCGATTGCCTTTGCTGAAGAAATTCAAACTAAGTCCACCTACTTAACCCATATCAGCCATCGATTTGGAAAGCACGAGCACATAGAGCGGACACTTCCTGAAGGTATCCGGGTGGCATACGATAGGCTCGTTATTGATGTTCAATAAAGCAAACGTTACTAAGGGCAAAACTTTTCAGCTCATTCCCTGTTCTATTATTGAAATAGTGTTAATTTAATTTCTATAAGTCATGGGAAATATTCTTTATTTAATCGCAGTTATTTTGGTTATTATTTGGGCCATTAGCTTTTTTGGCGGATACGTTTCAGGAGGTATCATCCACATCCTCTTGGTGATCGCAGTTGTTGCTATTCTACTACGTGTCATACGAGGAGCGGCCTAATAGTTTAATGATTTTTTAGATAAAATTGGGCTATGGAAATGTCTTCCGGAAAAGTGATTTTTATATTTCGATGATCACCCGGAATGAGATGTATTTTATAGCCCAATTTTTCTACCACGGAAGCGTCATCTGTAAAAGAGGATAATTCGTCTTGCTGAAATGCCTTATGTAGAATGTGCCCCTGAAACGTTTGCGGTGTTTGTACGATCCATATATTCTCTCTATCCAATGCCTTATTTTCTTCCACATTTCCCTGTCGGATAGAATTTGTACTCGGTACCGCCAATATGGTAGCGGCGTGGACGACGGTTTGTTCAAAACAGTTATCTATCGTTTCCGATGTAATTACCGGACGGGCGGCATCATGAATGGCTATGAGTGTATTGTCAAGAAACTGATGTTGTTGTTCTGCAATATAATGTATACCATTCCTGACACTTTGGAAACGTGTGTCCCCACCGGCAATGACAGTATGAGGTATCTGGAAATCATATTTTTCGCACAACTCATCCCAAAACGAGAACATATCTGCGTGCAAGACCAATATTAATCGAAGTTCATTTTTGGTATTGGCAAACCTTTTCAGCGTATGCATAGCTATTGGTTTGTCATCAAGAAGCATAAACTGCTTTGGCAAATCACTTTTCATTCGGCTACCCGATCCTCCCGCAACAATAATGGCGTATCTTTTTTTCATTTTTTTAATTAAATTGTTTCTTCTTTTTCCCCGTGAAAAAGAAGCAAAACCGAACAAAGTGAGCTCATGGATACTAAAATAAACACTTATCCATAAACCTCGTCGCTTCGAATGTTTTACATTTGGGATAGTACTAATGATGAATTTGTACAGTTGTAAAACATTCGGATGCGACTGTTAATGTTAAGGAAGGGATTCTGCAATTGTACTATCCCCTCCTTAACCTCTGAATGCCACATGTAAAATTTTGAAATATGTAAAAATACAATGTATGCAATATCCCTCTATTCAAAATTTTAAAGTGGCGAGTTTTTTCTCCCTTTTTTGCGGACAAAAAAGGGAAATTAATGCAACTGACTTCCCTTTTCTATATCGTTCACTACGGTAATAGCCCGCGGAATACGCTCTTTCAGCTCCTCTACATGGGAAATAATACCGACGATACGGTTATCCCTATTCAGATATTGCAATGTTTCAAATACGGTATTCATACTTTCGGGGTCTTGCGTACCGAAACCTTCGTCGATGAAGAAAAAATTCTTGTCTGCTTTATTCATCGACTGAATGTTTTCCGCTAATGCGAGAGCAAGACAGAGTGAAGCCTGAAATGCTTGTCCGCCAGAAAGTGTTTTCACAGAGCGTTTAAAGCCGTTGTTCAAGAAATCTACGACCTCAAATTCATTATTTTCATTAATTGTGAGGCTTAAATTATTTTTTGTCAATCGGTGAAAGCGCTGATTAGCAATTTCACATAAACGTTGTAAGTGTATACTAGATACATAGTTGACGAAACCAGAGCCACGGAAGAGGTTTTCCAGTGTGGTCAAATTGCTTTTTCGAAGCGTCAACCGCTCGTATTCTTCCAATAATTTTTCCTTCCTCTCAAATTCGATACGTAAGTGAGCATATTCTTTTTCTAAAGCTCCAGTTACACGAATCTGTAATTCAAGCTCCTCACGTTTTAAAGCGTAGAGCATTGTTTTTTCTTCGAAGATGGATTCTTCGTAGGCATCGTGGGCGGTACGATGCTCTAAATCAGCAATGTTGCGTAAAAGGATCTGTAGATTTAAATTAAACT
The DNA here is from genome assembly GCF_002980525.1 of Sphingobacterium haloxyli. GTDB lineage: Bacteria > Bacteroidota > Bacteroidia > Sphingobacteriales > Sphingobacteriaceae > Sphingobacterium > Sphingobacterium haloxyli. The sequence goes on from NZ_PVBQ01000006.1 coordinate 116,509, forward strand.
CTTGTATGGTTTTCCGATTACTATCCACATCTATGTTTTTTTGCAGTATATGTTGTACCTGTATAATATCGTTGTAACCATGGTCCTTCAATAAAGTGGAAATTTCAGCTTGCTTACTGTTAAGTTGTTGATAGAGCTGTTGGAATTGTTCTTTTGAGGCCGCACGTTCACCATTGATATGCGCGAACTCCGTTCTCAAAGATTGAATAGATTCGGAGAGTCGTCTATGACTTTCTTCCAAAAACGTAATTTTATTTTCCGTTTCCTGCTTTTTATTTAGAAGTTGCGTTTCGTCAAATTGTTCATAGTCTTCTGTTTTCAACCTTTTGATCTGCAGTTTGTTTTGTTGGTTTAACTGATCTAATACGATAATGTTTTGTTCAAATGCTGCAAGGGAGTTTTTATATTTTTCTATTTTCAATTGGCAGGCTTGCCACTGTGCGCGGAGGTTTTTCAAATTGGCTTCACCTGATTTGATATGGCTCTCTGTTAGATGGTTCTTATCTTTATACGCTCTAAAGGCTGTTTTGTCAGCGGGAGAAAATGCTTCCCATCGAAATTGTTTGCGATGGATGTTTAGTTTCTCCTCCATTTGTTGGAGGCTGGTTTCACATTGGGTCCGTAGTGCTTTCTTGTCGTACCAACGTGTGGAAGCAGCTGTCAGCACTTGGTAGTTTGCTTTAAGCTGCTGCAAACGCTGTTTGATCTCGGTTTGCTTTGCGAGTATCTCCTTTATTTTAATTGCCACATCATGGTTTTTCATCGGGTACGGGTGGGCTAATGCACCGCATAACGGGCAAGGTTGTCCGTCAGCAAGGTTGTCGGCAAACTCCGATAGCTTCGCTTGCACCTGCAAGTGGGTTTCCTCCTGCTGTAACGAAGCGAGCTCGCTGTTTAAATTTGTTTCTTGTTGGAGAAGATCGGCTTCCCACTTGTCAATTGACGTTGATCGATCATCAAAAATTTTTGCTGTTTGCGATAATTCGTTTTGCAGTTGTTGCTCGTGCGTTTTCAGTTCCGCAATCGCGGCATTGATATTGTTATCGGTTTGATACCAGGACTCCAGTGCCAGCAATACTGACGTATCCACGCGGGTATTTTTAAGCTCATCTAGTCTCTTGTCCTCATTTTCTATAGATGCTGAGAGTTTTCTTTCACCTTCCTGAGCGTCTACAAGATGAGGTTTTCCATCTTGTAGACGCTTATTAAGCTTTTCCTGTTGCTTCTTGTTTTGAAATATATTGATAAGTATATTTAGATCTTCAGTTTTTGCTTTGAATAAATCCAGTTGCTTATAATCAGGAGCTATCTCTTCCCATGCACTCTCCTCTTTTTCCAAACGGCTTAAAATTTCACTCTTTCGAATTGTAAGCTGTTCGATTTTATGTGTGAGTTGTTCTTTTTCTTTGTTTAAGTTATGTGTGGTATTGAGGATCTCCTTAAAAGCCGATCGGGTGGTTTCATATGTCTGTAGTTCTTTTTCCAACTGGGTGATTCGTGGATGCTCTAGCAGGTACGCCTGTACCTCCTCTTTTTTCTGCATCAATTCATCCCGTGTCTTTTTGCTTTCCATAAGCCGGCTGACTTCTTTTTCCAACAATGCTGTTTCCTCTTTTACTGAAGTTAAATGTTGGCGCGCAGTTTCGAGTTCGTGTTGCTTACTGTTCAATGTTTCCGTACTGACAGCATTAAAACCGGAAAGTGCTCCGCTTAGTTGTTCTAGTTTGTTATTATTCTTTCGTTGGAGTATTGCCACCTTGGATCCCAAATCAAAACGATCTAGGCTAAAGATGTCTTTCATCATCTCTGATCTATCTTTACCGCGTAGTTCTAGGAATTCTTTGAACTGTCCCTGTGGGATAATGATAGTACGTCGAAAGTTGGGGTAGGTGAGTCGTGTTACAATTGCGCCATCGTTTGAATCTAATGGAGCCCATGCATTGTCTTTCCATTCGTAGGCATAGCGTTCCAACGACGTGGTGTCCTCAAATTTTTTTCGTCGTTTCCAATGCGCTGTAAATCTGAGTTTTCGCCCTTCGTAGTTCAGAAATTCGAATACGATATTAGCAGTGTCTGAGCGAAGATTAAGCATGTTATAAGCCCTTTTCTCCTGTTTGTTGAGTCTTTCAGTCTCTCCATACAATGCAAAGCTAATGGCTTCGAGTATACTGGATTTGCCAGATCCCACTTTCCCAAATATACCAAATAACCCGGCCTCTGTTAAATGAGTGAAATCAATTACTTGTTTATCCTGATACGAATATAATCCTTCTATACTTAAATAAATTGGTAGCATGTTTTAATCCTCCGGTCGCGTTTCACAATTAATTACTTCATTTAATAAATCCATCAATTCCGGATTAGGCTCTTGTCCGAGCCGATGCTGAAAATAATCCTTAAAAAGTACATCAATATCTTGGTCAAGGTTCACCGGTGTATGTGTCGGACTAGATGCTGCGTGTTGTACTATCGGGATAATATGAATAATACCGTCGTGTGCTTCATGTATTCGCTTCATGTCTGCGGAGCTCAGAAAAGTATCACTTATCAGTGTGAGCTCAACCAACGTTTCCGGATTTTCGTGTAACCACAGCACAGCAGCATCAATATCTTCAAAGCGTTTTCGGTGTAGTTTCCGTCCAGAAGAAAGGTGTGCAAATCGATATTGCGCTAGTTGCGTTGGAGCAAGCTCTACGATGACAACCCCTTTCGCCTGTCCGGCCTCCAAAAAGGAGTAAGCAAGCGGACTGCTCGGATAAACCACAGGGCGTTGCTGATCTCCTATATTCTGAAACCGATGGAGATGTCCTAAAGCTGCGTATTGAATTTGTGGCGGGATAGCATCAGCGTACACCAAATCCGCATGGCCCACCTTAATGGGTTTTTCTCCATCGGGTTCTTCCAGTATTTCTCCTCCTCGTTGTAACATATACAAATGTGTGGTCAACAGGTTTACACCGTGATTATCGCAATGCATATTTCCGATGGCAAGCCAATGTTTCCTTAAAAGCTCGTTGAGTTGTTGCCCTTTATCGTCCAATCCTAAGAACTGCTTTAATCGGAGTTCATTGGCAAATGGGGTGTGTATAATACGTAGGGGGTAGTTATATTGAGGCAAGGATATTTCCAGAAATCCAGCCGTTGCTATGTTAATGGAAAATCCGTTATTTGTACGAAAGGGTCGAATGGTTGCCTGCGGGTATCCGATGAAGATAATGCCACATTCACGAGCGAGTGCGTCCGGCGCGTCGATACGGTCAGCACTATCATGATTTCCGGCAATCGCAATAACGGGACGCCGTCCTTCATGACTAAGTCGTCGTAATGTTTTATAAAGTAGTTCTACTGCTTCTACGGGAGGATTGAATGTGTCAAATAGATCGCCCGCTACGATGACGGCGTCTACACGTTCTGCGTCCGCTATTTCACATATTTCCGCTAATACCGCGCGCTGTTCTTCCAATCTCGAGAAATAATCCAACCGTTTGCCTAAGTGCCAGTCGCTCGTATGTAATATCTTCATCCCGTGCTGCATTTTGGGGATTAAAATTAATAAAAAATTAATACTATCTTCCTATTTCTTATCCGAATGCCCTAAATCTTTGTCCGGATTAACCTTGTCACGAACTAACTGCTTTAGTTCTTTAGTCTCCGGAAATCGTCCTTCTTTTTTCCGGTCAAAAATAATCTCTCCGTCGATGGCTACTGAAAAACGGCCACTGATTTCACTAGGGACCAGGGTAACGCCATAAATGTCATTTACGAACGTTGTCAATGGTTCTTGCGCTATGTAAGCAGACCGGAGCATCCATCCGCATTTGGGGCAATATAAAATTGTGATAGTAGGTTTCATACAATTCATACAATATATCAATTACCTGTCGATTCGATTTTTTTTAAAAATATAAAAAAACTCTTGCAAAAATACGAAGTCCTCCTTATATTAGTGGTTCATAATTCAGGCCGCTAGAGCATGGCGGTAAGTTATAATTGGTTTTACAAAGGTTTCTATCCGCCCGGGTAGAAACCTTTATTTTTATCACTTATTGTGGAGGCTGTCTCACTTATCGATGATGTGCTATGTCCACAATACAGGTGTTCGGTTATTGGTATCACTCTAATTGCCTTTGCCGCTAGTTCTTCAGAAAAACAGGTTGCAGCGCGGTGGAATATCGGAAACATCAGTGGCATATCAATTATTTTTCTTAATTTTACCGCTACTTTTTGTTAGTGCTTGTCATAAAAAATTAGGAGAAAGTTTTGGATTATTTAGCAGGATTAAACTCTTCGCAACGTGCAGCTGTGGAGCAAACGGAAGGACCGGTAATGATCGTAGCCGGTGCAGGTTCGGGGAAGACGCGCGTCATTACCTACCGTGTAGCACATTTGATTCGGAAGGGTATAGACCCCTTTAATGTTTTGGTGCTAACCTTTACTAATAAAGCGGCGAAGGAGATGCGAGAACGTATTATGAGCGTTGTAGGACAAGAAGCAAAAAATATTTGGATGGGCACTTTCCATTCCGTATTTGCCCGTATCCTTCGCGTGGAGGCTGAGTTGATCGGGTATCCCAAAAATTTTACAATATACGATACAGACGATACAAAAAGCTTAATTCGTGCGATTCTAAAGGAAATGAATCTCGACGATAAGCTGTATAATGCCAATCATGTGTACGGACGTATATCCTCCGCCAAAAATAATCTGATATCACCGCAGGAATATAATAAAAACGAAGCCATTGTAGCGGAGGATGTTGCAAATGGTCGTCCGCAGATGGGACAGATTTATATGACCTATGCGCAACGTTGTTATCGGGCGGGAGCAATGGACTTTGACGACCTTTTATTCAAAACAAATGTATTACTGAATAAGCATCCAGAAGTGCTGCATAAATACCAACATCAATTTAGATACCTAATGGTGGATGAGTATCAGGATACCAACTTTTCTCAATATCTTATCGTGAAAAGGCTTGCTGCAGTCAATGAAAACATTTGTGTAGTAGGAGATGATGCGCAGAGTATTTATGCGTTTCGCGGTGCGAATATTCAAAATATCCTGAATTTTCAAAAGGATTATCCGGACGTTCAAGTTTTTAAACTTGAACAGAACTATCGTTCTACGAAAATGATTGTCAACGCGGCGAACAGTGTAATTGAAAAGAATCAGAATCAATTGGAGAAGAATGTTTTCTCTGAAAATGAGGATGGTGAAAAGATAAAGGTTGCTCGTGCATTTTCTGATAACGAGGAAGGGAAAATTGTAGCGGAATCCATTACGCAGGAGCGTGCACTGAAAAATCTGCGATATAAAGATTTTGCTATCTTATACCGCACAAATGCCCAGTCCCGGGCTATGGAAGAGGCATTGCGAAAGATCAGTGTCCCTTATAAATTGTACGGAGGAACGTCTTTCTATCAACGTAAGGAAATCAAAGATTTGATTGCTTATTTTCGTTTGACATTCAACCCTAACGACGAAGAGGCGTTGAAGCGGGTTATCAACTATCCACGCAGGGGGATAGGGGACACCACGCTGGAGCGAATTTTGGTAGCTGCGGATCAGCAACAGCATCGATTGTGGGATGTGGTCGTTAATGCGCAGTTGTTTCTCGACGGGCGAAGTGCAAATGCGGTAGGCAGTTTTGGCCTGATGATTCAGAGTTTCCAAGCTATGGCAAAGACCAGCTCGGCGTTTGATACAGCGATGCATATCGCACAACATTCGGGTATATTAAAAGATCTTTACGAGGATAAATCAGTAGAAGGGCTTAGTCGTTATGAAAATATTCAGGAATTATTAAATGGTATCAAAGAGTTTTCCGAACGTGAGGATATTGAAGAAAAAGGTCTGGATATATTCATGCAGGACATTGCGTTGTTAACTAACGATGATAATGACAAGGATCCCAATGCAGATACCGTGTCTTTGATGACAATACATGCGTCGAAAGGACTAGAATTCCCTGTGGTTTACATCGTGGGTTTAGAAGAAAACTTATTCCCTTCACAACTCTCCCTCAACTCCCGCTCAGAATTAGAGGAAGAAAGACGACTCTTCTACGTAGCTGTGACACGTGCGGAGAAAAAACTACATTTATCTTATGCTACTTCACGTTATCGATGGGGGACACTTAATAACTGTGAACCCAGCCGTTTTTTGGATGAATTGAATCCGGCTTGTTTGGAGCTTGACTTTAAGCCACGGAGTAGCATTATGGATACAGGGGGCAGTTTTCAATCGGAGCGTATGGCCTGGCGACAGAAGGATACGGAATCGTTTTCGAAACCTAAACCAAAAATAGTTAAAACAACTTCGATATTGCCTAAGGCGCACGTGCCTACGCCGGGCTTTGCCCCCTCAGATACGTCTACGCTACAAGTGGGAATGGAAGTGGAGCACGAACGGTTCGGATTTGGAAAAGTTGTGAATTTGGACGGTAATCGGCCGGATATAAAAGCAACTATTTTCTTTAAAGAGTTGGGACAGAAACAATTGTTGCTTAAATTTGCGAAGCTAAGAATAGTACAATAACAAGATAAAATAATAAACTACGCTTATGTAACGTTTTTAAGCGTAAAACTACACTTTATGGATTTCGACTACAACAGTACCCGGCCAAATTTGATTTTGGCAGAATATGGAAGAAATGTGCAAAACATGGTAGATTATATATGCACCCTTCCAACGAAAGAGGAGAGAAACCGATATGCACAGGTCGTTATCGACATGATGGGTGTATTGAACCCGCATTTGCGGGATGTTTCGGATTTCAAACACAAATTATGGGATCATTTGCATATCATATCTGATTTTAAAATTGACGTAGATTCGCCATATCCTGTACCGGCACGCGACGCAATTCACAAGAAACCCGAACTACTCGATTACCCCCAACACGCTATTCGTTACAAACATTATGGCCATACTGTGGAGCGTATGATTGAAAAGGCTTTGTCTATGTCTGCTCCAGAAAACCGGGAACGTATGGCTTTGTCTATTGCTAATTTTATGAAGATGGCGTATATGACTTGGAATAAGGATACGGTGCAAGATGAGCACATTATCCAAAATTTAGCCGAACTTTCCAATGGGAAATTAGTATTACCTGCCGATACTGTACTGACTAAACTTGATTTTAAGACACCGCCTCCGGGAAGCCGCACTAAAAGCGGAACTATGGCAGCCAGTAGTAATACGCAAAAAAATAATAATCAAAAAAATAACGGTAAAAAGAATTTGGTCAAGAAAAAAAATGGACCCAAAAAAGGTTCGTATAGAAAGTAGGCCTATTTATACAGGTTAAATAAGAGGGCAATTGTGTGGCGAGAATCGTTATCCAGTTGCTCTCTGTGTTTTGAAAGAAGGGAAGTGAGTGATCGTGCTTATGCTTCTTAAGATGGCATGGCAATGGAGATACTTGTTTTATTTAATTAAATAATACTATACTAAGTATGAACGCATTTGAAATAATAGGTGGAAAGAGATTAAAAGGTGAGATTATTCCCCAGGGAGCAAAAAACGAAGCATTACAGATTCTATCTGCTGTGTTGCTAACTGAAGAGAAAATAGTGGTAAGTAATATTCCCGATATTAAAGATGTGAATAAATTGATTGATCTCCTAATTGCATTGGGCGTTAATGTCAATCGGGTCAACAAAGATACCTATTCGTTTGAAGCAAAAAACATTAATATAGAGTATTTTCAATCGGAAGATTTTAAGCACAAAGGTGGGGGGCTGCGGGGCTCTATAATGATTGTCGGCCCATTGCTAGCTCGCTTCGGGAAGGCGGCGATTCCCAAACCAGGAGGGGATAAAATAGGTCGACGCCGATTGGATACGCATTTTCTTGGATTTGAGAAATTAGGCGCAAAATTCGTTTACGACGCGGAAAATAATTTCTTTAATGTGGACGCATCGCAGTTAAAAGGCGCTTATATTTTAATGGATGAGGCGTCGGTAACCGGTACGGCGAATATTGTAATGGCAGCCGTATTAGCTAAAGGGGTAACCACTATTTACAATGCTGCTTGTGAACCTTATTTACAGCAGCTTTGTAAGATGTTGAACCGTATGGGGGCGAAAATATCAGGTATCGGGTCTAATTTACTAACGATAGAGGGGGTCGAACGATTGCATGGAACAAGTCATCGTATGTTGCCGGATATGATTGAAATTGGGTCTTTTATCGGTATGGCTGCGATGACTGGGTCGGAAATCACAATTAAGAATGTTTGTTTTTCAGAATTAGGTATTATCCCGACCGTCTTTGCGAAGCTAGGAATAAAGTTTGATTTGCGTGGTGATGATATTTTTATTCCAGCGCAAGACTCCTATGAGGTCGAAACCTTTATTGATGGTTCAATATTGACGGTCGCCGACGCGCCATGGCCAGGCTTTACCCCTGATTTGTTGAGCATTGTCCTGGTAACAGCCATCCAAGCAAAGGGCAACGTATTGATTCATCAAAAGATGTTCGAAAGTCGCCTGTTTTTTGTGGATAAACTGATTGATATGGGGGCGCAGATTATCCTTTGTGACCCGCACCGTGCAACTGTCATCGGATTAAATAAACAAGTAAGATTGCGAGGTATTGAGATGACCTCACCCGACATTCGAGCGGGTGTTTCCCTTTTGATTGCTGCATTGTCGGCACAAGGACGATCCATTATATATAATATAGACCAGATCGAGCGTGGGTATCAAGATATTGAAGAAAGATTAAGGGCATTGGGGGCAAATATACGTCGAATCGAAGCGCCGGAAGCGTAGCTGAGGATATTATGATTATAAAGGGCGAGCATTTGTGTTCGCCCTTTCTTGTTTTTGGTGATTTTTTTTGAATTTATGACATTTTTTTTTGTGTGTTTGGTTTTTTTTTATTGTTTTTGTGCTGTAGAAATATTAAAAAATTCAATTTTTTATGTCAAATTGTGTTTTTTATAAATATTTTACATATAATTGCACTATAAAAGTTATGAAATATGTCTATTTATCAAAAAAAATCGTTTCTTCCATTTTTATTGATGGTTGTTTTAGTTGTTGTGGCGTTTTTCAATCCAGCACTACCGGTTGGTGCGGTTGAGCATGAGTATAATTCCGCTGATGTTGCCTGGATGTTGACTTCAACTGCGCTTGTTTTAATCATGACGCCTGGTTTAGCCTACTTTTATGGCGGAATGGTCAAAAAAAGAAATGTTATTTCTACTATGCTCCAAAGTTTTATCTGCATGGCGGTCGTGGCCGTGATGTGGGTCGCTTTCGGCTTTAGCTTGGTATTTGGCGATTCCATTGGAGGAGTTATAGGAGACCCGACTACTTTCTTTATGTTCAACGGCGTACTCGACCACGAGCCGTGGGATGGTGCCCCTACTATTCCGTTTGTGCTGTTTGCTATGTTTCAGTTAAAATTTGCGATTATCACACCTGCACTAATTACTGGCGCCTTTGCTGAGCGCATCCGTTTTATATCGTACATTCTGTTCATTTGTTTGTTCTTCATTTTTATTTATGCGCCTTTAGCACATGCTACCTGGCATCCAGATGGTATTTTACTCCAAATGGGTGTTCTAGATTTTGCTGGTGGAACGGTAGTTCATATGTCTGCCGGGTTAACGGCACTGGCTTCTGCAATTTATTTGAAACAAGGTAAAACGGCTAAAGTGCACACTCCGGCGAGGATAACGTATGTGTTATTAGGGACGGGGTTATTGTGGTTCGGTTGGTTTGGCTTCAATGCCGGATCAGCTTTTGCGGCTGATGCATTAGCTGCGACAGCTTTAGCGACGACAACAGCTGCATCCGGTGCTGCGGCTATTATGTACATCTTATTTGATGCGGCTCGAGGCATTAAACCTTCTGCTACGGGAACCTGTATCGGAGTTGTTGTCGGTTTAGTTGCCATAACACCTGCGGCAGGATTCGTGAGCATTCCACATTCTATCGTTATCGGATCGGTGGCAGCGATTGTTAGCCGGTTGTTGATAGACTGGCGCAGCCGATCGAATATTGATGACACCTTGGATGTGTTCCCTAGCCACGGTGTGGGTGGGATGGTAGGCATGGTATTAACGGGCGTATTCGCGCACTCCGCTATCAACGGAGCCGTAGAAGCAAACGGGCTCTATTATGGAGAAACGGACTTGTTCGTTGCGCACCTAATTGGTCTTGTGGGGGCAAGCATCTTTATTATAGTTGTCGCATTCATTCTTCTGAAAGTGACAGATGTGATAACACCCTTACGTGTCAGTGATCAGGAAGAGGAAGAGGGACTCGATTTGTCACAGCATGGTGAACGACTCTCTTATGATGTCCACAATTAACAAATACTAGTTACTAACTAAACAATGAAAGAGGCCGATGGAAATCGGTCTTTTTTTGTTTAAGCGTATTGTTTGGTTTCGCTGTTTTTTTGTTGTACCGTACTTTTACCCCCAATATCTCCTTTAAAAAATTTATATTTGCCAATTAGAATTATTGGATAAGGACCTGTATGAAGCATATACGTAATTTTTGTATTATCGCCCATATCGACCACGGAAAAAGCACATTGGCCGATCGACTGTTGGAGTTTACGAAGACCATTTCGCAACGGGAGGCTCAAGCGCAGCTGTTGGATAATATGGATCTGGAACGTGAACGTGGGATAACGATTAAATCGCACGCTATTCAAATGGAATACACCAAGGATGGCGAGCACTATATTTTGAACTTGATTGATACTCCGGGACACGTTGATTTCTCTTATGAGGTCTCGCGCTCCATTGCGGCATGTGAAGGGGCGCTGCTGATCGTGGATGCCTCGCAAGGTATCCAAGCACAAACCATATCCAATCTATATCTAGCTTTGGAACATGATCTAGAAATCATTCCTGTACTTAATAAAATGGATTTGCCGGGTGCAATGCCCGAAGAAGTAAAAGATCAGATTATCGATTTAATCGGAGGCAAGCGAGAAGAGATCATACCCGCGTCGGGTAAAACCGGGATGGGCGTGTCGGATATTCTCAGTGCTATTGTAGAGCGTGTTCCACCGCCGGTTGGCGATCCAAATGCACCATTACAAGCGTTGATCTTTGATTCTGTTTTTAACTCTTTTCGGGGAATTATGGCCTATTTTAAAGTGGAAAACGGTGAGATTCGAAAAGGCGACAGGGTTAAATTTGTAGCCACTGGAAAGGAATATTTCGCAGACGAAATCGGGACGCTTAAACTTAATCAAGTTGCCAAAGATGTTATAAAAACAGGTGACGTAGGGTATATTATTTCAGGCATCAAAGAAGCTCGCGAAGTGAAAGTAGGAGATACTATTACTCATCGTGATCGTCCTTGTACACAGGCGATACGGGGCTTTGAAGAGGTCAAGCCGATGGTTTTCGCGGGAATCTATCCGGTCGACACAGAAGACTATGAAGAGCTCCGTGAATCTATGCACCGGTTGCAGCTCAACGACGCTTCCTTAGTTTTCGAACCCGAATCATCTGCGGCGTTGGGGTTTGGGTTCCGATGTGGCTTTTTGGGGATGCTTCATATGGAAATTATTCAAGAGCGTCTGGAGCGTGAGTTCAATATGACGGTGATTACCACAGTGCCAAACGTTTCCTATCGCGCATTTCTTACAAAAGATAAAGAAGAGGTGGTTGTACATAACCCGTCGGATTTGCCCGATCCTAGTAAATTGGATTTTATCGAAGAACCCTATATAAAGGCAAATGTTATCACAAAGTCAGACTTCGTAGGTCCAGTGATGTCCTTATGTATTCAAAAGCGTGGGACTATTATCAATCAGTCTTATCTGACCTCCGATAGGGTGGAACTGACCTTTGAAATGCCCATGGGCGAAATCGTCTTTGATTTTTACGATAAGTTGAAGACCATATCTAAAGGCTATGCATCATTTGATTATCATCAGATAGGATACCGACAATCAGATTTGGTAAAATTGGATATTCGGTTGAATGATGAGCCTGTAGATGCTTTGTCTTCACTTATCCACCGAAGCAATGCCTATGATTTTGGGAAGAAAATTTGTGAGAAATTAAAAGAGCTTCTACCTCGTCAGCAATTTGAAATCCGTATACAAGCCTCTATCGGCGCAAAAATTATTGCGCGTGAAACAATTTCGGCTTTACGTAAAGACGTGACGGCGAAATGTTACGGAGGGGATATTTCCCGGAAACGTAAGTTGTTGGAAAAACAGAAGAAAGGGAAAAAGAGAATGCGCCAAGTTGGAAACGTAGAAATTCCACAATCAGCATTTATGGCTGTTTTAAAATTGGATTAAGAAGTAGATAATACGCATACAAATGAATTTATTAGACGGAAAGCTGGTATCAGCAAAAATAAAAGAAGATATTAAAAAAGAAGCGGAAGCATTTACGAGACAATCCGGACGTAGACCGCATTTAGTAGCTATCTTGGTTGGCAATGATGGCGGGAGTGAGACTTACGTAGCCAGCAAGATGCGTAATTGCGAACTAGTAGGTTTTGAATCGACAAATATCCGCTATGATGTGAATATTTCCGAAGAGGAGCTCATTGCAAAGATTAAGGAAATTAATCAGGATACCAGTATTGATGGACTAATTGTACAATTGCCTTTGCCTAAACATATTGATCCAGAAAAAATTACAGAAGCGATTGATTATCGTAAGGATGTAGACGGCTTTCATCCTATAAATTTAGGAAGGATGCAACGTAATCTATCTTGTTTTGTGCCGGCTACACCTTACGGTATTATGCTCATGCTGGAGTATTATAATATCGATACTGCAGGTAAGAAAGCGGTCGTGGTTGGTCGTAGTAATATTGTAGGTTCACCGATGAGTATCTTATTGGCTCGCAATAGTAATCCAGGAAACTGTACAGTGACCTTGACTCACAGTCGTACAGCAAACTTAAAAGACGAGGTACTCGCTGGAGATATCGTCGTAGCAGCTATTGGTCGTAAGCATTTTGTTACGGCGGATATGGTAAAAGAAGGTGCCGTTGTCATCGATGTAGGTATTAATCGGGAAGAATCTTCAGAAACGAAATCCGGTTTTAAGCTATACGGAGACGTTGACTTTGAAGAAGTGTCAAAGAAAGCATCTTGGATAACACCCGTTCCCGGCGGAGTGGGGCTGATGACAATCGTAGGCCTATTAAAGAACACGCTAGAAGCTGCAAAAGGTACGGTCTATTCGAAATAGTATGGTCGGGTTTGGTATAATAATTGTTTATATCTGTTATTAACTAATATAATATAAAGAAAAACGATATGAAGACATTATTGTTAATAGCAGCAGTCGCCAGTATTTCCTTGGCTACATCATGTAACAATACCAAAAACAATGATACTGATAGTGAAATGACGGCCGGTCAAAAACTTGATCAAACATTGGAAACACTCGAGGAGAATCAAGATCATGCAAAAGCTGTTTTAAAAGAAGAGTTAGCGAAGGCAGAAGACAGGGTGAATAAAGCAAAAGCTAATTTGGATGAAGCTGTTCGCAAAGGTGATAAACGTGCCGAAGAGGATGCTCGCGAAGCGTTGGATGAGGCGAACACTTTTTGGGACAAGACAAAAGCAACGGCACGTGAAGCTGGCCTCAAAATAGAAGAGGGTACAAATAACGCTATCGATGCAACTAAGGATGCCGCTAAATCCACGGGAAATGCGTTAGATAGGGCATATGATAAGACGGTCGATGCGACAAAGGATGCAGCGGACGCTACAGGAAAGGCAATAGATAACGCGGTAGAAAAAACCGGAGAGAAAGCAAACAAGGTTGCCGACGACGCTGAAAAGAAATTAAATGATTTAAAGAATCGCTAGCAAAAAGATTTTTCTGTTTATTTAAGCGTTAGCTAGCGTAGCTATAGGATATATCTTTGAACCTCCTGATTATTCAGGAGGTTTTTTATAAGTTTTATACCAGTATATGGATATTAAAATAAAAAAGCAATTATTAGACCATTGCTTTAAGCGAGTTGAAGGTCGAGTGACGGAAATCACGTTTGCGCTGCAGCAAGCCCAAGAAGCGATAGAAGGCGACACCAAGAGTAGCGCCGGCGACAAGTACGAGACATCACGAGAGATGATACAACAAGACTTAAACCGTTACCACATGCAGTTGTCGCAGGCAAAGAAAGATTGGGCTTTGTTGCAAAAAATAAATACTGGTGTAAAAGAAAAGGCAGAAATAGGTGCGGTAGTCGCGACGGAGCAAGTAACCTATTTCGTTGCTATCAGTTTGGGCGAGCAACAGGTTGATGGGATGCGCTTTATGGTGATTTCACCTTCGTCACCTATAGGTAAGTTGTTATTGGGGCATAAAGTGGGTAACGAGATTTTCTTTAACGGTACGAAGCAACAAATAATAGCTATCTATTAAAGGAGCGGCAGGATATACCAAACAATCATATAGGCTTTATTGTTCCATTGTAAAAGTCTATCCTGTAAGGTTTACAGCACTCAAAGCATTGTTCAGTCTTTAATAATTTCTTACGATGACGCTATTCGATAAATATAAAACACTTTTAGATGCAGCAGCGGATGCAATCATCGAGGGCCTGCAAGTTATAGAACAAGATCGTGTTCTAATTATCCGATGCGTGGCTCCCAATGCCGAAGTAAAAAATAAGCTATGGGACATCTATAGCCAGATTGATCCTAATTTTATTTCAGGAGAAGTTTTATTAGATGTGGATGTGTTGTCTGCTGTAAAGGGTTGTAAAGCCAGATTCATGGCAGACGAATCGATCTTAAACATCCATAAAGGTCCTGGGGTCGAACTCCCTATTATAGATCGTGTACGAAAAGGAGAAGTAATCACTCTAATTAGTCGTGCCAACGTCTACTGGTGGCTGATCCGCACAGATGATACCGAGGGATATTGCTACGCGCAACATGTAGAACTCGTATAATAATATAATGCCGTAAGCCTTAGCCAAACATGTCTTCTAGGCTGAACGCCTCCTTTAGCCTTACGCCTTTTTCTGTATAATCCAAAGTACAGCATGCATTCGTTGGATCGTGTTCGAGGAACAGTATGTATTCATTTTCAACAATTTCGTTCCAGTAGTGCTGTCGCTCATCCATAGTGGTTAGGGGCCTGACGTCATAGCCCATCACATAGGGGAGGGGAATATGCCCTACGGAAGGTAATAAGTCCGCCATGTAAAGAATTGTTTTTCCCCGATACTGGATTTGTGGAAGCATCATGGATTCGGTGTGCCCGTGCGCATAACGAATATCAATGTTAGGCGAAAAAGATTCTCCTTCCTTCACAAAATGCAGCTGGCCGCTTTCCTGGATGGGGAGAATGTTCTCTCGGAGAAATGAAGCTTTCTCTCGAGGATTGGGGTTTATGGCCCACTCCCAATGTTTTTCATTACTCCAGAAGCGCGCGTTTTTGAAAGCGGGAAGAAGGCGTTCACCGTCTCGCTTTATAGCACCTCCACAATGATCAAAATGGAGATGTGTTAGGATGATATCCGTAATATCATCGCGGTGGAATCCGTATTTTGCTAATGAACCATCGAGCGTGGCATCACCGTGTAGAAAATAATGGCTGAAAAACTTTTCGTCCTGTTTATCCCCGATTGCCGTGTCTATTAAAATCAACTGTCTGCCGTCCTCAATGAGTAGTAATCTATTTGTCCAAGTACATAGATTCCGTTCATCGGCGGGATTGGTGCGTTGCCACAATGATTTTGGCACTACACCAAACATCGAGCCGCCGTCTAACTTAAAGAATCCAGTGTCAATGGTGTATAATTTCATGCAAGTTTAAATTTCTCATCTATAAAAACGGTAGCATATTTAAACGTAGCGACTACCTGTATTTACTTTTTGAAAAAGCCGCCTAGCGCATCACCTAGTTTTCCTTTGGTGACTACACTTATAGCGTCGTCGATCCCCACTTTCCCATCACCGTTTTGGTCTAGGGCAGAGCCCGCGCCATCACTAGTGAGAGAACCTATGATATCACTGATATTGAAATCACCATTTTGTACTTTATTGGAAACCATGCTGATGATTTGTGGTATAATAGAACTAGCAAAGCCACCAGCAGTACTACTATCCAATCCTACGTTGGTACCCAATTTTGTGGTGAGTGAAGATATTATGTTTTTTACTACCGGATTAGAGGTCAACGTACTAGTGTCGCTATTACCAAGCATATGGCTCAGCTCGCCTAAATTTCCACCCGAAACGGCTGATTTTAAACCTTCAATCAACGACGAGCCAGTTTCCTTAGCCACATTTCCTGCTAAATTATCAGAAATATCTTTATTATTGCTAATCTCTTTAGTTGTTGCCTGCTGGATTATTTGCTGCAGTTTGTCAATCATGTTGTTGCGATTTTGTTACACAAATAAAGGTAAGAAATCAAATCTGTTTCTCCATGGATTGTGTACTTATATTTTAGGCGACGTAGTTATTCTATGACGTACTAGAGATTAGTCCATCCGTTCGTCTATATGAATACCCGTTTGTGCAGAAGAAACGACAAGCAGAGTCGATGGAGATCTCCTTTGAATACAATAGGCGAGCATCAATAATAATAAAGGACGCCACCTGGGCGTCCTTTATTATTATCATTTCGTATTATCAATGCGAACTCAAATTCTTTGCCTTCTCAGGATCAAAATTAGCTTCCAGTTCGGCAAGTTTTTTCTTTCCATAAGCCATTTTAGTAATCACGTAAAATAACACGGGAATTATAAATATACCGAGCAAAGTGGCAACACTCATACCGCCAAACACAGTCCAGCCGATTGTTTGGCGAGAAAAGGCACCTGCTCCGGTTGATAACATCAACGGTATAATACCTAAAATAAAAGCGAAGGATGTCATGATGATAGGTCTTAATCTCAACTTAACGGCATCCAAAGTCGCTTCCATCAGCGGCATCCCGATATCGACCCGTTCTTTTGCAAACTCTACAATAAGAATTGCATTTTTTGACGCAAGACCGATAATGGTCACCAAACCAATCTGTGCGTAAATATTGTTATCCAATGCAGGGATAAACAACAAGGTCAGAATAGCCCCGAATACGCCAATAGGTACAGATAATAGAATTGAGAACGGAACAGACCAGCTTTCATATAACGAAGCCAATAATAAGAACACAAATACAATACATAATCCGAAAATCATGATCGTCATGTTGCCCGATTGCTTTTCTTGTAGCGATAGACCTGAGAAGTCATACCCATACCCGTCAGGTAAAGTTTGCGCGGCGACTTCCTCCAAAGCCCGAAGGGCATCCCCAGAACTATATCCGGGAGCGGCGGATCCAGTGACCTCAATACTCCTAAAAATATTATAGTGGTTGATAATCGATGGGTTTTGAACGAGTTCCCAGTTAATGAGGGCGCCTAACGGAACCGATTCCCCTTTCACATTGTTGACATATAATTTATTCAGATCCTCTATGTTCATCCGATAATCTTGGTCAGCTTGTGTCACAACACGGAAGTTACGACCATAGCGCGTAAAATCGTTTACATAAGCAGATCCGAGGTAAGCCGATATCGTACTGTAAACAGATGATATCGGAACCGACATTCTTTTAGCTTGCTCCCTGTCCACCGTAATCTTGAAATTAGGGGAGTTTGAACTAAAAAGCGTATAGGCCATACCTATCTCTGGGCGTTGGTTCGCCGCGGCTAAAAACTGCCCGACAACTCCTTCAAACTGTTTTATATCGACCGTTTGATGATCTTGTACCATCATCGAGAATCCTCCCGATGTTCCTAATCCTGGAATAGCTGGTGGAGTTACCGCCAAGACACGAGCTTTGTCGTATCCGGCATATTTAGCCATAATACCGCCCGCAACATCGGCAGCGGTACGTGTTCGCTCTGCCCAAGGTTTTAAGGAGACGAACAATGTTGCTCCATTTGACTTAAACGATCGATTCAAAAGATTAATGCCGGAGATAAGTGTCATATGCTTGATTTCGGGAAAGTCTTTCCGTAAATCGGCTTCAATTTCGTCAAGTACCTCTGCTGTACGGCTTGCGGAAGCTCCCTCTGGTAAAGTTACTCCAGCAAAAAACATCCCATTATCTTCCGTAGGAATAAACCCAGTTGGTTTCACGGTGAACATATATCCTGTGCCTACGTATACACATACTAAAATAATAAGCGCTAACGGCGCTTTGCGTATAATCGCTTTTACACCCCTAGAATATTTATGCGTTACGCGATCGAACCAAAGATTGTATTTGTAAAAGAACTTATTTAAACCTTTGGCATCTTTGTTTACCGCAGTAGGTCTCATCATAATGGAACACAATGCCGGTGTCAAAGATAATGCGATAAAGGCAGATAAGAGGACAGAAACAGCAATTGTAATAGCGAACTGCTGATAGAGTTGTCCGACCATTCCGGGTATAAAACCTACCGGTACAAATACGGCGGCCAGAATAAAACCAATGGCTATAACGGGAGCTGTAATATCTCGCATAGCGTGTCGGGTTGCTTCTTTGGCATCCATTTTATAATGGTCAATATAGTGCTGCACAGCTTCTACCACGACGATGGCATCATCCACCACGATACCGATGGCCAATACGAAAGCCAATAGCGTAAGGTTGTTGATTGAAAATCCGAACAGCGTGAAGAAAATAAATGTTCCAACGATGGAAACTGGAATTGCCAGCACCGGGATCAAAGTAGCTCTCCAAGATTGCAGGAAGAAGAATACCACTATGGTAACTAATATCAATGCTTCCACCAATGTGTGAATAACCGAAGAAATGGACGCCTTGACCACCGAAACCGTTTCATAACCCACAACGTAGTCAACGTCCTCCGGAAATGATTTTTTTAGCCCTTCCAATGCGCTATATATGCCCTCAGCTGTTTCCACGGCATTCCCACCGGGTGTTTGGGCAACCATCATCCCAGTCGAAACCATACCATCCACTCGTGTAGTGGTTGAATAAGCGAAAGAGCCCAATTCCACTCTTGCCACGTCTTTAAGTTGTACGATAGAGCCGTCAATGGGATTGGTTTTGACAATAATTTCTTCGAAGTCCTCCTCGGAAGATAGATCAGAGTCGGTAATAACCGGATATTCGAATACCTGTGAGTTATGTTGAGGGGGCGCACCTACTGACCCCCCAGGCATACGCAAGTTTTGCTCTGCGATTGCGCTGGAAACATCTGCAGGGGTCAAATTTAGCGCAGCCAGCTTATTGGCGTCAAGCCATATTCGCATAGAGAAAGGCTGGCCGAAGGCGGTCACGTCACCCACACCGTTTACCCGCATGATGGCATCTCTAACGTATAGGTTAGCGTAGTTTGCTAGAAATTTATCATCACGTGTCCCATTTGGCGACACCAACGATACAAGCATCAAGATATCCGTATTAGCTTTACGCGTTGTTACTCCTAAACGACGTACAGCCTCGGGTAAAGCCGGCTCGGCAATACCCACACGGTTTTGTACGTCGAGCGTAGCGATATCGATGTCTGTCCCCACTTCAAAAGTTACCGTTATGCTGGACTGCCCATTTGACGTACTATTAGAAGACATGTAGATCATACCCGGCGTACCGTTAATCTGACTTTCTATAGGCGTTGTAACCGTCTGTTCAACGGTTTGCGCGTCCGCACCGGTATAATTTGCCGTCACTGTAACGGTCGGAGGAGCGATGGATGGGTATTGACTGATGGGCAACGTCATGATGGAAATCGTACCTATAATCATGATCAATATAGAGATAACGATTGCCGTAACGGGCCTTCTTATAAAAACTTCTGATATCATTTCTTATTTACTTTCTTCTTTTTCAATAACTTTTGCTCCACTTCGTACATTCAAAATGCCGTCGACAATGATTTTGTCTCCTACGTCTATGCCTGAGTTTACTACCACTTTGTCACCCAGCTTCAAACCCAGTTCTACAGGACGTATATCTGCTTGGCTACTATCGTTTACTACGTACACATTGTAAACACCTAGCTGATCCTGAACGGCTTTAAATGGGATAACCAATTGCTCCGTAGCCGATGTGCTCTTCACATTCATCGTAAGATTCATGCCCGCGCGCAAATCGTTTTGCGGATTGCTGAACGACGCCCGTACTTTCAAGCGTCCGGTGGTAGGGTCAACAGCTCTATCCATAGTCGCAATTTTTCCAGCAAGTGCGTATGTGCTTCTATCGGGCAAGGAAACACTGATTTCCGTAGATGACCTGCCTGACTCATAAGCAGCAAACTCAGAAATCTCCCTCTCACTAATTTGAAATTCGACGGCAATAGGGTCGATAGCACTGACGGTGTTCAAAAGGGTCGTGCCTGGAGAAACTAAGGCACCGATACGTACTTGCGAAATGCCGACCGCACCGCTAAACGGTGCCCGTATGATAGAACGTTCTAAGTTTGTTTGTGCGGTCGTCAAGGCAGCTTGCGCAGCTTGTACCTGCGCTTTTTGGTTGTTTACGTCTGTAAACGCGTAATCCAACGTTTGTTTTGCTATCGCATCCTGGTCAGCTAGTGTCTGGTAGCGTGTCAAATCTTTCTCAACACGTTGAAGGTTTGCTTTTGCAATCTCCAAGTTGGCCTTTGCCTGATCTACAGCTGCTTGATAACGGATGCGGTCAATTTCATACAACGGCTGTCCACGTTTTACCATGGCGCCATCCGATACATATATTTTAGTTACATAGCCTGATACTTCCGCTAAAAGATCGGCTTCTTGTAGCGGAACAACGCTAGCAGGATAGTTCTTAATACCAGAAACAATCTGTTTTTCAACGGTTGCCGTTGTCACGGGGATAGCCATTTCTCCCGGAGTCGCCCCTTGTTTTTGCTGTGCTCCATCCTTGGAGCTGCAAGATTGCCAGAATATTGCAGAACCTATAATTAGTGCAGAAAATAAATAGTTCTTATTCATGTTTTCGTGTATTTCGTGGTTGAAAGATAAGGTTTGTTTTATAGTGTTGTTTCTACTGTCCCTAGCGCTTTTTGTATATCTAACTTACTGGACAGAACAGCGTATAAAGCATTAAGGTAATTTAATTGTGTGGTTCGGAGATCGCTTTCGGCGGTCATTAGCTCTAAATAGGTTTTCACCCCTGCATCATACTGTAGCTTGATGGTATTATAAACTTCTTCTGACAAGTCCATATTTTCTTTTGCATTTCTCCACTCATTCATATTAGAACGATAGCTTGCCATTGCTGCGGAATATTCTGCACTGATCATATTTTCCAAATTTTTCAAATCCCATTCAATTCTTTCTTCTTCCAATTCTGATCTGCGGATCTCTTGTATACGTTTTGTACCTGTAAAGATCGGAAGGGATAAGGATAGACCTACGGATGAACTTGGGATGTTGTTTCTATATAACTGACTAAATTCGTTGTTGAAATAGTTCATATTATAGTTGGCATACGCGCCGAGTCGAGGCATAAAGCTCCACTTTTGGTACTGGGTGTTTAATTTTTGAATATCTCTCAACGTTTCCAGTTGCTTGAACTCTACTCGATTAGCAATATTAAGTAGTTCGGTCGTATCCAGCAAGATGTTGGCTTCCAACGACTGATTAATAAAAGACAGTGATATCTCTTCCGCCGTAGGGATGTTTAAAAGAGACTTCAGGTAGTCATATTTGTACTTTCGCGCTTCGTTGGCTGATTTTAACTGCGCATTGGCGTTGTTCAAGGAAATTTGCGCCCTTTTATAATCTATTTTATCTACCAAACCAGTTTCATAACGCGCATTGGCTTCCGTGTACTGGCGTTTTAGACGGACAATATTCTCGTTAATGATCTTAATAGTCTCTTCTGATGTGAGAATGTCATAGTAAGCTTTGCTGACATCCACCACTGTATTGATCCTTGTATCTTCCAGGTTCAGACTGTTCTGCTGACGTATATATTTGGCAGCGCGGGATGCTTGAAACAACTCCGGATTAAGGATAGCCTGATCCGCTTGGAAACCAATAGCACTGGTGTTATTCTGCCCCATTCTTATAGTTTCCCCCCCGATCACCATGGCGGGTAATTGAATGTTGTGTACCAAGGATGCTGAGGCGTTGATTTGCGGAAACCAGCCTGACAAAGCCGAAGCAATTTCTCTTTCCCCAATTTCTTGATCGATATGAGCCTGTCTTAGCTCAATTTTATTGCGCAGCGCGTAGTCGATAAGCTCATCCAACGTCGCGTCGCTATTAAGTTTCTCAGCTTCTGCGTTATTAGCGGTAGATTGCGCTTGCACATATCCCGTGAAGTAACATGCCAGAAATAACGATAAAGCAATTTTTTTGAACTTCATATTATTGATTTTTAACACCATTCCAAATTATTTCGATTAAATCCTCGCGACTTTTGCTCTGCATTTTGCAAAAACCATAAGTGACCATTTTAACATGGGACGTCGCTGACCCGATATAAACAGATATTAAGGTATAGAAACTCACGTTTCGAATGATTCCCGATTTTATACCTTCTTCAAAAAATAAATACATTTTATCAACGCCATAATAGGTAGTCTTCTTCTGCTTTATAAGCTCATAGTATGGAGATGAGTAAAATTGTTCTATAAACCAGAAAGTTTCTTTATGGGTTAAATAATAGTCGACCAAACGATTCCAAATGTAAAAGAATCTATCTTTATAAACCAAGTCTTCATCAAAGTTGAAAATATGCTCGTTTGTTTTTTCTCGACAGTATTTAAAAAGCTCTAGAATCAATTCATCCTTGGAATTGAAATAATGGTAGATTGTACCTGTAGCCACATTGGCATGAGCAGCAATCTGACTCATTGGAGTACCATGAAAACCGTGCTCGTTAATGAGTTTAAGCGTGCTTTCGAAAATGGCCTCTTTTTTATTTAGTAATTGAACGTTCATTCGGTTGCAAATGTAACAAAAAAACAACGCCGGAAATGTCAAATATTTGTTATATAACCGCGATACTAAGTGTAAAAACTACACTAATGTTAATATTCTGTTAAATCTGCGTTTTTAGAGACGTTTTACTTGCAGAATCGGGAAATCTGCCGTATATTTGTAGTAT
Source organism: Sphingobacterium haloxyli (assembly GCF_002980525.1). GTDB lineage: Bacteria > Bacteroidota > Bacteroidia > Sphingobacteriales > Sphingobacteriaceae > Sphingobacterium > Sphingobacterium haloxyli. Next base: position 139,538 of record NZ_PVBQ01000006.1, read on the forward strand.
CATAATTTAGGTTTATAATTGGTTAGTTTAGAAAGGTTTCCATTCTCCCCGTTTGGAAACCTTTTTCTTTTTTGGACTGTGATAATCCTTCAGACAATGAACGCCTGAAGATTCTAGAAAATCGTGTTACCGGTAATTAACAAGATTATTTTTTACTTCTTCTTGGGTATAGGTATCTGTGCTGTTGCCAAATGTGGTTGTGATGTACGTTAAAATATAAGCTATATCCACGTTAGTCAATTCAGGGTTGCCGGGCATATTACCCTCGTAGTCTTTTCCATTAATTTTAATAAGACCGTTCATACCACTCTTGATGATACGTGGCAGCATCCCGCGGTTTTCCTTTAGATATGTCGTATCAGTCAGCGGCGGATAAAGCATCCCTAATCCTTCACCCTTCGAGCCATGGCAGCTTTGGCAGTGTGTGACGTAAAGCTTTTGGCCGTTTATGGCATATTGTGCAGTTTCGATACTAACATTAGGTTGGCAAGAGAAAATAAGCATACCGGTAAGCACGCTTATTCCTGCCAATGAAAATAGCGTATTTCGCATTCGTGATCTATTGTTCTTTCAACAAAGTCTTTAGGTCATCAAATAGTTGGGCTACTTGCTCATCATTTGTTCCGTCATAAGCACCCCGGATACGTTTGTGCGGATCTATCAATACCAGATAACTTTGGTGATCGTATCCCCCAGGAGCATCCTGATCCTCTTTTGTATAGACCAAATATTTATCGGCGATGCCGTAGATTTTCTTTTTTTCGCCTGTCACAAATTGCCATTGGTCATTTGTAACACCCAATTTTTCTGCATAAGATTTTAGCACACTCGGCGAATCGTACTTGAAGTCAATACTGTGCGATAAAAAGGCAATACGTTCATCATCTTTATATTTTTCATATACCTTCAGCAAATTGCGTTGCATGGTTGGACAGATACTCGGGCAATGTGTAAAAAAGAAATTTGCAACATAAACCTTATCGTCAAAATCTCTGTCTGTGATTTCGACGCTGTCTTGGTTAAGAAAGGCAAATGGAGGTATCTGATGGTAAATGGTGTCAACGACTGTTCTACCATCGACAACTCGTTCTTCTGTTGCTCGCTCACCAATGATAGGCAATTTCGTTTCGCTTGTTTCCGTGCAGCCCACGAAAACGGACGAAAATACAATTGCACTTACGTATGTTGTAAGTTTAAGTTTCATGATCACTTTTTAAAAGGGGCTAATAAACTTTCTGCTTCATAGGTTACCTGTTCAAATTCGGTTTTCAATTCCGAAATACGGTTCACTTCAGCTTTTTGATAATTTACGTCGGTACTGTCCGCTACATATTCTTTCATCCAGACCATCATTTTATCGGTAGCTGATTCCAGATCTCCTTTTAGGGTAGAGAACTTTTTGTTAGTTTCTGCCGTGTCCAAATTAGAATCTACAGTCTTTAATAAAGAAAGGTTTTGTAACAATGAGTCGATTAAAATCTCATGTTTGCTGAAAGTCGAGATTTGAGGCATGATCTCATCATGTATTTCTATGGCCTCCGTTGCTAGTTTTTCTGCTTCTTCGTTCTGTCCGCTAGTGTTTTGACAGGCACTCGTAGCCAATATGCCCAATGCTAGAGTGCCTAAAGTATACTTTTTCATCATATTCGTTTTTTATTGTTGGTGTTCGATATTGCAAATATAGGACTCCCCTGATATTTAATCGGATTATGATTGTTTAATTCTTGTAATAAAAGGAAAAGACTGTTTTGTAGGTGTTTATGGTTTTTTTTCATGATGCAAATACAATCATTTAAAATATTGGTATGCCTGATAGAATAAGAGGCAAGATTAACTTTTGGGACACTTCTTGCAGCGTTTACCCCGTTTGTACTTTTTACAACATTTTTTAAAGACACAACATCCCAAATCAGGATTGTAGTTTATCCCTTTTTTGACTTCGTCAAGAAAGGGGCTCCCATCTTCAATAGGAAATAGCGGATCTATTATCTTTTCCATTCGTGTACAAAGATAACTGTTTAGATTGAATTTAAATAATCTTCAGTCCGATCGAAATTTCACGGGCCGCCCCATCAATAATTTTGGGATCATTGGTATTGTTAATAATTACCAAATCACATATTGGTTTAAATGGAACCAAATATCGTTCATAAGCTGGCACCACATGGTTTATCCACTTGTACATGACGTCGTCATGGTCATATCCTCTTTCAATGAGGTCCCTCTGCAATCTCCTCTCTAGCGCAACCGATTCTTCTGCGTCAAGGAAAACCCGATAATCCAACAGCTTATTAACCTCCTCATAGTGGAAAATAAACAAGCCCTCTACAATAAGAATTGGAGCAGGTTTAATTTCGAGCATTTTAGGTGTAATATCGGGGTTGTTAAATGTGTATTCTTGCCGATAAACGGTATGCCCACCGAAAAGTTGGCTTATGTCGTAAAAAAACGATTCCCTGTTGATTGCGGAGGGCAAGTCAAAGTTATATAAACGGTTTTCCTCTTTTGTTTTGGTGTTTGCCGGAATATAATAATCGTCCTGCGAAATAAGTGTTACCTGATCAGGTTGAAAATAGTTGAGAAATCGCCTCAAAAAGAAAGTCTTTCCTGATCCGCTACTGCCTGCAATACCGATAACGTATGGTTTGTCCATCTAAAGTCGTCTTAAAAATAGTTACTGCAGGGGTACGCCGTACGCTATTTCGATCAAGAATTTTCTGTCAAGTGCACCAATATAGGCTGCTGCCGACTTTGATAAGACAACGATCGCATCTTTCGTTTCAGCCGTGTCCGTAAATTTTCCGACGACCTTCGCATACGTAACATTCTGTGTCATGGGATTAGTTATTTTTAAGATAGTGCCTATCGGCGCCGTTTTGTGAAGCGCGAGATTGCTTTTACCGTCGGTTTCCAAATTGGAAATCCACACGCCAATACCCTTCTCTTGTTTTTCGCGAATACCATAACGGTTTGCAGCGATGATTTGTTCGGGCGTTAATTCCGATGCCGACGATGTGTCGATAACAATGGGTTGTTGCCGCACTTCAGGAAGCGGTTCACGATAATCAGCATTTGGAATTTTCAGGGTAGTGCCCTCTCTGAGGGAATCCGATCGAAGATTATTCATTTTCTTTATAGCTTCTATCGTTGTGCCAAATCGTCTGGAAATCGCGTATAGGGTTTCGCTCTTTCCCACTTTGTATTCGGTTAAAACTTTCGGCTGATCCTGCCGTTGAGTTCTCACAGTCGGAGTAGATGGAACTATTGTTGCTGGGTCCTCTTGCCTACCCGTAGGGATTTTCACCGTTTCGCCTGGCTTCAGATTCTTTTTTTTGTTAACCTCCATAATGCGGTTTACGGGGATGTTATATCGGCGACTTAAAGCATAATATGTTTCTTTACGCTCGATACGGTGAATGACATTTATTTCACCGTTTACGACCTCCACGCCTATTGAATCAGGAGCGATAGTAACAGAAGAAAGTTTACTAGCGTTATAATCAACGGGTTTGGCTTTCAGAAAAAGAGGGAAGCATGATGCACCCACGAGTCCTAATTTTATTGCAGTCGAAAAAGCTTTTGTTTTTCTCATATATTTACAATTATACTAAATACGAAACAATTTCCCGTTTATTATATGACATTAAAAATAGTTGGTTTTCTATCTGAAAATACGGCTGCGGAATCATTTTTGGCATATCCGATAATAAAGATTGTGTCCATAATAAGTCAGATTTATTGGCGACGGAAAGGTTTAAATAATAAAGTTCATTCTCTTTGGTGTGGTACGACCAAAGTATACGATCTGCTGCGCGGCTAATCCAAGGTAAATCTTGTATATCCGCATTTTGCAGATATGTGGGTAAGACACCGCTATAAGGAATTGGCATTTTTATGACGCTACAATATTCATGTGTCTTTCCTGGACTGGATGTTTTTTTTAGCGTCTCTATATCGATATATTCTTCAAAACCGCTTTGGAAATTACGATGTCGCACCTTGACGACATCACAGTACGTGTCTATCCAAGTGTATTCCTGCCATAGATGACGGGGCTCACCTTGGATATCTAAAAACAGGATTCCCTCTTTCACCGGCTGTGTATCACCTACACGTTTTAGCACAACGGTATGATGTTGGATGGCCTCCAATGTCCATTCTTTCTCATCCATTTGCTTATGTTTTAGTATCTCTTTTCCTTCAAAATCAATGATATAGAGTATGGCGCATGTAGACTTCGCATCGCGGAGTTCTACAGCAATCTGTCTGGTGGATGCATCTACGACGATTTTCCATATTTGATAAGGAAAGTTTTTCTCGAATGCTTTAAATGTTGTATATTTAGTCATTACTATAGCAGGAACATTAATCTATGAAGAACAAAATTACAAAATCCTTTTTTGCTTTTCTTTGTACTTTTTGCGTAATGCTTTCGTCAGCATCGGCACAAAAAATATACAAAGTAGACATTAAAGAAGATATCGGTCCAAATGCATGGCGAACCGTGAATTTGGCGCATCAGAAAGCAACAGAGCTCCAAGCCGAAACGTTTTTGATAGAGTTAAACACATTTGGCGGAGCAGTAAATTTTGCAGATTCTATACGTTCGAAACTTTTAGGCTCTACCATGCATACAGTGGTATATATAAACAACAATGCGGCTTCCGCAGGAGCGTTGATTTCGTTGGCTTCGGACAAAATTTTTATGCAAAAGGGCGGGAGTATGGGTGCGGCGAGCGTTGTCAATCAAAGTGGGGAAATTATGCCAGAAAAGTATCAATCTTATATGAGAGGATTGATGCGCGCTACAGCCGAAGCAAAGGGACGGGATCCCAAAATCGCGGAAGCATTCGTAGATCCTGAAGTTTCTGTTCCACAATTGAAACCTGACGGTAAGCTATTGACATTAACAGCTTCCGAAGGAGTAACCTCAGGTATTGTTCAAGCCGTAGTAACTGATATAGGAGAAGTCTATAAACAAGTTGAAAAAGGTAATCTGGAGGTCGTGCAGCATCGCATTACGGCAGTCGATCGCATCATCGCTCTTTTGATTAATCCGATGGTTAGTGGTTTTTTGATTCTAGGCCTTATCGGCGGTATTTATTTTGAATTGCAGACACCTGGTATCGGTTTTGCGCTAGCGGTAGCAATTATATGTGGTGTTTTATTTTTTGCACCGCTGTATTTGCAGGGGTTGGCAGACCACTGGGAAATCGTCCTATTTATTGTGGGAGTTGCACTGCTGTTGTTGGAGGTTTTCGTTATACCGGGATTCGGTATCGCCGGTATATTGGGAATTATGTGTGTACTTTGCGGCCTTGCTTTTTCTATGGTCGACAATAACTATTTTGATTTTAAACTAGCCAAACCAGGATTATTGATGGAATCATTTTTAATTGTAACGGGAGCAATGGTGCTCTCTATTGTCTTAATGGTTATTTTCGGGAAGAATATCCTAAGATCCTCCGCCTTTAAGCGATTAGTTCTCCAAGATGAACAGAAAGCCGACGTCGGATATACTTCATCTCCGCAGAAAACAAATCTGCTTTATAAAAACGGTATTGCCCGAACGGTTCTAAGACCGGGAGGTAAAATTGAAATTGATGGAGTGTGGTATGATGCCGTTGCGTTAGATGGATTTATCGATGCAGGAGAAGAAATCTATGTTGAAAAACACGAGAACTACAATCTTTTTGTACGTAAGTTGAGAGATAAGCCAGTAAAGAATGATGTATAAGGTGTTGATCACCTTATACTACCATTTCCAAGCTAAAATACGGATAGCCTTTTGTCCCTGAGTCATATTAAGAATTTCGATTTTGGAAGCTTTATTATATTCTAGCGAGGCGATAAGGGGTTTTAGGTTTTCTTTATTGGAAACCAAGCTGGTGATCCACCCTAATTGTTTTTTGAATCGCATACTTTCGTTAATCATATCGCGGACAAACTTCCGTTCTCCGCCCTCGCACCACAGTTCATTGGGATATCCGCCGAAGTTCTGTACAGGAAGCGCTTCTTTATCCTGATTTAGATTATGGAATTTTTTAGTTGTCTTCTGCCAATTTTCCTCTCTTGATTTATAGAAGGGAGGATTACATATAACCAAATCAAAGTAAGCGTCCTTGTCAAGGACACCATCAAAGATACGTTCTTTATGCTCCTGTAATCGCACGGTAATCTTTTTAGGCAATCCACTATTCGTTTTGATCAGAGATCTAGCATGATTTAACACCGTAATATCAATGTCTGTCCCCAGGAAGTTCCAATCATAAATCCGATCACCTAAAATCGGGTAAATGAGGGATGAGCCTGTTCCGATATCTAAAACATTTATTCCCGACCCCGTTGGAACAACACCGTCGTTGTCAGCCGCTAGCAGGTCTGCAACATAATGTATATAGTCTGCTCGGCTTGGAATAGGAGGGCAGAGGCTATTTTTCAGAATGGACCAGTTTTGTACATTATAATAGGCTTTTAGGAGTGCCTTATTAAGTTCAACAACCGCTTTAGGATTCGCGAAGTCGATAGACACGGTGCCAAAAGAGGTCTCGATGATATAATCTTTCAATGCTGGATTTGCATCTCCCAATTTGGGGAAGTCATAGCCCGATCGGTGGATGTTTCTAGGATGCAATACATTCTTTTTTTTCTTGAGATCCATAAGCGCTTAATTTAATGCAAAGGTATTATAAATATTGTGGGTATTTACGAATTGGGTATCTTTATACCGAAATTGTAAAATACCAACGATTACATGGCAGACTTCGACATGAAGCAGTTTTTAGACGATAAAGTAGCATCGTTTAACCAACATACGTTTATTGAAAACGATCCGATATGTATTCCTCATCTGTTTACTAAGAAACAGGACATAGAGATAATGGGCTTCTTTGCTGCTATTTTGGCTTGGGGGCAGCGGAAAACCATCATCAACAAGTGTAAAGAATTGATTGAACGTTTTGACGGACAACCTGCAGACTTCATAATGAGGCATGAAGAGGTGGATTTGAGAAATCTTTTAGGATTCAAACACCGTACTTTTAATGATACTGACCTCTTATATTTTATTTCCTTTTTACGTTTCCATTATGGTCGATTTAGTTCATTGGAAGATGCTTTTATGCTCGGCGATCAGTCGACAGTGTCCTTTTCGATGGAGGAAAGTTTAAACGAATTTAAAGCATATTTTTTCTCCTTGCCTGACTATCCCATCCGTACCCGAAAACATATCAGCTCTCCTTTACAAAAATCCAGCTGTAAGCGTATAAATATGTTTCTGCGTTGGATGGTCCGCAGAGATCGTCAAGGCGTGGATTTTGGTATATGGGATAGAATAAAGCCACATGATCTTATCTGTCCCTGCGACGTTCATGTAGAACGCGTTGCTCGTAAGTTCGGATTAATTACGTCAGATAAAGTTAATTGGAAAACCGCTGTAGAGCTGACAGAAAATTTAAAACGCTTCGATCCGGAAGATCCTGTTAAATATGATTTTGCACTTTTTGGTATTGGGGTAATTGGTGAACTTTAACCAGCAAATCTACCAATCTGTTAGAATAACCAAATTCATTATCGTACCATCCGACCACTTTTACCAAGCCACCAACGATGGATGTGAGTTGAGCGTCAAAAACGCAAGAATAAGGATTATTGATAATATCAACGGAGACGATAGGATCCTCCGTATAATACAGAATATCTTTTAAGATTCCTTCTGCCGCTTCTCTAAATTTGGTGTTGATTTCTTCCACCGTCGTCTGTTGCTTTAGCGTGCAAGTAAAATCAGTTAACGAACCATTAAGTACCGGAACACGTATACCTGCACCACCGAGCCGTCCATCCAGATGCGGAAAAACATTGGTAATGGCTTTTGCAGCACCTGTTGTAGTTGGTATAATCGAAGACGATGCTGCGCGAGCCCTACGCAAATCTCGGTGGGGGGCATCATGCAGGTTTTGGTCTCCGGTCATTGAATGCACGGTAGTGATATAACCATCATTAATACCCCAATTTTCATCTAATATCTTAACTAAAGGAGCAACATTATTGGTCGTACAGGAAGCATTTGAAAACAGGGATGTCTGCCAGTCAAAAACCTTATCATTAATGCCCAAAACAACCGTAGGGACTTCTTTGTCTGGCGACGGGGCCGATATAATGGTTTGTTTTGCCCCCGCTTTCAGATGTAAAGCAGCTTTTTCCCTACTGGTGAAGATACCGGTTGATTCGATTACTACGTCGACGTTTAACGTCTCCCAAGGAAGTAGCAGAGGGCTTTTTTCATTTAACACGTTAATAGATTGTCCTTCGATAAAAAGATGCTCTGCATCATTATGGACCATAAACGGGAATGGCCCATGGACAGAATCATATTTCAGTAAATGCGCTAAAGTAGTCGTATCCGCCAAATCGTTGATAGCAACAATCCTGATTTCCTTTTGAAGGCCTCGCCGATAGATGTTGCGTAAAGTATTGCGTCCAATCCTTCCAAAGCCATTGATTGCAACATTCATTATTTTGTAAACTCAGCGATGACAAAATCAATAGCTTTTTCTCCGTCCCAATTATTTTTCAAAGCTCCATTCGCTCCATATACATAATTTGCCGGAAACTGTGCCGGTACGTGGAATTTTTGAATAAATTCTTGGTTTTTGTCATACAACATTTCCACATTCGGCTTGTTGACAAGTTCTTTACCAAAAGTTTCCAAAAAAGACGCCATGAGTGCAGGGTCATTCATAGAAATAAAATAAAGATTGACGTTTTTCAGCTTTTCATAGTTTTTCGCTAAAAGCCCGGTTTCCTGTTGACAATGACCACAGCTTGGATCAAATAGGATAAATATCGTGTTGCGATTGGCAGGTATATCTTTATTCGTGAATGCTATACCTGATTTGACCTTATAAAATTTAAAGTCTGGCAATTGCTTTGCAGCCTCTTTCGCCATAGGTATTGATGGCTGTGCAGTAGTAGAAGAATGGTGATGTTCGGCAGTTTGTTGTTGCATAACTACCTTCGTTTTACCATTGCTTTCGGATTGGCAGGCGCTGAAAAAAGTCAGTGAACCAATAGCCAGACTAGTGAATATATATTTCATCAGATGAACTTTTTGAAGTCCAAAACTAGGAAAAATTATAGCAATCAACTAACGCAAACGATTAAATGATGAAAAAATGATGATGAAAAAGAAAAGGTCTCTGATTTCTCGGAGACCTTTTCTTTTTTATCATAGTTAACCGTGTCTACGGGGTAACAACTTTTGCCTTTTCTGGTTTTTCTTCGACAATACTTTTCCCTTTTCTCAGGTCGTAGACCGACGGTGCGGCAAGAAAAATCGAAGAATAGGTAGCTACAACAATACCCACTAATATAGCAAATGAAAATCCTCGGATTACTTCGCCGCCAAATAGGAATAAAACAGCTAAGACGAAGACCAATGTCAGTGAAGTAATAATGGTTCGGCTCAACGTAGAGTTGATAGCTTTGTTGATGGTATCTCCGAAACCATCTTTATGTGATCTACCTAAATATTCTCTCAAACGGTCAAATACAACCACCGTGTCGTTCACAGAGTACGCGATCACGGTTAAAATAGCTGCCACGAAGTGTTGGTCGAGGTCTAACGAGAACGGAACAATGCCATCTAGAATGCAGAATAGCCCCAACAAGATAATCGCATCGTGAATAGTTGATACTGCTGCTCCCATTGAGTATTGCCATTTGCGGAAACGCACCAAAATATACCCCGCGATAATCACAATCGCAAATATGGCGGACCATATCGCCCTATCTTTTATATCGGTTGCGATACTAGGACCAACTTTCTGAGAAGAAAGGATCTCGTACCCATTACCTTCGATTTTAGATAATCCTTCGTTTAATTTACCTAATACTTCCCCATCTGCCTCGTCGCTAGTTTCCTGCACATGATACGTTGTTGTAACGCGTACCTGGTTTTCACTACCAAAAGTTTTTACTTCAGTTGTTAAGCCAAATACATCGTCAAGGTTTTTACGTACCTCTTCTAAATCGACAGCTTTTTCATAAGCGACCGTATAGCTGCGTCCGCCACTGAAATCTACCCCTAGTGTGAAACCTTTGGTGAATATAGCCGCTAAAGCAATAATAGAAGCAATGATGGAAATACCGTAAAATACTTTCCGTTTTTTGATAAATTGGAAATTTGCATTTTTTAAAGTATTTGCAGACCAAGGAAACGATACAGATACTTTCCAGTCTTTCGATAGCATGTACTCGAAAATCAGACGCGAAATAAAGATAGACGTAAATAATGAAGTAATGATACCGATCATCAATGTAGTAGCAAATCCTAAAATCGGTCCGCTGCCAAAGAAAAACAATACTAGACCAACCAAGAACGTTGTTATCTGCGAGTCCAAAATGGAAGGCATAGCATTTTTATAACCGTCGGCAATCGCTTGTCGAATGGATTTTCCCAGGCCTAATTCTTCTCGAATACGTTCGTATATCAGGACGTTAGCGTCCACTGCGGTTCCCATCGTTAATACAATGCCCGCAATACCAGGTAAAGTAAGTACGGCGTTTAGGGACGCCAAAATTCCCATTAAGAAGAACACATTAAACAATACCGCAATGTTCGCTGCTATGCCAGCACGGTTGTAGTAAGCAATCATAAATAGCATTACTACGACAAGAGCGATAACGGAAGAATTGATACCCGCGTCAATGGCAGCTTGTCCTAACGATGGACCAACAATTGCTTCCTCCACAATCTTTGCCGTCGTTGGAAGACGACCTGCCTTTAATACATTAGCTAAGTCTTTCGTATCTTCAATAGTGAAGTTACCAGATATAGAAGAGTTACCATTAGGAATTTCCTCGTTTACGCCGGGAGCAGAGTACACAACACCGTCTAATACAATAGCGATGGCAGCATTATTGTTCTGTGCCGCTTGGGCTGTAATTCTACGCCATTGACGAGCTCCTTCGGAATTCATCGACATCGAAACAACTGGCTGGTTCTTCTCATTAAAATCGTCGCGCGCGTCGGTAATGACGTCGCCCGTCAAGACAGCTCCATTTTCAGGACCTGATGTCTTGATTGCGTATAAGGAGAGAAAGTTAGGCGTTCTCTGTTCCGGTTTAACGGACCATAAGAATTTTAAATTCCCAGGAATATTGGACCTTACTTCCGGACGATTTAAGTATTCATTAACACGAGCAGTATCTTTTAGGTTAGCAATACCAATCATCGCACCCGGTGTTAGGTTTGGCTGACCGTTTTGCTCCATATAAGTGGCTGGATTTAAAACGGCAAACAACGGATTGCTTGCAGTTAAGTCCGCAGAAACTCCAGCGGTGTCGGTACTATCTTTCGAGGCCGCTCCTAAATTAGCTAACAGATTATCATCATTAGAAACGCTGTCTGTTGCATCCGAATCTTCCGCAACTGCTGCGGACGGAGCCGAAGGTGCAGCGGATTTTAACGAACTGGCTAAAATGTTGTTGAGGTTCTCCAGTAGTGGGTACACCTGATAGTTATCGTGTGTTTCATAGAATTCCAACTTAGCTGATCCCTGTAAGAGATTGCGAACACGTTCTTCGTCATTTACACCAGGAAGCTCTATTAGAATACGGTTTGTACCTTGTTGGATTTGGATATTTGGCGAGGCTACACCAAATTTATCGATGCGCGTACGTAATACCTTGAAAGAGTTTTCTATAGCATTATCAGCTTCTTTATCTAAAAAACTCCGTACCTCATTATCAGAGCTAGTTGCCTTAATAAGCGAGGCATTATCTGTCGTTGCGAAGAAAGTTGCCAGGGGCGTTCCTGCTCCTAAAGCCTTATATTCTTCTACGAAAAGCTCGACGAGGCCTCTATTTACCGATTTACTCTTTTGAAGAGCAGATTCGATGGCCTTGTTAAAGTTGTCGTCTTTAGGGTTGTTCGCCAAATTTTTAATGAGTTCGTCTAATGATATTTCCATTGTGACGTTCATTCCACCCTTAAGGTCTAAGCCCAGCGCTAATTCGTGCGCTTTCGCCTCCCTGTAGGTGAATTTAGCTACACCTAAATTGTAAACTTCCTCACCAGCTATGGAATCCAGATATGCCTTCTCTTTGGCCATATCGCCTTTCGCATATTCCGCAGCGTCTCGTTCTACTTTTCGTGTAACAAATGTGAATGATAGGGAATAGAGGCATGCTATTGACACCACTACTACCAAAAATTTAATCAGCCCTTTACTCTGCATTGTCTGTCTTCGTGTATTTGTTTGTAGTTTATATAATCTTACTTACGATTTAGCTTAATAATACTTAACCAAGATTCGCAAAGGTATAAAAATTTTGTAGAAAGAAAACAAATTCGAAGACTTATACGAACAAAAAATATAACAGGGTTAGGGCAATATATGTTTTTAATCTATGTTAATTGAACAGCAGTATTAAAAGGTTAAACGTTTAGTTAAAATAATGAGAGCTGGCAGCCCGGCGCATAAGGAGAATGCTTTTGAGCTTTCCCAAAAACAGTTCTCCCGTCATGTTTCCAAGAATCTCTACGCTCTTGCTCAATAACCTGCCGCATATCAAATTTCGGAGTAAAATTTGCTTCTGCTTGGAGCACGACTTCGTGCAGTTTATTGATTGTCTTTAATTTGTCCGCATTCCCAAGTTTCGATTTTTCAATACCTTTCTGTAGTATCTGTATACTATCGTCGTAGATATCGATCGGTACCGGAAAGGGATGTCCATCTTTGCCTCCATGTGCAAACGAGAAACGGGCAGGATCCTTAAATCTGGAAGGAGCGCCATGTATTACTTCACTTACCAGCGCTAGGGACTGCATAGTGCGCGGTCCCACGCCTTGCAGTAGCAAGAGGTCTTCGAAGTTGTCAGGATGCGATTCACGCGTTACATATAACAATGCCCCTAATCTTTTTAGATCTACATCCGATGAACGAACATCATGATGCCCTGGCATCATCAAGCGAGCAAAATCCCGTGTAACTTTTGACGAATCCTCGCGGGAAATAGCTAAAATGCCGTTCCGATTGTTAGCTGCACTAGCGGCCGTGAGGTTTAAGATGTATCCCTGCGGGATACCATTGATTCCCGTATGCGGCTCTTCGATAAACGATCTCAGGTTTTCCGAATGCCAGTGATATCTTCTAGCGGTACCATCTCGACCATGCATGCCCTGTTGGACCACCGTCCAACTACCGTTGTCAGCCACAACAAAGTTGTGCAAATATAATTGATAGCCATCCTGTATCGCTGTGTTGTCCACTTTAGCAGAGAGCTTGGATGCCCTAACGAGTTGGTCGCCAGCAAGACCAGTTCGTTCGGCAACTCGCAACAGCTCAATTGGCGTCTCTCGCGACAGTTTACCCTTTCCTCCACATATATAGATTCCCAATGATGAGGATGCCGGATTGATCGTACGCTTTAAGGCACCCATGACTGATGTGGTAATTCCCGAGGAATGCCAGTCCATCCCCAGCACTGCGCCAAAGCTTTGAAACCAAAACGGATCAGCTAACCTTCGCAAAACCTCCGCTTTACCATAATCGCTTAAGATGGCCTCAATTATTGATAATCCCAAAGAAGACATGCGCTCATATAACCAAGGGGGAACTTTACCGTAATGTAAGGGAAGATCCGCTGTTCCTGATTGTTTCATTTTACTAAATTGTTTAGTACAAACTTAAGTAAAATGCTTTGTATTTATGAATACGATTTTTACTTCTCCATATTCAATATTACCCAGCGATGGCCGTCGGGGTCAGCAAAACGCATTACCCACCAACCTTCTTTCATCTCCTCAGGCGGACTGATGATATCCGCATCGATATCGAGAAGCGCTTGTTCCCACGCTAGTACTTCATCTTTGGTGTCGGCCGAAATACTGAAATTTACTTCGTTTGTTCCCCAAGTATCCAAAGCTTTCGTCCTCACGCCCCTCTCAAATCGCTCCGTGGAAAAAAGGTTAAGAACAAAGCCGTTGTCACCAATTGAGAGCGAAATGAAATCATCTCCGTCATGGGTCAGTTGCCGTACCGTAAAGCCCAAAGCACGGTAGAATTCTTTAGACCTGTTTATATCTTTTACAGGGTAATCTGCCCAAATTTTAGAAGGTCTCGGTGCCATAATACATGTATTTTAATTATCAAAATTATTTATTACGCGTTATAATAGACTTAGCACAGGGCAAGAAAAGTGACGTCAGCACGATGGCAGTATGTCTTCTATTCTGTACAATTTTATATGATTAACTGCAAACCATCATACGCATGGCGTAACTCGACTTTGTCGAGATTTGCTAACATTTCTTCATCAAAATGAGTCAGTAGGATTTGTTTTGTACGAAAATGGTTTGTTTTCTCACACAATTGTAGGTAATGGAGATGTCCATCAACCGCCGTCGCGTAAAAGCAACATTCGCAAATAAATAAGTCGGTATCCGCAGCAATCTTTATCAGTTGGTCGGTCCAGCCAGTGTCTCCAGAATACCCAATCGTTTTCTGTGCTGTACGTATTCGGATGCCATGAGGGCGACTTTCTGGCTTATGTGCTACCGGTATTGGCGTTACGGTGACATACGACAATGTAATTTCCTTCTCCTGTCGGTAGTACACATAGTTCAGATTTAAGTTATCCAACACGTTGCTTCCTGGATAAAGAAGTTCGACCAACTGTTGGATCTTTTCTTTACCGCCAGGAGGACTCACAATGGTAAGCGGTTCTTCTCGTTTTTCTTTGGCTGCATCCAGCAGTATAAAGGGCAAACCGCCATAATGGTCACCATGAAAATGCGAAATAATAATCGTATCGATTTCTGCTACAGATAAGCCGTGTTTTTTTATGCCGGCAAGTGTTCCGGCGCCACAGTCAATCAAGAATGTCCCCTCCGGCGATTCGACATGAAAGCAAGTCTGGGCATTCCCACCACTGGAAAAAGCATCTCCACAACCTACTATGGTAAGGATATGCGTACTTCGTTTTTTCATCGGTATGTAATTTGCTACCTAATGCTATACGATAGTCGTGCCAGTTTAGTATTCTAAGTATTGCTTCTACCGCCTTATCGCCAACCTAATCCAGGAGCCACGTGTTGTAAGATAGCGGTAAGAACGTGCACGTTGTAATCGACGCCCAGCGTGTTTGGTATGGTCAGGAGCAAGGTGTCAGCTTCCTTAATAGCTTCATCCGCAGCTAGTTCTTCAATGAGTTGATCCGGCTCCGCGGCATAGCTACGTCCGAAGATAGCACGTTTATTGGGTTCAATCATACCGACTTTGTCTTCTCTGCTAGCTTCGTGCCCAAAATAATATCGGTCCTGGTCATTCACCAATGCGAAGATTGAGCGGCTTACGGACACCCTCGGTTCTCGTGTATGTCCGGTCTCTCTCCAAGCTTTTTTAAATAATCTGATCTGTTCTGCCTGCTGTATATGAAATGGCTTTCCACTTTCGTCGTCTTTAAGTGTAGAACTTTGAAGGTTCATCCCTTGTTGAGCTGCCCAGATAGCAGTAGCGTTGGAACCCGCGCCCCACCATATACGGTCGCGCAATCCTTCCGCGTGTGGTTCTAAACGTAATAAGCCGGGTGGATTCGGGAACATGGGGTTAGGATTAGGTTCGGCAAACCCAATGCCATTTAGTTTTTCTAAGAACTCCAACCCTTTTTGGCGTCCCATGTCGGCATCCGTCTTATCTTCGGCGGGCTCATATCCGAAATAACGCCATCCGTCAATTACCTGTTCGGGAGACCCTCTACTGATACCTAATTGTAAGCGACCTCCAGAAATTAGATCAGCCGCTCCGGCATCTTCGATCATGTATAGAGGGTTCTCGTAGCGCATGTCAATTACACCCGTGCCAATTTCGATTTTACGGGTTCTAGCGCCTATCGCCGCCAACAGAGGGAAGGGCGAAGCTAGTTGTTTAGCAAAATGATGTACACGAAAATATGCACCGTCTAAACCAATTTCTTCAGCTGCTATTGCTAAATCAATGGATTGAAGCAAAGTGTCGCTTGCAGTGCGAGCAGCATATGCCGGATGGTTGTCCCAATGACCAAAAGATAAAAAGCCTATTCTCTTCATATTCCACAACGGATTTAATTATTTGCTAAAATAAGAAAATAAGCCCACACTACGTGTTAGTTTAGTTTACCTTCACCCAGTTGAATGTCCACTAACAAGCAAAAAAATCCTGAGGCGGGGAACCTCAGGATCTTTAACTAACTAACCAATTATAAACCTAAAATTATGAAGTACTATTATAACAGCAATTCTTATACATTTCGTATAATCTCGATGCCGGTTTAACACATCTTAACAAAAAGGTCTGCTCGTGTGTACTGTAAATATTTCCTGTAATTGAACCTAAAAATGCTATATTGGTGTTGTAAAACAGATATCTCCTATGCGCATTTTTCAAACTTCACTGGACATTACGCCTAAAACAAGAGGCTTCCACCTAATCACCTCAGACATCATCCGATCATTACCTGAAATAGCCACTATCAAAACGGGAATCTGCCAGGTCTTTATTCAACATACATCCGCATCATTGACAATCAATGAAAATGCCGATCCTACTGTGCGATTAGATTTTGAAACCTTTTTTAATAAATCAGTACCCGAGAACGATCCGGACTATCGCCACGATTACGAAGGGTCGGATGACATGCCCGCTCATTTGAAAAGTTCGTTGTTAGGGAATTCAATTACAATTCCCGTCACAGATGGTCGGCTCAACCTAGGGACTTGGCAGGGTATTTATCTCTGCGAACACCGTGATCATGGAGGACCTAGGCGCTTGGTGGTTACTGTGTGGGGACTTCCTGCCGATTAACTACGGAACTTTACACCGTCTATTTAAATTGTTCAGGTATAACATTGGATTCTTCGATCCAAAGTTTGCATACAATAAACAACCCTGAAGCACTTTGCTCCAGGGCTTATGTCTGCGAATAGGACGTATTACACCTCAGCTGTCGATGCTTTTATTTTCGCTGTCCATACCGTTCCACTGATGTCGGTCAGTTTTAAGTAATAACCATCCTTCAGTAGTATTTCCCCCATATCTATAGAGACATCAGCTTTTGCCCCAAGAGGTATAACCAAACTATGTTTTCCAGGTTTGATTTTTGCCACATAGTGATTGTGAATCCTGTCGTTTGGGAATCGCGCCAATTTATCCTGACCGATGAATTTAACGACCTCATTATTTTTATCCAAAATCTCTATCCTGATCAAAAATGACCCATACACATCCGCGCCTTCAACCCGGAAAAGCTGAAAGGTTAGGTCAGAACCCTCCTGTCGAATGTTCGAGATTTCAATTTTCGGTTTCACCGATTTATTATGGAGTGTACCGAAAACGCCACCATGAAAATACTGATTGGTAAACAAGGTAAGTCCAAAGATGAATACCGACATTATCAAAATTTTCGTCTGCGGACTTTTGATCGGGAGAGTGCCCGACCCCAACCACCTGAACCAGATCCTACTAGTAAAAATGTACGGCCTATCCATAATGTATTTATCGAGAGAATATGCGCCACTCCCGCTCAAGAATAAGGTAAAACCAGATGCAATGCCCAATACGCCTATCTGCCATTCGTCCAGACAGGTGGTTCCAATCCAGCCAGATCCCAACAAGATACCCAATGCAAGGAAAAATACACCTATGCTCATCAATCTTGTAAATAGACCTAGGATGATGAACAATCCCACGATAGCTTCTATAATCGTGAATATAACCATGGAAGTTTGTAATGCTTCGGGGTTAGAAACCAGGTATTCAATAATCGGCTTAATACCCAGTGCGTTAGGGAGGAAATGATTGGATTTTTCTCCTATATATCCTGCTTCTTCGGGAATAAGCTTGTTCTCTAAGATCAAACGTCTCCAAAAAGCGGAAAAGTAGGTCCAACCGATGACCCAACGTAGAGACAACGTAAACAGTCCGGCAAGGTTTGCCGTACCGTCAATATGATGATGTTTCATTGAATTGATATTTTATTAAACGTAAAAAATTGTAGATGTTTGTATGTCCTAGGCTCAGACTACATCAATCTTCATACGTTTATATAAAATATATTTGGGCGGGCTATTACCACGAAAGGTTGCCGTATAATGACGGAGAACCTTAGCAGACAGGAGATCTAAAAGCTGATCACGCGATAAATCAACCGGATCAATTTGTTGGTTAATTTTTGATTTCCTTACAGTTGAAATCCGCAAGCCCATATTCAAAGAATAGGAGCAAAGATTTGATCGAGTAGAAGCCTTAGTTGTGTTGAGCGGTTTGACATAGTCAATATTTGCCGCGCTAGTCAGTACTTCCTTAACAACGCAAGGACTAAGGGAAAATAAAACAAACCACATCAATAAGATGTGCCTCAAGTTTTCTGTATTTCGTTTTATTTCCAACATGGTCGTAAAGATAAACAAATATTTATCGTTTAATCCACAGAACTTACAAACCATATCGTCATCGTCATATAAAATCAACCAAGGAATTCGTGTTAGCAAGAAAGAGAACATCACCCAGACGCACATCATATTAACATATTACAACTTCGCGAACTATTACAGCAAAAAAAGTGAAAAATCTTACTAAGATTCCCATATAGATGTCGTTATAGGAAGTACACAACCACTATAAACATGAAAGCTATATCAAAAATAGCCAGGCTCATTAAACGATACATGGACGGAGAACTTACTCCAGAAGAACGCATAGTCTTGGAACAATGGCGAGGGGAAACGCCAGAAAATGAAGCTTTTTTTAAATCCCTTACCGAAGGCGATGAAATCTTTGAAGATGGGCTATCTTGGATTCAGCTTGAGCAGGAGGAAGGCGAAGACTGGCTACGCAAACTGAAGGAGCGAACCTTGAAAAGAGCCAGTACAGCTGCAAATACGGGAAACCGTTCAAGAAGGTTATACTTTATCTATTTTGCCGCTGCAGCTGTTCTGTTGATAGCAGGTTTTTTTAGTTATTTTCGACTTAGCGCTCCCGTGGTCGGGGAGGAGGTAAGCCTTTCCAGTATACAGGCTGGAACCAATAAAGCAAAGCTCGTTCTGTCCGATGGTAAGGAGATAAACTTGAGGAGCGACAAAGATGGGATTATCCTTGACAACCAGTTATCCTATGCTGATGGTACACCTTTATTGGTAATAGATAAGAACAGGATTTCTCATATTAAAGCCACAATTCATGTTCCCAAAGGAGGCAAATATAAAGTCACCTTATCAGACGGAAGCAAGGTATGGTTGAACGCCCAATCAACATTAGTATATCCACTCCAATTCGATAGCCGGCATCGTAAAGTTACCTTAGAGGGCGAAGCTTATTTTGAAGTTGCACCCGTTACCGATGACGATCAAGTCGTACCGTTTGAAGTCATTTGTAGAAATCAGAAAATTCTCGTCACGGGTACAGCGTTTAACGTATCCGCTTATGCTGATGATATCCGTACTGTAACTACGCTAGTCGAAGGGTCGGTTAGTATAGAATCCGGACATCAAAAGGTACATTTAGTGCCCAATCAACAAGTCATAAGCAGCACTGCCGGAAACATCATTAAAAAAGAAGTAGATGTGCAACCTTTCGTAGCCTGGAAAGATAATAAATTCCTGTTTTACGAAACAGAACTACGCGATTTAATGAAGTCAATCAGCCGTTGGTATGCCATTGACGTCAGCTATCAAGATCAGATTTCGCCAACCTATTTCTATGGGGAAATAGACAGAGATAAAAACCTTGCCGAGGCCCTGCGTATTATCGAAAAAAGTGGCGTCAAATTTACGCTTCGAAAAAGCGGAAAAACATCGAATTTAATAATAATTAAAGAATAAACACTAAACGAACGAACTATGGAAAGAACAGGCATCAAATACCTAATGTGAGCAAAAACCGAATCGGGTCTCGTACACCCGAGTTCGGTCATTACGATTTGCTGAAAAGCGTCGATACAGATTATAAACTCTTATTCATTACCAAATCCTAATTGTACAAAAATATGATTTTTTTGCAACATAATGATTATGGCAGGGAACCTGCCTCTTCTAAACTAAAACGCTGGATAGTCCTTATGAAATTAACTATTTTGCTTACGTTATTGAGTGTTTTTAAACTCACAGCTAGTGGATTCGCGCAACAAGTATCACTGAAGGCCGTAAACGCTCCACTTATTCATATTATGCAGACCGTTCAAAAACAAAGCGGCATGCCATTTTTATTAAACGGAAAAGATCTTGCAGATACGAAGATCACGATAGATATCAAGCATGTGCCCTTAGAAAAAGCACTAACCACGCTATTCGCCGGTCAACCCATCGCGTGGGAGATATCTGACGGAACGATTATCCTCCGTCGTTCCAATAAAATGAACTTCCCGCCATCCGCTGCGCCGATCAAACAAGAGCGTATCATAAACGGGCGCGTCACAGACGAGCAAGGCAGACCCATCCAAGGTGCGTCGATACAAGTTGCTGGTACGAATGACGGGACAAGTACAGACGAACAAGGGAACTTTTCCATCGCTGTGAACGCTCCCAATAGTGTTCTTCAAGTTTCGTATGTTGGCTTTATCAAATCGGAGATCACCATCGGCAATCAACAAACCATCAACGTAACGTTGAAAGCCAGTTTTGGTGATTTAGATGAGGTTGTCGTAGTAGGCTACGGTACGCAGAAGAAAAAATTGATTACCGGAGCTAGCATCCAAGTCAAAGGAGAGGATCTACAGAAACTGAGCACGCCAAGTATATTAGAAGCGTTACAAAGTCAATCTCCAGGGGTTCAAATTACGCAAAATTCAGGTATGCCAGGCGAAAGCTTTAAGGTGACCATCCGTGGTATAGGAACGACCGGCAATTCTGCCCCACTTTACGTTATCGATGGCGTACCGGGCGGCGATATTAACATGCTTAATCCATCCGACATTGAAACAATTGATGTGTTAAAAGATGCGGCCTCTGCCGCCATCTATGGTTCCCGGGCCGCCAATGGCGTTGTACTGGTCACAACCAAGCAGGGCAAAGAAGGACGCACGACAATACACCTGGATAGCTATGTTGGCTTCCAAAATGCATATAAACTTCCATCACTGTTAAATGCCCAAGAATATATGGCCATACAGGATGAGCGGCGATTTAATGAGGGAGCAAGTCCTTTCGATTGGGCGACACTTATCCCCAAGCAGTATGAGCAGATTACTAGCGGCACGTGGAATGGCACTGACTGGCTTAAAGAAATACATAATGACAACGCACTACTGCATAATACATCCCTTAACATAATGGGCGGTAACGAACAATCTCGCTTTTCGATTGGATATTCTATCACCGATCGACAAGGCATTATGGGTGTGCCAGTAGAGCCAAACTTCCAACGTCATACGGCACGTATCAATTCTGAACATATCCTGCTCCAGAATGACGATTTTACGATCCTTAAATTTGGCGAAAACGTGAATTACGGGTTCAATAATCGTTCAGGAATCGGAATCGGAAATATCTATTGGAACGATATACACAACATGTTGGTTGGTAATCCGTTGTTGCCTGTTAGAAACGAAAATGGTGACTACTATGATCAAGCGAGCAAGGTTGCCGACGGATGGGCCTTCGATGGCGCGACAGCTAATCCGGTAGCCGAGATGGACTATCGCCGCGGACAAAACTTGAGCAAGAGCCACAGTCTTTCTGCAAACGCCTATCTGGAAATTCAACCCATCAGAAACTTGGTTTTTAAATCGAATTTTGGATATCGGTTAAATGCCTCTTCCTACCGACAATATACACCCGCGTACGCGCTTTCAACTACCCTGACTAACCCCGTGGATGATATTTCCCAAAACCAGGAGTTAGGGTATAAGATTTTATTAGAGAACACGCTAAGTTATAACTTCAGCCCCTTAGAAGGACATCAGATGGATATGGTGGTGGGCCAGTCGATCGAGAAAAATGGTATTGGCGAGAACCTGAGTGTAACAACAGCAAATTCCTCATTTCCCGGGCAGTGGGACAAAGCCTGGGTGGGCAACGGACAAGGGTATGATGGTTTTATCCCCACTGTAGGAGGCGCACACCTCCCCGAATTCAAAATCTCCTCTTATTTTGGTCGAGTGAATTATAACATCAATGAGACCTATATGGCATCCTTAGTTTTAAGAGCTGATGGTTCTTCTAATTTTTCGCGAGGTCATCGTTGGGGTTACTTTCCATCTGCCTCGGCGGGCTGGATCATGACCAATGAAGATTTCTTAGAGGACAACGGTTTTATGGATTTCATGAAGTTACGTGCCAGCTGGGGGCAAAACGGAAACGCAGATATCCCCCCATTTCAATATTTACCCACGATCGCCATCGATGTCAGAAACGGTTATTATTTCGGAAACAACAAGAATACGTTGATTCGGGGAGCATACCCAGATGTGTCGCCAAATCCTGATATTTCTTGGGAAACGTCTGAGCAGCTTAATATAGGTTTTGACTCCCGATTCTTAAACAATAGACTAGCTTTCGTTTTCGATTGGTATAAAAAAACGACTAAAGATTGGCTGGTGTTTGTACCCGTTCTGGCAACCTACGGCACATCGGGACGTTTTGTGAATGGTGGAGACGTAGAAAACAAAGGGATAGAGATCGGATTGGATTGGAGCGATACCAAAGGAGACTTTCGTTATGGCATTGGCATTAATGGCGCCTACAACAAAAACCGAGTGCTCCGGATCGACAACGATGAGGGGATTATACACGGCGAACCCGATGTACTTAGTCAGGGAACCCAACCAATGTACCGGGCTCAAGTTAACTATCCTATCGGCTATTTCTACGGCTTTCAAACCGACGGTATCTTTCAAACCCAAGAGCAGATCGAGGCCTTACGCCAGAGCGGTCATGGCGTCCTGCCTAACGCCCAGCCTGGCGATGTAATTTTCGTAGACAACAACCGGGACGGCGCCATCACGGACGGCGACAAAACGATAATAGGAAATCCCCACCCCGATTTCAGTGGCGGATTAAACCTTACTGTTGGTTACAAGGGAATCGATTTGGCGGTCACTGCTATCGGGTCTTTTGGACATCAAATTGCGAAGTCCTACCGTTCCTTTGCGGATAGCCCTTTACAAAATTATACCACCGAAATATTTGGAAGATGGCATGGCGAGGGTACGTCCAACAGCCTGCCGAGGTTGACCAGTGGGAGCCATACCAATAACCAGTACATATCCGATATTTATATTGAAAATGGTGATTTCGTGAAGATACAAAACGTCACCTTAGGATACGACCTCAAGCAGATATGGAAGAAATCTCCTTTCAGCCAAACCCGCATTTACGCCACCGTTCAAAACCTATTCACTTTTACCAACTATAGTGGGATGGATCCCGAGATTGGATACGGGTATGACGAACCATGGGTTTCGGGGATAGACTTAGGATTCTATCCACAACCACGAACAGTAATGTTTGGTTTAAATCTCAAATTTTAATGTAAAGACATGAAAAAGATAATTTTATTTGTATTCACTATAGGATTCCTAAGTTCCTGCGAAAAATTTCTGGATACGGAAAGTTTCGATAAAAAAAATACAGGGAACTTTCCGGTTACAGTCGCCGATGCCAATAGTATGCTGACTGGTATATACACTAGCCTCAATACGGCAATGTCTAATCCGCAGCATTCCCATTTTTATATGGCGGAGCTAGCCTCCGACGACCGTTTTGGGGGCGGTGGCGAAAATGATCGTGATATGCAGGGCCTTGACCATTTAATGAATACCCAGCCCGATCGCTTCCTGTCATTTTGGAGCGCGAGGTATCAAGGGATTTTTAGAGCCAATATGGCCATTGAATCGATTGATAACGTAAGCGGGTGGACCGACGATGCGCAAAAGCAGCAATGGTTGGGCGAGGTCTATTTTCTGCGTGCACTTTATTATTTTGAGTTATCTCAACTATTCGGTGAGGTTCCACTGCTTACGTCCACGCTTGTCACCAATGTCCCAAAATCCCCAGCGGATGAAACCTATGCAGTTATTGCCGAGGATCTCAAAACGGCTATTGAAATAATGCCCTCCACCCCCTATACAAGTGTTGTCTCGGGGCATGCTAGCAAATGGGCGGCACAAGCATTGATGGCTCGTGTTTTCCTTTTTTACACCGGTTATTACAATAAAACAGAACTGCCTTTGGTGTCTGGCGGTGCTGTCACCAAGGCACAGGTCGTACAGTGGCTGGAAGATTGTGTTGACGACAGCGGTCACGATCTAGTGGATGATTTTAGAAATCTTTGGCCTTATTCCAATAGATTTACCAAAGCAGACTATCCTTATGCACAGGACAATAATCTGGAATACGCTGGCGACGGTAATAAAGAAATTGTATTTGCGATTAAATTTGGTACGTTAGCCGATTGGGGAGACACGTATAAACTTGGCTATACCAACCAAATGAATCTCCATTCCGGCCTACGATCAAATAACGGGCAGGCAGGAACATTTCCATTTGGACAGGGTTGGGGGGCCGGTCCGGTAAACAGCAACCTGTGGAATGCGTGGCAACAAGCGGAACCAACTGATATCCGAAGAACTGGATCGATTATCAATGTCGAAACCGACTTAGATAGCTACATATACGGCGCGGACAACCAAATGGAGGAAACCGGCTTTTGGCAAAAGAAATATATTGCTGTTACGGCGTATAACGAAGGAGAGCTTATTCCTTCCTATGCTATCTTGGCGGATGCCGCGCAGGCAGACTATCAATTGGCCCACACGCAGGATTTGGTCCTTATCCGTTTTGCTGACGTATTGCTTATGCATGCGGAGTTAACGGAAACTAATACAAACTTAAATCGCGTTCGAAGACGTGTCGAGCTCCCAGAGGTAACCTATTCGCTCGCCGCACTAAAGCGAGAGCGCCGTTGGGAGCTTGCCTTTGAAGGATTACGTTATTTTGATCTGATGCGTTGGCATGAGGCAGGGGATGCCTTGGCTCAACAAGAAGGTGTGGCCATCAAAAATAAAGGAGCCGATACGCAAATGAGAGCGTTTGGTGGTGGATACCGCAGTCGGTTCGAAGCCACAGGCGGATTCTGGCCTATCCCCCTATCCCAGATTGCACTTTCTGATGGCGTACTTACTCAAAATAAAGGTTGGGGCGAGTCTACGCACGAATTCCCTGGTTGGTAACTTTAAACTGTATATACGATGAAAACAATATTTTATATCTTATCCATCCTTGGATTCTTACTTGTAGGATGCGAGCCTATCGAAGATAGGATGGGACCCGGATCAGCAATAACTGCGGATCAACTGAACATCACGGCGACCCAAATAATCGTCGATGGAAAACGAAGTAATAAGGTTGTGTTAGACAATAAAAGCCCCGTGCTTTCCTCGTGGGATTTTGGTGTGGGCGTGACACAACGAAAAACGGATACCGTATTGTTGGTTTCTACCGGCGAGAACGATATTATTTTCACGGGATTGAACCCCGATGGGAGCAAAATCAGTAAAACACTGCAGGTGGAAGTAGGTGAACTAACCTTCCCTGTTCCGCCCGAATGGGGTTTTTTAACCGACGGAAGCGAAAAAGACTGGGTATGGGATACCAGCAAACCGGCTGTCTGGGGAAATGGTGGGTATATGGGAGATTTCGCTCCAGCTTGGTGGAAACTGGAGGAATCTGCAATCGATGGGCAGGCTCCCGGAGAAGGCACAGGAGCCAAAATGACCTTTTCCCTGCGGGGTGCTCAATTGACAAAAGTAAAATCTAACGGAGAAAGCATAACAGGGACTTTTGCTTTCGACATGACAAAGCGAGTCACCACGGAGGACGGCACTGTCTGGGCTAAAGGTAAGCTCACCACGAACAACGTGACGGTTTTGTGTGGAATCTCCCCTAACGAAGGAAATGCGGCGGTGTATGAATATGATATCCTCGTGCTGGATGGTGAGGAGATGGTTTTAGCCTATCCCGAGCCCGGTGCGGGCGCTTGGGATACAGCATGGTTTTGGGTGTTCCGGTCGCAATAAATAGCTGTCTGTACCAAAAGGTATATCCTTTGTCTGACAACGGAGGATATACCTTAATTATGCACTTTTAATTTCGCGTAAAATACATTAAGTTTGTATGTAACCACATAGTATAAGCCTGTCGATGATGGACGAACTTAATAAGCAGATTTCTGATTTACGCATAGGGAAAGAAACAGCCCTAAGCTTTCTGATGGATCAGTATGCGCGTGCACTACACTTTTTCGCCTATAAGCTGATAAAAGATAAACAGACTTCGTCAGAAATCGTATCCGACGCTTTCATAAAACTTTGGGAAAGAAAAGAACATTTCGAAGCCATTGAGCCGATAAAATCTTTTCTTTATCTTGTCGTTAAGAATGCTTGTCTTGACCATCTTAAACACAGCCGGAATAAACACAGGTATGAAGATGCTGATCTCCTCGAGCTGGAGGCAACAGATCAAGATATTCTCAGAAAAATAATTTACACCGAACTCGTAGAATTAGTTGTACAGGAAGTTAAAAAGCTTCCTCGGCAACAAGCCAGAGTGTTGCAACTATCTGTTGTAGAGGGTAAAAATATTCAAGAGATCTGTGACGAATTAGGAACTACAGCTAACACCGTATATTTTGCACGATCCAAGGCCGTTGCTACATTAAAGAAAGTACTAGCGCAAAAAAGACTCTCTCTCCATTATCTGTTCGTACTGCTATTTTTTAACATACCGCAATGACATGGAAGACGTCAGCATTGTGGCGATGCTGGATACACACTATCAAAAAATCCTGAAGCGGGGAGCTTCAGGATTTTCACTAACTAACCAATTATTAACCTAAATTATGAATTATTAAAATTACTTCAATTTCTGTGCCTCTCTTAAAGCCACTAAGCTCGTTTAACATTTCTTAACAGATAGAGGGCTGTACCTACCGCCCTCTCCCTCAATCACTGATTTCAGTTTTTTCATCACGGTTTATGGCGTTGTACACCCCCGCAGTCACCAGTCCGCCAACTACATAATACAATATAGTTAGTGCCTGCACTTTCGGGTTCCGATTAACGGGTTTGTCGTCGAGTCCCAGAGGCTCGGTCATCGTCAGCGTTCCAATGCCGGCGGCTGCCCCCAGTAATAATCCTTTCGTCCAGGTCTCTTTTGGAGTATTACCACTAATTGTCCGGAAAAAAGCGGTGTTGGCCACGATATCACTCGTCAGTGCTATACCGTATAAATTGTTCCTCTTGGGCGGTTTATTGCCTGTAGCCAGCCAAGCTTTTTCTATACCCTCTTCAGCAATCTCATTGACTCGCGGTACGTCATTTGACCGTTTTCGGGCCAACTCATGGATAATGTTAAGCGCTATCGAGCCCGCCAGTGCGGGTACTATATTTCTGAAAAAACTCATATTCGTTAAATTTTAAAAGGAAGGTATCCTGCCAGTGCAATCACCCTTTCCAGATATATGAACAGCTAAACACCCGAAAAGGTTGCGATTAGTTACTTTTCTTTTTCCGCTTCTGCCCACCTTAAGCGATATCATCTTTTTATAAACAAAATACCTAGTAATCGGTTCTAAAATAGAGAACAGAATTGTAAATTTTTAAACGTATACTATTATGAGCATGCCAGAAAAAGAAAATAATCCTAAGCGGAAAGACGAACTGGAGAAAGAAGAAGTGAAACGAGATGATGAACGCAATGACACGGATAACGATGGTGGTAGTGGTTATGTACCGCCAATGCCAGAGCCTAGAGAGTCTCCACGAAAACATGACGATCCGTTAGTTCGCATTGAGCCTAGTACGAGTTAGTTTATCGAGTCAATAGGACAAAACATGTTTCAAAGAAAGTACAAACAAAAAATCCTGAAGCGGGGAGCTTCAGGATTTTTAACTAACTAACCAATTATTAACCTAAATTATGAATTACTACTATAACGCCGATATAATGCTTTTCGTATTGTCTTAACATGAAATTTAACACCATTTAACATATTAGTAAAAAAGGCATGTCCGGCAAACCGGATAGCCTTTTTATCGCTGTAGAGTTATAAGATAATTATAAAACCAATTTGAAATGTTTGTCAGTCGTTAAAAGTACGAATGCCGCAATACATCCAAATAATGCACCATAGAACTCTTGATATTCTCTGTGTGCAAAATGAACCATTAAGGCCCCCACTGCGAAAAACAAAAGATATATAATAGCGATATTCTTGATTCGATGGAACCAAAGTCCGGCGATCAGCGCCAATACGCCAGCTAATTCGCCATACCCTATAAGCAAGGTCCACGTTTTATCAAAACCAAAAGACATCATTCCGTCCATCATCGTTTTCTTTTGGAATACTTTAAACAGACTAGCGTAGCCAAATAAATAGACAAAGTAGATATAAGTTATCCAATGAATGATTGTTGTTAAATTTTTTTTCATGTCAATTTTATTTTTCGACAAAACTAAGCGCTATATTAGCGCGATGCAAGTACCTACAAAATTGTATGGTACTGACAAAAATGTCAGAAATGAGAAAAGAAACGTCAACAAATGCACTCAATAAAGAGCAAATTGAATCAATGTGCGGAATGGCCTATACCATTTCTGTGTTAAGCGGTCGATGGAAATTAAGCATCCTTGGGTTTTTATTAGATGGAGGAACATTAAGATACAATGAATTAAAACGGAAGGCAGCTGGGATATCCGAAAGAATGCTAATTGCCCAATTAAAGGACCTAGAGGCCGACGGCTTAATCGAACGTAAAGCACACCCCGAGGTGCCACCCAGAGTAGAATACAAACTTTCAAAAAAAGGAAAATCATTGGAGACGATATTAAACTTGATGTCAGCTTGGGGTGAAGACAACAAAGGCATCCGTCCCTAATTACGACCCCGGTTCCACCACACTCACCAATTTTTCCGAAAATATCTCGCGGCAGATTCTATGCCGTGCCTTATGACAAACGCGTTGACCTCCGCTTAGACAAGCAACGTGTTGCACAGTCTGATGCTACAATGAGTCCAGCAGCCATCATGATGATGTCTTTCAGTACCAATCGCCCAGCTCCGGATAAATATGGAAATCCGTAAGCTGGCGTAGCAAAATCTCCACCTAAGTTAGGCACGTAAACTTCTGGCGTCGTAATTAGAAAAGAAAGCGTGACGATAGACATACCAAAAGTTAGCATACCACCCCAGAAACCAATTCGGGGAAACCATATCCCCAGAAGAACCAAAACGCCTATGCAAATGATAACCGCACCCAACCCGTATGCAAAAAGATAGGTGCCGTTTTCTTTATGCCACGCTATGTTCCTTTGAACCACTTTACCTTCGGGATTTTTATAAATAGTGTATTCCCGAACCTTCTTCCCCTCATCATTGACAACAGTCTCATCAGCTTTATTATAAAAGAAACTCATCACCGGACTATTGATGACAAAAGGAACAATTCCGTCTGCCTCATATTGGAATGCCTTTAAACCACCTATCCAAGCCATTACGATAAAAATAGCCATTCGCATAAAGTTAATCCACAGGTGTTGCTTCGAGGCAACCAATATCAATAACTTATCCATTTCTTTTAAAGTTCTGCTGTTTCTTTTATACAAAAGTAAAAGAACAGAGTTTTGAAAACAATGGACAATTACGTGTTATCCATAGACTATTTTGCAACTATGGAAATACCTACCTGCTCACGAAAAGCTTTAGGAGAAAGCCCTACTTGTTTCTTGAAATATCGGCTGAAGTAGAACTCATCTTCAAAGCGTAATTCGGTAGCAATTTCCTTGATATTCTTGTATGTAAGATGCAATAGCTTTTTTGCTTCCAAGATTAATCTTTCCTGAATAAGTACCGAAGGAGATTTATTAAAATGTCGCTTAATTTTTTTACTAAATACGTCTACCGATAATCCATAATGTGAGGCATAAAATGAGACAGATCGGGAACCGATAAAGTGATTCTCCAGAACGGCTCTGAAATCGGCTACCTGTTCCTTTTGAAGAGACAACGTCCGTTCTGAAATTTGTATTTGCTTCTCCCGGCTACTTAATGCCAGAATTAGTTGGAGATATGTCTTTGCAAGGGGAAGGTCACAACTATTATCGGAAATATCAAGACTCAAGATCTTTTCGAAGGTACTTTTTATTTCTTGGTAAACCACTGGGGGGACCGAGACCAACGGGGATTCATAGATATTGTTAAAAAGTATGCCATTACAGGCGACTTCCATTTTGTGATATTCTATACAATAAAAATCACCATGGAATCTAAGCGTGCTTTCAATAGATGTAGCATTACCATTCCACTTTAGTAATTGATAGGGAGAAAGAAATAATAAGCTTTTTCCTCGACATCGATACTCATTAAAGTCTAAAGAAAACGAAGCGTCTTCTCCGATCAATAAAATAAAATAGTACGGTTCTTTCAACTCTTGAAAAAGCAGATCTTTTGTCGCATGCTCTATGTATATCACTTTATCCAAATAACAGCACTTTATGGTGTTCAATGTCGGTGTTTATAAAGCTACGGATTTTCCGGAAATAAAAAACCTGTCGTAGACATCCTATGATAGCATTGCGTAGATGCTTTCGCGGTCTTATTGTATACATTTGTTGGCTTTCAGGAATACCTCCTGGCAAATTAAAGATATCCTTGACAATATATAAAGATAAACGAATGCTATTACGATTTCGATATTCCTTCGCTATTCGTTGTCGGTTAAGGTCCTAGTAGCCATTAGTTTGTGTTTTTCACCCCATTCTTCAAGCCTCTTAATGATGGGCTTGAGCTCATAACCGATGGCCGTCAATTCGTATTCAACCCGCGGAGGAACCTCTGCATAAACCGTTCTTTTCACGATATGACTAGCTTCGAGTTTGCGCAATTGCAGCGTAAGCATACGTTCTGTTATGTTAGGTAGTAACTGCCTAAGTTCGCCGAAACGGAGTTTGCCGTTCAATAGCCAAGAACAGATAACCAGGGACCATTGACCTCCAATTATGTTTGCAGCATATACTTCCGCACATTCGTCGGCCAAAGCTTGTTTATTTGCGTAATTAGTAGATGTTTCCTTGATTCCAGACATTACTTACATTTTTTATAGTACCATACAATTCGTTGCCAGGATACAAAAATAAATGTATTAGCCTTAATTTTGTCTTGTTAGATCTAAAACTTTAGCAAAATGAAAACATTAATTGTTGTTACACATCCCGAAATAGAAAATTCTAAGATTAATAAAAGATGGGTTGAAGAACTGGAAAAAGCACCAGAAAAATACACCGTCCATCAACTTTACAAGCTTTATCCGGATGAGAAGGTTGATGTATTAGCCGAACAAAAGCTACTAAAACAATATGAGAAAATTGTTTTTCAATTCCCGGTCTACTGGCACAGCTGTCCACCACTTTTAAAAAAGTGGATTGATGAGGTATTAATTTATGGATGGGCATACGGCAGCACAAGCGGTTATCAGGTTTCAGGAAAGAAAATAGCTTTGGCCATGTCCGCCGGTGTCGAAGAACACGAATATGCGGCAGACGAAAAATATAAATACACCCTAAAAGAGTTGACCCGCCCATTTGAATTGACCTGGGAATATGTTCGAGCAGATTATCAGCCTTTTTTTGCTTATTACGGTATGGAATACAAAGCAACGGCTGAGCGAATTGAAGAGAGCGTGCCACTTTACATCGAATTCTTGGATACCTTGTAATCCAGCACTAGAAAAAAATCCTGAAGCGGGGAGCCTCAGGATTTTTACTAACTAACCAATTATTAACCTAAATTATGAATTACTAAAATACAATCAATTCATGTGCCCTTCTTCTGTGCATAACATTACTTTAACATATATTAACAAATAATCTACGCATAAATACAAAAGTACCGTCGGTAGTATGACTTCTTCGCCTTTTTGCTAGCATATATCGGCAAAAAAGGTAATGAAAATACGCGTCATAAAAAAATCCTGAGGCGGGGAACCTCAGGATTTTAACTAACTAACCAATTATAAACCTAAATTATGAAGTACCAATATTATATCAATTCGCATACCATTTGCAGTACTTAGTGTCCAATCAACACATATTGACAAACGGATGACTTTTTTAAACTTCGATAACTCCTATCGGCATTCCTTTCGCCAAATAGATCTTGCATAAGCCGTTTTAGCTGTCATGACTGCACATTGTACGACAAAAATGCAGACTTCGGCATGCTGTTTTGTCAGCGGCACAAAACGCCTGTCACAGCTTCCGGTTTCATGAGGGGATTTGAAGATAATTTTATACTTTTAGCAGGATCAAATATAAAAAAGCAGTTATGGAGAGCAAAATTTTAAAGTTAGAAGCAAAACTTATTGCAGCCATCTCAAACAGCTTCATGACTCCTTATCTGTATCCAAAAAAGCTTCTCTAAAAAGAAATCCCCGAAAGATGTTTCGAGGATTTTTTAGAACAGTCGAGGATTTTTTTTACGCCGTTTTTCCTTTGAGTGACGCATAAATCGCCATTGCGTGTCCGTGTCCCAACTCAAATTCTTCTTTTAACCAATCAGTAATTTGAGTCGCCTTTACGGTCAGTTCTCCGTTTAGCAGAAATCCTTTTTCTTCAGCCAATTTTCTGAAGTCCTCTGGTGATTTACCTGTCTTCTTTTTAATGTTGTCTATATAAGCTTGAAATGACATATTCTTTAAGTTAAGATTATTTGCAACTAGCGGGCGACGCGCTTTTTCCAAAACAGACGCAGCTACCATCACCCAATTTGAGTGTTCACAATTATTTGCTTTGAAAGTTAATCATCCAATTGATGCCATATTTATCCTGACAGCTTCCGTAATAGGCTCCCCAAAACATATCCTGAATCGGCATTTCCACCTTACCACCTTCGGATAGTTCGTCAAACAGTCGTTTTGCTTCTTCCCTTGATTCGGGTTCCAGGTTAATGTGCATATTATTGCCTTTATTTACAGTCATTCCAAATTCTTTGGGGGCATCTGTTCCCATAAGGACATGTCCACCAAGAATAGGTAACTCTACATGGAGAACCATCTTTTTTACTGATTCGGCCATAGGTGGTTGACTGGGGTCAGCGGGGACCTCTTCAAATCGCTGAATGCCATTAATAAACTCTGATTTGAAAACGTTTTTGTAAAAGTTAAATGCTTCTTCCGTATTGCCCGGGAAGTTAAGATAGCTTGATACTCGTGCCATATTGTTTGTTTTATTCTGTTTACGTAATCTGAATTGTGACTCTATGTATTGGTCAAGGTTTTCAAGGCCTGCAGTAAATCCCTCCTTGAAGCCCATTTCAATAACCTTCTCAAGGTCTTCTAAAGAGTCGAAGCTTAACAGAACATTGACAATGGTTTCGTCTCCCTTGTCTTGAAAATTATTTTCCCATTTATTTCGTGGGAGTGAAGTGTTGAGGCTTCCATTTTCATCACAAAATCCGTCAAGTGCTGAAAAATATTGTTGTTGAGCGATTTTGATGTAATCGACTTTTGCCCAATGTTTTTCTCCTTCGGGGCTTACCATAGCATAAAGCCAATGACCACCTTCTCTAAAATCCATTGATTTGGTTTGCGCTGTCCACGGTTTGGGAGCCCACCATTGGTCGAGGATTTCAGCTTCTGTCCACGCCGACCATACTAAGCCGACTGGCGCATTGAACGAACGCTCTACCTGGATTTGATTGTTTGTCTTGTCAACATTGAAGTTGAATAAAATTGCTTTGTTCATTTTCTTTTTAATTTAAGTTGTTCCAATACATTGTCAAGTTGGTTGAATCGTTTGGTAAGCAGTTGTTTAAACTGTTCCAACCATTTCTCTATTTCCTTCATTTTATCGGCATTTAAATGGTAGTGAATTTCTCTGCCACGCTGTTCTTGTCTAACAATTTCACATTCGGAAAGAATATGTAAGTGTTTCGATACCGCTTGTCTGCTTGAGTTGAAATGCCCAGCAATGGCATTAGGTGTCAATGCCCCCGCCGTCAGAAGCATAATTATTGCTCTTCTTGTAGGGTCTGCTATGGCTTGAAATACGTCTCTTCGTGTTTTCATCTTTATTTTGTGCTACTATATGGTTGCAAATATATTAGCAATTATTTAGTTGCGCAAATTTTATTTGATTTTTTACGGTAAAGTAAATAGACAAGCTGAGATAACAACAAAAAAATCCTGAAGCGGGGAGCCTCAGGATTTTTAACTAACTAACCAATTATAAACCTAATTATGAAGTACAAATATAACGATAAAAGCATGCTTTTCGTTTCTACTAAGTGTATATTTAACACTTATTAACAAGAGTTCATCTCATACACAATACCTCCCTAACAATAGACATATCCTCGTTCCGACGCATTATGGCATAGGGCGATTTGTGGACAGCATATTGTATAAACAATATTAAATCGATAAATAGTTTTTTCATGATTTTGAAGAGCGACATCGTGGATTTGTTAATACCGACAACACTCAGCTATCCTATCTTTCTTTCGGAATTTCTATAATCAAGAGATAGGGGGGAGACATAATCTTCACGATGCATGTCCTAAGGAGTTCCTCGAAACTAATAGACGCTTTTTGTATGAACATATGGAGCCTGAACCCGGTCTTAAAAACTCTTTGGTGTATCCAGGACTCGAGTAGCTACCGGATGGCATTATATTAGCATTTTTTACAATACCATTAAAATTTAATCCCTATTGTAGATCCTACAAAGAAGCCGTCTTCGTGCATTGGGATTACGTCATTGATAAAACTACCTGTTTTAAAGTATTGCATGCCAGCATTATAACTTATAAAATTATTTATATTCCACGAAAAGGTCGTCATATATGCGGTGCCAATGTATCTTTCTTTTGAGCCGGATGATAATAATCTTAATGAACCACTTGGACCATAGACACCATCTTCCAAAGAATTACGCCAATTAAAAACCAACTCCAATGCTAATGTTAAATTTTTAGCAGGATTCCAGATTAGATTAGGATGAATAGATATTAAATTTGCCGGACCTGCTTGGGGATTCATACCGAAATATCCGCCATTTGGATACATAGCATTAAAGGTTCCGAGTTGACCATCATTTTGGCTTTTATTGCCCGAAATATAATCGCTCCTCAACTTTACGGCTGGCAACCCCGTAGCATGCTTAAACACATAACCGATTTCGGAAGAAATTGCCAAAGCACTGATATTGTCTGAACCAAATGTTCCAAACTGATAACCGGTTTCGAAATTGTAAACAAATCCAACCCCGTTTCTCCAAAATCGTGCACCAAGAGTATGCCGCAATTCATCTGCAACATCTGCATCAAATCGAGCATTTTTACGGTTGATACCAATGTAATAAATATCAAAGTCCCCATTTTTTGGAAAAGTGTAAGTATTGTAAATCCCCCACAGATTAGGTTTACGGGTAGAAGTATTATCGAAAACACCAGTATTCACAACAGCGTCTGCCATGACAAAGGCATCAACCTTTAGGTTCGGTGATTTATAAACGATTTTTGTGCCGTCAAAGTACAGACGAAGGTTAGGCCCTTCTCTTACATCTATCAAACGACCACTGCCGTATCGGAGCTCTTGTCTCCCCAATCGAAGTGTCAGTGATTTGCCTACTGTTTTATAAGCTACAAAATCTACAAAAAGGTTTTGTACATTGAGTTTATCTTCATCAATGCGACGGGGGCCAGTCTTTCGACCGTCTTCCAAACCGCTGCGTAATTGCCCGAAAATGCGAATCCGCTCACCTATATGCAGATCCGCATGAAGATGATACCGCTGAAGGAAAAAAATATCTCGGCCCACGTTTATTTCTCCCCAGTCTTCATTTATTGCATAATTTAATTCTCCCCGGGCTTCCCCTCCAAGCGAAAGATAAACTTGGTTGTTTCCTGAAAGTTGGATATATTTTATCTTATTATAAAGAGTTTTCGTACTATCTTTCAACCCTAAATAATCTTCATCAAAACGCATTAGTTTAAAGTTTTGTCCCGTAGCGAATTGCGTTATAAACAACATCCCCACCAGTGCGATAAGATATAGCTTCATCTGCTGAACCTCTTAAAGAGATAATGGTCGAATGAATATCTTCCCGCACCTAAAAATAAAATCACCAAATACGATAAACTACACATAAAGGAGGCATCTTTCACGCCTATTCTGCTTTTACTACACCTATACCTAGTTTTTAAGGCCATGTGCATAAGCCATTTCTTCCGACAACAATACCCAGAAACCCAATAAATCTGTATGATAAAGCGCAGCAGATGGACTAGGATTGGTAATAGTGTGGATAATTTTTTTCATTGCTTTAGAGATTTAATAGGATAGCTATTTTTTCTGATAGCCTCCGAAGTATTTCACAGGTGACCATGAAGGAATTACTTCAAGCGGTGCCGGTGAAACGGCTTGAAAATCTTCGTCCCCATATACTACCTTGCCGTCTACAACGGTTAATTTACTTGTAATCTTTTTTATTTCTTCCTCTGAAACTGCAAAATAATCTTTGTCCAGAATCACCAAATCGGCATGATATCCTTGTTCTATTTTACCTTTCTTCTCTTCTTTGATCAACTCATATCCCTTATGTGTCGCCAATCGTAAAGCAGTTGTTCTGTCTAATGTGTTTTCCTGTGCCATTATTTGGCTTCCCCCAATGGTTTTGCCTGTAGTAATCCAATAAAGAGCCACCCACAAATTGTAGGAAGCTACACGTGTTCCGTCGGTTCCTAACCCTAGTGGAATTCCCAACTCCAACA
Source organism: Sphingobacterium haloxyli (assembly GCF_002980525.1). Lineage (GTDB taxonomy): Bacteria > Bacteroidota > Bacteroidia > Sphingobacteriales > Sphingobacteriaceae > Sphingobacterium > Sphingobacterium haloxyli. The sequence goes on from NZ_PVBQ01000006.1 coordinate 176,335, forward strand.
TTCGTTTCACAGGAGGGGAAGTCCATGCCGGTTTTTTACCGTAACGATGCACAAAACTTTCTCCCTGATAGGCCATTCGATGCTGGATCGCAATGCCGCCACCAAGAGCCTTGATCCGTTGCATATTTTCTTCACTTACCGTTTCAGCATGGTCAAAGAACCAGGTCAAACCATTCAGAGGTGTTTCTTGATTGACTGCTTCGATAACGTCTAGAAATCGACTGATGCTTTCATTGTAGGTGGCGTGTAAGCGGAAAGGCCAACGATTGCTCACTAATAATTTAATCACTCTTTTCAATTGAAACTCCATAACGGGGGACAGCTCTGGTCTGGGAAATAAAAAATTCTCAAAATCAGCTGCATCTCCAACAAGATTTTCCCCGCCACCCTCTACACGATAATCTATTTTATTAGTTGGTTTTTCCGCATGCAGTTCAACCATACCGATCCATCGCGCATAATCCTCGTATTCAGAACCCTTTTTTTGTGCAAATAAAAAATAAGGTAAACGAACAGTAATTTTTCCCTGCTCGTTCAACTCGTCTGTTATACTGTAATCGTCAGGAAAGTTTTGAAAACCACCGCCGGCATCCATCACACCGGTTACCCCGAGCCGATTCATTTCACTCATAAACTGGATGGTGGAATTTATTTCTTCCTCTCTATTAAGGTTCGGTAACTTAGCTAACGTAGAATATAAGATGAATGCATTAGGCTCGGCAACCAATAATCCAGTCGGATCTCCTTTACTGTCTTTTTGTATCAATCCCTCCGGTGGATTCGGTGTGTCACCTGTAATATCCAATTTATCCAGACCAGCTTTATTTAACCATGCCTTTCCATATAAGTAGAGAATGAAAGCTGGTACATCTCCGGTAGCCTCATTGATTTCCTCAAGCGTAGGAAGTCTTTTCTCTTCAAATTGGTACTCATTCCACCCGCCAACAACCCGTACCCATTGTCCCTCAGGTGTACGTTGTGCCTGTTCTTTTAGCATTTGAAGAGCCCTTTTTAGTGATGTGACCCCATCCCAGCGCAATTCAGTATTATAAAAGCGGCCTCCACGAATCACGTGCATATGGCTGTCAAACAATCCGGGAATTACACGGCTTCCGTCGGCATCAATCATAGTGGTCTTGCTACCTTTCATTTTTAGGATTTGTGCATTGGTTCCTGTTTGCAGAATTTTATTACCGGAGATGGCCACTGCCTGCACTTCATTGTTCTCTGTATCCAGCGTGGAAATCTTCCCGTTAGTAATAATTATATCTGCTTTCTGTGCATATACCAACGATACGCCCGACAGGATAGCACTTAATATTATATTGTTGATAATTTTCATACCTCACAATTTATTTAATAAAAGACAGGACATTATAATCCTGTCTTTAGGTTATTACAATACTTTTTAGTGCTTCAACATTTCCCGAGCATATTGAACCCCGATTCCATATGCGCCACCATATTTTACGACCAAGTCATTAACCGGTTTGTATGTTTCCTGACGCGCCCAATCTCTCTGTAATTCCAATAAATATTGCAAAGAAGTGATAGGCTTTGCTCCTTCCTGAACCATGCGAGTTACAGCTTGGTCGTGTGCTTCTTTTGTCACATCTCCCGAAGCATCGGTAATTACATAAACATCATATCCTTCACTGATAGCAGAAAGAACGGGGCCTACAATACAAACGCTGGTCCATAAACCAGCCATTACGATTTTCTTTTTACCTTTACCTGTGATGGCTTTATGAGCATTGATATCTTCCCATGTATTCATGGTAGTTCTGTCAACATAACCAGATGTAGCTTCAGGATAAAATTCCTGAATTTCAGGGAATACCGGCCCGCTAAACGATTTTTCAGCAACGGTAGTAACCACAGTGGGAACTTTGAATATTTTAGAAGCTCCGGCCACAAGTGCCGTATTATTTCTTAGCTCAGTTGTAGAGATGCTGTGCGTTGCAAATGCCATTTGTCCTTCGTGATCAATCAATAGTAATGAATGGTTGGTTGGACTTAATAATTCAGGGCTTGGCTTTTGAGCGAATGTGGCAATTGAGACCAAACCTAATACAACAGATAGGATAACTTTTTTCATTTTTATATTAATTTAAATTGTTATTAATTATTCTCTGATTAACTGAACTTCTGCAGCTAGTTTGGTATCTTCTCCTACCAATACCCCCCCGGCTTCAAGAGAAGCATTCCAAGTTAGTCCAAACTCTTTTCGGTTAATTTTTCCAGATAAGGAAACCCCGGCTTTTGTGTTCCCCCAAGGATCTTTCATTAATCCGCTGTATACTACTTCCAAGGTTATGTTCTTGGTTACATTTTTGATGGTGAGATCTCCTGAAACTTCAAATACATTTTCATTAAGCTTATTGATACCGGTTGATTTAAAAGAAATAATAGGGAAGTTCTCCGCATCAAAAAAATCAGGACTTTTGAGATGGGTATCACGATCTACATTGTTTGTATCAATGGAATCTACCTGTGCTGAAAATGCGATTTGTGAAGTTTCAAACTTGTCGTCTTCGTTTGTAATCGTTGCCTGAAAGTCGTTGAATTTTCCTGAAACATTGGTAAACATCATATGTTTTACCTTGAATCCTATTTCAGAGTGTGAGGGGTCTATTGTCCAATTTGATTTTGCCATTTTTTTTAAGTTTTAATTACGATTATTTCTGTCCCAAGCGAGTGCTTGTTTTAAAGCTTCTGTTTTGTTCATTGTTTTTGGTTATTTATTATACTGTAAAGTTGCAACAACTAAATTTTCTTTTCATTTAACTAGTTTAAGAAATGACTTAAATCACCTGCACGATACTTCGAACACTTTGTGCACCTCGTTCACTTCATAATTATTTCGTATTGCATTAAGACATTATTTAGATGATAGTCTCTTCCGTATCGTACTTACGAATTCGGGCGAGACACCAAGATAAGACGCGATGTAATATTGTGGTACACGTATTGGAAGTGACGGATACCTTTTGATAAATTCGAGGTATCGTTCCGTTGCAGGTTTTGAAATTGTTTTGACTAATCTGTTTTGTATGGCAGATAAGTTTCGTTGTACCAGTAAACGAAATATTCTTTCAAATTTTGGGATCTCAGCTAATAATCTCTCTTTGTTATCCAGAGAGAACATATATATATCCGTATCTTCCAATGTCTCTATAAAAAAATCAGACGGTCTTTTTTCGTAAAATGAACTGACATCACTTACCCACCAATCTTCTACGGCAAAAGACAAAGTAACTTCGCATCCATTTTCGTTGATATAATAAACACGCACACACCCTTTTTGTATATAACCCTCAAACTGACATATTTCACCTTCGCGAAGCATCGTTGTTTTTTTAGGTATAGTCCTAAAATCCAACATACTTGTAAACAACGATTGTTCTGCTTCCGTTAGCGTAATGAATTTCGATACATTGTTTAAAATATTTGAATACATAAGCTTTTCGGTATTTAAGAGGGCGGATTACTTATACTTCCATAAAGTTCTCCTGATAATTTTTTAAACACGTTTTTATTTTATGTGTATCTCCTACGAGCCATATAATATCATTAGCTAATATCATTTCTGACGAACCAGGGTTCAGGATACGACCTTCGTTTCTTTCAATACCTACCACATGGCTATGCAAATCGTTTTGAATACCAGAGCCTTTTATTGTTTTATTACAATACGGATTGGCTTCGGCGAGTCGAATTTTAATAAGCTGTATATCATTGATATCAATATCTTCTTCGTTCTCTTTTGTCGCGTCTTTTTGACTGAAAACAAATTTTAACTGAGAAATCTGTTCCTCCGTTCCCAAAACACCTACTTTATCATTCGGTAATACCCGTTGTTTGCCATTGGGTAGATGAATGGTTCTGTCGTTTCTACGTATATACACAATATTGATCCCGAATTTCTCTTTCCAGTTAAGCTCGTATAAAGACATTCCAGCAAAGGAAATCGTATCGCTTGCCTCCAATTCTGCGACATACGCATTCCATTCCTGAAAATGTTTATTTGCTTCCTTATTTTTTTTCTGTAGCTCAATAGTGCCTCTATTTCGGATATATTCCAGCTGTTCCCTTTCGTTCAGATTCGATATAAACTGCTGTTCGATTCGTTGATGAATTTTCTGAATCTTGGCGGAGAAAAACCAAAGCAATGCCGCAATTAAAGGAACAGCGATTACCAATGCATATCTGGTTGTTGTAATCTGGTCAATGAAAAAACCGATAAGGACAATACCTACAAGAAACCTGATGGCATGTAGAAAAATGCCAGTCAGCGAATAATTCAGGTAATACGGATTCACGGTTTTGTTACCTTCTTTTATCGTGATGTTTTTATTAAGGATAGCCCATAGGAAAGGCGATGCCAGTAACGTTGCCGCACTAATGAGTAGTACATTTCGCCAGAGTGAGCTTTCTATCTGCGTACTCAAAAACGGAATAAATATATATTTAAAGAGCAGAGCAATGGCAACAAGTATAATACTATTAATGACAAGGATTCTGTTGTATTCTTGCAACATTTTTTTCCAGAGAGGGTTATTTTTATTTTTCTGCGTTTCGGAAGTATAGGCGTCCAAACGCGCTATCCATTTATCAGGAAGAATTTTTATAATAGCAGCATACAATGGTTCTGCAAGTTTTATGAAGTATGGAGTCGTGAATGTGGTAATTGCCGAAACGCCTACGGCTATAGGAAACAGAAATTCCGAAATAACACCAAGTGACAACCCGAGAGCCGCAACGATAAACGCAAACTCGCCAATCTGCGCCATACTGGAACCGATTTGTATCGATTGTTTTAAAGTTTGTCCGGAGATCAAAGCTCCTAGTCCGCTAAAGAAAAATTTGCCAACAATAGTGAGCAGCGTGATGGCGAATATAGGCCCAGCATAAGTATACATAGCCTGCGGATCAATCATCATACCCACTGAAACAAAGAATATAGTGCCGAAAAGTTGTTTAATCGGAAGTGTTAGATGTTCAATTTTCTCTGCCAATACCGTTTCGGCAATTAAAGACCCCATAACAAAAGCGCCTAATTCAGCAGAAAAACCAACCTGTGTAGCCAGCAACACCATACCAAAACAGAGCCCTATTGAAAGGATAAGAACTGTTTCGTCATCCATCCATTTTTTGGTCTTTTTTATAAATACAGGGAGCAGATAAATTCCTACCAGAAACCATAAAACCATAAAAAAACCAAGCTTCAGTATGGTAAACAGTATTTCGGAGCCTTGAAATTGTTGTGTTATGGCCACGGTAGAAAGTAGAACCATTAAGAGTATAACAATAATATCTTCTACTACCAATACGCCAAAAACCACTTTGGCAAACTGCCTTGATTTTAACCCCAGTTCATCAAACGCTTTTAGAATAATAGTCGTGGAAGAGCTTGCCAACATTCCTGCGAGAAAGAGGCTGTCCATCTGGTTCCAACCCAGTAAATATCCTGTAAGATACCCACCTAGACCCACAAATATAATTTCGACCACTGCCGTAGTGGACGCTGAACCGCCTACTTTCACCAGCTTTTTGAAACTGAATTCCAAACCTAAGCTGAATAATAGCAGGATAACACCAATCTCGGCAAAAGTCTCTATGTTTTCGTGGTCTACAATAGTGGGTAGGTAATCGAAATGCGGACCGACCAAAAAACCGGCAATGATATAGCCCAGCACTAAGGGTTGCTTGATTCGTTTAAAAAGAATAGTCACCAATGCACCTACCAGAAGTATCAGTGCCATGTCTTGTATCAATTCGGGCAAATGAGCCATATTAAATTCTTTATTGATTTATAATTGAAGTTTTATCACTTCCTTTAAGAAGAGTATGTGTTTTATACATTGGACTCGGTTGAGATATTAGCCTCAACTTCAATTTCTGAAATGATTAAACCTCTGAATCCTTTTATCGGTCTTTCTAATATATATCATACATCACCTGATTTCTATGTCGCTTTCTTTAACCACACATCCGCATATACTTCCGGATTACGCTTGAATTGTATTTAATTTATATCGAATAGCAATATATACTAAAAATCCAGACTTCCAATTAGTGTTGCGGAGGAGTAGTAGCAAGTAACTGCAATTCCCAGGCTAAAGCAACACCGCTTCCTCCGCCATGTTCAAATAGGAGAGGACCCAATTGAGATGCTGTTTCGGTACGAGCCCAATCGCGTTGCCATTCTGAAACTACAGCCAACCAATTGATTGGCACGATACCTACCTGAACCATTCTACGGACAGCCATATCATGAGCTTCAGCGCTTACACTGCCACATGCATCTGTAACCACAAATACTTCATAACCTTCTCCCATAGCTTGAATTGCAGGCATTGCAACACAAATTTCTGTCCACAGCCCGGCTAGAACCAATTGCTTGCGACCGCTTTCTTTTACGATATCAGTAACTGCAGGATCTTCCCAAGTATTGATGAATGTTCTGTTAATAGGTTTTTGTTCTGGGAAAACGTCTTGAATGCCTTTAATAATTAAGCCTCCTCGTTCTTCCGTAACGGTGGTAAGAATAGTTGGTACATTAAATATCTTTGTAGCTTTAGCAAGCCCTACTGTATTGTTAATAATCATTGTAGGTTCATGGCTATGCAAATTGGCAACTTGAAACGGTTGGTGATCGATTAGCACTACAATACTGTCTTCCGGACGAAGTAGACCTTGAAGACCAATTTTCGGTGATTTTTCCATTTTCTTTTTGATTTAAAAGTTAATACTTCAAAGGTGCATCAAATGGAAAAGAAAAAACGTAGACAAATATCTATAAAATCAGTCGACTCTAATTTTTATCCGTCGTTCTCCGAAAAGGTTACTTTTTAAGTATCTTTTTACGCACCCGGCTTAGTGTGTCTTTTGTAATGCCTAAATAGGAGGCAATGATGTGTTGGGGAAAACGATCAACAAAATATGGATAATTGTCGACAAAGTGTTTGTAACGTATTTCCGCTGTAAAACTAATTGAATAGGTAATTCTTTTTTGTGTAGCAATGGTATTAAGTTCATCAAGCGTTAATAACAATTCATTAAAGGCACGACATTGATTACGCAGTTTTAATGTATTTTCCCTTGATATCAGCAGTACTTCACAGTTTTCCCACGCATCTATAGTATAAATACTGGGGGTGCAAAATACAAAGCTCTCCCGATCAACTGCCCAATAGTTTTCAACATATAAATTAACGATATGTTCAACACCTTTCTCATCTATATAGTACTGACGCATAGCTCCCTTTACGATGAAGGCCATATGTTTAGCTATCTCGCCTTCTTCCAATAAAAAATGCTTTTTTCTTATTTTTTTCTGCGTAAAATGGCCTAAGAAGACTTTAAAGTCATCTTCGGAAATTATAGTATATTTATTAATATAATGAAATAGTGGATGCATATAAATGGATTGTCTGTTCTAACAGCAAAGCTATATTAAAGGCAGAAAAGAAAACGTAGACAAATGCCTATAAAAGCACAGAGAGCAGCGAAATTAGAGAAAGGGGGAGTAAAGACAGCGTTACCTTCTAAGCGCTTTTTTACGCACTCGGCTTAGCGTGTCTTTTGTAATACCCAAGTAGGAAGCGATGATGTGTTGAGGAAAACGCTGGATAAAATAGGGATGACAATCAACAAAGTCTTCATAGCGTTTTTTCGCTGTAGCACTAATCGAAGAAGTGATTCTTCTTTGCGTTGCAATCGTATTGTGTTCATCCAATTTCAATAACAATTCATTAAAAGCAGGGCATTGATTACGCAATTTTAATGTATTTTCTCTCGAAATAAGAAGCAGTTCACAGTCTTGCCACGCGTCTATATTATACACACTGGGAGTGAGTTTAACAAAGCTTTCCCTGTCACCTGCCCACCAGTTTTCGATATATAAATCAACGGTATGGTCAACACCTTTTTCGTCAATATAGTATTTACGCAAGGAGCCTTTGACAATAAAGGCCATGTGTTCGCATACGGTCCCTTCCTGAAGCAGAAGTTGTTTTTTTCTAATCTTTTTCTCAGTAAAGTGGTCTACAAAAACGCTAAAATCTCCTTCGGAAATTATGGCATATCTGTTTATATATTGGAAAAGTGGATGCATATAAACTATTTGAGATGTTCAAAGTTACTTATTTTTCGTATAAGGACCTAGTTTCCAATGGAGACATATACCCGATAGTCCCTAATGCGTGTGGTGAAGATGATGTCTATATCATGCCTTTACCCGTTTGAAACGGGGGGAAATTGTATAGACGTATGCTGTATTTTACTGTATCTACAATAACCACCCTCATTTTCTAATCGTTAGCATCAATGGCGTGAGGGGAGATCTTCAACGACTGGATCTCTTTTATCTGTTCTTCTTCCCAAATATTGACGGAATGTGGTCTTTATCTTTAGGTAAGATAAATAAGTTGCCTTCCTGAAGCCCAGTCTGGGCATACGTTATAGTAACTGTCGCCATGATCAACATATATATAACAAATCTTCTTATCATAATTTGTTCCTATCTATGTTCTCACGGTATAGTAGGGCGTTATGGGTATACGAAGACTAACAAACCTAATTCACTTCTACTTCATTAACAATGGAAAAAACCACCATTAAAAATCCACGTTGTTTACGTCCGATCCCCCGTCCTGCCAGTCGTTAATTTGAGGTTGACCTGCTGCCGAACCCCCAGCAACACCATTTTCCATTTCGACTTCAACCAATTCAATAGTTGGTGTTTCGTATATCATTTTTTTATCTTGTTTCATCGATCAAATTATTTTATAAGATTTAATTACCTCGTGCGAATACACCGTATATTCTTAAAAGTAGTTTGCACATAGCCTGTTCCCTGATAGTCAATCAATTCTCTGTTAACATTATCTCCACTCGTCAAAGCACCATTGTAATAGTATACACCCAGTCCGTTAAAACCGCCTGAAGATGTCGTCCAGAGGCTTGCGCTTCTTCCATATGTGTCGTTCAGATCAAAAACAATTAGTCCATTCGTTTCATCGCCTACTGCAGTACCATACCCATTGAAGTTAAGACGCAATTTGTCACTCGGATAGGGAGCACCCGTCCCTTGAGTATCTTCGTACTCAAAATAACCCAGTCCATTTTCGGTTTTATAGGTTTCAACCGGATATACAGGAGTAATCATAGAGAAGTCGTTAAACCCGGGGGTTTTCCAGCTGCCTTCGGGATAAACCAATCCGCAAGGATCCCCGCTGGTTAAGCTGTTTCCGTAATGACCGGGAAGAACTCCACGGAAAGCAAAATAGGTATTGCTCGCGTCTGTATGTTCATTTGTGGGAAGAAAACGGTAGGGGTTATGCCCGCCGTGGTAGTAAAGGTTGGTGCGAGCAAACCTGACCGAATTGACAAGCAAAAAGGATTCAATGAAATTCATGGTTGCTGTATAACTTGCGCCTATTTGGGGTGTAAAGCTGAATTCGAATACAGCGGGATTTTCCGCGAGATTGGAAAATACACGATTTGTACCATTACCCAACTGAATATCTAACGCGTTGATATTTACCTTTAAATCCATTGAACTCTCTACAGCCGTATATACATAGGCTATCTTGCGATCGGCATGAAGAGGGTCGACATCTTGAAAATCGTCAAAGCTTATTGTGGCGGGGTCAGATGAAATGTTAGATAATGATCCATCTTTTAAATTTATGCTGGCTTTTGTTCCCGCGGCGCCCGATATAGTTAGTCCCACATTGTTCATATTTCCAAACATGCCCATGGTGTTTAACTCTAGGGCTATACGGGCATATTTATGTGCAAAAACGATTCCTACAGACAAGTTTTCTCCGGGCGTTTGGACAGGAGCCTCTATAATACCAGAGGCGTATAATAGGTCTGTGTTTTCCGGAACATTCAATACAGGATTATTGCTATCTACTTCGGGAATAGGGTCGGAGTTGTGGTAAGACACTGCACACCAACTGTACGTTTCACCACTTGGGAGCGTTATCTCGCTAGGACCGTCAGCAGTTAGTTGAGTCGAACTCACCAAAGCGTCATCCTCATCGTAAATCCATAATCGATAAGTAATACCACCCTCCATAGCGGCGGATCGCTTGCCTTCAGTAGCTCCTCTGCCCGACATGCGGGATCCCCCTACGGAATGCCGATTATCGGTATCCGCCTGTCGCAGCGAAAGCTGCGTGTCAAAGGACGGGAATGACACAATTTTCTCCGAAATGAGCTCCGGTTCCTGGGAAGCACCCTGGCTGCTATTGCTAGCTTTTGATTTGACCGATTGATTGATCTTCATATCGGCAATTCCGAGAACCCGGACGTTTAATTTGATGTTATTATGCGCTATGGTCTCGGTTTCCGTTGTTTTAGAACAACTTGACAGCATAAAAAGTGTCAATACGACCAATATAGTTGTTGTTAATTTCAAATTAAGGAAGTTAGTTAATATCATACGAAGTATTACAAGATTTCAAGTCGGATCACTCCATTAGTAGTCGTGAGCTAAGATAATAATATTCATTATTAATCTAAGACATTTTCCAAAAAATCTATTATGGCAATTTTCAGTCATCGGAAAGTGCTCGATTAAAATTTCGTTTTATTTCATTCCGGCTGATATAAATCAAGTTGATTTCCATACAAGTCTTCGAAACCAACCCCTTTGCCTCCCGGTACCATCCCTGGCGTTCCGTGGAAGACGACACCTTCTTCTTTCATCGCTATATAATCGCCTTCGATATCGTTAGATTGAAACATGATAAAGATTTGTCCTCCTGATTGATTGCCAACTAGCTTCTGCTGTTCGGGAGTTTCAGCTTTAACAAGTTCAAAAACCGTGGCGTTGTCTTGTTGCGGAGCAACCGTAAGGTAGCGCCAGTCTGGAGAAAACATCTTGTCTGTACATACGCTGAACCCTAGTTTTTCCGCATAAAATTTTTTCGCTTCTTCTACATCCCTGACCAGAACTGTTATTTGAGTTGCTTTTGTTATCATACGTCGTTTATTATAATACAATTCTACGTGTGTTCAATTTTAACCGACTTCGCATAAGGCAGGAAATGAAATTAATGACGCAAGAGAGGTTACTATTTCATAAATCATTACCAACCAAATATCGATAGAGATTTTTTATTTAACGAGTGTCGAAAGTGCATATACAGTTTCTTAGGAGCTGAAATAATAACAAAAAAAATCCTGAGGCGGGGAGCCTCAGGATCTTAACTAACTAACCAATTATAAACCTAATTATGAAATACAAATATAACAACAAATGCTTGTATTTCGCTACTATTAAGTGTGTATTTAACACTTATTAACAGAGGGTTCGCCTTGTATGCAATGATTCGCTAAAAACCAGCAGATCTGTTTTGCCCAGTCGCAACCTTGTAAATCGTTTGTATCCACCCAGATGGCTAGCGTTTGGTAATATCGCCCCACAAAGCCATTGTCGGTTTTCTTGTCAAAAATATCATTTAGCTCCGCAATCTTTTTATAGCCACCATTTTTCTTTTCCTGGATGAAATGATAAAAACATTCCTGCCCCTCAAAAAACCTTGTTCAGCCTGTATTTTCCCGAAGACGATGTGGTTGCAAGGCTCAGGTTCCCAATCTCGTTCGTCCTCTGTCCTGATTTCAGGTCTAGGCTTACATCCATTGTGTGGCCGCATTCCAGCAGCAAAACGTCTTCGGAAGGAAAGTAGGCTGCGAAAGAACATTCGCTCAGGTCGACGTCATTCGTGACCGAAGGGCCGTTTTTGAACTTAAATAGCCTACAGGCATGTAAAGATGGCAGAGCTAAAAAAGTGGATCGAAATTTGGTCTTATGGAATTCGTGTTAATAAATTTATTCGATCAATGGTATTGCAAAAACTGAAGTATTTGGGAAAAGCGGTGGCACTTTTCAAAGTTTTCAAAACATATAGCCTTACGGAGAAAGACATAGCCGATGCCGATAATTTAACGGAACATCTATCCGATAGAAGAGCGGAATTTAAACTTATTTTAGCAATGGCTAACGATTCGGTTAAAGGCCGTTACAAAATAGGAAGCCTAAACCTTGGGATTATCGTAGCGACTATCGTGTATGTTATCTCTCCGCTTGATACCATTCCTGATGTCGTACCGGTTTTAGGGTGGGTAGACGATATTGCGATTATTGGCTACGCCCTCGGCCGGCTGAAGTCCGAACTGATCAAGTACCAAAAATGGGTCGCAAGCACCGAGAAAGGAATAGATCGTTCTGTCAACCAAGTTCGCTAGATAGCATTGACGCCAATTACACAAGCACGATAGCCATGATTTTTAGAACATTAATACTGGTTGCTGCCTTTATGATAAGCGTACCATCTTTTGCACAGCTACAGACCGGAATTTATTTTTCTTCAGATAAAAAATTCACCGAGATCATAGAGGACCTTGGCAATCCACTACCAGGTAATCCAGTGATGATTGTCAAAACTTTTGTCCCTAAACACGGGAGCTACGTGTGGTTTCTCAATGAAAGTAAGGCCAAAAACTCCGCTTATTATGATGACAACCCAAAAGATTTACACGCTGGTATCTTTTTGGAAGATCATGGCGGTATCCTTCCGCAGATAGCCTTTAACGATTTTGCTGCAGGTTTGGCACAGCCCAAATACCTTATTAACTCGTGTGAAATCGAAGACGCCAATAACGATGGCTTTCCTGAGTTTTACCTGACTTATTTTGAAGAGTCAGATGGACTAGACGCCAAGCCTTTGAAAGTGATTGTGTATACGCGCTTGGGAGGGGATAAGTTTTCAAAATCAAAAATAACCGCTTGGATACCGTTTCAGTCAGAAGATCAGTACCGCGAAGCGAAAGACACGAATTTCAGGTTATTGCCTCAAGACATAAGACTGAAAGCTGAGCAAATATTGAAAAAAGCCAAAAACGATATATCCATTTTTTGATCTAAATCGAAATCGTCTTATCCTAGCTAATGTTTTCTGTGTAATCCCGAAATAGATTTTCAGAATTTCTTCAATTCCGGATCGTTCTCTTGGAGTTTCCGTTTTTAAGTCATAAACCCTCTTTTACATTTGACTCTTCTTACCAAAACGAGATGAAGAAAAAAAATCAAAGCCTGCAACCGCAGGCTTTGCTAACTAAACTAAACATCGGGAAATATTTCACAACATGTCCCCACTAAACAAAAGTCTAAAGTCTATTGCGGATAGGTGGTTTCCACTTTGCTTACCTTCCATCCGTCTTTTCCCTGGTTCAGCGTAATATAATCTACGCGGGTAAAATTCTCGAATGCCATCGTTGCCTTGGCCACGCACACCTTTCCATTCTGCGATAGTATTTCGTAGCTGCCCTTGCAGTCATATTGGGTGCCTTTGTTAGCCTTCAGGAACTTGATGTATTCTTTTTTGCCCGCACGGTCGTTGTTGCTCAAGTTGCGGTACTGGAAATCATCTGCAAAAAGGAATTTGTTCAGGTCGGTGGCACCCACAGTCACCGCTTCCAGGTACGTATTCAGAATCATGTCCGATTCCACGTCTTTCAAAGGGTTGGCCTTCTCCGAAGCAAAAGAGCTTAGCGATGTTGCCATGATCAATGCCGCTGCGATAGTTTTCAATGTCGTTTTCATATCTGTAGTTTTTAATGTGTTATGTATAATATTTTTTCTATTTCTTATTTGATACTTCAAAGGTATGGCGGCAGACTTATTTACCGAATAACGATTAGACCAACCTCTTATATTTCTCGGTAACTGTGGTAAAAAAATCGGTGAATGCATATGTGTATTTGTTTGTTCATGCCAAAAGGAATGCAAGCCGGTTGCCAAAGTGATCAATGTGCTGTTTTAGAGGTATTTGTGTTTTCTAGGGGGATTTTCTGCTGTCCGCCGGCGAACAGCAGGTGTTCAGTACTGAACAAAAAATCCTGAAGCGGGGAGCTTCAGGATTTTAACTAACTAACCAATTATAAACCTAATTATGAAGTACAAATATAACGAGAATTGGATGCTTTTTGTTCCTGTTAAGTGTATATTTAACACATATTAACAAGTGCTCCATTGGATCAAGATTTTGTCATTCTGTTTTGTGGTGGCGTATGTTACAAAAAAGCAAAAGACGCACCCGAGGACGCTGTTCTTTGCCTAAGACCTTTCTGGTCTTAGGCCGGTTTAAGCTTTCGGAAGGTCAGGTTAATCCTCGGCAGTAGTTGCTTTGCGGATTTCGGTACTTGATGTTCCCAGAACGTATATGTGGATCCTGAGATCAGGAGCAATGCGCCATGGTGCAACGGGATTTCCAGCTGTGGGACTTCTTTTTTGGTTTTATGACGAAACTTGAAAGGACGCGTTTGTCCGAAAGTAACGGAGGCTATGCTTGGATTTTTGCCGGTACGGTGTTCCTTGTCGGAGTGCCAAGCCACGCTGTCACTACCACTCCGATACAGATTTAAGAGGACTGCGTTGAACGCAATGCCTGTTTCTTCCTCGACCTTTTTTCGCAAGCTAGTTAATTCCGGCGTCCAGGGAAGGGCATCCTTTCCAGCTAGGTCTTTTTCTCCGTACCAGGCTATCATACGGGGCGCAGTAACAATCTTGTCGTACATCGGCATTTGGTACTGCTGCCACGGCGTAGTATGCAGTAACGTCGAGTAATAATGATCAGCCTCTTCTTTCGGGATGAAACCCCCGTACAGCGTCAGATCCATATCCGGCAGATCAAACGTCCTTCTTTCAGAAGCACCGGTAGTAAACATCTCCGTATCGTCAAATAATGCCATTGCCTTATATCTAATTGATTACCTGCTTTTGATAACCCGTGCCGGATAAACCCTCGGCTCCTATAGAACGTAGTCAGTACCATTCTTGTTTTTCCAGGGACATCTTCAGCGTCCGAGGTCCAAATTCATGTTCCTTCGGATCATATGCCCCGTCACTTCTAAGTAGTTTGATGGCTGCAGGCGCATCTTAATTATCCGTTAAATGCCTGCCGGAATTCAATTGGTGACAAACTGGTTTTCTTCTTAAATAGCGTACTGAACGATTGTGCGTGTTCAAAGCCCAATGTATAAGCAATTTCGCTTATCGATAAATTGGTAGTCAACAACTTTTCCTTCGCCTTTTCAATCAACCGTTGATGTATATGCTGCTGTGTATTCTGCCCAGTATGCATGCGCAGTAGATCGCTCAGGTAGTTTGGAGACAGGTTCATCAGTTCGGCCATGCGTTGTACCGTTAAAAGTTCCGGTTGCGTTGTCGCGCTGCCATTAAAATACCCATCAACAAGCCGTTCAAACTTGGCAAGCAGTTGATGATTGTGGTTTTTCCGGGTAATAAACTGCCGCTCGTAAAATCGATTGGAATAATTAAGTAACAACTCAATTTGCGATAGGATAATTTCCTGCGTATATTTATCAATATGAAGACATTCCTTATCGATCTTGGTCAATATTGTAATTAGATCATTTTCTTCTTCAGCAGAAAGATGCAACGCCTCATTTACAGCGTAAGAGAAAAAACTGTAACGGTTGATATTGCTTGCCAAAGGATGAGCCAGCAGAAAGTCGGGATGAAAAATAAGCAGGTAGCCTGATCCGCATTCTACATCCTCAAGGTCTAAGTACTGAACCTGATTAGGTGCAGTGAAGCTCAGAACACCCTTGTCGTAGTCATAATGCTGCTGACCATATCGTATTTTACCCTTGGCTTCCCTTTTGAGGGCAACACAATAGAATCTATTCACAAAACCTTTCCATACTTCATCCTGCAGGAAAACACTTTCGGCGAGGTTAATCACACTAACCAATGGATGGCGAGGCTCGGGCAAAGAGAGCAACCGATGGAATTCTGAGACTGATTTAATGGCGTTCATATGCTAATTTAAACATTTCAAGGCTTAATCAATAAGTCCCATACTAAACTCATCGTATGGATCACCGGTATCCGTTCCCAAGGGCACAATGCTCTCGAGTTTCGACAGATCAGCTTCGCTTAGTTCAATTCCGGCAGCCGCTATATTTTGCTCTACATATTTTCTTCGTTTGGTGCCCGGAATCGGTAAGATGCCCTTGTTTATAATCCAAGCCAGAGCCAGCTGTGATGGGGTTATTTTTTTCTCTTCGGCCATTGCCTCAATTGCCTTAACCAAGTCCAAGTTCTTGTAAAAATGACCTTCCTGAAAACGGGGAATTGCCCGACGAAAATCATTTTCCGGTAAGTCGTCTATGGTTCGGATCTGTCCGGATAAAAAACCACGTCCCAATGGGGAGTAAGCAACAAAGCCTATCCCAAGCTCGTTCAAAGTGTTCAATATGCCGCGTTCTTCTGCAGTACGTTCAAATAAAGAATATTCACTTTGTACCGCCGTAATCGGGTGAACCGCGTGCGCTCTTTTTACTGTTTCTGATGATACCTCTGACAGTCCGAGATAGCCCACCTTTCCTTCCTTCACCAGTTCGCTCATTGCCTCAACAGTTTCTTCGATAGGCGTATTTTTATCAAGTCGGTGCATATAGTACAAATCAATATACTCGGTGTTCAGATTTTTTAGCGAACGTTCCACCGCCTTTTTCACATATTCTTTTTTGCCATTAATAGCCCAGGTCACTTTGTTGTTATCATCTATTTCCCAGCCAAATTTTGTCGCGATAATATATTTATTCCTATTACCATCTATTGCTTTAGCAATCAACCGCTCATTTTCGAAGGGTCCGTACAGATCGGCCGTATCTAAAAAATTGCCACCTAATTCGAGCGATCGGTGAATCGTGGCGATAGCTTCTTGCTCGTCTGCCTCTCCATACATATTTCCCTCTTCAAAACCTGTCATACCCATACAGCCCAGACCTACAATCGGTACAACCAAACCTTCGCTTCCCAGATTTATTTTCTTCGTTACCATATTATAATTTTTAATAGGTCAAAGTTCGTCAAGAACATTTTAATAGCTGTATGCAAAGCCCTGAAAGTTGTATGCAAATCAAGGATTAGCTTCTACGAAAAAGAGGAGGTAGGGAGAACGGAGTAGTTCCCTGTATTATACAGGGATAGCGTTAATAGTGTTTTTTAACTGATGTAAATGCCGTTGTGTATGGTAGGTGTTAAACCAAGCCCATTCCAACCGAGTAAACGCACCGTATTCAGGGATAACAAAATCGAGACAGGTTTTGGAAAGGTCCCTTGTATGGATAATTTCTTTAATCTGTGCGATACGATCTCGCAAATTCAATAGCAAAACCGATTTGTCAAGGCGCTGCTCCGATGGTAATATCTCGATAGGCGATTCCATCTGTATCGTAAAGTCCGTAAAAACCTCTTTGATGGATTGTATCTTTTCATCAGGCTCGCGGACAGTCAACTCTGTACGTCCGACCATTGTTTCCGCAGAAGCATAGGATCTGTATATATGGTCACCAATCTGTCCAGGAGACCAGCCTCTATTCGTAGGCTTCGTATTGAGTTCATTTTCATCCAACATCTCCATTACTGCAATGAAATCGTCGGTTATTTCTTGAAAAACTACTTTTAGTTCCATATTCATATTTTACTATAAAATTTTTTCACTTTTTCTACATCCTTGACCAGGAGTGTTATTTGAGTTGCTCTTGTTATCATACATCGTTTATTGCATTACAATTTTACGTGTATTCATTTTTAATCGACTTCGCATAAGACAGGAAATGAAATTAATGACGCAAGGCGAGGCTACTATAAATATTATCATTTATGAATTTAAAGTTTCAAGCGGCTTGGCTTTATTCCCTCCAACATTTCCATTGTTCTTTTTTCTTTGTCGGATATGGCTTTTAGAATGTCAGATGCTTGTTGGATGTACTTAAAGCCTTTGGTTTGGCTTACTCTTTCAAATAGTTGCGCAACCGAAGTCCAAAGTTCTGCAATCTCTACAAATGCTTTGTGTCCTTCTTTTAATTCGCTTATTTTCAGCAGGTCGTAACTTTCTTTCAAAAAATCACGATATAAATTTCGGAATAATGCTCCGCCAGTTCCCGCTTTTTCCATCATCATTGCAGATGTCTTGAACTCGTTTTCAATGTCTTCGCTATGTTTAAACCATTTGACTATTTCTCTGCTTGTTTTTACGATACCTTTGTAGCCTATGTTCGTTATCGGTGGATTAAGATAGTCAGTCGCATTATTTCTAACTGCCATAATAATCGAAGCCTCTAAATCCGTTTTCTTATCAGTCTTACTCAGCGTATAGTACAAATTTCTTGAAGACATTGGGCCTTTTTCGGCCCTTGCCAATTCCAAACTTTTCAAACTCGTTTTTACTTGACCGCCTTGTTGCTTTGTGTCCACCAAAAAGGCGTCTTCGTTATTATAGCCGTAAATTGCTGTATAGTGTCCTGCGAAATGAAATGGTCGTGAAAAATAGTCTAGATGGAAACAGTCTAATTTTAGCCCAACCGCTTGCCCGCTGTCAAGAAGTTCCTTTACATTGGTCCACGCTTTTTGCTTCGATGTAGTTTCTTTAACGGTTAATTCAAGATTTAGATTTCTCGCAATATTTTGAGTTAGAAGGTCAGTTTTGATTCGTCCACCTATAAAAGGGAAACTCATTGTTTTCATATTCCAAAAAATGAAACCTAGTCCTTCGCCAAGTCCGAAAAGCATCGGCTCAGAAAGTTCAATACCGAGTTGGCTTAACAGAGTTCCTGTTGCTGTCGTTTCGCAATGTTGACCGTCAAACGTTTTTATATTTTCTATTTTCATTGGTTACTGCGATGCTGTTTTTAGCTTTATTTTTTTCGTTCGTGAAACTACTAAGGTATAAATTTTTGTTAGCAGATAATCGCCCCATTATGTAACAGAGATTCAGGCGAAGTCTTTTTCGAACATCTTAGGTTTATTTATGTTGAACCCCGAAGGGCTCTATTATATCATATTAACTAACTAACCAATTATAAATAATACCTCTTAACATATGGGCGCTACGCATTCTTACAGATGTTGACATCATTATATGGGTCTAGCTAATAGAACAAAAATTAACGCTAAGATTGCAGGGATCCCCTGTTTCAAAAGGATACTTTTTGAGGCCGTGGCTGCACCATAGAGAGCAGCTACAATAACGCAGCTAAGAAAAAACACCCTTATATTGAACGACCACGCCGGATCTTGGATCAGAAAAGACCAGATCTTACAAGTGTAAAATATTAATATATAACTCCCCTAAAAATAACTTTGAAAGAAATCTGACTTCTTCAAAATGGGCAAAGATGACAAAAGTTTCTGCGGTGGCTGTTACCATGCCTGATTCGACGTTTTTCAAAGGATTAGCCGTCACCGAAGTGTTGTAGGCTTAATCAATTCCTAAGCTATACTGTTTTCATAAGTCGGTCCGTATAGCCCCGGAACCTTATTGCCCGTAGCGCGCAGATACACGATCATTTCTCCTCGATGATGATAGAGGTGGTTAAAAAGGAAGCTCCTAGCGACTATTCCACGAGGCATGGGCCCAAGAACAACTTTACCTCCAGCTTTCATCGTCCATTCGTCTGAAAGCTGCTCTTCCGTGAGTGATGTTAACGCCTGCCTTGCTTTTTGTACATTATCTTCAAAGAGTGTCAATGTTGCGTTTATGTCGCTCGGACTGCCTCGTTCTAGATAATCGCTTGCAACATCATAGACGTCCTGTGTGAGCGTTCCTACGTACCAATAGTATATGGTAGCGATATGTTGTGCAAGTTCGCCCATTGTCCACGAGATATCGGATGGCCGGTAATTAAGATCCTTCTGTGGTACGGACTGAAGCAGTTTACGCGTATTTTCTGATTCTTGCTCAAACTCTTGAATCCAATTTTTTAGTATCATATTAAGTGATAATTTACTATCATGTAAACACATCTGATCTTGGAATGTTTTGACTGAACCCGTCACAGTTGATTTTAGTTTACAGCTTATCCTACCAGCGCATCTGCCTTTTCTCGCACAGAACGCTTGCCCCGAGACAATCCATAGCCGTTTTTAAACGTTTATAAACGACTATAAGCGTTTGTTTACCGGCTTTCAGATTTGGGACTACCTAATTTTGCTTCACAGTTATCAGAATTATGTACATCAAACTTTAATCATTATGAAGCAAGGCGCAACACCTGTATTTATCGATCCGACGACCGACTTCGGTTTTAAGCGTATATTCGGAACCGAGACGAACAAGGATCTATTGATCTCCTTTCTCAACGAGCTATTCCAGGGACGGAAGGTCATCGAGGACCTCTATTACAACAAGAACGAACATGTAGGCGATACCGATGAGGTCGGTACGGTCATTTTTGACCTGACGTGTACGGCCAGCGACGGCGAACAGTTTATTATCGAGGTACAGCGAACCCCGCAGACGAATCTAAAAAAACGTATGCTGTACTACGGGAGCAAACTGATCGCAGACCAGGCGCCCAAAGGGAACAGAAGAGGATGGGGCTATACGATCAGTGAGGTCTATGTGATCGTACTGATGGATGGCTTTCCCATGCCCGATAGCAGTGGCAGCAGTGAGTACCTCCATGACATCTGTCTATGTAACAGAGATTCTGGCGAAGTTTTTTACGAACATCTTGGGTTTATTTATGTTGAATTGATTAATTTTACCAAAGGCGAACAGGAACTGGCCGTTGATCTGGACAGGTGGCTGCATGTTCTGAAGGACATGTCCAAGATGGATAAGCTGCCCATGTACCTACGGAAGCCAGTTTTTGAGAAACTTTTTGCCATTGCGGCATATACTAAGTTAAATAAGGAGGAACGTGATATGTACAATGCAAGTTTAAAGAACAAGTGGGATGCGGAGTCGATCCGCCAGACGGCCATTTTGGAGCAGAAAAAGGCGAGAAAGCAAGGTCTTGACGAGGGTCGGGAAGAAGGCAGAAAAGAAGGCAGAAAAGAAGGCGCTCTTTCCATTGCTTTAAAACTGAAAAAGATGAATATAGCTTTGGAAGATATCGCCCAAGCTACCGGTTTATCTGCTGAAGAAATAGAAGAACTGAAATAATAACAAAAAAATCCTGAAGCGGGGAGCTTCAGGATTTTTACTAACTAACCAATTATTAACCTAAATTATGAATTACTGAAATACTATCAATTCGTGTGCCTTTCTTAATTTTATAACAGCATTTTAACACATCTTAACAAGTGACCGCCAGTGAGTAATAATTCCCTAACAATAGGTGCTTTAACTCAAGCATCTCACGACATGTTCCGTATTGCAACAGATTTCTTGACCAATGAAAAGTTATACAGCTGCAGAAATCGTTAACTTGGGATCGATCTTAGAATATGTAAACTATATGCGACGGTTAAAATAAATGTAAAAACAGACTGTGGACATTCTCCAAAACGCACGTTTCTCCGAGATTTTAATATAGCTTTCGGAAAGGGAGATGCTAATTTTATTATTGCCCAAGTGACAGATGATATCGTTTGGGCGGTGATGGGCGAACGAACTATTGAAGGAAAAGACAGCTTCTCCAAAGCGATCAACGAGATGAAAAAGAAAGAGGTTGCCGAAATAACCATAGAGAAAGTGGTAACACACGGCAAGGAAGGTTCTGTGAACGGTATCATGAAAATGAAAGACGGCAAACAGTATGCTTTTGCAGATTTTTATGAATTCAAAAATACGACGAGCACAACCATTAAGACCATGACTTCTTATGTGATCAATGTTTAGGTCGATGCTGCCTAAGGTAAGGGCTTCTAGATATGTATGAATAATCATCTCCGATTTAACATCTTTCAATGGGTTGGTTTTCTCCGAAGCAAAGGAGCTTAGGGATGTTGAACAGTCAAACTTCGAAATAGCAATCGCTTCATGAATAAAGCATAAATTACATAAAATTGCTTTTTTCATTTAACATAAATGATGTATATTTGCTTTTTATAAAAAGCAAATATGGAAAGCTTATTGTTGGAATTTCAATTGAAAATATCCCAAATATCACTCGAGATACAACGTTATCTTGTACATCAAATAGATTTGAATAACCGACTGATTGCAATAAAAGGTGCAAGAGGTTCTGGAAAAACCACACTACTTCTGCAAGTGGCAAAGCTGCATTTACCGGTAAAATCTACGTTGTATGTGAGTTTAGATCATATTTATTTCTTTGATAACAAACTTTATGAGTTAGCGAAACAGTTTTCACAATTTGGAGGCACTCATTTATTATTAGATGAGGTGCATAAATATCCGAACTGGTCTAGGGAAATAAAACTGATCTATGACAATTTTCCCGAACTCAACCTTATTTTTACTTCATCTTCTATGCTTGAAATTTATAAGTCGGAGTCTGATTTGAGCAGAAGAGCCATTGCGTACTACTTGAAAGAATTGTCCTTCAGAGAATTTGTATTATTTGAAACGAAGAAGACTTTTTCGGCCTATTCGTTTACCGAAATTTTGGATGATCATAATCGTATTGCAACCCAAATATTGGCTGAAATAAAACCCATCCCTTTATTTGAAAAATACCTAAAAATAGGCGTTTATCCTTATTACAAAGAAAACGAAAACGTATACATCCAAAAATTACAAAATACCATTAATCTTATTATTGAGATAGACATCAATGCAGTTGAAGAACTTCAATACGAGACGTTACTAAAGCTGAAAAAACTCCTTATAACCATAGCTTCAAGTGTTCCCTTTACGCCGAATATTACAAAATTGAGTGATAAAATAGGCGTATCCCGAAACATGTTGGTGCAAAGCATAAAAATATTAGAACGTGCCGGATTAGTAAATGAACTATACAGAGATAATTCCGGCATCGGCGTACTTACGAAACCCGAAAAGCTATACCTAAACAATAGCAACCTGATGTATGCACTTGCAAAAGATAATACAAATATAGGGAATGTAAGAGAAACATTTTTCCTCAACCAATTCAAGGGATTGCACGAAATAAATCTTTCTGAAACTGCAGATTTTGTGATCGACAAAAGCTATACATTTGAAATAGGAGGTAAAAACAAAACCAAAAAACAGATTCTTAGTACAGAAAATGCGTTCGTAGCGAAAGACGGGATAGAAATAGGTTTTGGTAATATTATTCCCGTTTGGCTTTTTGGTTTTATGTATTAAACAGACAGCCCTACTACCGTCCTGCAAGGATCTATTGATCTCCTTTCTCAATGAGCTGTTCCGGGGACGGAAGCTTATCGAGGACCTCTATTACAACAAGAACGAACACGTGGGCGATACCGAAGAAGTCGGTACGGTCATTTTTGACCTGACGTGTACGGCAAGCGACGGCGAACAGTTCATAATCGAGGTACAGCGGACCCCGCAGACGAATCTAAAAAAGCGTATGTTGTACTACGGCAGCAAACTGATTGCAGACCAGGCACCCAAAGGTAACCGACGCGAATGGGGCTATACGATCAGCGAGGTCTATGTAATCGTGCTGATGGACGGATTTTCGATGCCTGATAGCAGAGCCAGCACTGAATACCTCCATGACATCTGTCTATGCAACAGGGATCTCTTTTTCAACCAGTTGTAACTAAAAAGATCGTGAGTAGGTAGTTTACAGCTGCTATTCCCGTTTGAAGGATTCGACCTTTTCATTGATGTATGATATTGCCGTGCCAAACGTAGCGATGCCACAAAAAATAAGGATGGAGGCCAATACCTTACCGCCTGAGGTAACCGGATAATAATCGCCGTAGCCTACGGTCGTGATGGTAATGTAACTCCACCATAATGCATCTTCCGCGGTCTGGATGTTACCTACGTCTTTCTCCACATACAACACCCCTGTGGTGGCCAACACAAGTGTAGTATACGATATAAACACAACGAAGCCATATAAGGTCGCTGCCCGGTTTTCCCGGATAAACGTCAGCAACAATGTAAACGACTTGATGATGCGCAAGACCCTAAAAACCCTGAAAATCCGGATATACCTAAATTCGGAAACCATCGGGATCGACGACAACAAGTCCAACCAGCCTGTGGTGTATAAGTACCGCCACCGACGTTCGGCCCGAAAGAGCTGCCGAAAGAAATCGATTAAAAATATCGCGCATAGCGAAAAATCGAAGTATCCAATCAAGCGATACACTTCCGAATCAGAAGGAATGAAGAATGTAATGGACAGCAGGATAATACTGAAAATCGACAACAGTGCTATAACGATATTGAAAACACTCATTATGCAGTTGTTTTCCCATTGTTTTCAGCCTCAACGCACGGGCGGATATCAAACAGGCTCGGTTTGGAGATGTTATGCTTCATACTGTAGGTGGATTTACCAATTAATTGTTGTTCTTACAAAGTTAACAGAAAATCCCGTAAAATATAACCTTGAGTTCAGCTCAAGCATACCACCCCGCTTGTAGGGCGGGTAAAATACCTGTTGCCCCCAGGCTCCCCTGACGAACCTCCCTAAAATCAAAGAATGCTTCCAAACCAAGGCATCTATCAAAAGTCAAATAAATTAAACAACAAAGCCGTCTCATTACTTTTGAGACAGCTTCCTAACTAAACTAAACATCGGGAAATATTTCACAACATGTCCCATATTGAAACAAAAATTTAAAGTATTCTAAGGATAAGTCGTTTCCACCTTACTTACCTTCCAGCCGTCTTTTCCTTGGTTCAGCGTGATGTAATCTACGCGCGTAAACTTATCGAAGGCCATCGTTGCCTTGGCCACGCATACCTTTCCATCCTGCGATAATATTTCGTAGCTGCTCTCGCAGTTGTACTGCATACCTTTGTTAGTCTTTAGGAACTTGATGTATTCTTTTTTGCCCGCACGGTCGCTGTTGTTCAAGTTGCGGTACTGGAAATCCTCTGCAAAAAGGAATTTGTTCAGGTCGATGCTGCCCACGGTAACCGCTTCCAGGTACGTATTCAGAATCATGGCCGATTCCACGTCTTTCAAAGGGTTGGCCTTTTCCGAAGCAAAGGAGCTTAGGGATGTTACCATGATCAATGCTGCTGCGATAGTTCTCCATGTCGTTTTCAATGTCGGTTTCATATCTGTAGTTTTTAATGTGTTATGTATATTATTTTTCTATTTCCTATTTGATATTTCAAAGGTATGACAGCATGCGGATTTACCGAATAACGATTAGACCAAGCTCCCGCATTTCTCGGTAACCGGGGTGAAAAAATCGGTGAACGATAAATGCTATTCCAGGGACGGAAGCTGATCGAAGATCTCTATTACAACAAGAACGAACATCTTGGATTTATTTATGTGGAATTGATTAATTTTACCAAAGGCGAACAGGAACTGGCCGTTGATCTGAACAGGTGGCTGCATGTTCCGAAGAACATGTCCAAAATGGATAAGCTGCCCACCTACCTCCGGAAGCCGGTTTTTGAAAAGTTATTTGCCATTGCAGCATACAGTAAACTAAACAAGGAGGAACGCGATATGTACGATGCAAGTCTAAAGAATAAGTGGGATGCGGAGTCAATCCGCCAAACGGCCATTTTGGAGCAGAAAAAGGCGAGAGAGCGGGGGCTTGAAGATGGGCGGGCAGAAGGCCGAGCAGAAGGTCGGAAAGAAGGTGTCATTGCTATTGCCCGTGATATGAAAAAAGAGGGCATTGCCGTAGAACAGATAGCAAAATTTACAAAACTTACCGTTAAAGAAATAGAAGAATTAAAATAATAACAAAAAAATCCAGAAGCGGGGAGCTTCAGGATTTTTAACTAACTAACCAATTATAAACCTATATAATTTTATAGTTGAATATCTCGACGTATGGATTTCCGCTTATCCCCAACAATTCACAAAAGGCGGGTTCGGTTTTTCTACCCCTTCTTTTCAGATCTCTTATTTTCTCGATGAATTTTTCATCTTTTGACTTGATAATTTGATGCTCCTTAACCATATGTAGATATCCTGTCTGTTTCTCTGTCTCCGTAGTTGAAGCGTAGATCTCCAGAGGAAGGTTATCGATTTCGAAGTTGCAAACCAGATTTTTGTCAGTATGTCTTATGGCGAACTTTGTATGCGTTGCAAACAGTCGGATCAATAGCTTTTCCAACGACTCAAAATTTTCTGTTTGTAAGATAATATCCAGATCACTTCTTTCAATATCAATATTGATAGGAATCGTTCCAACAACAAGGGGGCGGTAGCTTTTCAGTTTTTCGAGAATTTGATATTTCGTTATGACATCGTAGGCGCTACGTTGTCTTGCATTCCCTTTTTGTAAATAGCTTATATCTTTAAAATCAATCTCCATTTATTCAAACGTTTGTCTTTCGAGAATATCTCGATCAATTCTTTCTTGTCTTCACAAAAGGTCTGGCATAAAAAATAACTGTATTTCTCTTTTATAGGTAGAGGTCTTCGTATAGACTTTATTTTTTTTGCCTGGTAAAAAAGTAGCAGCAGATCTGATCATCTCTTCCTTTTTCTCGGTGTAAGCTTCAAGACTACTAACGTTCCTTTCTTCTTTTAGGTTTAATTCGGTGCCTTTCCAGGACCGTATATACCAATAAACCCGAAATTCAGCAGCCTATTAAGGCACATGCCCGTGATTTGTTTCCTGCTCAATCTTTAGTGGCTGCTCCTGGTCAAATATAGGCGATAGCATCATGATAAGGTCGGCTGGAATTCCCTTCGCAAACCATTCGGGTTTGTTGTACATCCCTTTGTAAAATAGCGTTTCGGTACCCTTATCCCACGTTACGCGAGCATACACCAAGCCGCCGTTATCGACGACTATATATCGTATTGTTGTGGATTTACCGCGTATCGATATTCGTTTTTCTTTCACATTACAAATATACTACATTTGCATAATGACAGTAGATGAATTAAGAAACGCATTGCTTGGCAAGACCTTCGCATCTCCGGTTGAACTTGCTTCGCATATGACCGTAACCGATGTGGATACATTTCTTAAGATCCAGTTTATCGAAGTCGACCTTTGGAAAAAAGAAATAACAAAGTGCCCGGCTTGAATTTCTCTAGATCTAAGGAACAACTGTGTGATTTTTC
The DNA here is from genome assembly GCF_002980525.1 of Sphingobacterium haloxyli. Taxonomy (GTDB): domain Bacteria; phylum Bacteroidota; class Bacteroidia; order Sphingobacteriales; family Sphingobacteriaceae; genus Sphingobacterium; species Sphingobacterium haloxyli. The sequence goes on from NZ_PVBQ01000006.1 coordinate 203,311, forward strand.
GTAATTTCACGAAATAGCGCATGAACTTTAAAAACCTTTGATGAGCAACTTTTATATAGATCGAGATACACTAACAGATTTGCACCTGCTCGATAAAGACGGCGACGGCGTTTTCGACTTTTTCAATCAGACGATCACCAAAGGAGGTGAGGAGGCATTATTTGATATTTTCAGAGATCCAATAACAAACCTTGAGGAAATCAAGCGTAGGCAAGCAACTATTCGTTTTTTTATGGACTGCGGGCATATCGAATTCAACCGGGAGTCTGTCGATTTCGTGGAGCATTATCTGAAAAAGCTAAATCAGCCACAAACTTTTTCCGCATTTACGATGCTAAAGAACACCTTCCAACAGTTTTTTAGACCTGATGAGATGTCCTATGTTAAAACACAAGGAGCAAAAGACTTATTTTCGAATCTGCATATTCTCAGCAATATCATTAACAAATATCAAACGGAAACCGATATACCATTGATTCGGGATGCGAAAAAGCATCTGGAAAAAATCATGGAAAATCCCTTACTCGCACAAGGTATAGAACGACCTTTACAAAAGTTAGGAAAGTATACCACCGAAAAAGTTTACTTTTTGATTCGGAAGCGATATCATGAGGAAATCAGGTCCCTGTTAAATTTTCTCTATCAATCAGATGCATACCGTTCTATCGCTATAACCGCTCAGGAATCAGATTTTACTTTTCCGCAATACTCCGATGCAAAATCTATCCAACTCGACCTGAGAGGGCTATTTCATCCGTTATTAAAGGATCCGGTAGCGAACGATGTAGCGTTAGATTCTTCCCAGCATATTCTGTTCGTCACTGGAGCCAATATGTCCGGAAAATCTACGTTAATGAAAGCTGTTGGCATTGCGGTTTATCTTGCGCACTTGGGTTTTCCAGTACCGGCAATATCGATGAAGACTTCCGTTCTGGAAGGTATGGTAACCGCTATCAATCTTCCCGATAATCTGCGTAGCGGTTACAGCCATTTTTATAGCGAAGTAAAAAGAATAAAGCTGGTAGGAGAGAAACTCTCTGGATCAGGGCGCATATTAGCTATTTTTGACGAACTTTTTAAAAGCACAAATGTAAAAGATGCATACGACGGTTCGCTCCGTATTATACAAGCGCTGCTCCCGATCAAAACCTCGTTTTTTATTGTATCTACACATATATTAGAAATCGCCGATGAACTCGCAGACGCTGAAAGTATTTCTTTCAAACACTTAAAGACGAGCATTCGTGATAACAACTTTAGCTTCGATTATCAGCTTCAGGACGGCGTATCAGGTGACCGCGTCGGTCTTTGGATATTGGAACGGGAAGGTGTGTTTGATCTTTTTAAACAAAAAAGCTATGATGGATAGCTGGTTTCCACCTTACATCCAAATAAGAACTTGCTCATCTTCTTGCTTCTGATATATTTGGAAGTAAGACACAGCGCCGCGGAACCTCCTGTCCATTTACAAAGAAAAGGGTAGAAGCGGATCCGCTTCGGTAGCATAGACAAATCCAGCCTGTTGTTTTGTGATTTCCTTTGGTATCAAGTTTTCTTTGATAGCATCGGTATGGATGTGATAATTGACTTTAGCCAATGTCCGTTGTAGATTCCAGTCCAGTTTTAATCGGTCGTTTTCCTCGTCTTTAAGGCGTTGGAACTCTTTGATGACATACAATTTAAACTCAATGGAAATCCATGCTGCGAATTCTAGGGCAATATCCTTGTGAGCAAATGTTCCTCCGTATCTACCAGATTTTGAAACTATGCCTATGGCGTTTGTGCTTTCAATCCATCGTTTGGGAGTCATTACAAAGCTGTTCAATCCGGCTTGTTTTCTAAACCCCTCGAATTCGAGGGGTTTAAAATCTGTATTGTAAATCGTTTCCCAAAAACCCAACAACTCAATGGTATTACGATTTCTCATCCAATTTTGAATGATAGAGTCCGTATGTAAAGCGTCTTTATGTCTTGCGATATCAGTAAGAGAAATGAAATCTTCATCATTGTTTTGATACAATAGTATATCAACCCCTTTGACGTTTATTGTTTTATTCTTAGCCATGGCATATTATAGTTGGTTATATATCAAAAATACGAAAACAACTTTGAAAAACAAACTGCTCCTGCTTGCGATAGCTTTACATAGTCGTTATCTCATTGCTGGAAAGAAGACTTCCTCGCGTCAACTATCAGCCAACCAAACTCAGGAAGAAAGACTTCTGCCCAATTATGCCGCGGCATCGAAATATTTTTAGTTTTATATCCTTCCGGGACACGTCCAAGAGGCGAGGAGTAGAGCTGCCATAAAAAAATCCTGAAGCGGGGAGCTTCAGGATTTTTAACTAACTAACCAATTATAAACCTAAATTATGAAGTACAAATATAACGACTAAAGCACTTATTTCGTTTCTAGTAAGTGTATATTTAACACATATTAACAAGAGCTTTATCTTATATCCAATAATTCCCTAACAATCGGTAAATCCGCTTCTGCCCAATCGTAGCCCTGTAATTCGCTTTTATCAACCCAGATGGCTTGTGCGTGTTCGGCAATAGCCAGCAAACCTCCAGTCCATTTACAGAGGAAAGGGTAGAGGCGGAGCGGAAATTCCCATTTCAGCGGAAGCTTCATGGAAGCAGAGCGTTGACAGATTAAGAATTTATTATCATGTTCTATGATGACACAGGTTACGTGAAGCATTACCTAAACACCCTCCTCGTTTCCAAGAACAGCTCAATCTGGTTGATCACCTTCGGTAGGTTTTTCAGGATATCCTGCGACCAGAAGGGGAACACCGTGTAGCCCATATTCCGTAGTGCGCGGTTCACCAGTTCGTCCTTCTGCATGTTGCGTTCAATTTTCGGAATCCAAAGCTGACGGTTGGATTTAATAAATTCACTATTTTCCAGTTAGATCTTCACGTTTTTGTTACTCTACAGTGGACAGGTTTTTTGAATATATCCACTATTTTTATTGGATGAGACTATTATTCTTAACCTTAATCGGTGTATTTCTAACATCGTTCTCTTTCGCACAAAAAGACCCACAGGGCTGGCTTATGTATTTTGGCCAAACTAAGATAAAAGCGACTAAATTTGCGATCCATCATGAACTCCAGTTACGGGACCATCAGTTGATGGGGGATCACAACCAGACGCTTCTTCGTGTGGGACTCCAGTATCGAGTCAAACCCTACCTATTAACGACAATTGGATACGGGTTTATATATAGCGAACTGCCTGGAAGCCCGAATGAACCTTTTCATGAAAACAGAATTTATCAGGAAGCGCTTTTTTCACATAATTTGATGCGCAGTAACATCAGACATCGGATTCGGCTGGAGGAACGTTTTGTAGAAAATAAGGATTTCTCAGGACGTTTTCGCTATTGCCTCTTTGCTGATATTCCATTTACACAGTATGGGATGGGGGCAAAGGGATGGTACGCTGCACTATACAATGAAATCTTCCTAAACCTATCGGACGATGGCACTATGGATTTTTTTGACAGAAACCGAGCATATCTTGGTATAGGTTATAGAATATCTGATGCTGTAGGAGTGCAGATGGGATATATGTACCAAAACATAGGAAAAGCAAGGGGAACGAATCACGCGATGTTGTCGGTGCATCACCAGCTCAAATGGAAATAAGGATCCCTGCGGACCAAATATACCCAGCCACACACGGCAAGGAAGGTGCCGTGAACGGTATCATGAAAATGAACGACGGCAAACAATATGCTTTTGCAGATTTGTATGAATTTAAAAATACGACGGGCATAATCATTAAGAGCATGACTTCTTATGTGATCGAAATATAGAATGGGGCAGAGGTCGATCAGCGTACTGCTTTGTCTTTAATGAGAGCTGTTCGCTAGCGCGACAACTTGCGCCGGTTATGAACAAAAAAATCCTGAAGCGGAGAGCTTCAGGATTTTTAACTAACTAACCAATTATAAACCTAAATTATGAATTACAAATATAACGACTGAAGCATCCATTTCGTTTTTATTAATTGTGCATTTAACAGATGTTAACAAGAGCCCGGCCCAATATCTAATAGTTCCCTAACAATCGGTAAATGCATGCTGCGTTCTATTTTCGGATCCAGAACTGTCGGTTGGATGCTTCGTTAGATTCCGGAGTTAAGCAATTTGGTATGGAGGCCGTTAAGAACCTCGTCGAGCAAACTCTAAAACAGCCGGTAATAGCGATGTTGTTTTCGTGGTATTGGCTTCGGAATGCCTATTGTTGGTCGTTTCCGTAAATCCCCACCAGTCATTAAAACGGTAGAACACCCTAACTTCGAAGCATCTCAAAAACTGTAAGATTGGAGGAGCGTAATCACTTCCGAAGGCATCGATCAGTTCGGGGAAAAACGACAGGTAGTTATCTGCATAAAACATCGTAGATCTCTCTTCCTGGCCGTATTTGAGTAGCATATACCAGATAATATGGTTTCCCATGCCAGTTGCACGATCAGGATATCCATCAAATTGCCAGGTATCAAAATCCCACACATGGGCGTACAGAATCTTGGCAAAAAGTGCACTTCGGTCTGTTCGTAATTTTTGTCCCTTTATGGTGAGGCTTAACGCGTTATTTCTTTTCTTAATGAGCCCTGCCAAGGTGCAAACCTGTCGCGCAGCATATATCGATATAATTTCATTTTCCCTGAAGCTTTTACTGATCCCCAGTTCAATAGCTTCATCTGGAATGGCGCTATTCTCGTATAATTCTCTAACGAACTTCAAAGGAAGGCTACCTTTGGGTGTGAGCTTAAGGCTTTTTTCACGGGCAACTACCGTCAGTAAATCTTCACATAGCCTGAAGAAAGGCAGCTTGTCCAGCACCTCCACTGGGATATACTTTCTGATTTTCAGTGGTGAAGTCTGTGCAAAAGGAAATATCTGTAGTGCCAGTAAATCCCGATAGGAGAGTCCTAATAAATTCTCATCAGGTGTATCATCAAATTCACTCAAGTCGTTGGGATCGATAATCATAGTTCAAATGTATATTATTTTATGTTTCCCTGTTTACATTTTTTAAATTCGTCCTATGGGGACAATTGGTAAACTAAACATCGGGAAATATTTCACAACATGTCCCCACTAAACAAAAGTCTATTACGGATAGGTGGTTTCCACCTTGCTTAACGGGTAAAATTATCGAATGCCATCGTTGCTTTGGCTAGGCATACCTTTCCGTCCTGCGATAATATTTCGTAGCTGCTCTCGCAGTTGTACTGCATATCTTTGTTGGCCTTTAGGAACTTGATATATTCCTTTTTGCCCGCACGGTCGTTGTTGTCCAGGTTGCTGTACAGGAAGTCCTCTGCCCCGACAATCCATAGCCGTTTTTAAACGCTTATAAGCGACTATAAGCGTTTGTTTACCGGCTTTCAGATTTGGGACTACCTAATTTTGCTTCACAGTTATCAGAATTATGTACATCAAACTTTAATCATTATGAAGCAAGGCGCAACACCTGTATTTATTGATCCGACGACCGACTTTGGTTTTAAGCGCATTTTCGGGACCGAGGCGAACAAAGATCTATTGATCTCCTTTCTCAATGAGCTGTTCCGGGGGCGGAAGGTCATCGAGGACCTCTATTACAACAAGAACGAACACGTAGGGGACACCGAAGAAGTCGGCACGGTAATTTTTGACCTGACGTGCACGGCAAGCGACGGCGAACAGTTCATTATCGAGGTCCAGCGGACCCCGCAGACGAATCTAAAAAAGCGGATGCTGTACTACGGCAGCAAACTGATTGCAGACCAGGCACCCAAAGGTAACCGACGCGGATGGGGCTATACAATCAGCGAGGTCTATGTGATCGTGCTGCTGGACGGTTTTCCCATGCCTGACGGCAACAGTAGCACGGACTACCTCCATGACATCTGTCTATGTAACAGAGATTCAGGCGAAGTTTTTTACGAACATCTTGGGTTTATTTACATAGAATTGGTTAATTTTACCAAAGGCGAACAGGAACTGGCCGTTGATCTTGACAGGTGGCTACATGTTCTGAAGAACATGTCCAAGATGGATAAGCTGCCTACCTATATCCGAAAGCCAGTTTTTGAGAAGCTGTTCGCCATTGCAGCATACAGTAAACTAAACAAGGAGGAACGCGATATGTACGATGCAAGTTTGAAGAATAAGTGGGACGCGGAGTCAATCCGACAGACGGCCATTTTGGAGCAGAAAAAGGCGAGAGAGCGAGGCCGAGCAGAAGGTCGGAAAGAAGGTGCCATTGCTATTGCCCGTGATATGAAAAAAGATGGCATTGCCGTAGATCAAATAGCAAAATTTACAAAACTTACGGTTGAAGAAATAGAAGAACTGAAATAACAACAAAAAAATCCTGAAGCGGGGAGCTTCAGGATTTTTAACTAACTAACCAATTATAAACCTAAATTATGAAGTACAAATATAACGACTAAAGCACTTATTTCGTTTCTAGTAAGTGTATATTTAACACATATTAACAAGAGCTTTATCTTATATCCAGTAATTCCCTAACAATCGGTAAATCCGCTTCCGCCCAGTCGTAATCTTGTAGTTCACGTTTATCAACCCAGATAGCTTGCGCGTGTTCGGCAATAGCCAAAGAACCGCCAGTCCATTTACAAGCGAAAGGGTAGAGGCAGAGCGGAACACCGTGTATCCCATGTTCCGCAGGGCGCGGTTTGTCAGTTCGTCCTTCTGCATGTTGTGTTCAATCTTCGGAATCCAGAACTGGCGGTTGGATTTAATCTGTGCCTGTCTTTTCTTCCACTGGAAGCCGTGCCAGAACTCCCCATCTACAAAGATGGCAAGCTTGTATTTCTTGATAACAATGTCGGGAGAACCCGGTAGGCTTTTGTCGTGCAGACGGAAGCGGATGTTTTTTGCCCAGAGCGCGCGCCGCAGCATCATTTCGGGCTTCGAGTGCTTTCCTTTGATGCGGGACATATTAAAGCTACGCTGCTTACTGGTATAGAAGCCTGCCGATTCCTCAAAACGCGGAACCTTTATTCTGTATTCCTTCTCATCGTAGCTTTGCATAGCACAAATTTACATCATACGCCCATATTGCCATCCCAACCCTCACGACTCCGCATCACCACGACAAAAACGCAGATGGCGGCATGCTCTTTTGACAGGGGTTCATACCCTTCTGCGATGCTATCCTCGTCAAGGAAGATACCATGTACAGAGCTGCTACCATCAAAGTAATTCTGAGCCTGAAAAATTTATCGCTTCGTTCCCCAGGGTTTAAATGATGGAACGAAAGTACCATTAATAATGATGAGGATTAATCTGATATTATAATCTACCAATATACTGAGCTATTCTCCCCAATAGCTCATCAAATTCAGGTTTTCGGCTAGCCAGTCATAGTATTCTTTGCGGCTTTTGATTTGATTAGGTTTGATTTTCTTTGGATTTGTGTTGACATTCAACTCTTGTGGCGGATGGATGTGGATATCGATATCTTCTGAAAAACGATGGATAATTTGATGTCCTTTAGAGAGCGATGTTCCCCCTTTTAGTTCAAATTTCAATCCCATCTTCTTTAGACCATACAGTACGTGCATAATCCAATAGTCTTTCTCGATTAGGTACGCGAATATTCCTGTCTCCTGTTCGAGTAACCGTAAAAGATCTGGAAAATCTTTGCGCTCATGCAGATAGTTAGTTAACATATACCTTCGATTTCATTTGTTCCAAAACCGGCTCAAATAATTTTTTCGTCTTCGTATGTCCGTAACGCCCTACTGCAAGCCTCAATTTATGAAGGTCCATAGCCTTTGCCTTGGTGAAAGCGTTTTTTAAAACCATTTCCCGATCTTCTGCCAATGTATCAAGGTGATTAATCAAATCAACCAAAAGAAATTCGGAAGTAACCTTTTGGGGAAAATAGGGTGTTTTGTGAAAGAAAAACTTCTTCCCATTTAAATCGACTTCCCCATGGCGCTTGTGATTATATACGACCCGTCTATTATATAGCTGAGTAGTACCCAAATGCAATGCGTTATAACTATTAGGCGACGTTAATAAAAAACGATCATCTTTAAGAAAGCTTCGTACCAACACTTCATCCTCAGGAGGTACCGGTCCAAATACTGTTTGCTTGGGGTAATAATACATTCCTTGTGCTATCTTTTCAAGCACTCCTTCTGTGACCAATTGTGCCAAATGCCTATCCACCGCATTAGAATATTTAGACAAATCTTCTCTACGATATACTTTACCCCGCTTTAATTGTTGCTTCAATTCAACTACTCTATTCATAGCAAGACCTCCTTTATCAGTTATGTTTATACAAAGATACGAGACAAGAAGATAAATTGCAAGAATTACAATCTAAATTTCATGCACTTTACAAGTTCAACTAACTATAAATCATATTCTTAAATGAATTAAAATATATTATATATCTTCAAATATCTTGTCGAACGATCTTCCAACTGATCTCGAGACACTGGGTCACTATTACTTGTCAAACGATTCTAATCTGCAGTAGGGAACCTCAGTACCATGTTCCGCAGGGCGCGCTTTGCGAGTTCATCCTTCTGCATATTGCGTTTTATCTTAGCTCTCTATGGTACGTTCGAGCTCAACACCTTTTTCTTCGATAAAGGCAATTAGTCGTATGGGGTCCATCAGCCGAGCCACGTCTTTACGTTCCAGCCCAATTAGATGCCCTATCTGCTCGGACGTAATAGCATGGGTGTTTTCGATAGACCTTTAGTTCCATATTCATATTTTACTATAAAATTTTTTCACTTTTTAATATTATACACCAAATTGCCTCAAATGATGGTCAGTATGTTTGTAAACTAATATACCGATATGCTCATTTGTCATTTTACCAAAGAAATCGTGTATAAACTCCGGATGACTAAAGGTTTCATATTCGTTAATCAATAAAATCCAGTCTGCTTTTTCGGATTCGATATCTCCAGTTGATTCTTTTACTTTGAATTGGTCAGAGGTAGGAATATTTTTATCAAAAGGCTTTCCGTTCTTTATCATCCTTTTCAGTGCTATTTTTCCAAATAATTTACCCAAGAACACTTGTTTATACGAGTGATTGTCTTTTCCCAAAATCCATCGATTCCAGTATGTATTATGTTTGAGCATCTGGATTAGATTCATTTTTCCCCATTCAGGTTTTTGGAATTCATTGATTTGTCCAATTCTATCTATTAATTGACCTCGAACATCTTTGTCAAATATTGTTTCCATTTCATATTCATTTTAGGCTAAATTATCCAGTAAAGCCGAATATTAAATTGTCATATGGCAAGTAATGGTTTTGCTTATTAAGCATGCCGCTAAGATAGCTTTCATTATCTCCGTCAATCTTTCTTATTCCGTTCACAAAACTTGCAGCAAAAGGAAACAGAAGCGCTGAAATGGTCTTTTAAAAAAAAAATCCTGAAGCGGAGAGCTTCAGGATTTTTAACTAATTAACCAATTATTAACCTAAATTATGATCATGTTTTGCGATTTTATTTAACATTTGTAATTTATTTATCCAAGGGAAGGTACCTTTCCCTAGCTTCCAGAAGTCACATCAGGTTTTGCAGTAGCCCTGACAGCAATTAGTTGAATTTATTGTAGCGAGATTTTATGAAGTGTTTTTACAATATGGTTCTTTTGATACCAGTCGTTGTACACGAGCTCGATCTCCTTCGGCTTAAAAGAACCAAAATCAACATCTCTGTAGCTTTCCAACCGTTCTGCAAACTCCTGGGGTACCCTTATTTGCTTCCGGAACCGGACGGCCGTAATATGCGCAGTAATTAACCTATACCTTTCGTCGATCGTCTGCTGTAATGCAGAAGCTTTAAAGTTTTTTCTCAACTGATTTCTGAATCTCTCAAGACCTGCGCTCAGCGGAAACCCTTGGATCATCACTGCCTCAGGAGAAGTAGATATACCCTGAAAGTGTAGACCAATATCCATTATGTTTTTGGCACTTTCCTCAAAGAGACGGATATATTTTGAGGTATCTATTTGCCCAAGATCAAAACCGTCGTCACACGAAATAATGGATAGCACGGTTATGTGCATATCTGCCAGCGGTTGATAATACTGCTCTTTATCGATAAGCATCAACTCATGCTGAAAGCGAGCAATCGCTTCCATAACGTTATCGTTGGGTCTGATCAAGACTGTTAGGCCTCGTCTTTTATCATTTTTGTCGTCTATTAACCAATCTATTGTATTGTTTCCATTTCGGATGTCGTCAATCGATCTTTTATATAGGTTATTATAAAGTTCTGTCAAGTTCATACAAAATCAATATTCCGCTTGCTAATATACTAAGCCCAAGCTAGACTTTGCGCGGGAACAGGTAATTTACATATCTTCCCAATAATTCACTAGTTTTAGTAAATCATCATACCCCAAACCATCTTCCCAACCATTTCTTTTTGGAAAATCTTGCCAGTTAAATGTTTTAACCTTTTCTAGTACAGTAACTGGTCTGAGTGATTGTTTCGGTAAATGAGAAAATGCTAGCTATAAGAGACAAATTGCGCCGGTCTCTTAAGACAGTTACCCTTTTCGTCAATTTTAGGTTAATATTCATACCTGATAGTTATCCAATTATACGAGATCAAGTCAACCCACATTCCCCCTTTGCTTCGACCTCGCATCCCCATTTTTTCCAATAGCCCAATATAGGAGTCATCCCAGAAGGTCACCCAATACAATAATCAGTATCCAGAGTGGGCACTGGTAAGGGGTTAAATTTTTATTGGTAACAGCATGATACAAAGTGTAAACAAACGCTATTAATAACAGAGGAGCAGGAGCCGCCATAAAAAAATCCTGAGGCGGGGAGCCTCAGGATTTTTAACTAACTAACCAATTATAAACCTAATTATGAAGTACAGATATAACGACTAAAGCACCCATTTCGTTTCTAGTAGGTGTATATTTAACACATATTAACAAGAGAGCGACCCAATACGTAGTATTACTAACCAAGATTATTCGTTCGTTCGATATACATCGATTATCCGGTGACATCGGTAATTGTATTTAAGGTTACTTTTAGATACGCTTAAACGGTTAAGGGAATCATAGTTCAGCTATTTCCCTGGCAATAGGCACATCCGCTTCCGCCCAGTCGTGGTGTTTTAGTACACTTTTGTCTACCCAGATAGCTTGCGTGTGTTCGGCAACAACCAGCGAACCGCCAGCCCATTTACAAAGGAAAGGGTAGAGGCGGAGCGGGAATTCTCATCTCAGTGGCAACTTCATCCGTTGGGAGCGTTGGCATAATAAGACCTTGTTACCATGGTCTATGGTGGCACAGGTTACGTGAAGCATTACCTAAACACCCTCCTTGTCTTCAAGAACAGCTCAATCTGGTTGATCACCTTCGGTAGGTTTTTCAGGATATCCTGCGACCAGAAGGGGAACACCGTGTAGCCCATATTCCGTAGTGCACGGTTTGCCAGTTCGTCCTTCTGCATGTTGCGTTCGATCTTTGGAATCCAGAACTGTCGGTTAGATTTAATCTGTGCCTGTCTTTTCTTCCACTCTCCTCATCGTAGCTTTGAATGACGTAAATTTACGTAAAAACTAGTACAGGAGGATACTGCGCAGCCTTATAGTTTGCGTAAGCTTGAAGGAAAACCGATTGTATTCCCGGAACAACTTCAATATCACCCGTCACAGCAGAATCTGTAATGGCATAGGAGGGAAGTGTTTAAGGAAATGTAGTAGATCAGTATGAAAGGGTTTTATATACAAACTGCAATTAGAGATTAATTCATTAAATTTGTGCGCTATGATGATCCCGAATCCAGTATACCTTTTTCGGATAATACATTGGCAGAATATTGAATATATTTTGAGACACGGGCTGTGCAGTAACAGTCACGTTTTAAAAGATCCCCAATATATCAATATAGGTCATCCTCAGCTTATAGCAGACAGAGACGAGTATCCGATTCCTTTGGAGGGATACGGCAATTTGGGAGAATACATTCCCTTCTATTTTTGGGGGCATTCCCCGATGTTATATCTAATTATGCATGGTTTCAAGGGCGTGACCCAGTATCCGCAGAAGGATATTGTCTATCTCGTTATTGATAGTAAACAGATTATGGAGGCCGACTTCCAGTATGTGTTTACGGATAGACATGCCAAAGTAAAGCTGGCTAAATTTTTTAACCAGCCAGATGATTTGCAATTATTACGCTGGGATATTATTAAATCTAAGCAGTGGGATAATACGGAAGATGATTTTCAGCGCATGGATTTTAAGCAAGCTGAGTTTTTAGTCAGACACCATATACCTACCCATTTTATTAATCGCCTTATTGTAAAAAACGATGAGCGCAGGCGTGATATTGAAGAAATAGTTCGTAAATTAGATTTGGATATTCCGGTAAGTATTGCGCCGGATGGAAAATTGTATTATTGATATGATTTATTTTTTGCAAGGTGATTTACTGCAGTCCAGCGCTCAAGCGCTGGTTAATACCGTCAACACGGTTGGCGTAATGGGAAAAGGTATTGCCTTACAATTTAAGCAGCGTTTCCCGTATAACTATAAGGTTTATAAAGAAGCATGTAAAAATGGAACCTTACAAGTAGGGGAGATGTTGGTCGTGAAGGAGCCCGATCTCGTTGGAGACCGATATATCATTAATTTTCCAACCAAGGCCCACTGGAAGTCACCCTCAAAAACCGAATATATCGAAAATGGCCTTAAAGCGCTTAGGGAAAGCATACAAGAACACCATATAGAAAGCATAGCACTTCCACCATTAGGCTGCGGTAACGGAGGGCTGGACTGGCATATGGTAAAGCCCATGATTACGGAAGCACTCGGGGGATTAAACATCGATATTTATGTTTATGAGCCAAACAGTGAAATAAAAAGTTTACTTCAAGCAGAAGATAGCAAAAAACAAGAGCAGAAATTGACGCCAGCTAAAGCTATGCTTCTTTATCTGATGTTTCATTATGAGTCAGTAGGCGATATTAGTAGTTTGTTTGCCGCAAATAAGTTAGCTTACTTTCTGCAAGAGAGTGGCGAGAATTTACGGTTGCGTTTTACTGCCCACCATTATGGGCCATATACAGTGCAGCTAAATCATGTGCTGTATAGCTTGAACGGTACCTATCTCCAAGGGTTAGAGCAGAACCAAGCAAAGGCATTTGAACCTCTTCGGCTCAACTACGAACGGTACGACGAAGTCGAACGTTTTGTGAAGACGCAGCTGAATCCTGCCCAGCTCGACCGTGTTGAGTCTGTACTGGCCCTTATCCGTGGTTTCGAATCAACATACGCGTTAGAACTTTTAGCATCTGTCGATTATGCAGCCAAACAACCAGGAGTGGCATCGATTGAGGATATACAGAAGCACATCCAACAATGGAATCAACGGAAGGCAAATCTTTTTAAACCGGAACATATTGCGCTGGCTAGTCAACATTTAGATGACTATCGAATGATGCTTGTGTAGTTGTTATTAACCTGCCTAGTGGATTCAAATATGTATCTAAGAGGCGAGCACCAGGAGCCGCCAAATACAATATCCTGAAGCGGGGAGCTTCAGGATTTTTAACTAACTAACCAGGCCCGACGTTGTCTTGCATTCCCTTTGGTAAATAGCTTATATCTTTAAAATCAATCTCCATTTATTTTATTTACAGTTGTACTGCGTGTATCCGCTAATACCTGGTTCACAGTTAATCCTAGATTTTCAGCGGCGATTAGGTAAATTATCTACGCCGAACCTTAGCAGATTAAGATTTAACATCCTGTTCTGTGATGGCGGTGGTTAGGCCTTGCGTGCTTCTTTGATTATCTCTTCAATAAAATCAAAGTTAGCTAGTTCGCGTTTAATTTTATACGGGTTAATTGTTTTATCTACTCGATAAAGTACATGTTCCCTAATCTTGCTCTCTGAAAATATCGAACAGATAATAACACATTTATCCGTCAAATCGATTTTGGAAAGTAGATCGTTTACATCGAAATCGTCCCCTCCGCTGGACAATATCAGTATATCTGCTTTTGCGGCGGATAATTCCATTGTTTCTTCTGTTATCTCAGTCAAACGTTTGTCTTTCGAGAACATCTCGATCAATCCTTTCTTGTTTTCACAAAAGGTCTGCCATAAAAAATAACTGTATTTCTCTTTTATAGGCAGAGGTCTTCGTGTAGACTTTATTTTTTTAGCTCTAGAGAGCAGATACCTGTATGCGCTAACGACGGATGCAAACATCGGCTCGTTTATCGCCTCTACCAGCAATGATTCATCAATTGGATAATTTTCTGGTAAAAAAGTAGCAGCAGATCTGATCATCTCTTCCTTTTTCTCGGTGTAATCTTCAAGACTACTAACGTTCCTTTCTTCTGTTAGGTTTAATTCGGTGCCTTTCCAGGACCGTATAATTCGTTGAATAAATTCTTGCATATATTTCGGCTTATTTGTACGCTGGTGCAGTAAAGTTAAGATGTAAATGTTGCAATTTCAACTATTGATAATAAAATAGCCATATACCAGCCAATGGCATTGCAAAAAGAACAAAACCACAATACCATTTACAAAATAGTGGAGATTACGTTTCGTTTTCCGCACGTGGAGTAGATACCAATAAACCCGAAATTCAGCAGCCTATTAAGGCACATGCCAGTGATTTGTTTCCGGCTCAATCTTTAGTGGCTGCTCCAGGTCAAATATAGGCGATAGCATCATGATAAGGTCGGCTGGAATTCCCTTCGCAAACCATTCGGGTTTGTTGTACATCCCTTTGTAAAATAGCGTTTCGGTACCTTTATCCCACGTTACGCGAGCATACACCAAGCCGCCGTTATCGACGACTATATATCGTATTGTTGTGGATTTGCCGCGTATCGATATTCGCTTTTCTTTCACATTACAAATATACTACATTTGCATAATGACAGTAGATGAATTAAGAAACGCATTGCTTGGCAAGACCTTCGCATCTCCGGTTGAACTTGCTTCGCATATGACCGTAACCGATGTGGATACATTTCTTAAGATCCAGTTTATCGAAGTCGACCTTTGGAAAAAAGAAATAACAAAGTGCCCGGCTTATTTGAGGCTGGTTAAGTTTTACGAGGAGGTGAAAAAATGATACAAAGATTCTTCAGGATTTTTATGCATACAGGAAACTTTGTTGATATGGCTATGTCCTGCGACCAGAAGGGGAACACCGTGTAGCCCATATTCCGTAGTGCGCGGTTCACCAGTTCGTCCTTCTGCATGTTGCGTTCAATTTTCGGAATCCAAAGCTGACGGTTAGATTTAATAAATTCACTATTTTCCAGTTAGATCTTCACGTTTTTGTTACTCTACAGTGGACAGGTTTCTTGAGTATATCCACTATTTTTATTGGATGAGATTATTATTCTTAACCTTAATCGGTGTATTTCTAACATCGTTCTCTTTTGCACAAAAAGACCCACAGGGCTGGCTTATGTATTTTGGCCAAACTAAAATAAAAGCGACTAAATTTGCGATCCATCATGAACTCCAGTTACGGGATCATCAGTTGATGGGGGATCACAACCAGACGCTTCTTCGTGTGGGACTCCAGTATCGAGTCAAACCCTACCTATTAACGACAATTGGCTACGGGTTTATATATAGCGAACTGCCTGGAAGCCCGAATGAACCTTTTCATGAAAACAGAATTTATCAGGAAGCGCTTTTTTCACATAATTTGATGCGCAGTAACATCAGACATCGGATTCGGCTGGAGGAACGTTTTGTAGAAAATAAGGATTTCTCAGGACGTTTTCGCTATTGCCTCTTTGCTGATATTCCATTTACACAGTATGGGATGGGGGCAAAGGGATGGTACGCTGCACTATACAATGAGATCTTCCTAAACCTATCGGACGATGGCACTATGGATTTTTTTGACAGAAACCGAGCATATCTTGGTATAGGTTATAGAATATCTGATGCTGTAGGAGTGCAGATGGGATATATGTACCAAAACATAGGAAAAGCAAGGGGAACGAATCACGCGATGTTGTCGGCGCATCACCAGCTCAAATGGAAATAAGGATCCCTGCGGACCAAATATACCCAGCCCTCCTTGCCTTATAAATTGATAGATAATTTTGAAGGAAACCTCACTTCATCAAAATGGGCAAAGATGACAAAAGTTTCTGCCGATACGGCTCTGCGTGATACTACAGGTTTGGTCAATAAAGGTGTTTTATCTAAGAAAGATTCAGTGGTAGAAGTACCAATTATGTTAAATTGGTAACGTCCTTCATTCGGGGTGGATCTCACCAAATGTTCCGTATTGAGACAAATTTCTTGACCTATGAAAAGTTATACAGCCGCAGAAATCGTTAATTTGGGGTCGATCTTAGAATATGTAAACTATATGAACGATGCTTAAAATAAATGTAAAAACAGACTGTGGACATTCTCCGAAACGCATGTTTCTACGAGATTTTAATATAGCTTTCGGAAAGGGAGATGCTAATTTTATTATTGCCCACGTGACAGATGATATCGTTTGGGAGTTGATAGGTGAACGAATTATCGAAGGAAAAGACAGCTTCTCCAAAGCGATCAACGAGATGAAAGAGAAAGAGGTTGCCGAAATAACCATCGAGAACGTAGTAACACACGGCAAGGAGGGTGCCGTGAACGGTATCATGAAAATGAACGACGGCAAACAATATGCTTTTGCAGATTTTTATGAATTTAAAAATACGACGGGCATAATCATTAAGAGCATGACTTCTTATGTGATCGAAATATAGAATGGGACAGAGGTCGATCAGCGTACTGCTTTGTCTTTAATGAGAGCTGTTCGCTAGCGCGACAACTTGCGCCGGTTATGAACAAAAAAATCCTGAAGCGGGGAGCTTCAGGATTTTTAACTAACTAACCAGTTATAAACCTTCAGTTACCCCATTGCCGTGTCTTTTTTTCGAAATTAAATCCTTATCTTAGGAATATTAAACTAATATAAGCACTAATAAATAACTACTTAAGTTTGTGAAAAAGACTAAGAAATCCATTCAGCCATTTGAAATTAGTAGTAAACAACTACGCGAAACACTGCAAGAAAATTTAAGTTACACCATGGTCCAGTTAGCCCGCTATATGGGGCGAGAACCTTGGGAAATCCAGGCATTACACACCGATCCCGTCCTTACGGATAAGATCATGCGGGAACCAGTAATTTCCTTAGACCGGTTTTGTGAGGAATACGGCTTTTCGCCGGACGTTGTCCAGCAGCTAATTGACAGGCAATCCATTTATTCATTCCGAGATAAAAGAGACGGTAAGATATATATCTTTCCGGTAGATGTGTACAATGAACTGGTTATGCACGAAAACCTGGAAGTAATATCGTACAACAACTCCAGTATGTTGCGTCTGATGGGCGTAATCTTTGGACTCTGCAGCGAGCTATTAGACGAAGATCAAATGGAGTTGGTTAAGCGTTTTTTTAGCAAAGATTCAAATGGCATTTATCCGAAACTTGAAAATAGAGAAGATATTCAGCTAGTCACCGAAGCCATCAGAAAGCTCCGAAACGGTTTAAACTCCATGAGGTATAAATACAAGCAATTCGAGGATAAAATAGCAGATTACGAGCGGAGCGTTAGTGCATTGGAAAAAAAGTTGGATCGCCTTACATTAAAGCATAAGAAGGTTAGCAAAAAATTATTGGATGCACGGCTCGTTAAATATGCAGATACTGTACCTAAAATTGCGTTTAAAGATATTCCGATATCCGTACGCGCGCTGAACGTTCTAGACACGCTTGGCGTGTATTATTTTTCAGATCTTCAAAATCTAACCATTATGGAGCTTTTAAGGGCGCGCAATCTGGGCAAGTACTCTTTCGAGGAAGTACTGAAGATAGCTTCCAAATATAACATCAAGTTTAAGGATGCGCAGTGAGTGTATAAACTAACTAGAAGGAGGTAATTTCCTTTACTATCGGCAAATCTGCTTCAGCCCAGTCGTAATTTTGTAATTCGCTTTTATCAACCCAGGCGGCCTGCGCGTGTTCGGTAATAGCAAGCGAACCGTCTGTCCATTTGCAAAGGAAAGGGTAGAGGCAGAGCGGAAACTCCCATTTTAGCGGAAGCTTCATCCGCTTGGAACGTTGGCAGATCAAAATCTTATTATCATGTTCTATGATGGCACAGGTTACGTGGAGCATTACCTATACACCCTCCTCGTCTCCAAGAACAGCTCAATCTGGTTGATCACTTTCGGTAGGTTTTTCAGGATGTCCTGCGACCAGAAGCGGAACACCGTGTACCCCATGTTCCGCAGGGCACGGTTCGCCAACTCATCCTTCTGCATGTTGCGTTCAATTTTTGGAATCCAGAACTGGCGGTTGGATTTGATTTGTGCCTGTCTTTTCTTCCATTCGAAACCATGCCAGAATTCGCCATCCACAAAGATGGCAAGCTTGTATTTCTTGATAATGATGTCAGGAGAACCCGGTAGGTTCTTGTCGTGCAGGCGGAAGCGGATATTCTTTGCCCACAGCGCACGTCGTAGGATCATTTCGGGCTTCGAGTTTTTACCCTTGATGCGGGACATGATATGGCTACGCTGCTTACTGGTATAGAAGCCGGCCGATTCCTCAAAACGCGGAACCTTTATTCTATGTTCCTTCTCATCGTAGCTTTGCATGACGTAAATTTATGTAAAAACTAGTATGTAATGGAAGAACGGACCTAACGCTTATTTTGTTTTTCGCTAAAATCTGTTGCCGTTAAACCTCCGTACTCACCGCTAACGACATATCTTTTACGTAAATCTCGCCCATATTGCCATCCCAGCCCTCACGACTCCGCATCACCACCACAAAAACGCAGATGGCTGCATGCTCTTTTGAGAGCGGTTCGTAACCTTCTGCGATGCTGTCTTCATCACGGAAGACACCATGCACATCGTTCCAAGCAAGCCATTCGATAAGTTGCTCCCGAGGCATAGCGTTTACTTTCTCCAATAACGCGTCTTCCGACAATTCCATCAGTTGGTACCGCCAGTCGTTGTCCCGCTGGTCTTCGGGTACGATAGGATAGGGGCGGTGGGCGTAGTAGTGTTTAGTCATAACGAATCATAATTAAGTAACTTGTTTTATAATATAAATATACTAAAAATATTAGTTCAAAACAATGCATTTCTCTACCTTTACGAATATTTATATAGTAATTCAAGCCGCATATAATTGACATTTTAATACATTAGTTATGATGAACCTTTTAAAGCAAACGCTCGATCTCCTCGGTATCGAGAGAATTTCTGAAATCATTGTGTTAGCCGCTGCATTGGCATCCACCCTTTTTGGTGTAGTTAAGTATTTTGACTTACAACATCAATTGCGAAGATGGATTTTAGGAAAAAGACTAAAAGGAAAATCTATAATCACAACTAGTAGCTTTGCAGATCCAGTGCTCCATTCCACCGCTAAAAACATAGAGAGACAACAACAGTTTAAGGAACTTACTGGAATTTATCTGCATCCTGATAGAATAGATGCACTGACTGTGCTATGGAATAAATCCAATGGTGCTTTCTATGGCCCCATATAAAGACAGCTATGTCCTATATTAAATTGACGGAGCAAGGATATAGGGTTTCTATAAGTAAATGGGACAGATTGCAGGATTTTTTCCTTCATATAGTTTTCGCGGTCCCTGCTTTATTATTTTTGACTCTGTTTAGTCTGATGATCGCTTCGGTCATGCTAGAAAAGGATGCAAACTTATTACCAAAAGTTTTTGCGATAATTTTATGTTTGGTGGGATTTTTTGGAACAGTGGCCTTTATGCAGTACCAAAGGAGGGCATATTTATGTGCAAGACGTATTATGAGAAATCTCGGGTAAGATTACCTATCTTTAAAACAACGACCAACGAATTTTAATCCTAATATAGGTGCACCGCGCGCTGATAGTGGATTGGTGAGCGTCGATGAAAATTATAGGGTTTTGGTTTCTTCGCATATTGAATAAGATATCGAACATCCTTATAGTTTAAACATGCTTTCTGTAAAGCTAATTATTTTGCAAAAATAAATTTAATATCAACCTGCGCAGGAGAATCTGCAGTGGCATAGAAGGGAAGTGTTTAAGGTAAAATAGTAAGGCTTTTTCTATTAAAAGGTTATTTCTTTGCTGTGTATTTTTGGTTAGGATGATTGTCAGCGTACAATTTTAATAGTTTTCCATCCCTGATCATTTTAGTTAGAATATTATTTTTTAAATATTTTTCGGATCGCTTGATGTGCGTAGCGATTTGCTCCGAAGATTTATATTCTAGTGAGCAAAACCGGATAATTTCTTCTGCTAGTTGGTTATAATGCATTCGTTTCGATGTATTTAAGTCGCTTGTAGAAGAACTATCCACATTGGAACTATCCACATTAGGACTATCCACATTGGAACTATCCATATTAGAACTATCCACATTAGAAGAATAAGTGGGATGCGGAGTCAATCCGCCAGACAGCCATTTTGGAACAGAAAAAGGCGAGAGAGAAGGGCCGAGCAGAGGGCCGAGAAGAACGCGCTCTTGCCATTGCTTTAAAATTGAAAAACATGGATATGGCTGTGGAAGATATCGTCCAAGCTACTGGTTTATCGGCTGAAGAAATAGAAAAATTGAAATAATAACAAAAAAATCCTGAAGCGGGGAGCTTCAGGATTTTTACTAACTAACCAATTATAAACCTAATTTATGAATTACAAATATAACGACTGAAGCATCCATTTCGTTTTTATTAAGTGTGCATTTAACAGATGTTAACAAGCGCCTGGCCCAATATCTAATAATTCCCTGACAATCGGCACATCCGCTTCCGCCCAATCGTAATCTTGTATTTCACTTTTATCAACCCAGATAGCTTGCACGTGCTCGGCAATAGCCAGCGAACCACCTGTCCATTTACAAATAAAAGGGTAGAGGCGGAGCGAAAATTCAGGATAGTGGTGTTCTACTACAGTAAGCTCGGTTCCGACTTCAATTTCCAATCCGAGTTCCTCGAAGACTTCTCTTTTTAGGCAATCCTCTTTGCTTTCTCCATCCTCGATCTTTCCACCGGGAAATTCCCATTTCAGTGGAAGTTTCATCTGCTCGGATCGTTGACAGATTAAGATTTTGTTATCATGTTCTATGATGGCACAGGTTACGTGAAGCATAATGCATTAAATGTAGCAAAAATCGTCGTGCTACCTATCAACAAAGCTATAGTACTGCTCATAATCGTGTAGCAATTTATCTTTTATCGCAATCGGAGCATAAAGAAATATCTCCGAATCCGAAAACTCCGCAGCATCTTCGAATTGTTCAAAATCCTCCATGGCGGTATCTTGATAGCAGTCTGGTTCAAGTGCAGCCAATGCCTCCCAATAGTTATCGTATTCACGTTCGCGTAGCGAGCCATCTGTATCGAAGAAAGCGCGCCCCAGGTAGTTGCGCCCTTCTTCATAATCATATTCGGCTCGAAGGCTGAATTTTTTACATAAGATGCTTATCAGGCCATGAATCGGTGACCACGGCGATTCTCCCGTGAGGATTAGCTGGCCGCAAGTCGCTAGACTATCTGTGTCGGTAGGAATGCTGTGCAAGACGTTGACTCGGTTTCCTTCGCCACTATTGTATTCTAGGATACAGACCTCAAAATTTCGTGCGCCAAATACCGCTATCAGGTCATCGTTCACCTGTGATAGGCTTAGGCGTTTTAAGTCGAGGCGACTTGTATCGTCATATCCGTGTTGCTTAATCGATTCGTTGATGAACTTTATTAGTTCATAGAGGCTCTCGGCAGTTCCATCAAAAATAATGTGGTTGTAACAGTAGTTAGCCATGTCAATTCTCATATTTTGGGTTGGTTAAAAGCAAAGGACACGCCCTGGGACGCTGTTCTGATGGGTAACGTGGCGTGTACTGTTCTTGCAAAGTTAAATGAAATATTAAAGAATGCAAATAATGGCGCAATGATAGTTTGCGTGCTAATTGTTTGATTTTTAATCTATGGTCTTATTTCTTGTTTCAAATTCAGAGAGATATTTGTTGAAAAAAGCTGTCAGTGTCTATAACTTTTTAATTGATCATGTTAAGGTAATAGTCGTATTTTTCCTATTTTTAACGATAATAAATAGCTAATTTTGAATAAAAATTATTTTCATCTCTATAGGGTAGTATGTACACAATAAAAAGCAAAAGAATAGAAGCTATTATCGATGATATTATAGATCAGTACGCTTACGCTGATAGATCAGATAAACCTTGGATTATCGGATTTAGTGGTGGAAAAGATTCTACGGTTGTACTTACATTAGTTTGGATAGCGTTATTGCGAATTAGAGAAAAAATGCCATATCCATTCCAGTTACGGAGAAAGGTCTATGTAGTTTGTAATGATACTATGGTTGAAAATCCGATTATAGCTTTTTATGTGGAAGGAGTTTTAAAGAAGATAGAAGCCGAAGCGAGAAACCAGGATCTTCCAATTTTTGTGAAGAAGACCACTCCAAAGTTAGAAGAAACATTTTGGATTAATGTCATTGGCAAGGGGTATCCTGTTCCTAATAATTCATTTCGCTGGTGCACCGATAAGTTGAAAATTAAACCAACATCTAACTTTCTGTTAGAGCAAATAGACGAAATGGGAGAGGCCATTGTACTTCTTGGTACAAGATATGACGAGAGTGCAACGCGCGAACGTTCTATCAGAAGACATGAGGTCACTGGAAGACGATTATCCAAACACCAAACGTCGCCAAATACGTATACCTACGCGCCGATTAAAGAACTGATGCTAGAAGAGGTATGGTATATTATTAACGCGGTACCTTCTCCATGGGGATTCGACAATAATGTGTTGTTCCAAATTTATGCTGACGCCAGTTCAGATGATTACGAGTGCCCAACAGTGGTGACGGACAAAAATCATACTTCATGTGGGCAGAGCCGATTCGGTTGTTGGACGTGTACTGTAGTTAAGAACGATAAATCCATGACTTCTTTAGTCAATAATGGCCGTGATTGGATGCAGCCTCTTTTGGATTTTAGAAACTGGTTGGTTGAGGAAAGAAACCTTCCGGAAAATAGGATGGATCAACGTAGAAATGGAATGAAAGCCGTTAACGAGGACGGCGAAAACAACGGAACATATACAGCCGGCTACAGATATAAAATATTAAAGCGATTGCTTGAGGTTCAGAAAGAGATTCAAAAAGAAAGACCTGATGTCACGCTAATTAACAATCAAGAATTGATAGCTATTCAGGTGATATGGAATCGCGATATGTATTTTGACCATACCGTGGGTGAGTTATATCGGACAATCTATGATCGAGATTTCAGTACAAATAATATTAAGTCATTAGATAATACCGAGAAACGCATTATGCGTGAAGTGTGTGAGGATGATATGAAATACTTTAACCTCATTGATAATCTCATATCGTTACAAGAGACTAAAACTTTGCTCATTAGTAAATATGGTCTGCATAATGACATAGAAAATAGGATAGAAAAGTTCGCGAAAGAAACAGCGGAATAAATTTTAACATGAAGATTAGAAGAATCAAATTCCATAATTTCAGAATTTACAAGGGAGAAAACCAAGTCCAATTCAATCCCTCATCTGAAAAGAACATCAGTATCATTGCGGGAAGAAATGGTTTTGGTAAAACCACTTTTCTCACTTCACTTATCTGGGTGTTTTATGGAAAGATGATGGCAGAGGTCGAAGATAAATACAGAAGAGATATTAAGAATGTAGGAGGATATGAGAAGTTTTTGATTACGTTGTTAAATCGCGACGTGAAGGCGGCATTCGAGAATGATCCTGCTTTGTCTGCTAAATTCTCTGTAGAAATTGATATTGAGAATCTATCGATCCCCTCAATTCCTTGTAACTCGGTTACTATCAGAAGATCCTATGATTTGGGTACAGAGTCAGAAAATCTCATCGTTTTGATTGATGGCTTAGAAAACGAGTTAACAAAAGAGGTAGGCTATGAAGTTTTTATAAATGATTTTATACTACCTAGGGAAATTGCCAAATTCTTTTTCTTTGATGCAGAGAAGATCGTCACATTAGCTGAAGCCAAATCGAAAGCCGAGCTAAAAAATTTAAGCCGTGCATATGCTGAAGTTTTAGGGATTAAGAAATACGAAGATTTAAAAAAGAATCTCGAAACCCTCCTGATAAAACTTCGTCGTAATGGTGCTAAGCCAGACGAAGAGAAGAAGTTAAAAGAATTACTTGATAAGGATCAAGAGATAAATTCTTTGATAGCGCATAATTTAGAAGAGCAATTACACGTAAAGGAAGAGTTCTTAAAGCTAACGATGCTGTCTGATGCGTTGCAAGAAAAGTTGATTCGCGAGGGCAATGGTATAACTTTAGAGGAATTAAAAGAGCTTAAAGAAGAACATGCTGAACTCCGAAATATTGGTGATGGCATTCGGTCTAGGTTAAAGAAAATGTTTGATCTCGTACCGTTGGTGATGGCAGGGAAAAAACTGATTGAACTGGATAGGCAACTAGATATAGAAAAACAGGCCTCTACAGATTATTATGTGAGTCCGGCACAATTGGATGACTTCCAGAGGAAGTTTATCGAAAGATTAAGGTTACTTGAAATTCCCAATGAAAAAAGTGAAAGTATTGGTAACCTATTCAAACAAGTTTTGACGGAGGGAATAGGTCATAAAGAGGGTGATAAAGCTGAGATACTGTTAGACTATAGCCCCGAACAATATCGAGAGTTCAAAGCAATTCTATTCAATATTCAGAATGGTTTTAGGAGCCAGTTTACCAATATTGTACAGGAGGATAAAAACAACCGCTTAGCTATATCTAGAGTTTATTACAAGCTTAAGCAAGCGGAGGCTAGAAAGGACAATCCTTTGGCTCAAAAACTTCGAGAGGATAAAGAAAAGATAGATCAACGCATATTTCAGTTGGCTACTGACAAAGGTAAGCTTGAAGAAGAGTCGAATAACCTTGAAATACAGTTGGCTGTCAATCATAGGGTTCTTTCCGAATATGAAAAGAAGTTTGAACTGATTGATGCTGATCGAGCCAAGAGTGAAGTCACGCAACAGCTCTTGGCTCGGATCAACCTGATTATACAGCGAATCAAGGAAGACAAAAAATATTCTTTGCAAAAATCTATTCTATTGGGTTTACGAAGGATCATGCATAAGAATGATTTCGTCAAAGATGTTAAGGTTAATGTCGAAGGTGATGTGATGGATATTGATTTGCTGGATAAGAATGGTCATGTTATTGATAAAGAATCGCTATCCAAGGGCGAACAGCAACTTTATGCAACGGCTCTATTAAAAGCACTGGTGGACGAATCTGGTATCCAGTTCCCAGTGTTTATTGATAGTCCTCTGCAGAAATTCGATAAATTTCACTCGCAAAATATCATCAAAGAGTTTTACCCCTCTATTTCTGAGCAAGTTGTGTTATTTCCACTCCTCGAAAAAGAGCTTTCTGAGATTGAATATGACAGTTTGAAAGACAATGTAAATAATGTGTATGTTATTGACAATATGGAGGGGCATTCACAGTTTAGGGCAGTGCCGGTAGATAAATTGTTTAATGAAATAGAAAGTGAGCAGCATGTTTACGCAGGTTAAGACGAGCAAAGAAAACAAAGATGTAGTGGCACAGCTTACCCGTAAGCTTAATCTGGGTACGGAGAATATCATTGCGAGAATGGCTTTTACTTATTCATTGTCCTTAGATCGCAAGTTAGATCTGAATGAGTTGTCTGATTCAGGCGGTAAGGAATACTCTCGTTCTGTTTTGTTTGGAGATCATTACGATGTTTATATCGGTATGTTATGCGTGCATTATGGTATTTATAAGACGGATAAGGATTTAGCTAAATATGTTAAACTTCATTTGGATGATGGTCTCCGGCTGATGAATGAAGATTTTCAGAAGGTTAATAATATTGATGGGTTTGATTTTCTGCTGGAAAAAATTAATAGCGCTTTAGATTATTCCGCTTTTATATAATCCTAACTCTTTTAAAAAAAACGTAAAAGATGTTAATAAACGAGAATGAGGCAGCTGTTTATCTGGGTATCTCGAAAGAGCTTCTATTCTCATTTGTGAAATCAGGCTATAATGGAAGAACGCTAAAAGTAAATTCGGACATAAGCAATAATTTCTTCGATATCAATGATCTTCAGGAGTGGAATACTTTTTTGCATACCCCTTTGATAAAAAAAGGAGAGAAAAGACCTGATATCCCCCTATCTATTCGAGAGTATTTAAAGGTTGAAAGTAATGGAAAATGCGCAAGATGTGGAAGCGGACATCGGTTAGATAATGCTCATATTAATTCTTGGTCCGATTCTTTTTCCCATCATCCTCACAATTTGATTAGACTCTGTACTGATTGTCATACCAAGTATGATGATGGAATAATTTCTAAAGAAGAAATTATCAAATTAAAAGAGCGATTAATCGAGAAATTAAAAGTTGAAAACACGTCTTTTAATATCGACGTTTCAAATCATAGATTACCTAAATTAATAGAAGACTTCAGTGGTAGAGAATTTGAATTGACGAAGTTATCTGAACTCTATTCCCAAAATCGTTTAATTTGTATTGAAGGTGTTGGAGGAATGGGAAAAACTCAATTACTCCTCAAGTTTATTGAAAGAGAAAAACTAAAAGTTAACTGGTTTAATATTGAAACCTTCTCAGGATTTCAGGATTTTATTGTTGAATTATTTAATCGATTTCAAGTAAGTGATTTTGATCAATTGTTAGACGTTATCAATAGTGAGGACGCAATTTTAGTTTTTGATGGAATAGAAACCTTGTGGAGTAATTTTCAAGATAAAGTGACACAGCTTTTGAAGCAATTAAATGATTATGCAGATAATGCTAAAATTATTTTTACAACACAATTCAATTCTCTAGGATTTGACGTAAATCTCGGAGTCCTTAAGCTATCAGACGGATTAAATGAAAAAGATAGTTTTACTCTTTTATCAAAAAAAAACTCAAGCATAAAAATTGATGATAAAAATATCTCGGAAATAATTTCATTTTCAGATGGTCATCCTTTAACCTTAATTCTTGTTGCGGGATTGATTTATATGATAAGATCACCGGAAGATGTATGGAAATCTATCAATGAAGCTGGAGTATCGTTTATTCAAGACCCAAATCACAAAGAACATAAGAAATCAACTTCGTTGGAAGTTTGTTTTGATTTAGTATATAAAACTTTAGATGAGAAACAGAGGTGGTTGTTAATGTACCTTTCATTGTTTCCTGCTGGATGCAAAATACCCTTTTTAGAAATTTTGATTCGTAAAGACTCTATTTTTAAATCCAAGACGGAAATAAAAATGTCGATTGCATTTCTTTCACAATACAATTTGGTTGATTTTGATGAAGATTATTTAGGACTTGAGCGATCGATAATTCTTAATCCGATTCGTTTTTTTGTTAGAAAGAAAACATGGAACAATTCAAAAGAATTACTACATGCTATACAATTGGAGGCGTTCCAAAATCTAGTCTTTGAAGCAATCACTTTGTATAGTACATATATGCTTTCTGATGAAGTAGAATATGGTATTGTTCATTATGAAATAGAACTTCCCAATTATCTGTTTGCTTTCAAGAAAGCTGTTCATGCTTCGTATTGTGATGAGTGCAGAAAACGTAGTGATAGAGAAAAATATTTGAGGATCATAACAGGACTATCTGCCGGACTTTACAAATATCTATTTACTAGAGGTAAGATTTCATACGGGATAGAAATAAACAAACAGGGGGCAAAGGCTCATTTAGAACTCGAAGAATTTGACTTAGCTATTGATGACTTAAATCAAGTTGCGATATTAAACTGGAGAATTGGAAATAAAGAGGAAACTAGAAGTGTACTTTTAGAAATGCAAAGATGTGAAGCGTTAAGTGGAGAGAGATTTTCTACAGTTCGGTTTATTGAAGGTGAAATTTTAAGAGAAACAAATGCTAGGACTGCAATTGAAAAATTTCAGGAGGCAATCTCAATATGTGAAATTAATTTGAAAATAAACCCAGACGATCGAGCACCCAAAGGTAATATTGGAAATATGCTATCAGAAATAGGACGGACCTATGAGAGATATTTAAATGATAGCAAAACAGCTTTAGAATATTACGTGAAAGGATATAATATACAACGGGAGATAAAAGACTATACAAATATGTTCTGTAATTCCCATCATATTGGGAATTGCTACGCAGATGCTGGACTATTTGACAAATCACTGGAATATTATCGAGAGGCACTGGAGGGATTTACTAAATATGGACAGCAACAGTACATTGGTAATTCATTGTCAGAAATAGGAAGGATAAGGATTTCGAATCCGGATTTAGACTATTCTTTCTTGACCAAGGACATCCTATTAATGGGATTAGATGACATTCAATATGAAATTGCAGTTACAGATAAAATTAATTTTTATTTAGAGAGCAAACTATGGAGAATAATTGGAGTTGTTGCTCTTTCAGAGCATTCATTGATGTTAACCGATTGGGCACATAGTCTCGTTCGAACGCTTGACAAGAAACATATTTCTGAATGGTCATTGCCATATTTCTTTGCGAAGATTGCAATTATTTCGAATGAGTTGGAAAGCGATAAAAATAATGCTGAAAAGCTAGAAGAGATAAAGTTCTTATGTGGTTTACACGAGAGTGAAGTTATACATGATATATTGGACCCCTTTGCTTGGTTATCTCTGTGGCTCAAAGAGAAAAATATAATGGATATAAGTAGAGGGGATTTGTATTTTGAAATCGAAAATGCATTTTGGGATAATAATGAGGATGATTAGTTTTGAGAATAGAAGGTGTTAGATTTGCAATAAGCAAAATGGCTGAATTACCGCCCCGTCGAACGGTAATTCAGCCATTGACACTGTAATGCTAAAAATAATATTACCGGTAGCGATTTCCTGATCAATGAGATCGAGAGGGGACTGTTCGCTTACTAGGTGTTATTATTCTGATTATAATATCTGGCTCGTTATTTTGCAGTTGAAAATTATTTACTATTTTTAGTAATGCCAAAACCAACCATCAACGACGCTATTAAAGAAGTTTTCAAGCGGGAAAATAGACCTTTTGTAATCGGTAAATCAGAATACACAACTTTTGGCAATAAGGAATGCAGCATAATTGGCAATAATAAATATGTTACGCGTTATCAGCAGGCTTTGTTTTTTACAACATCTACTTTTACTGTCGACGCCAAAAAGGAGGCCCATAACGAGCACGCTGGGCATTCCGATGGCTTTGTTCGATGGTACTGGTATTGTTGATATCATGATTGAACGTCAATTTGGAGTGGAAGTTCAGGAGCTGAAAACCTATGTTGACGCGCTTAATGATATTATTGACGAGGCATTGATCCATAAATGCAAAAACCTCTTGAGTAATTTCAAGAGGTTTTTTTATATTGGTATATTTAGTCCCTAAATTATACTTGTCCCATTTAGGTATAGTTACCTTGTAACCCTCCCTAAAAATCGGACTGGTTGAAAAGCGAAAATTCGTAACTTTAACCACAGAACGATGAAAAAGACAAGAATCAGCGAAAGCCAGATCGTTTCGGCGATCAAACAACACGAGTCAGGTAAATCCACAGCGGATATCTGTCGAGAACTGGGTGTTCACCAGGCTACTTTTTACAACTGGAAAAAGAAGTACTCCGGCATGGATAGCCAAGAGCTACGGCGCATGAAAGAGTTGGAAGAGGAGAACCGTCGGCTGAAGCAGATGTACGCGGACCTGGCCCTTGATCACAAAATCCTGAAGGACGTACTCTCAAAAAAGTTCTGAAGCCCTGCCAACGCAAGGACATGGCTGCTTATGTGATCTCGAGGCATCACGTGAGTATCAGCAGGGCTTGCAAAGTGATCTGTCTGCCTAAGTCCATGTATTATTATATCAAGAAAAGAGACGACGGAGAAACGATTGAAAAGCTTCGGGAACTTGCCGTGCAATACCCCACCGAGGGTCAGGATCTTTATTATTCACGCATCCGGCGGGAAGGCCTGAAATGGAATTATAAGCGTGTGCGCCGGGTGTACCTGTTGTTGGGTATGAACCGTCGCAGAAAAGTGCGTAAGCGTGTCCCTGCCCGAATAAAAGAGCCCCTGCTGATACCGGATTCGCCCCTTAAAACATGGTCATTGGATTTTATGAGTGATGTGTTGACCAATAAGCGGAAGTTTAGGACACTGAACATTATCGATGATTATAACAGACAGGCTATTGCCGTAGAAGTTGCACATAGTATGCCGGCAAGCAAAGTGACCGAATTATTGGAACGGATCATCAAAGAGCAGGGCAAACCTTCACGTTTTCGTACTGATAATGGGCCGGAGTTTATCAGCAGGGAATTCCGGGATTGGTGTGCCGGCCAAGAAATAGAAATACAATTTATCCAACCGGGTAGGCCTATGCAGAACGGCTATATCGAGCGGTTCAACCGCACATTCAGGGAAAATATATTGGACGCCTATCTGTTCGAAGATACCATGCAGGTACAGATTCTTGCAGAGGAATGGATGCAGGACTATAATTACAACAGGCCCCATGAGGCACTGGGGGGCAAGACGCCAATGGAATACCGCGCCCTGCCGGCGGCATGTTGTCATTAGGTCAACTTTAAAAAGATTGACCTAATAACAACAACTATTTTTATATTTGAAAACTCGCCTGGATGCCAGTCCGAAAATAGGGAGGGTTACACAGTAATATTAAATCTTTTTTAGAGATCTTTGTTTCTATTGAATGGCAAAACCAATTTTCGGGATTTGTTGGGCTACTATCATTGATACGTTTTGCCCAAAAATATTTTTCTATTTCGTATTCATAGTGGTCTTCTGAAAAATTGATTCGTACTCCACATTTCACTTCATTATTTGTCAAGGTTTCATTTTTAGCCTTATCGGAAATCATGTATGCCTTGTAATTGTCAACGGATATGTTCTTGTCCCCAGTAGCGTCAGAATTTATAACCTCATCTTTGAGTACCCAGCAAAAAGCACTAAATAATTTTGTCTTTCCAGCCCCATTGTCAGCAACAATAACATTGAGGCCAGAATTGAACTCGTAAATGTTGTCCTCATATTCTCCATAGTAATTGAAGAAATTAGACATAGATATAGAATTTATAATACTTGGCATGTTATATATTGAAATGGGTTTTAATTTGAGAATTTATACTCGATTCCGGCTGTTGATTTTCAATGCCGATTACAATCATCTTGATAACCTCTATAATATCATGCTGAGAAGGTTTGGACAAACTCATGTTTTCCAATTCCTCTTTAGTTAACCCGTATTTTTCCAAAAGTACAGGGTTCTCTAACATTACTTTGAAAATTTCATCTGCTGTCATTCTTCTAATTCTGTTATAATAGTGTCTAAATCAAGTTCGTAATAGTTACATATTGGCGCTAGAGCTTCCTTAGCATCATAAAAATTTTCAGATAGCTTAGCAAAATAGCCCACACGTGTTAGCTCAGTTTTAACCAAGTTCCTTTCAATTTTAAAAAAAGATTTGTCTTCATGTGATAGTACCATGGGGATAACAACCATATCATATATCAGTGCTCTTGATTTGTCTTTGTGGTTTCTTAACAACCGACCACGCCTTTGAATAAATTGCCTTGGGTTTCCGGTGCTAGCGGTAAAAATGCCTATTGAAGTCCTGGGAATATCAATACCCTCATCTAGGCAGTTTATTGCCAACAATACATCTATTTCTCCTTTTGAATAATTTTCAAGGACTTGTTCTCTATTTTCAGTTTCTCCCAAATAAGCATGAGTTTTGGTTTCAGGAGATTCTTCATGAAATATTTTTTGCATCTGTCGGATCATACGCACGTTATCTTGTTCGTATTCATTCTGATAGTCACCAGCAGGTGCATAAGTAAAACAATACTGCAAGGGCTCTCTTTTCTTTACTTTATTTATAATCCCTGATAGTGCTCCAAGCTTATTGACTGCTTTGTTTATGATGCGCTTTCTCCTTAAAAGCAAAAGTTCTGCCTGTGAGTTTCCATTATCATTTTCCCCATTTCTAGCTATGTGCTGAGCAAGTTTTTTGGAAAGTTGAATGTATTCTTTCATTTCCTCAGTGTTGAGTTCCACGACAACCGGGTAATATTCATACTTGCATAAAAAGCCAAGTTTTATAGCTTTGTCCATAAAAAGACTAAAGCAATAGGGGGATTTATCCTGAAAGAATGCTTCCATTGCTTCGCTGCCTTCTTCATCGTATTGACGTTTGGGGGTAGCGGACAATCCAATTCTTTTTTTTAAGCCAGTGATTTTATTCAAGTTTGATTTTATTTGTTTTTGCCCGAGTGTATGGGCTTCATCGGCAATCAATATCGTGTCTTTGGGCAAATTGTTTAAAATGCGGATAAAATCAGGATTAGTCAAAGAACGGTAGGTTGATATGATAACAAAATCGCTGTCTAGACCGAAGGTAAAGTCATTTAGTAATTCCTGAATCCCCTGTTTCCAGCTATATTCTGAACTAATTAGATAGTGGGCATCAAAACCCCAAAGCTTTGTTTCTTTTGCCCATTGTTCCAATAACGGCTGTGTGGGCACAAGGATAATGATATGATAATTGCTTCCCTCACTATCGAGTGTTCTTAAATATTCACTGTAGGCACAATACAGAGAAGTCATAGTTTTTCCTGTACCAGTAGCCATAGCAAAAATTCCAGAACAATCGTCTGAAAGCCAATTTTCATAGGCAGTGTTTTGGTAATCTCGGATATTTACCCCTTGTGGGATTTTTAATTTAGATGGTCTCAATGATTAATGTTTTAAGCTTTCTAATAAGAAATTCATTGTCGATTGAATGATATTATTAAATTACATTCTTTACTTAGTTCTCTCTTAGCAAATCCGTCAGCTTTGATAATCGTTCGTCATTTTGATCAGTCGCAGGCCAAATTTTTAGTGAAATATCAAAATATAAAACTCGTTTACTGCGTCCCGTATATGGGTAGCGTCTAGCATCTGCAAAACTCAAATTTTTAGCTTTTATTAGATACTTTTTATATGTAGATATTTTGTCTCGTTCGTCATCATTCTTAACTTCTTTTAAAATGTCTACTAGAATTGAAATTAGTGCTTGATAGCCGACGGTTGTATGTAAAATGTTTTCGGGTGTAGTATTATGCTTTGGTAGATCCCAAATTTTTATTTCATCAATCACAAACATTTCTTCGACCGCCTTAAAGAATGAAAATAAAATATCTAAGATATAGTTGTCTTTGTTATTTGCGTAATACTTTCGAAATGGAAGATCGTCATTGCAACCTTTTCTAAGCTCTTGTCTAGGTCTGAACCTATCTCGTTCTGATTCAGTTAAATTCGCACTAATTAAATCTATTATAGATTTGACCATGCCAGCCTGAGTTAATGGAGGGCTTTGATTCCTGTAGTACTTTCCTCCATAAAGCTTAATACGATTATAAAACGGGGATTTATCGAAGCTATTTAATGTAAGAACTGTCTGTAATGCGGTTTTTTGAGGAGAATCTTCACTTGTCAACCCGAATAGACTGTAAACAAGACTCTGGGGCACAGATTTTTGCGTTCTGTTTATTGTCGAAAAAATCATTGCTTGAAATTCTAAAGTAGGATCTATGAAAAATGTGACAGGTAGTTGAATATTTTGAAGATTTTTAAGAAGTTTTGTTTTTGATTCAAGTTTTTTTAGCAAATCATTGTTGTTTGAAGAATGCACGATTTTGCTTAGGTCGCTAATTTCATTTTTGAGTCGTGCAAAGGCTGCTTCTATACCATTTATTCTATGTTGTCCATCTATGATAGTTAGATAAACATCACCTTTTTCTTTTTTTAACTCGGACGATACCTTTGAGCTTAAAGTGATATGAGCATTTAAATTTTCATCTTCTTCAAATAATTCTATAACTGAATTAGGAATTGCAATTACTAAGTTTGTTGGGAATATTGCATCGGGGTCGTCTAGCAGGAAATTTACAATCTTTTCCACCCGCGAGTTGTCAACTTTTCTTTGAATCTGATCGTTATAGATTGGCTTATTTTCTTCATCATAGTTTACAATAAGTCTTTCAGTATACTTTGTGAACGAAAGTATTTGTTTAATTGTAAAAATACCTAAATAAAATTCTTGGTTATTTTGGATAACCTTCTTTGCGTTGATTACGATACTCTCTGTAGAGTTTTGGTTATTCTTCTCCATATTTCTCAGATAAGTGTTTTTTATTCTGATTTGTTTCTTCAATTATATCGTCAGCGATAGTTCTATTTACTAAATGATCTTGAAGTAAGAATGAATATTTTGATAAGAGTAGCGAATACCAAATTATGAAAGTCGTCACAGGGAATTGTGTAAACAATATAAGATATGTATTTCCGAATGGATTATTAATTACTTGATAGACGTAGTACAATATTATAAGTGAGATTAGAATTATTGATCCGATACCTATTTTTACGCGGATATTATAAGTATTCGTATTTTTTTTTAGTTCTTGTTCTTTATTGTATTTGAATAGATTTAAACTTATTGGAGCAACTCTATTCAAAGCAAACATTGGTAGACTTCCGTTAACAAATAAATTCAAAAGAGCGATAAACGTTATATCACTATTAGGTTTAAATAGTATGAAACTTAAAACGGAAAGTAAAATAACGCCAATTGGAACAAACAAATTAGGTAGGTTCCATAGGTCAATATCATCAACACTCTCATTCTCTATTCTTTTTAAAAAAGCAATTTCTTTTTTTCGAAACATCAAGTCCATTTTAATTTAACTTCATAATTCTATTTATCAATTGGTAATAATTCAATTATCTCTCTCTTTCAACTTCTTTAAAGCCACCTCATACTGTCGCTGAGTATTCAACCTAATCTTCGAGAATATTTTTTTATCAAAGTTTTTAGGTGAAACATGTGTCAGATCTATTTTCGAAGTGCATAGATGTTCTTTCCAGCTATTTTAGTTAAAACCTTGACAGTCTCGTCTATTACGAAGTTTTTCATCACCCCTGTAATTTCTGTAGATTTTAAAGATTCGTCAATCAAATTCAAACTTATCATGTGCTTCCGTATCTGGTCCGTCGTTTTACCATCACCTAGGAAATCAGGAAGGATGATATATTCACGAATCTTTTTTGTTAAGAAAACTCTCTCTTGTTTCTTCTTCGGTAACTGGTGCGAGGGGATGAGTTCTATTCCCACACCGGATAAATTATCGAAATCATACTCGACGGCTTTGGCGTACTCCACGTAATAATCAATATTGATGGTTATACCTTTCTCCATCTCGAGGGTCGTTTTGGGAGGTATCGTCGTCATATCTTTAATGTCACTAAGAGAATAACCTTTCTCTTGTCTGGCCTCACGAAGCTTTGCACCAATGGCTTGTCTATATTCAGGTGATTTTATCCTACTAGATCGCTTTTTAACTTCTTTCTTATCCAAGTCTGTATTTTTTGTTTTACACTAATTAGTTATAGATTTGCATTTTAAAATAATATGCACTATATTTGTTGTGTGATTTACGGGGTTTTATCACCCCTATTCACGTTAGAGTTCCGTCAACGAAAACGGCGAAATTTTCAATTGACACGGAACCGTAGGGATAGCTTTTCCCCAAACTTTTGTACATTTGTACGAAAGGAGGGGTGGCTCCCTATCGGAAGCTGTGTCAAGCGCTCTTCGCCGTGCGCCGTTGACAGTGGAAGATAGGGAGCCTTCTCTTTAATTAGACTTTCTATCTTTCGGGACTCGTTATCGTAAACTTTAAATAATTATGAAAACGAGAAACGATACAACCAAACAAAACCACATCGACACGATCAAGGATCGATGTCTTCGGTTTTCCCGTAAACAACTTTACCAGAACATAATTCGTTCGCCTGAATAAAGTTCCAGACAAACAGATCGCGAAAAGAGGTGTAATCCACCTTCATGAAAGAGGGGCTTCGCTGTGCTCAGGAAGCGTACTCTTTTTATAGGAATGCTACCCCAGACTTCGCGTCTGCCAACCGACCTTTGATATAAGAACAAACGTTTGAAATGGTCAATGATCGGTCTTTGTTTCTAGTTTGCACTTTAAAATTAAAGACTTTTCTGTTGCCTTCCAAATAAATTTCCCGTAAAGAAGGACATTGTTTGTCGATAATATTCTTTGGTCGGTTCTTTTCCCTAGAATGCGGCGATGCAAAGCGCACTGTAAAACCATCGTAGAACACCGTGTAATCCGCATTTTTTCGATTTAGTTGTAAATCCGTGTGGCTGGCGCGTGCAGGTTTTTCCTGCATGCTCGCTACACCTTAAACAAAAGAAAAAATGAAAGAATTATGCGAAAGGGGAAAGTATGTGCTTTTCTCAGATAGGTTTCTGCGGCGCAGTCGCCCGAGCACGCACGCTAGATCAGCGTGTAGAAGTAAAAAACGACTAACAAATCAAGAATTTATGCCATCAGATTATTATACCAGTTATATACCTTTTATAACAGCAACACCGAAAGAGGATTTCATTCCCGTCGGTAATACCAATAAACAGCAAGTAGGAGGGAGAAAGCTACTGCTCACTTCCCGTATAGTATTATATATAGCCGAAACAATAAAGAACAGAACCATACCTTTTGTGTTGGTATGGTTTTGTTTCATGTTGTTTAATCTATCAGACGCCTGGGCGCAGTCCGCGGAATCGCGGACTGCCGAAGGGCAAACAGCAATCAAGCCGTTGCAGATCGGGGATACGATACCGGAGGAACTGTGGAAAGCGTGGCTTTCGGTTTTGTCGATTAAGGACGAAAACGTGCAATACTCATCGCTTGAATTATATAAGGATAAAGTACTGATTTTAGACTTTTGGAATATCTGGTGTGGCAGTTGTTTAACCGCAATGGATCATGCTGGTCAGTTGATGGAAGAGCTTGGAAACGAGATTGCAATACTCCCAGTGACCTATCAGAGCAGAGAAGATATATTGAAATTCTCAGCAAAGAATGAGATAGTC
Source organism: Sphingobacterium haloxyli (assembly GCF_002980525.1). Classification (GTDB taxonomy): domain Bacteria; phylum Bacteroidota; class Bacteroidia; order Sphingobacteriales; family Sphingobacteriaceae; genus Sphingobacterium; species Sphingobacterium haloxyli. The sequence goes on from NZ_PVBQ01000006.1 coordinate 240,410, forward strand.
AAAAACACAAAACTACCACTCGTAGTTGAAGACGATGTATTGTCAGCCTACTTTCCACATCGATCGGTACCGCACGTAGTAATGGTTAGGGATGGCAAGGTCTTTCATATCGGAGGGTTGGAATCTATGAAACAAGACGGGCTCGAAGCTGCTATTCAAAACAAACAAGCGTATTTTAAATATTTCAAAAACGATTTTAGCGAGAAGGAGTCATTGCTTAAACGTATAGATAGGGAGCGGGCAATCGGATATAGGTTTATGTCTGGATACCGCAATGACGCGTTGCCTGTTCAAGGTACCGAGATTGACAGTGCCGAGGCCGTGAAGCGTATCTATTTCTATAACCATTCTTTACTTGAGCTATACAGATTCGCACTGGATATACCCGTTACATTTCCACTGAATAGGATAAGTCTTCAACAGGCCAATTTAGAGATCGAAGAATTTGCTTTTCATCACGATATGGGCGATAAATTAGAGTGGTTGCAGAAACACGCCATTTCGTACGAAATATGCGTCCCTATTGACCTAGATGATGCTGTTATAAAGCAAATGTTAATACAGGATTTACAACTGTTTACAGGGTTGTCAGCCAACGTGACGGAAAGATCTGTTTTGGTTTTTGAGATTGGAAAGAACTTAGACCTGCGTGCCCATCAACAGGAATCCGCCAACAATATGGCTGTTTTCTACGTGCTCGATGCCTATAATAGCAAACCGGATGCGGTGCCGTTTATATATGAAGAGAGCCTGGCGAGGCAAGTATTCGTGCCATATCGTGATCTATCCGGTTTATCAGCGCCAGAGCTTTTGGACCTTCTGCGTGATCAAGGCATCCCTTTCGATTCTACGACAGAAATACTAACTATTTTAACTGTTAACAAGGGCTAATTATGAGATTCTTTAAGATACTTATTGTTGTTGTTATTGTCGCTGTACATAGCGCATATGCACAAAAACCGGAACATATAAAAGTAGATGTGGTTGATAGCACAACCAATCGACCTCTGCGTAATTTTAATATATTTATCAATGAGGAGCCTGTAGAGGTAAGTGAAGGGCATATAGATATCGCATCATTTGCTGTGCCACTAGCTATAAAAGTAAGTCATGTCGGTTATAGAACGAAGGAGTACTTGTGGATGCGTAAGCTGGATCGATTGTCGGTCTTGCTAGCTTTCGACGAGAATGCGATTGAAGAAGTGGTCATAAATACGGGATATCAAAAACTATCCCGCGAACGTATGACAGGTTCATTTGAAACGCTTGATCAACAGGAGATAAACCGCTCCGTGAATTCAAACATTATCAATAGGTTGGAGGATATGACGACCTCACTTTCATTCGATAAAAGAACGTATAATATAAATAATCCCACACATACCGATGGAATTGTGGATGTCCGTGGTATTAGCAGTATTAATGGCGTAAATACACCGTTGATCGTATTAGACAATTTTCCATATGAAGGAGACATTGCTAATATAAATCCAGTTGACATTGAAACAGTTACTATTTTGAAGGATGCCGCTGCTACCTCCATCTGGGGCGCCCAGGCAGGTAATGGTGTTATTGTTATTACAACGAAGCGCGGAAAAGCAGGCGATAGACAGCGATGGGGGTTTTCCTCTAACCTTACCTTAGCGGAGAGACCCGATCTTCTACGTTTAAATCAGGCAGGGAGTGCGGATTTTATTGATATGGAGATGTTTTTATACGACCAGGGATATTTTAATAATCAGATCAACAATAACAGAAGGCCTGCGCTTTCACCCGTGGTGGAATTGTTGAGATTACAGCAGGAAGGTAGCTTGGATAATGATGAATTTGATGATCGAATAGCGCAATTAAAGAATATCGATCTAAGAAAGGAATATCTAGAACACTTTTACACTACTCCTGTAAACCAGCGCTATGCTTTAAACTTAAGCGGCGGTACAGATAGGTCCAGTTATTATGTGTCACTCGGTTATGATAAGAATGTCCCACCTTTAAAGGGTAATAATTATGAGCGGCAGACTTTGAACATTGCAAATGACATCAAGGTGAGCGATCGATTCCTGTTAAATACTAAATTGATGTATAACCGCGTTAGCACTTCCACATTCCAAGATGGGTATGGTGCCGGAAACCCTATCTATCCATATGCGCAGTTCGCCGATAACGAAAATCGTCCATTGCCCATAAACTACGGATATAGTATGCGTTATCTCGACAATCTACCAGATATTGGACTCCTGGATTGGAAATATCGTCCTATTGACGAGTTGGAAAACAATGATAGGACATCTAAGGCAAATGAGGTATTGGCCGACTTAGGTTTAAATGTTAAGCTCGTGAAAGGATTGAGCTTGGATATAAAGGGGCAATTCGGATATTCAGGGAACAAAGGTAGGAGACTTTATAATGAACAGACCTATTATACAAGGAATACAATTAATTTATATACCGATGCTTCCGGTGAGACTTTAAAATACCAATACCCATTTGGCGCCATTCTCGACTTGACGAATAATGAACAACATACTCTTTCCTCACGGGGACAGCTAAATTACGATCGATTGCTTGGTGCAAAGCATTCTCTTTCTGGCATGGTAGGAGGAGAGATCAGGGAGGTTACCAATACTGGAGACGGCAGCCGTTTTTATGGTTATGATGAGGATAAACTTTTGTTCAGTCCGATAGATCAAATTAATAGATACCAAACCTATGACAATCTGGGGGGGAGGTCAATAATTGGTAATAATTCCTTCTTTCAGAATGCTTCCCGTGACCGATATCTGTCTTTTTATACGAATTTGTCGTATTCGTATGATCAAAAATATGTGGCTTATTTCAGCGGAAGGCGAGATGCCTCCAATATTTTCGGCGCCAAAACAAATGGAAAATGGACGCCTTTGTGGTCCGTTGGAGGAGCATGGAATGTCCATAATGAGAAGTTCTGGAATTCACTGCTATTATCACAGTTGAAACTCCGGGTTTCCTATGGGTACAGCGGGAATGTGAACAAGACGGTTGCAGCGTTGAGTACAATTTCTTATGCAAGTAATCTGACAACAAATACAAGACAGCCTTTCGCAATGATTGCCAACCCCCCGAATCCCGAGTTGCGTTGGGAGCGTGTACAAACGTTCAATTTTGGGTTGGATCTTTCCTTACTAAAAAATCGACTGGCAGGATCGTTGGACATTTATACAAAGAAATCTCTAGACTTAATTGGGTCGTCACCTATCGATCCCACAACTGGTGTAACCAACGTCTACATTAATAGTGCACACACTGATGGCAAAGGGATGGACCTCTCGTTAAGAAGCCGAAACCTCATAACGGAATTTCGGTGGAATACGCAGCTACTGCTAAGCTACAATAAAGTCATTATTGCTAAATATATGCAGGAAGTAGAACCTGTCATGAGTTATATACAGCAAATCAACCGCATAGAAGGAGAATTGGCATATGCTGTCTTTAGTTATAAATGGGGAGGTCTCGATCCCGAAAACGGTAATCCGTTGGGGTATTTAAATGGTGAGCTTAGCGACGACTGGAGGAATATCCTTCAGCAACTTGAACATGAAGATTTAAATTTACATGGATCAGCAAGACCTTTGTGGTTCGGATCTCTTCGAAATGATTTTGCTTACAAAGGTTTCAATGCGTCTATTAATTTGGGTTTCCGTTTTAAGTTCTTTTTTAGGAAACCAACCTTACATTACGGACAGATAGGTACCTGGAATCCAATTCATGGTGATTATAAAAGACGATGGCAAAAACCCGGGGATGAACAGCACACATCGGTATATTCGTTTCTTTATCCTAACGATTCCTATAGAGATAACTTTTATCAAGGGGCTGAAATTAACGTAGTGAAGGGAGATCATGTTAGGCTAAAGGATATACGGTTGGGTTACACCATCAGTAAATTAAGACCTCGATCTGGTAGTTTGGAACTATTCGCATATTTGACCAATCTCGGCTTTCTGTGGAGAGCAAACAAGGAAGGGATAGATCCCGATACACCGCAAAATGAGATCGGTCTGCCCAAAACATTTTCCTTCGGTATAAATCTGTCAATCTAATAGAAATGATGAAAAAAAATATAATTCTAATCTCGATATGCTTTCTCTTCCTAGGATGCGAACGCTATCTAGATGTTAAGCCTGATCAAAAATTAGCGACTATAACTACAAAAGATGACATATGGGCATTGTTGGGCAATGAAAACGTGCTAAATTCTATGACCATGCAAGGGGAAGATATGTCTGATAATTATTATATGAGATTTGAAAATTGGAATGCCATCTCTAATTTAGCTTATCGGAATAGGTATATCTGGGATGTTGCGGCAGAAGACGATGTGTCTTGGTCTGTATTATACCATCGTGTATATTATACAAACGTTGTTTTAGAAGCAATGGATGATATGGAGAAGCTATGGAGTCGAGTCGAAACAGATGAAATAATTGGAACAGCTTTGTTTTATAGGAGTCAGGCGTTTTTTGAACTCCTCACATTATATAGTTTACCTTACTCGATAGATGTCGATGGTAGCCATTTAGGGATACCTTTAAGAACGACAGCAGATATAAATGTTTCTTTCAATAGATCTCCTGTGAAAGAATGTTACGACAAGATAATCTCCGATCTTTTGGAAGCAACGGACAGACTGCCTTCTTTGTCTCAATTTCCTACCCGACCAACAAAGCTCGCGTCGCAAAGTCTACTTGCCAGGATTTATCTAGCGATAGGCGATTATGAAAATGCATTTACTTATGCAGGAAAAGTATTGCAAAATAAAGCTGATCTGCTGGACTATAATGCACTAAATGGAACCGAGGTAACACCATTTCCTCTTTTTAATAAGGAAGTAATTCATCATACCGCAAGTTATAGTACGCTACTTATACCAACCAATTGTATCGTGGATGATGCGTTGTATGCCTCTTATGGTAGCAATGACCAACGGAAAGAACTATTTTTTCAGGAAGAGAATGAAACTTTTACTTTTAGGGGGAGTTATGCGCAGGATCTGTATACGCATTTTACCGGGCTTTCAACGTCCGAGGTGTACCTTATTTACATAGAATCCGCTATTCGTACAGGACAAGTTAGTGATGGGTTGGAAAAACTTACCTTATTCCTTAGCCATCGATACGATAGTTTTGATATGGAACTCGAAAGCAAATTAGAGAACGAGTTGCTCGATTTTGTAATGGATGAAAGAAGGAAGGAATTGGTTTTTCGCAATAGGAGATGGGAAGATATTCGAAGGTTAAATCTTCTTGGAGAGGAGATAAGTATCCGTAGGCAACTGGCGGAAAATATATACATACTCGAACCAGGTAGTTTAAATTATGCGGTTTTGATACCGATAGAAGCAATAGCGTACGGTGGAATTCCACAGAATAATCGATAAAAAAGAGTCTATAATTAATGCCCTCATAAGCATATAAACTTATGAGGGCATCAAACTTAACAATAATGCCTACTAGCTCACTAATTCCTAAGCTTAATATTGCTATTACTTGGTTGGCCACCGGCCTGAATTGCAGCCATTATGTCATCAACGAATGTACTTGGCAAAGATGGCTGTCCACCATTGTCAGTCGCGTTTACTGCACAAAGTTCGTTTCCAGTGCTACAAGTTGGTTCAGGATTGTCCTCGTCGTCGTGAAGGGAATAGTTTTCCGGTTTTTCAACTTCCAATCTGGTTTGGTTGGGACCGTTATAGACAAACCATTCTGAAGATTGTGTCTTTTTAATTTCATCGGAAGTTGTATTTTTCTTCTCCTCCTTCTCATCTCCATTTCCATTAGGAGCAGCAGATACTGTTCCGATTAAACATAGTGCAAATACCGTAAATGCACCTTTTAGATATTTTATTTTTAATGCTTTCATAGCAAATAACTTAAAATTTTAAAATTTGGTTGTATAATTTGTTAGAGGGCATGCCCGTACCGCTAAGAATAGACACCTGCAAGTGCCTGGGGCATTGATCAGCACACCCCGCGGGGGAAAGGCGCGTACTTACGCCACCGCCAAACGGTGGGGCCGTTATGTAAAATAGGGGTGATATGTCTGCTCCGTGTTTCCATTTCTTGTATATCAAGCGCTGGCTATTATCAACCAGTGTCTGATACAAAAGTAGGGCAACTTCAGAGGCAACGTTTGTCTATGTTTGCGATAAGGTGTTGTCCATTTTTGACAGCTGATGTATCTATCTATAAATTTGTTAACTTAGTGCAGCTATAACAATTGTTGATATCAAGATCATGGTACAGTATGTCGATTAAGCAGAAAGATTGGGTATGGATGATGTTTCCGAGAGAGCCACAACTCGGGTTGGTTCTTGCCGTACGCGAACATACCGTCGTTCTTCGATTGCTTGCCGGATACAGAAGGTTGCATGCTGCACGCGAGGTAGTAGCCAAGCGCATGGTGTGCAAAGCCGAACTGAGTGAGGAGGAGATCCAGCAGTTGCCATGCGGTAAGCGCCCCCTGCTCTTGGGGCGTGCACAACAGATCGTAGCGGTTAATCGTATTTTTCCAGATAACGACCAACGAAAGGAGAGGCGCGTGTATTATTGCAGGCGCTGCGAAGCTTTCCATACGACGGCACATTTTAAGATACCCGTGCAGATACTCAAGAACCTGGCCGCTAATCCCTATACACCACAGTCTCCAGAAGATTACAGCAGGGGGCAAGACCGAAAAAAAGTATGGCGCTGGCTACGTACCGATATAGGCGTCGTCGTTTCCTTGCGGTTGTTTGATTATTTGCTACCGGGCTATGGTAACGATAGCAAACGCGATGCAGTAGTAAAGATCCTGATCGATCCACTTGACTATCTCCACTATCTTTTTCTCTTTCTATATAACCGCCGGAAAGACCATATCAAGAACCGGAATATACCGCAGCACTAAATAGGCCTGCTTTTACAGTTGGGTTCGGGCTGTTTTATCTGTTTCGGAATGCACCCGGCGTTTCACCTGTATGCTTTTTAAAGAACTTGCTAAAGGCAGCCACACTGGAGAACCCACATCGTTCGGCAGCATCGCCCACCTGCCCGTAGGCGAGTAGTTCTCTACGGCAGCGTTCGAGCACAAAGCGATCTTTATATTGCTTGGCCGGGATACCGGTCTGCCGTTTGAGGATGTGGCTCATGTGCGATTCGGAAAACCCCATTTTTTCTGCAACTTCCGGTAGGCTAAAATTCTGACCATACATATCTACATGTGCTTTTATGAGGTTTATAAATTTGTAAATCAGATGTTTATGCATGTCTTTGTGATCATATTCTTCATGTATCTTTTGCTTGGAAAGTTCGATCAATCGGATCAATCTTTCCAAGATAAAACTTTCGTTGTGCAATTGCTTGGCCACTAGATTCCGGCACAGGGTCTCGATATAGAGCTGGGTGATTGGGCCTACGCGGAAATCGATGCTGCATTTCGGCAAAGGCGACTGGCTGCGGTAAGCATCTAGTAGAGGGTGCAGAAACGTATACTTGGTATCGTTGCCGTCACGGAAAATCGAGGCGCGGAAGTAGAAGCCAAAAATGGTCGACTTGCCAGGAGGTAGTGCAATATGGTAATCTTCGGGAGGTAAGTACAGGTATTGGGCGCGATGGTTGGCTACTTTGGATAATAAGTGGGTATCTTGATTGTAAAGCTTGATGGGACCGCTATCCGAAAGCACATACAGGATATGCAGATCGGCATGATCTATTTCAAATGGAATGTGCCGCTCATCTTCCAAGAGTATATCGATAAAGTAAAGGTACCCCTGATGTCCATCAAATTCTTGTAACACAGCTTCTTCTTGTTGATTCTTCCAGTAGGTTTCTTCGGCATTTCGCATGTGTATACTATGGTTGATTTCGGTTAAATCGGCTCGTGAGTCTACTTCTTCAAAGTATTCATGCAAGCCCAGATGCATGCTCTTTTTCATAAGGTTATTTTATTGATAATGAAAGGTAAAGGATTTTAATATCCCCTGGGAGCGCTGTTCGGCTTGCTCCCAAGGAAAGGCTGATACTGATGATATTAAAGGTTTTGTTTGTAACGGATAAAGATTGCCAGTTCCGGAACGAGTACGCTCGGTGTTGAGGTAAGGGTAAAGGTAATCTCGTCTAATCCAAATAAGATGAGTTCTTTAAGGTCATCACTGTTTTCATTTGCACGGGTCTCTTTGTTAAACTGTACCATGGTGCGCTTCTCAAAATGGTCGGCAATGGCGTTGGCCAGCCGGAAGGTGAAATCGGCAGGCATGATGTCCAGTTGTTGATCCTGGTGAGGCAGCAGGTCAAAAGATTCGCGCATCCACCCCTTAAAATCGGTACGGATGAAGGTTACCTCCGCGCCTAATTCGGCATCTGGAAGTCCTACGACCGACGCTTGTTTCTGACTAACGCCGGAGTTGTCAAATGTGTATTTCATAAGAATTTGTTTTGATGAAGCAGGCAAATAAGTTGTTTTCAGCACTGATCACAAGAATTATCGGAGCAAATAGGACTGAAATAGGCTTTTATCAAGGTTAATCTTAAATAGCAAGCCGATGGATAACGGTCTTTTTGACAAAAATTTACCCATAGGGCATCGTTGTTTAGGGAAATTTATTATCTTAGGTTCGAATTATAACTCGTAAACCAACGTAGAAATTTTGAAGAAGCCTGTTTTTTTGCTCTATGCATTCGTTATTGCGCTGCTGTTCAACCTGAAGGTATGGGACGCTGATATTCTTGCACGTTTAAAAAGCCACAACTTAATTCCGTTGCTGCTCATCACCATAGCTGGTTTTTGGGCGTACGCGATCTGGATAGGTAGGCAGTACGGCAGATTATTGCGTAAGCAGCATAACATCGGGCTGGAAACGGAAACCATTCCGTTATCGTACAGACATCAGCTGGGATATATCCTATGGGCAATTGTTCCTGTTGTGATCGTGCATATGGCGTTTATCTGGTGCGTGGCATCCATTGTACCGAATACGCAGGCAGTCGTATTTGCCTATATGCGTGATTACCTACCTGTTTTTGTGCTAGTGGTTGGCGGTTATACCGGCTTGCTACTTTTTCGTCCCGAATATGCGTTGGAAAACAGCTTTCCGCAGAAGGTGGTAGAGATCAAAGAGGTGCTGCCGCCAGATATAGATGAACGGGTGGGATTGTATACACTGTTTCAGCATTTAATGAAGCAGCAGGGCTTAGGGCCCGTATTCGACTATACGGACGGTCTTTCGGTTCGCTTTTTCGATATAGCGTTGATAAAAACACATTCTAAAGAATATTATGTATACTTAAACGACGGTGATAAGCTGCGGGCAGACGACATTCTGAAAGAATTGAAAGCGCGGGGGCTTGACCGTTGGATGATCAAGATATCGAAGTACTACTGCATCAATATGCTGCTGGTGGCTTATCCCATAGAGAAACCAAGATCGCATGTCGAATTGACCAGGACAATATATAGCCGTATGGTGCAAAAGATACCTGCGGAAGATTTGGATAAGATGTGTAAAATTGGGCCGGTGATGAAAGACGCGGTAGAGAATTTTTTGGCTGATAATGATGGAATGAAGTATGAAGGTTGGGATAGCTTCATTCCTTTGCGTTAACGTTTTAATATCCCATATTTTATAAACCTATTCAACTGGAGTGGGCTGGTCATGTGTTGACCTTGAGGAGGGCTGTTCGGCTGTTGTTCTTTAATATTTCCAATTATGCAAAGTGGACTGAATCATGTAATCGAACTGCTAACTGCAATCAAGAACCTCCTGAGTGAACTTGTCAAATTGTTTCGCGAACTTGTCGATATCAAGCGGCAACAGCGCTTGCCGCTGCAGGAACGACACATCTGGACAAAGGAACAGGTACTGGAGAAGATGAATATGACCGAACCTACCTACAACCGTAATCTGAAAAAAGAAATACTCGATCCAATGCGTTTGAGCGGTGGCGATTTGTATTTTGAAGAAGATCTAATCGAAGCATTGAAGAAAAGTAGGAGAAGCGGAAAGATATAACGCCTGTTGGTGCGATCGGCGTCGTTAGGTCAGCTGTGTCTAAAAAAAAGAGAGCCTGCAAACTAGCAGACCCTCCTAAACTAAACTAAACACAGTCTTAATTTCGATTTATTCGGCTGGATAAAGGACAAACTTGAAGAGCTGTGACGGCTCTAGGTACTTCTGTGCCAGTGCCTGTACCTTTTCAGGGGTAATCGTTCTGATCAGTTCTTTCTCCTTGTAGATGCGGGCCGGATCGAGGTTGTCGATGCTGCTGCTCAGGAGATAGGACAGCCAGAAGTTATTGTATTTCAGCTGTTGATCGCTGCTGAGCAGTTTTTCGGCGATGTATTTGTCGATATCCTCTTGGCTGGGACCGTTCATCCGTATGGCCTCGATCTCTTCTAACGCCGCATCAACCAGTTTATTAACTAGTTTTGGGTCGGTGACGAAAGAGATATTCATACCGAAACGTTTTCTAGGGTTTTTGGCTAAGGATGGTGAGACACTGATCGAATAGATACCGCCTTCTTTTTCCCGAAGTCGTTCGGTCAGTTTTATTGTAAGGGTGCTGGATAGTGCGTCCATCAACAGGTTGTTGTATTCGCTGTAGTCTTCGTATGCACTTAGATAGGCCATAGCTACGGTCGACTTGTCTTCGTTCCCCTGGCGAATATCGAGCTGGATGCCTTTTGCAGGCGGGTATACGCCGTTGTCACGGAATTTTTCTTTGCGCGCTAGATTCGGCAGCGTAGCCAGATACTGTTTGATAAAAGGATCGATAAGTGCGCGGTCAAAATTCCCGACGATAACGAATGTAAAATCGGAGGCATCGGCAAACCGTTCACGGAAAATTTCCAGGGAGCGGTTGAGGTTGATCTGATCGATCTTAGCTGCTGTGGGTGCCGTTTTTCGAGGATCATTATCGTAGAGTACCGCTGCGATGCTGTCGGTAAATACGGTAGTAGGTTGCAGATGGCGGTTCTTTAGCGCAATCTTGGATTTCTCCAGGTTGGCTTCATTGAACGCGCTATCCAAACGTGTGGCCGTAAAGTAGCCGTAGATCAGCTCGAACGCGGTGCCTAGATCTTCTTTTGTAGAATACGCCTTGATCCCTTCCCCAATCTCGTTGATAAATGGGGATGCGGATGCGTTTTTGCCGTTCAGGTATCTTGACAACTGTAAGGAGCTGAACGGACCGAGCCCGCTGTTGACGACGATGTTTGTGGCGTTGACAGCCGACTGGTAATCCTGTAGGTCGTACTGCGAATACCCGCCAGGACTAAAGGACGTGATCTGTATTTCGTCATTTTTGAACGTGGTCGGTTTCAGGACAACTTTTGCCCCGTTGCTAAGCAGAAGGGTTTGCGTACCGATAGCGCTGTCCTGATGCTCTTCTACGATATCTCCAGGCGCAGGCAACGGGCCCAGAAGTTGGTCGGCGACCTGTTCCTCCTCATAGGTTGTTACATCTTGCTGGCGCGCATGCGCGATCCAGGTGTCGATCTGCTGCTCCGTGGGGGCGTTTTCCATGTCTTTGGTGTGGACAAGGATCATATCGCGGTTGATGTCCTGCTCAAATTCATCAGCACAGGCAAGAATTTCGCGCGGCGTAATTTCCTGGATGGCCTGTGTCAGAACTGGATGGAGGTACTCGAACGAAGGCGCTGGTTCATCTTTCAGATAGTACGCCAGGATCTGGTCCATGTGCGCTTTCGAACTCGTCTTATCATATTCTTTTAGGCTTCTGTCCAGGCTTGTACGATAGTCTGTCTTGACGCGGGAAATTTCGGAGGCCGTAAAACCTTGTGTTCTGATCTGCTTTAAGACGCTATATACGCTGTGGATACTAGCCTGTAAACTGTCTGGCTTTGGCATAATCTGGATGCCGCTGCTCTCTAGGTTACTGACGATTTTTCCGTTGCTGAGCGAGGCTGCCAGGTAGGGCGTTTGGGCATCACGTGTCTTTTCGCTTAGTCTGGTGTTGGCGAGCTGGATGAAGATATCTTTTGCCAGAGATCGCTTATAATCGCTTACATGTTCGGTCTTTACGGCTTCTTGCTTATAGAGGATCTGTAATGATGTTTGGGTTACTTCATCGTCTGTGAACGCAAGAAACTGGTTTTTGCCGGTCAGCGGAATCGGATAATTCACTAGCTTCGGCGCTCTCTTCGGATTTTTTAACCCCGAAAACTGAGCGACGATTTTCTCTTCCATTTCGGCCACGTTGATATCGCCCACGACGATGAGGGCCTGAAGTTCCGGACGGTACCAATCTTTATGAAACTGACGTATCTCTTTGTATTTAAAATTTTTCAATACCTCTTCGGTACCGATAGGCATGCGGTATGCATAACGGGATTGATTGGTAAGCATCGGAAAAGTCTTTTCCTGTAGGCGGTGGGACAGGCCGCCTCGTTGCCTTTTCTCTTCGAGAATAACACCGCGCTCCTGATCGATCTCCTCGTCCTCTAACAGGGCGCCGGCCGCCCAGTCGCGCATGATAAGCAACCCTTGTTCCAGTAGCTCAGGATCGGACGTAGGCAGGGGAAGCTGGTAAACGGTTTCTTCGAAACCGGTATAGGCGTTCAGATCTGCCCCAAAGCGGATGCCGGCTTTTTGGAGGTAATCGACCAGCGCGTTCTTAGGGAAATGCGTCGTGCCGTTGAAATTCATGTGTTCCAGAAAATGGGCTAATCCTTGTTGTTTGTCCGTTTCCAGGATGGAGCCAACTTTATTGGCCAGATAAAAGAGAACCCGGTCTTTCGGTTCGGTATTGCGCAGTATAAAGTACTGGAACCCGTTGGCCAACTTGCCGACCTTGACCCCGGGATGGAGCGGAATCTGTTCGTTGACAGGCTGCGCCTGTTCCTGGTTCGCCTGCGGGTTCTCGGTGGCCCGGGCCAATTGGCTGGTGCTTACCGAAAGGGCGAGTAGTGCATAAAATAAAGTTGTATGTCGCATGTCTAAATTGTTGTTTTGCTTTTTTCTAATAGTTCGAGCACATGCTCTTTATGAATAAGTACCATACCGTGTTTGTCGCTGCTGATTCCCTTTTCTGCTTTGTAGGTATAGGTTGGTGTGGGGCCGTCCATGACCGTTGGCAGGTACAGGAACTGTGTTTCTGGCGTTTCCCTGCCTAGCTGCTCGCCAACTTCGACGATATGGGTGGAAATGAGGTACTGGCAGGAAAAATGTTGCTGGAACGCACGGGTCACGGCTAGTGTTGCTTCGAAAGCGTCTTTGACATTGGTGCCTTTGAAGAGTTCATCAAAAATGACCACAAGACGTTTGCCTTGGTGTACGGCTTTGGCGATCTCTTTTACGCGGAGTACTTCAGCGTAATAATGGCTATGACCGAGGTTGAGGTTGTCCTCCACATTGATGGACGAGTAGAGTCCGTCTTTTATCGAGAAATGCATCTCTTCAGCAGCAACGGGAAATCCCAAATGGGCCAGATAGACTGCAATACCCAGACTCTTCATGTAGGTGGATTTGCCCGCCATATTCGCGCCCGTCAAAAATATAAGGTTTTTGCCCTTGTCATACTGCAGGTCGTTTCCGATCGCATGTGGAATGGTAGGGTGGTATACGTTGCGTAGATGTAAGACCTGTTCTTCCGCGGGGTGGGATACAGCGGCTACAAATCCGCGGTCGTTGGCCACCTGCGCAATGGATTGATAGCAATCGATATAGTAAACGATCTCCAACGCGTTCTGCAGGTGGTCAGCCCATTTACCGCGCAAGTAGTAGTCGCATTTCACCGCTAGCCCCACCGGGAGGCCCTGCTCGTGCCACTCGACCTCTTCTTGCAGCTGGGGCAGTTCGGTTGTCTGGCGTAGCCAAGCCTGTCCCAGAGGCGTACCCTCCATCAAGCCTTGCGTGTCGGAAGCGTGCAGATCGACTAGATATTGACGCAGATCCGTCGCCAGCCGCAACACGGCACGGACGCTGTCCTCGAAGTGCTGACTTTCTTTACGCAGTCCCATTTTTCGCAGGAAGGCAAACCGTGCAATAGTGTATATACTTTTGGCGTAAGATCGGTTAGTGACGCCGGACACGAAGTTTTGTGCAAGCTCCAGGCCGGCCGGGTCGATGCGGAATAGGGCTTCCTGTTGCCGGAAGAATGCGATGAGCGCGCTTCGGTGCTGTATGGCTGATCGATCAGTAAGGGGCGTTTTAAACATGCTCTCCAACAAGTGTTCTCCACCGTATGTGCTGGTCTGATTGAAGAGCGAAAAGACCGAGTTTCGGCTGTATTTTCCTAGAATATGCAGATCTTTCAGGGTCTGTGTATCTGTAATAAAGCTCATATCTGTGTCGGGTTTTGGAGGGTTAGCAAATCGATGATGCCTTCGTTTTCGATGATGACCATGCCGTGCCTGTCTTCCGTGATACCCTTCTGCAGTGCATAGGTATACGTCGGTACGCCGTCTTTCATAACGGTGGGCAGAAACACGTATTGGATATGGGGGTGGCTCTGCCGGAGTTGCTCGCCGGCTTCCAGAATGTGCGTGGAAAGAACAAACTGGCATCTGGGGTGCTGGTACAGGCGGGATGCGATCTCTACTGTTCCCTCATAGGCGTCTTTGACATTGGTGCCGCGGAACATTTCGTCGAAGATGATAAATAGTTTTTTACCCTCGGCAAGCTGTTGGGCGACCTTCTTGACACGTAGCACCTCGGCATAAAAATGGCTATACCCCATTTGAATATTATCGGGCAGATTGATAGAAGTATAAAGGCCGTTTCGGGGCGAAAATACAAGCTGTCTGGCCGGAACAGGAAAGCCCATATGCGCCAAGAACAGTGCAATACCCAAAGACTTCATGAAGGTAGATTTACCAGCCATGTTGGCACCGGTAAGAAACGTGATGTTATGCGTCTTATCCATGTGGATGCTATTGCTTTTTGCACCTTCAATAAGGGGATGAAAAACATGGTCGAAACTTACTTCCTCCATTTCGCCCTGATATACCGACGGCATGGAAAAACCATGTTCACGTGCCGCCTGAGCTGCGGTAAGGTATACGTCGAACATGTAGATGTCCCGAAGTAGACGGCGGAAGACGTCTTTTTCTTCGAAACGTAAAATATTGTCGTACCGGATCACGTCCGCCCGTTTTATCCGCTGCTTTTCATCTATTAATGGAAGGGCGTCGAGGGCTGTCTGTCGTAGGGTTGTTGCAAACTGGGCTAGTTGCTCGGTATAGCGGCTGCCGGCGCCCGTCGATGCGTCTGCTAGCAGTGTTTTCCAACGATGGATTATCTGCGTGCAGCTGCTGATGCCTGATACGATTTTTCTATACTCGGTGTCTGCTCCCAGAAGCGATTGTATACGTTCCTTGAAGCTCTTGTTTCCACCGTGCAGTCTGCTACGTTCATCGGTCATATCCAAATAGAACAGTGCCTGGTCAAACCAGATGGATGCAAACGGGAATGTGGTCGGGTGGTCGATAAAATACCCTATTGTTTCCGTTCGCTTTTCGATGGCTGCGGCGTCGGAAAGGGGATAGGTAAACCACTCTTCAAGCAATTCGGAACCGCCGACGGTGGCTGTATTATTAAAAAGCTGAAATACGGAGGCTTTGCCACGTTGAGCAAAGATACTCAGATCGTCTAATGTTTGTTTGTCGACTAATAAACTCATGGTTACCTTCCTCTTCTTCTGATCCATATGATGATGCCGATGCCCAGCATACTCAACGGGATGATGATTTTGAATAATATGTTAAAATATGTCCATGAGCTTTCGCCAATACGCAGCGCGGTATCAATAGGATCCGGCAGTCGCATGTCGATAGGAACTTCGCCATCACTGAGCCAATAGAATGCCGTGCTCACTAACGAGAAGTTGGCGGCTGTTATTTGATTACGCTGCGCGAACAACTCGCTGTTGCTGATCCAGTCGGCGTCGCCAGTGACAAGAATCTTTTGTTCTCTGCCGCCCAGTTGGCGAGATAGAGCGACGACCGTGGGGTGTTTGCCTTCCCGCTCATTAGCTTCTTTACGCAGGACGGGCTTGGCATCGATAAAGTTGTTACTCTCTATTTCGTTCCAGGTGCCGACGCTGTCTGTAGCAAATAGGACAGTGGCGTCAAAGGGCGAACTGTCGTCAATCGCGATTCCTGCAGTGCCTGGCATCGTAATGACCTCTTCCCTGCGGATCATCGGAGCCAGGTAAAAGGAAAAGTCAACGCCGGCAGAAGTGGGTTTGAGTGCCAACAGATCGGGTTGTAACGCCTCCTGGTTTTTGACCAGTGTGCCGGGCTCGAGTGCAACACCAAGTGGTTTGGCTATTTTATTGAATATCTCGGCTTGTCCTGGTTCGCCTGCTAAAAGCATATTGCGTCCGCTTTCAATGTACTGGTTCAAATGAGCTAATTCTATTTCGCCGTATGGTTGCCGCGGCTCCGCAATGATCAGGATATTGATATCTTGCGGAATGGGTTGGGATAGATCGACTTCCTTGAAATCAAAACCCTGGTTGATCATCGAGTAACGGAACGTCTTTTCCTGGGTGATGGTTTTGTACCCGCGATCCTGTGACGATCTGCTGTCACGTTCGCCGTGGCCGGTGACAAAGCCCACGACAGGAAGTTGGTCGACCACCAGTCGTTTTATGGCCGCGCTGATTTCCGATTCTGTTGGTACGCGCACCATATCGTTGTATACACGTAAGAAGGTTTTTCTGCCATTCTCCCGCTCTAATACCCGTACAAAACGGTAGTCCTCTCCGGATAGATCTACTTGGTCTTTTATAGCGTTGTATGGAAGGATATCGAAATTCCATTTGTTGAATTTCCGTAGGGTGTCTAGCCGCTCCTCGGGATTAAGTGTAGGAAATTGGCGATCCAAAACAGGGTTTTCGGTGTTGTGGTAGTAATAAACGTATTCCATCTTTGTTTCGGGTTTGAAACGTATGTACTTTTCAAACCTGCTGACATCATCCTTATACGAAGAGGGGAGGCCGATAAAATTATTGGCGTCCAGCATGTTCACATAGGTGGTAATCTTGAAACCTCCATCGAGTTGGGCCATGATGGCCTGGCTGGATGGAGTTAATGTATTTCGTTTCTGATACGTGCTGTCGTAGTAGCCTTTCAGGGCCGGAAGGGTGGTGAGATAGCCCAATACGCATACGATCATGACCATACCGCCGAACTTAAACAGATGGATGGCGGTAGACTGGGTTTTCCTTACAGCTTGCAGCCTGAATATCGAAAACGATATAAACAGTATGTCAACGAACAGGAAGTAGAAAAAATCTTCTGTTGTAACCATCCCGGCGATAAACGTATCGGTTCTGCCGTTTATAGCCAGCCAGTAGGTAACCTCGCGAACGAACGGGATGTCCTGCCAAAGGCCACGGGCGAAATTCATGGCCGCAAAAATACACAGCGTACCGATTGCAGCAACGATGTTGTAGCTTGTGAGCGACGACATGAAAAGGCCGACGGCACTATAGGCCGATAGCAAAAGGAATAAGCCTAGAAGGCCAACCAACATAGGGTAGATGTCTGCGTTGACCAGCGTCGTGGAGGTAAATAACACAAAGACGCCAATGGTCAGTGTCAGGACGAGGCCGAACAACAGCAGTGCGAGATATTTGCCAAGAATAATCTGGCTGTTGCTAATGGGGGAAGAATACAGCAACTTGATCGAGCCGCTACTGTATTCGCGGCTCATGATGCTCATTGTTAGAAGCGGCATATAAAGGTACAGGTAGCTTTGTACTTTTGGGAAAATGCCGCCCCATACTGAAGAAAAGAGGCTTTGCGTGGCATTAACGAGAGCGATATTCATGGATTGCACGCGAACGAGCCCATCGAAGTTGTTTGTAAAAAGGAGTCCGATCTGAAAAGTGAATATCGTGAGGATGAGCCAAGCAACTGGAGAATAAAATAGAACCTGTAGTTCTGTTTTGGCTATTTTAAAAGTTGTTTTCATGTCTTTGCGAGTTGTTTATGCTTTTCTCTTCTTTTTAGTCATTTCAGCGAATACGGTTTCTAAGGAGCTTTTTTCCGAAAAGATTTCGATAAGGTTCCACTTTTCTTTTACGCTGGATGCTACTAATTGTTGGATGAGCTCCTGCGTGTTTGTCGAACGGATACGGAACCGCACGTTACCGATAGGCTCGACGTCGACAACATGGGGAAGGGCCTGTAGATAATCGACGGACGGCGGCGATATCATACCGACCACTACACTATTTGGTGCTACCTGGTTGTCAAACTCTTCCATCGACCCGGAGAAGACCATCCGCCCTTCGTGAATCATCCAGATATGATCGCATAGCGCCTGTACTTCCTGTAGGATATGCGTAGACAGGACAACGGTACGCTCTTGGGCGATTTCGCGGATTAAATGGCGAACGTCCAGTATCTGGTTGGGATCCAATCCGTTGGTCGGCTCGTCAAGCACCACGAAATCGGGCTCATGGATAATGGCCTGAGCAATACCCACGCGTTGTTGATAGCCTCCTGAGAGATTTTTTAGCAGGCGCTTTCGGAAATGAGAAATATTGCATTTGTTTAGCACGTTGTCCACTGCCGCGGGTATTTTTTCAGAGGACATCAGACGGAGATTTGCTGTATGGATCAGGTATTCTTCTACCGTGAGCTCCGGTAACAGCGGAGGCTGCTGGGGCAAGAAACCGATATGCCGCTTGGCCTCCACCGATTGTGTGGCCATGTCTATTCCGCGGATCAGTACTTGTCCGTGGCTCTGGTTGAGCACGCCACACATAATGTTCATGGTCGTTGACTTTCCAGCTCCATTGGCACCCAAAAGACCATATATACCATTCTGGCGCACTTCCAGATTAATATCCTTTACGGCCCAGTGCATATTGTATTTATGCGAAAGGTCGATCACCTGCATAATAGGCGGTTCGTTGTTTGTAGTCATTTTTTTGATTTTTTTAAATGTACGAGACAGGCAGCTTATACGTTCGTAGGCTGCATGGAGAACGAACGGCCGGTCAGCGTCCGGCCGTTCGCACCTAAGCTTCTGCTGTGTGCAGTGCTATTATCTCGGATTTTGTTTTATTTCAGGATTTAGCACAATGTATTTACTGGCTATAGGAAAAACATAACGGTTGCTATTAGGCTCCAAGGTGTAGGTCTCTCCCTTAAAAGTACGTGTTTTCGTGCCGATGAACCCTTCGTTGGCCAGTCGTTTTTGGTCAAACCAGCGCAGTCCTTTTGCCATGAGTTCCCGACGGCGTTCGTTGATTACTTCGTACAGTATATCGCGCTGACTATCCATATCTAACGGCTTGTAAGCTTCTGCCAAAAAACGATGTTGACGAAGTTCGTTCAAAACCGGTAGCGCTTCTTTAAATGTATTGGTATTACGTGCGAGAACTTCTGCTTTGATCAGCATCATTTCTGGCACGGTTGGACCGTTTGTAACGGTGGCATTCGTTGTTATAATGCGGTGCTTCCAATAACCTTTTCCTTCAAATGCATTCCAAGTGCCAAAAGCGTCTCCTTCTGCAGTAAATAAGGAATCCCGCAAATCACCTTCCGCAAATAAGTCTAGTAAATCGGGGTTTAACGCTAATGTAGGGAATGAAATACGGCTACCTTTCAAAAACAGTTCTTCGGGATCGTCCAGTGTACTTGGATAGGTATTAGACGACGAAACATATGCTTGCAGATCAACGAGCCCGTTTTGTTTTTCCAATACGGAGTTCGCATATTGCAATGCTTTTTCGTAATCTCCCATTTGTAAATATACGCGGGCGAGAATACCTTCAGCAGCTCCTTGTGAAGCTAGGACATTCCATTCTGCTTTTATCGGCAGATCAGGAATGGCTGTAGTCAGATCCTCAATAATTTGATCGTAAACTTGCTGCACAGGTTTCCTGTCCAATGGTGCATAGAGATCTGGCCTGGTGAGCAACGGAACGCCAAGATCGGATGCCGCGGTAGCGGCATTGTACTGCTTCGCATACATATTAACCAGATAGAAATAGTTTAATGCACGGTGAACTTTAGCCTGTGCGAGAACATTTCGTTTCTGATTTTCTGTGCCTTCTAAACTGTTCATGACCTCTTCGTTGATCAGGTTAAATAAGTAAATTTGCTTATACATGCCCGCCCAGTCTTGATCTTCTTCATTGTCGCCGACGATATATTCATTCCAGGTATAAGCGTTCGCGTCGTTCAAACCTAAACGGTTGAGATAAGCTTCGTCTGTAGAGTATATATCGTCGCCCGCAATGATGGGATAATAATACGATTGCAGGACATTGGTCGAACTGTTCAACATGTTCTGATAATCCTGCGTGTATTTCAGTTCTCTTTTGCCAACAAGGTCAATTTCCACATACTCCCTACACGAACTTAGCGACAGCAATAAGATGATATAAGTTAATTTTTTTAATGTAGTTTTCATGTTTTTCTTTCTAAAACCCAACGATTAGACGAACCATATAACTGGTTACGGGGGGCATACTGCTATAGTTGCCGTCAAACATATATTCGGGGTCGATATCCCGATCGGTTTTTTTCCAGAGTAAGCCGATATTGGATGCCGTCGCGCCCAGACGCAAGGAACGGAATGTCTTATTCCCATTAAGCAGATGTGGTGGGAAGTTGTAATCCAAGGATAAGAGCTGAAGCCTGATATGGCTGGCATCCAAGACATTTATGTCCGCATATTCGAAACGGTTGATGTTATTGAAACTGGTGTTAATTATACCGGGGATATCGGTGCGTAACTCATCGCCGGGTTTCCGCCAACGATCCACGAGAGCTTTGCTATTGGAAAGAAAGCCAGTAAATCCGGCTGGATTATTAGGATATTGGGAGGAATTCACTTCTTTCCAACGGACTTTGTGACCAAAATTCATGGTAATGCGGGCGGTAAATGTCAGGTTTTTATAAGTAACATTATTGGTCCATCCTCCAAAATAAGGTGCACTGGAACGTCCCGTATAGACTAGATCTTCTGGGGCGAAATCGACTGTGGAAGCGTCTGCATCCAGGATATTTCCGCTCGCGTCAGAAATCCTCGAACGCCCTTTATCATCTAAACCTGCCCATCTGTATGCAAAGATCTGATCGATTGGATAGCCATCGATTGGTAAACTAGCTGGGGAAGGTGTGTTTGATGTCCTCGGGAAACGGCTATCAGTGACCTCATTATCACTATAAGCGATGTTGAACGAACTATTCCAGATCCACTCGGCCTTTTGGATCAAGCTTCCCTCGATTATGATGTCTACGCCGTTACTTTTCATGTTGGACGTGTTGAATGTAAGGTTCGACCAGCCGTATGTGGCGTTATAAGGTACACTGGCCATAATGCCGTAGGATCTTTTGCTGTATACATCTATTGTGAAGCCCAATCTATTCCTTAATGTTCGCAGATCGAGTCCCGTATTAAACGTACGCGTATTTTCCCAGCCGAGCATTTGGTTTCCAGGGATACTTATTGATCCAGTAGGAAGCTGTGTCAGTGCATCGATAATTGACGGAGAATATAGGGTAAAAGCAGTGCCGTTTGTTGGAACAGATCCACCGGTACCAATGCTGGAGCGTAAACTTAGACTATTGATCCAAGGTTGGCTGCCCATAAAATGTTCTTTATGTAGGTCCCACCGCAATCCTGCGGACCAGAATGGTTTTGCCCGTTTGGTACGCTCCACGCCGATGATCGTTGCATCGTCAAAACGCATGCTTCCGGTAAGATAATATTTATCCATCAAGGTATAGCCTGCATTAGCGTAGTAACTTAGGTAGCGGATACGGTCGATATTGACGGGTGCATCTTGGATATTGAGTGTTTTATTTCCTCCATAGATGTCTTTGTAAGGTACAGTGGGGTTGATAACGACAGACTGGTAGGTGTCCTTATCGAATCCATAACGCGTTTGCAGGTAACCCATACTGGTATTCTGGCGGATTTCCGTTCCGGCGAAAACATTGACGTCGTGTATGGCGTTCCATGTTTTCGATCCATCCAACTGAAAACGAAGGCTATAATCGTCTCCTTTGTAATTCGATGTTACGAATTTGCCGCCCACAGGCACACCATGTATAAGCTTTCCTGTACCGTCAATCGTGGTGCCGAGATTAATCAAACTGCGCATTTCGTAACCCTCTTCGTCACGTAAACTTTCCATGTTGCGCAGACCGCGCTGGTAACTACCCGATAATGCAGCGTTTAACCAAGTGAAGGCGCGATAATTTAGCGATGCCGTAACACGGGTTTTATTATCATCGTATTGGTCATTGTTGTATTTAAGTTCGTCTATGTGATTATAACTCCATGGTAAATATCCTTGGCTCTCAAAACGCTCTTGCATGACTGAGGGCGTAAATTCGTAATAGCGGCTGATCGTATTTCCAGCCGCGTCCAACAGCATGTCGTATGGTTTAAGTCCGAAGTTCCCTGGACTAATAGCTCGTAATGCCGCCGAGTTGACTTGGCTTTTTTGTAACATATGATTGACACCTAAGCTAATGCGCAATTTGTTGTTGAAATAACTGTTTTCCAAATTGAAGGTTAGCGATGTGTTGTTGGAATTGTTTGCCCGGTATATAGGTCGGTCGTTATCATGTACAACCGATGCAAAGTATTTCGCGTTATTTACCGAACCATTGAAGGATAAGTTGTACTGCTGTGTCAGCGCTGATTGCAGGAGATGATCTCGAATCTGCCTACGGTTGTTCTGTTCTTTAAGTTGACTAAGATTCCTGTCTCGCTCTTCTAACGATATATCACCACGTTGGGCACTGAACATGGTATGCAGCGCATCGGATATATTGGGCGCACGCCAGCCCGAAATGGGGTCGTAATAAAAGTTATTGTCGAATAGTTCTTTTTCGAAATCGATATATTCGGCGGCATCCATGGTTTTAAGTTTTTCCATGTCCGCGGGTGCTGAGATACCCATTGTAGAGGAGAAATTGACACTGTTTCTTCCACCACGGCCGGCTTTGGTTTCGATGACAATAACACCGTTTGCTGCCCTAGATCCCCAAATGGCTGTCGCCGCGGCGTCTTTAAGTACCGTAATGCTAGCTATATTATCTGGATTAAAATTATTTAAGATGCTGGCACTCTGGTTTGTTGCGTATAGTCTTCCATCTCCTGTTGGATTGGTGCTTAACCGTTGCTCCATGGCTGGAAATCCGTCGATGACAATAAGTGGTCCACGAGCTCCATAGTATGAATTTGCTGAGCGCACAAGAAGATCGTTAGTCTTCATATTAAACTGTACGCCGGGAATTTGGCCTTCTAACCGCTGCATTAGGCTTAAGGCAGGGCTTTCTTGAATCTTTTTCTCATCGATAACAACCATGGATCCAGTAGCCTTGCCCGGGTCTAATTTTTGATATCCCGTATTGGCTTGAATCGTAATTTCTTCAATGGCCGAGGTATGCTGTTTAAGGATAAAGATCGGCCCCAGTTCCCGGGCCTCTGTAGCGCTAAGATCGATCTGGCGGGTCTCGTATCCGAGATAGCGTATCTCCAAGACGGCGTTTCTCGGTATATTTTCCAGGCGAAATACGCCTTTTTCGTCGGTTCTGGTTTGGTTTGAGGTGCCCTTGAGCCGGACACTTGCGCCTGCTAAAGGAACTTTATTGGCGTTCGTAACAACTCCGGTAATGGTTCTGCGCTGTTGCTGACCGGTAACAATGATGGTGTTGTTTGTTACCTTATAGGTTAAAGGCTGACCCTGAAAACATAAGTCCAATAGCGTGCTGATATCCACGTCTTTAAGTTGCAGGGTTAGTGGTGTGAATGCCTTGATGTGGTCTGGCTGGATGACGTAATCTAAACCGCTTTGTTGGCGGATGTGTTGTAAAACATCTTCTAGAGACGCTTGGCGTACGTTTAGGCTCAATTTTGGTTGAGCATTTACGCCTAACGCTGTCTGCAGGAACATGACAAGAAAAAAGAGACAGAATAACTGAAACCGCATGAGTAATTTACGTGTGTTTTTAAAAAAGCGGTTGGCCTCAACGGTTAGTTTCAAAGCCTTTTGCCTTTCATTAGCTAAAAAATATTGGTACATTTGATTGCTGATTTTTTGTCGTAACATATCCTGTATACGGAAATGGCACGTAATTCATAATTTGATACAAAACGAATGATAGCTTATCAGAAAGTCAGTCGCTAGGGGCGCGCCAACGCTCCTAGTTTTTTCTAATAAACAGTGTCTTTAAGTCTGTTTAGGGGATAACCATGAGCCTCCTTTCTTTTCCTTTTTGTTGGATGTCAAAAGTTAGTCCTGTCGTACTCTCTAAAATTTCAAGTACTTCTTTAAGCGTTTTATTGCGGGAGATGGTACTGATGTACCGCTGCTCATTAACAGGCCCCAGATATTGTACCTCGACATCATACCAGCGCGCTATCTGATCTAACATCTCTGGCAGGGTATTGTCCTCAAAATAAAAATCCGCATTTTTCCAGGAGAGTTCCTTCCGGATGTCAACCTCTTCCAGACGGAGGTCTGATTCGTTGGACAGGCTTGCCCTTTGACCCGGCTTGATTAATAATGCGGTGGGACTGCTTGGTGTTAACAATGATATGGATCCAGTTTCGAGTACAAAACTTTTGCTCTTGTCGGCCGGATATGCCTTGATGTTAAATTTGGTACCCAGGACGTGTACCGCGGATTCTCCCGTGTGTACGACGAATTCCCGGGAGTGACGTTTACCTTGAACGTCAGAAACTTTTTTATTTACTTCAAAATAGGCTTCTCCTTCGAGATACAGGTCATTTTTGATGTCGTTAAAATGTACTGGAAAGGTAAGTTTACTTTCTGCATTCAGCGAGACACGTGAACCATCGGCTAAAATAACGTCATAAATGCGGCCTCTGGGTACGACGATCGTATTTGTCTGTACTTCATTTGTGCTATAGTCGGACGGGGCTCCTTGATAGGCTATTTGACCGCTTTTACTGAAATCAATAGTTAGATTTTTATCGATTTTTTTGTTGTTCGCATGATGCTCATCCAGATTGACTTTCTCGCCGTTGGATAAAATAAGTATGGCACCACTCCGGGCGGGGCCAACATCGGTTTTTGCGTATCTAACAGAATGCGAGCGGGGAACGGCGAGTGTGTCGCTGCGGACGATCTCTGGCTGTTGCTGCGGTATGATATTTTTCTCGTGGGACGTGAAATAGTAAACAGAAATACCCAATAGCATTACGGAGGCGGCTACCGCAAGCCATGATATCGGCCTTTCTTTTGGCTTAGAGTGATGTTGCGTATACCGCTGTAAACGAATCCCCACTTCGTGTAGATCTTGTATCAACATATCTTCTTCTAGGTCGAAGGAAGGAGAAAGACGTTTTTGTTCGATATACCACGAATCAATGAGCGCCTTTTCCTCCGGGGTACAACGGCCCTCGGCGTATCGTTGGAAGAGTGCTGCATCTATTTTGATATTTTTATTCGCGTCTTTCATATTGAAGTTTCATTTATATAAACAGGTAACTGTTGTGATAGTCCCATAAGAATTTACAATTTTTTAAAAAAAACTTAAAACTGAGTTTTTATAACTAGGGTCGTGCTTGGAATAGAACTAACAAAAATATCAGGTGAGGAAGCCTCGACTTTAAAAGTTTAAGCGCATTGGTGATCTGGTTTTTTACGGTTTTTTCGCTAATACCTAATTTTTCAGCAATTTCGCGATGCGTGAGATACGCTGTTCTGCTTAGTTCAAATATTTCCCGCATTTTAGGAGGGAGTTGCTGGATTTCAGATTGAATACAGGCCTGCAATTGTTTTTCACGTATGCGATAGTCGGTATCTGCTACATAAGTGTTGGCATACCTGGATAGATTGTCGAGGTATCTGTCGACAACTTTGTTATGCACCAGGCTATTGATGAACATATTTTTGAGCATTTGGTAGAGATAGGCAGAAAGATTGATTTCGCTATGCAAGGTGTCTCTTATATCCCATATCTTCGTGAAGACGCGTTGAAGGAGATCTTTAGTATCCTCCCGGTTTTGGATCAGTCCATAGGCATGTACATATAACGCCCCACTGTAACGCTCGTACAGGACAGCAAAGGCCTTTTCGTCGTCTTGACGAATAAGATTGATGAGGACTTCATCAGCAAGTTTGTTGTAGTCGCTATTTTTTATCCCGTTCATTTGCTGATAAAACGAAAAATGGTTGGAATCGATTACGTTATTTTTATATAAGTGGCAGTAAATATAGTTCTTTATTGAAAATTTTGTGTATTTGTTACGATATTTTTACCGCCGCGCTACATTGGCTTCGTAATGGGGATGTTTGCGGAGTCATTGATAATAGCTTTGCCGCGTTTTATCTACTTTGGGAAAGATAGTTCTTTTCTTTCGGAGGAAATCGGTGTCGTTATGTACATATACATGTGGATGCACGCACGTGATATAACGGTTTTGTACCACGACATAGCCGTTATGTCTTGTGTGTTATTGCTGTTTTCACTGGACATACGCGTGATGTACTATGCGTTGACGATGCCTGCACGCTACCTGTGAGTTTTGTTGGATGACTTGTTGGTCAACTACAGGTAGCGGTGCGCGCTGTCCCGTATCTGGACGCATTTTTCGCCGGACTTCTCGGCGATGTGCCTTGCGTTGTGCGTTTTGTACCGTGACATAGCCGTCAACTACAATGCGGTAGACGCTATGTACATGTACAAAATGGGGCCTTTTTCGGTTAAATTTTATCAAATCTTATCAATTTCTATCAAATCCTATCAAAAGTTCATTCGAGGCTGAGTTGCTTTTTACGTTTGTACTGTTCGATCTCGCGAGGAGAACATAAAAAGCATAAAAAATGGCTACAAAATTTAAAGCGCTTATCGGCTTTACACGAATGAAAGACGATGAGCTCATGGTAACCGCTGCAACGATCATCGGTGCTATGACAGACAATGTACACTTCGAACAACCAACGCCTGCATTGGCGGCGGTACAAGAACTGTTGGATGATTTCTCGGCGAAGCTAACGGCTGCAAGGCGCCGCGGCTCACCAGAGGAAACAGCCCTCAAGAATGAAAGTCGCCTGCCCTTGGAAGCAGCACTGCGCCAGCTGGCGTATTACGTAAATGGCGTGGCAGAGGGGCACTTATCGACCTTGTTGAGTTCGGGCTTCCCCACCAATGGAGCAAACGGTTCCGTCCAGGTACCGCTGAAAACGGAAGGTGTAAAACTCAGCGACGGTAGGCAATCCGGGCAGGTGAGGCTGGACTTTGATAAACAGCGCAACGTGTTGATGTATGAGTATCAATACCGCCTGCAGGGCGAAAATGAGTGGAGTGAGCGCTTCGCGACAAGCTCATCGCGTGCCAATATTATTGCACCGTTGACGGCAGCCGAACGCTATGAAGTGCGGGTGCGCGCACTAAACACGCAGGGAACCGGAGATTGGAGTGATAACGCAACAATGGTGGTCAGATAATATGGCATTGAAGAGCACCTTGGTTCTCCGACGGACTTACGGAGAACAGGGAACCAACGGAACGATTTACTTCAACGGCGAGAAGATCTGCCATACGATCGAGCTCCCTTGGCGCAACAATCTGCAGCGCCTGAGCTGTATCCCGGAAGGATGCTACAAGCTGGAAAAGCGGAAGTATACCAAGCACGGCGAACAGATCGGTATTCCGGCTGTCCTCGGGCGGGAAGCCATCTTGATCCACGCGGCCAATAATGCTATGAAGCAGTTGCTGGGTTGCATCGCACCTGTCACCGAGCTCACCGGCGAGGGCACAGGTATCGAAAGTCGTAAAGCGTTGGATAAACTTAAGGCCTTGGTCTACAGTCTGTGGGATCGGGGAGATGAAGTGTTTCTTTTAATCCGGGAGGGGCGATGAAGAAGGTCATCCGGAAAATCAGCCAGGCAGTACAGGTGGTGCTGCTGGCACCCATCAAGCTCCCGGCGAAGGCGATGAGCGTGTTGAAGTACATCGCGGTTGGATTAGGTATCATCGAGCAGGTGATGCAGGAGGAGGATACTGAGCCAAAAGCCGAAGGAAAGGAGGGAAGCGATGAGGCTCATGAGTAATGTGCAGTTTGGCACGCTAGGTGGGACGGTATGCTCGCTATGGAGTAGTTTTGATTGGGGAAACTTATTGCACAGCGCATTGATCGCCGTGATAGGCGCTGCGGTGAGTTACCTCACCAGCCGGTTGCTGGAAGGCCGGCGGCGAAGGCGACGATAACTTGTTTTTTTAATGTTGTGGAAAACTCCCGGGGTGTGAACCTCGGGAGTTTTTTTGTCATAAGTTCCGATTAGATATCGTATCGGTTAACGCAATTTTCTGAATTCCTTTGGCGTAACCTTATTTCGTTTCACGAATTCACGGTAGAAATAGGACTTGTTAGACATGCCACTCTTATACATAATTTCTTGTACCGATAGGTTGGTAGATACTAACAGTCGCTCGGCAGTTAGGAACCTATAGTCTTTAATAAAATCCATCAGGGATAGTGAAGTAATATTTTTCACTTTTCGATATAGACTGCGCGGACTCGTATTCATTATTTCAGCAATATATGCCGGACTTAGTGCCGGGTTTTCAATATGCTCATCTATGATCGCAATAAGTGTTGATATGAGTTTCTTATCATCGCGGTGAACGATATTGTTCATGGTGGTCTCATAGGCGCTTTCGGGAGAGTAGAAATAATCACGCATGACTTCGTTCTTTTTGACAAGCCGATCAATATGTGAACGCAACAAGGAGAGCGAAAAGGGTTTGGTTAAGTAAACGTCTGCACCCGATTGTATACCAGCTTCTTGTTGTTTCTCCGTGGCTTTAGCAGATAAAACAACGATGGGAATATGTTTATAAGACTTTGTATTCCTTATTTCCTCAATGAGCTGTATGCCGTCTTTATCAGGCATCATAATATCCGTGACAATCAATGACACGCTTTCCGTTGTTAGTATCTCAAGGGCCTGCTGTGCACCGTGGGCAGTTAGAATAGCAAACTCACTAGCGAGATAACTGGATATCATGGATATGATATCCGGATTGTCGTCCACCAGCAAAAGGGTAGGACGTACATTTTCTGCTCTTACGATCAGCGTGGTGTCTGCCCGTTCACTTGGGATAGTCTCTTCAGCATCCGCAGCTGCGATGTAGGGAAGTACTACGCGGAAAAGGGTGTACTGATCGACCTCGCTCTCCACTACAATGTGGCCTTCCAATAGCTCGACCATCGAACGGCAGATGGACAAGCCTAAACCGGTGCGACCTGTTAACTGCATATACCCGTTGGCGTCGTCGTTTTGGAGAATGTGATAAGGCTCGAAGATGTTCGAAAGCTCGGACGCTGCAATTCCTTTACCGCTGTTGTACACTGATAGCTCCAATATATCCCCTTTCCGGTTTAGATCAATTCTGACGGTACCGTTTTCACCTACATATTTAAAAGCATTCGAGACCAAATTATTTAGTATCCGCTGAAAGAAGGCTGTATCTGTATTCCATATGAGATCCGGCTCAATAGACTCGACATAGTTTATATGGGCTTTTTCAGCAATTAAACGAAAGGACTTGAGATATTGCATCGCTAAAGGCGTAAGTTGTACATCTTTTTGGATGTGATAAGTAGGGGTAGCCTTTTCAGGATCGTGTATATCCAGCAATTCCCGAATCAAACCCTCCAACGCAACAGTATTTGATGTTAGTGTGTTCAGGTGCTCCTGGTATGCTGATTCGGAACGCGGAACGCCTTCTTTCAGGACTTCGCAGATTCCCTTGATGAGGGTTAGGGGCGTATAAAACTCATGCGTCATATTGGTGAAAAATGCGAGCTTCGACTCTAAGAGTTCTTTGCGTTGATTCTTCTCCATCTCCCGCTGTGCTTCTTCTCGCTTTTTTAATGCGATGCGCCTTGAAAGCGTATAAAGATAGAGACCTATTGCTGCAAGTAAGATAATATATATAACAATAGCACTGGTCGACAGATACCAGGGCGGTAACTTAACGATATAAAGGCTTTCAGTGCGTTCGCTGTCCGGCGCGACATCATTTTTGTAACGTACTTTTAATGTGTATCGGCCAGCTGGTAAATTCGTGAAATCGATCTGGTTGCTGTTGGTGATAGCGATCCAATCGTCGTGATAATTGTCTAATTTATAGCTATATGCATAGTCTTTATTCAGGTAGTCGAGCACGGTGAATGAAAGGCTAAAGGAGGGAACGGAAGCCGGGATTTCAATGCCCTTGCCCGCGCTGCGTGAAAAGACAGACAGCGGGTGGCTTTCGCCTTTAATCTTGATATCAAAAAAGTGAAATTTACTCGGATGGGTAGATTCTTGCTGCAACAACTGCTTGGGGTTTACCCATGTAAAGCCATTTACGGCGCCAAAGTATAACGTGCCGGTGTAAGGGCATTTCCAGTAGGCATCATCCGAGAATTCATTAATTTCGAGTGTAGGTGCAATATAATTATGAAACAGCTCATTGTGCGGGTTGTACTTGATTAAACCTCTGCTAGAACTTAACCATAAATACCCCATCTCATCGCCAAGGATACCGTGTATCATATCATTTACAAGACCATTTTTCTTATTATAATGTTTAATATCTGAAACGGCAGCACGATGCAGATTAAATGCTGTCATTCCGGAGCTTGATCCCAGGTAATACGAATGGTTTGGGTCGCGCCACACGGTTAGCACATCAGTGATGGCCAGGCCATTTTCGGGGTCAATAACGGGTAAGAAATTGTACGTATGTGTATCCATGTCGAATTCGGCGACGCCTCGGCCGCCCCGCAAGCCAACAACAAGCTTCGACGGATCGCCGTACACCATGGACTGGATTTCGTTTCCGGCAAAGCTTTCTCCTCTAAGGAGGTGATTTTGGGCCGACCGAACCTGTATTGCACCGCCTATTTCCGTTATATTTACTTCGACCAGACCGAAACGGGTCGAGGCGAGCCATAGTTTCCGATCACTGGTCTCCAGTATAGTGTGTATGCTCTCCAATAACGGCTTACTGTTGGGAAGTACGGCCTCCCGTATAGTATGGTCTCGGTAACTGTAGTAAAACAAGCCCTTCTCGGTCCCGATCCAAAACAGATCATGGTACTTACTTTTGGCCATACCGAAGATCTGCGATGATAGCAGACCCTCACGTTTGTTAAAGCGGGCAACAGGCTGTTCGCCTACTGTGATGCTATTGCTTGAATGGGTGTATTTAAACTGTATCAAGCCGTCACCATTGGTGCCTACCCATATATTGCCAAGTGAATCCGTTAATATTGCTCTGACTGGTTTGTTGGTAATGTCGGTGATGGATAAGTTCAATTGTCCGAATAACGGCGCCGAAGCACTGTGCTGCTGTACGCCCTGCCCATCTGTACCAATCCATAATAGGTCCTGATACCGATCTGTAAGAAGACAGAAGACCGAAACTCCCGGCCGTATCCAGACACTTAGATCTCCATTGCCGCGGCCAACCTTCAATACGCCAGAGTTTTTTAACGCGACATAAACGGATTTATCATAGTATTCAATTTGTGCAATAAAGCCATAGTCTTCATGGATCAGGGATTTGATATTATTTAGATGATGTGTGCGGGAGGTGAGCAAATCGTACTGGAACACATCAAATTGGTCGTCTACGAAGTAAAGATCGTTACCGGATAGGCATGCTTTCACGATCCGGCGCTTGTGTATTTGTACTTCCTGACCACTAATTTTTTCCTTTCCGCTGATCTCTGCTATATTTTTGGAAAATAGATGGCCATCGTTTTTTAATATCAATAAGGCGGAGTCGACGATAAACAATCTATTGATATTGAGCAAACTCAGGTCTTTATTAGCGAGGATGATGCTATCGACGCTGCCATCCCCTGATGATTTATAGTGAAGCAATAGGTGATCACTTGGTATCATCCAGGAGTCGCCACCAGCGTCTGATTCAATATGTACCAGTTTAGGTAAGGAGGGGTACGAAGCTGTTATTTTGCGGGTTAACAAAGATAGTTTGTTCAATCCCATCGTCGTGGAAATCCAGATGTGATTTTTGTCGGCAGCGGTAATTTTATAGATGATATTGCTGCACAAAGACAGCGGATTGGACGGCTCATGCCTATACGTAATAATTTCTGTTCCGTTATAGAACGATAACCCATCATAGGTACCGAACCACATATATCCCAGGTGATCCTGATAGGTATATAATACCGCATTATTGGGTAAATAAATGTTAGGTCTATTTTGCTGCTGTGCGACAGCAGCCGACCATGCTAATAGGAGAATAAGGGAAACCGAAAAGTATCTTAATTGACCAATAATCTTCATTATAATGACTAGTAGCAGTTTATAAGTATAGATGCGTTGGCCTAAAGATACAACTTTCACCGATGCGATGATATATGACACGTAAGGGAATGGTGTCTTATTCCGTCAAAAAGGTATACTATTTTGCATCTGGTTATTCAGTGTACCTTTTTGGCGTAAATAGGGCCTGCGTTTCTATAACCGACGATTACTTTTGTGAAGTTATAAATCTGTATACCAATTGATCTGCCCTTATAAAAAGCAATAGTAGACCATATTGTATTGAACGAACACACTTTTAAAATAGAAATAATAACTTAATGAAGAAGATTGCTTGTGTATTCCTGCTAGCTGCGACCATGACGACCGCGAACGCGCAGAAAGGGATTAAACTGACCTCTCCTAATGGTGATGTGACCACGGAGATTAAACTGACGGATAAGATTTATTATTCCGTACTATGTAAGAACGATACCCTGTTGCATGACAACTCGCTCGGGCTAGAGCTCGATAATAGGGTACTCGGGGATCGACCCAAATTAATAAGTAAAAAGGAGCAACAGATCAAAGAGCAATTGAAGCCTATCGTTCCGTTAAAGTTTTCTACTATTGATAATGTATATAATCAGCTTGTACTTCGTTTTAAGGATCAGTATGCCGTCGAGTTCCGCGCTTACGACGATGGTATTGCTTATCGGATCATTACCGATATTAGGGACAGTATCAATGTCGTATCGGAGGAGATGGATATCAACTTCACATCCGAAAATCTATTGCATGTACAGCAACCAGGTGGTTTCAAAACAGCCTACGAAGAAATCTATACCCACATCAATAGCACGGAGTGGAAACCTAATGGCAGGATGGCCGTACTCCCTATGCTTATCGACACAAAGAAGCCGTATAAAATATTGGTTTCAGAATCAGATCTCAGTGATTATCCCTGCATGTTTGTGAAAAGCAGCGGTCGGAATGGAATCACCGCGACTTTTCCTAAAGTACCGGTGAGGTTCGGCGAGGATGGCGATCGTAGCGTGAAGATCCTGGCAGAAGCGGATTACATCGCAAGAACGACGGGCCGGCGCAGCTTCCCATGGCGTTACTTTGTGGTCTCGAAGCAGGACACCGAGATCATTACCAACACCATGACGTATAGGTTAGCAACGAAAAATGTACTCGCTGACGCTTCATGGATTAAACCGGGCCAAGCTAGCTGGGAATGGTGGAACGGCGCAAAACCTTATGGCCCGGATGTGGACTTTGTATCGGGTTATAATTTGGATACGTATAAATATTTTATCGATTTCGCGCATAAATTTGGTATGCAGTACATTATCATGGACGAAGGATGGGCGAAAAGCACAAGAGATCCCT
This sequence comes from Sphingobacterium haloxyli, assembly GCF_002980525.1. Lineage (GTDB taxonomy): Bacteria > Bacteroidota > Bacteroidia > Sphingobacteriales > Sphingobacteriaceae > Sphingobacterium > Sphingobacterium haloxyli. Next base: position 274,054 of record NZ_PVBQ01000006.1, read on the forward strand.
ATACGCCGAATCCAGACGTAGATGTACATGAGATCATCAAATATGGTAAGGAAAGAAATGTGGGTGTATTTTTATGGTTAACGTGGTTGACCGTTGAGAAGAACTTGGGCCTGTTTGAACAGTTTGCTTCATGGGGTGTGAAGGGGGTAAAAATCGATTTTATGGACCGGAGCGATCAATGGATGGTTAACTATTACGAGCGTATCGCGAAGGAAGCGGCCAAACACAACCTGCTGGTAGATTTTCACGGCTCCTTTAAGCCTGCCGGACTGGAATATAAATACCCCAATGTAATCTCTTACGAAGGGGTGCGCGGTATGGAGCAAATGGGAGGCTGTTATCCCGACAATAGTGTGTACTTGCCTTTCATTCGTAATGCGGTCGGTCCAATGGATTATACGCCAGGCGCCATGATCAGTATGCAACCTAATGTATATAGAAGTGAGCGGCCGAACTCGGCAAGCATCGGCACCCGCGCATATCAAATGAGCCTGTTTGTAATTTTCGAAAGCGGTATACAGATGCTAGCTGATAATCCTACGCAGTATTATCGTAACGCGGAATGTACGGACTTCATCACCAAAGTACCTACAACTTGGGACGAGACGGTTGCATTGAACGCAAAAGTAGGCGAATATGTTATTGTCGCAAAGCGTAAAGGGGAGAAGTGGTACATCGGTGGCATGACAAACAGTGAAGAGGACTGGCGCAATTTTCAACAAAAACTAACCTTCCTGACTGCTGGGAAAACATATAAAATGACCAGCTTCAAAGACGGGATTAATGCAGTTGAACAGGCAATGGATTATAGGAAAGAAGTGGCTGAGGTGACTGTCCATTCATCGATCGAAATAAAGCTGGCTAAAAGCGGTGGCTTTGCTGCCGTTATAGAACCCTTAACCGAATAGATTAAACAAATTATAACCCTATAAAACTAAAAATATGTGATCACAAAGAAAATTATGATAACGCTATTTATGATCAGCAAATTATTGCCGATGTAAACCTGTTACATACAGGAGAAATGATTACCAATTAACAAATAAACTATAACCAATGAAGAAAAAGGAATTTACCAAAATTCGAAGCATCAAACGGGGGATGCAGGTAAGTACGCCTCTATGTGCGATGTTACTGCTGTCGGCCATTAACCTAAGTCCGACCGTGGCTGGAACGTCCCCTTTATCAGCTGCAAAAGCCAATATTATAAGGGCTTCGGTGCAGCAGCGTACCCTGTCAGGTAAGGTGACAGGCCCAGATGGTACACCGCTGGTAGGTGTTACGGTTTCCATCGCCGATTTTTCCATATCGACACAAACGGATAGAAACGGGGAATATGACTTTCGCATTCCCGAAGAGGCTAAAACCGTTCGATTTACTTTTGTGGGATTTAAGGAAGTCGAACAGCCGCTACAAAATCGGACTCGCATTGACGTACAGCTTGAAGAGGTTTCTGACGACCTTGAAGAGGTAGTGGTCGTGGGATATGGTACACAGAAGAAAATACAGACCTTAGGTGCCCAATCAAACCTAAACGTAACAGAGCTGAAACAACCTGTTGCCAACATCAGTACGGTGCTCGCCGGGCGGGTATCTGGTGTGGTCGGGATGCAGCGTAGTGCCGAGCCTGGTCTGGATGGTGCCCAACTGTGGATCAGGGGTTTCAATACCTTGAACAACTCTAGTCCGCTTGTATTGGTTGATGGGGTAGAACGGAGCTTCAGTAACATTGACCCCAACGATATTGAATCATTTAATATTCTAAAGGATGCTTCTTCAACATCGGTATATGGTGTACGCGGTGCCAATGGGGTAATACTGATTACCACAAAGAAGGGAATGGCGCTGGATAAACCGCGAATAGAAGTAGATTATTACCAGGGTATAACCGAATTTACGCGTGTGCCCGATATGGTCGATGGCGTGACCTATATGCAGATGGCTAACGAGGCTAATGTGACGAGAGGAAATTCGCCGATCTACTCGGAAGACCGGATACGCAAAACACTTTCCCAGGAGGATCCGATGCTCTACCCGGATGTAGACTGGTTTAAGGAAATATTTAACCGGTTCGGGAACAACCGCAAGGCCAACCTCAGTATCCGGGGTGGTGCACCGCGAATGAACTATTATGTATCGGCAGGCTACTACGATGAAAAAGGCCTGTTTAAAACCGATGGCCTATCGCAGTATAATTCAGAGATTGCTTTTAAACGGTATAACTTTACTTCGGCTTTAACCGTACATGCGACGAAAACGACCACGGTTGATCTGGGGGTAAAAGGCTGGATATCGAACGGAAATTATCCAGGTACAGGGACAAATGCCATCTTCTCATCGGTCTTTAACTTATATCCGATCTTATATCCGGTAAAATACCCGGATGGTTCAGAACCTTTTGTATCTACCGGTGGTGGTTTGAACAACCCATATGGATTGTTGACCAATCGGGGATACGTGACGACTTATGAGAATCAGATGATGTCGGACATCCATGTCAAACAGAAACTGGATTTTATTACTGAAGGACTTTCGGCTCGTGTCCTATATTCTTTCGATGCACAGAATACAAATAGATTAAATCGATCCAAAATACCTTATACGTACTATGCGCAGACGCGCGATGAGAATGGTGAACTCGTCTATGAACGGACAGATGGTGGATCCGGTAAAGATTACCTTGATTTTAGTCGTAATAACGGCGGACAAAGACAATTTTACCTGGAATCGGCTATTAATTATAGCCGCGACTTTGGTGGACACTCGGTTAACGGCTTATTCTTATATAACCAATCAGACCGGATCAGTGCCACAGCTGGCGATCTGATTGGATCAATTCCATACCGTAGCCGTGGGATTGTGGGTAGGGGAAGTTATGCCTATCAGGATAAATACCTCGCGGAAGTAAGCTTCGGATATAACGGATCGGAAAATTTTGCACCCGAAACCAGATATGGAATTTTCCCATCGTATGCTGTGGGATGGGTGCCCTCGAACGAAAAGTTCTGGGGTAATATGGATCAGGTGATTCAATTGTTGAAGGTTAGGGCATCGTATGGTTTAGTGGGTAGTGGTGACATTAGTGGAAGGCGATTTGCCTATATTGCCACGGTAGCCAATACGGGTGGATACAGTTACGGCCAAAACAGAGACAATAACATTGGCGGATTAGATATTGGCGATTATGCCTCGACAGTAACTTGGGAAACGGAGAAGAATACCAATATTGGTCTTGAACTTAAAACCTTTGATAATGCGTTGGAAGTGATGGTGGATGTGTTCAAGCGTCGTAGGGAAAATATTTTCCTGACCCGCGCATCAGTCCCCGCCTCGGTAGGTCTACGTTCTAACCCGCTGGGTAACCTGGGAATCGCAGAAAACAAAGGTATCGACATCACCGCCAACTTCAGTAAGCAATGGGGCGAGTGGGGCGCTACCTTCCGAGGTACATTTACGTACAACTCGAACAAGCTGATCGAAAACGACGAACCCGCTAAACCGTATCCATGGATGGAGAAACGTGGACATCGTCTTTTTCAGCGCTTTGGCTATATTGCGGATGGTTTCTATACGCAGGAAGAGATCGAAGATCCGACGGTTGCACGTACCGCAGGCATCATACAGGCGGGCGACTTAAAATTCAGGGATCTTAATGGCGATGGCGTAATTGATGCGAATGACCAAACCGCCATCGGACTGGATCATGTACCTCAGATTTTATACGGTTTTGGTCTTACGGCAGCTTACAAGGGGTTCTCTTTAGGGGCTTTTTTCCAAGGAGTGGATAAAGTAGAATTTTCCCTTTCGACCACTTTCATGCCTTTCCGTGCTGGATCTGCCCGTGGAAGTTTGTTTAACAATATTCACGACCGCTGGACGGAAGACGACCAACGGCAGGATGCATTTTATCCCCGTCTTTCTTATGGTGATATTAACCAGAACTACACGGCCTCAAGCAGCCACTGGATTCAAAATGGTCGCTTTTTACGGATGAAGACTTTGGACTTTGGCTATACGATACCGAAGGGTTCTTTTAGTAGTTGGGGCGTGGAGAACGCACGTATCTATTTCATCGGTTACAACCTGTTGACCTTTAGTCCGTTTAAAATGTTTGATCCGGAGCTGGGTAGTGGCGCAGGCGATCGATATCCAAATATTAAGACGTATAGCTTAGGTCTGAACATTACTTTTTAATTCTGCTAATTATGAACACAAAAATAAAAACATATATAGGGCTGTTGCTGATACTGATATGCAGTTCATGCGATAAGGATTTCTTTGATCAGGTACCCGATGACCGCCTGCAGATTGGAGATATTTTTAAACGCCGTACGACAACCGAGCAGTATTTGGCGAATATATACAATCGGATTCGCGCACAGATGGACTGGCGCTTTGACAACAGTTTCGAAAGCTTGTCGGACGACATTGATGTGACTTACAACGATATGGCACCCTTCCAGCTGAATATTGGAAACTGGGACCGTAATACTAGCGCCTTCAACAGGTGGGGCCACTACTATCAGGGCATTCGCTCGGCTACATTTTTTATTCAGAATGTAGACGTAAATCCAGAGGTTCCAGACGCTGAAAAGACGAAATGGAAGGCCGAAGCCCGCTTCCTCCGTGCTTACTTCTACGCCAATCTAATGATGCAGTATGGCCCGGTGATCCTTATGCCTGAAGAATTGCTTGCACCGGATGCAACCATTGAGGAAATCAGCCTCCCGCGAAATACGTATGACGAATGTGTCGATTATGTCGTCAACGAGATCAATACGGCTATCCCTGACTTGCCAATGACCCCGGTAAACACACGGGAATGGGGGAGAATAAACCGCGGAATGGCACTTGCTTTTAAATCGCGTGTACTATTATATGCTGCCAGCCCGCTATTTAATGGGAATACCGATTATGCAGACTTTAAAAACCTGGATGGTACGGTACTGGTCAGCCAGCAATATGATGCCAATAAATGGAAGCTGGCAGCTGATGCCGCGAAAGATATGATTGATTTCGGTCAGTATAGTCTTTATGTGGAACGGGATGCAGGCGGCGCCATTAAGCCGTATGAATCCCTAAAGAACGTGCATCTGACGGATTGGAATTCAGAAGTAATCATGGCCCGTGTATCGGATAATTTTGGGCCGGACAAAATGGGCTCGCCACGAAATGTCGGCGGATGGTCGGCCTTCGGACCAACGCAGCAACTCGTGGATGCCTTTTTTATGTCCAACGGACGACCGATAACTGATCCAGCCTCGGGATACAGCGAAACGGGCACAACGGCGCAGGATACAAGATATTACGCACCCGGCACCTCGAATATGTATGTCGGCCGTGAACCGCGCTTTTACGTGGCCATTACTTTCAACCTCAGCAAATGGATAAACAACGACAGGGGAAGTAATAACCAGCCAGTAACCGTACAGATGTACAGTGGCGGAAATAGCGGTCTCTATAACGGTCGTAACTATTCCAGGACAGGATATGGCGCCAGAAAACTGGTGCATCCGAGTACGACACTGGAGCCCGATCGTATCCAAGGGCGTTTGGAAGTACAGCTCAGATTGGCTGAAGTTTATCTGAATTATGTAGAGGCTTTGAACGAATATGATCCAGAACATCCGGACATTGTAAAATACCTGAACATGATCCGCGAAAGAGCGGGAATCCCGCAATACGGTTCAGCAGATGGAATGGTGCCGGTACCGGGGGATAAGGATGCCATGCGGCAGGCCATACAGCAAGAGCGCCGTGTTGAACTGTGCTTTGAAAATTTACGGTACTTTGATACACATCGCTGGAAGATAGCTGCTCAAACCGACGGAGGCGATTTCTATGGGATGAATATCGAAGCGACAACATCTGCCGGATTCCATCAACGCACTGTTTTTGAAACCCGTCAATGGAAAGACAAGCAGTACCTGTGGAATATTGTACAGGATGAGCTGAATAAAAATAGAAATCTCGTTGAAAATCCAGGGTGGTAACTACATTCGACTATAGCAAATAACGAAAGCAACTATAATGAAAAATATGATAGCTATATATACGCTCGCCGTGGCATCCGCAATATATTTTGTGGCCTGCGAGAAAAAAGAACAAGGTGGACTCGGTGAAGGCCGGGTACAAGGGGTAGATTTGCGTGCTCCGGTCGACGGGAGTACGGTAACGCTCGCCGAGAACGGTGATGGACTTCAATTCAAGTGGTCTGAAGCCACCGTCTCGAATGGCACATTAGCCTTTTATACCGTTGTATTTGATAAGGCTTCGGGCGATTTTTCGCAGCCAATCATGAGCCGCCGCCCCGATAAACTGGGATCCGCGACTGTGCTGACCGTACCTCGTATGACGTTGGACTCGCTGGCAAGGGCGGTGGGCGCTACGGTAGGCAACCCGGTCGATATCAAATGGACCGTGCAGGCGAGTACGGGTATCAATGGCGCTCTTGCAAAGCAACCATTTACCTTAAAACTCGAAGTAACCCAGGACCAACAGGGGGATATGCTGATGACGGCTGCAGATCAGATGATGGATGCGTTGGTTACTCATTTTCTGGACGGCATGCCACTGGATATCTGGGGCGAATACTATCCACGACGAAATACGTTTTGGGACGGAGCCTCTACGGTGTGGGGCCAGGGAGCGGCATTTTCAGGATATACGGCACTCAAAGTTATGGGAGAACACGACCAGGCGCTTAAGGCAAAGTATGCAACGCTCTATGACAATAGGCTACTTACGTCGATTGATAAATTCCGAAATCAAAGACAGGGCGGTCCTGAGGGATATGCTGTATTTCCGGGTGGCGGCGATGAGCGATTCTACGACGATAATGTGTGGATCGGATTAGATATGGTCGATCTGTACATGCTGACCAAGGATACCAAATACCTCGATCGTGCAAAACTCGTCTGGAATTTTGTGCTGTCGGGAACCAACGATCTGATGGGCGGAGGGGTACACTGGAAGGAAGGCGACAAAGGAAAAAATACCTGTTCGACCGCACCTGCGGCAGTACTGGGAGCAAAGCTTTATCAGGCGACCAACGAGCAGGTATACCTCGATCGTGCAAAGGAATTCTACCATTGGGTGAAAGATCGGCTTCAAGATCCAGAAGATAAGTTGTATTGGGACAACATCAAGCTGTCCGATCCGGACAATCCGGGATCAGCGGTAATCGTAGACAAAACAAAATTCACCTATAACGCAGGGCAGCCTGTACAGGCCGCTGTATTGTTATATGAGATTACGGGCGACAACCAATACCTGACGGATGCCCGCGAAACGGCTGAAGCAGCTTACAAACACTGGTTCAAACCTTACCATTCCAGCGCGCTTGGTGAGGAAATCGTGATGTGGACGGATAACAATGTGTGGTTCAATGCAATTCTGTTGAGGGGTTACATCGAATTGTGCCGCGTAGACAAGGATGAAAAGTACGTACAGGCTTACCGAAAAATAATGCAACATGCCTGGATGTCTCCAGTAAGGGATGCACAGACAAATTTACTGAACAATGATTTTAAAGCAACCGCTCCGCGACCGGAATCGGGAATCCTGTATCAGGGTGCCTGCGTCGAGATGCTGGCGAGGCTTGGAGATTTTGAAGCAAAAAAATTGTAAAATTATTAATATACCGAATTATGATACATTTGATCAAAAATAGCGTGGCCATACTAGCCCTACTATGCATCTTTTGGAGCTGCTCCAAGGAGGATGAAATAAAAGTGAACGATATCCTGATCCAGAATATCGACAACGACGGCTTGAGTATCCCATTGAACGAAACATTTCAAGTAGAAGCTGCTGTGGCTCCTGCAAATGCGGAAAGAGGTGGGATTACCTACAAATCGAGCGATGAGGAAATATTTACCGTGTCGGCAAAAGGATTAATCACACCCAAGAACATGGGCGAAGCAGATTTGATCGTGAAGACCCAGGACGGTAGTAGGTTAAGTGATCAACGGACAATTACGATCGAAAGACCATCCATTGAAACCATTGAAGTAGACGGAATGGTAGACGGCTATCTTATCGTAGGGTATAACCTGGAACAGAAGGTGATGATCAATTTGCTGCCCGAAAATAGCACGCCGTTGGTAACATTTCACACAGATGACGCCAGTGTATTTACTATAAGTGAAGCCGGCAGGGCGTTGGGGCATCGTTTAAATGGTGAGGCTAATTTAACCGTTCGGGCAGTGCATAATCCAGAAATTCATACGACCGTTAAAGTGAAGGTGCTGGATCTGACCGTATCTGAGATCGTTGCGCCGACTAATCGGTTGAGCATTGTACCAATGGGAGGCACGTATCAATTAAGGAGAGAACTAACCATATTGCCAGCTATAGCAGCCGGGGTCGAACTCCGTTATGAAAGTAACCGCCCCGATATTGCGACGGTAGACGAGGGGGGTGTCGTAACGGCAAAAGGCCGGGGTGAGGTGGAGATTACTATTTCATCCAAAGATGCTAATCCAGTACAGTCTACCGTGACCTTCTTCATCGAAGCGGAACTTAGTTACACGGGATGGACCGTTACTGCATCTTCTTTCAATCAATCACAGGGCACACCGGGAGCAATCTTGGTTGATGGAGCTTCACCTTTTTGGCACAGCAAATGGGAAGGTGGTTCGGAAAAGCTACCACACTGGATTCTAGTGGATATGAAAGCAGAACAGATGATTACCGAAATCATGATTAACAGGAGAACAACAAATACGGATTTGCGCAAAGGCTTCATTGAAGTGAGCCAAAATGGCGGTACTTTTACGCACGTGGGTGAGCTAAACTGGGGATCTGCACCGGCATCGGACGATAAGCGTTTTGTAGCTTTTGCGAAGCAGAAAGTTCGTTACATCCGTATCACGGTAACCGAAAGCAACAGAGGCGATAATGCAAGTATTAATCGTATGCGCGTATACGGCGCGAGTGAATAGTATGTGGATTGCATATTAAAATAAATGAGTAATATAGGCCATTGGCACTTTTTGCCAATGGCCTTATGACGTAGCGAATAGATAGTATGAAAAGGACAATTCTAAAAATATGTATACTGTTTTTGAGTATACAGACTTATGCACAAAATGGCGTATGGGACGATTTACCCGCTTATGCAGACCCCGTGTTGATAGGCGAGAAGCTTGTAAAAAATTATCTGGCCAGCGATTACAGACATTTTGACGAGATCCCCGGCGAGCCACCTTACATTGTATATCCAGAGACCTGCACCTGGTTAGGAGCGCTGGTGTTCAGCGAAAAAACGAACAACACAGCGTTGCTGATGGATCTGGAAAAACGGTTCTTTCCACTTTTGGGAAAGAGAAAGGAACTCATGCAGAAGCCCAATCACGTTGATAATACGGTTTTTGGCGTTATTCCATTGCGACTCTATATGCTAACCGACAATCCGCTTTATTACCATATCGGAATCGATTTCGCTGATCGGCAGTGGCAGCTCCCTAAATCGTCTGCAAGCGATAGTATTAAACACTGCGCATTATTGGATAGGGGACTCAGCTGGCAGACCAGATTCTGGATAGACGATATGTATATGATCACTGCAATTCAAAGCCATGCATACCTTGCAACAAAGGATAGGAAGTACATCGATCGTGCGGCCTATGAAATGACGGTATACCTGGATTCTATCCAAAAACCGAACGGTCTATTTTACCATGCCAAACAGGCACCATTTTTTTGGGGAAGAGGTAACGGCTGGATGGCTGCAGGTATGACGGAACTGCTGAAGAACCTTCCTAAAGATAATAAACACTATCCGCGTATACTGTCTAGCTATCAACATATGATGCGTACGCTAAAATCTTATGTGAATAAGGAGGGACTCTGGGGACAACTTGTCGACGAGCCTGAAGGTTCCTGGACAGAAACCTCGGGATCGGCCATGTTTACGTATGCTATGATTGTTGGTGTAAAAGAAGGGTGGCTCGACAGGCATGAATATGTACCTGTGGTGCGAAAGGCTTGGCTGGCGCTCATGCCATATATTAACGACAATGGCGATCTAAGAGATGTTTGTATCGGCACTAATATCGGTTCTACAAAGGAACATTATCTTAATCGTAGAAGATTGGTCGGTGATTTTCACGGACAAGCGGCGCTGCTGTGGTGTGCAAGTGCGCTGTTGCCGGAGGAAAAGCAATAGGACGACTGGTTATGTAGTTGGAACTGTTCTGCGGTGAGTAAACTCACCAGCCGTTTGCTGGAAGGCCGGCGGCGAAGGCGACGACGTAATTGGTAAGTTTCTTTTGTATTTTTTTTTGTTTGAGCTCCCGGGGTGTAAGCCTCGGGAGTTTTTGCATTTGGATTTCTTGCCGTATCATAATCCTGTCATGCTATCTTTGGCACGATTTAATATTGTGTTAATATTATACCCCTAAATTTGGACGATATTTAAAAGTCATGGATCAGGCGCAAGTAAAGAACTGGTGGATAGAAGTTAAGACGCAAAGTAATCGGAAAGCCTTCGATCGTATATATCTGTCGACCTGGCACAAGTTATATGCACAGGCATGGCGACGCGTAGAAGACGAAGATGTAGCGAAGGATATGGTACAGGACGTCTTTGTAAAGCTCTGGGAGGGACGGCAATCGATAACCATTGCAGGGACAGTACCCGCATATCTAAATGCGGTCCTGAAAAATCGAATAATGGATTATTTCCAATCTGAAAACGTATTGAAAAGTGCTTTAGAGCGAGCTTTCCTTATCATGGAATCCGTGGTTGACCGGCCTGAATTAGGACTCTCTTACGAGGAGACGGAAGGAATTCTGGAAGAAGAGCTGGCCAAAATGCCGAAGAATATGCGGGAAACTTTTCTGCTCCGGTTGGATAATCAAAGTATACCCATGATCGCCCAATCATTGAATCTTGCTGACCAAACCGTAAACAACCTACTTACGGAAGCAAGGCGAAGACTGAAAGACAATCTTCCACGAAGATTTGAAAATCACCACCCCCAATATGTGATTTTATTCCTGTATGCCCTTAATGAAATTTTAATATACAATTAACCTTTTCTTGAAGTAGTTTCACGGCTTTTTTTGGTCTTAGTAGTAAAAGAAGCATAAGTGACTAGTAAGGAATTTCAGGAATTATTGCGCAAATATCGCGCTGGTAACGCAACTGACCAGGAGGTCAGGTTGATAAACAAATGGTATCAAGCGTTTGAAGACAAACTTCCCGATTGGAATACCCATCAACAGAAAGAAATTAGAAACAGCATCCATCAACAGATTCTGAATGCGATAGATTCTACCCAGCCTGCGGAAGATCAGCAGGAGACAGCCAACGGTCGCCGGTGGCCGCGGCAGCTTGTCCGGCTAGCGAGAGTCGCTGCGGTGCTGGTAGGCGTCTTTTTTGCTTTCTACCTGGCCCGTCAGTGGAATATGCCGAGTCCAGGCGACACCCGGCAGCAGGTTGTCGAGGAGGTCGTGGTAGAGGCGGGGCAAGGGCAGGTCAAACAGGTCACGCTGGCAGACAGTACCGTGCTGTGGCTGAACGGCGGCACGAAGGTGCGGTTTGAGAAGGCCTTCCATAAATCGGCCGAACGGAAAATTTACCTCGACTATGGCGAGGTACACTTTGATGTGAAACGGGATACGTTAAAGCCCTTTGTGGTGAACTCGGGTTTCGCTACTACCAAGGTGCTGGGGACCAGCTTTGCGGTAAAAGCGTATAACGAACTGCCGTACGAACTGATATCCGTTTCGAGCGGAAAGGTGCAGGTCTCTGTACAGCACGGAAATCAAGTATATATTTTGGGCGCCGGAGAATTCATCAAGATCGGCAAGGAAGATCATCGGCTTGATCTGGGCAGGACGGAGCAGGAGCAAAGTAGCTCGTGGAGGGAGGGAATCACCTTCCTGGATCAGGCATCGTTCGTGGAACTCGCATTGGTGCTGAAAAATAGCTATGGCGTGACGCTGACTGCCGGAAATAAGGCGATTGAGAAACAGCGCTATACGCTGATGATAGACCGGAAGGTGCCTTTCGACGACATCGTCGAGGCCGTAAGTTCGGTGAACAATAACCAGATTAGAAAGGAAGGAGGGCAGGTGATCATGTTCTAGACAAGTGCGGGGGCATATGTGCCCAGGAATCAATAATAAAAAAACCGGTAGGCAGTTGCGATGCGCTACCGGCAGGAATGAGGTAGCTGGAAAACGTTGGAAGCGTGTCTCCAGCATGTATAAAGTAATTTGTAGTGAAACAATTACTGATTCCAAATACAAATATACACTTGTTTGTCCAGATTGGAATCAGGTTATAGAATATAATAATGACGTTAAAAATATCAACGAATCTTAGGAAAGTCATGAGATTATCTACGATTGTGTTTTGTATGACTACTGCGGTGTTTGGAACGCTCTATGCAAAGACTTCGAATGCCCAGTTTCTCGAAAAACGTGTCCGGATTGCAAGGGAAGTTCGAAATGCATCAGAGATCATAAGGGATCTGGAAAGCCAAAAAATCAGGTTTGTCTACGATAGGGAGGCACTGAACCTGGCTGGTATTCCTGCGAAGCTTGTCCATAAGGGAGATGCAGGCCCTGTCGGGCAGATCTTACAGGATGCATTTAAGGGCACCGAGGTCACCTTTGAGGAAAAATCCAGTTTCATCGTGCTGAAGAAGAAACAGCGACCCGGACGTATCCTCGGGCAGGTCAAAGACGTTAGCGGGGAAGTGCTGATAGGCGCAACGCTGAAAGTTGTAGAGACCAACCAGAATACCGGAACAGATGTGGACGGTAAGTTCTCGATGAGCGTCCCGCCCGGAAACTATACGCTGGAAATCTCGTATATCGCCTACGGCACGCAGCGTAAGAGTGTCGTGGTTCAGGAGGGAAGAACCTTAACGATGGATATCACGATGTCGCTCGAAGGAAGTGAGCTGGATCAGGTGGTGGTGGTGGGCTACGGCACGCAGCAACGCGCACTCGTCACGGGGTCTGTCAGTACCTTGGAAAGCCAAAAGGTTGTCGCTGCTCCGGCAATAAACCCGTCTGATGCCATTGCGGGGCGTATCCCGGGACTGGTAGCGTTGACACCGTCGGGCGAGCCGGGCAGCAGCTCGGGTATATCGATCCGTGGAAATAACACATTGGGCAATAATTCGCCCCTGGTTGTAGTCGATGGAGTGCCCAATCGGGAATGGGAACGTCTCAACCCACAGGATATTGAAAACATCACGGTGCTGAAAGATGCCTCGGCAGCTATTTACGGAGCGAGGGCCGCAAACGGGGTTATCTTGGTAACGACTAAGAAGGGAACGTCCGGCAAGCCCAAGATCCAATTCAATTACAACGAAGGACTTGCGGCACCGACAGTAGTGCCGGAGGCGGCGGATGCAGCAACCTATGCACAGCTTCTCAACGAAGTGCTGCTCTACGAGGGAGCGAGCCCCATGTATTCGGAAGAGGATATACAGAAGTACCGCGATGGCTCGGATCCGCTGCACTTTCCGAATACGGACTGGTACAAATCTACCTTGAAAAACTGGTCTACACAGCGTACGGCAGATGTAAACATCTCGGGAGGACAGGAAAGTCTGCGCTATTACTTGTCGGCGGGTACACGTTATCAGGATGCAATATATAAGAACAGCGCCACTTCTTATAAGCAGCACAACCTCCGGCTGAACTTGGATGGGACGATATCACCCTATATATCGTATGGTGTCAATGTAGCGGTCCGCGAAGTAAACAGGAACTATCCAACGGAATCGGCATCGTCGATATGGAACCGTCTGCGTGCCTCCAAACCGAATATGCCGGACTTCTGGCCGACGGGCGAGCCTGCGGATAACGGCGACAGCGGAAACCCGGTGGTCATCACCACCAACCAGACAGGCTACGACCGGAATAAGGCGACGGTATTCGAAACCCGGGGAATCCTAGACCTGCGAGCCCCTTGGGTGGACGGCCTCTCGCTAAGTTTGACAGCAGCTATGGACAATAACATACAGAACGATAAGTTGTGGAAAACGCCATGGTACCTGTACGCCTGGGACCGTACTTCCCTTAATGATGCCGGACAACCACTGTTGGATCGCGTGCAGCGGGGCTATTCAAATGCGGAGTTGCGCCAGGATATGCAGGATAACAGGTTGGTTACGTTGAATGCGCTCGGTAAATACCAATTCCAGTTCAATGATTATAAATTTGATGTGATGGCCGGGGTCGAGCGTATAGAGGGCGACAATATGAACTTTTACGCTTTTCGTAAACATTATGTGTCCACCGCCATCGATCAGCTTTTCGCCGGTGGTGACCTGGAAAAAGACAATGGCGGGGTGGCCAGCCAGGAAGCGCGTCTCAATTACTTTGGTAGGGTGAATTATAATGCAAAAGACAAGTATCTACTGGATTTTGTATGGCGTTATGACGGTTCGTATATATTTCCGAAAGATAGCCGTTTTGGTTTCTTTCCCGGAATATCGGGAGCGTGGCGTGTGTCGGAGGAGGCATTCTGGCAGCCGATAAAACCAGTAGTAAACGAGTTGAAATTTAGGGCATCCTGGGGGAAAACAGGGAATGATAGGATAGATCCGTACCAATTTCTTCCGAGTTATGCCTACGGCTCTGGTGTGGCTGATATTTACATATTCAATGAGACGGAATCGTCTAAGATACTTGCTGAATCCAGTATTGCAAACCCGTCGGTTACGTGGGAGGTCGCAAAACAAACAAATTTAGGGATGGATATGCAGCTGCTAAACAACAAGCTGAGCTTCTCCGCCGAGTATTTTCACAACCACCGGACGGATATCCTGTGGCGCCGTAATGCATCCGTCCCCGGATCCACGGGTATGACACTTCCCTACGAAAATATCGGCGAAGTTATCAATACGGGTGCGGAGTTTCAATTAGCCTATAACGGAAAGAAGGGGGACTTCTTCTACACGCTGTCCGCCAACGTATCACTCAATAAAAATAAGATCAAGTTTTGGGATGAGACGCCTGGCGTACCCGAATATCAGCAATCGACAGGGCGTCCGATGAACACCGGCCTGTACTACAAGGCTATAGGTATCTTCCGTGACGAAGCCGCCGTGGAAGCCTACCCGCACTGGACAGGTGCACGGCCGGGCGATGTTATTTTTGAAGATGTGAATGGCGATGGTGTAATCGATGGGCTGGACCGTATCCGGATCGACAAAACATCGCTTCCAACACACATTGGCGGATTTAACACGGATTTGGCCTACAAAGGGTTTTCTGCGTCGATCTTTTTCCAATGGGCATTGGGAGCGATCCGTAACGACTATTTCGAAATGCAGGGACAGATAGGCAATTACCTTGCCCGTGATGCGGAAGGACGATGGACACCTGAGAATCCTGATACAGACAAGCCCCGCACCTGGAACCGATACAACGAATACTGGAGGAGCAACCAAAATACATATTGGCTGCAATCTACGGATTACCTCCGGCTCAAATCGGTACGTTTAGGTTATACACTGCCCAAGGCTGTTAGCGCTAAGCTATACGCTTCGGACGTGCAGCTGTATGTATCTGGCCTCAACCTGCTCACGTTCACAGGCATTCAGGATGTGGATCCGGAGAGTACATCAAACACCGCATATCCGGCCAATAAAGTGTTCAACATGGGGCTGTCGGTCAGCTTCTAGCGGCCAACTGTAGTTACTAAAATTTTTAATTAGATATTTTGAAAGTGATGAGAAATTGGATAGTAATAGCGACGCTATCTTTGTTTATGGTAGTCGGAATGAACGCCTGTAAGCAAGATTTTTTGGATACGCAATCGCAGGAAAAATTTACCGACGATGCGGTATGGTCCGACCCGGCCTTGGTAGAGACCTTTCTGAACCAGATTTATTTCAGGCTTTACGAGCCCCTTACGGATGGCCGGGGTACAGCCAATATTGTTGATGAAGGGCATTATAGGGGGAACAGCTCGTCAAATTTACATAACAACAGTCAGACTACGCAGGATAACCTCTACGCGTGGGGCTATCAGCGTAACCTGGCTTGGAATGAGCTCTACAAGTCGATCCGTTATTGTAATGTATTCTTTAGTAAGGTGGCGGAGGTGCCATTCACGGGAACGGTCGTTGATGGGAAGACCGATCAGGAGCGAATGACGGGCGAAGCACATTTTTTACGCGCCTTCAACTACCACTATTTGCTGGCTCTCTACGGCGGCGTGCCGCTCGTAACAGAGGCCTATGGCTTAGACAGCGAATTTGCTGTGCCAAGAAACTCCTACGAAGAATGTATAGATTTCATCGTATCGGAGTGTGATAAAGCAGCCGCGCTGCTTCCGGAGGTTCATTCCGGCAGCAATATAGGACGCGTAACCAAGGGGGCTGCATTGGCTTTGAAGTCACGTGTGTTGTTGTATGCGGCCAGTGATCTGCATACGCCTAATGCTTTTATATCGGCCTTTAAAAAGCCTGAGTTATTAGGTTATACCGACAATGCGCAGGAGGAGCGTTGGCGTAAGGCTAAGGAGGCTGCGAAAGCGGTCATTGATCTTGGCTTGTATGCTTTGCACAAGGCGGAACCTGCCGAAGGCGATTCGGTAGCGCAGAACATCACCGAGATATTCCTG
This sequence comes from Sphingobacterium haloxyli, assembly GCF_002980525.1. Classification (GTDB taxonomy): domain Bacteria; phylum Bacteroidota; class Bacteroidia; order Sphingobacteriales; family Sphingobacteriaceae; genus Sphingobacterium; species Sphingobacterium haloxyli. Next base: position 290,657 of record NZ_PVBQ01000006.1, read on the forward strand.
ACGAACAACACTTCGGAGGATATCATGGTTAAGTATTTTACGCAGGTAATGGGCCAACGGTGGGGCTTATACTCTTCGCCAAACGGATATTACGGCTGGGGAGTGAACGCACCTGTCGCCAATTTTGTGGACGCCTTTCAGATGGCCGATGGAACACCGTTCGACTGGAATAATCCGGCACATGCGAAAGATCCTTATGCAAATCGCGAACCTCGTTTCTACGCGACCGTCTTTTACAACGGTGCATCGTGGAGACAACGGCCGGCCGATGCGCAGGGCCTCGATCCAGACAATAAGATCCAAACCGGCACCTACCAACGCTGGGATGCGGCTGCGGGCAGAATGTATGAAACGTATGGTATAGATACTAGAAATGGACCTATCGAAAACTGGAACGGTTCCTATACGGGCTATTATTGTAGAAAGTATGTAGACCCCAGCGTGAATGTGCAATACATCCGGCAATCGGTCACATGGCGGTTTTTCCGCTATACGGAAATACTCCTGAACTACGCCGAGGCGTGTATAGAACTCGGCGAAGAGGCTGAAGCCAGAACGTATATCAACGCCGTGCGCAAGCGCGCCGGTCTGCCTGCAACAGCAGCCACGGGCGAGACCCTCAGGAAGCTATATCGAAATGAGCGCCGTCTCGAACTGGCGTTTGAAGAGCATCGCTACTTTGATGTACGGAGATGGATGATTGGCTCCGAAGCATATAGCCCGGCTTATCAGGCAAAGGTAGTTTACCCATTAATGCCTAATAATACAACGGCCACAACGCCGGTGGTTACCCACGTGAAGTTTGATGACCGTTCTTGGGATAATAAATCGTATTTCTTTCCAATACTCCGGGATGAAATGAATAAAAATGCGAAATTGGACCAGAATCCCGGGTATTGATAATCTAACCAGAAACGCGATGACATTTTTTAAGAGAAGACACTTTTTAAAGGCATTGACTGTTGGCTCGGTGGCGGCCGCCATGCCAAAAGCGGGTACAGCAATGGAAATGCTGGGCCGTGACCTGCCGGACGACGGCGCTTTTTCGTTACTGACTCCGCCCTACTTGCAGCATCTTGCAACGGATGGGGTCACTGTATGCTGGATCACGGATAAGCCCGCTTTCAGCCATGTCGAGTACTGGCCGGCAGACGCGCCTCAGGACGTTAAGGTCCAGCACACGGCGAAGGACGGGCTCGTGCTGGCTAACAACAGAATAAATAAAATCAGGCTGTCCGGTCTTAAACCCGGACAATCATACGCCTATCGTGTGGTCAGCAAGGAAATTGTTGAGTTTAAGGCGTATTCAAAAACGTTCGGACCCACCGTCACAAGCGAAACGTTCAGCTTCCGGACGGTAGATCCGCATAGCAAGACAGCGGCTTTGCTGGTGATGAACGATGTGCACGACCGCCCTCATTCGTTTGCGGTGCTCGAAGGCCTATATGGTAGTAAGGATTATCAGGAGGTGCTTCTGAATGGGGATACATTTGATTACCAAACCGGAGAACAGCAACTGATTGACCACCTGATTAAGCCCTGCACGGCACTTTTTGCGTCTAACAAGCCGTTTATGTTAATGCGCGGCAACCACGAAACCAGGGGCGACTTCGCATACGCGCTTGGACAATATTTCGAGAATATTGACGACAGGGCGTACTTTGCCTTTACGCGTGGCCCCGTGTTCTTCGTGGCGCTCGACACGGGAGAAGATAAGGCCGATGATGCCGATGCGTACCACGGTATGGCTAAATTTGATGAATTTAGGGAGAAGCAGGCGGCTTGGTTAAAAACGGTGCTTGAATCGGCCGAGGCTAAAAAGGCACGCTATCGGGTGGTGCTCATGCATATCCCGCCGTATCACTCGGGCGACTGGCACGGCACGATGCATTGCCGGAAGGTCTTTGGGCCGGTTCTGGCCAATGGTCATGTAGACCTAGTGATCAGCGGGCACACGCATCGCTACGGCGTGCACGAGGCCCAGGAAGACCATCCATATCCTATCATGATTGGCGGCGGCCCGAAGGAAGGTCAACGTACGATCGTTAAGGTGGAGGCGAACCAGGACGGTCTGGAAGCGCAGCTGATACTGGAAACAAAGGAAACGGTGGGCAGGGTGTTATTGAAACCCCGCCAACTAAGGGGATAATACCCTGTTTCGTGGATATAGATAGCTGTCCGGTTCGCTGGACAGCTATTTTTGTTTGTATGCCTGTTCCGTTTCGACTACTGGTTGCTTGCGTAGGCACGAATGCGAATACCCCGTTATTGCGGGGACGGACGACGAAGCGATCTTAGAAGTCCGGTGTTAGGTTGTAAAGATGTTGAGTTGTTAAGGGTGCGCTATATTCCCTTTCGCCCATGGCTAAAGATATTCCTGCCTGATGGCGCAAATATTGATATCCTTGGAAATCCGTGTGGTCAATAGGCTCCTCGAACCAGTGGATGCCGAGTTCACGGGCGGCCCTCGCTAGGGATAACGCGTCTGGTACCTTCATCCCTTGGTTAGCATCCATCATGATTCCGATATCTTGGCCTACAGCTTCCCGAACACGCCTTAACCGTTCTAAATCTTCTTTCCAGTCTGGTTTTCCTACTTTTATTTTTACCGCTTTAAAACCACGTTGTTTATAATCGGTAGCTTCGGCCATAAGTTCGTCAATGGTATACGAGCTCCAACCGCCGCTTCCATAAATTGGGATTGGGCGTGCAGCTCCTCCAAGAACTTTCCAAATGGGTTGTCCTAATATTTTGCACCACGCATCCCACATCGCTATATTGAAAGCGGATTGTGCCCATCGGTTTATCCCCTCTAGTCCGAAATATTCGTTGTTTTGATTTATACGCTCAAAACAGCCCGTCATATCATGTACATGTTCGCCTATAACCATCTCGCCTATGTCTTTCAAAGCGCCAATTATTGCTCTGGGGCTGTACTGAAAGCTGAGAAGGTACGATTCTCCGATTACGCCTGACGCGGTCTCGATCCGTAAAACAATAAAGGAAATTTCGGTAAGTGTGTGCGTCGCGTCTGCTATCGGCTTGCTCAAGGAAGCATTGGCCTTGTATAATGTGAAGTTCTTAATTTTAATCATATAGTAATCCAAACTTACAAGGTAGATAGTGTATTAAAAATAGGTGTCCTGTGGTATCCTGTTGCGGCACCTCGACCGCGAAGCCATATTGATCTACGCCGCCAACAATACCCTGAAGCATCTGCTGGGAGTTTTCTCAATCATCGATTCCTTATAGCAATTATCGTTGTTTTTTTTGTATTTTGCGAGCGCAACTTATATAAACTGCTTCATTATTTAATGATAAATTAACAAGCTAACCGTTACATTTGCCGATGCAACCGGTTCAAGGAAAATGACTACAAGGAAGAACATATCGAGAGAGACTCTCTTAAAGCTTAAAAGCGGGGATACGAAAGCCTTTGTTGAGATATATGATGCCTATCATAAGGGTATTTTCCTTTTCATTCATAAATATCTGCGAGACGATATGTCAACAGAAGATATCGTGCACGAAGTCTTCATGAAAATATGGGAAGTAAAAGAGAGGGTCGACCCGGATAAATCATTTATAGCTTATATGTACCGTATTGCTAGAAACGCTACTTATAAAGAATTGAAAAAGCGTTTGGAACATGCCTCGTTGGATATTTTCGAAAGGGAGGGGATCGAACCCTTAGCAACGGAATCTTTGGAAGAGACCTACCAAGCAAAAGAGTATGACTTGCTCTTTGATCATGCGGTAAAGTCTTTACCTCCTCAACGGCAGAAGGTGTTTGTATTATGCCGACAGGAAGGAAAGACTTACGAGGAAGTTGCTAACCAGTTGTGTATTTCGCCGTATACGGTGAAAGAACACATGTCATTGGCCATGAAATCTATTCAAGATTATATGGGAAAGAAAGCGGGTCTATCTATTTCCCGTACAGCTTTTATTTGCGCACTAGCGATGGGTATGTTATAGCGCCGAAGTTGACGTGTATTGGAAATCTTTGACATAGTAATATTTTTTATGGATGAAGGAATAAATGGATTTTTAATGCAGTTTAAAGGTAGAAATAACGGGAAAGTGATCTGATTCCTTATATGCGCGTGTGTCAACGGTATAAGATTGTACGGAAAGTCCCGTAATGGGCGCGTACATCATATAATCGATTACACTGCGCGGGTTATCTGTTGAAAATGTAAACTGTGAGCAGTTATTGTTGAAACACCCTAAAGTAAGATGCTGTCGTAAAATACCTATAGTTTCAGAATTGGGCAAAGCATTGAAATCGGCGCCTACAATGACTGGTTCCTGGTATCCCTTAAGGATAGTAACAAAGTCCTTGGCCTGCTTTAAGCGGTTCGCCTCGTTGCTGAGGTGATCAAAATGGGTACTAATGAAATGAAATTCCTTCCCTTCTTTTTCTACCGTTACTCTTGCTACGGAGCGGATCTCACCGGGGAGTTCGGCTGTTACACCGAGATTGTAGGCTTTCGTCTCTTTAATGGGGAGGTTGGATAATATGGCATCCCCATATTCACCGCCATGACGGGGTTCCGCCAGTGCAAAGAAATGTGACATCCCGGTAAGGGTAGCGAGTTCTTTGGCCACGTCACCTACGGCTTGTCCGTTACGGGTAGTAAAACGATCTACTTCTTGTAAGGCAACTAAATCGGGTTTATGTTTCTTGATGACTTCCGCTATTTCCTGAAGTTGAGGTGCGTGTAGCCCGCCCTGTCTTGCTCCCCAGATGTTGTAAGTCATAGTTTTAACAACGACGGCATCTTGTGCAGGAGGTATATCATCGGGGGTGTCTCCGCTTTTTCCGCAGGAGGTCAACAAGAAAACGAATGTAAGGAAACTTATAAATTTCATTATTGTGCTATGGTATTTAAAGGGTTCATAATTAATATATTGCCTGCTATTGAGCAATGCCAAATAGCAGGCAATACCAATCGGTTCTAAAAGGCTTCAATCTCCGCGATCGCACTGGTATCTCCATTATTACTGTGGCTATTAACCACTGTAATTCTAAAATACCTGCCTTTGACGCTTTGCTCAAAATATATCGTGAACTCGGGTGTTGGCGTCGGTTCCAGCGCAGTGGAATAGATGCCCGCCGATTCCCAGACAGAACCATCCTCGCTGACTTCCACGTTCACCAACCGTGGAAAAAGATAGAAGTTGTGATTCATATTGGTGGGGTTGGTGCCCAAACGACCAAATAACTGTACACCGTGCATTGTTTGGCTAACACCCATATCTATGCTGACATGATGGGGATGGACCGGACGTTGATTGTTCGCATCCCGCCGCCATTTCGTTAGCCAATTTGTGTTTATATCGCCATCGATCGCCTTCCAGGCCGGTCCTTCATCATTGACATCTTCTTCAGACGAGAAGTCATGTATTTCCCAGTCATTTTTGGCGTAGGGTGTATAAGGATTGGTAACATAACCGCCACTTACGACATAATAGGTTGTCCGCTTAGACTCTTCAATACGTACGGATCCGGTAGTAGATTGGATAGAAACCGGAATGAGCACCGGGCGAGTACCACCAAAATGCAATGGGTTTACCTCCAGACGCGTCGAATTGCTGCCCGTTTTTCCAACAGGAATGGTAACGGTATTTTGAACCAAACGATAGCTGTTTTCCGGCGCTATTTCGTAGTTGGTGCCGTTTTGTGTATTGAATGGCTCTACCAATTCCGGTTGTACTTCGAAGGTGATCACCAGATTTTCTGTTAGTTGGTTAAAGCCACCGTAGCCCGCACCAAATGCTAGCTGGTGCCATTCGTCGGTAATATCGTAGGTTTTTTCAATTGATATGTCACCTGCGGATTGCATGAAAACACGCGAATACTGCTCGCTGTCTTCAATGCTGAGTGATTGTGGCTCACACGAGAATAATAGTAAACCCACTCCAATGATAAATATATTTCTGATTGTTTTTGTCATAACACAATTATTTGTTGATTACCAACCGGGATTCTGTACACAATTGGGATTACGTTCCACCTCGCGCTGCGGTATCGGAAATAGATAGAACGCTTTCCTGAATACTCTGCTTTCAAAGGCTGTCCGTTGGAAAAAATTAGGATCGCTATTGGAGGTTCCTCCGTCTACGTTCATGCCGTAGAAAGGCCCCGCATCTGTTTGCTCGGCAATTTTCCATCTTCGGGTGTCAAAGTAGCGTAGGTGTTCCATCGTGAGTTCGATACGTCTTTCTCTGCGGATTTCCTGACGCATTTCGGACTGTCCGGGATCACTCGCCAATGCCGGAATACCGCCTCTTTCTCTGATCTGATTTAGGTATTTCAATACGTCAGGATTGCCGGCGTCATATTCATTCAGTGCTTCTACATAGTTGAGCAGAACTTCGGCGTAACGCATCATGACATAGGAACGTTGCGCACAGGTTTGGCGTGGATCGTAGGTCGGTGATACGTTCTTACGGAAAAGATAGCCGGTTTCGGAGTAATCATGTGACCCTCCCTTTCCTGATTCTCCGGTTAAATACAATTGTATTTCGCGTGCGCCAAGACCAGAAGTTGTATTGATCCAGTCACTACCACTGTACGTGACAGTTGCATAGAAGCGTGGTTCGCGATTGATATACATATTGTGTGTGTTGACACTGCGCGTAGCTCCTGGTGCGCGAAAGGAGCTAAACCCTGTTTCGCTATAGCCAGAAGAAGTATTGATGATAGGCTCGCCATTGCCATTGTATCCTGTAACGGGAATAGCACCGTTGGCCATGCGGTAAGTGTCGACCAGTTGCTGCGTGGGACCCATGCTGGCATATCCACTTGCTAACCGAGGTGTGCATGACCGTTGATAGCTACATAAACCGTTAGTATTTCTAGCCATGATCCACTCGATGTTCCAAGAATCCAGAAATACATCTCGGTAAGATTGAAAGGCATTAATCTCCCCATTTTGGATCACTTTATATAACCCCAATTGACCAGATGATTCTGCATAATCTATCACCTCCTTGGCTGCTGCGGCTGCTCTTTGCCATTTTGAGGCAGTCGTTGTGGTGTTCATCAAAGGCGTGCCATCAGGGTTGACAAATCCGGCGTAGTCGTTATTTCCATTAAATAGGGGGCTTGCCGCGTAAAGTAAGAGTCGGCTTTTGATCGCTTTACATAAAATCTGGCTGGCACGACCAAAATCGGCTACCATATCCTGTTGGTTGATATAATGTACAGGGAGATCTTGAGAAGCAAGATCTAGTTCACTGACTACGTAATCTACACAAACGTCAAAGGGTGATCGCGGTATTTGCATAACGGGATCGTCTGTCGGTAGATCAGGCGCAATCTCTTCGTCACCCAGTAGAATCACAGGCCCGTATTGTTTCAGTAATTCTGCATAGAAAAAAGCACGTAAAAATCTGGCTTCGGCTTTACGTTGACGAATCAAGGCTTCTCCTTCTCGTTCTAAAAGTATTTGCTGGTTGCCGTCGATATTGTTGATAAAGGTGGTCGCAGAACGAATGCCTTTATAGTAATGCTCCCAAAAATTCCAGTAATTGGAAGCGGCATTCCAATTTCCCAGATTGACGCGGAACGGTGTGTTGCGTTGGGACACGTCTGCATCATCGGAGATGACATCCCACGGTGTGTTATTGGTGCGGTGTGCTTCGTCCCGGATTTGGTTGTATACACCCGCCAACCATTCTTCGGAGAGGTCGCGCCGGTTGAAAATCTCCTCGATGGTGAGGATGTCATCTGGAACTTGGTCAAAGAAGTCCTTATTACAGGCGCTGGTAGCTAAAATCGCAGCAACCAGGAGTAATTTTGCGAAGGTATTTTTTATTTTTTTCATTCTCTTTGAGATCAGGATTTTAAAAGTCTAGTGTAAAACCAAGAGTATACGAGGCGGTTAGCGGATACTTGGTTCCGCGTCCTTCTGGCAGCTCAACATCCCAAAATTTGAACGGACTCCACGTGACTAGATTGTAGCCAGCGAAGAAGATATTGGCATTGTCGATTTTGGCACGTTTTACCCAAGTTCTGGGCAATGTATAGGTAAGTTGCAAGGTTTTTAACCTGACATACCGACCGTTTTTGACCCACCAGTTGCTCTCGACAAAATTGTTGTTCGGATTACCGTCGCTCAATCGCGGGTAGAAAGCATCTTGTCGAGGATTTTCGATCGTCCACCGATCTTCGATGTTATTCAGTAAGTTCCCCCGGTTCAAGCCGTGCTGAAAAGGCATCAGCCCCTCACCGTTCATGCGGATATCTACGTTGCCCACACCTTGAAAAAGTGTCGATAAGGAAAGTGCTTTATAGCCAATAGTAAATCCAGCACCATAAACCCATTCAGGAATTGTACCATAACCATAAGGTATTTTATCGAAGTCGTCGATAATGCCATCACCGTTGACATCCTGAAAGCGAATGTCGCCTGGACGTACGGTGCCGGGATGCAGCGGACCGTTTTCGATTTCTTCCTGATTTTCAAATAAACCCGTAGCTACGAAACCAAAGCGTTGCCCGACTTTACGGCCTCGTCGATCTAGCCATGGATACATCGGTGTCGGTTGGTCGTTTTCAACGATGAGATTACGGTTATAAGTAACATTTCCAACAAGCTGTAAACGCAGCTCGTTGAATTGCCTATTGAACGTGACGTTGGCGTCGAAACCTTTATTGTCTATCACACCGAGATTACCCAATGGTAGCGTTTGTAGACCTAAGTAGGCGGGCACTGCACCGCGCTGCAAAAAGATGCCTTCGCGTCTTTCTTTGAAGAAATCAAGTTGAACGTTTAACGCGTTGTTTAAGACTTGCAGGTCTAGGCCAAGATTGGATTTGGTAGCTGTTTCCCAAGTGACATTCACGCCGTAATCGCCTATGTTGTGTGAGCGCAAAAAGGCATCGTTTCCTCTATCGCGACCAAATAGATAGCCTCCGCTACTGGAGGTGGATATGGTAGACAGGTAAGCGAACCGCCTGCCGGTAATTTGACTGTTCCCTACTTTACCGTGTGAGAAACGTAGCTTGAATAGGTTAACCGCGTCTTTCAAAGGCTCGAAGAAAGGTTCTTCGCTCAGCACCCAGGCGACACCGCCGGAAGGAAAAAAGCCGAACCGATGATCGGGGGCAAAGTTTTCTGATCCATTATAGCCGAAATTGGCATCAATAAAGTATCGGTTGTCATAGCCATAAGTAGCGCGCCCAGCCAAACCGAGAAATCGGTAAGGTAGTGAAGCGGTTAGATCGCCTGCTTGGGAGTTGAGCTCGTCGCTTTGATTGTACAACAACATCCCTGTAACGTCGTGCTTGCCAAAGGACTTATTGTAATTCAGGGCACCTTCCCAATAAATAGTACGTGTACCTTCGCTAGATCTGTTAAAGGAAAGAAAGCGATCGCCGCGGTAAGTTTCTTCGTATAGCATGCTGCCATCGGTATCGCGGCCTGTTGCGATAAAAGTATCTGGCCGGCGTGTACGCCTCATGGATGTATAATTGTAGACATCAAAAGAAAACATGGCGGTCGCGGAAAGGCCATCTGTAATGAACGGTAGTTCTTGTGTAGCACGGAGATTAGAAAACAATTGATTACGCCATTGATTGGCATAACCTGTTTGGGTAATCAATGCATAGGGGTTTTGCAATGACCCAGAACGCTGATCGGCAATTTTTCCGTCTTCATACATTACCGGATGTACGACTGGTGTCATGTACCATAGGCCCTCCACTATGTTGTCTTGAGTCGTCCCTGGAATATTGATGTTGAGCAAATGACCGTTAATGCCTAATTCCACCTTCGTTGTGTTGCTGGCTTGTACGGTAAGGTTACTGCTTAGGTTGTAACGCGATCGACGCGACCTGTTGTCATAATCGGCATCGCCTTGCTTATATAAACCCAGTTCGTCTAGGTAACTCACGCCGACATAGTAGTTGGTTCGATCTGATCCGCCGTTGATATTCATATTGCCTCGGCGCTGGTAGCCCCATTTGTTAAATGTCGCGGCGGTCCAATCGACGTTGGGATAAAGATACGGGTCAGTACCCTCAGCGGTCATACGGATTACATCGTCGCTGTAGATCGGTGCAGCTCCGCGGTTGGTCAAGGCTTCATTGGACATGCGCATGAAGGTAGCGCCATCTGCAAATTCAGGCATCTGGGTGAAGGTTGTCAAACCATCGTAATACCGGAAACCAAATTTCGGTTTGCCTGCGGTACCCTTTTTGGTGGTAATGAGTACTACGCCGTTGGCACCACGCACCCCATACACAGCGGTAGCTGCCGCATCTTTTAAGATGGTGAAATTTTCTATGTCCTCCGGATCGATGTTGGCCATGTCGCGCGGGACGCCATCGACCAACACAAGTGGGCGACTGAGCCCCTGACTGAAAGTGGATATGCCGCGGATAAATACGTCTGAGTTGTCAAACCCTGGTTCGCCACTGCGTTGTACAGCAACTACACCTGCTAATCGTCCGGCTAAAACGTTCGTTAGGTTTGCGGCGGGTACTTGCAATTCACTGGGATTCACACTGGATTGGGCACCTACGACGCTAATTTTCTTTTGCGTACCGAAGCCCACGACTACGACTTCATCGATGCCTGATTCGGTGGGAGTGAGGGTTACGTCGATAACTTGCCGATTGCCAATGGACTGCTCATGTGGTTTATACCCTAGGGAAGCAAATACCAATACAGAATGTGGAGGAACGGACAGGATATACCGCCCATTGAGATCTGTTGTCGTCCCGATACTCGGTCTATCTTTTAGGGATACTGAGACCCCAGCCATGACGTTTCCTGTACTGTCGCGGACTGTCCCGCGTACTTCGACGTTGCTTTGAGCGTAGAGGGTTTTTACATCTGTATTTCGTGGTATCTCCTTCAGGACTACGAAGCCGTCTTTAACTTCATAAAACAAAGCGTGCGGCGTAAGGATGTCTTTCAGTATATCTCGCACTTTTTTATTGCCGTTGTACGTGACCCGTGCGTCGCCAGGTAACTGTGAAGAACGGTAGGCGAGTGGAATTCCCGTTTTGATCTGAAGTTCTTCCAACGCTTTGCTCAAAGGTATGCCGGGAAAAGAAACTTTTGTTTTGTTCTCTAATTCGGCCTGACCGAAACTAGGATTTGAAGCGGATACCAGCGTGATGGTGAATGTGAGGGCAGCTACTAAGCTCGTAATACGCATAATTTTCGCGAATTTAAATCTGCTTCTAATTCGTAATTTTTTTTGCATTTTTGTTAAACTGAAAAATGGGTTAAACAATGTTTGATTCGTTTCACAGCAAGACAGTAAGTTTCTCAGGCTTTGGTTGTCTTGGTGGATACAGTACAATGCGGGGGAGTATTCGATGAATATTCTCCCGTTTTTAGATTTGGGGCTTAAGGAGGATTGATTTCTTTTCGCATATAGGTATTATTGATGTATTATATTTCTTTTCCTATTGGCATGTTGATCCGGATATGAGCACGCCGTTTTCAATCGTCTTTAGTTGTCCGTCGCGGATTAGTCTTACTAGACCATTCAGTGCTTCATCTAAGGTTTTCTTATTCGCTGCAAGGGTAATTTTACATCCTGATAGGGCTGGATCAATTGTTATCTCTTTGCCATAAAAACGCTCTAATTGCTGTACGACCAAATCCAAGGACTGATCGTAGAATGCTAGGTCTTTGTGCATCCAATTATTGATGTTAGAGACGTTCGTTTTACGCAATCCCGTATGTTCTTCGATACCAGCTTTTTCAAATGGCCCGAGTGCAACTGTAGGAGAGATAAGGTGCTCGGTTTCTGCTTTGGAAGGTTTTGGAGAGTGTACTTCTTGTTTGGTGTTGGACTGCGCAAGATTAAGCCATACTTCCGGTAAATTATGCAAGCTTTTCGATACACTATTTTCGTCAATCTGCATCACTTGTACTTTGCCTTCGCGCACCGTAACCGCCTGCTCTAATTCGGTGTCGACATTGAACGACGTGCCAACAACCCGAATGCTAAAATCTCGTGTTACAACAAAGAAGGGTTTGCTCGAATCGGGTGCTACGTCAAAGAAAGCCTCTCCACTCAGTTTGATAATACGGTAGTCTAATGAGCCCATATTTTTCGGAATCTGTACGGTCGCCCCACCGTTAATGAAAATCACAGAGCCATCAGAAAGCGTTATTTTTTTCTGTTCCCCTAGGGTCGTCTGCATTGTCTGCCATTCTACGTCTGGATCTTTTGTAAACATATGTATAGACCACCAGCCAACAAGAAGCAAAAGTATAGTGGCGACCATTCCGCTAAACCATGCACGCTGGATGATAGGCTTAATGGGTACCACAGGTGATGTCTCCTTTATGAGACGATCCCGCATACGCGCTGAAGTACTTTCTGGCATACTGGACATGGTACTTAAGCTGTCGCTGAACGACTGCTTCATGTCTTCAAATAAGATCTCTTTGCCTTCTTCGCTCTTGAGGTATGCAGCGAGTTCAATAAGCTCGCTTTTATTTAACAGGCCGGATTTATATTTCTTTAGGAGATGCTGTATCCGGTCGTGGTGTTTCGCCATCTTGATCGTATTTTGACTGTCCGTTTACTAGTATATATCTGAAAAGCACAGGACCGGGGGGATCAGGTATTAAAATAAACGAATTTTTTAACGCAAGCTTTTATCCACTTGTAATGGTTGGTATGAATCGGTTTGTTTGGGTTATTAGACAATTTTTAACTATTTTGTTTAGCCTCGAAATTCCGCTACACTATATCGCTTCGGTACTCGGGATGTCTGCCGAGACACTTAGCCGGATTAGAAAACGCCAGATGGAAAAACCTTGACTTTTGTCAAGATCATTGATGTGGCAATTGACGACCTTTGCTATACCAAAAAATAACACAACATGACAAAGCAAATGGATACACTATTGAAACTTGAAGAGGTAGGGCAATTTTTGCTGGCTATCTTATTGTTTACGCAATTGGATTACGCCTGGTGGGTTTTCCCAGCTTGTCTTTTATTACCGGATATTTCCATGTTGGGTTATGCGGTAAATCCCAGCGTAGGAGCCGTTGCGTACAATATTGTTCACCATAAATTCACGGCATTGTTGGTTTTAGCCATTGGGTTAATATTCCACATCCCGGTATTGTCCCTCGCGGGCATCATTCTCTTCGGCCATTCAGCCATGGACCGGATTTTCGGTTATGGGTTAAAGTATGGCGATGATTTCAAGCATACGCACCTCGGCTGGATCGGGAAAAAGAAGTAGATTTATATTTCATCCCTGTCTTTATATCAAGTGTTATACCTGCTTTTCATCTTTATGACTTACGTTCCACATATTCCTCTTGATAGGGAATGTGTTTGTCTGTAACTTCGAGTACGGCGGAATAGCCCGCTGATAAGGAAAGAAAATTAAAAGATAGAAGAAAATGAAAATAGAAATCTGGAGTGATGTGATGTGCCCGTTTTGTTATATCGGGAAAAGAAATTTTGAAACAGCATTGGCACAGTTCCCCGAAAAAGAACATATAGAGGTTGTTTGGAAAAGCTTCCAGTTAGACCCTACGATTCCCGAAGTAGCTAATGAAACACAGGAGGAATATTTGGTAAAAAGAAAGGGAATGAGCATAGAACAGGTAAAAGGGATGCTGGAGAACGTAACGCAATCCGCAAAAGAAGCAGGTTTGGATTATCACCTCGACAAGTCGATGATTGTCAATTCGCAAAAAGCGCATCAGTTGATCCAATTTGCTAAAACCAAGGGTTTGGGCGACGAAGCGGAAGAGCGCTTGTTCAAGGCTTTCTTTACGGAGGGAAAAAGTATTGCAGATATCGAAACATTGACCCAACTAGGAAAAGAAATTGGATTGGATGAAACCGAACTGCAAACGGCATTTACGGATGATAAATATGCTTATTTAGTAAATCAGGACATCCAGGAAGCCCAACAGATTGGTGTAAGGGGTGTGCCGTTTTTTGTCATCGACAGAAAATATGCAGTATCCGGAGCACAACCGGCAGAGGCTTTCCTTCAAACACTCGAAAAAGCCTTCCCCGAGTGGCGCAAACTCAATCCTGAAAATAATTTTGAGATCGCAAAAGGGCAAAGTTGTACGCCGGACGGCAAATGTGAGTAGGCAAGCGTACCGCCATCTTCACTAACATCCTGTCCGGTGGTATACGTGGCCGCCGGCGAGGCCAAAAAGCAGGTCATAGCATCGAAATGCACATTATCGGGAATAGCTATCGCTGTGTCTACTTTAGGTTTTCCTGTTCGGCTTAGTGCAAATACGTTGGCGCCACAATTTGCCAGCGCAATGGCCTGGCTGAGCCCCAAACCGCTGGAAGCGCCGGTAACTATGATTCGAAGCCCTTTTAAGGAAAATGTTTTCTCAAGATAATTCATAAAATCACGTTATCAGTTGTATTATATCTCCTGTAAAAAGCTATCTTTAAAGGAGAAACCCCATCCTGGTCGGTTATGCGGTAAAGCTAATCCGTTATTGATTTCTAGCGGATAATCTATTAACGGATCTATCCAATCAAATGATTCGGCACCGGTTCCATTGCTTATGGTACATAAAAGAGGGACATCATAATCTTTGTAATAATGATGGCTAAAGATATTCCTGCCTGATGGCGTAAATATTGATATCCTTGGAAATCCCTGTGGTCAATAGGCTCCTCGAACCAGTGTTAGCTGGTTTGTTGCAATAGGATATGTTCGTAGGTAAAGCTACAATATAAAAATAGGTTTATATTGTAGTTTCAAAACTGCAAAATATTAATATATTTGTAGTTTCAAAACTGCAAAATGGAAACATTACTAAATTTTCAGGATATTTTATTACAAAGTGTTACGAATGATTTTCGTAGATATCTTCATGAAAAGATCAATTGGGATCAACGTATGATAGGTATTAAAGGCCCGCGTGGCGCGGGAAAAACAACATTATTGCTCCAGCATCTAAAATATGATTTGGGGGATAGTCGTCACAAAGCACTATATATCACGGCAGATCATATATGGTTTTATAATAATAGTTTACTGGATACGGCAACCGAATGGTATCAGCAAGGAGGGGAGGTGTTATTGATTGATGAGGTTCATAAATATCCGAACTGGTCTAGAGAACTCAAAAACATATATGATGGGATACCACAGATGAGAGTTGTTTTCTCTGCCTCATCGGCTTTGGATATCTATCGTGGACAGGCTGATCTGAGTCGGCGGGTGATCAGTTATGCATTACCTGGTCTATCGTTAAGGGAATACCTCGCATTTGCAGGGCTAGGTATTTTTGCCCCTGTATCTTTGGACCAGATCATAAATAGCCACCGGGATCTTAGTCAAGAAATCGCCTCGCGCGTGCGTCCGTTACAGGTTTTCGCACAATATTTGGAAAAAGGATACTTACCTATTTTTACGGAAGGTGAAAATGAGTACCTCCCCAAACTCGAACAGATCATCAATGCTGTCGTGGATACGGATCTTGCGTATATCGCTTCCTACAATGCAGGGACAGCGGTAAAAGTGAAAAAGCTACTTGGGGTCATTGCTGAATCTGCTCCGTTCAAACCAAATATTTCAGCCTTGTCAAGTAAGTTAAACATTTCGCGTGACCGCGTTTTGGAATATATTTATCAGCTCAGAGATGCAAGACTGTTGAATGTTCTTTCTGCCGAAGGTAAAGGTGTGTCTAAACTTCAGAAGCCGGATAAGATCTTTTTGGAAAACCCAAACCTTGCTTATGCGATCAGCAAAAGACCGGATAAAGGCAATTTAAGAGAAACATTTCTTTTAGGACAATTGTTGAATGCTGGCTTTGACGTGTTTGAGCCAGGTACAGGCGACTTTTTGGTTAATGATATCCATATCGAGGTTGGCGGAAAAAACAAATCGACTAAACAAGTGCGGGATACGACATCTTATATTGTTGCAGCTGACGATATGGAGACTGGTTTTGGTACAAAAGTGCCACTATGGTTATTTGGCTTTTTATATTAGAATCAAATGAAAATATGAACTTTTTGCCGTATAAAAGCTCCCAAGTACAACATAACTACAGACTTTTTATATACTCGGCCAAGGCTAAGGGCTTTCTGTCAAGCAATTTTTCAAGTGCTCTATCTACATAAGAAAATTCGCCCGATTTAATGCCATTTGCCATGCTTACCAACAAATCTGCTACATCAACAGGAATTTGATAGCTAATCAACTCTTCTCGGAAGACCTTTTCCGAAATGTCAGTATGATTGATTTTTATGCACTTCTTTTCTATACTTATTAACTGCGCCAATTCGGTAAATGAATAAGCAGTATCACCGGTGATTTCATAGATTTGGTTATCGTGTTCGCTTCCTGTAAGTATGTTTGCAATGGCTTCTGCTATGTCTAATCGGGAAACAAAACTCACCCTTCCATCACCTGACGGATAACGGATTTCTTTAGTTTCCATAGCATTCCCAATTAGCGCCGGAATAACTTCCATATATAAGCTGTTTCTTAAAAAGGTGTAATCTAAACCTGATTTACGAATTTCCTCTTCGGTCGCCATTGCCTGATGCGTAGCCAGAAAATGAGCGTTAGATTTAGGTGTGAGGCTGCTTGTGTAAACAATGCGTTTTACACCCATTGCTTTCGCTGCCAGTACCACATTTTTTTCTTGTCGCTTACCTGTTTCGCCAGTGCTTGTGGTTGATATTTGAAGTAAAGTCGTCACCCTTTTTAATGCTTCCTCTAATTCCTGTTGATTATTGTAGTCTGCCTTGCGGATCTTTACATTCTTAATATGCGAATTAGTTAATTTTTCAGGATTCCTGACAATAGCGATAATTTCTGTTGGAAGGACTTTCTGTAATAAAAATTGAATAGTCGCTTGGCCTAAATTTCCGTTTGCTCCTGTAATGGCTATCATAACGCTACGTGTGGGTTTACGTTGTTCATCATTTTAATTTTTTGTGATGGAACAAAGTTATGGTGACTTGAAATAGCTAAATTGGATAAAACCGACAGCGATTATATTTTCCATTCGGGAAAGTTTTCTACCTGTTCATTGGTTTGCTGAATGAACTGTTTTGGGTTCATTCCCGTAAATTCTTTAAACTCTCTAATGTAGTGAGATTGATCAAAATAATCATTTTGGTAGGCTAAATCCGTAAGATTATTAAAATCATTTTGTCGCAATGCTTGTAAGCCTGACTGAAAACGGACAATCCTTGAAAATGCCTTTGGCGAGATTCCGACATATTGCTTTACCAATCTTTCCAAAGAACGCTCGGACAAATTCATTTCCGTTTGGATGTCTTTCAATGTCTTTCCGTTTTGCAAAAGCGTAGCTGCAAAATCTGCTTTCTCCGCATAAAGTCCCGCCTGTTGTATTCGCTGAAGAAAAAAACGGGAGATAATTTCTATTTTATCAGGTACAGAAACTGCGTCGACAAGTTGCTCAAGAATTGGGCCGGCAGTAAGGCAGTCGATTGAGATGTGTTGGTTGGTCAGTTCGAAAGCGTCTATATTGAAAATGGTTTTTAGTGCCGTTGGTTGTAGGTACACACCGATATTTTTAAAATTTCCGATCGCTTTTTGCTCACTATGATAGGTTGTTTGCCCATATAAAAACATTTGCGGTAAGGTCTGCTGTTCGTTGTCGAGAAAGAGGTTTGCTTTTTCCTGGAATATAAGCCCCGGTAACCCGTCCGGTATAATTTTGAAAGTTTTATCACCGATATCTTCCAATACCCAAAAATACCGGATATAATCCTGTAAAGGCTTCATTGGAACAATCTTTTGATAATACATTGTGCACTTTTAAAACTAAGATACTGCAATTATACGTAATTCTCTGCCGACTATTCTAACGCCAATCGAATTGCCTGTTCTACTGGAGCATAATCATCAGTCGAGTCTGAAAGAGATAATTCTCCTTTCAACAACAATGGCGGTTGTGCCATAAATTTGGGAACGGTTCCACGACAGCGCATTGCTTAAGAACTAAGCTCAAAAAGGATTTTATAACATTACCGTCATTCTCATCTGACAAATATAAATAATTTTTTTACATCCTTTTTGGTCATGCTGGATCGAGCTTTCCTCATCATGGAATCGGTGGTTGTCCGGTCGGAAACTGGTGTCCATTACAAATGGATAAAAGTTTCCATTGCTAATGGATAGATGTGTTTTTAATGATATCGGTGACGTAGGTATACCGGGTAGGATGCTAGCCTAAATTTTTATTTGATTAGTCAAAATTTTATAAGAAATTAATCTTAATTTTAAATGCGCGTAACAATTATTTTGTCTATTTGGCCATAAAACAAACCTATGCTATTTTAGATGGTTTTAGTTGGGACATCTTTTGATTTAGAGATTTTTTCGCAGTTTAAATCTGGGGATGGACTTGCTTTTCGGCAAATCTTCGACCACTACCAACCGCTACTGCAGGCTAAGGTAAGACAATTTTGCAAAGACCAGTGCGAAGCCGAAGAGGTGACGCAAGAAGCCTTTGTACAGCTTTATCTTAAAAGGAGCACGATTGACGGGCCAGAGGGAATTTACCCATTCCTGCAGGTCGTCGCCAAAAGAATGGCGGTTACGCTCTTCCGTAAATATGTTGTACAGCAAAACTACCGCCAGGAGCTACAGCATGTATGGAAGGAAGCGCATACGAATCTTGAACAGGAAGTACTTTACAATGACCTGCACGGTATTCTTCAGGAAACGATCCGCCAGTTGCCTCCCCAACAGCAGCTGGTTTACCGGATGAATAAACTCGAACAGTTAAGTTCTTCGGAGATCGCGAAGCATATAGGTTTATCCAAAAATACGGTTAGGAACCATTTAAACCTGGCCTGTAAATTTGTCCGTTTTCGACTGGAGAAAATAATCGGGGTAATCTGCTTCTTTAATCTTTTCTATTAAAAAAATTACTTCTCGTTGGTACATCTGTCTTGCTTATGCGATATATATGGTAAGAGCAACAGAAAAACATGTCACAAAAAGAGAAATATCAATCCATTATCCGGCGGTTTTATAACGGTACCGCCTCCGATAAGGATATGCAGCTTATCCAGGCGATGATGGATGATGCAGAGTTTCTCGCTGCATGGGAGGACGTATGGTCTACAAGTGTACCCGCGAAACCCAGCGCTAATACGGCCGAGCAAGAAAGATTATTTGATAAGGTTATGCACGATGAGCGTGTCATAGCTGATCGTGCGATACACGCCGTTCGACATAGCAATCGCTATAGACGGCTCTGGAGGTATGCTGGGGCAGTTGCCATGTTCCTATTGACGATAGGTATCGCATTTTGGGTATACCATGATCCGAAAAAAGAACCGCTGTCGGTCGCCGAGCAGCAGAATGAGGTAGAAGAGGTGCTGCCGGGGAAAGAGCGTGCGATGATTGTATTGAACAATGGGAAAAGTATTGACCTTGAAGCATTGCCGGGAGATACTACGCTGCAAATGGAGGGCTTCTGTATACATAAGAGCCGCGACGGCATCATTTCTTACCAGGCGGACAAGGACTACCAAACGGCTGGCCGATTAGCCTATAACAGGATCGTGACACCCAGAGGAGGTGAGTATGCGCTCCTATTGCCCGACGGAACAAAGGTGTGGCTGAACGCGGTCACCACCCTCCGTTATCCAGTAGTTTTTGACGACAAGGAACGGGTAGTACAGATGGAGGGGGAAGCGTATTTTGAAGTTAGTAAGGCGGAACGCCATGGTAAGCGTATTCCGTTTATCGTAGAAACCGAGAAACAGCGTTTGGAAGTGCTGGGAACCGTATTTAATCTGAATACGTATGCAAACGATGTCGTGACAACACTGGTCGAAGGAAAAGTGAAACTTTCGTTCTCGGGTACGGATGCCGCGGATAAGGTTTTGGAAGCTAACGATCAGGTGCGATTTGATAGGGAGAAGGAACGCTATACATACGCCAAAGTGGATCCGTTGTATTTTACTTCCTGGAAAAACGGCAATTTCGCTTTCTCTAATACGGATGTCCATCAGGTAATGGAAGACATCGCTAGATGGTACGATATCGAGGTGATCTATAAACTGTCCTCACAACCTATTCGCTTTTCCGGGCGTATCTCGCGGTATGAAAATATTGATAAAATGTTGGAACTTATAGCTATGACTGGTGAAGTCCGGTTTAAAAGAGAGGGAAGGAGGGTGTATGTGCTAGACGAGTGATAAACCAACTATAGCAAAAAAATCAGGAGCGGTTGCAACGCTCCTGAAAGTAGTCTTTGGTAAAGACGATTGATTGAATGTTAACGAATAAATAATCAACCAGATGCAAAGTAACAAAAAAAATTTGGTAGGATATCCTTATGGAAAGAAGGAAAATACTACCTCAATTCCTATATGTATGAAGTTGTCATTGGCAATACCTCTTTTATTGGCTGCAACTCTACAAGTAAATGCGCTTACCTATGGACAGCGGATAACGCTCGCGAAAAAGAATACAAAACTTAGCACGGTGCTTCAAGATATCCAGCTGCAAAGTGGCTATAATATCTTTTATGCCGAATCTGTATTGGAAACGAGGGCTAGGGTTAATGTTAACCTGAAGAACGTGACGTTAGAGGCTGCATTGAATGACTTGTTGACAGCCAACCAATTGGATTATAAGATCGTGGACAAAAATATTATTGTAAGTCCAGCGAAGTCGGCACGTACTGTGCGGTTAGACAAAAAAGCAGTAACGGTCGTTGCACAGCAGAGAACCATTAGCGGTGTAGTAACCAATAGCACTGGCGAACCGATGTACAATGTGACGGTAAGTGAGAAGGGTACAGCCAACCGTACAGCTACGCAGGAAAACGGCCGTTTTGAGATCGTATCCAGGGAATCGGATCTCGTTTTGGTTTTTTCTATTGTGGGCTATAAATCCCAGGAAGTGCAAGTGGGGAATCGTACTAGCATGCGGGTCGAGATGGAGGAGTCGATACACAGTATGGATGAGGTCGTGGTGGTAGGCTATGGACAGCAGAAGAAAGTAAACTTGACGGGAGCGGTAGATCAAGTTGGTGGCGAAGTATTTGAAAACAGGCCGATTACCAATATAGCTCAAGGCCTGGTTGGAGCTGTCCCGAACTTGAATATACAGATGCTGGACGGAAAACCTACGCAATCTCCTGCTTTTAATGTTCGGGGAACTACGTCAATTGGTCAAGGCGGTAATGCCCTAGTGTTGATCGATGGGGTAGAGGGAGATCCTCGGATGTTAAACCCGAACGACATCGAAAATATCTCGGTATTGAAGGACGCGGCCTCAGCTTCTATATATGGCGCACGTGCGGCATTTGGTGTTGTGCTGATCACGACAAAATCTGCGAGTGAAGGACGTACATCTATTACCTACAATGCAAATATGTCGTTAAGGTCGCCGACTACCGTGCCGGATAATATTACGGATTCGTATCCCTGGGCGAAAGGATTTAATGATGCTTGGTCTAATTGGAATGATAACGGAACGAGCCCGACGGCCGTTAATAAAACGTTGCCGTTTTCTCCGGCGTATTTAGCAGAAATCAAAAGACGGTGGGAAGACCCTTCGCTGCCACGCGTCGAAGTAAACCCATCAACCGGCGAGTATATGTATTTTTACAGTACGGATTGGTACAGGGAATTGTACAAGGATAACCTCATGGCTCAAGATCATAATATAGCCGTCTCGGGTGGTAGCGAGAAGGTGGTGTACTATCTGAGTGGTAGATATAATGGACAAGATGGGCTATTCCGCTATAATAGTGATGATTATAGTATGTATAATCTGCGGGCGAAAGGGGCAGTGAACCTGACGTCGTGGTTACAGGTTGACAATAATACCGAATATTCTAATATGAGGTATTTCCAACCGATCAATGTCGGTGAGGGAAGTGGTATATGGCGTAATCTGGCGGATGAAGGGCATCCATTAGCCCCGCTT
The DNA here is from genome assembly GCF_002980525.1 of Sphingobacterium haloxyli. Classification (GTDB taxonomy): domain Bacteria; phylum Bacteroidota; class Bacteroidia; order Sphingobacteriales; family Sphingobacteriaceae; genus Sphingobacterium; species Sphingobacterium haloxyli. The sequence continues at coordinate 312,574 of NZ_PVBQ01000006.1, forward strand.
TTGAACCCGGACGGGACACTTTCTTTCTCGGCAGCTTACACAGTGGGCGACCATTATTTAGGCAGAAACGGCGTAGATAGTGAACATCGGTTCTTAAAAAACAGAACCGGAGCTGTGGCAAGTTTCTTGGATAAGAAATTGAACATCCGCGCGGATTTTACATTTCAAACGACAGATATTCGCGCGCAGCAAAACCGGGTACAAGTACCGTATAGCCGCTATGAGGGCGTGATCGGCTACACAGGAACAAATACGAACGATCTGCAAGAAAGAAGACAGACTACGCAATACATGGCGACGAATGTGTATGCAGATTATACCACGACTATTGAGGATAAACATAATTTCTCTTTCCTCTTAGGATATAATTACGAACAGTCTCGCTACGATAATTTGACTGTACGGAGAAATGGTATCGTTTATCCAGATGCGAAGGATATTAATTTGGCCCTGGGGCAAGGCATTGTAACAACAGGTGGCTTAAAAAAATGGGCAATAGCCGGTGGTTTCTTTCGGGTAAACTATAATTTTATGGAGCGGTACCTGCTCGAAATTAATGGCCGCTATGATGGATCATCTAAATTCCCGTCAGATCAACAATGGGCCTTCTTCCCTTCGGCTTCGGCTGGTTGGAGACTCTCGGAAGAATCTTTCTGGAAAGTGAATCCTCGATACCTGGCAAATGTGAAGATCAGAGCTTCATACGGGATGTTAGGCAATGGTAACATCGATCCGTACACATTCATGGAAAACTTTACGATTACCCAGTCAGAACGTATCATAGCGGGATCGCGCCCACAAAAAACGAATCAGCCGAATGTTGTCCCCGCCGGATTGACATGGGAAAAATCGGCAACCAGCAATATCGGTTTGGAATTTGCCCTGCTGGATAATCGCTTACAATTTGTGGGGGATTATTACAAACGTACCACAACGGATATGTTTACCGTTGGCCCCACACTGCCGGCAATTTTTGGAACGGACGTACCAAAAGGTAACTATGCCGATTTGCAAACAAAAGGTTGGGAAGTAAATGTTACTTGGAAAGATAGGTTCCAGCTCAACAATAAACCGTTTAACTACGATATACGTTTTGTACTAGCAGATTATACGGCTGAAGTAACCAAATACAACAATGCGGACAAATTGCTGACCGATTACTACGTGGGCCAAAGAATCGGTGAGATCTGGGGATATCGCGTAGAGGGCCTTTTCCGTTCGGAAGAGGAGATTGCAAATTCAGCTTCGCAAACGAATGTTCCGAATACCAATACGCGTAAAAACTATCCGGGTGATCTAAAATTCAAAGATCTGGATGGGGATGGAGTAATTTATCAAGGTCTTAACCAGGCTGATAATTCCGGTGACAAAACGATAATCGGTAACTCCACCAGCAGGTACACTTTCGGGATCAATTTGGGAGGTGATTGGAACGGTATATTTGTATCTGCATTTTTACAGGGTGTGCTGAAACAGGACTGGTATCCTTCTGCAGAGTCCCGCTTCTGGGGTCAATATAACCGCCCATACAATGCTTATCCAAGATGGCATGAAGCCAATATGTATCGCGAAGAGTTGGGTAACTTTGATGCGTATACGCCGCGTCTTGTAGGCTATATTGCACAGGGGAGTGGTAGGGCGTTGAATGTCGCGAATGATCGCTTTTTGCAGAACGCGGCCTATATCAGGTTAAGAAATCTTCAGGTGGGCTATAACCTACCACAAAAAGTCACTTCCAGAATCAACGCATCCACAGTAAGGCTCTATATGTCCGCAGAAAACATCTGGACTTGGTCGCCGATGTATAAATGGACGAAAGATACGGATGTGACAAATATCTACGGATCGGATCGGGATTTAAGTGGAGGAAATAGCGGTGACGGGTATAATTATCCGGTTCTGAAAGCTTTCGCTCTAGGTCTTACAGTTGGATTTTAAATATGATAATGATGAAAAAGCTACAATATATATATGTGCTGTTGGCCCTTGTTGCGACTTCGTGTAAGCTGGATGAAATACCAGTAGATACGGCGTCTAATGAAGCAATTTTTGGGTCTGAAGCTGGCATGCAGTTATATGCAAACTCTTTTTATGATATCCTGCCCAATCCGGATGTCGGAGTATTCCAAAAAGATGATCTGTCGGATTTCGTTGCAAGGAACGGAGTCGACAATTTTCTAGCACCTAATGCGTTGAGCCCTATTACCAGCACGGGATGGGACTGGAAGCCACTGCGCAATATCAATTATTTTATCGAAAACGCGCAAAATAGTCCGGTTCAGAATAAGGAGGAATTCATTGGCCTGGCTCGTTTCTTTAGAGCGTTGTTCTATTTTGATAAAGTTAAACGCTTCGGGGATGTTCCTTGGGTAGAAAATACTATTGACATCGATAATGATGGGGTACTTTATGCGGGAAGGAATGATCGTTTTGACGTAATGGAAAAAGTGCTCGAGGATCTGGATTATGCGATAGAAAATATCGGCCTCGAATCGGATGCGACCTCTACACGCATAACTAAAAATGTAGCGCGCGCCTACAAAACACGGATTTGCCTTCATGAGGCTTCATTTCGCAAGTACCACACTGACTATCAGCAGACAGCTACGGCTGAGCGCTGGTTTAGGGAGGTGGTAAAAGAGGCCAATCAGATCACTGGTTTTACGTTGCATAAGGCCGCTAACTTGGAAAACGCCTATCGGGAGCTTTTCATCACGAAAGTGCCGTACGCGGATGAAACGATGCTTGCCGTAGCGCTGGATGCAGGATTGCAGGTGTTTAGTTCGGCAAATCGACGTTTCATTAGCCCGACCTATGGGAATAGGCCCAGCTTGACGCGGGATTTTGTTAAGATGTATCTAAATTTGGATGGCTCTCGTTTTACCGATGCACCAAACCATTTCGCGACTACGTTTGCTGATGAAGTGCAGGATCGTGATTTGCGGCTTAAACAGACGATACGATCTGGCGACTATCACCGGACAGAAAATGGTGTGCCTGTTATTGCTCCACCGAATTTTACACAGACTTATACGGGTTATCAGCCTATAAAATGGTGTTATGACGAACGTTTTCCATATGATGATGAAAGCAGAAACGATAACGCGCATATTATCATGCGCTGGGCGGAGGTGTTATTGAATAAAGCGGAAGCTTTGGCGGAATTGGGAGAAATGAGTGTCTCGGAGTGGGGTAATACCATAGGTGCACTTCGCGAACGAGCAGGGATTGCTACATCGGCAGCGTCGGAATTGCCTACCTCTGCGGACCCGTATCTGGTTGATTATTACAAAGGAAAATTCACGGATCCAGTGATGTTGGAAGTAATGCGCGAACGTGCCGTCGAAATGATTTTTGAGGGGTTGAGAACGGATGATCTAATTCGGTGGAAGCTGGGTGAACTCTTCCAGTCTTCGAAGATGAACGGTATATATGTGCCAGCGCTCGGAGAGTATGATCTGAATGATGATGGGGTAATGGATGTATGTTTCTATCAAGGTGACCGCCCGAGTTCTTCTACGCCTGGGATTGCGTTTGTCAGAGTGGCTACGTCCGACGCGGCCGGCCAGATACGGCTATCCAATGGAACCTCCGGGGAGATCATCTGGAATCCGGGACCGCGTGAATGGGCTGATAGAAAATATCTCTATCCTATACCACTTGTAGATATTGAACGCAATGAAAATTTAGGACAGAATGAAGGTTGGAAATAATTAGATGGAAAAAAGCTATGAAAAGATTTAAGAGTAGTCTATATGGAATATGGTGTTTGTTGTTGTTATGCACGGCATGCAAACAAGAACAGCCGGTAGCTGAATTTACGGTAGCGAGTTTTAATCTGAGAATGGACACGCCCCGGGATAGTCTTAATGCGTGGGAATATCGAAAAGAGATGGTTAAAAGTCTGTTGGTCTTTCATGAGATTGATATCGTGGGTACGCAGGAGGGGTTTATTCATCAGCTTAGGGGTATAAACGAGATTCAAGATTTTGAATATGTCGGTGTTGGGAGAGATGACGGTGAAATGGAAGGGGAGCATTCGGCAATTTTTTACAACAAAAATAAGTTTGAGGTCATAGATAAGGGTGATTTCTGGTTTAGTGAAACACCTGACGTGCCTGGGCTAGGTTGGGATGCTGTTTGTTGCAACAGAATATGTTCGTGGGCAAAGCTGCAAGATAAAAGAAATGGCAAAGCGTTTTTTGTTTTTAATGCGCACTTTGACCATCAGGGAGTAAAGGCTCGGGAGGAATCCGCTAAGCTCTTAGTGAAAAAGGTGCGGGAGATTGCTGCTGACTTACCGGTGATTGCTACAGGAGATTTTAATTCGACTCCGGAAACGCCGCAAATCCAAACGATAAAAGAACAGCTTAGAGATGCATATGAGGTCAGCGAAACGCCGCCATATGGCCCTGTTGGCACAACCAATTCCTTTGATTGGCATGCGCCTGCAAAACATAGGATCGACTATGTGTTTCTAACGGACGATTTTGCCGTGGCAAAATATGGTGTGCTGGTGGATGCATTGGATATGCGTTATCCATCAGACCATATGCCTGTGGTAACTAAGTTGCGCTGGAAATAATACAGCGTCTTTTCTGAAATCCGATCAACACCCGAGGCATTCGTCTCGGGTGTTTTTGTTACCTTTTTGGCCATGCTGGATCGGCAAAAAAATCGTATTTTGTCGGAAATATAGCAAGTTCCATGAATGATTCGTCCTATTTCATTGTCGCTGGCCTCATGCTATTCGCCAGTGTGCTTATTATTTTCATCTTTAGGTATGGTGGTAAAAAGAAAATTCCAGTACCTGCTACCTTCACAGACGAGCTGATGGGAGGGATTCTCGAGAAGCAAGTTCGCTTTTATCGTCATCTACCAGCGGATGAACAGCAGACGTTCTTGACAAGGGTACGCTATTTTTTGGAGCACACCAAGATATCGGCAGAGAAAGGTGCTGTGGTTACCGATGAGGACAAAGTACTTATTGCGGCGAGTGCGACTATTCCGCTTTTTCATTTCAAACTATGGGTGTATCGGAACCTTACGGAAGTACTGGTGTATCCTGATTATTTTGATGAACGTTTCAGTACAGCGAGCGAGCAGAGAAATGTCGCCGGGATGGTTGGTTCAGGTGCCCTCAGCAGCAAGATGATCTTATCACAGCAGGCACTGCGAAATGGTTTTTTGAACATGTCTGCAGATAATACCGCCATTCACGAATTTGTACACCTCATCGACAAGGCCGATGGCGAGGTGGATGGCATTCCCGAGTATCTTATCCCTAAGTCATTGATCGAACCTTGGATCAAAGAGATGCATAAAACCATTCGCGAGATCAGAACGGGCGAATCAGATATCCGAGCATATGCGGGCACGAATGAGGCCGAATTTTTTGCCGTTGTATCAGAGTATTTCTTCAAAAAGCCCACTTTGCTAAAAGAGGATCATCCGAAGTTATACCATATGTTGGACCAAATCTATGGTGTATCCGCATTGTCCTGAAATATGGAAACTGGGTTCTGGGAAAATGAAATAAGCTGTACAAAAAAGCAAATTGAAAACTATCAGTTAATCCGTTGTTAAATAAGCATGTGCGGGTATCTTATTTAAACGTCCGAAGCTAGTTTGTTTAAAAGGCCATTGGTAAAGCATAAAAATGACTTCAAAATTTACCGCGCTTATCGGCTTTATACGAATGGAGCTAACTGCAGTTTTTTTGCCCTGTGAAATAGAAAACATTTTCGCGTGATCGCTGTTCTTTCAATGTGACATATAGTATAAGATCTGTTATAATTAAACAACCGTAGGATGGAGAAAGATAGTTTATTGCTTAACGAAGCGAATGTATTACTGAATTTGTTGGCAAGAAGATATAACTATAATAAAGAAGTGCGAGGTATTTCTGATTTATCAGAATTCAAAAATAGATTGCTATACATTTCTTACATTGTCTTTCCTCGCCTGTAGGAAAGGCCTACGCTCTGGAAAGAGTTCAAATTTTGAATGCTGTAATTGCTTGGCGTTTATAGATATACATAAATTATTATGAAAATAGGAATCATTGCGCATTTAAAACACCCCATCCGCCAGCCGTTTATGGGTGGGCTAGAGGCTTTTACCCACGACATCAGCCGGTTGCTTATCCAACGAGGGCACGACGTGACGCTATTTGCAAGTGAATGCTCGGACCCTGTCTTAAATGTACATCCTATTCTAAGCGACGTAGACTATGATAGGGAAACGCTGAGCCGCTCCCGTTCGCATGAAATAAGTGGCGATTTTATTTCTACGCATCACGCCTATCTGGAACTGATGCAGGATATCGACGAGTTAGGGTTTGATATCATATTCAATAACAGCCTCAATTATGTGCCGATCACCATGGCAACCTTGACCCGGACGCCAATGGTTACGGTATTGCATACACCACCTATATTCGAAATGAAACGTGCAATCCGTAAAGAACGGAAATATGGTAAAATTACCTATGTTTCTGTATCGCAAAGCAATGCGATCGCTTGGCAGCCTTATGTGAAGGCGTGCAGCGTTATCCAAAACGGGATCGATTTGCGACAGTGGGGATTTAGCTCGGAGAATAGGGGTGACTATGTGTTGTGGTTTGGCCGCATACATCCCGACAAAGGTACGCACCTGGCCATCGAAGCTGCCCGTTTGGCGGGCAGGAAAATCAAGTTGGCGGGTTCCGTTGCAGATAGACATTACTTCGATACGTATGTTGCGCCTTTACTGGATGAAGAGTCAGAATGGGTGCAACACTGTACACATAAAGAATTGAATGAACTTATCGGGAATGCGGCGGTCAGTGTTGTTACGCCGTGTTGGGACGAGCCATTTGGGCTGGTCGTGGCCGAGAGTCTCGCTTGTGGAACGCCTGTCGCCGGCTTTGCACGTGGAGCCTTGCCGACGATTATCAACAGCGCAACCGGGCGTTTAACAGAAGCGTGTTCCACCGTCGAGCTAGCCCGCTGCATAAACGAGGCGGCAACCCTCGATCGGAAAGCGTGCCGTCAGTATGCTGACAAAAATTTAAATATAGACATGATGGTAACCTCCTACGAGCAATTATTTCGGGAAATAAGTGCACGCAACCTGTTTTCCCATGCAGTTTAAATATGGCTTTTACATTCATCATCATGGTTCAGGGCACGTTACCCGGGCAGTATCTATAGCCAACTCGTTGCCCTACGACGAGGTTGTCTTCTTTGGAAGCGATCTGGAACCCTATAAAACATTGATCCCGGCGCAGATTCACTGTATTCATCTGCCCATCGATACGCCTATGGATCTGGATAACGGCGTGAAAAATGACAACCTATCGTTTCTCCATTACGCGCCGCTAAATATCGCCGGCATTGCCCAGCGAAATCTCCTGCTGACCACTTTTTTCGCCCAAAATCGAACCTGTATGCTGGTGGTCGACGTATCGGTGGAAATAACGTTGCTGGCACGGCTCTGTGGGATACCAACGATCGTGGTCAGGCAGCACGGTGACCGAAGGGACACTGCACATACGCTAGCCTATGAAAGTGCAGAACTGATCGTGGCTCCGTACTCCGAATCACTCAGCTTTGCGCATGACGAGGGGCGTTTTGCAAGTAAAACCTTCTTTTCGGGCGGGTTTTCCAGGTTTGGGGACTCAACTGATGTAAATGAAGATACAATTCTGGGTAACATTGCGGTGTTTATCGGCAGGGGCGGGTCCTGCTTCGACGATCGTTTCATTACGCATTTGCGTGGGATATTACCGGCAAAGTATACCTTGCATATATTGGGCGAGCTGAGCCGTTGCGGCCCTTTACCGGGGCTGATTTACTATGGGCACAGCACCGCAGCAAAAGAAATTTTAAAATCCTGCGAAGTGGTGATCTGTAATGCAGGCCATAACTGCGTCATGGAGGTGGGGAGCTTACGCAAGCGAATGATCTGCGTTCCTGCGGAACGTCCTTTTGATGAACAGCTCGTCAAAGCCATGTTGCTCCAACGCGAGGGTGTGGCGCTGGTTGTGCGCGAAAGCGAGCTTTATAACGCGGACTGGGAAACGCTTATTGTAAAAGCGAAAAACCTTTCGACTTTAGCCTGGAATGAGATGATGAACCCGAGCGCTACAGAACAGATCGCTGACAGGCTTAAACAGCTGCATAAGCAGTTATTTGAGCACCGGCTGGAACATGTACAGATCAATGCATACAACTAAGCACATATCCATACTTACCCTCGTGTACCAACGGCGCAATGCGCTACGAAATATGCTCCGTGGAATAGCAAGCGGATCCATGTATCCAGCGGAGGTGGTGATTGTGCACATGAATGAACATCCGTACGACTTTTACGACGAGTACCCTTTCCCGATTCGGGCGATTTCGCTTGCAACAGACGGACCACTTAATCTATCGTTGGCCCGCAATACAGCCATGGAGCATGCCACGACGCCGTATGCTATTTTTTTGGACGTGGACTGCATTCCCGAGACACCCCTGCTGGCGCAATATAAGCTTAAATTTGAACAGCAGCCCGAATTGGTAAGCGGTCGTGTTCGTTATTTACCAAATGGATTTGATCAAGTTCCTAATTGGTCGGATAGGATGTACGAAATAAGTACGCCTGATCCGGTACGAAGTGCGCTCAGCGAATACCCTTATGAATTGTTCTGGTCGCTTAACTTTGGGTGCGCTAAAGATACCTTTGAACGTATCGGAGGATTTGATGAGGCTTATCTAGGGTACGGCGGTGAAGATACTGATTTTGCGTTTAACGCCAGGGAAAAAGGTGTGTCGTTGCAGACGATTGATACACTAGCGTTTCACCAGCACCATCCCACCTACGACCCTCCGGTAGACCATCTGAAGAGTATTGTAGGCAACGCTACCTATTTCCGTAGGAAGTGGGGCAGGTGGCCTATGGAAGGTTGGCTGAGAAGTTTTGAAGAAAAGGGTTTCATCCATTTCACAGATGAAGAAATTATCCTATTGAATGAGCCGACACCGCAGGATGCCATCCAGTTTTTACGTGATTAACTTCGATAGTAAAGTGGGAACTAATGGTGCGGAGACTGAAACCATGGCTAGGCAACCCCACGTTGGCAAAACTGGATACGCGTCGACAGCATAAAAAGAGGCTAATAATAACATAAATATTTATTAACAAAACCTTTATACCAGTTGTGTAATCTTGTAGGGTGAATTTTTCCTTATGAGACCACACGCCAAAGATATTTCCGAAGAAGAGTTTAAGGCGTTCCAGCGTGGAAGCCAACGGGTTTTTCGGAAGGTTTTTGACACCTACCAGCAGACACTTCTACGGTATGCGTATTCCGTATGCGGAAAAGAGGATATTGCATCCGACGCGGTTCAAGAGAGTTTTGTTCAACTATACCAAAGTCGTTCGAAGGTTGACGGCCCTAGCGGAATTTATCCCTTATTGTTCGTAGTAACCAAAAGATATCTGTTACGTGTTTTCCGTCGGTCGATTGTTGAGGCGAAATTTAAAAATGAGCTTAGCATCGATTGGGATGAACGCTCTACGGCAACAATTGACGAACTGGAGGGCAATGACTTGCGTTCCTTGCTGTTGGAATTGGTGGAGCAGTTGCCTGCCAAACAAAAGGAGATATTCCAGTTGAACAAATTTGCGGGCTACTCTTACGAGGAGATTTCCGAACAGATGGGTACCTCCAAAAATACCGTGAAAAACCAATTAATAAGCGCGTCACGTAAAATAAGGCTGAGCTTGCACAAGCTTTACGCTTTTATTTTTTTAATTTATTTCTTTCGTTAGTAGTCCTTTTACCGGCTTGAGGTAATTATAAGAGTAAAGGACAATAATATTGGAAAAGGATAAGCTATATCGCTTAGTTCGGCGGTACCGTGACGGGAGCATAACAGATCACGAGCTGAAAGAACTGAAAAAGTATATTCATCAGGAAACTTCCGATCAACTACTGGAGGACATTTTTGCCGAATTGGCCGAGAAGTCACCTTTGCCATGGCTGGCCACTGAAAATGCGGATGAGCACTATAGTGCTATTCAGCAGCGGATAAATAGGCAATATGAGCAGGCACCATCCAGTCGTTTTCGTAAATGGCCGTTTATGCGGGTTGCTGCTGCTCTCTTTATACTGATTGGGGTTACAGCGCTTCTCTTTACAGATACCGACTTATTCGATCGGAGCGAAGACGGGACGGATCGGGAGCAGAAACAATGGTCGGCAATCGTTCCGGGGACGAACAAAGCCAAAATCGTATTGGAAAACGGTCGGGAAATTGATCTGGAGAAACTTGCGGATAATACCTCGGTAACGATGGACGGATACACGCTCACGAAAAACAAGAAAGGCGAAATTTCGTATAGGATGTTAGATGGAAAGACGCTGGAAAACGGCTTATACAATACAATTGTTGTTCCGCGCGGTGGCGAATATAAACTGAATCTGCCAGATGGAAGCGAAGTCTGGTTAAATGCAGTAAGCAGCCTCCGCTACCCTTTGAACTTCGGGGAGGTGGCTAGGAAAGTTGAACTTACGGGCGAGGCTTATTTCCGTGTTGTTAAGAAAACCGTCGGTACAAAAAAGCTACCCTTTATCGTACAGGTTGGCGATCAGGAATTAGAGGTGCTGGGTACTGCGTTTAATTTAAATAGCTATACCGACAGGATAAAAACAACGTTAGTGGAAGGTGCTGTTCGCTTACGCTTTCCTAACCGTAGGGAGGAAAAGCTCCTGCCTAACCAGCAATCTATTTACAGTACCCGTTCGGGGAAAATCCAGGTAGAAAAAATAAATCCATATTATACGATAGCTTGGCGGACTGGCTCGTTCGCTTTCGACAATGCACCATTGGGAGAGGTTTTAGACTGTCTATCCCGATGGTACGATGTTTCTTTTGAATATGCTGTTGATAAAGAGCCTGTTCGGTTTACGGGTTCGATTTCCCGCTACGAAAATATAGAGACGCTGTTGGGATTGATTGAGATGACAAACAGCATAAAATTTGAGATAAAAGAAAGGAGGATCAAGGTGATTTAAATAAGTACAGATAGCGTATGTATGAAGAAACAATTATCAGGAACGCCGCGAACGCTCCCGATAATATAGTAAAATGTTGAACAACGATTGCAGAAATAAACACAACCGCAATAGCAAATGTATAAAAAAAATAGTATTTCGATACGCAGGAAAAGTTGTATTCCTCGAATAAACAGGCTTTTGTCCATGAAATTAGCACTTTTATTAATGTGCGCAGCAACAATACAGGTCAGCGCAATGACTTTTGGCCAGACCATTACCTTAAAGCGAAAGAACGCGAAGATGGCCGATGTTCTACAGGCGATCCAAGAGCAAAGTGGCTACCACATTTTTTATGATTCCGCATTGGTACCACCGGATCTGAAATTGGATGTCGACATGCGGGAATTATCGATACAGGCGGCTCTTTCAAAAATTTTGACTAAGCACGATATCATTTATAATATCGTCGATAAGCATGTTATCCTAACAGAGGGCAAAAAGGCGACGGGAATACCTAGTGCCAAAAAGATGCCCTCAGCGGTACGCCAACAGGCCGTCGTAAAGGGGCGCGTCAGCAATATCGACGGAGTTGGCTTAGCTAATGTCTCGGTTGTGGAAAAAGATACAGATAACCGTGCAGCTACCGACGAACGCGGAAATTTTGAACTACGCGCTTCGAAGTGGCCGGCGGTACTCGTTTTCACATCGGTGGGTTTCCAACGGCAGGAGCTTACGGTAAATCAGGGAAGCGAGGTTGTTATCGAAATGGTTCCCGCCATCACCGAGATGGATGAAGTGGTGGTCGTGGGATACGGTACACAGCGTCGGAGTGACCTTACGGGATCCGTATCTAGTATCAAGGGCGAGCAATTGAGCGTCGCGCCTATAGGCCAATTGTCCAATTCGCTTCAGGGATTGTCGTCGGGGCTTGAAATCGTATCTGGAGGAGGATCTCCGGCAGAAGAGCCTACGATACAGATTCGGGGGACAGGTAGTGTCAATTCATCGAACCCTTTAGTGGTAATTGACGGTGTGCCTTCTGGAAAATTGACGGATATCAATCCCAATGATATCGAACAGATAGAAGTATTAAAAGATGCTTCCTCAGCGGCAATTTACGGTACGCGAGCGGCCAATGGGGTTATCTTAGTGACGACAAAACGAGGTAAATTTGGTCAGCCGACGCAATACAGTGTCAACTTATATTCCGGGATCACCAACGTAAATAATAAACTCGATTTACTTGGTGCGGAAGATCTCGTTATGCTTAAAAAAGAACGCTATACCAATGATGGGATCACAGCGAATGTCTTCTGGGACGACCCGTATTATGCGGAAGATCGTACCGACTGGCAAGACGAACTTTTTCAAGCGGGCAGGTTGGAAAATTTCGATCTAAGCATCAGAGGTGGCGGAGAGAAATCGTCTTATCTGACCAGTTTGGGATATTATAACGAAAAAGGGATTATGTTAAGTTCCAAATTTCGTCGACTATCGGCGCGGGTCAACTCGAACCACGTAATTTCCGATAAACTGAAACTGGTTCAGAACTTTCAATATAACTATCGGAATTGGTATAACCCGTCTACGAGTTCGGTGTACAGCGGTGTGCTGTGGCAGGCACTTCGTTTTAACCCGGCCATCCCGGTGATGGACGAAAACGGGGAGTGGGGAACGGCATCGGCAAATAATGAACTGGGAGACATCAACAATCCTGTGTACGAGCTTTCCACAGAGGACCGGACGAAACGCAACCATAATATGTTAGCTTCCATAACCTTGGAGTATGCAATTACCGACGATTTGAAGTGGAAAGGTAATATTGGATTTGAGGGGAATCTCTATGAGTCTCGGGACTTCTTCCCAAGTGTCACCCAACAGATGAGACGACGTAATGACGCAGAATTGGGGATCACAAACCAAGAAAGTTATACGGTTTTGGGCGAAACGTATGTAGATTATCGTCGTGCTTTTGGTAGCCATCATCTCGATGCAGTGGCCGGGGTCTCCATGCAATCTAGAAACGGCAGTTTCCAAACGGCAAAAAAGATAGGATACGCAGATGAAAGTCTAGACCAGATCGTATTTGATAACGGCGCTACGATGAACAGTATCATCGGAAATTATGACGTGCCACAAAAATTAGCCTCGGCTTTTGCCAGGCTTAACTACAGCTACGCCAATAGATATCTCTTGACCATGACGATGCGGAGCGATGGTTCTTCCAAATTTATGCCCGGTAGAAGGTGGGGATATTTTCCCGGATTTTCTGCAGGATGGCGGATATCGGAAGAAAATTTCATGGCGGATATATCCTTTCTGGACGATCTAAAGATCAAAGGGGGTTGGGGGATGTTGGGCAACCAGGAAGTGGCCGATTTGCAATACCTCACCACCATCAAAAGGAATATCGACTACGGTAATAAATACACATTTGGCGCTGACCAAGTTGGCGGCTCCCGCATTACGAGCCTTGCCAATCCTTTTATTACCTGGGAAAAAACGGCGATGACCAACTTGGGGGTAGATGCGGTATTATTCCAAGGTGGTTTGACGGCAAATGTCGCGTGGTTTGATAAAAGGACAAGCGATATGCTTATTCCCGCGGTGGTCATGGGTACTGTAGGTAGGGCAACTATTCCGGATTCCAATATCGGGGAGATGCGTAACTGGGGTTGGGAAATCGAACTGAACCACCAGAAGCAGTTAGATAACGGCTTTGCTTATAATGTAGGCTTCAATCTTACTTTCCTGAAGAATAAGGTGACCAAACTTTATGGGAATAACAACTACATTGGCTCTGTCTTTTATGGACGCCAGTCCCAAGAGATTTCCCGCACCTATGAAGGGATGCCTTTAGCTTCTTTTTTTGGATGGAAGACCGATGGTCTTTACCAGAATCAAGCCGAAATCGATGCCGATGTACACATTCAAAATGACGGACGAAAGGCGGACATAAAACCCGGTGACGTTCGATTTGTGGACATCAATGGCGACGGACAGATCGATGAGCAGGACCGCGTCTATCTGGGTGACCCAAATCCGGATGCCATTCTTGGATTGCAACTGGGGGTAGGGTTTAAAGGTTGGATGTTGCATGCAAATCTAACTGGAAGTTTTGGCGGACAGCTTTACAACGCCGATCGGATGCAAGGACTCGACCCTACTTATTCTTATAATATGTACGCGGAGGCACTAGGTCGTTGGCACGGCGAAGGTACCAGCAATACGATTCCGCGTATGAGCACGCAGCGGACAAATTTAAACCATCGGACGTCCGATCTTTTTATTGAAAACGGAAACTTTGTGAAGTTGAAGACGCTTACCTTATCATATAAGATACCTACGTCGGAAAGAAGCTTTTTCCGGGATATGAACGTGTACGTCATGGGAGAAAACCTTTTTGTGATGAGCGCTTATAAAGGATATAATCCGGAGATAGGCTACTCCGATGGAAATCTGCAGCGCGGAGTAGATTACGCAAACTTTCCATTTAGCAGAAAAATTAATTTAGGGCTTAGATTTGATTTTTAAAGATGAAGAACAATAATGTATTAACCGTCATCCTTTTGTGTTTGTCGTGGGGAGTTTCCTCCTGCGATGATCTGCTGGACATTGACGTAAAAGGACAGTATACCGAAGAAAACTATTTCAAAAACGAACAGTCTGTGGTGGATGCCGTTACGGGGCTTTATGGGATCTTGATAGCGGAAGATTTTGTAGCACACGGAGATTATACATGGGACATCGCATCCGACGATGTATACCGGGCTGGTGACCATTCGGAGGATGAAGCCATCGAAACATTCACTTTTGATGCTTCCAATCCACAGTTGAGTGCAGGTTGGACATGGAAGTACGAAATGGTCTCGAGGGCCAATATTATTCTTACGCATGTGCCCGATCTTGCCAATATTTCCCAGGAAATCAAGGATAGAAGCCTCGGAGAGGCCTATTTCTTTCGGGCGTTTGCTAATTGGTGGTTGTATTTGCCTTATGGCGAGTTTCCACTCCTTACCCAGGAGGACGTTGTGGACGCAAATTATAACAAGCCGAAAGCGGCCATCGAGGAAGTGCTGCAGGCTATCGAGCAGGACCTACAGGCCGCTGAAAAGCTGCTTCCCGCAACTTCAAGCGCCGGCCGCGTCAATAAAGGTACTGCATGGGCATATTTGACGCAGTTGTACATGCATTGGTCAAGTTATCCGGACAACGAGGATAAGCTGGATCTGGCTATCCACGCTGGCGAGCATATTACGGCCAATGCGACATATGGATTGGCCGACAACTTTCAGGATAATTTTCGTCAGAAAACAGCCGCGCTTCCCGAAATGCTGCTCTACGTGACATCTTCGCAGGCATGGCGTAATTCGTCTACGATTTATTATTTCAGCCCACGTACGCTCGGCGGATGGAACTTTTTCCACCCAATGAAAAGTCTTTTTGACGCGTTTGGCAACGACCCACGCAGGTTGGCGACCATGTGGAGTGACGGAGATATGATCGACGTAGGGAATACGGAAATGAGATACGATGGCAATAGCTCGGAAACAGGTTATCATTTTAATAAATATACGACTTTTACGCCTGAGGGTAACCTGAGTTTCGACCTGCTCATTCCTCTTATGCGTTCCAGTGACGTCTATTTGTTGGTCGCAGAGGCCAAGATCAGGAAGTCGGGAGCGGGTGCCGGCGATGTCGAAATTAATGAGGTGCGCAGAAGAGCACATGCTCAACCGATCTCGGGAGCAGATAAAGATGACCTCATATTAGAGAGACGACTGGAACTGGCCGGCGAAAACAGACGCTTTTTTGATCTTATCCGCTGGGACAGGATGGGCTGGGTTGATGTAGCGGAAATATTGAAAAATCCAGATGCTGTATATCATGCCGATCGTAATCGTATTAATTTTTCAAGACCGAAACATTACTTTTTTCCGCTGCCGCAGGTAGAGATTGACAAGAGCGGTGGTGTATTGGTACAAAATCAACATTACAAATGAACAAATATATATTGATGATGTTCCTCCTACTGGGAGCAACGCTATGCTGCGAAGCACAGTTTGACCATGTTAAACTGATCGCCCACCGGGGTGGGGTGGTGGATGATCAGACCGACGAAAATAGTATAGCTTCAATAGCAAAAGCCGCGGCGAAAGGATATTACATGGTGGAACTCGATGTACGGATGACGAAAGATAGCGTCTTGATCGTACACCACGACCGTGACCTAAAGCGCTTCTTCGGCGTGGACAAAAGGGTAGATACGCTAAATTGGGATGCGTTGCGATCCTTTAAATCTGCTAACGGACATACGGTACAAAGACTGGACGACATGTTGCGCGTAGCGGCGGACAACGGACTACAGGTTATGATTGATCTTAAGATACCGAGCTATCAGCCACGTAGATTTGAAGAAATCTATACCTTGCTTACCGATCTTCATCTGGCTGACCAAGCGCTGATTATCCCTACCGAGGAAGCCACAGATTACTTCAGGGGGAAAATTAAATTAAGCTGTACAAGAAAGCAAATTGAAAACTATCAACAACGATCGGACTATGCTGCGCAGCATTATTATTTATTTGCCAATCCCTCGGCAGATGATTTCCAATGGGCAAAACGGAATAATATACAAGTGGTGGGTGTGATCAACTATCACCCGTCAAGGGAGGATAATTATGAGGAGTCTGCGAGGGCATTAAAAGAAATAGGAGTGGAGTACATCCAGCTGGATAGTCGCTTCGATAAGTTCTTTTAGGCAGCATCAGTTAAGGATATAGTAAACTCCCGGGGTACTCCACCAATGCCTCGGGAGTTTTTGTTTTAAGTTTAGGAACGAGAACTCCAAATTTATTAATAACTTAAGACACAAATATTTAGGTATGAAAAGGAGTATTGCGTACTATATTACGATACTAGTCATTAAAGTAAAAGGCTTAAAAAAAACTTTTAGCAAAAATCCTGTTGATTATAAAAAGCTCCGTACGGATGATGTTCCTATCTCTAAAAACAGCTATTTCAGGAAGAACAGCTATATGCGGACTTTTACTGAACTCCAGACAACGATATCAGAAGTAAAACCGAAAGACGAATCAAATAAGTTACTTATATTTATACACGGTGGTGCATTTGTTTCTGGCCCTTCCCAACATCATTGGGACGCGGTGGAGAAAATTTCGAAACAAACACCATATACGATTTGGCTGTGCGATTATCCTAAAGCTCCCGAACATAAGATTTCAGAAATATCAGCGAATATTGATCATATCTATAGTAAGGCGCTGGAAAAATTCAACCCAGATAGTATTACTATTATTGGAGATTCTGTTGGCGGGACATTAGCAATTGCACTTACGCAAAGACTCATTCAAAAAAATAGTATGTTGCCTTATCGCTTAATATTGATTTCACCGGTGATGGATGCGACACTTTCCAACCCCGAAATCGACGAAATTGATAGGTTAGATCCTATGTTATCCAAGAAAGGTGTATTAAGTGCTAAACAGATGTGTGCTGAAAACAACAATCTGAATGACGTATCCATTTCTCCTATAAATGGTAACTTCGAGCAGTTTCCGAAAACATTGCTATTTCTGGCAGAATATGATATTACCTACCCTGATCAGCGACTTCTCGAAAAAAAGCTAGAAGAATCTAACGTGGCATATGATACAATTGTAGGAGAAGGAATGCCTCATATCTGGCCACTTCTTCCAATAATGAAAGAAGCGAAATCCGCGTTCAAAATAATTGTAAATGTATTGAATCAGTAGTCTTTTCTTATATCTAAATACATATAATTTATTGTGAGTAGATATTTTTATATGTTTTTGCATATAATACGGTAATTTTTCTTAAATTCGTTGCAAAAGCATATAACAATGATAGTACTTGCAGATTTTGTAAAGCAAAAAAGAAAAGAAGTAAACCTTACACAGGAAGAGTTTGCTGAACGAGCAGGTGTTGCATTAACGGTGATCCGAAAAATAGAACAGGGAAAAGAGAACCTGAATCTCGAAAAAGTAAACCAAGTACTTAAAATGTTTGGGCATACTTTGGCTCCCGTAAATGCAAGAGAACTAGTAACGACAAAGGAGTAACTGATGAGGAAAGCATCTATATATTATAAAGATCATTTAGCAGGCATCCTTACGGAGACTGACGATGGAGAATATGTTTTTCAATATGATGAAGCCTATATCAAAGCTTATCCGAAAGCATTTATAACATTTACCATGCCCGTGAATCCTAAACTCTACAAAGATAAGCGTCTATTTCCATTTTTTGAGGGATTAATACCAGAAGGCTGGTTATTGGACATCGCGACCAAGAACTGGAAAATCAACCCAAACGACCGGATGGGTTTGCTGTTAGCGTGCTGTCAAAACTGTATCGGTGCTGTAAGTGTTCAACCTATACCTCAGGAAAATGAGTAATAAAAAGTGTTTGTACTGTTATAAAGAGTTGCCTGACAATAAGTCGGGTGATTTTCACGAGCAATGTAGTCTAGATTTTTTTGGCACAAAACAGCAGCCGGTGTTCGAACATTCATTGGCACAAATGGCAGAATTGGCACAGAACGTCGTAGAGCGGAGTATAGCTGTTCCGGGAGTACAACCTAAGCTTTCTTTATCGTTAGTGAAAAACACGATTCGAGACGGAGACAAAGGTCGCCTAACCGTGGTAGGAGCTTTGGGCGGAAATTATATTTTCAAACCACCTTCCGATCAATTTCCTGAAATGCCGGAAAACGAACACGTCACTATGCGCATCGCCGAAGCTTTCGGTATCAACGTTGTTAAGTCCAGTTTGATAAGGTTGAGATCAGGTGAACTATCTTATATCACAAAAAGGATAGACCGGACAGATGCCGGAGAAAAAATACACATGCTCGATATGTTCCAAATCACAGAGGCATTTGACAAATACAAGGGTTCTATGGAGAAGGTCGGCAAAGCACTGTATGAGTATTCGGACAATACGTTGCTCGACACAGTTTATTTCTTAGAATTGGCCGTTTTCTGTTTCCTGACTGGAAACAACGATATGCATCTGAAAAATTTCTCCATGGTTTTTCAGAACAATAAATGGGCACTAGCCCCAGCATACGATCTATTAAACGTTGCGATTATAAATCCTGAAGATACGGAAGAACTTGCGCTAACGTTGGAGGGAAAAAAAAGAAAACTTCAATGGGAGCATTTTCAAAGATTTGGAGCATTATTAGGATTAAATAATAAGCAGATAGAAGGTGTTGCTAAACGTTTTAAGAAAAGGAAACCAGTTGCGTTGCATTGGATAGATAGTTCTTTTCTTTCGGAAGAATACAAAGAAAAGTATAAAGATCTTTTAGAAGAAAGATATAGAAGGTTATAGAGAGACGCCGCTATTTGAGAGGGTGTAAAGTAAACTGTGTCAAATAAAGAATTTCTATATTTAGACACAGAACATGAGTAAAGACAATTTTGACTTCGAAAGCTTCAAAGAGGAAGCTATGAAAGGCCTTTATGAGGGCAAAAAAATGGGCGGTACAGACGGAATTTTTGCTCCGATGCTGAAACATCTTCTGGAAAGCATGTTGGAGGGAGAGCTGGACCACCACCTACAGGAGAATAAAGCTTCCGGAGAGATCAACCGTAAAAATGGGAAGACGAAAAAAACGGTCAGGAGCCTTCAATCAGGACATTTTGAATTGGAGAGCGGCCGGGACCGAAACGGCACATTTGAGCCAAAAATAGTCCCTAAACGGCAGTTGATTATCACTGACGAACTGGAAGGCAACGTTATAGCGATGTATGCCAGGGGCATGAGTACGCGGGATATCTCGGGTTATGTTAAGGAGATGTACGCCATGGATATATCTGCTA